>NZ_CP021323.1:1200000-2400000 GCF_002155145.1 Kushneria konosiri
TGACCATGTTGCCGATACCCTGCGCCTTGAGCTCGCGATGAGGAGGCGAGTGACGCTTGAGCGGGTCGATCTTGTCTACGGCTTCAAGACTTAAAAGGGTTTCAAGGCTGGCCACCAGTGCCAGCGTCACGGCCGTCATGTAAACCTGAGGCTTGAGCAGATCGGACACTGCGGGCAGCTGCAGCTGACCGATAAAATCGACCGGCCCACCCAGTCCTGGCAGGGAAATACGCTGCCCGCTATCCAGTGCGCTCGGCAGACCCAGTGACAGTGCCAGTCGATCCATGGCAATAGCGACCAGCACGGCCACCAGAGGCCCCGGGAAACGCTTGATCGCCGCCGGCATGAACGGTTTTTCCCAGCTGACCAGAATCGTGAGCGTCACCGCTGCAATGGCCAGTGCGACCGGCGACAGACCGGAGGCCAGCCCTTCAAGGTTCAAAAGCGAGACATCACTGTCCTGCGAAAGTCCCAGTGCCAGCGGAATCTGGTTCAGAATCAGAATCAGTCCAATGGCGGCCAGCATGCCCTTGATCACGGCCGAGGGAACGAAGGCACCAATCTTGCCAAGACGAAGAAAGCCAAACAGAAGCTGCAGGGCGCCGGCCAACACCGTGGCCATGAAAAGCCCGCTCAAACCGATCTGCTCGACTGCTCCCAGCACGATAACGGTCAACCCGGCAGCCGGACCGGAAACACTCAGGGAAGAGCCGCTGAAAAGCGATACCACGATACCGCCGACAATGCCGGCGATCAGGCCGGCAAGCGGCGGTGCCCCAGAGGCCAGAGAGATGCCCAGACACAGGGGAATGGCGACCAGAAAGACCACGATGCCGGCAGGCAGGTCCTGTGGCAATGTCTTCAATGAAAACGCTTTGCTCATGTTATCCGTCTCTTTTCATGAATAATGACATTACCGACGATCAGACAGCGCATGCCTGAGCGGCCTCGTGGCTTTCACCATTCCAGCGTTTGATTTCACGCAATCTGCCCGTTTCCAGGGCATATACCATCCCGTGTATCGTCGGATACTGATGACGTGACCATTGCGCCTTTATCAAGGGCAGCTCACCAAGCATTGTGACCTGATCGATCACATTCAGCGCCACCATCCGATCAAGACGTTCGGCATCATTGTTCATTTCTGCCAGTTCATTGGCATGCCTTCTTCTAATATCACGGATGCCATCCAGGTGATTATCAAGATGAGAAAACCCGGTATTTTCATCTGTCATTGCGGCCTGAATTCCCCCGCATCGATGATGACCACAAACGATGATATGACGGACCTTTAATACAGCAACGGCGTATTCAAGGACGCTCATGAAGCCCGCTTCATTGGGACAGACCCGATTGGCGACATTGCGGTGAATGAACATTTCTCCCGGAGAGGTATTACAGAGCTGTTCGGCAGGAACACGGCTATCGGAGCAGCCGATCCACAACACTTCCGGAGATTGTCCGGCACTCAAGCGATCAAACATGTGTGGATCGCAATGTTTGACTTCACCGGCCCAGGCCTGATTTTCCAGCAACAATCTCTCGACAAAACGCATCCGGCGCTCCTTTATTTTGTAAACAGACGGTAACAGATCCGTTTCAAATACATCCTTTAGCGCAATTTCCTGTGCACAATGCGCCATTTGGTGTAGATGCGCGTTCTGACCGCTCTCATTCAAAAATTGATCGCCTTATAATCGGGGGCATCTTCAGGACCCCGGTCGCGTCGGCTATCGGTACGATCACCCGAACCACTAGCCCGTTCTAAATGATCGAACTAGAACGTTAGTCGCAAGAGCTTAATCAGCTCTGAACCTTAAGTGCTTTTAAGTAGTTGTTTTGTTTATTTTTTTACTTAATTTTACTTAGCGTGAAGGGTGCCCTGCCGGCGCGCCGGATTTTGGCACATCCCCAGTTTTGATCGCGATCGGGTGTCTGAAGGCCTTCATACTCTTTACCAGGGCCACTTTCATGGATGTGACGAATATTGCACTGATCATGGTGACCAAAAGCAGCCCCCAGAATGAGCTGTTTCTGGACTACCTCCGTCAGCAGCTGGGTTGCCATGTACAGCAATTGCCGACGGACGAGCCACCCGAGCTGCCAGAGCATCTAAGGCACTGTCGCGTTGTGGCATTGCTGGATGATGATCATCTGGAGGAGTCCGTGCTACGCGACTGGACCCAGCAGCTGGGCCAGTATGACGACGCCATTTTCACGGCCTTCAACATGAGTGATGAAGACCGGGCCGTCGCCCTGATGATGCGCATGCCGCTGCATGGAATCTTCTATCGGGGGGATTCCCTTGAGCTGATCAGCAAGGGCATTCGCAAGCTTTTCGAGGGTGAGATGTGGTTGTCACGTCCCCTGATGGAGCGTCTGTTGTGCGCCTACTGGCATCGTCAGCATGACGAGCAGCTGCCGCTGGCAAGCCTGACCCCGCGTGAACAGGAAATCCTGAGCCTGCTGGACAGCGGTGCAAGCAATCTGGATATCGCTGACCGCCTTTCCATCAGCGAACATACGGTCAAGTCACATCTTTATCACGTGTTCAGAAAGCTCAAGGTGAGAAATCGGGCGCAGGCGCTGAATCTGCTACGTCAGCAGCCCACGACCGTGGTTGCCGCGCCCCGCACACGTCGGGACCCGGCCTGATCCACTTCCTGCCGAGACCATCAATTCAGGCGCAGTCGCTCCCTGATCAGTGACACCAGCGTCAGATTGGCGTCCTCGGCCGTGGTATCCAGGTGAATCAGATAGGCCAGCTCATCCTCGCCGAAGGCATCGCGCGAGGCGAGCTGGTAATCAAGCACCTCAATGCCTGCCTCCGACGCCTCACCACGTCTTTTCTGTCGTCGTACGAGACGATCTCGCAGCGTCGCGTCATCGGCTTCAAAACTGATCAAAAGCGCTGCCAGACCACGCTTTTCGGCCTCGTGTCGCAACCGATCACGCTGAGCGCGCTTGAGCGCAGTGGCATCAATACAGACCGGGTAGCCGGCCTCCATCAGCGTACCGCTCAGGGAAGCCAGTCGCTCATAGGTCTGACGGGTCATGTCATCGCTGTAGATGCCGCCGGCCACGCTTGAGCCTGAATCGGCATCGGGTGCCAGTTCACAAAGACGCTTGCGCTCGACATCGGAACGAAGGCGGATGGCACCGAGTGAGCGCACAACCTGTTCGGTAAACCGGCTCTTGCCACTGCCCGAGACGCCAACGCTGATCAAAAGCCAGGGAATGTCGATCTCGCTGTAGCGCTCGGCCAGCGCGATGTAGCTGCGATAGTCCGACAGCGCCGCGTCACGGTCGGCCGGATGCAAATCCGGCTGCTGCAGACGAAACAGCGCCACCTTGGCCCGCACCATGGCGCGATAGGCCTTGTACCAGGGCAGCAGACGAACCAGCTCGTGATCCCCGCTGCCCTCCAGGTAACGATTGAGCACGTGACTCGACAGTGCGTGTTCGCCGCGCGCCTCAAGATCCATCAGCAAAAAGGCCAGTTCACAGCAGACGTCGTTGTAGCGCAGGTCATCGTTGAACTCGATGCAGTCAAAGATCAGCGCCCGACCCTTGTGCTGCACTACATTGGCCAGATGCACGTCCCCATGCGTTTCACGCACGAAGCCCTCGCGTTGACGCTTCATTAATAGCGGTTCGAACCGGTGATACAGCTCCTCGGCGCGCTGGGCCAGTTCCTCCAGACGACGAAGATCGTTTTGATCCTCCAGAAGCGGCCGGATCTGATCGAAGTTCTGCTTCACCGGCGCATGGACCGCCTCGGGCGCGCCAAAGTCACTGTCCGGCGAGACCCGCTCGGCACTCTGATGGAAGGCGACCAGCTGATCGACCATGTCATCCATCATCGTGCGGGTCAGCTCACCATTGGCCTGCAGTGTCGAGAAAAGCCCGGCATTGTCGAACTGTCGCATGCAGATGGCGTATTCAAAGGGTTCGCCGTCGCCATCCAGCACGGGAGCGTCAGGCGTACCGCTGATAGGCACGACCCGCTCATAGAGATCGCCCGCCAGGCGCCGATTGAGCCTCACCTCGTCTTCACAGAAACGGCGACGGCGCGTCAGCGTCGAGAAGTCCAGAAAACCGAAATCCAGCGGTTTCTTGATCTTGTAGGCGTAATCGCCGGTCAGGATGACCCAGGAGATGTGGGTCTCGTAGACCTGCAGGGTCGACACGTCATGATTGAAAAACCGGCCGCTTCTCAGCGCGCTGATCAGTGACTGACTCAAGGGGCTCACTCCGGATCAGTAATGAAAATCGCCCGCCGACACATCGGCGGCAGGCGGGCATGACGCTCGAAAGGCGCCGATGGTCAGGTCAGGGTTGCAAACACTGCCTCGGCGGCCTCGAGCGTGGCATTGATGTCCTCGTCTTCATGAACGCTGGACATGAAACCGGCTTCAAACGGTGAAGGCGCCATATAAACGCCGCGGTCCAGCATCGCCGTAAAGAAGCGTCTGAAACGCTCAACGTCACAGCCGGTCGCGGCCTCGAAATTGTTGACCTCGGCCTGCTCGGTAAAGAAGATACCGAACATGCCGCCGGCGCGATGGGTCAAAAGCGACACGCCAGCGGCGGCCGCCCGCGCCTCGAGACCGTCACACAGCAGATTGACGCGCTCGGTCAGACGCTGATGGAAATCGGGCTGGCGAACCTTTTTCAACAGCGCGATACCGGCGGCCATGGCCAGCGGATTACCTGAGAGCGTGCCGGCCTGATAGACCGGTCCCAGCGGCGAAAGATATTCCATGATGGCCCGCTTGCCGCCAAAGGCGCCGACCGGCATGCCACCACCGACGATCTTGCCCAGACAGGTCAGATCCGGCGTAATGTTGTAGTGTGCCTGAGCTCCGCCCAGCGCCACGCGAAAGCCGGTCATGACCTCATCAAAAATCAACACGGCGCCGGACTCGTCACACACCTCGCGCAGGCACTCCAGAAAACCCGGTACCGGCGGGATGCAGTTCATGTTGCCAGCCACCGGCTCCACGATCACGCAGGCGACCTGATCGCCGATCTCGCGAAAGCATTCGCGCACGCCCTCGACATCATTATAGGAGAGCGTCACGGTATGTTCGGCCAGCGATGCCGGCACGCCGGGTGAGCTGGGTTCACCATGGGTGAGCGCGCCAGAGCCCGCCTTGACCAGCAGCGAATCCACATGACCGTGATAGTTGCCTTCGAACTTGACCACCTTGTCACGGCCGGTATAACCACGAGCCAGACGGACCGCGGACATGGTGGCTTCGGTGCCGGAGTTGACCATGCGTACCATATCGATCGACGGCATGATCTCGCAGATCAGCTCTGCCATATCGGTTTCGACGGCAGTGGGGGTGCCAAAGGAGAGGCCGTCTTCCAGCCGATCACGCACGGCACTCAGTACGTCAGGGTCGGCATGCCCGGTGATCATCGGTCCCCAGGAGCCGACGTAGTCAATATATCGCTTGCCCTCGACGTCAAAGAGATAGGGCCCGCGAGCACGCGAAACAAACATGGGCGCCCGGCCCATGCCCTTGAAGGCACGCACCGGTGAGTTAACGCCACCGGGGATGCGATGCCCGGCACGAGCAAAAAGCGTCTCGGAGGTAATGTGATCCATCTTCGCGCTCCTGTGGAAAAAGGGATTGCAGATCGGCTTGCAAACGGACCGCCTGCTGATTCCGGGTTATCCACACCTCATTGATCGGCGCCAGCCGGGACCGGGTGTGGATAACACAGAGTAATTATCGCTTCATGGCCTGATTGAGCTGACGCACGGCACCGCCCGGATCATCATGGCCGAAAATACCGTGCACCAGCGCAATCAGATCCGCCCCGGCGCTGACCGTGGCTTCAATATTGTCGGCATCAATGCCGCCGATCGCCACACGCGGCAGGCCGAAACGGGCCGCCTGCGCCAGAATCGCAAGCTCCGCCGGCGGCGCATCCGGCTTGGTACGCGACGGATAGAAACGACCAAAGGCCAGATAACTGGCGCCCTCGGAGGCCGACTGTGCGGCAAACTCGAGGCTGTCCTGACAGGTCGCACCGATAATGGCGTCCGGCCCCAGTGCCTTGCGCGCCCGGGCGATCGAGCCATCGCTGCGTCCCAGATGCAGCCCCGCGCCCAGCCGCCAGGCCAGCGCGGCATCATCATTGATGATCAGGGGCGTGTCATAGTGATCGCACAATGCCTTGAGGGCGCGCGCCTGACGCTCACGCCTGCCCTCGTCACCGGACTTGTCGCGATACTGCAACAACGCAATACCGGCATCGAGGGCGGCCTCGCATCGATCGATGAGTGTGGCATCATCCGGCATCAGATGTTCATCGGTCAGGGCGTAGAGTCCCTGCTGCCACTGGGTCATGTCATGCGCTCCTGAATCGGTAAATGAAATGGCCCGCTCAGGCGATCGGGAAGGTGCTGGCCCCGGCCGGGCATCAGGGCACGCTCAAGGCTTTGCCAGGTAAACTGCTGCGCCTTCTCGCAGGCGTTTTCAAGCGTTTCCCCGCGCGCAAGCAGCGCTGCAACGGCACTGGCCAGCGTACATCCCGAACCGTGATAGCTTCCCGGCAACCGCGGCCAGGACCACGTCCTGATGCCTTCGGGCGTGTAGAGTCGATGAGTAACATGGGGTTGATGCGACGCATCTGCAACATCGGTACCGGTGGCCAGCACGGCACCCGCGCCGGTGGCGAGCATTTTTCCGGCCTGACCGGCCGTGTCCTGATCCTCGAGCGCACTTCCCGTCAGCCGGGCCAGCTCTTCGAGATTGGGTGTGACCAGATCGGCCAGCGGCAGCAGCCGTTCGACAAAGGCTGCCCTGAGTAGCTCACTGGAGAGCTCGCGCCCGCCGCCAGCCTTAAGCACAGGGTCGATGATGATCGGCAGTGGTGACAGCATCCGGCACAGTTCAACCGCCGCTTCCAGCGCGGAAAGATCGGCAATCAGACCGATCTTGATCGCGTGGATATCACAGTCTTTCAGCACCGCCCGGGCCGTGGCCAGTATCTCTTCGCCAGGGCGGGGCGTGACGGTGTGAACGTTCACGGTGGTCTGGCACGTCAATGCCGTCGGTACCGTCAGCGCCCAGCCGCCCATGGCGCGGATGGCCTCGGCATCAGCGATCAGGCCGGCACCGCCGGTCGGATCATGGCCGGCCAGAACCAGTACGCAGGGCAGGGACATCAGAACGGCTTGACCACGGAGAAAATCACGATCGCGATCAAAAGGATCGCCGGGATCATGGCAAAGACGCGGTAATAGCCGCCGCCGCGACGGTTGGTACCGGAGGCAAAGCGTTTCATGTGCGCCTTGCAGATATGATGAAAACCGATCAGAAGCACGACCAGTACCGCCTTGACGTAGAACCAGCCTGCGGTCAGGTAGTACTGGAAGTCGAGCGCCAGCAGCCAGATCCCGAACACCAGCGTAAGGATCATGGCCGGTGTCATGATGGCAGCGTAAAGCTTGCGCTCCATGATCTGAAAACGGGTCAGCCCCTGACCGTCTTCCTGGCGCACGGCATGAGCGTGATAGACAAAAAGCCGGGGCAGATAAAAGAGTGCGGCAAACCAGCACGTGAATGAAATGATATGAAAGGCCAGAACCCAGGGGTACATATACGCATCCTCAATAACGGTCGTCAGGTCGTCTCCGATGGGGCCATGGCCCCATCAGTGATAATAGTTTTCTATGGCTTCCCGCGTGATGATACCTGAAACCCGATGCATCATCGGCGCCGTAATGTGTCTGACGTAGAGGGCATCCACCCGCTGATCATCAAGACATGCAAAGGCTTCCGACAGTGTCGCCTGTAGATCGATCGGCGCAAGTTCCAGCCGCTTGCCCGGAATTTCCATCAGATCGATGCTGTCCTCGTGATCCACACCCGCCTGATCCTTCTCTTCCAGCGCACGGGCCATGTCGGCGGCGAGCAATGCCAGAGGTGCCTTGCCGGGTTCACGATCGGCCTTGTGCTGATCGGTCTGACGATGAATCAAGAGCCACGTGGGTCGAGCATCCAGAATGACCCGTGCCCGCTCCCGGGTAATGACCGCGGCCGTAACGGTCACGCTGCGATCCATGACCGCCCCCACACCGACTCTTGAGAGCGCCTGCATCAGGGGCTGTTGCAGCGGATGCTGCGTGCTGCCCTGCCGGGTCATGACGAAAAAGCCCTGCGTTCGCCACGCCACACGCGCCGTCAGGGTGGCACTCAGCACGCTCAGCATGCCATACAGGATAATATCAGGGCTGTGTGTCAGCTCTACCAGCGCCATGATGGCGGCCAGCGGTGCCTGTAACACGGCACCCATCATGGCGGCCATGCCCATCATCACATAGAGGTTCGGCTCACCGACCATCGAGGGAAGCAGCACTGTAGCTCCAAGGCCAAACAGCGCACCGGCAGCCGCTCCCATGACCAGAGTAGGACCGACGATGCCCACCGGAACTCCGCAGGCCAGGGTTATAGCAGTCAGAAACAGCTTGCCCAGCGCCAGTGCCAGCAGCACATCAACACCTGCCTGACCGGTCAGAATTGCTTCGACACTGTCATAGCCAATGCCCTGTACCTGAGGATAGAAACAGGCCACCGCTCCGGTCAGCATTCCGGCCATTAAAAGACGGACAAACCAGGGCAGGCGGGCAAGATGCTCTCCCAGACGTACCAGCCGGATAAAACCACCTGCCATGACACCGATGGCCAGCGCCATCAGAACAAGCCATGGAATATCGAGCAGACGTGGCTCGATGACACCGGGCATCATGAAGGCCGGCGCCGAACCGAAATGAAGCTGAGTAATGACGGCGCCGGTGGCCGAGGCCAGCATCACGGGCATGAAACCGGTCAGGGTATACTCCATCATCACCACTTCCATGGCGAAGATGACCCCGGCGATGGGCGTATTGAAAGAAGCCGAAATCCCGGCCGCCACGCCACAGCCCACCAGCACTCGCAAACTGTTGTGTGGCAGTTTGAGCAGTTCACCAATCCAGCCTGACGCGCCAGCACCCAGATGGATGGCGGGACCTTCGCGGCCGGCTGACAGGCCTCCCAGAAGCGAGACGATGCCGACCCACCACTGATTGAGCCAGTTGTCACGTGCCATGACGCCCTGATGGAAAGAGAAGCGTTCAATGACATGCGAGATGCCGAGTCGCCGCGCACTTTTTTTCTGCCAGCCAAGCCCCAGCCCGATAAGGGTAACAGCCACTACCGGCAATCCTGTTCGAACCGCCACGGGCAGGCTCTCGAAGGCCTCGCCATGACCGTTGGGCATCAGTATCAACGCGCCCAGATCGATCAGCTCTCGAAAGGCAATCATGATGATGCCGGTCAACGCCCCGGAGATCACTGCCAGCAAACACAGTTGCGGCAATGCATCAACGCTTGCCAGCTCGCGTCGAAAATTCTCAAGGCTCAGGCGTGACGTATCCAGAAAACGGCGCGGCAAGCTTTTCCTCCCCAGCAGCACAATGGCGGATCACATTATTCAGCCTATCATTGTTTATGTTCCATGCCTCTTATGACGGGCCCTGACGCACGGCGGTTGACCATCGACAGAGGGGGTGTCGATAATGGTTGTCATGACAGCCCTAGCGCTGATCCATTTCTGACATGTCCCGGACGTGTCATCTCAAAAGGAGGCCGCGATGAGCGGAGCAGAATCCTTTGTTCCGACACCGCTTGTCTTTACCGATGCCGCGGCAGGCAGAGTCAGGGCGCTGATCGAAGAAGAGCGCAACCCGGCCCTTAAACTGCGCGTCTACGTAACGGGAGGCGGCTGCTCGGGCTTTCAGTATGGTTTCGATTTTGCAGAAACCGTTGGAGAAGACGACACCGTCATCGAAAATGGCGATGTCGCCATGGTGATCGACCCGCTGAGCTATCAGTATCTGGTGGGCTCCACGGTGGACTTTGAGGCGGGTCTGGCCGGTGCCCGCTTTTTGATCAAAAACCCCAACGCCACCACAACCTGTGGCTGTGGTGCATCCTTTACGGTCTGATGCTTCCCATGGATGCTAGGGCGTCTGTCAGCTTCTGACAGACGCCTTTTTTGTGTCCGCTCATCGCCTCCACCGATCTTTTTTGCTCTTTCTGCCCTGTGGACAAAACAGGACGTCTCTTGTGTCCTTCTGCTCCACAGCCCGCCACACGTGTACCTTTCATCACTTTTCCCGATAACATCGTCATTCTTGATGAGTATGGGGAGAAGCCTCATTGAGCCCGGTTAACGGACAGGGGATAAATCGAGCTGTGGGTAACCCGGACACTTATGCACACCCCGTACAGTACCTGCCCCAGGGAACCACGCAGCTTGCTTGGGTTTCCAGTCACACCCCAGCCCTCTGTTTTTAAAGTCTAAAAGATGCTTTTCCACAGAAATCCGCTTCCCCAGTAGTCACAACCACAACAGAACTTCTTATTTAAAAAACTATTTTATTTATTAATGACTTTCTCCTTTTGAAAAATCCCTGTGTGGAAAACCCTGACGCTTACTCACAGCCACGTTATAATGCGCGCCATCCAATACGGCTTATCCCCAATGCCCCGAACGGGCATGTGGGTATCGACACGCGCTGATCAGTCGGGTGTCACGTTCATCTTCAACCCCTCGAGGTTTTTCACGTGGATTATCCGGACCGCTTTGACGTTATTGTCATCGGTGGTGGTCATGCGGGTACCGAAGCCGCACTGGCCGCCGCTCGCATGGGCTGTCAGACACTGCTGCTCAGTCACAACATCGAAACGCTGGGACAGATGTCCTGTAATCCGGCCATCGGTGGCATCGGCAAGAGCCACCTGGTCAAGGAAATCGATGCGCTTGGTGGTGCCATGGCGCTCGCCGCCGATCAGGGCGGCATTCAGTTTCGAACGCTCAACTCCCGCAAGGGACCGGCTGTTCGAGCCACTCGCGTTCAGGCTGATCGCGTGCGCTACAAGGCGGCCATTCGCCATATCCTCGAAAACCAGCCCAACCTGTCGATCTTTGCTCAGGCCGCCGACGATCTGATCGTTGAAGGTGACACCGTGCGCGGTGTGCTGACCCAGGGCGGTATCCGTTTCATGGCCGAGACCGTGGTGCTGTGTACCGGGACCTTTCTGGGGGGCGTCATCCATATCGGCATGGAACATCACAGTGGCGGGCGATCCGGCGATCCGGCCTCCAATGCGCTGGCGGCACGTCTTCGCGAGCAGCCCCTGCGGGTGGCACGGCTAAAGACCGGCACGCCACCGCGACTCGATGCCAGAACGGTCGATTTTTCGAAGCTGGCCGAGCAGCCCGGTGATACGCCGCGTCCGGTAATGTCCTACATGGGGCGGCGTGATATGCACCCCGATCAGGTGAGCTGTTTCATCGCGCATACCAATGAGCGCACTCACGACATCATTCGGGCCAATCTGGACCGCTCGCCGATGTATTCCGGCGTCATCGAAAGTACCGGGCCGCGCTACTGCCCCTCCATCGAGGACAAGATTCATCGCTTTGCCGACAAGCAGAGCCATCAGGTCTTTATCGAACCGGAAGGACTCGAGACTCACGAGCTCTATCCCAACGGCATTTCGACGTCGCTGCCCTTCGATGTGCAGCTTGACGTCGTACGCTCGATCGAGGGGCTGGAACGCACCCACATCATCCGACCGGGCTACGCCATCGAATACGACTTCTTCGATCCGCGGGATCTGAAGCACTCACTGGAAACGAAGGTGATTCATAACCTGTGGTTTGCCGGTCAGATCAACGGTACTACCGGCTATGAGGAAGCGGCCGCTCAGGGACTGCTGGCAGGACTCAACGCCGCCCGCCGCGTCAAGGGACAGGAAGCCTGGTGGCCGCGTCGTGATGAGGCCTACATCGGTGTGATGGTGGATGACCTGATTCGCATGGGCACTCAGGAGCCCTACCGGATGTTCACTTCACGGGCGGAATATCGTCTGCTGCTGCGCGAGGACAACGCCGATCTGCGCCTGACCGAAACAGGACGTCAGCTGGGGCTGGTGGATGATGCACGATTCGAGTCCTTTGAGCGCAAGCGCACGGCCATCGAGGCCGAGCGCGAACGTCTTGACCGCATCTGGATCCAGCCTGGCAGCGACGCTGCCAAAGGGCTTGTCGACCGGGTAGGTAGCCTGTCGCGTGAGCATCGTCTGAGCAATCTGCTGCGTCGGCCCGAGCTGACCTATGACGATATCGCACCGCTGGCCGAAGGCGCACCGGAAGATCCGCTGGTACGCGAGCAGGTCCAGATTCAGGCCAAGTATCAGGGCTACATCGATCGCCAGAGCGAGGAGATCGACAAGCTCAAGCGCCATGAGGCCACTCGCCTGCCCGAGTCGATCGAATATGACCACATCGACGGGCTTTCCAGCGAGATTCGTCAGAAGCTTAACGCTGCTCGACCCGAGACGCTGGCCGAGGCCGGTCGGATTCCAGGCGTGACGCCGGCGGCGATCTCGATGCTTCTGATTCACCTTAAAAAGCGCGACAACGCGCACAAGGCTCGGGTCGGTACGTCATGAGGGGGGGGGGCGAACGTCGTCTCGATGACGGCATGACCGCTCTGGAACTGAGCGTTTCAGGCGACATTCGCGACCGTCTGCTGGCGTTTGTCGAGCTGTTGCACAAGTGGAATCGGGCCTATAACCTCACCGCCGTGCGCGATATCGAAACGATGGTGACGCGCCATCTACTCGACAGCCTGGCCATCCTGCCCTGGATTGAAGGCCCGAACCTGCTGGATGTCGGCAGCGGCGCGGGTCTGCCGGGCATGGTGGTTGCCATCGTGCGCCCCGACATTGCCCTGACCTCGATTGACAGCAATGGCAAGAAGATTCGTTTTCAACGCCAGGCCGCCTTCGAACTCGGGCTTGATAACGTCACCCCCGTGCATGACCGGGTCGAGGCGCTGAAAGGCGTCACGTTCGATCAGATCACCAGCCGGGCCTTTGCAGCACCGGCGGACTTTATCCACCTGACCCGCACGTTGCTGGCCGATGGTGGCCATTGGCTTGCCATGACGGGGAGAGTCGATGATCTGGCACTGCCCGACGACATTCGGCTGGTGAACACCTGGGCCCTGCACATTCCCGGCGAACAGGGCCAGCGTCATCTGTTGAAAATGGACATCGCCTGACAAGGCCGAGCGATCAATACACAAGGAATTCTCTCTTGACCCGGATCATTGCGCTGACCAACCAGAAAGGCGGCGTCGGCAAGACCACCACCGCCGTCAACCTGGCCGCCGCGCTGGCATCGCTGAAAAAACGGGTGCTGCTGGTGGATATGGATCCGCAGGGCCACGCTACCATGGGCAGCGGTATCGACAAGCATGCGCTGGCCAACGGCGGCTTGCTGGATGTCCTGCTCGGGGAGCTGTCGGCAGCCGATGCGCTGGTGGATTGCCCCAATGCCGGATATCAGTTGCTGCCTGCCAACGGCGATCTCACCGCCGCCGAGGTGGACCTGCTTGAGCGCGAGGGCCGCGAGCGCTGTCTGGACCGCGCCATCGAAACGGTCTCCGACCGCTTCGACGTGGTCATGATCGACTGTCCGCCATCGCTTAACATGCTGACGGTCAATGCCCTGACCGCAGCACACGGGGTCCTCATTCCGCTGCAATGCGAGTTCTATGCCCTTGAGGGGCTGTCGGCGCTTTTGGATACCGTTGAGCAGATTCGCGACAGCGTCAATCCGGCGCTGGCGCTCGACGGCATCGTCAGAACCATGTTTGATAACCGCAACAGTCTAACCCGGGATGTCAGCAAGCAGCTGTCGGACTATTTCGGTGACGATCTGCTCAGAACGGCCATTCCCCGCAACATTCGTCTGGCCGAGGCCCCGAGTCACGGGCTGCCGGTCAATCGCTATGCGCGCATGTCACGAGGGGCCCACGCCTATCGGGTACTGGCCAAGGAACTGATCCGCAAGTTGTCGCTTTAATCCGGTCCGGACACACCAACGATCGATTTGATCCCCGAGCGCCGATGCAAATGACACTGGCGCGGGGTGTTACTTCTGCATGGCCTGAACGAGGAACTGTTCATGACGCGTAAACGCGCACTCGGAAGAGGACTGGACGCATTGATTGGCGCCGGCGCCCGGCAGCGTTCACAGACCCAGGACCCCAGCGGTGGGTCTGCCGAGGCGGCAGTGACCGCATCTCCCCTGATCGACAGTCGCGAACGTCTGGAGCGTCTGCCGCTGGCGGAGCTGACACGCGGGCGCTATCAGCCGCGCCGCGAGATGCAGCCGGAGCGGCTTGAAGAGCTGGCGGCCTCGATCAGAACCCGCGGCGTCATGCAGCCCATCGTGGTGCGCCCCCTGCCCGAAGGCAGCGAGGCCCGTTACGAGATCATTGCCGGTGAGCGGCGCTGGCGGGCCGCGCAGCTGGCCGAGCTGGACGTGATTCCGGCCGTCGTGCGCGAACTCGACGATGAAACGGCGCTGGCGCTGGCGCTGATCGAGAACATCCAGCGCGAAGACCTTAATCCCATCGAGGAAACCATCGCGCTCAAGCGCCTGATGGACGAATTCTCCCTGACCCAGCAGCAAACGGCCGATGCCGTTGGTCGCTCCAGGGGACAGATTGCCAACATGCTCAGACTGCTGGCGCTGGAAGAGGACGTACAGACGCTGCTTGAGCGCGGCGATCTGGATGTTGGTCACGCGCGCGCCCTGCTGGGACTCAAGGGCAACAAGCAGCGCCAGGCCGCACGTGACGTCGTCGAGCGCGGTCTGACCGTGCGCCAGACCGAGGCGCTGGTCAAAAAACTTGCCCAGACAACGTCGGACAGCAAAAAGAAGGCGGAAAAACCTTCAGGGGATGTGGGCAGTCTGGAAAATCAGCTGGCCGAACTGCTTGGGGCACGTGTACAGATCAGTCATGGCAAGACCGGAAAGGGAAGCCTGACGATTCGTTACACGAGCCTTGATGAGCTGGATGGTATTCTCTCGCACATTCGCTGAGATCATGGCGCTTAAACACGGCTTAACTTCGCATTGTAAACTGCGACGCTTTGACACAGGATCGTGCCGGTTTTGGTGCAGATAAGCTTAAAGACTGCGATTTTCGATGCCGGTGACATTGAAGCAGGCGGGGGGGTTCCCTATAATCCGCCTGCCTGACGCCATGAGTCGAATATTTCGGGAATGCATAAAACCAATGCAACAAGGCAAGCCCGCGACTCCGGCAGCGTCAAGGCGCCCGAGAATTTACAGATTGCTGATGGTTCAGCTGTGCGTCACTGTAGTGACTGCTGCACTGCTGGCAATTGAAGCGAATAATAACCTCGCGCTGTCGGCCCTCAAGGGTGGTATTGCGGGACTGGTGCCCAACGTATATTTTGCCTGGCGTGCGTTTTTATACCGTGGGGCCCGTTTTCAACGTCAGATGGTTCGCAGTTTCTATCGAGCTCAGGTAGGCAAGCATTTTCTGGCGATCCTGTTGTTCGCAGGCATTTTTGTCATATCGCCACCGCAGTCTCCGGAGTGGTTTTTCATGACATTTGCGCTGGTCCAGTGTGTGTACTGGCTGACGCCCTGGCTGCTCGGCAGACCCGGTTCCCATTAAAATCGATTCAAGGCAACGCTATGGCAGGCAACGCACCGACCTCAACCGAGTATATTACTCACCACCTGCAGAATCTGACCTTCGGCCTCCATCCCGATCACGGTTGGGCCATCGCCCATAATGCCGAGGAAGCTAGGGCCATGGGGTTCTGGGCCATCAATCTGGATACCATGGGTTGGTCGATTGCGACCGGTCTGCTGTTTCTCTGGCTATTCCGCTTTCTCGCCCGTACGGTCACCAGTGGTGTCCCCACCGGACTGCAGAATGCACTCGAGATGGTTTTCGAGTTTGCCAACGGCATCATCCGCACCAGTTTCAGCGGCCACAGCAAGATGGTCGGCCCGATGGCACTGACGCTGTTTTGCTGGATCTTTTTCATGAACAGCCTCAAATGGCTGCCCATCGATCTGGTTCCGCAGATCGCGCACAAGCTGGGCATCGAGTACATGCGCATCGTACCGACCAGTGATCCCAACGCCACGCTGGGCATGGGCTTTGCCATCTTCCTGCTGATCATCTATTACAGCATTCGCAACAAGGGGTTCAGTGGTTTTGCGAAGGAGCTTTCCTTCCGTCCCTTCAATCACTGGGCGCTGATTCCCTTCAATCTGATACTTGAACTGGTCGTACTGATCGTCAAGCCCATCAGCCTTGGGCTGCGTCTCTTCGGCAACATGTTTGCCGGTGAGGTCATCTTCATCATGATTTCCCTTCTGCCCTTCTGGGCCATGTGGGTACTTGATGTCCCGTGGGCGATCTTTCACATTCTGGTCATCACGCTGCAGGCCTTCATCTTTGCCGTGCTGAGTGTGGTGTATCTGAGCGCCTGCTTTGAAGAGCACTGAATCCAATAACAATATTCGCCTCAAAACCCTTTTACCCCTTGTCTGAAAAAACCTGAAACAGGAGCCATTCCATGGAACTCGTCTACATTGCTGCCGCCATCATGATCAGCGGTGCCGCCCTCGCTACCGGTATCGGCTTTGGTCTGCTCGGTGGCAAGCTGCTCGATTCTACCGCGCGTCAGCCGGAACTGGGCGACCAGCTGCAGACCAAAACCTTCATCATGGCCGGTCTGCTTGATGCCGTTCCCATGATCGGTGTGGGTATCGCGATGTACCTGATCTTCGTTGTTGCCGGTTAAGTAAACGCTGTACGCCGGGCCCCTTGTGCTCGGTGTCGCCGTTTCCGGCCACCACGAACCCGCAGGAGGTAGATCCGCGTGAATATCAATATGACGCTTATCGGACAGATGATCGCCTTTGCGATCTTCGTCTGGTTCTGCATGAAATATGTGTGGCCTCCGATCACGCAGGCACTCACCGAGCGTCAGCAGCGCATCCAGGAAGGTCTTGAAGAGGCTGACCGGGCCCGCGCCGAGCTGCACAAGGCCAACGAACAGGCCGAGGAAACGCTGCGTGAAAGCCGTGAGGAAGCCGCGCGCATTCTCGACAAGACACGTGTCCGTGCCAATCAGATGATCGAGGAAGCACGTAACGATGCCCGCGCTGAAGGCGAACGCATGATTGCCAATGCCCGCAGCGAGATTGACAGTGAGATTCAGCAGGCCAAGAGCGAACTGCGTGCTCAGGTAGCAGCACTGGCGATTCAGGGCGCCGAACGCATTCTCGAGTCTTCCATCGACGAAAAGAAACATCGTGAGATGGTTGATCGACTCGCTGAAGAGCTCTGAGGAAACGCCACATGTCAGACCACATCACGCAGGCACGTCCCTATGCAAGGGCCGCTTTTGAGCTGGCCAGAGAAGACAAGGCGCTGGACGCCTGGTCAGCGATGCTGGCCGAGGCGGCGCGTCTGACCGGTGACGAGCGTATCGAACGACTGCTCGTGGATCCGCAGCGTACACCGAGTGACAAGGGGCAGGTTTTCGTCGAGCTGCTTGATGAACTGCTCCCTGATCGTGGCGCCAATTTCCTGATGGTGCTGGCACGACAGCAGCGTTTGCCTGCTCTGGCATCGCTGAGTGATCTGTTCGAGGCTGAGCGCGCCGAGTTTGAAAGGCGTGTCAGTGTCGAGATCACTTCAGCCTTCGAGCTGGACGAGGCACAAAAAGACAAGCTCGCACAGGCGCTCAAGCGGCGTCTGAATCGCGAAATCACGATCACTACTTCTGTGGACAGGACGCTGCTGGGCGGCGTTGTCATTCGTGCCGGCGATACCGTTATTGATGGATCGGCGCGTGGGCGACTGGCACGGCTTTCCAGCATCCTGAACCACTGAAGTCGAGGGACATGGCATGCAGCAACTGAATCCTTCCGAAATCAGCGACATCATCAAGGGCCGGATCGAGAATCTCGACCTTGATGCACAGGCGCGCAATGAAGGCACCATCGTCGGCGTTGCTGACGGTATCGTGCGCATCCACGGACTGGCCGATGCCATGTTCGGTGAGATGATCGAATTCCCCGAAGGCATCTTCGGCATGGTACTCAACCTCGAGCGTGACAGCGTCGGCGTTGTGGTACTGGGCGACTATCAAAAGCTTCAGGAAGGCATGACCGGCAAATGCACCGGCCGCATCCTGGAAGTACCGGTCGGTCGTGAGCTGATCGGTCGCGTCGTCGATGCACTCGGTAACGCCATCGATGGCAAGGGTGATATCAACACCACCGAAACCGATGCCGTTGAAAAGGTGGCCCCGGGCGTTATTTCCCGTCAGGGCGTTGACCAGCCGGTACAGACCGGTCTGAAGTCGATCGATGCCATGGTGCCGATCGGTCGCGGCCAGCGTGAGCTGATCATCGGTGACCGTCAGATTGGTAAATCCGCCATTGCCATCGATGCGATCATCAACCAGAAAGGCAAGGGCATCACCTGCGTTTACGTGGCCGTCGGTCAGAAGCAGTCGACCATTGCCAACGTGGTGAGAAAGCTTGAAGAGCATGGTGCGATGGAGCACACCATCATCGTGGCCGCCGGCGCTGCCGACCCCGCTGCCATGCAGTTTCTGGCGCCCTACTCCGGCTGCACCATGGGTGAATATTTCCGCGATCGCGGTGAAGACGCCCTGATCGTGTATGACGATCTGTCCAAGCAGGCCGTCGCCTACCGCCAGATTTCCCTGCTGCTGCGCCGTCCGCCGGGCCGTGAAGCCTACCCGGGTGACGTGTTCTATCTCCACTCTCGTCTGCTTGAACGCGCCTCGCGCGTTAACGCCGAGTACGTGGAAAAGATCACCAACGGTGAAGTCACCGGCAAGACCGGCTCGTTGACGGCCCTGCCTATCATCGAGACCCAGGGCGGCGACGTTTCGGCCTTCGTTCCGACCAACGTCATCTCCATCACCGATGGTCAGATCTTTCTGGAAACCGGCCTTTTCAACTCGGGCGTTCGTCCGGCGATCAACGCAGGCCTGTCGGTCTCGCGTGTCGGTGGTGCGGCCCAGACCAAGATCATCAAGAAGCTGGGCGGCGGTGTACGTCTGGCGCTGGCACAGTATCGTGAGCTGGCGGCCTTCTCGCAGTTTGCCTCCGATCTGGATGAAGCCACGCGCAAGCAGCTTGAGCATGGTCAGCGCGTGACCGAGCTCATGAAGCAAAAGCAGTATTCGCCGATGTCGATCGCCGACATGGCCGTCTCGCTTTACGCTGCCAACGAGGGATATCTCTCCGACGTACCGGTCGACAAGGTGCTGAATTTCGAACGTGATCTGCTCGATTACATGCGCGCCGAGAAGGGCGAGCTGATGGAGAAGATCAACAGCACCGGCGGCTATGACAACGATATTCAGCAGGGGCTGAAAAGCGGCGTTGAATCGTTCAAGTCAACGCAGAGCTATTGATGAACCGGACCCTTCGGGGTCCGGGCGCCCTGCGCTGATTGTTTAGGAGAATATCGCTATGGCAGCCGGAAAAGAGATCAAGTCCCAGATCGGGAGCATCAAGAATACCCAGAAGATCACCAGCGCCATGGAGATGGTGGCAGCATCCAAGATGCGCCGCGCTCAGGAGCGCATGGCGGCCAGTCAACCCTATGCCAGCCAGATCCGTCGGGTAGTCAGCCATATCAGTCAGGCCAATCCGGAATATCGCCACGACTATCAGATCGAGCGTGAGGTCAAGCGTATCGGCTACATCGTGGTGACGTCGGATCGCGGACTGTGTGGTGGCCTGAACAGCAATCTGTTCAGGCGTGTACTGCAGGACGTGCGGCAATGGCGTGACAAGGGTGTCAGCGTGGCCTTTTGCGCACTGGGGACCAAGGGCAGTGTCTTCTTTCGCAAATATGGTGGCGATCTGCTGGCAGCGACTCGTAACCTGGGGGATGCCCCCGAGGCAAATGAGCTGATCGGCAGCATCAATGTCATGCTGGAAGCCTTCGATAATGGCGAGATCGATCGACTGGATCTGGTGTACAACGAATTCGTCAACACCATGAGTCAGAAGCCGACCGTGCGTCAGCTGCTGCCGCTGCCCGAAGAGATAGAGCAGGAATCTGTCTCGTCGAAGGAAGAAGCGGCCACCTCGAAAGGCAGCTGGGGCTATACATACGAGCCGGACGCTCAAAGCCTGCTCGACAGGCTGCTGGTGCGCTATGTCGAGTCGCAGGTCTACCAGGCCGTGGTGGAAAACATTGCCAGCGAGCAGGCCGCTCGCATGATCGCGATGAAAAACGCCACTGATAATGCCGGTAACATCATTGATGACCTGCAGCTTCAGTACAACAAGGCGCGTCAGGCAGCCATCACCCAGGAAATTTCCGAGATTGTGGGTGGTGCCGCTGCGGTCTAGGTCGGCCCGTCGGACAGTTATTTACAGGTTCAAGAGGAATCAGGATGAGCGGACGTATCGTACAAATCATCGGTGCGGTGATTGACGTCGAGTTTGACCGCAGCGAGGTCCCCCACGTTTATGACGCCATGAACGTGGAAGAAACCGGCACCGTACTCGAAGTTCAGCAGCAGCTGGGTGATGGCATCGTACGTGCCATCGCCATGGGCTCCACTGAAGGTCTCAAGCGCGGCATGGCCGTTGCTGGTACCGGCGCACCCATTTCGGTCCCGGTGGGTGAAAAGACCTTGGGCCGTATCATGAACGTGCTGGGCGAGCCGATCGACGAGGCCGGCGAGATTGGTGAAGACAAGCGCAGCCCGATCCATCGCGCCGCGCCCAGCTTTGCCGATCAGTCAGCTTCCAGCGAACTGCTGGAAACCGGCATCAAGGTCATCGATCTGATCTGCCCGTTTGCCAAGGGCGGCAAGGTTGGTCTGTTCGGCGGTGCCGGTGTCGGCAAGACCGTCAACATGATGGAGCTGATCCGTAACATCGCGACCGAGCACTCCGGTTACTCGGTATTCACCGGTGTTGGCGAGCGTACTCGTGAAGGTAACGACTTCTACTATGAAATGAAGGAGTCCAACGTTCTCGACAAGGTATCGCTGGTCTATGGTCAGATGAACGAGCCGCCGGGTAACCGTCTGCGCGTGGCCCTGACCGGCCTGACGATTGCCGAGCAGTTCCGTGATGAAGGTCGCGACGTTCTGCTGTTTGTCGACAACATCTACCGCTATACGCTGGCAGGGACCGAAGTATCGGCACTGCTGGGTCGTATGCCGTCTGCCGTGGGCTACCAGCCGACGCTGGCCGAAGAGATGGGCATGCTGCAGGAGCGCATCACCTCGACCAAGACCGGCTCGATCACGTCCGTTCAGGCCGTCTACGTTCCCGCGGATGACCTGACCGACCCGTCTCCGGCCACGACCTTCGCACACCTGGATGCCACGGTGGTACTGGCGCGTTCGATTGCAGAGCTTGGTATCTACCCGGCCATCGATCCGCTGGACTCCACGTCGCGTCAGCTTGATCCGCTGGTCGTGGGTGACGAGCACTACAGCGTGGCGCGCGGTGTTCAGAACGTGCTGCAGCGTTACAAGGAACTCAAGGACATCATTGCCATTCTGGGCATGGATGAGCTTTCCGATGAAGACAAGCGAACCGTGGCACGAGCGCGCAAGATCCAGCGCTTTCTGTCACAGCCTTTCTTCGTGGCGGAAATCTTCACCGGCGCACCCGGCAAGTACGTGTCGCTCAAGGAAACCATCCGCGCCTTCCAGGGCATCCTCAACGGTGACTACGACCATATGCCTGAACAGGCGTTTTACATGGTCGGTACGATCGACGAAGCGATCGAGAAAGCCGAAAGCATGTAAGGAGGGGCGCTCATGGCGACCATGCAATGCAGTATCGTCAGCGCGGAGCGCAATATCTTCGCCGGCGAAGTAGAACGCGTTGTAGCGATCAGCGTGCTTGGCGAGATGGGGATTCTGCGCGGGCATGAGCCAACGCTGACGGCCCTGAAGCCCGGGCCGGTCCGGATTGTCCACGAAGGGGGAGAAGAAGAGGTCTTCTACGTCTCCAGTGGTTTTCTGGAAGTACAGCCGAACATGGTCATCGTGCTGGCCGACAGTGCCGACCGTGCTCGTGATCTGGACGCTGCCGAAGCCGAAAAGGCGCGCGACGAGGCCCGTCGTGCCCTGCAGGGAAAAACAGGCGAGATGGATTACCATCAGGCGCTGGCCGAGATCGAAGCGGCAACTGCTCGGCTGCGAACCCTGTCGCAGCTGCGCAACCGTCGCGGACAATAGGAGTCCTGAGCAGAATTGTCGCATCATGGTCACAAGCCATGGATGCGTTTTGCTGGCGGCCTTCGGGCCGCCTTTTTTGTAACTGCCATGCGCATCTCAACCAATCCGATTAATTCATGCCCTGATACACTGTCAGTCACAGGAATGATCAGGCATGACAGAGCATGTCATCTGTTGGGTGCATGATCGATGATCGTTTTTCATTCAGCGCGGGGGAGAGTCTTCTTTCATGTCCATTGATGTCGTGATTCTGGCTGCCGGCCAGGGCAGTCGCATGCGTTCGCAAAAGCCCAAGGTATTGCACGAACTGGCCGGCAAACCCATGGTGCGTCATGTCATCGAGTCAGCCATGAAGGCTTTCTCGTCACCTCGACTTCATGTCGTGGTCGGACACGGCGCTGACCAGGTGCAGGCAGCCCTGTCCGATCTGCCCATCAACTTTGCCCATCAGCATGAGCAGCGCGGTACCGGTCATGCCGTATCACAGACCCTTGAGGCGCTGGGTAATGGTCCGGTGGTGGTGCTTTACGGTGATGTGCCGATGATCCAGGCGCCAACCCTGAGTGCTCTGGTGGAGCGGGTGGATGAGCAGCACATGGCGTTGCTGACGGTCACCATGGCCAACCCGCATGGTTACGGGCGCATCGTGCGCAATGATCAGGGGCAGGCCGTGGCCATCGTCGAGCAGAAGGATGCCACTTCTGAACAGCTCAAAATCGATGAATGCAACACCGGTATTCTGGCTGCTACCGGCGATCAGCTGCGTCGCTGGCTGCCGGCATTGTCCAGCGACAATGCCCAGGGCGAGTACTACCTGACCGACATCATTGCCATGGCAGCAAGTGAAGGGATTGAAGTGGCCACGGCCGAGCCGGCGCTGGTCAGTGAAGTCCAGGGGGTCAACGACCGGGTCCAGCTCTCGGCACTGGAGCGTATTCATCAGTCTCATGAGGCAGAGCGGCTCATGCGTGAGGGCGCAAGCCTGGCCGATCCGAAGCGGCTGGATGTGCGCGGTGAGCTGAGCGTGGGTCAGGACGTCTTCATCGATGTCGGCTGTATTTTCGAGGGACGTGTGCATCTGGGCAATGGTGTTCATGTGGGTCCCTACAGCATCATCCGTGATGCCAGCATCGGCGATGCCACCCGCATCGAAGCGCACAGCATGGTCGAGGGCAGTGAAACGGCCGGTGATAACGCCATTGGTCCCTTCGCGCGTCTGCGTCCGGGCACGCGGCTTGAGAAGAAGGCGCGCATTGGCAACTTCGTAGAGACCAAAAAGGCACACGTGGGTGAAGGCAGCAAGATCAACCATCTGAGCTACATCGGTGACGCAACGCTGGGCGAGGGCGTCAACATTGGCGCCGGCACCATCACCTGCAATTATGATGGGGTCAACAAGCACCGTACCGAGGTGGGTCATAACGTTTTCATCGGCTCCAACTCGGCGCTGGTGGCACCGGTCACGATTGGTGATGGCGCAACGGTTGCCGCCGGCTCCACCGTGACCGACACGGTCGAGGATCAGGCGCTGGCCATCGCGCGTGCACGTCAGATCAACAAGCAGGGCTGGATACCGCCGCATCGCAAGTAATCCGCAGAGGCCTGAAGCTTCTATCGGGCGCCGCACATCCGTGCGGCGCCTTTTTTGATGCCGGGGTGTGCCCGTGTGGGCGTCTTCGACTTTAGGCGTATATTTTTTGTGCCAAAAGCGCCGTCAGGGCTTGACGTCATCACGGCGGTGAGTTTTCATCCGAAACACAAAATCTTTCGGTTCGAAAGATAACCTTTTCAACTGTTCGGATAGCCGCCCCTCTCATGAGTCGACGCCAGACCCCGCAGCGCCGGGAGGCCATTCTTGATCTGCTGGCAGCACGCGGCGAGGTCGCCGTCGAGACGCTGGCCCAGCATTTCGACACCTCGAGTGTGACCATTCGCAAGGATCTGGCCATGCTGGAAAACGCCGGTCATCTGATCCGGCGCCACGGCGGTGCCACGCTCGTACCGCGCGAAGGAGATCAGGGACGTCATCGCATCTCGCCCGTCAAGCAGGCACTGGCGCAGGCGGCCAGCGAACGCATTGCCGATCATGCTCGGCTGATCATCGATAGCGGCAGTACCACCAGCGCGCTGATTCCGACGCTGGCACACCGTACCGGGATGGTCGTCATGACCAACTCACTGGGCGTGGCCGGGGCGCTGCAGGCGCTGGACAATCCCCCTGCCCTGTTGATGACCGGCGGGACCTGGGACCCGCACTCGGCTTCCTTTCAGGGCCGGGTGGCCGAGACCGTGCTGCGTGCCTATGACTTCGACCAGCTCTTTATCGGCGCCGACGGCATTGATCTGGCACGCGGGACCACTACCTTCAACGAATTGACGGGGCTTTCACAGGTCATGGCCGAGGTGGCGCGCGAGGTCGTGGTGATGGCGGAATCCGACAAGGTCGGCCGACGCATCCCCAATCTCGAGCTTGGCTGGGCGCAGATTGATGTATTGATTACCGATGACGGTCTGGCAGAGACCAGCCGTCAAAGAATCCGTGACCAGGGTGTCGTGCTGGTCTGTGTCAGCACGCAGACGCCTTGACATCCCCATGCGCCGGGTAGTGTTCGGCACTCAGGGGAATATCGCAATTTTTGGCATTTCAGGAGAGACAAACCATGTGTGGCATTGTAGGCGCGGTCGCTGACCGTCAGGTACAAAATATCCTGCTTGAGGGTCTCAAGCGTCTTGAGTATCGCGGCTATGACAGCGCCGGCATGGCTGTTCTGTCAGCCGATGCGCGGCTGTCGCGTCAGCGCGCGGTCGGCAAGGTGGCAGCGCTTGAAGAAAAGCTGCTGGCCTCCGGTCTGCGTGGTCATGTCGGCATCGCTCACACCCGCTGGGCCACGCACGGTCGTCCGAGCGAAAACAATGCCCACCCGCATCAGTCCGGCGACAGCCTGGCGGTGGTCCATAACGGCATCATCGAAAATTACGAACTGCTCAAGGCCGAGCTCGAGGGCCAGGGCTACGTCTTTCTCTCCGAGACCGATACCGAAGTGATCGCGCATCTGATGTCGCGTGAAGTCTCGCGTCATGACGATCTGCTGTCCGCCTTCCAGCACGTGGTCGAAATGCTTGACGGCGCCTATGCGCTGGCCGTGACGCACGCCGACTATCCTGACCAGATCGTGGGCGCGCGCAAGGGCAGCCCGCTGGTCGTGGGTGTGGGCATCGACGAGGCCTTCCTGGCGTCCGACCCGCTGGCACTGTTGCAGGTGACCGATCGCTTTATCTATCTGCAGGAGGGCGATGTGGCGCGCCTGACGATTGGCGGCGGCATCGAAATCTTCAACGCCGGCCAGAGCGTCGAGCGACCCAGCTCGGTCTTCGAGCACGGTGACGGTGCCATCTCGCGCGGTGAATATCGCCACTTCATGCTCAAGGAAATCCACGAGCAGTCCCAGGTCATCGCCAATACCCTGGAAGGTCGTCTGGGCGATCGTCACGTGTTCACCCGCATTCTGGGTGCTGAAGCCAACGACCTGCTCGACCGGGTCAAAAACATTCAGATCATTGCCTGTGGTACCAGCTATCATGCCGGCATGGTAGCGCGTTACTGGCTGGAAAAGCTGGCGGGCGTGCCCACGCAGGTTGAAGTGGCCTCCGAGTATCGCTACCGCGAAGTGGTGGTGCCCGACGGTACGCTGTTTGTCACGCTGTCCCAGTCGGGCGAGACGGCCGATACGCTGGCGGCGCTGCGTCATGCCTCGCAAAAGGGCGGCTATCTGGCCAGCCTTGCCATCTGCAACGTACCGGGCAGCTCGCTGGTCCGCGAATCCGACCTGACGCTGATGACTCAGGCCGGCCCCGAGATCGGTGTGGCCTCCACCAAGGCCTTTACCACCCAGCTGGTGGCCCTGCTGCTGCTCACCCTGGCCCTGCGCCATGTTCGTCAGGGCGATGATGACGTGCAGGCCCGTCTGGTCAATGCGCTACGTGAACTGCCGCGTCTGATCACGCGCGGCCTGGCGCTCGACAGCGCCATCGAGACGATGTCAGCGGCCTTTGCCGAAAAGCATCATGCGCTGTTTCTGGGTCGTGGCACCATGTTCCCGATCGCGCTGGAAGGGGCGCTCAAGCTCAAGGAAATTTCCTATATCCACGCCGAGGCCTATCCGGCCGGCGAGCTCAAGCACGGCCCGCTGGCACTGGTCGACAGCGACATGCCGGTCATCGCGGTGGCGCCCAACGACGAACTGCTGGAGAAGCTCAAGTCCAACCTGCAGGAAGTCCGCGCCCGTGGGGGTGAACTGTTCGTCTTTGCCGATGAGCACGTGGCAATCAATGAAAGCGAAGGCGTTCATGTGCTGCGCATGCCGGCGGTCGATGACGTGATTGCCCCGATTCTTTATACCCTGCCGCTGCAGCTGCTCTCCTATCACGTGGCCGTGCTCAAGGGCACCGACGTGGATCAGCCACGTAATCTGGCCAAGAGTGTCACCGTCGAATAAGACGCACTCATCAGGATCAGCGCCGACATTGACGAGCGTCAATGTCGGCGTTTTTGAGGCATTTCGCTTGATGGTGCGCCAGGTGCACAGCCCCATTGTTCTGTAATTCTGTTATAATCCTTAATTCAGACTTGCCATCCACGTCTGATCAATCAAAGCCGATAACAGAAATAAGGAAACACCGTTTCATAGCGGCCCCTGTTTCCTGTACCCACCTTTCCTCAGGGAAGAGAGACTACTCATGTCGTCATCGTCATCTTCAAGGGCGGGCGTCATGGTGATGCTTGCCGCCTCACTGGCGGGGCTTGCCGTGGCGTTTTATGCCTATATCACACCGCTGACCGGTGTCACCGGCACGCTGGGCGCAATGGCCGTCATCGTTACCTGCCTCGTACTGGCCGGGCTGTCGTTGGTCCTGCCTGCCATGCACGGCAAGGTTGGCCGCATTGTGCTGCGCCTGATCATTCTTGCCGTCATTGTCGGCACCGCCTTTGCCGCTTCATTGCTTCATCTCTGGTGGCTTGTCGCAGCCATGGCGATCGCCCTTGTGGGATTGATGATTGCCATGATTCGTTCGGCACCCGCCGCGCAACCCACCCGTTCATGAGGAGTCAGGGAATGGACAGCCATAGAACCATTGCAGGATGCGCGGGCATTGCGGGTCTGTTTGCCGGTGTGCTGATGTCCGCACCGCTGATGGCCGCGCCGCAGGATATGTCCGGGCAGCAGAATGCTTCCGAACAGCAGGATACCGCCGGGCAGCCGACCACGTCGAAAAGCGATCAGAGCAGCTCGCATGCCAACGTGCCACTGGTGCCGGATTCACCGACCTGGAACAGCTTTCACGGTCAGCTCAACGCCCAGAAATACAGTCCGCTGGATCAGATCAACGTCG
Organism: Kushneria konosiri; assembly: GCF_002155145.1. Classification (NCBI taxonomy): domain Bacteria; kingdom Pseudomonadati; phylum Pseudomonadota; class Gammaproteobacteria; order Oceanospirillales; family Halomonadaceae; genus Kushneria; species Kushneria konosiri. Next base: position 1,227,570 of record NZ_CP021323.1, read on the forward strand.
ATAACGTTGGTCAGCTCGAGAAGGTCTGGGAAGTCCATACCGGTGACGTTTCCGACGGCTCCGGCGATATTCCGGGGACCGTCTGGTCGGCCACACCCGTCTTTGCCAACGACACACTCTACATCGGCACGCCCTTCTATCGCCTGATTGCCTATGATCCCGGCACCGGCGAGGAAAAGTGGAGTTTCGACACCGGTGCGCCCAAAAAGGCGCTGACACAGCCGGTGCTCAAGAATCGTGGCGTGGCCTACTGGGAAGCCGACAATCCGGTCGAAGGCGAGTCGTGCCAGAAGATCGTCTACATGGGCACGGTTGATGCCAAACTTTACGCGCTCGATGCTGACACCGGAGAGCGCTGTGCCGACTTCGCCGATAACGGCATGCTCGACGTCAATCGATGGAACGATACCAACGATCTTTGGCCGCTGTCGCTGCTGCAGCCGCCGACGGTGGTTGGCGACCATCTGATCGTGGGCTGGGCCGGCAAGGACTGGGCGACCGAAACCGCGCCACCCGGCACCGTCTTCTCGATCAATGCCCGTACCGGCGAGAAGGAATGGACCTTCGACGTGCTCTCTGAAGAGATGCGTCAGAAGAGCGGCACGGCCAACGTCTGGACCCAGATGTCGGCCGATGAGCAAAACGGCCTGGTGTATCTGCCCGTGTCCTCACCCTCGCCCAACTACTGGGGAGGCAATCGTACGGAAGACGTGCCCCTGGCCACCTCGACCACGGCGCTGGATATCGACACCGGTGAAGTGGTCTGGTCGCGTCAGTGGGTCCACCACGACATCTGGGACTATGACATCAACTCTGCCCCGACGCTGATGGACATTACCGTCGACGGCAAGGAGATCCCGGCGCTGGTTCAGGCAACCAAGCAGGGCTTTCTGTTTGTGGTCAATCGTCTGACCGGTGAAGATGTCTGGCCGATCGAGGAGCGTCCGGTGCCCCAGGGCGACGGCAGCGTCGAAGGCGAAGTCTACTCACCGACCCAGCCCTTCCCGACCAAACCGGCGCCGCTGCTGGATCAGTCCAAAAAGCCCGAAATCTGGGGGCTGGCGGATGCGGTCGGCTTTGGCCAGTGTTCGCGTTTGTGGGACAAGCTGACCTATGAAGGCATGTACACGCCGCCCACGACCCGTGGTGAAGGGGCGCTGGCCTATCCCGACAGTGCCGGTGGGGTCCAGTGGGGTGGTGTGGCGTTTGATCCCGTCAGTCAGACGGCCATCGTCAACACTTCGCATATCGTTCAGACCATCAAGCTCTATGATCGTGAGGCCTATAAAAAGGCCGATAGCGGTTCCGGCAATGAGAGCGGGTTTTCACCGCAGGAAGGCGCGCCCTATGGCATGCGTCTGAGCGTGGCGCGCAACTGGCTGGGGATGCCCTGCTGGGAGCCGCCTTTCGGTGAAATCGTGGCGATCGACATGCACACTGGTGACGTCAAATGGCGCAAGCCGGTCGGCGCCTCGCAGCAGTTCGGCTTCTTTATGCCGGAACGCTGGGGTTCGCCCACCATCGGTGGCCCGGCCGTCACGGCAGGCGGTGTGGTCTTCATCGGGGCCTCGATGGATGCCAAGGCCCGTGCCTATTCGCTTGAAACCGGTGAAGAGCTCTGGGAAGACCAGACCGAGGCTCCGGTGGTCGCCAATCCGGCCGTGTATGAATACAAGGGTCGTCAGTACGTCGCCTTTGTGGCCGGCGGCAACACCATCCTCAAGGATCAGGTGGGTGATCAGATTGCGGTTTACGCGCTGCCGGAAGACAAGCAGTAAGTCCTGATGCCAGACCGTTGATGACGGGGCGTCCCTTTTGGGGGCGCCCCGTTTTTTATGCCTGAAGGGGGGATCCCGTGACCCCGGGAAAACGGATGTCCGCGTGACGGACATCGATTCGATCCATGTCAAAAGAAATGGCAAACGCCGGCACTTGTGCCGGCATTTTTCAATGCGTCGTCTTTTTGATCAATCAGTCGGTTTTCATGCGCTCGATCAGCGCACCGCACTGGCTTTTTTCACCGGCGCTTGGTGAGATCAGCGCCCCCAGGGCGGCCACTGGTGCTGCCAGCGTGCCGAGCGCTACGGCGGCAGCACCACGGGCAATCAGGGGGGCGGCTTCAACGCCTGGCGATGGGTTCTTGAAGGTGCCACTGACATAAAGCGGCGTGCGAAGCGTGAAGATGCGAAAGCCCTTGCTCTCCGGTTTGATGGTCAGATCCATCTTTTCGTTCGCCAGATTGACCGCGCCTTCCACATTGATGATGGCGTTATCGGTGTCGATGGTGAACACGCGCGGGCGAACCATACCGTCGTTGAACTGGAGATCCGCGGCGGCGCAGTGAATGGCGACCTCCTCGTCGCCGAACAGCTCACCGACCAGATAATTACCCACGTTGAGCCCGGCCAGCTCCATCAGATTGCGGCTGATGCGTCCCTGTTCGATCAGAAGCTGAAGCTCGCCGTTGCTCGATCCAAGGAGGGCGGCCACCGAATGGCCATGTCCCGTCAGGGTGGCATCGCCGTTGATCTCGCCCAGCCCCTGGGTCAGATCACTGTCGTTGGGTAGAATCTCGCTCAGATGAAGGCCGCGGGCATGCATGTCAATGCGCGCGCGCAGGGGAGATGCCTGACCACTCAGGCGCAGCGTGGTATTGAGATGGCCACCGGCGACGCCAAAGCTCAGCGGGTCCAGCAGAATCTCGCCGTTGTCCAGCACCAGATGAGTGGACAGATCGCTCAGAGGCAGCGATTCACCGTGGACAATGCTCTGCGCTTGAAAGCGCACGTCAGCGTCCATGGTACCCCAGCGGTCGGTATTGAACTTCGATACCGGTAGCACCCTGTCTGCGGGCTGGTCGGGGTTGACCGAGTTGCCGGTGTCCTTGTTGTCGGCACCTACCAGTGGGGCAAGGTCGGCAAAGCGAAGCTGTTTCGATACCAGCTCACCGGTCAGCTTCGGCCGTGGAGCCCCATTGACGTAGCGCAGGCTGCCGTGGATATCGCTGTCACCGATCGTGCCGTCAAAGTTCCGGTATTCATAGGTGCCGCCCTCGGGATGATTCAGATCGGCCGTCAAATGGCCTTTGGTGGCATAGGGCGGCGTCTGGGGCAGCACGACACCGGTCAGGGCGTAAAGATCGCCCAGGTTGTTACCGGCGATGCCGACCTGAAGGTCAAGACCGGCAGGTTTCATCGGATCATTGAGCGTGCCGATCACCTCCAGACGGGATTTACCCGAGGCTAAATGTACTTCCAGCGGAAAGCGCCCGCCTTCACGCAGTGCCGTGGGGCCGCCCAGCCGACCCTTGCCGCTCAGCGCACTGCCGCGATAGCTACCCTTGAGCTGCCAGGCAAAGCGGAAGTCGCGTTCGGCCGTTGTCGCACTGTTTTCTGATATGGCGCCGCTGTCGGATGGCTTTTGATCGCTGTTGTCTGTTTTCTGGTCACTGCCGACCACCTCTTCCCAGCGCACCGGCGCACCCAGTGTTTCAATGGTGGCAGTGGCATCCACGTCCAGCACCTGATCAGCAAGGGCAACCTGTATCCGGTCGACATCGATCTGATCGATGGCAAACTGCCAGTTGCTGCCGTCACTCTGATCGCTTCCCTCCTGGTTATTGTCGGAAGTTTTGGTGAGCTGCCAGTTGTTGTGGGTCTCGTCGGTTCGGCGCAGGGTAGCGCTGGCATCGCGCACCACCAGGTCGTGCAGCGAGATACGCTTTTGCAGCAGGGGCAGTGGGCGCAGACTCACCGCCACATGGCCAATGTGGGCCGTACGGGCTTCATCGGTGCCGGCTTCTACACCGCGCGCATGGTTCAGTTCCTCTGGATCGCCCAGCACGATATCGTTGGCACTGATGCGCGGTGAGAGATGCCAGCTGTCCCACTGCCAGGCAAGCCCCAGATCGCCCTGAATGGCAAAGGGGCGTCCCAGCGCCTCGGAGACGCGGTCATTGATGGTGGGCCTGAGCCAGTTCCAGCTCATCAGGGTCATGACAAGGGCGAGCAGTATCAGCAGGGCCACAAGGCCCCCGAGCATCCGACTGATGATACGCATGGCACGCGACATGAGCGGTCTACCTCAACGGGATGTTATCTTTTAAAGCATAGACAGCCCGCGTCATCGTGGGTATTCCATGCGTTGATCGAGTGCTTTTCATGACCCATATCATTTCCATTCAGAGTCATGTGGCCTATGGCTACGTGGGCAATCGTGCCGCCGTTCTCCCGCTGCAGCGTCTGGGCTGTGAAGTGACCGCCATTAATACGGTGCAGTTTTCCAACCACACCGGCTACGGCGCCTTTACCGGTGAGGTCTTTACGCCGTCGCATCTGAAGGACGTGCTCGATGGCGTCGAGGCGCTGACCGGGCTCAAGGATGTCCAGGCGGTGCTGTCGGGCTACATGGGCGATCAGGGGATTGGCCGGGCGGTGCTGGAAAGTGTCAGCCGTGTGCGCGCGGCCAATCCGGGCGCGGTGTATTGCTGTGATCCGGTGATGGGGGACGTCGGCCGGGGTTTCTTCGTGCGTGAGGATATCCCGGCCTGGATGCGCGACTGCGCTGTCCCGGCAGCCGATATCGTCACCCCCAATCAGTTTGAACTGGCCTTTCTGGCTGATCACGCGATCCAGTCGCTGGACGATGTGCTGACGGCGGCAGCGCGTCTGCGTGAAAAGGGGCCGAGCGTAGTGCTGGTCACCTCGCTGGACATCGATGACAGTCGTTCAGAGACCATCGAAATGCTGGTAGACACCGAAGCCGGCAGCTGGCGGATCGCCACGCCCCGCTTTGACTTTCCGGTCGCCCCCAACGGCGCCGGCGATTTTACTGCCGCCGTGTTTCTGGCCTGCTGCCTGCGCGATAAGGACGGGATTACCAATGAGGGGCCGGCGCGCGCGCTGGAGCGCACGGCGGAGGCGGTGCATGCGCTCTTTACCCATACCTGGCAGGCCGGTACCCGGGAGCTTGCCATGATTCAGGCCCAGAATGAGATCGTGTCGCCCCGCCAGCGTTTTGATGCCGAACGGGTGCGCTGACGATGTCGGGCAGACTGCATCTGGGTCTTGCCATGTGGGCCAACGCCGATTGGCGCGGCACGCTCTATGGACGCTACGCCGAGCCGAGCGACTCGCTGCCGGACTATGCCAGCGTCTTTTCCTGCGTCGAGGGCAATACCACCTTCTATAGCGGGGCGCCGCGGGAGGATGTGGTGGCGACCTGGGCGCGCCAGGCGCCGGAGCACTTTCGATTCTGCTTCAAGCTGCCCTCAAGACTCACCCATGACAAGCGGCTGGTGGGCATCGAGGCCGAGCTGGATCATTTTCTCGAGCGGCTGGCGCCGCTGCATGATCGACTGGGACCAACCATGATTCAGCTGCCGCGGGATTTCGGCAGTGACGAGCTGCCCATGCTTGAAGCCGTCCTGAAACGCTGGCCGACGACGCTGCCGTGTGCCGTGGAAGTGCGCCACAGTGAATTTTTCCACAAGGGAACAGCCGAACAGTCGCTCAACCGGCTGTTGATAACTCACCATGCCGATCGGGTCATGCTGGATGCCCGCGCGCTCTTTGCTACTCCGGCGGGTGACGATATCCGGCTGCAGCAGGCGCAGCGTGAAAAACCGCGTCGACCGCTGCATGTGCTGAGCACGGCGATGCAGCCGGTGGTGCGCTTTATCGGCCACTTCGATGACGCCATCAATCACGCACGCTTTACGCCCTGGGTCGAACAGCTGGCCCTGTGGATGGAACAGGGGAAAAGTCCTGTACTCTTTGTGCATACCCCGGACAATCAGGCAGCCCCCCTGCTGGCGCGCGCCTTTCATGCCCGTCTGGCCGAGCGTATTGTCCTGCCGGGGCTTTCAGAGTTTGCCGGCGAGCGCCAGGCCTCGCTCTTTTAATGTTACAGGGCGTGATGTTGGTTCCGTCGCCTGTACAATGGGCGCCAACGATCGCTTCAGATGGGCCTGGTTGGACAGCAACCTCGATAAAACATCAACAATGAAGCACGGGCGTCGGTGATACGCGGTTTGTATTGTCAAACCGAGCGAATCTGCCGACTTACAGGGATACACAGGGTAACCTCATGACCAACAAGCCCCATTCTCATGCGCAGTGGTCCTCGCGCATCGCTTTTTTGCTCGCCGCGGTCGGCTCTTCCGTCGGGCTGGGCAACATCTGGAAATTCCCCTACATGACCGGGGAGAGCGGCGGCGGTGCCTTCGTTCTCGTCTATCTGGTCTGCATTTTGCTGATCGGCCTGCCCATCTTGATGAGTGAATGGCTGCTGGGTCGGCTGGGTCAGAAAAACCCCATTTCGACCATGAACCGCATCGCCGGGCGCCTCAAGCGCTCGAAGGCCTGGGTGCTGATCGGCGTGGGCGGCATTCTGGCGGCCTGGCTGATCCTGTCGTTTTACAGCGTCATCGGCGGCTGGGCACTGGCCTATATCCGCTACAGCGCTACCGCGACCTTTACCAGTCTTGATGGCGACAGCGTCGGCGCGCTGTTTTCCAATCTGCTGGGCAGCCCGGGGCTGCTGCTGCTCTGGCACAGCCTGTTCATGGTGTTGACCATTGCCATCGTGGCTGGCGGCGTCGCCGGCGGACTTGAGCGGGCCGCCAAGATTCTCATGCCGGCGCTGGCTGTACTGCTGCTGGTCATGGTGGGCTATGCCGCGACCACGGGCAGCTTTGAAGCCGGGCTGGATTATCTGTTTAACCCCGATTTTTCAAGGCTCGATAGTGATGTAATTCTGGCCGCCATGGGACACGCCTTTTTCACCCTGAGCCTGGGCATGGGCATCATGATGGCCTACGGCTCCTATCTCAGCGATGACGTCAATATCGGCCGCACGGCGCTGACGGTGGTCGTTCTTGACACCATCATTGCGCTGGCCGCCGGCATGGCCATCTTCCCGATCGTTTTCGCCAATGGCCTTGATCCGGCTGCCGGCCCCGGGCTGATCTTCCAGACCCTGCCGCTGGCCTTTGGCAGCATGTCCGGCGGTGTCATTTTCGGGACGCTGTTTTTCGTGCTGCTGGTCTTTGCCGCCTGGACCTCGGCGATCTCGCTGCTGGAGCCGATCGTGGAATGGCTCGAGGAGAAAACACCCCTGAGTCGTCTGCAGTCGGCGCTGGTGGCCGGGGCCGCGACCTGGCTTCTGGGCATCGCCACGGTGCTGTCGTTCAACGACTGGTCGGCCTTGACGTTCTTTGGCATGACGGTGTTCGATCTGCTCGACTATGTGACCAGCAAGATCATGCTGCCGCTGACCGGTCTGGCTACCATCGTGTTCGTGGGCTGGTTCATGGGACGCGATGAAGTGCGCGCCCAGCTCAACATGAGCGGTATGGCCTTTGCCTGGTGGCGCTTCTCGGCGCGCTTTATCGCCCCGATCGGGGTGGCCATTGTGTTCGTTTATAACCTGATCCATTAACGCAGGATCCGGACACTCGGCGGGCGCCTCTGGCGCCCGCTTTTTTATGCCTGAAAAAAGGCAGTAGAGAAGTATGGTGCCCTCGATTGACCACAGCGTTATCCACTGTCAACAAAAATTGTGGATAACTCTGTGGGAAAGGTGCACAACTCCTGTTCAAGCGAATGAATGCGTGCCAAAAATGGCGCTATTCGTCGCGTTTGAGCAGAAAGTGCTCTGTCAGAATGGACCGGTCAATATCGGCAGCCGTGACGCTGGCTGAAGGCAATCCATCGGTCGCCGTCGTCACACGCTGCACGCACATGGATGTTTTTTCATGACCAGCAGTCAATCCGGCAGCACTGACCGTTCCTCCCAGCCGCCCTCCGGCCGCACGGCCGGCGTTCCCGGCAATCCCTCGACGGTGATCGGCATCGTGGTCAGCATGCTGCTGCTCATTGTTGTGGTGCTGTTTACCGCCCAGTCGCCCCTGAGCTTTTTCAATCTGGCCGGTCTTTTGATCGTGCTGACCGGGACGCTGGCCGCCACCATGATCAGCTATCCGATGCGCGAGATCCGCCGCGTGGTCGCGCTGGTGAGCAGCATCTTTCGCCGTGAACCCGATTTTATTCGCGAGGATATTGATGAGCTGGTGGCGCTGGCCCGGGAGTGGATGCATGGCGATGCCCGTGCGGTCGAGCGGGCGCTTGAAAATACCCGCAACCCGTTTCTGCGTACCGGCATCAGCCTAGTCATCGATAACGTGCGTGAAGAGGAAATCCTCGATCTTCTGCGCTGGCGCATCACGCGTTTGCGCGCCAGAGAGCTGGCCGAGGCGCAGATCTTTCGCACCATGGCCACCTACGCGCCGGCCTTTGGCATGCTGGGTACCCTGGTCGGTCTGATCAACATGCTGGAGGTGATTCAAAACGGCGACCTGGCCGTGATCGGCCCGCGCATGGGCGTGGCGCTGCTGTCGACCTTCTATGGCATTTTGCTGGCCAATCTGCTGTTCAAGCCGATTGCGGTCAAGCTGGAGCGTCGTACCGAGGATCGCCTCATTGCGATGAACATGGTGCTGGAAGGTGTTTCGATGATTTCGCGTCGCCGCCTGCCCTCCTTTATCGAGGCCACGCTCAACTCCTTTATCAGCGAGGCTCATGACGAGCTGGGCGAGCGCCCCCTGTCACGTGAATCGGAAGACAGTGGAGGCCGCACACCGTGATGGATCACCGTTCGTCGAGCGCCTCCGGTCAGGCCCGTAAGGCCGCCCGCGAGCTGGTCCTGACGGCCGATAGAGGCGATGAAAATGATGGCTGGATGCTCAGCTATCTGGATCTTCTGACCCTGCTGCTGGTGCTGTTCGTACTGCTTCTGGCCATGCGTGGCGTGATACCAGAGAAGGATCCAACGATCACACCCTCGCCGACGGCGGCTTCCGGAACTGCCGTGGTCATGGTGTCGCCGCTGACGCTTGCAGCGATACCGCGACGGTCACCAGTGCAGACCGTGCCGGTCAACGCCACCGGCGTGTTGCCCTGGCTTGCGGCCTCCCCTGCAGCGCCCACGCCCTGGCAGATGCTGCCGGCAGCGACCCCGGTAGAGAAGACGCTCCTGCCCCGGCGACCGGCACGCGTGGACGTACAGGCCGCCCTGGCGGTCATGATCCCGTTGATGGATCGGATCGCGCCGACGGATGAGGCGCCGGCGTCTTCGAGCGAGGTCATGGCCATGGATCATCGGCTGACCGGCATCGAGGGGGTTCAGGTCACCCGCGAACGCGAGCGCACCATTTTGCGCATTGAGGACCGGCTGCTCTTTCCCAGTGCCGATGTCGATATCAGCGGCCAGGGCAGCGTACTGCTGGATCGTCTCCTGCCGGCACTCAGGGATTTCAACGGTGAAATTTCGGTGGAAGGTCACACGGACAGTCGGACCATCTCGACGGACCGATTCCCGTCAAACTGGGAGCTCTCCGCAGGCCGCGCCACGGCCGTGCTGCGCTATCTGAGCCGCAATGGCATCAAGGCTTCGCAGCTGCGGGCGATCGGCTATGGACCAACACGGCCGCTGGCCGCTAACAATACCGAGACCGGGCGGGCCCAGAACCGTCGTGTCGAGCTGGTATTGAGCCCGGCTGCGACGCGTTCGACTACTCCATAGGTGCTTTCCTGGAGCTTGCCACCGTGGCCGGCATTGCCGGCCACGGCCGCTTCAGGCCCTGGCGCGGCGGTGTCGGCTAGCCGAAGTGGTGCAGTCGTTCATCATCCTCGCTGAGTTGAGAGGCCAGCTTTCGCGACTCGAAGTGATCCTCGATACCGCGACGCGCCTTCAGGGCCCGCTCGGCGGCGCGCTGGCGACGTTTCTCGCTTTCCTTCGCATCGATATGCAGAGCGATATCGAGAATTTCGTTGCGAACGGCATTGAGTCTTGATTGATCAGCAGTCTGTTTTTGCATGAACGATGCACCCTTCGACATTGAAATGGACCCGGGACATGACACTGTGTCGACGTGGCCATTAACGTGATAGTCAGCGTCGATCAGTGCTCGCACTCAGCGTATGATAGTGCTGTTGACAATTTTATGACGTAACGCAACAAAGGGCGTGCGTCAACCAGCACAGAGGATGCACCTTGAGTGTCACGCTTTTTGATGACCTTCGCGCCCGGCTGCCGGCCTTTCGCCGCTCCGAACAGAAAGTGGCCCGTTTTGTACTGCGCAATGCCGATGAAGTCATTCATCTGCCGCTGGCCGCGCTGGCCGGCCGGGTAGGTGTCAGCGAGCCGACGGTCATCCGATTCTGCCGCGCCATTGACTGCACGGGCTATCAGGACTTCAAGCTCAAGCTGGCGCAGACACTGGCGACCGGCGAGCAGTTCTCGGAATTTTCGATGAACGAAACCGACAGCGTCGCCGAGTTCTCTCGCGGCATCTTTGACTCCACCGTGGGGACGCTTCTGGGCGTACGTGATCGGATCGACGCCACCAGCATGACCCGCGCGATCAATGCGTTGTCGGATGCCAGCCGCGTCGAATTCTATGGCTATGGGGCCTCCGGGGCGGTGGCCATCGATGCACAGCACAAGTTCTTTCGTCTGCGCATCTCGACGGCGGCCTACTCCGATCCGCACATGCAGCACATGTCGGCCGTCACCCTTGGTGAGCATGATGTGGTGGTCGCAATCTCCCAGACCGGGCGCTCCAGCTCGCTGCTTTCAAGCGTCGATATTGCCCTGTCTCATGGCGCCACGGTGATCGGGCTTTGTCCGGCGGACTCACCGCTGGCCGAAAAGTGTACGCTCGGGCTTTACATCGATGTGTTCGAGGACAGCGAAGTCTATCGACCCATGAGCTCGCGCATTGCGCATCTGGTGGTGATCGATATTCTCGCCGTGGGCGTGGCCAAGACACGTGGCCCGCAGCTGGCCGAGCACCTGGTGGCGGTCAAGCGCAGTCTGGATCCGTTGCGTACGGCCCGGCCCGACCCCTTTGATCGTGCCCGCCAGGAAAGCGCCCGCCATCGCGGAAAATCCGACGATCAATAGACCTTGCGCAAGGCAGGAAGAGGGACCGGCTGCGCCGGATATGCTAGGGTAGAGACTCCTTTTTGCTCTCTTCTCTCAGGCCCTTTCCGGCCGATTTCCAGGGTATCTGATTTCATGGACGCCTCTGCGCTACTCGATTCGCTCAATTCCGATCAGCGCGACGCGGTCGGCGCCCCCCAGGGCAACATGCTGGTGCTGGCCGGCGCCGGCTCCGGCAAGACCCGGGTACTGGTGCACCGCATTGCCTGGCTGATGGAGGTCGATGGCCTGTCGCCCTGGTCGATTCTGGCCGTGACCTTTACCAACAAGGCCGCCCGCGAGATGCGCTCGCGGCTGGAGACGCTCTTGAAGGTCTCGCCGCGCGGCATGTGGGTCGGCACCTTTCACTCGATTGCCCATCGACTCTTGCGTACCCACTGGCAGGACGCCGGGCTGCCCGAGCATTTTCAGATCATCGACACCGATGACCAGCTGCGGCTGGTCAAGCGGCTGCTGCGCGATCACAACATCGACGACGAGCGCTATCCGCCCAAACAGGTGCAGTACTTCATCGGTGGCTGCAAGGAAGAGGGCCTGCGCCCGGGTGATATGGATGCCCATGGCGACGCCTACATGCAGCAGATGATCGACCTCTATGAGCTCTATCATCTCGCCTGTGAACGCGGCGGACTGGTCGATTTTGGTGAACTGCTGCTGCGCTCGCTGGAGCTTTTGCGCGACAACGCACGCCTTTTGCAGCACTACCGCGAGCGCTTCCAGCATCTATTGGTTGATGAGTTTCAGGACACCAACACGCTGCAGTACGCCTGGCTGAAGCTTTTGGCCGGTGATCGCGCCTGTCTAACGGCGGTCGGCGACGATGACCAGTCGATCTATGGCTGGCGCGGTGCCAAGGTCGAGAATCTGGCGCGCTTTCGCGATGAATTTCACGATACCCGGCTGGTGCGTCTTGAGCGCAACTATCGCTCGACCAGCGCCATCCTGGAGGCGGCCAACGCGCTGATTCGCAACAATGCCGGGCGCATGGGCAAGGAACTCTGGACCGATGTCGCCGAGGGCGAGCGTATCTCCCTGTATGGCGGCTTCAACGATCTGGATGAGGCGCGCTTCATTGTCGATACCATCATCGCTCAGGTGCGCGAAAAGGATCGCGCCCGTCGTGATATCGCCATCTTGTATCGCTCCAACGCCCAGTCGCGGGTGCTGGAGGAGGCGCTGATTCGCCAGGGAGTGCCCTATCGCATCTATGGCGGACAACGCTTTTACGAGCGTCTCGAGATCAAGAACGCGCTGGCCTATCTGCGGCTGCTGGTGTCACGCGATGACGACGCCTCGCTTGAGCGGGTCATCAACGTGCCGGCGCGTGGTATCGGCACCCGCAGCGTCGAGCTGCTGCGCGCCTATGCCCGTGACGAGGGCGTGTCGCTGTGGCAGGCGCTCAACGATGCGCCGTCGAAGGGACTCCTGAAAGGCCGTGCCGCCTCGAGCGTGACCACCTTCAGCAACCTGATCGATCAGCTCGACAACGACACCGCAGGGCTGGCGCTGCATGAAATGATCGATCACGTGATCGGTCAGACCGGACTGATCGAGCACCACCGCGCCGAAAAGGGGGAAAAGGGTCAGGCGCGGGTCGAAAACCTTGAAGAACTGGTCAGCGCGGCGAAGGCCTATACCCAGGGCAATCCCTTTGACCCGATGAGCGATCGGGAAGGTGACACCCTCGGCACCTTCCTGGCAGAAGCCGCGCTCAACTCCGGCGAGCACGAGGCCGATGAGTTCGAGGATGCCGTGCAGATGATGACCCTGCACTCGGCCAAGGGGCTCGAGTTTCCGGTGGTGTTCGTCGCCGGCATGGAAGAGGGTCTCTTCCCGCACAAGATGTCGCTGGAAGAGCCCGGCCGTCTCGAGGAAGAGCGCAGACTCTGCTACGTCGGGGTCACTCGCGCGATGGAAAAGCTCTATCTGACCCACGCCGAATCGCGGCGCCTGCACGGCAAGGAGACCTTCCAGCGTCCCTCGCGCTTTCTGCGTGAGCTGCCGGAAAACCTGGTTGAGGAGGTTCGTCTGCGTGGACAGATCTCGCGCCCGGTCACCTCGAAGGCCTCCAGCGTACGCCAGGAGCAGGTCGACGGCGGTGAGGAGCTGCCGAGTCTTTCACTGGGGCAGCGGGTCAGCCATCCGGTCTTCGGAGAAGGCGTGGTGATCAATGCCGAAGGTCAGGGCCAGCGCGCGCGGGTTCAGGTCAGCTTCGAGGAAGACGGTGACAAATGGCTGGTGCTGGGCTTTGCCAAACTGGTGCCGCTGGGCTGAAGTATCCAATACATCAGGCAGGTCGGTCTGTCATTAAATTGTCATGACTCTGCGCGATGCTTGCGACAACATGGCACTGCCAGGCAGTGCCCCTGATCCGTGAACGGAGTCAACATGGACATTACCAACGACCCTCACAGCCAGCATATTTCGCGTCAGTTCAACCAGGAGCTGGAGTCACTGAAGACCCAGCTGCTGGCGATGGGGGGGCTGGTAGAGCGCCAGATCAATGAGGTCATCACAGCGCTTCTGGAAGGCGATTTCGAGGCGGCCGAGCGGGTCCGTGACAATGATCGCGAGGTCAACAACTTCCAGCTTGATATCGATGACGAGTGTGCGCATATCCTGGCCCGCCGTCAGCCCACGGCCTCCGATCTGCGGCTGGTGCTGGCCGTGACGCGTGCGACCTCCGATCTGGAGCGCATGGGGGATGAAGCCAACAAGATCGCCCGTCACGCCCTGAGTCTGATCGAGGAAGGACTGACCAGCCGCGGCTTTACCGAAATTCGCCACATCAGTACCCGCGTGCGCGACATGGTGCGCCACGCTCTGACCGCCTTTGCCCGCATGGACGTGCCCATGGCCCGTGAAGTGCTGGGTGAGGACGAGATCGTCGATCAGGACTATCAGACGGCCATGCGCTCGCTGGTCACCTTCATGATGGAAGACCCGCGCTCGATCAGCTCGGTGCTCAACGTCATGTGGATTCTGCGCTCGCTGGAGCGTATCGGCGATCATGCCGACAACCTGGCCGAATCGGTGGTCTATCTGGTCGAGGGCGATGACATTCGCCATTCGAGCAGCGCTCAGCCACTGTCTGACAGGGCTTCCGGCGCCTGAACGCCCTCCCCTTTTGTATTAACCACCGGCCCTCTCTGCGAGGGCCGGTGGGTATGATAATCTGCCTGCCCAACCCCTTGATCGGATAATCCTTCAATGGTGTATGCCGTCTCCGCGCTGGGGCGCGGGCTTTCCATGGTGCTCTCGCCCGGGCTTCGACGCTATGTCGTGATCCCGCTGCTGGCCAATCTGGCCATTTACGCGCTGATGTTCACGCTGGTCATCCAGCGCTTCTCCGGCTGGGTCAACTACTGGATGGCCAGTGTGCCGGGCTGGCTCGAGTGGCTGGAATGGTTGATCTGGCCGCTGGTGGTGCTGTGTTTGATCATCGTGCTGGCCTTTACCTTTACGGTCGTGGCCAATCTCATCGCCTCGCCCTTTTACGGATTTCTGGCCGAAAACGTAGAACGGCGTCTGTCCGGTCAGCAGGAAAGCATTGATGATCGCTCGCTCTGGCGTCAGGGCATCGACAGTCTCAAGCGCGAGCTTCAAAAGCTGGCCTGGATGGCGCCCCGTGTCCTGCTGCTGTTACTGATCGGATTCGTGCCCGTGCTGCATCTGGCCGCGCCGCTGTGCTGGGCGCTGTTTTCCATCTGGAGCATGTCGATTCAGTATCTGGACTATCCGATGGACAACAACGGCGTAAGCTTTCCGGACATGAAAAAGCGTCTGAGCGCGCGCTGGTGGCCGACGCTGACCTTTGGGGGCGTGATCTCGGCCCTGATCTGGATTCCCATCGTCAATCTACTGGTCATGCCGGCGGCCGTGGCGGCCGGCGTCATGATGTGGCGCCGCCACTACATGGCCCTGCCGCGTCCGCAGTAGCCGTGCCGCCAATCATGAGGCACACGGAAGTCACTCTGCCAGGATGTGCGCGGTTGCCGTAACATGATGTGACAATCTGTCCGGTGCAAGGGTTCGCACCGGTGTCGCGACTCGTATGGTAGGGCGCATCCCTTTCCGGTTCACCGTTTTTGCGGAATACAACATGTCAAAACCCCTGCTTGTGGGGCTGGCGCTGGCCGTAGTGCTGGCCGGCTGTGCCAGCGCGCCGACATCGGCCCCAACGCCTGTGGTCGATACCGACGCCATTGATCGCATCTTCAGCAATGTGCCGGTCATTGACGATACAACCCCACCCCGGCGCTACAGTCCGGCGCAGGGGGCGACGCTCGAGCGTCGCAGCGGTTATCGGGTTGATCGTTCGGTATCGTCACGCGGGCAGAATCAGCGCATTCGCTTTCTGGTACTCCACTACACCGGCGGCGATGACAAGGCCGCCTTCCGGGCGTTGACCGGAGGCAACGTCAGTGCCCATTACCTGGTCACGGCCACTCCGGGGGAGTATCAGAATCAGCCAGTGGTCATGCAGCTGGTCGATGAGAGTAAAAGAGCCTGGCATGCCGGTGTCAGCAGCTGGGCGGATCGCGTCAATCTCAACGACACCTCGATCGGCATCGAGATCGTCAATCGCGGCCATTACACCTCGCCTGACGGCATGGTCTGGGATCCCTACAGTCGGGCCCAGATCGAGCTGGTGACTGCCCTGGCCCGGGATATCGTTGATCGCTACCACATCGCGCCGGAAAACGTGCTGGGCCACAGCGACATCGCGCCCGGCCGCAAGGTTGATCCGGGCCCGTTCTTTCCCTGGCAGCGCCTTCACGAGGCCGGGGTCGGTGCCTGGCCCGAACGTCACGTCGTGACCCGCTATCAGCGTGAGCTGAGCGCCTCACCACTGTCCATGGCGCAGCTGCAGCGGGCGCTGGGGCTCTGGGGTTATCCGGTAAGTGTGACCGGCACCTTTGATGAGCCGACCCGCAAGGCGCTGGGCGCCTTTCAGATGCATTTCCGACCGGCCGACACCCACGGCAATGTGGATGTGGAGAGCCAGGCCATCTTGCTGGCGCTGCTGGAGCGCTATCACGGTCTGGCCGACGTCCGCGCCGTGCGTCAGTAGACGGCTGGCAGGCCGCGGTGAGTCATGAGACAGCGCCCGGACATCAGTTGGGCGCCTTCTCCATGCGGGTGGCGGGGAAAATGCAGCGAAAGCAGGCGCCTTCGCCGGGCTGGCTTTTGATATCGAGCCGGGCATCGTGGCGCAGCAGGACGTGCTTGACGATGGCCAGTCCCAGACCGGTGCCGCCGCTGGCCACCGAGCGACTCTTGTCGACCCGGTAGAACCGCTCGGTCAGCCGCGGGAGATGCTCGGGGGAGATGCCTTCACCGTTATCGATCACCTCGACGGCGGCGCCATCCTTGCCCCACCGGCGATAGACGATGGTGATGTGACAGCCAGGTGAGGTGTAGCGCACTGCGTTGTAGATCAGGTTGGACAGGGCGCTTCGCAGCTCTTCGATATCCCCGAACAGCCGCCGGGTCTCCTCGAGCCGACAGGTGATCTCATGGCTGCCGGCGGAGAGCTCCTGTCCGTCCTCGGCGATCTGTTCGCACAGCGCTGCCATGTCGATGGAGCGCTCATTATGATGGCGTTCGCTGGTCTCGAGCCGTGACAGGGTCAGAAGATCCTCGACCAGATGCTGCATGCGCACGGTCTGCTCCTGCATACGGCTCAGGCCGCGCTTGAACGAGCCGGGCAGCGCCTCATGGTTGTCCTGCCAGGTTTCAACGTAGCCGGTCAGCACCGTCAAAGGCGTGCGCAGCTCATGGGAGACGTTGGCCACGAAGTCGCGTCGAGTCTGCTCCAGACGCTGCAGGCGCGTCACATCGCGAATGATCAACAGACGTTCGTCGTCGCCAAAGCGGGTGATCTGACACGCCAGCGTGCGTGCCTCGTTGGTGGGAGCATTGATCGTGATCGGCTCGCTGTAATCCATCCGACGGAAATAGCGAATGAAGTCGGGATCACGCAGATAGTTGGTCAGGTGATGGCCGCGGTCCTGACGGTTGTCCAGCCCGATAAGCCGCTCGGCGGCACTGTTCCACCAGTCCAGACAGCCGCGTGAGTCGAGCATCACGACCCCTTCGCTCATCGACTCGGCGGACTCCTGAACACGCTTCAATACCGAGCGCAGGCGGTTTTGAAGCTGCTGCTGGCCCTTCTGGTAGCGGTAGAGCCGGTCGAACAGATCGCCCCACACCCCTTCGCCATCGGGCGGGCGTTGATCTACCGGGGCTTCCAGCCAGCGGTAGAGTCGCCTCAGGTGTCTGAGGGTAAAGGCGAGATGGATGCCCAGCCCCAGGGCCAGACCCCAGCCCGGATAGCCCAGCAACATGCCCAGAATGGTAAAGCATGCGGACAGATAGGCCAGACGCCAGAGTTCGTTGAGCCAGTAATGCATGGCCGGCTACCGTGACGAAAAGCGATAGCCGGTACCGCGTACGGTCTGCACCAGATGCTGATGGGCATCACCCAGCACCTTGCGCAGCCGTCGAATGTGTACATCCACCGTGCGCTCCTCGACATAGACATTGCCACCCCAGACCTGATCAAGCAGTTGGGTGCGGGTGTAGGCGCGCTCCTGATGGGTCATGAAAAACTGCAGCAGGCGATACTCGGTCGGGCCGATCTCGAGCGCCCGACCATCGACACTGACGCGATGGCTGACGGGGTCAAGCATCAGCCCGCCTACCTCAACGGTCTCCTCGATACCGGCCGGTGTCGTGCGCCGCAGCACGGCCTTGAGACGGGCGATCAGCTCACGGGGAGAAAAGGGCTTGGTGATGTAGTCATCGGCACCGCTTTCCAGCCCCTGAACCTTGTTGTCTTCCTCACTGCGGGCCGTCAACAGCACGATCGGGATGTCGCGGGTCGTGGGTTCGCGCTTGAGACGGCGGGCAAGATCAATGCCGCTGACGCCCGGCAGCATCCAGTCCAGTAAGATCAGATCGGGACGCTCGTCGACCACCAGTTCATGGGCGCTCCTGGCATCCTCGGCCTCGAGAATGCGAAAGTCCGCCATCTCGAGCGCCATGGCAATCATTTCACGAATCGGCGCTTCGTCGTCGACGATTAAAACGGTTCTGGACATGAGTGGCTTCCCCTGCCGGATAGCGATGGCGACTGACGAGATGACCTATGCGGTGGCGCGCAGGTCATGGGCGTCGTCATGTGATCGTCATTCAAACGTCTTCATATGACAACTTTATGACACTGCGACCGGGGA
The DNA here is from genome assembly GCF_002155145.1 of Kushneria konosiri. Lineage (NCBI taxonomy): Bacteria > Pseudomonadati > Pseudomonadota > Gammaproteobacteria > Oceanospirillales > Halomonadaceae > Kushneria > Kushneria konosiri. The sequence continues at coordinate 1,245,815 of NZ_CP021323.1, forward strand.
TGACGCCATCGCTTCCTGAGGATTAAGCCTGCCAGGTCGCCAGCGCAATGCCGGCAAAAAGCAGAATGCCTACCCAGTGGTTGTTCAAAAAGGCCTGAAAGCAGCCCTCACGGGTGCGCGTTCGACAAAGCCGCTGCTGATGCACGAACACAACGGCGATGGCGATAAGCGATGCCCAGTAGAAGCCATCAAGCTCGGCCATGCGACCTACAACCGCCAGCAGCATCAGCATCAGCACCTGAAGTGCGCCCTGGATGACCAGATCCATCCGGCCGAATAGCACAGCGGTCGACTTGATGCCGATTTTCAGATCATCGTCGCGATCGACCATGGCATACCAGGTGTCATACACCAGCGTCCAGACAATATTGGCAAAAAAGAGCCACCAGGCCACCGCCGGCACATGGCCCTGCTCGGCGCCGAAGGCCATGGGAATGCTCCAGCCGAACGCCGCCCCCAGTACCACCTGCGGCAGATGGGTATAGCGCTTCATGAACGGGTAGCTGGCGGCCAGTGCTGCAGCGCCGAATGACAGCATGATGGTGTAGGCGTTGGTGAAACACACCAGCACAAAGGCGATGGCCAGCAGCACGCCAAACAGCGTCAGCGCCTCGCGCTCGCTGATGCGCCCGGTCGCCAGCGGTCGATCATGGGTACGCTTGACGTGGGCATCGAAGTGGCGGTCGGCGTAGTCATTGATCACGCACCCCGCTGCGCGCATGACATAGACCCCCAGAATGAAAATGATCAGATTATGCCGGGTGGGCAGGCCATCGCCGGCCAGCCACAGAGCCGCCAGCGTTGGCCACATCAAAAGCCAGGTGCCGATGGGCCGGTCAAGCCGGGTCAGACGCATGAAGTCAGGGAGACGAGCGAGGGGCGACGGCATCGTCGGGGCTCCAGTCAGGGTAAAACGAGGATGTCAGCGTAAAAACATGAGTCTACCCGAAATGACCCGGTGTCGAGTCATTCATGCGTCATGGGCGCTGGCACCGGGTGAAGCGCTCATGCACAAAATACTCCTGCACCAGCAGCGGCGGGCGATCAGGCCCCAGGGTGAACAGTGAGCGCCGTCCCCACGCAACCGGCAGATCCAGAAATCCCGGGGCATCCCGGGTCATTTCGATGGCCGAGCGCCGTACCATGGACTTTTTGGGTGCCCGTGCGGCTCTGGCAAAGAGCTGATGGCCAAGCGCCCGGGTGCCCAGGCGGGCCATCCAGGGCGGGCAGCCCCTGAGCGCCATGACCGACCGCGCCGCCACCAGCACCTCGCCCCCGGCTTCCAGAGTAACCTCCCGCCGCCAGACCCGCTGGCCGGTAGTCAGACCCAGCGCGGAAAGTTCGTCATGACGTCCGCGTCCGGGACCCTGAGCGTACAGTCGAACCGTAATGGGCGCATCGACCAGACGTGCCAATCGGGCCGTGAGCGAGTCCCGTGACCTCATCAGGCCTGCGAGCGGGTTTTCAAGGTGTACACCGGACAGGGCAATCGGTTGCCAGCGGGTCAGCGACGTAAAAGGCCTGGAAGATTCGGGCATGAAGGCAACATCCGAAAAGAGGGTCATCGGGTATCTTTTTGTACCCGTGAGGTAAAAATATCATCCATTAGGCCGGATATACGCGACAAAGTGCCATTTTGTGCAGTTTTGGCTGGCGTGAAGCAGGGCGGCGTTGCTAGTCTAGGCTCGTCGAACAGTGTTCGCCCTGCAAGGCCGGCTTCATGGCGCTGGTGCAGGGCAGTGAGCGACCCTTCGCGCACCCCCTTGCAGTGTGCGAATTCGATATAACAATGGGCGGCACCAAAAATCGCCATGTTATTGCCCAACCAGGAGGCGTTATGCGCAAACCAGAACTCGCCGCGGCCATTGCCGAGCAGGCGGATCTTTCAAAGGACAAGGCAGGTCAGGTACTCAACGTCGTACTCGACGAGATTACCCGCAGTGTTGCCAGGGGCGAAGATGTCACCCTGATCGGGTTTGGTACCTTCACCGTGCGCGAGCGCGCCGCACGTACCGGCAAGAACCCGCAGACCGGCAAGGAAATCCAGATTCCTGCCAGCAAGAACGTTGCGTTCAAGGCCGGCAAGGGTCTCAAGGACGCCGTTTCCAAGTAATTCCTGTCACGGGATTACGGCGTTGATATCACCGGCTGCCCCAGGGCAGCCGGTGTTGTTTTATCAGGCCGTCGCCAGGCGTGCCTGTCGAACCCCACGCGCGAGGTCACGCACCAGGGCGTGCACGTCCCGGGTGCCGGCCTCGACGCTGTCGGCATGTTCGATGCAGCTGATCAGCGCAGACCCGACCACCACGGCATCGGCGAAACGACCGATGCTGGCCGCCTGCTCGGCGCTGCGGATGCCAAAGCCCACGGCAATCGGCAGATCGGTATGGGCGCGAATGCGGGTGATCGAGCGCTCGACGCTTTCCGGCGTGGGCGCGGCAGCCCCGGTGACACCGGCTACCGAGACGTAATAGATAAAGCCCGAGGTGTTTTCCAGCACCCGCGGCAGGCGCTTGTCATCGGTTGTGGGCGTGGCCAGACGAATGAAATCAATGCCGGCACGCGTGGCCGGCAGACACAGTTCGCTGTCATGTTCCGGCGGCAGGTCGACCACAATCAGTCCATCCACGCCGGCCTCGGACGCATCCTTCAGAAACTGTTCAACGCCATAGCGATAGATGGGGTTGTAGTAACCCATCAAGACGATCGGCGTTTCCTGATTGTCACGGCGGAACTCGCGCACCATCTCGAGCGTTTTGTGCTGGGTGTGCTGACCCTTCAACGCGCGCAGGGCGGCCTTCTGGATTGATGGACCATCGGCCATCGGGTCGGTGAACGGCATGCCCAGCTCGATGATGTCGGCGCCGGCCTCCGGCAGGCCCTTGAGCGTGTCGAGCGAGGCCTGATAGTTCGGATCGCCGGCCATGGTAAAGGTGACCAGCGCCGCACGATCTTCAGCCTTGAGCGCCTCGAGGCGGCGAGTAATACGTGTGGCCATTATTCGGTCTCCCCGGTCTTTTTCGCCACGTCATGCGGCGGCTGCATGTCATCGATTCGGCCGGGCTCGGCGGCCTCTACCGTGGTGTTCGGCAACTTTTCGGTATCGCCGTGCTGCTCGAGCCAGTTGGCAACGCTGGCCATGTCCTTGTCACCGCGCCCGCTCATGTTGAGCACGATCAGGTGATCCTCGGGCAGGTCCGGGGCGATCTTTCTGAGATGCGCCAGCGAATGCGCCGATTCCAGCGCCGGAATGATGCCTTCGAGTTCACAGCAGAGCTTGAAGGCCTCGATCGCCTCGTGATCGGTGATCGAGACGTACTCGACCCGCTTCTGGGTATGCAGCCAGGCGTGCTCGGGGCCGATGCCCGGATAGTCCAGACCTGCCGAGACCGAGTGGGCGTCGGTGATCTGGCCATCCCTGCTTTGCAGCAGGAAGGTGCGATTGCCGTGCAGCACACCCGGCTCGCCACCGTTGAGGCTTGCCGCATGTTCACCGGTTTCGATGCCGTGCCCGGCCGCTTCCACGCCAATCATGTGGACGCTTTCATCATCAAGCATGGGATGGAAAAGGCCCATGGCATTGGAACCACCGCCGATGCAGGCCATCAGCGTGTCCGGCAGGCGCCCTTCCTTCTCGAGAATCTGCGCACGGGTTTCCCGCCCGATGACGGACTGGAAATCACGCACCATGGCCGGATAGGGGTGCGGGCCTGCGACCGTGCCGATCAGGTAGAAGGTGGAATCCACGTTGGTGACCCAGTCGCGCAGCGCTTCGTTCATGGCGTCCTTGAGCGTACCGGTGCCGGATTCGACCGGGATGACCTCGGCGCCCAGAAGCTTCATGCGAAAGACGTTGGGCTGCTGGCGCTCGATGTCGGTGGCGCCCATGTAGATCACACACTCCATGCCAAAGCGTGCCGCCACGGTGGCGGTGGCCACGCCGTGCATGCCGGCACCGGTTTCGGCGATGATGCGCTTTTTGCCCATCTTGCGGGCCAGCAGGATCTGGCCGATGCAGTTGTTGATCTTGTGCGCGCCGGTGTGGTTCAGATCCTCGCGCTTGAAATAGATCTTCGCCCCGCCCAGATGCTCGGTCAGGCGCTCGGCGTAGTACAGCGGTGTGGCGCGACCGATATAGTCGCGCTGATAGCCCTCGAGCTCGCGGCGGAAGGCCTCATCGGTACGTGACCATTCCCAGGCTTCCTCGAGTTCAAGAATCAGTGGCATCAGGGTTTCGGCCACGAAACGGCCGCCGAAATCGCCGTAGAAGCCGTTGATGTCGGGCCCTTTCGAGAAGCGGGTGTTTGATGCAGTAGCAGATGACATGGTGATCTCCCTGTCCGTCATGATGATGGGTCATGAAAGACGCGCTCATGAAACGGGTATCGATGGCATTATCGATGATGCCCCTATCGTGACAGTTCCGGGCGCGGTATAACATCGATAAATTTGCCACAATGGTTGAGAAAAACTCACATCACCATGTCGGATTCACTGCCTCCCCTTAACGCTCTGAAAGCCTTTGAAGCCGCTGCACGCCTGGGCAGTGTTACGGCGGCGGCGCAGGAACTGAGCGTCACACACGGCGCGGTCAGCCGTCAGATTCGTGCGCTGGAAGCACATCTGAATACGGCCCTTTTCGAGCGTGCCGGTCGCGGTCTGGTGTTGACCCGCCATGGCCGCCAGCTGCAGTCCGGGGTCAGCGAGGCCTTCACCGGGCTGCGAGCGAGCTGTCGGGCCCTGAGCCGTGACATCGAGGATGCCCCCTTCACGCTGGCCTGTCCGGGCAGCCTTTTGGCGCGCTGGCTGATCCCGCGCCTGGACCGGCTCCATCGGGAGCTGCCGGCGCTGAGACTCAACGTACTGGCCAGCGAGGGCGACCCTGATCCACGCCGCAGTGACATCAGCGCGGCGCTGGCCTTTATCGCCCCGCCCTGGCCGTCCGACATGCAGGTCATCGAGATCACCGCCGAAACGATCGGTGTTGTCGCCGCACCCGACATTGCCGCACGGCTGACCGGGCGACCGTTCGAGGCGCTGTTCGAGGAGACGATGCTGGAGACCACCTCACGTCTTCAGGCCTGGCCGCAGTGGGCGAGAGCCTGCGGGCTTGATGAGCAGGCGCTGGCAGCGGCCCGCGAGAGCAGCCAGCGCTTTGAGCACCTCTACTATCTGCTGGAAGCGGCGCTGGTGGGTCTGGGCGTAGCGATTGCGCCGCGACTGGTCATCGAGGGCGATCTGCAAAGCGGTCGGCTGGTGGCCCCCTGGGGATTTGTCGATACTGATGCCAGGCTCTGCCTATTGCTGGCACGTGGCACGCCGCGCCAGGGTGGCGATCAGTTGGCAACATGGCTGCGTGATGAGCTGACAACACCGGCCTGAGCCTCCGGCGTTATTGAGCAATAATGTTCAAGCCTGCCAATGGCAAGTCCCTTTAAGCTTCAAAACTGATGCTTTGGAACCGACGTTCCGGGAGAGCCACCATGAGTCGCGCGTTCAGGTTTCAGTTTTCCAGCAGTCGGCATGTGCCGACGCTCAAGGTGCTCAGCGCCTCGATCAGTGACTTTCGCTACGACCGGCATGCCCACACCGAATATGCCTTTGGCGTGACGCTGGCCGGCCGGCAGGATTTTTTCAGTGCTGGTGCCTATCATCGCAACCCACCGGGCAGCGTGATCTTTTTCAACCCCGAACAGCCCCACGATGGCGAGTCCGGCGGCGACCACCGCCTGGATTACGTCATGACCTATGTTTCCCCCGATACGCTGGCGCCGCTGTTTGCCGCGGCCGCCGGCGACGAACAGGCCGGCAGGCTTTCAAGCCCGCAAACGCTGATCACGGACCCGGTGCTGCGTGATGCCATCCTGGCGCTGACGCGTCTGGTGCGGGGCGACATCGGCAGCCGGATCGACCAGGAGCATCTACTCGGCCAAATCGCCACCCGGATGACGCAGCGCGCCGGACGCTATCAGAGCGTCTCGGCGGCCACCACCCGCCCCGATCGGCTATTGATGCGCGCCTGTGACTATATCCGTGCCCATCTCGATCAGGAGCTCTCGCTTGAGCGTATCAGTGACGCCGCGAACCTCTCCCGCTATCACTTTCTGCGTCTTTTCCGGGCCCAGTTTGGCATGACACCACATCAGTATGTGATCAGCTGTCGCATCGATGCCGCGCGCACTGCGCTGGAGTCGGGCGTCACGCCCGGCGAGGTGGCCCTGCGCTACGGCTTTGCCGATCACAGCCACTTCAACCGTCGCTTCAAGCGCATCCACGGCGTGACGCCCTTTCAATACCAGCAAAGCCTTGCCCACTGATCCGGAATTTTCTCTCATGCTTGCGATCATCGTTTATGCCCTGGGCATCATGTATTCACCCGGGCCCGTGAACCTGCTCGGCCTCAACATGGGCCTGCATGGTCAGGCCCGACGCGCCACCGGCTATTACCTGGGCGTGGGACTGGCCATGCTGCTGCTGTTTTTGCTGTTCGGCCTCGCCGGCGCGGCCTGGATCGAACCCGGTGTGCTGGCCCTTTTTGGGGCGCTGGGCTGCGGCTATATCCTTTATCTTGCCGTTAAAATTGCGCACTCCAGCATCGACCCCAACGCACTTGGCGGTGCACCGCGCACAATGACCTTTCGCGACGGGCTGCTCATGCAGCTGGGCAATCCCAAGGGCGTGGTGGCCACGCTGCCGATCGCGACCCTGCAGTTTCCGGCCGCCGGCATTCACGGTGTGGGACTGGTGGTCTGGTCGTTTGGGCTTGCTGCACTGGCCGTGGGGGCCCCGAGCAGCTATGCCCTGCTCGGCGCGGTTCTTGGTCGGCGGCTGGAGAATGCCCGGGTACTCAAGGGCATCAATCTGGTCATGGCGGCGCTGCTGGTCGGGGTGGCACTTTCCATGGGCTGGGAGCATGTCTGGAGGCCGTTGGCATCAGCGCTTGAGCAGGCGTGAGTTGATCTCCACGGGGTAAACTTATCCCTGCTTACCCTGAAACCGCTCCAGTGCACGGCGGTAGGCACCGCTTCGCACCGCCTTGCTGATCATTGGCATTGCGCTTTTGATGCCGGTACGCACGGCATGACGCTCGATGCGTGACAGCCTTAGATCCAGCATGTCATTGGCCCAGTCGGGCAATAGATCAATTCCCGCCCGCATGAACAGCGCCCCGGCCGGACGCAAAACAAGATTGCGCGGCGGCGCCGCCAGAAGTACTTGAACCACCTCGCGGGTGCGCGCGTCGCAGACCAGCTCACCGCGCTTGCGTTCGAGATAGGCCGCCACTGCTACGCGACTGTCCGGCACGTGGCGCGCGCCGAGTGCCTCGGCAATACAGGCGGTCTCGAAGAAATAGCGGTCCTGGTCGGCATGACTCAGGTGCGGGTTGCGATAACGCAAATGCCCGGCCATGAAGCGACTCATCTCCGCGACGTGCACCCAGACCAGCAGATCGGGATCATCGGCGGCGTAGGGGCGGCCGTCGGCGGCGTGGCCCTTCACGTATCCATGAACATGCCGCACACGCGCAATCGCGGTCTCGGCCTGTTCGAACGTGCCAAAGCTGGTGGTGGCAATAAAGTCGCTGGTACGCCTGAGTCGCCCGATCATGTCCTCGCGAAAGCGCGAATGATCCCAGATGCCCGCCAGCGCCAGCGGATGCAGCATCTGCAGCAAAAGCGCGCTGATGCCGCCACACATCATCGGCGTGAAGTCACCGTGCAGGTTTCTGACCAGACCATCACGGGGAAAGGGGCCGGGATTTTGATCGGTGCGCGTCTGTCCCAGACGCTCGATCATGGCATCACGCAGGAAGGTCGTGGTCATGGGCGCAGGGCTCGCATACCGGGCGTTGAAGGGAGCATCGGGGTTGCCCCGATGCTCTTTTAGTGTAGGACAGTTGATTGCGATCAAAAGACGCCGGCAGTGTCTCTACACCTGACCATACTGGCCGGCGGCCTCGCCGAGCCAGCGGCGAATCAGCGGCTCGATCGACTCGGGGGCCTGATCGAGCATGGCGCGGGTCAGCTGGCGCACCGGGTCGAGCAGGTCACGGTCCCGGGTGAGATCGGCAATCTTCATGCCGACCAGCCCGGTCTGACGGGTGCCGAGCACCTCGCCGGGGCCGCGCAGTTCCAGATCGCGCTCGGCAATGCGAAAGCCGTCATTGGATTCACGCAGCACGGCCAGCCGTTCGCGGGAGGTGTCCGACAGCGGCGGGTGATAAAGCAGCACACAGAAGCTTTCAACCTTGCCGCGCCCGACCCGGCCCCGAAGCTGGTGCAGCTGGGCAAGCCCGAGACGCTCGGGATTTTCGATGATCATCAGGCTGGCATTGGGGACATCTACGCCGACCTCGATGACCGTGGTGGCGACCAGCAGGTCCAGCTCGCCGTCGCGAAAGGCATTCATTACCTCGGCTTTCTCGGCGGCTTTCATGCGACCGTGCACCAGCCCGACCTGAAATTCCGGCAGCGCCTCGGTCAGGGTGTCGCGGGTGACCTCGGCGGCCTGACAGGTCAGGGCTTCTGACTCCTCGATCAGCGTACAGACCCAGTAGGCCTGGCGACCTTCGAGACAGGCATTGCGAATGCGCTCGGTTACCTCGCCGCGGCGCTCATCGGACACCGCCACGGTCCTGACCGGCGTGCGACCGGGGGGCAGCTCGTCGATCACCGAGACATCCAGATCGGCGTAGGCACTCATGGCCAGCGTTCGAGGGATGGGCGTGGCGGTCATGATCAGCTGATGCGGAGTAATACCGTTCACTTCCCCCTTCTGGCGCAGGGCGAGGCGCTGATGCACACCGAAGCGATGCTGCTCATCGATGACGGCCAGACCCAGCCGGTGAAAGTGAACGTCTTCCTGAAAAAGTGCATGGGTACCGGCCACCACCTGCGCGCGCCCTTCGCTGATCAGCGCCTTGGCGTCCAGCCGGGCACGGCCCTTGAGTTTGCCGGAGAGCCAGGCCACCTCGATGCCCAGCGGCTCGAACCAGCGCTTGAGGCTTTTGTAATGCTGCTCGGCCAGCAGTTCGGTCGGCGCCATGAGTGCGGCCTGGTGGCCGCCGCTGACGGCCTGGAGCATGGCCATGGCGGCCACCACCGTCTTGCCGGAGCCAACGTCGCCCTGCACCAGCCGTAGCATGGGGGTGGTCTGGCTGATATCGGCGCTGATCTCGCTCAGGACCCGGCGCTGGGCGCCGGTCAGCGAAAACGGCAACTGTGTCAGAAATCGGGTCGCCAGTCCGCTGCTGGCGGGCAGTGCAGGTGCGGCGTCATCCTGAATGCGCAGGCGAATGCGATACAGGCTCAGCTGATGCGCCAGCAGCTCCTCCAGCGCCAGTCGCCGCTGGGTAGGGTGTTGACCTTCTGCCAGCTGCTCCAGTGGCGCATCCGGCGGCGGAAAATGCAGATAATCCAGCGATTCACGTAACGCAGGCAGACGAAAGCGCGTCCGAATGGCCTCGGGAATCAGCTCCTCGAGCGTCAGGCTACCCTGATCAAGATGCTCAAAGGCCTGACGAATCAGGGCGCGCAGGCGCGGCTGGGCGAGGCCTTCCGTGGTCGGATAGATCGGCGTGAGGGTCTCTTCAACCTCCTCCCCGGTCTCATCCTTCAAAAGCCGGTATTCGGGATGATACATCTCAAGGCCGGTACTGCCCGAGCGCGCCTCGCCAAACAGGCGAATTCTGGCGCCGCGGGCAAACTGACCGACCTGGGCCTTGGAGAAATGAAAAAAGCGCAGCGACAGGATGCCGGAACCGTCGCGCAGGCGAACCAGCAGACTGCGCTTGCGGCCCTGAATCACATCGCTGGCGGTCACCTCGCCTTCCACCACGGCCTCGCTGCCAGCCTTGAGAGCTGCAATCGGGGTGACCCGGGTGCGGTCCTGATAGCGCAGCGGCAGATGAAAGAGCAGGTCCTCGGCCACCTGAAGATTGAGCCGCTCGAGGCGCTCGCGCATGGCCGGCCCCACGCCCTTGAGCGTGTTGAGATCCGTCGCGCCGCTGGCCGGGGCGTGCGATGGTGCGGCACTCATTCCGGATGTATGGCCCTGTGGCAGGCCTTGATCGCACGCGTGATGGCATCGATCGCCTTGGGACGTGGGAAGCTGGCACGCCAGGCCAATGCCACGGTCCGATACGGTGCCGGGTCCTTGAAGGGACGCGTTTCCAGCAGACCACTGGCATAATGCACGCTGCCGGTGGCGGATTGAGGCACCACGGTGATGCCAAGCCCGGAGGCCACCATATGACGAATGGTTTCCAGCGACCCGCCCTCGGCAATCAGGGTATTGCCGGGCTGGTGCACGTGATCCTTGATGGTCGGGCACGCTTCCAGCACCTGATCGCGAAAGCAGTGGCCCTCGCCCAGCATCAGCATTTTCTCGTCGTACAGGACGTCCCGGTCGATCTCCTTGCGGGAGAGCCAGGCGTGACCGGCCGGCAGCAGCACCTCAAAGGGCTCGTCATAGAGCGATTTGGTCAGCACGTCGGGCTCGGCAAAGGGCAGCGCCACGATGATCACGTCCAGCTCTCCGGAGCGCAGCTTGCGCCGCAGTTCGCCGGTCAGATTCTCTTCGATGTAAAGCGGCATCTGCGGCGCTTCCTCGGAGAGTGTGGGGATCAGATGCGGAAAGAGATAGGGCCCGATGGTATGGATGGCGCCGACCCGCAGCGGGCTTGAAAGCTGGTCCTTGCCTTCGTTGGCCAGCTCCTTGATGGCGCTGGCCTGCTCGAGCACGCGACTGGCCTGCTCGACGATTTTTTCGCCCAATGGGGTGACCTGGACGGTGGACTTGCTGCGTTCAAACAGCGCCACACCCAGTTCTTCCTCCAGTTTCTTGACCGCCACCGACAGGGTCGGCTGTGAGACGAAGCAACGCTCGGCGGCGCGTCCGAAATGACGCTCCTGGGCCAAGGTTACGATGTAACGAAGTTCTGTTAGAGTCATGTAGCAGACCGAGCCAGCACGTGGAACAGGAAGTTGTCGCATGAAGCGACCGTTCAACTCAGGGCCTTATAGTCAAACCTTATCGGCCCTATCAAGCAAGGAGCTTAGCGGGTGAATAAAACAATTCTCATCCTTGGATGCGGTGATGTGGGTACCGCACTGGGAGAGCGCAAGCTCGCGCAGGGATACAGCGTGGTTGGCGTACGTCGTCATGCGGCAGGTCTCCAGTCCTATGGCATTGACCCATTGTCGATGGATATCAACGATGAATCCGCGCTTGAGGCGCTGCCTGATGCCGACATTGTAGTCTATGCGCTCAGCGCTGACCGCTTTGAAGAGAGTGCCTATCAGGCCGCCTACGTTGATGGCCTGAATCGGACGTTGAACCATTATGAAGGGCGCGAGCACGCACCGCAGCATGTGTTTTTCGTCTCCTCCACCTCGGTGTATGGCCAGCAGGATGGCGAGACGGTCGATGAAGACAGCGAACTCGACCCCAAAAGCTTCTCCGGACGCCTTCTGATCGAGGCCGAGCAGCGTCTGGCCTCAAGCCCGCTGCCGGGTACGGCCGTACGCTTTTCGGGCATCTATGGGCCCGGTCGCGAGCGGCTGATCGGTCAGGTACAGGAAGGACGTATCGCCCCCAAGAGCCCGCCGATGTACTCCAACCGCATTCATCGCGATGACTGCGCCGGCGTGCTGGACTTTCTGATCGAGCGCGCCGTTAACGGTGAACCGCTCGAATCGGTCTACCTGGGCAGCGACACCGAGTCCACGCCCTTACATGACGTGATGATGTGGCTGGCGGGGCGTCTTAACGTCGAGCCCAGCAGCACCATTCAGTCACCGCTGCGCCGGCGCGCCAGCAAGCGCTGTGACAGTCGGCGTCTGGTCGAGGCGGGCTACAAGTTCAAGTATCCGACCTTCCGTGAAGGCTATGCTCAGGTGCTGAAGGCGGCCGGCATCAAGGTCAGCGAGCAGGCCTGACGCCTTTGGTGACGTACGTGTTTGACCGGCGGATCATGTAAAAGGGGGCGATGGCATCAGCCATCGCCCCCTTTCACGAGCGCCCTGAACGGTTCGCTCGGTGCGTTGATGGACGTCAGTCGCCCAGCACCATGACCCCTTCGGCCTCAAACTGGCTGCCCTTGGGCAGTTCCTTGACGCCCACGGCGGCGCGGGCCGGATAGGGCGGCTGGAAATACTGCTCCATGACGCCATTGACCAGCGCAAAGTGCGACAGGTCGGTCAGATAGAGATTGAGTTTGACGACGTCGGCCAGCGTTCCGGCCGCTTCTTCACATACGGCCTTCATGTTCCTGAACACCTGATGCGCCTGCTGTTCGATGTCGTCGCTGACAATCTCCATGCTGACCGGGTCGAGCGGAATCTGGCCGGACAGATAAACGGTATTGCCCGCCTTGATGGCCTGTGAATAAGGGCCGATGGCTTTTGGCGCCTGGTCGGTATGGATGGCGGCACGATTGCTCATGAACACTCCCTGCGTTGTTGTGACAGCTCTTTTGAAAAACGATGATGCGTAAAATCGTCAGCTGCCGGTACGCGAGACACGACCTACATAGGCCAGATTGCGAATGCGTTTGATGATTCGCGCCAGATGTACGCGGTTACGCACGGCCAGCGTCAGGTTGACGATCGACAGACGCTCATCACGCTCTTCGATATTGATGCGTTCGATATTGGCTTCGGCGTCGTTGATCAGGCTGGCAAGCTCTGCCACCAGGCCGCGGCGCGTTTCAATCTCAAGGCGCAGGCCCACCGGGAAGTCGTCCTCTACGGTGTCGGACCACTGCAGCGGGAAACACTTCTCCGGGTCTTCGTGACAGTCTTCCAGATTTCCGCATTCGCTGCGGTGTACCACAATGCCTCGTCCGGCACTGAGATTGCCCACGATGGTATCGCCCGGCAGCGGATAGCAGCAGCGGGCAAAGCTGATCACCATGTTGCGGGCGCCGCTGATGGCCATGGCGCCCTGATCATCACTGTGGGCCTGAATTTCCTGCGGCTCGCTGTCGGCCAGACGCCGCGCCACACTCCAGGCCACACGACTGCCCAGCCCGATCTCCTCGAGCAGATCATCGAGCGAATTCAGCGTCAATGCCTTGAGCAGTGCATCGATGTGAGTCTGTGACAGCGTTTCAAGCGTCAGATCAAACGAGGTGAGTGCCTGATTGAGCAGGCGTCGGCCCAGGGCCACCGAGTCATTGCGCTGCTGATGCTTGAGGGCGTGGCGCACCGCCGAACGGGCCTTGGCCGTGATCGTGAACGACAGCCACGCCAGGTTGGGCTGAGCGCCCGGCGCGGTAATGATCTCGACGGTCTGACCGCTTTCAAGCCTTGAGGAGAGCGGCGCCAGATGCCGGTCGATGCGACAGGCGATGCAGCTGTTGCCGATGTCGGTATGCACGGCGTAGGCAAAATCGATCGCGGTGGCCCCGCGCGGCAGCTCCATGATGTCGCCCTTGGGGGTGAACACGTAGGCATCGTCGGGGAACAGGTCATTCTTGACGTGTTCGATGAACTCCAGCGAGTTACCGGCGTGACGCTGCATTTCCAGCAGGCCGCGCACCCATTCGCGGGCGCGGGCGTGACTGCCCATGGCAATCGGTCGGTCGGTCTGGCCGGCCTTGTAGAGCCAGTGGGCGGCAATGCCGTTGTTGGCCATCGCCTCCATCTCGCGGGTGCGAATCTGCACCTCGATGGGAATGCCGTTGGGGCCAAAGAGCGTGGTGTGCAGGCTCTGATAGCCGTTGGCCTTGGGGATGGCGATATAGTCCTTGAAGCGCCCCGGCACCGGCTTGTAGAGATTGTGCACCGCGCCCAGGATGCGATAGCAGGTATCGACCCGGTCGGTGACGATGCGAAAGCCGAACACGTCCATCAGCTCGTTGAAGGGCTTTCGCTGATCGCGCATCTTGCGATAGATCGACAGCAGATGCTTCTGGCGGCCCATCACCGTGCCGGGCAGGTCGTCGCCATCCAGTGTGCTCTGCAGGGTGCTCTGAACGTGGCGAACCATCGAGCGGCGGTTGCCGCGCGCCTTGACCACCGCGCGCTGAATGCGCTCGGCGCGCATCGGGTGAATCGCCTGAAAGGAGAGATCCTCCAGCTCCACCCGAATGGTATTGATGCCCAGGCGTCCGGCAATGCGCGAATAGATTTCAAGCGTTTCGCGGGCGATGCGGCGCTTCTTGTCCGGGCGCAGGGCGCCCAGCGTGCGCATGTTGTGCAGCCGATCGGCCAGCTTGACGATGATGACGCGGATATCGCGCGACATCGCCAGTACCATCTTCTGGAAGTTTTCCGCCTGGGCGACGGCCTTGTCCTCGAAGGTGATCTGGGTCAGCTTCGACACCCCGTCGACCAGCTCGGCCACTTCCTCGCCGAACTGGCGCGACAGCGCCTCCTTGGTAATCCCGGTATCCTCGATCACGTCATGGAGCATCGCCGCCATCAGGCTTTGATAGTCCATGTGCATGTTGGCCAGGATATTGGCCACGGCCAGCGGGTGGGTGACATAGGGTTCGCCGGAGCGGCGATGCTGGCCGTCGTGGGCCTGTTCGGCGTAGTAGAAGGCGCGTCTGACCTGCGCGATCTCATCGACGGTCAGATAGCCGTCAAGGCGGTCGGAGAGATCATCGATCGTGAACATGGCAGATCAGCGTATGGGCAATGGGCTTATTCGCTCTCGGGCTCGTAGCGCGGACGCTGGGGCACCATGGCTTCCAGCGGCTCGTTGAGTACCGTACGGTCGACCTTTTGCGCGGCGATTTCGCGCAGGGCCATGACGGTGGCCTTGTCATTTTCCCAGGGGAGTTCGGCATTGCGCGAGCCGCGAGCCAGCTGACGGGCGCGGTGCGTTGCGACCATGACCAGCTGAAAGCGGTTATCCATGTATTGGAGACAATCTTCAACCGTTACTCGTGCCATGATGCTGGCTCCTGAATGCGTGTGATCTGAATGAAGGCGCCCGGCGTGTCATCTGCCCGGCGTAAATCGTGTTCGGAAGGGGGAACCGAGTCTACCGGAGCCCTTCCACTTCTGACAAGAGCTCGCCGATCAGGCTCTGGTTTGCGGCCTGTACCCGAGCCATTCGAAGACGTTCGGCACTGATCAGTCCTCTGAGTTCGTTCACGGCGGTGGCGAAATCATCATTGATGATCAGATAGTCATACTCATCAAAATGCGACATCTCGCTGACGGCGTCACGCATGCGGCGATCGATGGTGGCCGCATCATCCTGCCCGCGGTTGGACAGCCGCTCGCGCAGCGCCTCGCGCGAGGGTGGCAGAATGAAGATCGAGACCGCCTGCGGCATCTGGGCGCGTACCTGACGTGCGCCCTGCCAGTCGATTTCGAGAATCACGTCCTCACCAAGGGTCAGGCGTTTTTCCACTTCAAGGCGCGAGGTGCCGTAGTGGCGATCAAAGACCCAGGCATGTTCAAAGAATTCATTGCGCTGGATCATCGCCTCGAAGGTGGGCTCGTCCACGAAGTGATAGTTGATGCCATCGGTTTCGCCGGCGCGCCTCTGGCGGGTCGTGTGGGAGACCGAGACACCCAGCTGGCTGGTCGCGGCGATGAGCTCGCGCACCAGACTGGTCTTGCCGGCGCCCGAGGGGGCAGAAACGATGTAGAGCGTGCCCTGAGACATGAAAACGGTCCGAATGAATGGCTGCAAGGCGCACCATTATGGCACAGCCCTGCAGATTTCGGTGAGGGGTTTGCTCAGGCGGCGATGGCCAGCTCATCGTGCAGCGGCACGTCGGCAAGCTGTGACATCGATTGGCGATAGGCTTCAACGTTTTCAGGGTACTTTACCCCTTCGACCAGCGAGAGCTGACGCAGCACCGGGAAGAGTTCGATGTCATCCAGCGACAGCACGCCGTTGACCGCCTCCGGCGACTGAATCAAAGCGTCCAGCTCGTTGAGCCAGCGCTGGGTGTCCACCAGAAGTTCGGGCGTCTGATCCAGCAGTGTTTCGAAATCGTCAAACATGGCTTGCTTGTCGTGTGTGAAATGCTCGGCGGCCTCGGGCGTTGCAAATTCTCCCAGTGGCGCTCTGGGCACACGGGGAATGAAAAGTTTTGCTACGGTCTCGGAGGCGGCACTGATCCAGCGAGTGATCTCTGGATTGCGCGGGCCGTCCATCACCTTCACGCCTTCGTCTTCGCTATCAATGCACTTCACGATCGCCATGCTCTCGGCCAGGGTATAGCCATCCTCGAACTCGAGAATCGGCACCTTCTTCTCACCGACCAGACGCACAGGGGTCTCGGCGTCGTCGTTGAGCAGCGTCTGCAGCCTGACCGGGACATCGCGCAGGCCGAAAATCATGCGGGCCTTCACGCAAAACGGGCAGTGATCGTAGATATAAAGGTCCATCTTCGTCCTCTCCAACGTTCCCTGTTGTTTACCCAGTCTGGGTGAGGAATAAGTCTTGCGCCAATAAAGTATTAATTCTTTGGGCGGTCGAGCTGCGGGTAGCAACGGAAAAGCCCCTGCTCGGAAAACGGCAGGCGTCGCTCGGAGGCAAGGTACTCGCTGATCAGGGGCAGCTCCAGCACGTGATCGTGCAGGGCGATGACCTTCGGGATATCGGTTTCCAGTGCGGCCATGGCGTTGGGAAAGGCGTAACGCAGGCCCTGCACCATGTGAAAGAGCGACAGATCCACGTAGGAAAGGCGCTTGCCGACCAGATACACCGGGCTGTCGGGGTTTTTATCGATGATGCGCTCGAAGTAGTGAAAAAACTTCGGCAAACGGTTGGCGATAAAGTTGTCCGCCCGGCGGATGGCCTCTGCCTCCTGATCCTCGAAGTAAAGCTCCGGTCCCATGGGGTGGTGGACATCGTGCGCCTCGGCGACAAAATCGGTGATGGTCAGCTGCAGGCTATGGGCCCAGAACTGATAGACCTTGTCATCGCTGACCAGCTTGAGACGCGGGCCCAGGTATAAAAGGATATTGGCGACGTGGGAGATCACCTCCTTGCCGGCCTTTAAAAAGGGCGGGGCCAGCGGGGGGTAGTCGGTCATGCTGCCATCCAGCCATGCCGTGACGGCCTCGACCCCGTAACCGGGTTCGGTGCTGTTGCCCACATCGATATAGTCGGCCCCACCGGCTTCCAGTGCCAGACGAATGAATTCGCCCCGACCGGGGATGTCCGGCCAGTAATAGAGCTCGTAACGCATGCTGTTCTCTCCGTACCGACGTGGTGGTTCGTCTTATATTGGCAGTTGAAGGTGACCGGAATGAAGACCTCTTTGTCCCCGGGCTGCAAACGGCATAGTGGCGGCCCGAGGCTTTTCTGATTCGGATCAGACCGTCTGCCAGCGCGGCGGGGCGTTCTGGGACAGGGCGTCCACGATGACGCTCAGTGCCTGCGCCAGAGCGCCACGGTCCGGCGCGGCACTCAGACAGATCCGAATGGCCTGCGGTGCAGCAGTGCTGCCGACACAAAAGGCCTCTGCCGGTGCGACCCGGACGCCTTCCTTCTCCAGCGTCTCGACCAGCCGGGCGGCGCGATGTTCACCGGGCAGGACCAGCCAGGCATAGAAACCACCGCGGCGCATGGTGATATCAAAATCGCCCAATGCCTCACGCACCATGGCCTGGCGTGCCTCAAGCTCCTCGAACTGCCACGACAGCAGCCGGTCGGCATCATTGCTGGTCAGCCAGCGCCCGGCAATCTCGGCCATCAGCACCGGTGGTGCCCAGCACTGATTGCGCAGGCTGATGCGCAGTGGCTCCAGCACGCCCTTCGGTGCGCGCATGATGCCTGAGCGCAGGCCGCCACCCAGAATCTTGGCCACTGAAAACAAAAGGATCGTGCGCTCCGGGGCCAGCTGATACAGCGGCGTGCCGCGCGCATCATTGGGCAGATGCATCACGCCATCCTCGATCAGCCAGAAATCACGCTCGCGGGCCAGTGCCACCAGCGCCTCGCGACGCTTTTCAGACAGCTGCACCGTGGTGGGGTTGTGATGCTCGGGCATGAGATAGAGCGCTCTGAAAGGCGTACGCTCACGGCGCGCGGCCAGTGCGGCCACATCGATGCCCTCGTCATCGAAGGGGATGGCCACCATCTTCAGCGACTGCTGACGCGCAGCGCTGATCACCCCTGGATAACTCAGCGCCTCGGCCGCCAGACGGTCATTGGGAGAGAGCAGCGCCGACAGCGCCAGCGCGATGCCGTTCATGCCGCCCTGGGTGATCAGCAGTTCTTCCGGGTCAACTGCCAGGCCCTGATGGCCCAGCCAGTCGGCGTAGCGCTGGCGATGGGTCGCCATGGTGTCATCCAGCGGGTAATGGATGGCCTGCTCGAGTGCGGCGGGATCTGTACTGATCTCGCTCATGAGGCGTCCCAGCGTGGCCTGACGCTCGGGGTGGGGCGGTGGCAGCGACATGCCCAGATCCACCAGCCCGTCGTGTGAGGTGCCCATCACATCGGCAAAGGCCGACCCCGGCTCCTGGCGGTGGACATAGGTACCGCTGCCCACCTGGGCGCTGACCCGCCCGCTCTGCTCTACCAGCGCATAGGCACGGGTCACGGTACCCACCGTGACCCCGAGCGCATCGGCCAGCCGGCGCTGGGGCGGCAGCTTGTCGCCGGGGGCGAGCTCGCCATTGTCGATCGCACGCTCGATGGCCTGTGCCAGAGCGCGATAGCGCGGGCCGTTCTCTGAAAGCTCGGGTATCCATATTGTCATGGTGACAATAAATCCATTGACGGTGACATTGGAAAACGTATGCTCAAATTGTCACCCATAAGCGGGTAACACTTCCATAATTGTATTCATACAATGACAGCGAGGCCGTCATGATGTCCATCAGCTGGTGGGTCTCCGTGACCCTGTTTGCCATCACCATGACCGGTACGCCCGGCCCCAACAACGTCATGCTGACGGCCTCCGGCGCCATGTACGGCTTTCGCCGCACCCTGCCTCATATTGTCGGCATTCTGCTCGGCGGCCTGACGCTGTTCACGCTGATCGCACTGGGGCTGGGCACGCTGTTTCAGCGTTATCCGATCATCCAGCAGGGGCTGCAGATCGTGGGCGCGATCTATCTGCTCTATCTGGCCTGGCGTATCGCCTCGGCGCCGCCGCCGCAGTTTGATGTTACAAGTGATGCCCGCCCCCTGACACTGTGGCAGGCGGCCACGTTCCAGTTCGTCAATCCCAAGGTCTGGGTGATGGGGCTGACGCTGATGGCCAGCTTTCTGCCCGCCGAGGGCCCGGTCTGGCTCAACGCCTTTGGACTTGCCCTGTTCATGGAAGCCGTCGCCCTGCCCTGCATTTCGCTGTGGGCGGGCTTCGGGATGGTCATTGCGCGTTTTCTGACCACCCCGCGGGCGTGGCGCCTCTTTAACGTCACCATGGGGCTGATGACTGCCGCCTGCGTGATGTTCATTGTAAAGTAGGGCTCATCTTCAACCATCAGCAGGGGCAGTAGCGGCATGAGTGACAGGCCCGGAAACACCGGTGTGAGCGTACGTGAGGTGATGGATCAGGATCTTGCGGCCATCCATGCCATTTACAGCCACCACGTCCGCCACGGGCTGGGCTCCTTCGAGGAAGTACCTCCCACGCTTGAAGAGATGACAAGACGCTGCGCAGGCACGCGCGAGGCAGGTCTGCCGTATCTGGTCGCCGTGATTGATGAGACCGTGGTGGGTTACGCCTACGCCGGCTTTTTCCATCCGCGCAGCGCCTACCGCTTCTGTCTGGAGGACTCGGTATATGTGAGCCACGATGCCCACGGCCGCGGTGTGGGCAGTGCGTTGCTCTCGGAACTGCTCGCCCGCTGTGAACAGGGGCCGTGGCGACAGATGATCGCCTTGGTCGGTGACAGCGATAATGCCGGCTCGATCGCGCTTCACAAGCGCTTTGGCTTTACCCATCAGGGCGTCATCAAGGCCTGCGGCTTCAAGTTCGGCCGCTGGGTCGATGCGGTCATCATGCAGCGCGCGCTCAACGAAGGCGACACAACGCTGCCGGAATAGGGAAAGGATAAGCGCAGGGTTTACCCTGCGCTTTTTTGTGACCCCGGGCGTACGGCCTCTTCCTGCGTCTCTTCCAGCCGGTCGGTGCGCCGCAGCACCGGGAAGGCCCACATCCAGAGGCCAACAATGGCCAGCGTGCCCATCGAGCCGATCACGGCCGCGGGCACCGTGCCGAACCAGGACGCGGTCACGCCGGACTCGAACTCTCCGAGTTCGTTGGAAGCGCCAATAAAGAGCATGTTGACGGCATTGACCCGACCACGCATCTCATCCGGCGTGGCCAGCTGCAAAAGCGTCAGGCGCACATAAACACTGATCATGTCGGCCGCCCCGGCCACCAGCAGAGCGCCGAAAGAGAGCCAGAACCAGTGTGAAAGCGCAAACACCAGATTGGCGAGACCAAAGACGGCCACCGCAGCAAACATCACCAGGCCGGCATGTCGCTTGATGGCCCGCACCCCCAGATAAAGGCCCATCAAAAAGGCCCCCACTGCTACCGCACTTCTAAGCGCCCCCAGGCCTTCGGGGCCGACATGCAGGATCTCGTGGGCATAGACCGGCAACAGCGCCACGATACCGCCGAACAGTACGGCAAACAGATCCAGTGAAATCACGCCCAGAATCACCGGTCGGCTTCGAATGTAGTCAATGCCGGCGGTAAAGCGCTGCCAGGCGGTATCGTCGGTGGCCTGGCGCTCGAAGGCATAAAGTACCGGCACGCCGGCCAGGGTGAGCTGGGCCAGTACGAAACATGAAAGCACCACGCTATAGGTCAGGGTGGGACCCAGGGCATACAGGAGACCGCCCAGCATGGGGCCTGCAATCACGCCGATCTTCATGATCGAGGAGTTGAGCGCGATTGCCTTGCCCAGCTGTTCACGGGGCACGATCTGCGGCAGAAGGCTTTGAAGCGTGGGGCCGGTAAAGGCGCGTGCCGCGCCAAAAAGCATCAGCACGGCGTAAAAGGGCGTGGCACTGCCAGGAGATTTTAGAGACAGCGCAATCAACAGCGCGCTGCAAAGCCCCTGCACTGCCCAACTCAGCTGCAGGATGCGCTTGCGATCAAAACGGTCGACCACGTCCCCTGCCGGCAACAGCAGCACCACCATGGGCAGAAACTGCGCCAGCCCCACATAGCCCAGCGTCAGCGGATCACGCGTGATGTCATAGACCTGCCAGGCCACCACGATGGCCTGAATCTGCATGGCAAACACGGCCCCCAGGCGGGCCACAAGAAAGGGAATGAAACCGGGCTGGCGGTAAACGGGCGTATCGAAAGCGGCGGGCATGGCGTCCTGCAATGGCATCAATGAGCGGGATGGCCTTAAAGCATACCTCGTGCACTCGCAAAATGCCGATGCCGCCCACCGGCTGATGCCTGCCCTCACCCGCGCAGTGCAGGTGCTGGTAGTCGAAATCAAACGGCTCTTGGTAGTCATCGATTTCCGGCAGATCCGGGTTGGCAAAGAGCCTGGCCAGCACGCGAAAACGCCTGCCGATACGGGGCTCGATCGCGACATCCTGATGGCGCAGCCAGCCGCCCTTCCACTTGTTCTGGTTCTCCCACTTTTTTGGGTACCCGATGGTGGGCCTGGTCTCGACGCTATTGAACCAGGCGTACTCCAT
The DNA here is from genome assembly GCF_002155145.1 of Kushneria konosiri. NCBI lineage: Bacteria > Pseudomonadati > Pseudomonadota > Gammaproteobacteria > Oceanospirillales > Halomonadaceae > Kushneria > Kushneria konosiri. Next base: position 1,267,418 of record NZ_CP021323.1, read on the forward strand.
GCCCTCACGACTGGTCCAGACGTTCTTGCAGGTCATGGAACAGGTATGACACCCAATACATTGATCGAGGTTGAGCATAACGCCCACTGGTGAGCGAATGCTCATCATCACGGCCTCCACGACGATCGCGTATGGACTGCCCGCCACCGGCAGGATGCGCAGTTATGGGGCCAAGCGTGCGCGTGGCGGGGAGTGTTGATTTTGATGCAGGTCAAGGTGGGTGGGAGCGAGGAAGGAGGCTACCTCTTTGGGGGTAGCGACTATCTATTGAATAAAAATATTATAATTCAATAGTTTGCGATGTAATGTAGTATCTAGGGCGTAATTGTTTTGAACAGTAGGTTCTTTAGATATAGCAAATACGCAGATATATAAAAGACTGTTTTTAATCTTAGGAGTACCTAAAGGAATTAAATTTTTGCATCCATTTGCCGATCTATATTAATCTGAATTAATATAATAGCCATTAATGTTTGAGGTCGGTGGCATGAAAATAGAAATAGATGATCTTTGCGTAAGCAAAAACGCACAGTTTTATAAACTGAAAAAAACTCTGAGTGTAAAAGCGTTAAAAACTTTGTTTAAAGAAGTATCCCAAAATCGTTCTGGGAGCTATCTGTGTAATAAAGTTCGGTCAAATTATACATCTAATAATGATGTAGCCGTTAAGTATTCACTTCTTTCTTACAAAACAGTAGCAGAACCATCATTCCTTAAGGGTACACAGATTAAAGAGTATAAAGTTGCTTATTTGTTGTTAGTGGAACTAGATGATGCTGTAGCCGTAATAAAAAAACACGTAGAACCCTTTGCAAACTTTTTTGATGATTTTTTAGAAGAGTTTGACTACGATAATTTTTGTCATTTTTATGGCGACAAGAGTCCTGAGTATGAAAAAATCGCCATGAAAAACATGAGTATTTCTAATGCGGTTATTAGATCGCGATCTTTAGAAGCAAAAAATTTGGACGGGATCATGTCATCAAATTCTTCTAGTAGATCTGTACCTACCAGCTTCAGGATGAAGATTGCCCAAGATGTATATACGCTGACTCCAAATACATCTAGAGTTAGCCATCGGGATAAAAAAGCTGGCTTCGATGAATTAGTTGATTGGCTGTCTTTGACCAAGGAAGAAATAAAAATTGTTAATGGTAAGAGTGAGTTTTTAAATAATTTTGCAGTCCCTGTTTGTTTAGAAGATATACTAAAGATTCCTCATTCGATCACTGCTATTTTTTTAGATTTGGGAGAGGTCGAAAGAAAGATAGAATGCGGAGAAGCAAAATTAAAAAAACAAAACGGTGATTACCTGAATCAAAGTGAAGTCTATAGATTTTTTGATATTTTGAAATCCCCACTAAGAATTAATAGTGAATCAATTTTTGTGAAAGGGAAAAAAGTAAAAGGAAAAATCCAGTGTTCAAAAAGTTCGATTGCTATTAAAAATACGATTTTGAACGATTTGGTGATAGAGGAGGATGGGGTATTTGAATATAAGCTGTCTAAATTAGTTAATGAGGAAAAGCCATTTTCTGCTGTTTTTGATAGTCCAAATTACTCATATTATTCTCGCTCTTGCTTTGAAGATAAATCTCTTCTTAATAACATTGACTCTATGCTTACTATTTTTGATGACACCTTTGATTTTTCCAAAGTTAGAAGTGAGAAAGAAAAGAAACATGAAGCTTCGCTCGCAAGATTCCCAGAAAAATCGCTTTTTAGAGCGATCGAGGATGAATATTGTGCTGAGTCTAATGTCGTTTTCTGCGATGACATGAATGATGAATGGGCTGATCATATATCTTTTAATATCAATAGATCAGTACCAGAAGTTTCCTTTGTGCATTCGAAATTTGTTGTTAAAGACACCTATGGTGCTAGCGCTTTCCATGAAGTTGTTGCCCAAGCATTAAAAAACATTGGACGCACTCAGTCAGATAAAAAATCTTTTAAAGAAAAATACGATAAGAAGTGGTCCAAAATGTATGAGTCTACTCAGATACCTAGGACTATAGGAGCAAACAACTGGAAAGATATTGAAGATGTGATAGATGTTGTGCAAAAAAATCCAAATTCTATAAAAAAGGTGGTTTTAGCGACGCCATTTTTAAGCAAGTCAAAATTGAGTGATGAAATCGACCAGTTAAATACAGGGGGAAGATGTAAGCCACATTATGTTCAGTTGATATGGCTGATAAATACTTTTATAAGTTCCTGTAAGGAATATGGCGCTCAAGCTTATATTCTTTGTAAAAAGTAGTTATTCCTAATAAAATGGCGCCTAGCGTTTTTTTAACGCCCTTTCATGGTTTTCTATTGAAAGTACTACTTGCCAAAAAGCAGCAAGTAAAGCTTGAACCTCTTCACTCAACCCACGTCAGTTCCAGGACATGCCAAATCCGCTCGCCGTCCCACTCGTAGCCAAGATGCCTTCCCTGCCGGGTCGCGCTCATGACCGGCGGGCGCAGTACCGCCGCATATTCGCCCTCTGGGTCTCTCACGCTGGGGTAGACGATGCCATCGGCCCATTCTTTCTAGAGGCTCAAGCCAAAGATCTGCCCTGCTTACCAGTTTTCGGGGTCGACAGGGGCATGGCTTCCAAGTTATCGCGCAGCTCAAAAAGCTCGTTATGAAACCCGGATAGGTAGACGCGCTGTTGAAGTAAAATCGGCAGACATTACCCAATCCCGCCTCCGGCAACCTTTCTCCTACCCATTATTACGCTGTAGATACACCCGCGTCTTGCAACGGTCATCCAGCGCGCTCAATGTCCATCTGGCAGGTCCTTCTCTCCTGATCAGTTGAGGATTCGTGCCATGCCCTTGCCCAACCGTTCGTTTCTCACCGTTTCTCCACGCGACGCCTTTGATATCGATACCGCCCGCCTTGCCGACTTCAGTGCCGAGAATTTCGAGCTGGTCGCTCACCGCGGTGCCAGCGGCTATCGCCCCGAACACACGCTTGAGGCGTATCAACTGGCGATCGAACAGGGGGCCGATACCATCGAGCCTGACCTGGTGCCCACCCGGGATGGCGTGCTGGTGGCGCGCCACGAGGGTGCATCCGGCAAGCGCGACGATGATGGCGAACATACAAAAACCGGCTTTCATAAGGCGCGCTCTTTTTCTCGTTAAAATCCGACTTCCAGCCCGGCATAGAAGGTCCGCCCCGGAGCGGGCTCGAAGTAGCGGTTGTTATTGGCATTGATGCGGGTGTTGGCAAAATGCTCGCGGTCGAACAGATTGCGAATACCGGCGTAGACATTGAGGCGGGTATCCCCGCCAAGCCGCCAGCCCTCGCCTGCGCGCAGGTTGATCAGCCAGTAGCTGTCGACGTCCACGTCGTTGGCATTGTCGGCCACCATGTCGCCGATGTACTGGGTCTCGAGCGTGGCAAAGCGCTCATCCTGTCCTTCCCAGGTCAGCCAGTTGACCCAGGTCTGCTCCGGCAGGCCGGGAATGCGGTTGCCATCAAACCGCTCGCCGTTGGCCTCAAAGTCGTCAAAGCGGTAGTGGGCCAGCGTCAGCGCGCTGTCCAGCCGCCAGGTCTCATCGAGCTGCCAGCCCAGTGCGACTTCCAGCCCGTCACGCTCGGTGTTGCCGGCGTTTTGATAGAAGGTGCGGCCGTCCTCGCCTTCGAGACTGTAGGGCACCAGCTCGTCGCGCACGCGCACCGAAAACAGTGCCACGTCGTAGTTCAGGCCGTTGTTGAAATGACCGCGCAGACCGAGCTCGCGGTTCCACGCCTTTTGCGGTTCGACGCTCGAATTGAAGCCGCCGCCCCCGGTGGGGTTGGCAAACTCCGAGAAGGTCGGTGTCTCGAACGAGGTACCGGTCGTCACATAGGCCTGATGGTCGGGCAGATAGCGATAGCTCAGGCCTGCCGAGCCGCTCCACTCGTTGAACTCCCGGTCGCCGCTGTCATCGCCGTTGCTGGTGAAATCGTCATCGACCTTGAGCCGAACGCGGTCATGGCGCGCCCCCAGTGAGGCGGTCCACTGATCGGTGAGGTCGAGATCACCCTGCCAGAAGATGCCGGTCGAGGTGGCGGTCTGGGTCTCGTCGGCGGCGGTGTCGGTGACGTCGCCGCTGAAGGCGACATTGCGCCGCCAGCGATCATCGCGCTGGTGGGCGGCATCAATGCCGGCCACGTAGCGCAGCGGCATGTCGCCAAGACTTAGCGTCTGATGATACTCGACGCTGCCGCCGAAGACGTCGCGGTCATAGCCCAGCAGGCTATCGCCCGGATAGGGCAGCTGCTGCTCGAAATTGCGCCAGGTGTAGAAGCCCTTCACGTAGAGCTCGCCGGGGCCGGCGGAAAGGTCCTCGTACTGAAGCCCCACCACCTGCTGGTCAACGCTCTGGCCGGTGTCATATTCACGGGTAAAGCGCCCGGCCTGATGGCGGTTCTCGGAGACCTGCTCGCGGGTCAGCCCGCCCGGGTCTTCCGAGCGCGGATTATCCAGCAGATTGACGATGGCGGTGAGCGCACGGTCGTCGTCCAGCTCGCGGCGCAGTTTGGCGTTGAGCAGGTATTTTTCCACCGAGCTGTGGTCACGATAGCCGTTCTGATTTAGCGCCGAGAGGCTGACGTGATGCGACCAGTCGCCGTTGGCACTGCCGGTCTGCAGGGAGGCCTTTTTGTAGTCGTCGCTGCCGCCTTCCACACGCAGGCGGGTACCCGGGTCGTCACGGCCGTTGGCGGTAGTCACCGAGATCACCCCGCCGGCGGCGTTGCCGTAGAGCACCGAGGAGGGCCCGCGGATCACCTCGATGCTTTCGGCGCTGTCGAGATCGATCGCATCGATCTGGGCCTGGCCGTCCGGCAGCGTATAGGGAATGCCATCCATCAAAATGGTGATGCCGCGCACGCCGAAGGGCGCGCGGGCGCCGAAGCCGCGAATGGCAATGCGCTGGCCCTGGGCGAAGTTGTCCCGGTTCTGGATAAACACCCCCGGCACCTGCCCGAGCGATTCATCCAGCCGCACCCGCTGCTGGCCGCGCTGGATGCTTTCGCGCTCGACAGTCGAGACAGCCGCCGGGGTATTGTAGAGCTCGCGGGCCAGCCGCGGGGCGCTGATCACCATGGTCTCGATGGCGTCATCGCCCGTGATCTCTTCACCGTGGGCGGTCCCCGCCGTCATGGCGCCCGCCAGCGCCAGCAGCAGCGTTCTGCGTGATGTCATGTTGTTCCCTTGAAAGCGATGAAGGTGTTGTTGTCGTTGTGTTGTCTGTTGGATACCGAGTCTAGCATCCGGCGAGGTCGTTGCCGGGGGCTTTCATCCTGTCATGAGGGGACGAGTTCAATAGGAGCGATCTTTCGAGAGCCGTTTCAGAAAGGCCTGTGACATGACGTTCTGTCACACCCGACAGGATGGGCAACCCCTTCAATAAACTTGAGAAAAGCCCGATACAGTTTCTTTATTGTTATGATATAACTTCACACGTTAATCCTCAGTGAGACGGTCAGGGCGCTACCCATGGCGACGAATACGGTGCTAAAGGTCGATAAGCTGTGCCTGCATGTGGAGGGCCAGCCGGTCGTGAAGGATCTTTGCTTTCATGTGGCCGCCGGAGAGCGGGTCTGCCTGCTGGGGCCATCAGGCTCCGGCAAGTCGCTGACGGCAGGGGCCATTCTGGGCCTGTCGCCGCAGTCGGTACAGATCGATGGCAGCGTCTGCATCAATGGGGTGGAGGTGGCCGACATTCGGGCCACACGGCGCTCGGCGCAGTCACGTTCGGGGATGGTCTTTCAGGACACGCACTCGGCGCTCAATCCACTGGTCAGCGTCGGGGCGCAGCTGCGTGAGCCGTTCATGCGCTTTCATGGGCTTTCCCGCAACGCTGCCATGGAGGCGGCGGTGGCCATGCTCGCCGCCATGAACATTGAGCGACCCCATGAGATATTGCAGCGCTCGCCGGCCGAGCTCTCCGGTGGACAGCGCCAGCGTATCTGCATGGCGCTGGCACTGGCCTGCAAACCGGCGCTGATCGTGGCCGATGAGCCCACCACGGCGCTGGATGTGCTCACCCAGCAAGAAGTGTTGAAGCTTCTGCGCGAATGCACCGGCACTGCGGATACCCCGGCGCTGTTGTTCATTTCCCACGACATCGGCGCCGCCTGCCGACTGTGTGAGCGCGCGGTCATTATCGATGAGGGCCGGCTGGTCGAGAGCAACACACTGACCCACATCATCGCCAGCCCCCAGCACCGCTTTACCCGTCAGCTGGTGCATGCGCTGCGGGAAAGTGCTCCCGGCATGCCTCCTTATGCGCCCGGTTTCGATGCACGCGAGGGGCTTTTGTGCACGGCGTAGCGTCCAGCGATGCCCCATCGCCACTGCTGTGCGCCAAAGGGCTTTATAAACATCTTTATCAGCCGAGCCTGGCGTTCTGGCGCGTTCGAAAGCCACGCACGATCCTGCGCGATATCAGTCTTTCGATTCACCCCGGCGAGCGTATTGGTCTTGCCGGCGTATCCGGTGCGGGCAAAACGACGCTTTTGAACCTGCTGCTGGCGCTCAAGGGCGCCGATGCCGGCACCATCACCTGTCAGGGTCGAGCGGTGCGCCCTGCCTCCGTGCGCGCGCTGCGCTGGTATCGCCGGCAGGTGCAGTACATTCCCCAGGCCCCGGCCTCTTCTCTGGACCCGCGCATGAGCGTGCGCGACCTGATCCGTGAGCCGCTGGTCCGCCTGAACGTTGAAGGCCACCACGACCAGCGCATCGATGAGGCGCTGGACCGGGTGGGGCTGGATCAGACGTTGCTGCACGCCCGCCCCGGGGCGCTCTCCGGCGGGCAGGCACAGCGCGTGGCCATTGCCCGCGCCGTGGCCCTGCGCCCGCGGCTGCTGCTCGCCGATGAGCCGCTCAGCGGGCTGGACCTTCCGGTGCGCGCTCGGGTCATGCAGCTTTTCGATGACATGAGCCGGCTCGATGGCACCGCCCTTTTAATCATCTCGCATGATCTCTCGGTCATGCCGCGGCTGTGTGAGCGCACGCTCATCCTGCATGACGGCGCCATCATCGAGGATCGGCCGACCCAGGCCCTGTTCGAGACGCCCTGTCATGACCATACCCGGGCGCTGGTGCGCGCCGCACGGCTGGATCACGCCCTGATCACGCCAGTGTCCACCCCTTCCCTTCACCCTGTTTCTTGAGACCTGATTAGCCAGGAGATTTGCCTTGATCCTTCGTCGCGCGGTTTATCTGTCCCTTGGGGCCCTGTCGCTGGCCCTGCTCACCGGTTGTCAAAAGGAGGACGCCACCGAGGAAGCCAGCGGTGCAAGGGCGGCGGATGATCGCGTGCGGGTGGCGATGCTGCAGCCGCCGCGCTCCGGCTTGAATCCGCTGACCGATGACGCCTTCAAACTGTCGCGCTGGCGTACCGCCGAAACCCTGATTCGTCTCAATGATGACGGCGATCCGCAACCGTTTCTGGCCACCGAGTGGGAACAGCTTGACGAGCGCAGCTGGCGTTTCGAAATTCGCGATAACGTCACCTTCCACGACGGCACACCCCTGACCGCCTCGCAGGTGGTGCGCGCGCTGACGGCCGCCACCAGGGCGGTGCCGCGTCCGCGCATTCTCGATGGCGTCAACATGACCATCGAGGCCGACGGTGACAACGCCGTGCGGGTCACGACCGAAACGCCTGATCCGCTGGTGCCCAATCGGCTCTCCAGTCCGCAGCTGGCGATCATGGCGGCGAAGGCCTACGGCGAGGACGGCCGGGTCAATCCGATCGAGGCCGGCACCGGGCCGTTCGTGTTGAAGGAGATCAACGGCACCCAGAGCGCGACGCTTGATCGCTATGACGACTACTGGGGCGAGCGCGCAGCACTGGCCGGCATTGATGCCGACTACGTGCCCGATGGCACGGCGCGTGCTGCGGCACTGCGTACCGGGACCGCCGATGTGGTCGAGGCCGTACCGGTCTCCCAGGTGGCGCTGATCGATCCGGAGCGGGTGCATGAGGTGCCGATGCCGCGTACCAATACGCTCTATCTCAATACCGAACACGGCGTATTCAGCGATCCGGCCATGCGCGCCGCCGCCCGTGAGGCGCTCGATCGGGCCGCCCTCGTCAGAACGGTCTATGAAGGCCGTGCCGATGAGGCGAAGGGGCTGCTGGGGCCGGCACTGGCCTGGGCCGATGGGCTGCGCTCATCGATCGAAGGGCGCAGTGAGGCCGCTGCCCCCAACGGTGCTCGCATCACGCTTGGGACCTTCACCGACCGGGCCGAGCTGCCGGAAGTGGCGGTGCTGCTGGAGCAGCAGCTTGAGGCCGCCGGCTTTGATGTCCAGCAGGAGGTGCGCCAGTACGCTCATATCGAGTCCGACATGCTCGCCGGTCAGTTCGATGCCTTTATCCTGTCGCGGGCGACCATGCTCGACTCCGGTGATCCGGTCGCCTACATGTACAGCGACTTTGCCTGCGAGGGCTCCTTCAATATCGCTCAGCTCTGCGACCCGAAGGTTGATGCGGCGATTTCTCGCGCCGGTGACCTGCCCACCGGCCCCGAGCGTCGTCAGGCCATCATCGATGCCGAGGCTGCGATTCTGAGTACCGATGCCGCCGTGCCGATGCTGCATGAGCGGGTCATTCAGGGCGAATCGCTTCGTGTTCAGGACGCCGTGCGTGATCCGCGCGAACGTGAGCTGATCACCGAGCACACGCGCCTTGATGGCGCCTCTCGTTAAGGTTTCGAGCATGAGCACTTCCAGCGTCGGCGTGACGCCCTCCTTCGCCCTGATGCCCATGCTGCGCGCGCTGGTGCCCACCCTTTCAAGGCTGATAACGCTGGCCGGGGTGGTCGTGCTGGTGGGGCTTCTGCCCTGGCTTTCCGGGCGTGATCCGGCGCTGAGCATCCTGCGCGCCCGCGCCGGGGATCAAAATCCAACGCCCGAGGCGCTGGACTCGATTCGTGCCCAGCTCGGGCTCGATATGGGCCCGTGGGAGAAACTCGGCCACTGGCTATCCAATCTTTTACACGGCGATGCCGGCGTGTCATGGATTTCGGGCGGGCCGGTACTGCCGGGTATGCTCGAGGCCACCGGGGTCTCGCTGACGTTGATGCTGGCCGCTCTGCTGGTGGCACTGGTGACCACCGCGGCGCTGTGCGTGACGGCCGTGCGTCGTGGTCTGAGCGGCGAGCCTGCGCCCACGTCCGGTGCGCTGGGAGCAACCCTCACGGCGCTGCCGGAATTCCTGCTCGCCGCGATCCTGCTGGTGATCTTCGCGGCCGGACTCAACTGGCTGCCGCCCTACGGCTGGGGCGAGATACGCCATCTGGTGCTGCCGGCACTGGCGCTCGGTCTGCCGGCCGGCGGGCTTCTGGGGCGGTTGTTCAGCGACGGGCTGACCGCCGGTTTTTCCGAGCGCTGGGTGGCGACCTGGCACGTGGCGGGCTTTGGCCGGCGGCGCATCGCACTCGCGGTACTCAAGCGCATCCTGCCCAGCCTGCTGCCGCAGGTGGGGCTGGTGATCGTCGGGCTGACCGGCGGGGCGATTGCCGTCGAGCAGGTGTTCTCGATTCCGGGGCTCGGGCGGGCGACGCTGGGGGCGGCCTCGGCGCAGGATCTGCCGGCGCTTCAGACCGGTATCCTGCTATTGCTGATCATGGCCGTAGTGCTGGGCGGGGCAGCCGAGCTTGGACGAACGCTGCTGCTGGGACGTACCCTGCGTGCCGGGGCCGTGCCGGTCTCGCGTCATGAGTCTTGTCGCGGGCGCTGGCCGTGGCTGGTGCCCTCGGTGGTGGTCCTGTTGCTGGTGCTTGTTATCGCTGCCGGCATCACGCGCGACCCGCTGGCGTCCCAGTATCTGCGCCTGCAGACGCCGAGCCTTGACCTGCCGCTGGGGGCCGATGGCACCGGGCGCGACATTCTCGCCCGCGTCAGCCATGGGGCGCTGTCCACCATGGGTATGGCGCTGCTGGTGGTGTCGATCACTTTCGTGCTGGGTGTGGTGATCGGTCTGATGCCGCGGCTGGCGGCCGGGCCGATCGAGGTCACCAACGCTACCCCGCCGGTCATTGCCGGACTGGTGGTGGCGGGGCTCATGGGGCCAAGCGCCAGTGGCGCCATCATTGCGGTCACGCTGGTGAGCTGGGCACCGCTGGCAGCCCACACGGCGGCGCTGGTGACCGAGGTGCAGGGTCAGGCGCATGTGCGCATTACCCCGATGCTGGGGGTGGGGCGAGTGCGCCTTTTGAGCCGCTATCTTCTGCCTGCAGTGATCGGCCCGGTCTTTCGTCACGCCATGCTGCGCCTGCCCGGTATCGCGCTGGCGCTTGCCGCGCTGGGCTTTCTGGGGCTCGGGCCGCGGCCGCCTGCGCCCGAGTGGGGGCTGCTGCTGGCTGAGGGCATTCCCTATCTGGAACGCGCCCCCTGGGCGGTGCTGGTGCCTTCGCTGGCGCTGGTGTTGATGTCGGTGCTGGCTGTGTCGCTGTCGAGTCTCTGGCGGCGTTAATAAATTTTTTCATTTTACAGACAGGGTGCCGATTAACGATTGCCGACTGTATTAACTACAGTTGCGCCGCTACATTTTTTGTCAATTAAATATTCTTCCAATGCTGATGCGAAATATCGAGGTAAAGGGCCGTTTACCGGAATGGCCAAAATGGCTTCAAGTAAAAATTTATGATTACCCAGTTTATAAATACCTTCTTTCCTGTAAGGAATTAGATGGTTCCATATACGGTAACCAATATTTTGGCTAGAAGCCTTGCCTATATAAATTCCTGGTTGGCCTGGAGGTTCCGGGCTTCTACCACACAATACATATACTCCTGGAGAGTCCTTGCTGGGCCAATGCTGATCGGCCCATTTGCAATTCCATATGATCGAGAAGTTGGCCGGGTTTTCGATATCTATCGGGCTTAATTCAAAGGGTTCCTTTAGATGCTGGTTAAAGTTGGCAAGGTGCAGGTTAATTTCTTTAATTATATTTTCGTAGCGATTTTTAATCTCGTCATTCATGGCTTTTCTGCAAAGTACCTGGGTGCTGGATGTAAACTTTTTTAGTTTGATTTTCTTTAAAGAAACGTTTGATAATCTGGCGAGTTATGTTGTTTTACCATGATAATAAAACTGTCCGTACTCGCAATTCGTTCAGAAGATATTATATAAATTTTAACGCTATGGAATTCCAGGGCAGTGGTCCGGGCGGCCCGGGGTGGGAAAATGAGTGCGGGACTGGTCAGCTTTATCCTGTCCGGCTAGTCTGACGGGCCCTACCCTGTGACTGGAGCGCTATTCATGCTGAAACCGTTACTGCGCGGCTGCCTGCTGGCGCTGCCGCTGTTCTCCTCCCTGGCGCTGGCCGATGCCGAGCATCCGCACGTCGAAATCCGCACCAGCCAGGGCAATATCGAGCTGGAGCTCGATGCCACGGCAGCACCCAACACGGTGGAGAACTTCCTGCGCTACGCCAATGAGGACTTCTATCAGGGCACCGTGTTTCACCGCGTCATTGATGGCTTCATGATTCAGGGCGGTGGCATGACCGCCGACATGGCGTCCAAAGAGACCCATGATCCCATCGCGCTGGAAGAAAGCGGGCTCAAGAACACCCGCGGCACCATTGCCATGGCGCGCACCAGCCAGCCGGATTCGGCCACCAGCCAGTTCTTCATCAACCTGGTTGACAATCAGGCGCTCGATTACCGCAATCTCTATGAACCCGGCTACACCGTGTTTGGTCATGTGGTGTCGGGCATGGATGTGGTCGATGCCATTGCCGGGGCACCGACCGGCCGTCGCGGGCCCTACGCCGATGTGCCCAGCAACCCGATCACCATTTTGTCGGTCGAACGACTGGATTGATGCACCCCTGACATGACGGCCCGGAATGCCTGCCCAGGGCTTCCGGGCCGTTTTTTGTGGCTCATCACAAGGGCGTGTACGCGGTGTGTCTCGAAGCTGCGATGATGGTCACTCGAATCATCACGAGGGCGGTACATGAGACTTCAGGGACAGCGGGCCGTGGTGACCGGGGCTGCCAGCGGCATCGGGCTTGCCACGGTCGAGCGTTTTCTCATTGAAGGGGCAAGCGTGGCACTGCTGGATCAGGACGCGCCTGCCCTGATCCGAGAGGGCACCCGGCTGGGGCGGACGTATCCCGGCAGGGTTCATGTCGAGACGGTGGACGTGGCCGATCATGATGCCGTCAGAGGCGTCATGGCCTCTTCGCTCGACGCTCTGGGCGGGATCGATATCCTGGTCAACGCCGCCGGCGTCAACGTTTTCGCCGACCCGCTGGCGGTGGATGCCGAGCTCTGGCAGCGCTGTCTTTCGATCAATCTGGAAGGCGCCTGGCACTGCATTCAGGCGCTGTTGCCGTCGATGCTTTCGCAGTCGCGCGGCCATGTGGTCAACATCGCCTCGGTCCATGGGCATCGGATCATTCCCGGGGCCTTTCCCTATCCGGTGGCCAAGCACGGCCTGATCGGGCTGACCCGTTCGCTGGGCATTGAATACGCGGCCCGGGGCATTCGGGTCAATTCGATTTCGCCTGGGCTGATTGCAACGCCCTCCGCGCAGGCCTGGCTTGACGGATTGAGCGAGGCAGAGCGGTTGCAACAGATCGAGCTTTTGCCCTGCAAGCGCTTTGGCGACGCCAAAGAGGTGGCCGCCACGGCGCTGTTTCTGGCCGGTGACGAGGCGCGTTTTATCAATGCCACCGACATTCTCATCGACGGCGGGCGCAGCCAGGTCTATCACCTCTAAATCTCACCCCGCCGTCGATCGGTCTTCCCTTTGGGCCGTCAGTGCAGCTGACCGGAGGGGCCGAAATACTCGAAATGACGATATGGCGTGTCGATGCCCAGTGCCGCCAGAGCGCTGTCCACATCACGCATGAAACCGGTCGGGCCGGTAAAATAGCAGCTCGGTGTCACGTCGCGCGGCATATAGTCGGCCAGCAGGGCGCGGTTAATGATGCCGCGATGGCGCCGTTCATCGGTCGTTGTCGGATCGCTGTAGACGTAGCGGTAGATGAGCTGGCTACCGTACTGCTCGGCCATCGCCTTGAGAGACTCATGAAAGGCATGCACCCGGGCGTTGCGCGTGCCATGCAGATAGATGACCTGACGCCCGGCATCGAGTGCCTGGGCCATCAGCGAGAGCATCGGGGTCTGACCGACACCGGCGCTGATCAGCATGACCGGTGCTTCGCGATCATCGAGCACCATGTCACCCACCGGCGCCAGCAGGCGGACATGATCGCCGACCTTCATATGATCATGCAGGTGGCGGCTCGCGCGGCCCTGGCCTTCACGCTTGACCGAAATTCGGTAGACATCGTCGCCCGGCCGCGAGGTCAGGCTGTACTGGCGCAGGGCCTGTTCGCCGTCGATGTCGAGTGCCACGCCCAGATACTGCCCCGGCTGGAAGGTGCGCACCGGGTGCTCATCCAGCGGCTTGAAGTAAAACGACACAATCTCCTCGCTTTCCGCCACGCGATCGGCGAGATAGAAGTCCCGCTCGCCGCGCCAGCCACCCGGCGCCTCTTCAAGCACACGGTAGGTGGCCTCCTCGGCGTCGATCAGCCGCTCGGCGAATTCCCAGTAGAGCCCGCTCCAGGCGTCAAGGATCTCGGCGGTGACGGCATCGCCCAGCACCTTGCCGATCGCTGCCATCAGGCATTCGGCGACAATGGTGTATTGATCGGGCTGCAGATTGATCGCCACATGCTTGTTGACGATCGGGCGCATGAGTCGCTCCAGCGCTTCCGGGTCGTTGCGGTTGAGTGCGTAGGCGACCACCGAGCGGGCCAGCGCGCGGGGCTGCTCGCCGGTCTGCTGATGACGCATGTTGAACATCGAGCGCACGTGCGGGTAGCGCTCGAACATCAGCGGATAAAAGGTGCTGGCGATGGTTTCGGCGTTTTCGGCCACGACCGGGGCCGTGGCGTTGATGAGATCAAGCTGCTTCTGGTTAAGCATGGCGTGCTCCTGGCGAAGGGTTGACCCTTCTGACAGCGCAAGCGCCGTGCCAAGGGAGACCGAATGCGACCGGTTGCCACACGCTACCGGCCTTAAAGCCCGTGTCAGGCGGCTTTCTTCCAGGTGAGGCAGCAATGCCCGGTGGCATCATGCGTCGCGTCATGGTCATAATGACGATGATGCATGGTGTCAAAATGACCATACGACAGGCCGGAGTGTCGATATGACCATCTTTTCAAGAGCGCTGCGGGATCTGCTGGCCGCCCTGAGTGACGGCAAGGGTTTTGATGCGCTGCATCCGCAGTGGTCGCGGCTGCTGGCGGCGCTGGTCGGCCACTATCCGGCCGATGCCAGCACGCTGATGGTCAGCGTCGAAGGCGGGCTTCAGCCGGTGGCGGTGCTGGGTATGGGCCACGAAGTCTGTGGTCGGCGCTTTCAGCTCAATGCTCACCCAAGGCTGGCCGCTATTGCTGCCCATCCAGGCGTCTGTCGTTTCCCGTGTGATTGTACTCTGCCGGACCCCTTCGATGGCCTGCTTGATGCCGACCTGACCCATGTTCATGACTGCATGGGCGTGGCGCTGCGCGACGGTGACCGGCTGCTGGGCATGCTGACGCTGGATGCCCTGATCCCTCAGCAGATGCTCGGCATCGATGACGAGGAGTTGATGGCCGCCGCCGAGCTTTTGGCCACCTGTCTGCGTCTGACCGGCCAGCTCGAGGACACCCGCTCCAGGCTCAACCAGGTGCTGTCATCAGATCAGAGTGCGTCACTGCACACCCCTGGCTGGCGCAGCCCGGCCATGACCCGGCTTCATGAAAGCATGGCACTGGTGGCTCCCACCGATCTGAGCGTACTGCTGCACGGCGAAACCGGCGTGGGCAAGGAGCATCTGACTCGCCACCTGCATGAGCGTTCACGCCGTGCCAGCGGCCCACTGGTTCGGGTCAACTGCGCCACGCTGCCCGAATCACTGATTGAAAGCGCGCTGTTTGGCCATCGACGCGGCGCCTTCTCGGGCGCCAATCGTGACCATCGCGGCCACTTTGCCATGGCCGATGGTGGCACCCTGATGCTCGATGAAATCGGTGAACTGCCGCTGTCACAGCAGCCGCGATTGCTGCGCGTGCTGCAGGAGGGCGAGATTCAGCCGCTGGGCAGCGATCAGCCAATAAAGGTGGATGTGCGACTGGTGGCCGTCACCAACCGTGATCTGGCCGAGGAAGTTGCCGCAGGGCGCTTTCGTGAGGATCTTTATCACCGATTGAGCGTCTTTCCGCTGCGCATTCCGTCGCTGCGTGAACGTCGCGAAGACATCCTGCTGCTGGCCGGGCATTTTCTGGAGGACAATCGGGTGCGTCTCGGGCTTGCCAATCTGCGGCTGGACATCGGCGCCGAGCAGGCACTGCTGGCCTGGCACTGGCCCGGCAACGTGCGCGAGCTTGAACACACCCTGAGCCGAGCGGCCCTGCGTGCCATGGGCGAGGCACGTTCGGAATCGCGCCGGTCGGCCGTGGTCTGCATCGGCGTCAGACATCTGGACCTGCCCCTCGAGGCGGCGACAGGAAGCGCCAGGCCGCTGGTCGCCAGTTTATCCACATCCTCACACTTTCAACCGGCTGTGGATAACGCGCTCTCCCTGCGAGAAGCCACTGATACCTTCCAACGCCATCACATCGAACAGGTACTGATGGCACACGATTACAACTGGGCTGCCAGCGCCCGGGCGCTCGATCTGGACAGCGCCAACCTGCACCGGCTTGGCCGGCGACTGGGGCTTAAATAGGTCGTCGCCGGCGCCCGGAAAGAATCATGTTTCACGTGAAACATGGCCGCCTCTGGTTCCGATCGACGGGTTCATTGATGGAATCGGGCTGCCTGAAGGAAGGTCTCCGTCGCCGGTGTTGTTTTACGTGTGGCCAGCATCAGCGCAAAGGTACTCTCCAGACCCTGAATCGGAAAGTAGCGGATACGATCGCTTCTGAAACCCTGCATGCTCTCGGGCACAATGGAGACGCCCGCTCCCGCTGCGACCAGTGACAGCACGGCATGCATGCCATGGGCCTCCTGAACCACTGTCGGCACGAATCCGGCATGGGCACACAGCCGAAAGACCTGTAGATGAAAGCCGCGTCCTTCCAGCATCGGCCAGAGAATGAAGGGCTCGTCGGCCAGCACCTCAAGGGTCGGTTCGGTCCCCATGACCAGCGGATGATGAACCGGTAGCGCCATGCAAAGGCGGTCCTGATCAAAGTCGGCAAGTTCAAGGTCGCTGGCATCGGCCAGAGGCGGAATGAGGATGCCTATATCCAGCCTGTCTTCCCGAAGGGCTGCCAGTTGAGCGGTCGTAGTGGCTTCACGAAGCTCCAGTCGAATGTCTGGGAAGCCCCTGCGAAAGTTGCTCAGAATCTCCGGCAGCCGACCGTAAAGCGCACTGCCAACGTAGCCCAGCCTTACTGTACCGGTGCGCCCGTCAGCGATGTCACGGGTGACGGAAACGGCGTGCGTCGCCTGCTCAAGCTTGCGTTTGGCTTCTTCCAGAAAGACCTGCCCGGCGGTCGTCAGGCCCAGCACTCGCTGGCCGCGTTCGATCAGAACCACACCGAGCGTTTCTTCAAGTCTTCGAATGGCATGCGTCAGCGGCGGCTGTGACATGTTCAGGCGTTGCGCCGCACGATGGAAATGACGCTCCTCGGCCACGGCAATGTATTGCTCCAGCGCACGAAGGTTGAGACGAATGGGGCTATTGGTCACTGATCGCTCCCTGACTTAAACCGATGTCCGGCCATTTGATATCGCTTCTGTATCAAAACGCCACTCCAACAGTATTGGAGCTATCGAAATGCGCGCCCTATTGTCGTCTCATCTTGCATCTGAAAGGAGGCAGTGAGGATGACATTCGAGAGGCAGGTCATACTGTTGACCGGTGCTGGCCGAGGGCTGGGACTGGCTTATGCACGCTATCTGGCCGCTCTGGGGGCCACAATTGTCCTGCAGGATACGGGGGCTGACCGCTATGGTTTCGGAGAGGATGACGCCGTAGCGGAGATGGCCGCAGAGCGACTCCGTTTCATGGGCGGTCGGGTACATGCCATGGGCGGCTCACTGGACTCGCGCAAGCAGTGTCATCGTCTGGTTGAAACGGTGCTTGAAAGGCACGGACGGCTGGATGGCCTGATTCACAATGCCGGCTGGGTCGCGCATCAGGAAGTTGAAGAGATCGATGAGGTTGCCTTTGACAGCATGATGACCATCGCAGCCAGGGCTCCGCTATGGCTGGCCCAGGCCGCCTGGCCGGCCATGAAAGCGGCTGGTGGTGGTCGAATCGTCGTGACGACGTCCTGTCGTGCAATCTATCCGCAGTATGTTCAAAAGGGACTGGCGTCCTATGCCGCCGCCAAGATGGCGGCACTGGGCATCGTGAACGTACTCGCCCGGGAAGGTGCTTCCCATAAGATTGTGGTCAATGCGCTGTCGCCGGTAGCCAAAACCCGCATGTGGGGCGTGGACGGTGAGCCCGAAGAGCTGCGGCCGGATGAGGTGGCGCCCGGAGCGGCCTTTCTGGTGTCCGAGGCCTGTGTCGATGGTGGCTGGGTGCTGCGAGCGGCGAATGGGCAGTTTCATGCCACTCGGGCCACAGAAGCCGAGGGCGTGGATTATCCGCAGGATCTGCAGGGCGTTTGCGCCACTTCGGCAGCCGAGATCGCTGCCCGCTGGTCGCGGATTGCCCTGCCTGCCGTGGAGCCCCGCAGTCGCTGAACACAACAACGCCCGCCTGTGTGGCAGGCGGGCGCTGTTGATCAGGCCTTTTCCATTGCAGCCGTTTAGACCTCGACGTTGAGTGTCACGTCGATATTGCCGCGCGTGGCATTGGAATAGGGGCAGACCACGTGGGCCTTTTCGACCAGTTCATTGGCCCGGGCCTGATCCATCTCGGGGAGGCGAATGTTCAGGGCCACTTCGATGCCAAAGCCGGTTTCGATCGCCCCGATCCCGACTTCGGCACCCACCCAGGCACTGGCCGGCAACTTGACCTTTTCCTGAGCGGCGACGTGCTTGAGCGCGCCCATGAAACAGGCCGAATAGCCGGCGGCAAAAAGCTGTTCCGGATTGGTGCCGTCGCCGCCGTTACCGCCAAGCTCCTTTGGGGTGCTCAAAAGGACATCGAGTTTCTCGTCAGAGGAGACGGCGCGGCCTTCACGGCCACCAGTGGCCTGAGCGCTGGCGCGGTAGAGTACCTTTTCAATCGACATGGTCCTGTTTCCTGTGTCTGGCGCGCGCGATCCAATCGCGCGCTATTTAAATAAACAAAAAATGATCAAATGCTGTCCAGCTGCTTTTTCAAGGCGTTGAGCTGATCGCGCAGCGCCTTCATTTCTTCACTCGAGCATCCCGAGGCGCGTTCGACTTCTGCCGGCAGTGGGCGCGCCCTTTCACGCAGTGCGCTGCCCCTGTCGGTCAACGACACCTCGACCTGGCGTTCGTCTTCGCGACTGCGCTGACGTCTGACCAGGTCGGCGCCTTCCAGTCGCTTGAGCAATGGGGTCAGCGTGGCGGAGTCCAGTGCCAGCCGCTCGCCGATACCTGACACGGTCAGATGGTCTTCCTGCCACAGTACCTGCATGACCAGATACTGGGGATAGGTCAGATCCAGCTGCTTGAGCAGACGTCGATAGAGCTTGCTCATGGACAGCTGAGTGGCATAGAGCGCAAAACACAGCTGTGACTCCAGTGCCAGCATGTCGTTGTCCTGCCCGGTAGTGTCGTTGTTATCGGTCATGTACGTAACTTATATAGTGCGCTATTGAATGGCCAGCGATTTAAATCTATCAGTGTCATAGTGCCAGCCGCGAGTACCGTGATGATTCGAAGAGAGCATCGTCCAAGAAACCATCGTGAGGGTCGGCGGCTCTCATCAACAATAACCCGGATCATGTATCAGAAGCCGGCGCATCACCGAAGGGTGCGCGCCGGGTTGAAAGCAGGAGGTCAGTCGATCAGGAAATCGAACTTGTCGCGCAGGGCTTCCCAGCTGTCCTTTGAGTTGGCCGCCATCATGCGACCCTGATGGATCGTCGGGTTATAGGGTGTGCCGTCAAGCAGCGCGGCATAACCGCCGGCTTCCTGAACGATCATGACACCGGCAGCATGATCCCAGGGCATCAGCTTGGCGGTCAGCATGAAGTCGACAAAGCCAAACGCCATGGTGCGATATTCGTGACAGGCACAGCCAAAGGACATCATGCGGTCAAAGTCGGGGAAAAGCCCGGCCAGATCGTACTGGGTCTCCTTCGGGAAGCGGCGAATGGAGGTGGAGCCGACCATGCTGGAGAGCCTTGTGGTGTTGGACATCTGCAGGCGCCGCTCGGTGCCGTCCGGGCGGCCATACCAGGCGCCCTCCCCCTTGCGGGCCATGACCCAGTCATCGACCAGCGGGTCATACAGCAGACCAAACACGGTCTCGCCGTGGCTGACCACGGCCACCATGACGCCGAACTGATTGAGATTGCGCGCGAAATTCCAGGTGCCATCGATCGGGTCGATGATGACGGCCATCTCGGCGTCGCGAATGGTGTCCAGAAGCGTCTTGTCTTCGGCCACGGCCTCCTCACCCACGATGGTGGCTTTTGGAAAGGCGCGGGCCACGCCCTGGGTAATCACCTTCTCGGCGCCCTTGTCGGCAATGGTGACCAGGTCATCCGGGCCGCTCTTGGTGTCGATGCTGTCGGGATCGAGCCTGCGAAAACGCGGCAGAATCTCGGTTTTGGCCGCGTGGCGAACAATGTCGATAATCGTTTTGGTGGCAGCCTGATCCAGGGTCATGACGGGGCTCCTTGGCAAGGGATAACAATCGGGCGGCTTTGCCGCGGCAGACGAGAGGCGCTGCCGCGGCGCCGGCTGGCTATAGCATGGCGGTCATCGCAGGTGATCACCAGCACCATTGGCGTGCAGGGATGATTACCGGCCCCGCGACACTGTGCCGCCCGTCACAAAACGAGGAAAGATTGCCACGCTACCGTTTCGATGATTAATATATTGGTATATCTCTATATTTATGAGCAGGCAACATGAAGACATCAGCACAGGCCCTGGCAGCACCACTGTTTGAACCGCTTTCACTCGGCCCGGTCACGATCCCCAACCGTATCGTCATGGCCCCCATGACGCGCAACCAGTCACCGGGCGGGGTGCCGGGCGATGACGTGGCCGCCTATTACAAAAGCCGCGCCGAAGGCGGTGTGGGGCTGATCATCACGGAAGGCACCTACATCGATCACCCCGGTGCCAACGGCTACCCTGCCGTGCCGGCCTTCTACGGCGAGGCGGCACTGGCCGGCTGGAAGAAGGTGGTCGACGGCGTCCATGCCGCGGGTGGCAGGATCGTTCCGCAGCTGTGGCATGTCGGTCGCGAACGTCGCCCCGGTGTCGAGCCGGACATGAGCGTGCCGGGATTCGGGCCGATGTCGATCGTCGAGGACGGTGTCGAGGTCGTAAAGGCGATGACCGAGCAGGACATCCAGGACGTGGCAGCCTCCTTTGCCCGCGCCGCGCGCGAGGCGAAAGCGATCGGGTTTGACGGCATCGAGCTGCACGGCGCGCACGGCTATCTGATCGATCAGTTCCTGTGGGCGCAGAGCAATCAGCGCCGCGATGAATACGGCGGCAGCGTGGAAAATCGGCTGCGCTTTCCGCGTTTGATCGTGCGTGCGGTGCGTGAGGCGGTCGGTCCGGACTTCCCGATCATCTTCCGCTTTTCACAGTGGAAGCTCTCCGACTACGAAGCGCGCATTGCCGAGACGCCCGAGGCGCTGGGCGAGCTGCTTAATCCGCTGGCCGCCGATGGCGTGGACATCTTCCACGCCAGCACACGCCGTGTGTGGGAGCCGGCCTTTGAGGGCAGCAGCAAGACGCTGGCCACCTGGGCGCGTGAACTGACCGGCTGTCCGGTGATTGCCGTGGGTAGCGTGGGGCTCGACAAGACCTTTCGCACCGGGCATTTCACCCGCACCGAAGATCCGACCTCCAAAAGCCGGGTCAACGTCGAGGAGCTGGCCATGTGGCGCGCCCGCGGTGATTTCGACATGATCGCCATCGGTCGCGCCCTGCTCTCCGACCCGCAATGGGCCCGCAAGGTACGTGACGGCCGACTCGATGAGCTGAGTGACTTCGATACCCGCGCGCTGGATGAGCTGGTGCGCTGATGCGCCCTTGCCGGGCTGTCTCGGCAGCCCGGCCGTGAGGGCGTATAATGCTCCGGCCTCCAACGCCTGGCCATGATCATGGATATCAATACGATTTTAAGCGCACTGGCCAACCCGGTGCGTCTGGACATTGTGTGCTGGCTCAAGGAGCCGGAGCGCCACTTCCCGCCTCAAAAGGAGATTGCCCCGCCCGGGGGCATCTGCGTCAGCCACATTCGCGAAAAGACCGGCCTTTCCCAGCCGACCATCTCGCTGTACCTGTCGACGCTCTCCCGCGCGGGGCTTGTCTCGTCACAGCGGGTGGGCCAGTGGACCTATTACCGTTACGAACATGTGGTCGCCGAGGCCTTTCTCGACGCGCTCGGTGAGCGGCTTTTGAATCGCTGACCGGTGCTAAAGCCCCTGATCGAGGCGCGGGACTCACGATGGCGAGTCTTGTCGCCGGGCTTTCAGTCGCCCGGTCATTCTGAAGCCGTCTCGCATATTGCGGCCCATAAGCACCAGATTGACCGCACCCGCCATCAATTCGAGCACCTGCACGCCATAAAATGCGGTATCGAACTCCCCTGCTTTTACCTTTGAGGCGAGAAACAGCGCGCATGGGATCAGGACCAGCACTCCATTGGCGGCGATAACAGGCATTCGTTTCAGCTTGGCCGCGACCAGCCCCACCCTGCGCCCCCTTGCCAGAGAAAAGCCCGTGCCGCCCGTGGCCGCAAGCGCGGGGAGCAGCAGCACAAAGCCCCACGGGATGGCCGACTTCACGGCAATGACGGTCTCCTTCGAACCGACCAGTTCGCTGAGCGCCGTCGAAAACCAGAACGTGGCGATCGTCAAAAGTGCGATCGTACCTGCCATGGGATGAATCAGCTTTTTCATGGGCATGCGCCCCCTGGTTGCGATATGGTTACTAAAAACCATATTTGACATCATGATGTCAATATAAATACAGGGTGTCATATGACAGATTCGATGGAACCGTCGAAAGCCGAAACGTTGACCGATTTGATCCTCACCATGTTTCGGACCAACAACACGACGCTCGCATGGGGGGATCGCATCGTGTCGCCACTCGGGCTCACCAGCGCGCGCTGGCAGATTCTGGGTGCCATCGTTCAGGCCGAGCGGCCTCAGCCGGTCGCATGGCTGGCGCGTGATCTGGGCGCGAACCGCCAGAATGTGCAGCGCATCGTCAACGATCTGCACAAGGATGGATTGGTGTCGTTCGAGCCGAACCCGCATCACAGACGGGCACAGCTTGTGGTCCTGACGTCCAGGGGGCAGCAGACCTATGGTGCCGCGATCAGCCTTTATAATCCGCTTGTAGAGGCATTGGCGGAGGAGCTGCCTCCTGAGGATGTCCAGGCCGCACAGCGTGTTTTGTCGGCACTACGCGCACGGCTTGAAACCTCCTCTGGTGAATAGCGCCATTCGATAGGCCGCAGCGGGGTTGAGGCGACGCGATACTGTCAGCCATGACGGTGCCCTGGCTGCTTTGAAGCATGACGAGAACCTGCCGGCGGCGATGACAGCCCGGGCGTTGCGATGCACGACCGGGTCTCAAATGGCGGCCATGGCATTGCGCCGTCCTCTGACGGGGCGACAGGCGCCCAGATAGCGCAGGCTGACGTAACCCACGATGACGGTCGCCACCCCGAGTTCCAGCGTCGCCAGCCCGCGCACAAGCTCGATCTCGTGAACGCTGAACCCGTGCCCGGTCATCCAGTCGGCGGTTTTGGTCATGGCCGTGGCGCCGATGACCATGGGGAAGGTAAAGGCGGCGTAGCCCGGGCTATAGGGAAGGCGCAGCAGTTTGATGAAGGCCAGATAGATGACCAGCGTCATCAACACCGCAATGCCTGCCAGCAGTGCGACAATCAGCGGTGAGGGAGCGGCTGACACGGTGAGATAGCCGGCCAGCGACAGGCTGGCGGGGGCGGCCATGATGGCGATGGTCGGTTTGGCCGGATCGGGGATCTCCTCGATAAACAGCAGTCGGTACATCATGACCGGCAGCAGCACGGCATACAGCAGCATGCCCGAATAGAGCAGCCCCATGGCCAGCGGCTGAAGTTCGGCAATGTCCGGGAAGGCCACGTCGGCCACGATGATACCGACCGGTGGCACAAACCATGCCGGCACCATGTGATGCAGTTCAAAGGCGCGCAGGCGATGTGTGATAAAGGCCACAAGAAAGATCAGGTGCAGCATCACCGCCATCAGCCAGAGCGTCGCCCCCGCCGCCGGCAGCAGCCACGTGCCCACGCTTTTCGAGATCACCATCAGTGCCATGGCAAAGGTGGGCACGACACTGCCCACCACCGGGTGGGCCAGATCCGCCCACAGCGACTGCGGATAAACCATGAATCGACCCGCGAGTGCCAGCAGCAGCGCGGCGGCGATGACGGCGCCCGTCAGCTGTGCCCAGCCGCCCAGCGGGGCGAAGCTCTCCCAGCTCCAGCCCAGGCTGGCAATACCCAGCGCCAGACCGGCAAGGGGCGTCGGAATGGCCTGCAAATCTCGAACGGATAACGACATGACAAGGCTCCTCAACAGCAGTGAGGGCATTTTATGCCGGTCGAAACTATCGTTATATTTTAACTTTTATCACCTATCGTTGAGTAAAATTTAACAACCAGAGGAGCCTTCATGGCCGTCACACTGCGACAACTGCAGGTGTTTATCGCTGTGGTGCGGGAGCGAACGTTGACGGCGGCGGCAGCATCGCTTCATCTGACCAAGCCGGCGGTCAGCGTGGCACTCTCGGAGCTGGAGAAACAGTGTGGAAAGACCCTGTTTGACCGTCATCGCAACCGCCTTCATCTCAACGATCAGGGGCGTCGACTGCTGCCGCTGGCGGACGAGCTCCTGATGCGAAGCGACGCCATCGATCGGCTGTTTGAAGACGATGTTCCCGGCGGGCAGCTGCGCGTCGGTGCCAGCTACACGATCGGCCATCAGCTTCTGCCGGCGCTGCTGCAGGCGTTTCGCACCGACACCGGCCACCGGGATCAGCGCGTCACGATCGCCAACAGTACGGCCATCTGTCAGGCACTGGAAGCCTTCGAGCTGGATGTCGGCATGATCGAGGGGCGCATCGTTGATGATCGTTTCGATGTTCTGCCGTGGTGTCACGACCACATGCGGGTGGTGGCCGCCCCCGGACATCCGCTGGCCCGGCGTCAGAGGGTCGAGCTTGCCGAACTGGCCGATCACGACTGGCTGCTGCGTGAGCCGGGGTCCGGCACGCGCGAGCAGTTCATGCGCTTTATCGCCCCCGGGTTGCCTCAGTGGCGCCTGGGCATGGAGATCAACTCCGCCGAGGCGATCATCAATGCCGCCGCGGTCGGACTGGGGCTGACCTGCGTCTCGGCGCTGGAAGTGCAGCACGCCCTGAGCGATGGTCGGCTGGTCGAGATTCCGGTCAATCTCGAGATGACCCGCGAGTTCAGTCTGGTGTTGCACCGCGACAAATATCGCAGCCCGCTGATCGAGTGCTTTGTCGCGTTCTGTCTGGCGCATCCGCATGAGGCGCCATTCTGACCAACCAGGTCCGGCCTTCGCACTACAGATGAGCCGAAGCCTGCCGTCAATACATTAGATGTAACGTATAAGGCGAGCAGGGATGGCATTGATGACGCCGCTGGGGCGGCTGGACACGCTGGATATTGATTGCCCGAACACGCAGATGACGCTGCTGTCGATGGACAAGCACCGACTGCTGGAAGGGCTGGTGGTGGAGGCCCTCATCGAGGGCATCCTTTCGCGACTCGAGGCTCACGGAGCGGTCATTTTGCCGCTTTCGCTGGTGCGCGCCGGTCGGCGCGGCAGACAGACCGCCTGGTGGCTCTGGGCGCATCGCCCGATGGATGATACCGATGCGCTGTTCGATGCCCTGTCGGTTCGTCATCCGCGCGCCGTGGTGCGCTGCCACTATGATCGTGGCCGTCGGGATTTCCTGATCGAGCGCTACCCGGGGCATGACGGCTCTCCATTACAGGCGTTTCTGATGCGGCTATGTCAGAAAGGCTCGCTCGACTTTCGCCATCCCGACCCGGACGTGTGCGAAGCCCTTCGCACCACCCGCGCCTTCTGGCGCATGACCGAGTGCCGGGTCGGCATCGACATGTTTCATGACATCGTGCTTCACCGGCTCTACAAGAACTGTGTGCTGGCGCCCTTTTTTGACTGGCTGTGGGACATCGACACGATCCTGCAACTGCCCAACGGGCAGCAGATACAGCTCGAGATCAAGCACAAGTACCCGTATCAGGGCCGGGGCGGGCTGTGCTTTGGCATCAACAAGGGGCAGGTGATGACCATGCAGGCCCTGGCCGAGAGCGACATCGATACCTTCCATGTCATTCTGGTCAAGCCCTGGTGGGACAGGGCGACGGGGCCGGGCTATCTCACCCAGGACCACGCCCATCAGGATCAGGTACTGGTGATCGGTCACTATCTGGATCTGGACGCACTCAAGGCCCTGAGTCGGGCCGTGGATGGGGAAAGCGGTATCACCGAGTCCCTCTACGGTCGAAGGGCCCAGGCGCACAAGGGCATTGCCGCGGCGCAGTTCGTTTTGATCGGCACGCTGGCTGACTCGGCTGAAACCCTGGCCCGCAACCTGTTGGCCGGCGCTCTGCGACAACCCCTGCCGCGCCTTACCGATGAATGCCTGAGAAAACACCGCCGAGGCCCTGGAGGCTAGCCATCGCTTCCCCCTACAATGGCCTGCCGCCCTGCCTGATCAGACTGACCCGCGAGCGCCCATGACCCTGTCTTCATCAGAACCGTATTCACCGGACCTGCTGCCCCCGGAGCTCGAGACCGAACGTGCCCCCGTGGGGGCCTGCCCTTATGACGTGCTGGATGATGCGGCGCTGCTGGCTCGGGTACTGGAAATCTTTGATCGTGGCGCGGTGGCCGAAAAGCTCTCCGAGGTGAGCGCTCACTGGTCGCGCGAGGCGCTGGTGCGGCATCTCAAGGCGCTCGAGCCATCCCCTCTCAGTGACGCCGAGCGTCGGGTGCTGATCACCCTGCTGCCCGCACCGCCGTCGCATCAGCATCAGGCGGATTTCACCTTTATCGATCTGTTTGCCGGCATTGGCGGCATTCGTCAGGGTTTTGAGGCCGTGGGCGGTGAGTGTGTGTTCACTTCCGAATGGAACAAATACGCCGTGCGCACCTACAAGGCGAACCACTACTGCGACCCGCAGACCCACCGCTTCAACGAAGACATCCGCGATGTGACCCTCTCCGCGCGCGACGACGTCGATGAAGAGACCGCCTACGCCCACATCCGTAAGCAGATTCCCGAACACGACGTGCTGCTGGCAGGTTTTCCGTGCCAGCCCTTCTCGCTGGCCGGGGTTTCCAAGAAAAACGCTCTGGGGCGCAAGCACGGCTTCGAGTGCGACGCCCAGGGCACGCTCTTTTTTGACGTCGCGCGCATCATCGCCGCCCGCCGCCCGCCCGCGTTCGTGCTGGAAAACGTCAAGAATCTCAAAAGCCACGACCAGGGCAAGACCTTTCGCATCATCTGCGAAGCGCTCGATGAGCTGGGCTATGACGTCGCCGACGCAGACGCCCCGAAGGGCCGCGACCCCAAGGTGATCGACGCCCGCCACTTCGTGCCCCAGCACCGCGAGCGCATCGTGCTGGTCGGCTTTCGCCGTGACCTCAACGTGCATGAGGGCTTCACCCTGCGCGATATAGACGCGCACTTCCCCGCCCAAAAGCCCACCTTCG
Source organism: Kushneria konosiri (assembly GCF_002155145.1). Classification (NCBI taxonomy): domain Bacteria; kingdom Pseudomonadati; phylum Pseudomonadota; class Gammaproteobacteria; order Oceanospirillales; family Halomonadaceae; genus Kushneria; species Kushneria konosiri. Next base: position 1,294,315 of record NZ_CP021323.1, read on the forward strand.
GTGAGCTGCTGGATAGCGAGGTCGATGCGAAGTACGTGCTCACACCCAAGCTCTGGAACTACCTCTACCAGTACGCCCGCAAGCACAAGGAAAAAGGCAACGGCTTCGGCTTTGGCCTGACCCGGGCCGAGGACACCGCCCGCACGCTCTCGGCGCGCTATCACAAGGACGGCTCGGAGATTCTCGTCGATCGCGGCTTTAATGACGCGCTGGCCTTTGACGCCCCGGAGAACCTGACCAATCGCCCCCGTCGCCTCACGCCGCATGAGTGCGCGCGCCTGATGGGCTTTGATGCCCCGGGTGAGCGGCGCTTCGTGATACCGGTGTCGGACACCCAGGCCTATCGCCAGTTCGGCAACTCGGTGGTGGTACCGGTGTTTAAGGCCGTCGCGGAGATGATGAAGCCGAGGGTGATGAAGGCGAAGGGGAAAAGCGTCACCCGTTGATGTCAGAAAAAAGGTTTTAGAGGCACAAAAGGCATATAAAAAGGCGAACCGAAGTCTTCGGTTCGCCTTTGGTATTGCCTTGAAAGACGCTTTATCTCTTTGGTTGCTTGCTCTGGCCTCACTTACTCCGGCAGCGCATAGGTCAGCACGTAATCCCCCGACGGCGTTTCCATGAAGTGGTGGCCGGTGGCGACGATCATCAGGTACTCGCGCCCGTTGGCTTCATACACCAGCGGATTGGCCTGACCGCCGGCCGGTAGTGGCGCGCTCCACAGCGTTTCACCGCTTTCGATGTCGATGGCCCGAATCAGGTCGTCGGTGGCGGCGGCAATGAAGATCAAACCGCCTGCGGTGACGGCCGAGCCGCCATTGTTGGGCGTGCCGATGTTGATTGGCAGGCCTGAGCGAATGCCCCAGGGGCCGTTGGCACGGGCGGTGCCCAGCGGGCGGTTCCACAGCGTGTTGCCGGAGGCGACATCAACGGCGCGAATATGGCCGTAGGGCGGCTCCTTGCAGAGCAGGCCGGTGTAGGGCACGCGCCAGCCGGCGTTGACGTTGACGGCATAGGGCGTGTTGGCCTGCGGATCTCCTGCCCCTTCGGCGCCGCCGTCGTCACTGGCCATCTCTTCGCGCGGTTTCCAGCCGTACTCGTTGGCCTTCTCGCGCGGCACGAGAATGTTGTGGTTGGGCATGTCGTTGTAGTTGGCAATCAGCACACCGCGTTCCGGGTCGATCGCGATGCTGCCCCAGTCCGAACCGCCGTTGTAGCCGGTGTACTCGACCCAGTGCTGATCGGCGGTCGGCGGCGTGTACATGCCTTCATAGCTGGCGTTCTGGAACTGGATGCGACAGAACATCTGATCAAAGGGTGACATGCCCCACATGTCGCGCTCGGTCAGCTCGGGCTGCTCGAGGGTGTGGTAGAGCGACCAGGGCTGGGTTTTCGAGCGCTGCTCGGGTTCCACCCCACCCTGCGGGACCGGGCGCTCCTCGGCGCCGCCGCCGAGCAGTTCGCCGCTGCGACGATCAAAGACATAGATGCCGCCCTGCTTGGTTGGCATGACCACTGCCGGCACGCGGCCGTTATCGGTGGGAAAGTCGATCAGCGTCGGCTGGGAGCCGGGGTCGTAGTCCCAGACGTCCTTGTGTGCGGTCTGAAACTTCCATTTGGGCAGCCCGGTGGTGACATCCAGCGCCACCAGCGAGCTGGCCCATTCGTTTTCGGCCGGCGTGCGCGAGCTGCTCCAATAGTCCGCGGCGGAGTTGGCCATCGGCAGATAGACCAGCCCCAGATTGTTGTCGCCCACGGCGGTGGTCCACATGTTGGGCGAGCCGCGCACGTAGGTCTCGTCACCGCTGAGCGGCTCGCTGCGGTCCGGCCGGCCGGCATCCCAGGCCCATTCGAGTTCGCCGGTCACGGCGTTATAGCCCTTGATCACGCCGGAGGGCGGATAGCGACGCTGACCGTCGAGCACCTGATGGCCGGTGACCAGCACGTTATCGACAATCACCGGGGCCGAGTTGATCGAGACATAGCCCGGCGGCGTCTCGCCCATGTTCTGCTTGATATCGACCTGGCCGTTATCGCCAAAGTCGGTACAGGGCTTGCCGGTCTCGGCATCCACGGCAATGATGCGACCATCCAGCGTGCCCGAGAAAATGCGCGTCCGGCACTGCTGTGCGCTGTCACTTGACGAGGCGGCCACGACGCTTTCGGCACCGTCATCAGAGGGTGCGGCGCTGTCATCGCTCAGTGTCGTCGTGCGGTTTGTGTCTGTGCTGTCATCCTGTGTCGGGGCGTTTTCCGGCACCTGATAGTACGTGACCCCGCGACAGGCCGCGGTATAGGGGATGGCGTCTTCCGAGACCTGCGGATCATGGCGCCAGCGCTCCTCGCCGGTTGCGGCGTCCAGCGAAATCAGGATGTTGCGCGAGGTGCACAGGTAAACGCTGTTGCCGACCTTCAGCGGTGTGGTCTCGGCGCCCCAGCGATGGTCGAGCAGGTCTCCGGTGCGATAGGTCCAGGCCTTTTCCAGCTTGCCCACGTTATCGGGGGTGATCTGATTGAGCGCGGTGTAACGGGTGGCGGCGTTGTCGCCGCCGTAGGCCGCCCAGTCGCCGCGTGCGGGCTGATCGGCTGGCTGAGCGCTGCCGGTATTCGTGGCAAGCGACGCCGATTGCGGCCCGGGCACCTCATTGGGGTGCGAGACATTGTGCGGCAAAAAGGCCAGCGCTCCGGCACCGGCCAGCACCAGCGTCAGCCCGCCTGCGGAAAACAGGGAGGTGCGCCGGGACGGGCCATCCACGGTGCGCCAGGCCACCAGCGCCACCAGAATGGCAAGGATCAGTACCACATCCATGCGCGGAATCCAGCGCCAGTAATCAAGCCCCGACTCCCAGGCCGCCCACAGCAGTGAGCCGATAAAGACCAGAGCGTAGAGCACAACGCCGGTACGGTGTCGTCTGATCAAAAGCCCGCCGGCGAGCAGCATGCCGATGCCGGCCAGCAGGTAATACCAGGAGCCGCCAACGATCGCCAGCCAGGCGCCGCCGACGATCAGTGCCAGTCCGACCAGCGCCACCAGTGCGCCGACCCCCATGAGCGCGAGGTTCCATCGCCGCGCCTTGCCTGATGATGTGCCCATGTCGCTCTCCCTTGCCCTGGTGGCCGCTTCAATGCGTGTGGTGTGATTGTCCTTCTGCCATGACAGCCTGCGCGCCTCGCTAATAAAAATAAATTGGATAAAAGGTGTGGGGCGGGCAGGAAAGCACGACTCAGCCTTGAAACAGCGCTCCCATCAGGCCGATGCTCGAGACCAGCGCATGCAGCAGCATCGGCAGCAAAAGCCCTCGGGTGCGCCAGCGGTAGTAGCCCAGCACCAGCCCCCAGCCCAGCAGCGCTGCAAAGGTCAGCAGGTGGTGATACTGGAACATGTGCAGCCCGGCAAAACACAGTGCGCTGAACAGGATCAAAAGTGTGGCGCGCCAGCCCTTCGGCTGGTCATCGATTCTTGCGATCAGAAAGTGTCGAAAGGCCAGCTCCTCGATGACCGGTGCCCAGATCAGTACACAAAGCGCCATGACCAGACTCTGCAGCAGGCTCTTGCCGTCATACAGGGCGCTCATGAACGCCTCGGGCGCCATGTCCAGCCAGAGACTGATTGCAGCCGCCAGCCCCTGAATCAGCAGTATCAGGCCGACGCCCCGGGCAACGTCCCCCGGGGTGAAGCGTCCGATGAGGGTGGGTATCGGGGAACACCAGCGCCGCCACACCCAGAAGCCTGCCAGCATCAGCGCCAGTGATGGTGCCAGAAGCACCGCAAAGCCATAGCTGCGCATCAGCGCTGCAAACGAGGCGTCTCTCAGGACATGCTGCAGTACCCACACGCTCAGAAACTGGCTGCCCAGATAGACGGCAAACATCAAGAGACCGAATAGAACCTGAAACAGCGGGCGTTGATACACAGGGCGGGTGATGGTCATGACTCTGGCTCCGGCGATGGAAGGGATTCAAAAAAGCGGTCAGGGAATATTCAGCCATGTCTGACAATCTCATGCATTGAGACACCCGACCTGTCACCCTTTGAGGATCAGGCGTTCACCTGCCCGCTGGCGTTCTCGACGGCCGCGGCGTTCGAGGCGGCGTTTCAAGCGCCGCCGACAAAGTCATGTGTTGATAGCGAGTCACTCAAGCATGCAACAGCAAAAGAATCGAGCAGAGACCGTCAAGGCGGTGTCCATTGCGGCGGGCGGTGCCCTGTGTACCGCCATCGCCTTCGGGCCGGCCCGAATGGGGTATGGGCTGTTTCTGCCCCAGTTTCGTGATGTGTTCTCGTTGAGCACGGCTCATGCCGGCCTGATCGCCAGCAGTGCCTTCGTGGCCTTTTTACTGGCGCTGCTGGTGTCTGCGTATCTGGTCATGCGTTATGGCGGGCGTGTGCCGGTGGTGGCCGGTCTGCTGGCCGCCACGGTCGGTCTGGCAATGGTGGCCGGTACGCAAGGTACGCTGATCTTTGCCATCGGTATCATCCTTTCGGCCACCAGCGCCGGTCTGTGCTGGTCCCCCTTCAACGACGCCGTGGGGCGCGCCATCATCAGTGAGTGGCATGGTCGCGTGCTGTCCGTGGTCAGTACGGGCACGACCTTTGGCATGGCCGGGGCGGGGGTCATGGCACTGGCCGTCGCTCTGCTGGGCTGGGACTGGCGCACCATCTGGTTCGGGTTTGCCGGGCTGGCCCTTGTGTGTGCGCTGTATCATCTGGTGGTGCTGCGTCAGCTGCCGGAAACAACGGCGTCGTCATTTGATCGAAAAAAATTCAGGCGACTGATGCACAGGGGCATCCGACCCATTTACTGGATCGCCGTGTCGTTTGGTATCACCAATGGCATCTATCTGTCGTTTGCCGTCAATCAAATCGACGCCATGGGTGGGCTTGCAGGTCTGCAGATCGATGGCGCAGGCGCAGTACTGTTCATGGCCTTCGGAGCTGGCGGGGTAGCCGGTTTATGGACGGCAGATGTTGAGCGGCGTATCGGCCTGCGTCGTCTGGTGCAGGGCATCTTTGTGTGTTCTGCAGCCTCCCTGTTGTTGATCGGTCTCGGGGCAGACATCTGGGCCGGCGTGGTGGTCTCGGCCGCCCTTCAGGGTCTTTGCCTTATGAGCCTGAGCGCGCTCTTTTCATTTATCAGTCAGCGGCTTTATCCCGACATCTCGAGCGTCAGCTTTACCGCGGTGCTGTGCGTCTATGCCCTGGGCAATGTCGCAGGCCCTGCCCTGGCGGGTTATCTGGCCGGTCTTTCCAGTCTGATGATGGTGTTTACAGCAACCGCGGCGCTATCGCTGATGACCGGTCTGCTGTTCCGGGCCAGGTACACCTGAACGATAGCGCCTTGTGATGCCTGTTGGGATCAGCCGTTGACGTCCACCACCAGCCGGCCACGTATGTTGCCTGCCAGAAGCTGCTCGGAGGCGTCCAGCGTGTCGCCCAGGCGGATGTCCCGCGAAATCTCGCCGAGCAGGACGGGATCGATGTCTTCGGCCAGTCGCGCCCAGGCGTGCTGGCGTTCCTCGGCGGGGCGCGTCACGCTGTTGATGCCGAGCAGGCTGATGCCGCGCAGAATGAAGGGGGCCACGGTCGCCGGAAACTCCATGCCCTGGGCCAGGCCGCAGGCGGCGACCAGACCATCGGGGCGGGTCATGGCGCAGGCGTTGGCCAGGGTATGGCTGCCCACCGAGTCGATGGCAGCTGCCCATCTGGCTCTGGCAAGCGGTTTCCCCGGCTGTGAGAGCTCACTGCGATCAAGGATGTCGGCCGCGCCCAGCCGCTCGAGAAAGGCCGACTCCCGAGGGCGGCCGGTCGAGGCGATCACCCGGTAGCCGCGTGCCGCCAGCAGGGCAATGGCGTAGCTGCCGACGCCCCCGTTGCCGCCGGTCACCAGAACCTCACCACGATCCGGTGTCAGGCCGTGACGCTCCAGCGCCAGCACGCTCAGCATGGCGGTATAGCCGGCAGTGCCGATGGCCATCGCCTGGTGGCTGTTCAGCGAGAGCGGTAGCCGGGTAAGCCAGTCGCCGTTGACGCGCGCGTACTGCGCAAGGCCGCCCCAGTGCTCCTCGCCGATGCCCCAGCCGTTGAGCAGCACGTGATCGCCCGCTGTCCATTCGGGATGCTCGCTGTGCTCGACGACACCGGCAAGATCGATGCCCGGCACCATGGGGAAGCGGCGCACAACCGCGCCCTTGCCGGTGATCGCCAGCGCGTCCTTGTAATTGAGCGTGCTCCATTCGACGCGAACCAGGACGTTGCCCGGCGGGAGCGATGCCGTCTCCAGCTGTGTGACGATCGCGCGACCTTGCTGGTCGGTCTGCTCCACTAAAATGGCGTTGAACATGTGAGCCTCCCTGAAGGATGGACGGTAAGTCGAAGCGGGCATTGCGCGCTTGTCGGATCGAGATCAGCGTGGCAATCGTGCGAAGAATTCCTGACGAAAAAGCACCAGAGGCGCCGGTCCGCGGACCAGCCGTGCACGCTGTACGGCCCCCTCCCAGCCGATCCAGAAAAAGGCGGCCAGTGCGTCACAGTCGGCGTCATCGGCCAGTTCGCCCTGCGTTTGAGCCAGTCGCAGGCAGTTGGCAACCCGGCGTTGCCAGTCCTGCAGGATGGCTTCCAGCCGCTGGTCAAAGCCTTCGGGGAGAAGCGTGACTTCCTGCCCCAGATTGCCCACCAGACAGCCTCTGCGGTAGTCGTGACGTGCCATGCCTTCCTGAGCGTTTTGCGTGAAATGTCGAAGCCTCTCCAGCGGCGATAGACCGGCATCGAGCAGGCAGCGGTCGAGCCTGCAGGCAAAATAGTCGGCATAGCAGGCCAGCACGGCGTGCCCGAAGGCCTCCTTGCTGTCGAAGTAGTGATAAAACGAGCCCTTGGGCACGCCGACCCGTTTCAACACGCCGTCAATGCCGGTCGAGACGAACCCCTGCTCGGTGAGCACTTCAACGCCACAGTGAATCAGGGCCTCCCGGGTGTCGGGATGATGGCGGGGCACTTTGGGTGGGCGGCCGCGGCGCTTGCCCGAAGGTGTGGGTGTCTGCATGGAATTAATTTAGACCGACCGTCTCCAATCATCAACACCTCATGGTCACGGCACCCATCGATCCTGGCTGAAATCACGCTAGACTGAAGACGCCTCTTTGACTGGAGCCGCCATGAAGACCTTTGCCCTCTCCCCGGGAGATCAGGACCGTGCCCGGCCCGATGTTGCCGGCTTTTTCGATCCGCGCACCTTCAGCATTCAGTACGTGGTATCAGACCCCGCCACACGCCGCTGCGTGATCATTGATCCGGTGCTTGATTTTGATGAGAAGGCCGGGGCGACCGCCACACTGCAGGCCGATGCGCTGCTTGAATATATCGAGCGGGAAAGGCTCGAGGTCGACTGGATTCTGGACACGCATCCGCATGCCGATCATTTCTCCGCGGCGCGCTATCTGCATGAAAAAACCGGCGCGCCGACTGCCATTGGCCGGCCGGTGACGCAGGTTCAGGCGCTGTGGAAGGAGATCTACCACTGGCCGGAACTAAAGGATGACGGCAGCCAGTGGGATCGTCTGTTCGACGACGGGGAGACGTTCAGGGTGGGCAGGCTCGAAGCCCGCGTGATGCACTCGCCAGGGCATACGCTGGCCTCGATCACCTATGTGATCGGTGATGCCGCCTTCGTCCACGACACGCTCTTTCAGCCGGACTTCGGCACCGCCAGGGCCGACTTTCCCGGCGGCAGTGCCCATCAGTTGTGGCACTCGATTCAGGCCATTCTGGCCCTGCCGGAGGACACGCGGCTCTTCACCGGCCATGACTACATGCCGGACGATCGCGAACCGCAGTGGGAAAGCACGGTGCGCGAGCAGCGCGACACCAACAAGCATCGATTGACCGAGAGCAGCGAAGCCGAATTCGTCGCGCTGCGCCAGAAGCGTGACCGCGAACTGCCGATGCCAAAGCTGATCCTGCACGCGCTGCAGGTCAACATTCTTGGCGGGCGCCTGCCGGAACCCGAAAGCAACGGCCGGCGCTATCTGAAGATACCGCTGGATGCCCTTGATGGAGCCGCGTGGGCGTAGCCGGTCCTACTCGATATTCTGAATCTTAATGTTGATTTGATTTAAAAATCTTTTATTATCAATGGCTTGATGTATTTTTAGAATGGCTTTTATTTTTTACTACCCAAATTGCTACCCATTCGGTAATGAGCTGAGATAGCTAATGTATCTTTTCCTGCCCATCAGTATCTGTGAACTGTAGCCTTTAACAAAGTGTATAGGCAGCCTTTGATTGATACGGGCAAAGTTGCATAACAGCACGGCAAAGCTGACCAGAAAATAAAATGCTGCGCTTGATGCGCATGCCCAGCTAGGCATTGATGATCAGTGTAACCATGGTAAGCGTGCCGCCATATTGACCTGTCTGATTCAGGACCGAGCCGATACCGGAAGGCATAACGTAAAGCGTACCCCCGAATGTTCATTGCTGACCGTCGCCAGACCGCCATGAAGTTGAGCGATGGAGCGTACGATCGCCAGTCCCAGTCCGCCGGAATCGCCGGGCGTATGGCGCGACGCATCCACACGGTAGAAACGCTCGAATAGCAGCGACAGATGCGCCTCGGGAATCGGCTCTCCCTGATTGAGGACACTGATATGGTGCAGGTGATCAATCTGCTGCTGATCAATGACGATGGGCGTTTGCGTCTGACCGTAACGCAGAGCATTGGCGATCAGGTTGGCCAGCGCACGTCGTAGCAGATCCGGGTCGGCATCAAGACGGCCATGAGTTCGATTGATCAGTGTCATACCCCGCTCTTCGGCCATGCCTTCGAAATACTCGCAGAGCTGATCGACCATGTCGTGAAGCTCGATCGGCTGTCGATCGAGGCTTGCATCGGGCTGCTCGTTACGCGCCAGAAAGAGCATGCTGTCGATCATGCGCGCGAGTCTTTCAAACTCCTCCTGATTAGAAATCAGTATCTCTTTGTATTCATCGCCGGTCCGGTCATGACGCAGCCTCTGCTGTGTCTGTCCCATCAAATTGGTCAAGGGCGTTCGCATCTCATGGGCGAGATCTTCGGAAAAGCGTGAAAGCTGCAGAAAACCGGCTTCAAGGCGAGTCAGCATACCGTTCAGGGCAAGGCTCAAGTCACGCAGCTCGCTGACTTCCGAGTGCTCGGGCAAACGATAATAGAGATGCTGCGTATCGATAGTGGCTGCTCGAGCCGTTAACCGCCTGACCGGAGCCAGTCCGCGTCTTGTGACGATCCAGCCGAGCAAAAAGGCCGCCAGAGAACCACCCGCCAGCGAAAGCCAGAGCTTGCTGCGATAACTCGCCAGCATGCGGTTACGCTCGGTCAGACGCTTGCCGGCAATCAGCGTGACCTGTTGGCCATCAAGACGGGCATCAATCCAGGCAAGTCTTGCCGGTGCGCCATTCAAAACGGTACGCAGCTGCACCTCATCACTGCCTTTCAGTTCAGGCACCGGCTGATGCATGGGATTGACTTCTATGATAGGACGGTCGTCATCCGTCAGCACCCAGAGCACGCTTTCGCGATTATCAAGCATGTTGGCATACAGTCGAGGGCGGTGACGCAGTGCCTCGACGCTGGCGCTATTGTCCAGCAGCACGATCATGCGCTCCAGGCGGCCCCGCAGCATCTGATCGTCACGCCAGGTAATTTCGCTATACAGGGAATGATAAAGATAAAGACCGATGGTGCTCAGTAGCAGCCCAACGACTAATGCAAATAAAAATGCCAGTCGGAGCGTCAATGAGCCCGTGATTCGACTCATGGTACAAGTCCCAGCATGTAACCCATGCCACGCACCGTATGAATCAGGCGATGAGACCAGGGATCGTCCACCTTGGCACGCAGCCGGCGAATGGCCACATCGACCACATTGGTGTCGCTTTCAAAGTTCATGTTCCAGATCTGTGACGCGATAAAGGTGCGTGAAAGCACCTCATTTTCGCGGCTGATCAACAGATGCAGCAGCGCGAATTCCTTGTTGGTGAGATGAATACGCTGACCTTGGCGCATCGCTCGGTGCTGAACGAGATCCAGGGACAGATCGCCAACGCTGAACAGCTGCGTCTCACGCGGCGGGCCGCGTCGCAACAGGGTTCGAACCCGAGCCAGAAGCTCCACGTAGGAAAAGGGTTTTACCAGGTAGTCATCAGCGCCGAGCTCGAGCCCCTTAACGCGATATTCCACAGCGTCACGAGCGGTCAGAAAAAGCACCGGTGTCTGCCAGCGGCTGCGGATGAACTGAAGCAGCTGCCATCCGTTCATGTCGGGCAGCATGACGTCAAGAATGATCAGATCGAAATGTTCATCGCTGATTCGCTGCTGCCCTGCAAGCCCGTCATGCGCGACATCCACGCTGTAACCGGACTCGCTCAGGCCCTTGTGTAAATAATCGGCGGTCTTGACTTCATCTTCCACGACTAGAATACGCACCGTCTTCCCCTGTGGTTATCGCGATTCATCTTCAGTGTTTTTCCTGATGGACACCATTACAAATCTGTAATCCTGCTGTAATGGTAATGGCCGCTCGCGTGGACGATATTGCTCGTGTCAACGACAACAACGCTGCAGGAGAATAGAGAATTGATTCACAAGACTCGATGGTCACTGCTGCTGGGTGCACTTTGTACAAGTGCGGCGCTGGCACAGTCGCCCGACGTAAAAATACATTCTGATGTATCTCTGGCGCTGGCCAATCAGGTTCTGGACGCCACACTTCAAGCCTGTCATGCCGATCAGCATACGGCGGTGGCCGCCGTGGTAGATCGCGGCGGTAATCTTGTGGCCCTGCAGCGCGATGACAATATCGGTCCGCATAATACGCAGGCCGCCCAGCGCAAGGCCTTTACCGCGTTGTCCACGAAGACACCGACACGCCAGCTGGCAGAGTCGGCACGCAACAATCCCGAGTCGCAGAATTTGGCCACCGTCAGCGACCTGCTGCTGTTGGGGGAGGCGTTCCTCTCAGGAGCAATGGTGAAGTCATCGGTGCCGTAGGCGTTGCCGGGGCCGGGGGTTCAGCGACCGACGAGGGCTGTGCCCTCAAGGGTATCCACAAGGTATTACCGCAGGATCAATAACAGGAGAACGACATGAAGACACTGACGACTTTAAGCGTTGCCGTGCTGTTAAGCGGTGCCTCGACGCTGGCCATGGCGGCCACCAACCCGATCAGCGTGCACGTGCTCAATACTCAGACGGGCAAGCCCTCTTCGGGTGTCGAGGTCAAGCTGGAACATCAGACTGACAATGGCTGGGAAACCGTCGCCACCGATACCACCAGTGAAGACGGACGCATTTCGGCACTGTTCCCCGAGGGCGAAACTCTTGAGTCAGGCGTGTATCGGGCGGTTTTTGGAACCGGCGACTGGTACAAAAAGCAGGATATCTCCACATTCTTTCCTGAAATTACTGTCCCGTTTCAGGTCGATAATGTCGATCAGCACTATCACATTCCGCTGCTGTTGAGCCCGTACGCTTACTCGACCTATCGTGGCAGCTGATACCCTGCTATCAATTGTTTCGACGGCAAGAACAGACCCTGGCAGCCAGAACGCTGCCAGGGTCTGTTCCTGTCAATGAGATATCAATAACAATTCAAAGCTGATAGCTGATAGCTGATAGCTGATAGCTGATGGGGCGTTGAGTGCTCGGGCATGGCCATGGCCTGTGGTTACCAGCAGTATACCATCAATCCTCGTGCGCACTTTTTCTGGAGAAATCATGACACTGTACGGCGTCCCATTATCCCCCTTTGTCCGCAAGGTGTTGCTGGTAGCCCACGAACTCGATATCACCCTCGATACGATCGAGGTGCCGCCCCATAGTGATGATCCGGATTTTCGCCGCATTAGTGTCACAGGGCGCATCCCGGCCTTTAGTGACGGATCGATCGAACTCGTAGACTCCTCGGGCATTAGCCGCTATCTGATCATGCAGGCCGATAGTGATCTCATGGGTGGGCAGGATCCTCGGCGTCAGGCTCAAATTGTTGGCTGGGAACGTTTTGCCGATGACGATCTGGCCCCGGCGCTGACTGATGTGTTCATCGAGCGCGTGGTCAAGCCCGTGCGTCTCGGTCAACCGACGGACGAGTCGGTCGTTGAGGTGGCACTTCAACGCAAACTTCCCCCGGTCTGGGGTCGTCTCGAGCGTCTGCTGACAGTGGGCGGCGCATGGTTAGTGGACGGCGAATTCAGCTATGCCGATCTCGTGCTGGGGACGCATCTGGCCAGTGCCGAGCTTGCCCGGGCGCTGCCCAACGAATCCGATTATCCGAGCATTGTGTCTTGGCATCGTCGAATTCAGTCGCGAGCGGCCTACAGCTCGATGATGGAAAGCGTATAGCGCTGTGTTTATATGGAATGGAAAATCAAGTCGGATTGACCTGGATCTTCTGATGGTTAAACAAGCGTTGATGGTATGACCATGGTAGTGCCAAACATTCCAGACCACGACAACGAGCGGCACGCTTCGCAAGCATGACGGGTAGAACCGGCCATCAGAAGTCATTACAGGTCTGACGGTGTCCGTGCTATTCAATATCTTTCAATGCATCTTCTGATCTGTTCCTGTTGTGGCGCTCATCTTCCAAAGGTGACGTAAACCAGCGAGGCCAGAAGCTTTGATGTCGGGAATCGGCATCTACGCATGGGATCAATCGGTCGGTAAGTACGTGTGTCTGTCCCGTGCTTCTGGCTGTTCTGTACTTGACGCTGTGTATGTATTCACGATCGTTGAACTCACAACGGTTGAGCCGGGTGCCGCCGCAGGGGCCGTTCGCAAGTCCCTTGGGGCAGGTTTCCGGGCAAATATACAGGGTCTCTTCAAGACGGCAGGTGCCGCAGGTATCACATCCCACTACCGGTCTTTTCAGGCCGCGTTCCAATTGATGAAGCCAGCGCTTGCCATACGATGTGTGCCACAGGCGACGCTTGAGTATCCAGCCAAATCCCCGACTCACGGGGTTGTTACGACTAAAAAGCAGGGAATGGAGAGCCGACAGCAAGTAATAGTGCCGCTGTTCCTTTTGAGTTGCGCGGACCTTTGATTGGCCCAGGTGCCAATCGGCATGTTGCGGGTGCAAGGTCACGATCGGCAGGCCGTTCATCTGCCAACTGGCCTCCCATGCGGCGGCCCATTGATCCAGCGTCTGTATCTCTGTTCGTTGAGCAGCAATGACCTGTTCCAGGGCGTGCAGCTTTGCCACGGTATGGACGCCCGACAGATGAATGACGGCATATCCCATCAGACGCAGACCAACGATCTGCAATCCAAGGCGAACAATGCTGCGCTCCCGAGCATATGTACGGGAGATGGCTTCTTCTGCGGCCAGCAGGTCGCGCATTGAAGGCGAAATAGTCACGCCGGGAACCTGCGCCAAAAAAGCGGCGTTTTTATGCGTTAGTGCCATGACGCATGCCAGCAGCGGAACCGGCGTCGCTTGCTGCTGCATCCACCGGTAGGCCTCCAAATGCTTTTGTACGTCAAAACCCAGTTGCAGGGTAAGAAAGTCTGCCCCGGCCGCGAGCTTCTTCTCGGCCTTGAAGTATTGCGCGCCGCCTTCCTCTTCGTGGTACTTGAACGGGTTAAGAGCAGCGCCAAGCCGTTAGGTCGGCCTGGCCTGACGGACGATCTGCAGGGCAGCTACCGATTCCAGATAGCGGACGGTGTTCTGGCCGGGCTTGTGACCGGGAACGCGATCGCTACTGAGAATCAGCAGCTGGTCCAGACCCATGGCGTCCATTCTTTCCAGCTGCGCCAGCAGATGATGACGTTCCCGGTCCTTGCCGGAAAAGTGAAGCAGCGTCGGGAAGGGACGCCTCAGTTGTGAGAATGCCGTTATCGGTGAGAGATCGGCATTGCTGCCGACCCGATCGGCCACTGCTGCCATCATTGGCCAATCGCATAGCCTGGAGCACTGCATGAGCTGCTCGAAGGCGATAAAGCCTTCGCCGGAACATTTCGGGACAAACTCAACCACGCAGACAAAATGTTGTTCCTGCAGTGCTTTTCTCAACATGCTCATTACTCTTCAGAGCCGGGCCGGGTCACATTACCGGGACCTGGTCAGTGATGACCGAATGCCATAAGGTCCAGTGCCAGTACGATCCTGGTTCAGGACTGGCTCGGAGCAGGCACTGAGACATTCGATCATGAGAGAAACTTGTGTTCATCATGCAAAAAATCAGTTTGTCTCATGATGCTGTGAGATCGACAATCCTTTCATCAAATCGCTGAGCGTATGGGCATTCCTGCATTGGCCTAGCAGACAGCGACGCACCTGCGACAAGCCAGAAAAGAAAAGTGGAATACTTTGAAAAAGCGAAAAATTTTGGATTGATATCCCGGGAATCAGGATGGCAGGTCGCGATGAATGAAAAGTTTGCGTTCAATATTAAAAGCATTGGTTTCGATGAGCATTATCGACCCTCGGACAGTACGCGCACTACCACCAACTTTGCCAACCTGGCCAGAGGAGAGAAGCGACAAGAAAACCTGCGCAATACCCTGAAGATGATTAACAATCGCTTCAATGCATTGGCACATTGGGACAATTCTGAAGGCGATCGCTACACCGTTGAGCTTGATATCATTTCCGTTGAAATGGCGGTGTGTTCTGCATGCGCCAGTGATGCTCTGCCTTTGATCGAGATATTGAAGACCAGCATTGTTGATGGAAAATTCAATAAGCGTATGGAAGGTATTGCGGGTAACAATTTCTCTTCTTATGTGCGGGATTACGACTTCAGCATTCGTTTGCTGGAACACAACAAGGATCGACCGACGTTTAGCGTTCCAGACAATTTTGGAGCGTTGCACGGCAAGCTGTTCGAGTGTTTTGTGAACTCCAGTGCTTATCAAGAGCGCTTTAATAAACCGCCCGTGATATGCATCAGTGTCTCAGGCAGCAAAACCTATCATCGCACAGAGAATTACCATCCCGTGCTGGGGGTTGAATACCGGCAGGATGAGAGTTCCCTGACCGATGAGTATTTTAAAAAGATGGGGTTGAAGGTTCGCTATTTCATGCCAAAAGGCAGCGTCGCACCTCTGGCGTTTTATTTTTTTGGCGACCTGCTCAATGATTACACCAACCTTGAACTTATCGGCACCATCAGCACGATGGATACCTTTCAAAAGATCTATCGCCCTGAAATTTATAATGCCAACTCTGCGGCAGAAAAATCCTACCAGCCAAGCCTGGCGCATCAGGATTATTCACTGACGCGAATTGTTTATGATCGAGAAGAACGCAGCCGATTGGGTATTGAGCAGGGAAGGTTTGTTGAAGAGCACTTTATCAAACCCTATCAGGCACTTCTTGAGCAGTGGTTCGCCACCGACGCTCGTTGATCAATCCGACAACAAGGTTATCCATCATGAAAAGGTTGTTACCCACATCAACGGCTGGCAGCTTGCCCAAACCTTCCTGGCTTGCTCAGCCGGAAACGCTCTGGTCGCCGTGGAAACTGCAGGGGCAGGAATTGATTGATGGCAAGCAGGATGCGCTACGTTTGTCACTGCATGAACAGCAACGTGCCGGTATCGATATTGTCAGTGATGGTGAGCAATCACGTCAGCACTTTGTCACGACATTTATCGAGCATCTCGACGGCGTCGATTTCGAAAAGCGTGAGACGGTCAGGATTCGTGACCGCTATGAAGCAAGCGTGCCCATGGTCGTTGGCGCTGTAGCGCGTCAAAAGTCCGTGTTTGTTGATGATGCCAGGTTTTTGCGGCAACAAACGGAAAAGCCCATCAAGTGGGCCTTGCCAGGACCCATGACCATGATCGATACGCTTTATGACAACCATTATAAAAGCCGTGAAAAGCTGGCCTGGGAGTTTGCTGCGATTCTCAATCAGGAGGCTCGAGAGCTGGAGGCTGCCGGCGTCGATATTATCCAGTTCGATGAGCCCGCATTTAATGTTTTTTTTGATGAAGTGAACGATTGGGGGATTGCCACTCTGGAAAGGGCAATCGAAGGACTCAAGTGCGAGACCGCCGTACATATTTGTTATGGGTATGGCATCAAGGCCAATACGGACTGGAAAAAGACGCTGGGCTCCGAGTGGCGTCAATATGAGGAGATTTTCCCCAGGCTGCAAAAGTCCGGCATCGATCTTGTTTCGCTGGAATGTCATAACTCTCATGTCCCGATGGATCTCATTGAGCTCATTCGAGGTAAAAAGGTGATGGTGGGTGCGATCGATGTGGCAACCCATACTGTCGAGACACCGGAAGACGTTGCCAACACCCTGCGAAAGGCACTGCAGTTTGTGGATGCTGACAAGCTTTATCCCTGCACCAATTGCGGCATGACGCCCTTGTCGCGTGATGTGGCAAGAGGAAAGCTGAGTGCCTTGAGTGCCGGCGCAGAAATTGTTCGAAGAGAGCTCTCTATTTGATGTTGAGTCATGAAGGCAAAATGGGCATGAATGATTGAAAGTGAGCGATCGCCCATGACGCAAAAAACGGTTGTCGTGGGCGAATTACGGCGGCCAATGATAGAAAATTGAACAAGCGATTCAATACTTGTTTATTCATTAGAGAATTGGTCATGGATATCCTCTGGATACCAACGAAATCAGATTGGCTCAAAAGCATTCCACTTAACTTAATTGAGCGCATGATAGGAAACCTGCCAGCTCAGAGCCCAACGGCATAACCCCGAAGCGTCCGGAAAAATGGGTCAGTATTGTCTGTATTCAAAAGGCCGACCAGTGTGTCGACTCTTTTGTGACTCATACATCAACGTTTGCACTCAATTAGTCTTTCACTGGCACGCCATTGGATAAATGATTGAGTATAAACGCTTCCATGGCTTCTGCAGCCGGTGACATGGTGCGATTGGCCGGCTTTAGCAATCCAATCACACGTTCCACGACAGGATAATGCAGCGGGATGAAGCGCAGGGCCGAGTGACTTTCCGAAAAGGCCAGTTGAGGCAGAGTGGTAATACCGATGCCGGACTCCAGCATCGCAGTTAGTGAAATCATGTTGGGAATGAAATAGCTGCTGTCCTTCAACAAAGAAGCCGCCTCGGTATCCTTCAAAAGTAGCGATGTGCCATTGCGTATCAGCGTCTGCCCCTTCAGTTCATGCCAATGTAGATCATCACGGGCGGCCAGCGCATGATCGTGCCGACAGACCACCCCCACCCGATCCCGAATCAACGGTTCAAAGACAAGGCGCTCATCGTGCTGCCAGAGACTGGTCAGCGCTAGATCAGCACCTCCTGTCAGGACCATTTCACGCACAAAATCAGCGTTACCATCGTAGAGGCTGACCCCCAGCCCCGGCCACGCAGTAGTGAAACCGGCCAGGATATTGGGCATCAGTCGGCTGGCTACCGAAGGCACGGTGGCAATTTCTACCTGCCCGGCTTGGCGGCTGACCTGCATGGCCAGATCCTGGCTCAGCCGGTCGTGCTGCACCAGCAGTTCTCGAAAGCGTGGCAAACAGTAGTGCCCAAAGGACGTTAGCGTCGCATGACTGTTTTTTTCAAAAAGTGCCTGCCCCAAGCGGTGCTCCAGATCGCGTATCGCCATTGATAGTGCCGGCTGGGTTCGATGGAGTTGACGAGCCGCCGCATGAAAACCGCCGGTTTCAATGATCGCGAGCACATAACGAATTTGTTGAATTTTTAACTCGGCGCTCATAAACGTGTTCTCTGCTTTGAATGGTAAATAATATTTATAAAATAATTTTTATTATTGATTATGCTTATAAAAAGAATCCCCATCACACTGTTGGCCAAGCCAATAGGGAGATTCGCAATGACCAAGCTACGTGAACTTTACATCAATGGTGATTGGGTTGAAGGAGGTCAATCTGTCACCAATGTCAATCCTTCCGATACCGCCGATGTCATTGGCGAATATGCTCAGGCCAGCGTCGATCAGGTCCATCAGGCCATCAAGGCTGCTCACAACGGTCTGGCCGAGTGGCGTCAGAGCGGGCTGGAAGAGCGCTATCGTATTTTGATGGCGATCGGCGACGAGTTGATCGCGCGTAAGGATGAACTGGGTCGGCTGTTGTCTCGAGAAGAGGGAAAGCCTCTCGCGGAAGGTGCTGGTGAGATCTATCGCTCCGGTCAGTTCTTTCATTACTACGCCGCTGAGGTGTTGCGTCAGATCGATGAGCGAGTGGACTCTACTCGACCCGGTATCGAGGTAGAAACCTATCGCGAGCCTGTCGGCGTGGTAGGCGTAATCAGCCCCTGGAATTTCCCGATGGCCACTGCGGTTTGGAAGATTGCACCGGCGCTGGCGTTCGGTAACGCGGTCATCTTCAAGCCGGCCAACCTGGTACCGGCCAGCGCCTGGGCACTGACCGAGATCATCAGTCGTCAGCCGCTGCCGGCGGGTACCTTCAACCTGATCATGGGTTCGGGTAGCAGCATCGGCGATGCACTGATCTCAAGCGAGCAGATCAACGCCGTAAGCTTCACCGGTTCTCTGGAGGTAGGCCGTCGGGTAGCCGCGGCCACAGCAGGCAATCTGGTCAAGTGCCAGCTCGAGATGGGTTCCAAAAATGCACTCATCGTGGCTGATGATGCCGATCTGGATCTGGCTGTTGAAGCCGCCTTTGCCGGCGCCTACTCAGGCACCGGTCAGAAGTGTACAGCTTCCTCACGACTGATCGTGACGGATGCCGTGCATGACGCCTTCGTGGACAAACTGCTGAAAAGGCTTGCGTCCGCTGTCGTAGGCGGCGCGCTCGACGAAGGTGTTCAGATTGGGCCGGTGGTGGATCAGCGCCAGCTCGAATCCAATCTTGAATGGATCGAGCGCGGAAAACAGGAGGGTGCGCGTCTGATCTTTGGCGGCAAGCGTATTCAGGACAGGTCCGAAGGCTATTTTATGTCGCCGGCGCTGTTTGTCGACACTCGCAACGACATGTCGATCAATCGGGAAGAGATGTTCGGACCGATCGCCTGCGTTATTCGAGTGCGCGATTACGAAGAAGCCATTACCACGCTCAACGACACTCACTTTGGGCTGACGGCCGGCATCATTACCAATTCCTTGAAGATTGCCAGCGACTTCAAAAAACGGGCCGAGACCGGTTGTGTGATGGTCAACCTGGCTACCGCCGGCACCGATTATCATGTGCCCTTCGGCGGCCGCAAGCATTCAAGCTTTGGCCCGCGAGAACAAGGCCGCTATGCGCGCGAATTCTACACCGTTGTCAAAACCTGCTATGTCAAGCCCTGAGGTGCAACATGACCGATAACATGCTGATCATCGACGGGCTTCAGTACTCGAACTGGTCGCGTCAAATTTTCGAGCAGATGCATGAAGGTGGTGTCAGTGCGGTTCACGCCACACTGGCTTATCACGAAACTACTCGCGACACGTTGACTCGATTTGGCGAATGGAATCGCCGATTTGAGGATAACGCCGATCTGATTACGCCGGTGAAAGCACCGGCAGACATTCTCAGAGCAAAACAGGAAGGCAGAATTGGCATTCTGCTGGGTGCCCAGAACTGTTCACCCATCGAGGATGATATCGATATGGTGGCAGTGATGCGTGATCTGGGCCTGATGATCATGCAGCTCACCTACAACAATCAGAGCCTTTTGGCCTGCGGCTGCTATGAAAGCGAAGACAGTGGCATCACACGCTTTGGTCGTCAGGTGATCCAGGAAATGAATCGCGTCGGTATGGTCATCGACATGTCGCACAGTGCCGAGCGCTCGACGCTGGAGGCCATCGAGATTTCACAGCGACCGGTGATCATTTCACATGCTAACCCGGCAAGCTTTTATTCAGCCAAACGCAACAAGTCCGATCGAGTGCTCAAGGCGATCGCCGAGTGCGATGGACTGCTGGGCTTTTCGACCTATCCCTTTCATCTCAACCATGGTTCGGACTGCACGCTGGATGAGTACTGCGACATGATTGCACGGACCGCCGATCTGATGGGCATTGAGCATATTGGTATCGGTACCGATCTTTGTCAGGAGCAGCCGGTTTCAGTACTGGAGTGGATGCGCAACGGGCGCTGGTCGAAGGCCATGGATTACGGAGAAGGCAATCAGAACAACGCGGGATGGCCAGCGCCCCTAACGTGGCTGCGCGACAACCGTGACTTCCCCAATCTGATCCAGGGGCTGCGTCAGCGCGGCTTCGATGATGAATCGGTGACACGTATCATGGGCCGCAACTGGCTCGGGCTGCTTGAGCGTGCGGCAACGCCGAGCGCATAAGGCAGCTTGACCAGACCGTATACTCGATTGATTACTCTGGAGAAGCAGTCCCATGTCCAACAACAATGAAATTAATAGCCGAAAGAATGCCGGAGGCCTTTACCGATTGGGTGACCCGGTAGTGCTGGGACTGACGGTTGGTTTTATCGTCGTATTTGTGGCCCTGTCGCTTGTCGATCTTGATGGCATGTCTGACGCGATTGCGGCCGGGTTTGGCTGGACCGCGCGCACCCTGGGCGCCTTTTTTCAGCTGCTGCTGCTGCTGACATTTTTTGTCAGCATCGGTGTCGCTGTGGCGCCGGCCGGGCGTGCGCGTATCGGCAATCGCCGCACGCCGGAAATGAGTACCTTCAAATGGCTTTCCATCATCATGTGTACGCTATTGGCCGGCGGTGGCGTGTTCTTCGCTGCAGGAGAGCCAGTGCATCATTATCTCATGACGCCGCCCAATTTTTCTGCCACGCCGAACGGCAGTGCTGCGGCCATTCCCGAGGCACTGGCACAGTCCTTTATGCACTGGGGCTTTCTGGCCTGGACCATACTGGGGGCGCTGACGTCGCTGGTGCTGGCGCACGCCCACTACGTCAAGGGCCTACCGCTGCAGCCCCGAACGCTACTTTATCCGGTCCTTGGTGAGATCGTAATGAAGCGCTGGCTGGGCGGAGTGATCGACTCGCTGTGCGTCATTGCGGTAGTTGCCGGTACAGTTGGGCCGATTGGATTTTTGGCCACTCAGGTCAGCTTTGGGCTGCATGAGCTAATCGGTGTCTCGCCGGGGTTTAGTACCCAGTTAATCATTCTGATCGCGCTGGGCGCCATTTATGTCACTTCCGCAATGACCGGCATTGATCGGGGCATTCAGTGGCTCAGTAGTTTCAATGTCTTTCTGGCACTGACGGTCGCAGGTGTCATTTTCATTTTTGGACCAACACTTTTTTTGACCAATAGCTGGTTTCAGAGCTTCGGACAGTATCTAAGTTCGTTTTTTGAAATGGCGACCGTGACGACGATAACCGCGCCTGAGTCGTGGTTGAAGTGGTGGACGGTCTTCTTCTTTGCCTGGTTCATCGGCTATGGACCATTGATGGCCATTTTCGTGGCCCGTATCTCCAACGGTCGCACCATTCGTCAGACCATTCTGAGTATTGCGGTCATGGCGCCGATAGCCACTACGATCTGGTTCACGCTACTGGGTGGCTCAGGCATTTTCTATCAAATGCATGGCGTCATTGATCTGACCGAGGCGCTGAAGAACTTTCAGTTCGACGTGGCCACCCTGTCAATTGCCCGTGCGCTGCCCGGCGGTGACCTGATGGCGCTGGCGGTACTGTTGCTGACGACCATCTTCGTGGCGACTACAGGCGATTCGATGAGCTACGCCATCGCCGTGGTCAGTACTGGCCATGACGATCCACATGCGCTGGTGCGAGCCTTCTGGGGCATCGCCATGGCGGTGATGGCAGGCATTCTTCTCTATATGGGCAGCGGACAGATCGCAGTGCTGCAGCAGTTCATTGTGCTTACCGCCATCCCTATTTCACTGGTGCTTTTGCCATCGCTCTGGACAGGGCCTCAGGCGGCCTGTGCCATGGCGCGCGAGCAAGGCATCATTCCATCGCTATCGGAGGCCGAGCATGATTGAGTCTGCATCCATTCCCGTTGAACGGCTCTCGCTCAGACCGGCTTGTGAGGTCATGGAACTGGAGCGTTTAGGTAGTCTGCACGCTGGCCGGCTCAGCTTCGTACGCTCCCTGATGCGTCAGATGGCACAGCAGCGATGGAAGATCAGTTGTCAGCGCTTCGAGCTGGATGATGAGGGTCACGGTACGGTCATCTATCGGCTACAGACGCCATACGGGCGCTATCATGGACTGATCTTCTCGCGTGCCATTGCGGATGAGGCGCGCTCTGATCGCGTTATCGCCGAAGCCTGGGATGTTACCTTCGGCGTCATCGAGGGTGACGTTGACGAGTTATTGCTCGACCAGATGGCGGCCAATGTGCCACTGCAGGAAGCGGGAAGACAAAATCCTCGGCTGCTGGTGTTATCGCGTGCCAATAAAAGCATGCGAAACTTTAAAAGCTTCGTAGAGGCGCTGGCCTCGGGCAAGCAACCGCGCCCGGAATGGCTCACAAAAGTGGGCTATCTCTATCGCACTACGGCGGTCTACGGCAATGGCAAGTTCGGCATTGCCGACTATGAGCTACTTCAGAGTAATCCAGACTTTCGTCGCCCATTCTCGGCACAGATGTTCGCCGTCTATCTACTGCGCCACTTCTCCGTTGAACAACTGGAACATCTGGCGCGCGTGCGCGCACCGCAAACGGCGGTAACGCTGACGCCAGAGCTGCGTCGTTATATTGGTATTGGCAACTCTACCGGCCTTGGCATGGCGCCGTTTCTGATCAATCACCCGCAACTGATTCAGCAGTGGGTAAGCTGTCGCGAGCGTGCTCTGGCGATGGTGTTGGCTCAGAACCCGACAGAAGCATTACGCCATCGTCTAATCAGTCTCTGTCGACGCGCCATGACCCATCTCGCTCAAACGCTGGCTGACGATGTTGAACAGATGCAGCGTAATGGTGAAATTGTGGCCGCACTTCCGGCGGTCATTAATTGGCTGGAGGAAGTGCCGCTGGAAAGCGATCTGTGGCAACAGCTGGTGAACTGGAGCAAGCGCACTCTATCGCTTGAAGCTCAGGAGCTGATCGTGACGGTGCTGATTGAGCTGTATCCAGAGTTGATCGATCCGCTTGAGGATGCCATGGGCACCCATGAGGCGCTGGAGCTTACGCCGGACATGCCGCTGTTGCAGCTAAGGCAGCTCATTGAGACCCACTACGACTGGGCGCTCGATCAGGACTACGACGCACCCGAGGCGTGCTATTGGTTCTGGTATCGCTCGGTAGAAAAGGAAGAGCCTCGGCTCGGCATTCGCTATCACGAGCCGGGAGCTGATCGAGAGTTACCGCTGGCCATTGCACCGCATGTTCAAAAGGTGCATCAGGCAGTGTGTGACTATCTGGATACTACGCCGCGGGCGCTGGTGATCAATTTTCTGATTGCTTATCCGCGCTACAAGGCGATGGTACGCCGTATTCAAAGTCTCAGTGAGACAACCTATGGCGAGATTCGCGCCAACCTTTGGCATCGCGACATGAAACCAATGCATCTGCTGCGTACCAAGCTGTCGTTCTTCGGCGCCAGTCGCTTCGATCCCCGCTCTGATCGCTGGGTGCGTGTCACGCTGTTTCAGGGCGCGCCACTGGCAGCCGAGCTCAACGCCGAGCCCGACGATCTGGCGGCGTTTGATGACTGGAGTTTTCCGCTTGAGCCAGTGCTCGAGCAGCCACCGGACGGGAGTGAACCGTGAAAGTCTCCTACAACGAACTGCAGGGGCATTGTCGCAAGGCCTTTATCGGCATGGGCTTTGAAGAGGGTGATGCCGCTGATGCCGCTGACATGATTGCATGGATGCAGTGCTATGAACTCAAGGGGCTCGATGCATTAAAGCGAGGGTTGGATTTTCTGCTGACAGAGGATCCGGAGCAGTCCCCGAGCATCCTGTATGAAGATGCCGATCTCGCCGTGCTCGACGGGCACGCCCAGAGCGTTCTGCGAAGCTCCAGTCTGGCGCTGGAGCTGGGTTTTGCCAAGGCGCGTGCGCGGGGCCTGTCGGTCATCAAGATCCGCCACTGCCATAATCGCCAGCTTATCATGGGCTATCTGGCACGGCTGGCAACGCGCGGCATGAACATCACTGCTTTCTGGCGTAATGCGCATGAACCTTTATTGGAGCAGGTTGTAGGTTTTCGTGCCAACAGTGCCATTCCTGAAATTCGCGCCTACGCCGTCAAGGATGTGCCCGAGGAGAATGAACCCAACGATGGGGTAACTCTGGTCATGGCCAACCACGTGGACCTGCTGCCGTCGCTGAACTCTGATTATGATGTCGAGCTGATTGCACGCCACGACGAGTCCGAACTGCTTGCATGCCGACGCCGCGTGCTGCTCGATGGTATCGAGGTCGACGAAGCGCTGTGGTCGCGGCTCAAGCATCTGGCTGATCGTCTGCTGGTTGAGACCAGCGATACTTCCAGAAGCAGTGCCGGTGCCAACACCAGCGACAACGATTGAATCCAGCGTAACAAGGAAAAACCTCATGATCGAAAGTGTTAAAACCGAACTGTTTGCCGCCCGCGCCCCGCTGGAGTGGGCGGTGATTGGTAACGGCATCCTTTTCACGACTCAGATACCCATCGACCGGGACGGCAATGTTGTTGAAGGAGGTATCGAGGCGCAAGCTCGGCAGACGCTGGAAAATCTAAAACATACTTTATCCTGTGCCGACGAAGCAGCAGAGTTGACGCAGGTATTGATCTACGTGACTGATCGAGATCATTTGGCAACCGTCAATCGTGTCTATGCCGATTACGTTGACCCTCCCTATCCGAATCGGGCAGCAATGATTGTTTGTGGTTTTGCTCGCCCCGAGATGCTCATTGAAATCATCGCTTACGCTGCTACCACTTCAAAAAATACTAAAAAGTGAAAATACAAGCGCTGTCAGAAAAGCAGCTGACCGTACGACTTTATCGAATAACTTATAGCACCAGCCAAATGCGAGGGTATTTGACTCGTTTGGACAGGTGATAAAAAACAGATTTTTTCGGGAATACAGGCAGTAAATACTTCAGGCCATTGCCGCTGGAAAAAGGAGTACACTGCCTCTTCTGGCAGAGTATGGCTTTTCACGAAAGCCAGCTCGAAACACAGCGATGCTGATATTTTCTGTTCTGTTTGGAGATAACCCCGTGGCGCGCCCTCCCATTATCATTAACCGACTGGATGCTGAGCGCTTGCAGCGCCTGATCGACGATGCCGATAAACAGGATATACCTGTTGCCGAGGCGCTGGAGATAGAGCTTGAGCGCTGTGAGCAGGTCGAGCCTGAAAATGTTCCGGATGACGTTGTCAGCATGAACAGTAGTGTCATGTTTACCGACATAAATCGTGATAAGCAGATGACGCGCACCCTGGTTTATCCTCATGCGCTTTCAAGTAATGAAAATGGGTTATCCGTCATGGCGCCCATCGGGGCGGCACTGCTGGGGTTGAAGGTAGGGAGTACCATCGACTGGACTCTCCCTAATGGAGAACAGGTTTGTTTGCGCGTCGATGCCCTGCTTTTTCAGCCTGAAGCTGCCGGGCAATATCATCGATAATGATTGATATCCGGTGGCAAACAGCCATTTCTATGGTCCGAACTACTGAAAGCAGGCGTGAGCGAGGAGCGCCGCAAAACCGCAGCGGTTGAGGTCGGCTGAAAAATTCAGCCATGGCGTGCCCTGTATTTGACCCTGTGTCATTGCCTGGACGTGCTTCCCAGCGCCCGGGCTGCTCGTCAAGCGGCATGCAAACCATTGCTTTCACGCTGAATATCCATATAGGCACGGAGATAGCGCAGGCTGACATAGCCCACGATGATGGTGGCCACCACGATTTCCAGTATGGCCAGACCATGGATGATGGCGATGTCATGGGTGCTGAATCCGTGCCGTGTCATCCAATCGGCGGTTTTTGCCATGGCAGTGGCGCCAATGACCATGGGAAAGGTGAAAGCGGCGTAGCCTGGGCTATAGGGAAGGCGCAGTAACTTGATGAAAGCCAGATAGATGACCAGTGTCATCAGGACTGCAATGCCGCCCAATAGGGCGATCAATAAGCGTGAAGGATCTGACGTCACAGTGAGATAACCTGCAAGCGACAGGCTGGCAGGGGCCGCCATGATGGCGATGGTCGGTTTGGCTGGATCGGGAATTTCACTGGCAAAAACCAGCCGATAAATCATCACCGGCAGTAAAACCGCATACAGCATCATACCCAGATACAGCAGCCCCACTGCCAGGGGCTGTAATGCCGAAACGCCGGGAAACGCCACATCGGCCACGATAATGCCGACCGGCGGCACGAACCAGGCAGGCACCATATGGTGCAGTTCAAACGCCTTGATGCGATGCACAATGAAGGCCACAAGAAAGCCAAGGTGAAGCGCTACGGCCATCAGCCAGAGCATGACGCCAGCGGCTGGCATTAACCATTCGCCCACGCTTTTCGATATCACCATCAGTGCCATGGCAAAGGTGGGCACAACACTGCCGACGACAGGGTGTGCCAGATCCGCCAGCAGCGATTTTGGGCTGAATAAAAACCGGCTACCAAGAATCAGAAGCAAAAAAGCCGCAATGATGGCACCGGTCAGCTGGGCCAATCCTCCAAGAAGCGCAAAGCTTTCCCAGCTCCAGCCAAGGCTTGCGATCCCCAGTGCCAGACCGGCCATGGGCGTCGGGGCATTCTTCAATTGTTGAGACAGGGCAGGCATGGAGACTCTCCTCAAAAACAATGAAGACAATTTATGCCAAAAAACGCTATCGTTATATTTTAACTTTTATCATCCAGTGTTTATTAAAATTTAACATTCTTGAGGGTGATCATGGCCGTGACCCTGCGCCAGCTACAGGTTTTTACCACCGTGGCCCGTGAGCGAACCCTGACAGCCGCTGCAGCATCCCTTTTTCTGACCAAACCGGCCGTCAGCGTGGCGCTTTCGGAGCTGGAAAAGCAGTGCGATCGGACATTGTTCGATCGTCATCGCAATCGTCTTTATCTCAACGATCAAGGGCGTCGTCTGTTGCCCATGGCCGACGAGCTACTGGCTCGCAGCGATGCGATCGATCAGCTTTTTGATAATGAAGCTCTGGGTGGGCAGCTGCATGTCGGCGCCAGCTACACGATCGGCCATCAGCTGCTACCGGCACTATTAAGCGATTTTCGTATCGACACTGGACATCGCGATCAGCGTGTGAACATTGCCAACAGCGCTGCTATCTGTCGCGCATTGGAATTGTTCGAGCTGGATATCGGCCTGATCGAGGGGCGTGTCGTCGATGAGTGCTTTGACGTGGTGCCGTGGTGTCAGGATCACATGCTGATTGTGTGCTCTCCTGAGCATCCGTTGGCTCGTCGGGACAATATCGAAATTACCGATCTGGTCGGCTACGACTGGCTGTTGCGCGAGCCTGGGTCAGGAACACGCGAGCAGTTCATGCGCTTTATTGCCCCCAGACTGCCGCAGTGGCAGCTGGGTATGGAGATCAACTCGGCGGAGGCCATCATTAATGCTGCGGCGGTAGGTCTGGGCCTCACCTGCGTGTCGACACTTGAAGCTCGTCATGCGCTGTATGACGGCAGGCTGATCAGGGTGGCACTGGACTTGGACATGACGCGCGAGTTCAGTCTGGTGCTGCATCGCGACAAGTACCGCAGCCCGTTGATCAAACGGTTTACTGAATTTTGCTTGGCGCGCAGTGACACAATGACGTTATAGGATGTCAAAGTGGGCAATGGATATTGATGATCAAGTCCTTACTGAGGAAGCCACTTGAAGAGAGCCCATGTTGCCTTCCTTTGTTGGACTTAACGCATTGGGTTATAGGAACACAACGCAGTGGTTCAGGCGGCGTTACGCCGATGGGCTGCCTACGTCCATACCTCCCCATTCTCAAGCAAGCAAAGGAGCAGGCGCATTAGAATTTGATCGAAAGTACCGTCGTCACACCACTGTTCAAGCACTGGTAAACGGTCTTTCATGACTTGTAGCGCCCCGTAGATTGCGCTATCTCGCTCCTCAACACAGCATCCAGAAAATGAGATTAAGCATTTGTCAATTATCTCTACGCTGGCGGACCATGGTTTGCCAGCGTAGAGGTGATCTAATCAATATTTTTATGCTATTTATGAACTGTCATGAAGTTAAATATTTATCGTCAATTCAGTGCCGCGACAAGAATCGTTATTAGTGTACTCTTGCCCAAATGAAATATTTGAGGCTGGTAAGTTAGATAGATTATTTGGGCCGCGATGCTTTTTCTTATAAGCTCATTTAAAATACAAATTTCAGTGATGACAAACTTTGCAGCATAATAATATTACAAATTCTAAGGGCGTTTTAATGGCTATTATACAGGCTGTTTTTCAGTCATCTCAAGGAAATAGTAACTTGCAAGAGTTAAGAAAAGATGCAGAAGCATCTTTTCATGTTCTGGAGGTCTACGAATTTTCTTTTCTGGGATTGAGCGTGATTGGTTTAAAGTTTGAAATGAATGAGCTGTCTATAGATTATTTTATAAAAGAGCTGTCAATGCTCAAGGAAAAATATTGCGTTTTTCAGTTGTCTTTAAATAGAGTTTTCAATGAGAAGCATGAGCCTCGAGTCGAGTGTTAATTTCATAAAAAGCAACCAAAAGGTGTGCTATTTACTGACATTGTTATGAGCAATATTTGGAGAGCTCTATCGGTAAGTCATCTACTCTTAAGCTTCGCAAACCTGCTCTCAGATAATCCAGTGTAAGTTTGCCTGCAGATGTGAGCTCTGATTCTCTATAATAAAAACCAACTCCTACCTTATCCATATTTGGAAGGTCTTCTGATAAAAAGGTATTGCTTGTGAGTTGCCTAGGAATAACAGACCGGGCCATTGCAGTTATACCCAGTCCTTTTTCAACTGCTGAAACTATGCCCAGCAGGCTAGGACTGGTGTAAACGATTCGAAAAGGGATATTAGCATCAGTCAGTGCTTTTTCAGTGATTTTTCGATATAAACATCCGTTAGGATAGGTTACCAGCGGCAGTTCTTTTCCTTGTAATGATAAATTTTGCGTATATCCCCACTTTAGCTCTTCGATTAAATAGTTTTCAGGCAAAAAATCTGAAAACTCTTCTAGGGGCTGCATTGCCAAGCAAATATCAAATTGATGCTTTTGGAACTTTTGATATATGTTTTTGCTTATATCACAGTCAACTTCGATTAGAATATTAGGATATCTATTTGTAAGCCCTTTGATTATTTCAGGTAAAAAAGCAAGCTCATAATCGTTGGGAATCCCTAGTTTAATTTTTCCGTAGACATTATCGCTATGAAATTTTTCGACTAATGAGTCATTCAGTTGAAGAATCTGGGTTGCAAGTTTGTATAGCTCCTCGCCATCCGCTGTTAGCTCTAGATGAGAACCTCTTACAAAAATCTGCGTATTAAGCAGTATTTCAAGTTTTTTAATTTGTAAACTAATGGCCGGTTGAGATCGTCCTAATGCGTCCCCCGCCGATGTAAAACCGTTTAGATCCTTGATCGTTGTAAAAGTGCGAAGCAAGTCTGTGGGTATGTTTTTCATCGAACAGCCCTGACATGTCGGATATTTAATTCATTACTGTAACTTACCGATAAGGCACGCCGATACTAACAATTTGTCGAGGATGAAAAAGTTTTTCTTGGCACAGTGTTTTTCGAGTGCGCCGCTCAACTGTGACGGATTGACAGTTTTTGCAGATTGGATTTTCGACCAATGAGTAGCTTGCCACCAATTTAGGCGTATAACTAATTGATATAGCTCGTTATTTTTTCGACAAATGCCTGCATTTGTATTGCTGACTGTTCTTGTTGGCGGGGTCGTGAAATCTTTCTGCTGTGGGCAGGTTCTTGAGTTAGTGAACTTGTCGAGAAAGAGAGCGACAGGCTAACAATTTTTGGAGAGCGTGTTATGTCATTGGAACTGTCATCCCTGATTGAAATACCTAATGGTAATAAAGTTCAGCCTACTTTTTCCGACTCTGAAATGAAAAATAGGTTAAAAGCTCTTAGAGATTACATGGCATCTAACTCGATTGATGCAGCCGTTTTCACCTCTTATCACAATATCAATTATTTTAGCGATTTTGTTTATTGCCGCTTTGGTCGTGACTATGGCTTGGTCGTGACCCAGGATAATTTCACTACGATCACCGCTAACATCGACGGTGGCCAGCCCTATCGTCGCAACCGACTGGGCGACAATATTGTTTATACTGACTGGCAGAAGGACAATTTTTTCAAGGCTGTCAGGAATCTTTGCGAAGGCAAAAAGCGAATCGGGGTCGAGTACGACCACCTGACGCTTATAAATCAGGAAAAGCTAAAGGATTCTTTAGATAACGTCGAGTTTACTGACATCGGCGTGCCTACCATGAAAATGCGGATGATCAAGTCAGACGAAGAGATTGATCTGATTCGCAATGGCGCGCGCGTGGCTGACGTAGGCGGAGAAGCCGTGCGCGACGCCATCAAGGCAGGCGTACCCGAATATGAAGTGTCGTTGGCTGGTCAACGTGCCATGGTGCGTGAAATCGCCAGGCTCTATCCACACGGCGAGCTAATGGATACTTGGGTGTGGTTCCAGTCCGGTATTAATACCGACGGTGCCCACAATCCAGTGACCAGCCGCAAGGTGCAGCCTGGCGATATTCTAAGTCTGAACACCTTTCCCATGATTGCCGGCTACTACACGGCGCTTGAGCGTACGATGTTCTGCGAGCACGCCTCGGATGAGCATCTTCGCCTGTGGAAGATCAACTGCGAGGTGCATGAGCGCGGTCAGGAGCTTATCAAGCCCGGCGTGCGCTGCTGCGATATCGCTCATGAGCTCAACGAGATTTTCGCTAAACATGACCTGCTGAAGTATCGCACCTTCGGTTATGGCCATTCCTTTGGCACGTTGAGCCACTACTATGGTCGTGAGGCCGGACTAGAGCTCCGCGAAGATGTCGAAACAGTGCTGGAGCCCAACATGGTGGTATCCATGGAGCCGATGATCATGATTCCAGAAGGTCAGCCGGGAGCTGGTGGTTATCGTGAGCACGACATTCTGGTGCTTAATGAAAACGGGGCCGATAACATCACCGGCTTCCCTTATGGACCTGAGCATAACATTATCAAGTAAGTCCGAGGAGAGATAACACAAGGGGAGCTCGGCTCCCCTTTTTGCCCCTCTATCAGCGACAGAAGCAACGAGTTTTTATGATATTGCACTCTTAGCTTCTTGAAAAATGAAGTATCGATTGATTGTTTTTTTGGGATAACAAGTCAGCTGGACTGGGGGTAAATAGTCGATTATCTGCAATGCATGACAGAATAGCCGCAGCGTTATTGCGATCCATGCGGACATCACGGTGGAGAGAAAGCAATGTCTAATAACAAGATAAATAAGCCAAAGCCAAAGAATACGAGTACTTCAGAGTTTATTGAGGTTCCTCGAGTTATCGGACAGGATCTGCCGCCCATAGGGCGTTTAATCATACAGTTTGTACCGCCACTGGCCATTCTCACACTGATCGTACTAGTCATTGCTAATCCCGAGAGCGTAGCTTCGGTGATTTCCGAGATGCGTACCTTTGTCACCGGTCAATTTACATGGATGTTTATTCTGTACTCGCTGTTTGCGGTAGGAGTATGTGTCTGGCTTGTCTTCAGCAAGGTTGGCAGGCGAGTGCGCTTGGGTGGCCCTGACGCAAAACCGGAGCATAGCAACTTTGCATGGTACTCGATGTTGTTTGCCTGCGGACAGGGCATCGGGTTGATCTTCTGGTCGGTCGCCGAGCCGATCATGCTGCGAGACGACAGTCCGGTAGTAAATACCGCCGGCGGGAGCATCTCCGACGGTGGCATTGTCTGGGCTTATTTCCACTGGGGATTCACAGCTTGGGCCATGTATTGCGTAGTAGCCGTATGCCTGGCCTATTCTCACCACAACCTAGGCAAAACACTGACGTTTCGTGAAGCCACGGTCGATATTCTGCCTCAATGGATGCAGGGGGGAGCCGGTGTCGTTGTTGAGCTGCTGGCCATCATGGCTACGATTCTGGGCCTTTCCACCTCGTTCGGCTTTGCGGCTATGCAATTCAGCTCCGGTCTCACGTCTTTCACCGGTCTGCCATCCACGCCGCTGACCTGGCTAATCGTTATCGTCGGACTGGGCAGTATTACGGCGGTCTCAGCGTTTTTCGGCATTAGCAAGGGCATGAGAATTATCAGCGAGATCAATACGATTCTCAGCGTCGTGCTGGTGGTAGCCGTTTTTATCTTCGGGCCTACGCTGTTTCTAATTTCCAACGTCACTCAGACCTTCGGAACCTTCTTTACGAACTTCGTGGGCATGAGTTTCTGGACGGAGGCCTCCAGCACGACCCAGCCGCTAGCCTCTTGGCAGGATAGCTGGAACGGCTGGTGGACAGTGTTCATCTGGTGCTGGGTAATCGCTTTTTCACCTTTCGTGGCTGGCTTCATTGCACGTATCTCGCGCGGTCGAACTATCCGTGAGTTTGTGATCGGCGTGACCGTGATTCCTTCCCTGATAGTGATGATATGGATCGGTATTCTCGGCTCGACAGCTATTCTGTATGACGATCAGTCAGCGCGGAGTATTTCGGCGGCCGTCAGTGACAACGTGGCTAGCGGACTATTCGTGATGCTGGAGTCGATACCATTTATCGGCACGCTACTGCTGATTGTGGCGACAGTACTGGTGGCCACCTACTACGTTACCTCGCTGGATGCGGGCACCTATGCACTGGCGGATTTTGTCTCTGCGCCGAAACGAGCCGGTGCGATGTTTCGGGTCGTTCTGGTAGCCAGTATTGCCGCAGTAGCCACGGTATTGCTGACCGTTGGGGGGACCGCCGTCGTTGATACGGTACAGACTGGTACGATTATCGGCGCCTTCCCTTTCTCCATTGTCATTATGCTCATGATTGCCAACATGATTCGACGCCTCGTGAAGCGGGATCGATCAATCCGACAACTGGAGAAGATCATCAACGATCCTGATCCCAACGTGGTGATGAGCTTGGATGGCAACGATAGTTGCAAACAAAGTCCGAATCCTCGCCGCCGAATGGGCTGACGTTGCGATGAGCGCTGTGCTGGAGGCAGGGCCCTGCACTGCTGCTTCAGTATTGTTGATGCGTCGAGCCATATTTGCAGCATCTGTGCCTGACAGTGACATGCTACCGGCTTTCGTCTGGTGATTCGAGATCGGAAGTCGGTCCACGATGCCAGGTGCGCGGTCAAGAAAAAATAAAGGATAACGTTATGAAAAACGTCAGGATCGAAAACATGGACTGGGTCTCTTATCGGGAGGCTACGCAGAACGGGGGCTGTAAAATAGTACTGCCAATCGGAGCTATCGAGCAGCACGGCCCCCATATGTCGCTCAACCCGGATGTGCTTATTCCCGATCATATTGCTGAACAGGTCGCACATCAGTGTGATCACATGCTAGTGGCACCTTCCATCAGCTATGGCTATAAGTCACAGGTTAAATCGGGGGCGGGCAATTTCTTCCCCGGCACGACCTGCGTTTCAGGAGATGCGCTTGAGCATTATGTCTACGATGTGCTGATAGCCTATGTGGAACACGGCAACCGTGAATTCATCCTGATCAACGGCCATTTCGAAAATTCGATGTTTCTGTGCGAGGCGGCCGACAAGCTGGTTAAACAGTGCAGGTTGCGCAATATCGAGGTCAGGGTCTATCTGCTCTCCTACTGGGATTTTATCAGCGAGGCGACCATTACAAAGGTGTTTCCCGAGGGCTTTACCGGTTGGGCCGTCGAACACGGCGGCGTACTGGAAACGTCGATCATGCTGAACATTTATCCCCAGCTGGTCGACATGTCAAAGGCGGTACACATCGAGCCGGCACAGTTCCCGCCTTACGATGTATTCCCTTCCGACGCTTCGTGGGTACCGCAGTCCGGTACGCTGTCCTCGCCAGTGCCGGCTACCTCAGAAAAGGGCAGCCTCATTTTGAAGGAGTGTATTGCCGGAATTATCGAGCATCTGGGCTAAGCACATGGGCGCTCAGCGTCAGTGACAAAGGGTTTTAGCCAATATTTATGAGCCGGGTATGCTGCAATTTACCATGCGCCTATCTCTTTGCATGGTGCAGCTTTAAATAGATACGACCGAGCAGTGGCAGAAGAGTAGGCGCTCTGGCACTGCTTTGCATGTTGGTCGATACGGTTGAATACACCATTATCTTGATATTGGAAGCCGCTTCTACTGCTATCAGCAATCTCAACGCTGATGCCGATGATCTTATAGTTTTGATTTGAAGCTTACTCGAGTCTTTCGAAAAGATAAACGTAGTTGCTCTTATCCTGATGTAGGTGTTGCTGGTTGCCGCAGTCAACTGGGGCAGGGTATAGAGATTACATGTATACCTCTCAAAAAAAGAAAAATAGTAAAGATTTATTAATAAGACAGCTTGATCTTTCATGATCCATTTGCGCTTTCAATGTTCATAACGAGATTATTTTCGATTTTGAATAAAGAAATTATTGTCTGCTAGAAGCGCCAATACCGAAGAGTTGGTTCGAATTATCGATATTCTATACTCCACGTGCGCATTACTGATGGAAGGATTTGTTTTATAAATTGGTCCTCTTTGTCTTCACAAAATATTGTCTGAATCAGGTGCCAAGAAGCCCCAGTAGTATTCGATCCAATAACAAGGAGATGTTTCATGAATTCTTGGGTACTGACTACTTTTCTGATTCTGATGCTCTATATGCTGACTCACTCAGGCGCTACTTATTTGCGTCGTGAAATAAAACATAAAAAAAAGCACTCAGAGGGCTAAGCCATTATGGACGCTTATAAGCTGTTTAACTGGGGACTATTGATTCTGACCTTTGGTTTTCTAATCTATTTAGGCTATCTGTCGTCAAAAATGATGGCAAAAAGTGAAGGAGGGTTTCTGGTCGCCGGACGCTCGCTGGGGGCTTTCGTGGGCGCCGGTACCATTGTGGCCACGGGGTTCAGCGGCTGGGGCTTCATGGGCTCACCAGGTGTCGTGTACCAATTCGGTGCGGTCGAGGTGCTGGGGAACTTCTTCTTTGCACCAGCGATGATGATTGCAGTGCTCTACTTTGCACGTTTTCTTCAGTCTCGAGCGGCTGACATGGGCAGCAATACGATTCCAGAATACATTGCCCAGATACACGGCGGCGGCGGCATGGGCCGGCTGGTGCAGGGTGTGGCGGCGCTGCTGACCATTGTGCTGCTGCTAGTCTTTCTGGTCAGTCAGATCAAGGCCGTTGGACTGCTTGGAGCCAGCTGGCTGGGCATCGATCTTGGTCCGAGCGCGCTGCTGATGGTCGGAGTCATCATCATCTATACCATGCTCGGCGGGCTGGCAGCCGTAGCCTGGACCGATACGGTTATGGTCTGCGGTATGGCGCTAGCGGCGGTCATCATTCTTATCCAGATGCTGACCAGCGTCGATCTCGGTGAGTGGGAGAGTTCGCTCAATGCCATCGATCCCGAGCTGCTCAATCCAACGCAGGGGGCGCCCTACGGCGATTCACCGTGGTCAGCGTTTCTTGTTCTGCCCTATGCGTTTTTGTTCGCGGCAGTACTTCCTTATATGGCAATACGCTTCATGGCCATGCGTCCCGATGTCAAGCTGCACAAGGTGGGCGTTTACGTGGCCATTCTGGGGGCGCTGCTGAGCCTGATTCCCATTGTCGGTCTTTATGTGCGTATGCAGATGCCCGATCTGGCTGATCCCGACAACGCTATGCCGGTCTATCTCGAGCACTACATGCATCCGGCACTGCAGGGCATCATCACGCTGTTCATCATCTTTGCGATGAAATCCACTGCCAATTCGCTGCTGCATACCGTGGCCTCGGCGACCTCGCATGATCTACGCATGGCACTTTCCAGTGAGGCGCGCGTCGATTCAAAAGGCGCCTTGTTCATCAATCGTACCGCCGTGGTGGTGCTGGGTGTGATAGCACTGTTGATCATGCTTTATGCACCGCCTTTCATGCTGTCCTGGCTAGGCATTCTTGGCTCGGGTACGCTGCTGGCCAGCATGATCGGACCGGTCTTCATTTCCACTTTCTGGCAGGGCTCGGCCTGGGGAGCGCTGATCGCGATGTTGATCGGCTTTGTCGTCAGCGGATATATGATGCTGTTTGCCAACGTAGGCTGGCTGATGGGGCCGTTGACCGGTTGTCTCGTCTCGTCGATCTGCTATGTCAGCGTCTCTTTGATGACGCCGCGCCGAACTTGGCAGAAAACTTCGACTTGCTTAACTGAATGACAAAAGGAGAGCAATGGTGCCTTTGGTTGGAGGACTGATCGGACTTTTCATCTGCCTAGGGGCCGGCGATGGTCTGGTGGCACTTACTGGGCTGCCGGTGCCCGGCTCCGTGCTGGGCATGCTATTGCTGCTGATATTTCTAATGATCAAAGGCGAGGTGCCAAGCGGACTTCGGCAGGTCAGTGAAGGCCTTTTGAAGTATCTGAGTCTGCTGTATGTGCCGGCCGGCGTCGGGATGATGATGTACTTCAATCTGATCAGGGCTGATTTCTGGCCGTTGATGGCGGCCTCGCTGATCTCGACCGTGGTCATGCTGGTGGTGTCGGCTGGAGTGATGAGCCGGCTCGACACCCACTCTGAGCACGATCACTCCTGATGCATGGGCTCGATCTGAACGATACATGGCGCAGTTTCACGCCGCTGCCCTCGCTTCTGGCCACGCTGGTGATCTTTCAGTTTTCCGTCTGGCTCAATCGTCGTCTGGGCGGTACGCCCCTACTGCATCCGGTTATCTCGAGCATCGTGCTGATGATCGTGCTGCTGCGGTTTTTTCATATCGAATATTCGGTGTACTTCGAAGGCGCGCGCTTTATCAATTTTCTGCTGGGGCCGGCCATCGTGGCATTGGCGGTGCCGCTGCATGATCATCTCGGGCATGTCAGAAGGCTGCTCTGGCCGATTGCGGTGACCAGTGTGATCAGCATTGTGGTATCGGCGGCTACCGTGCTGCTGGTCGGCATGGCTATGGGTGCTCGCCGCGATAGTCTGCTCAGTCTGGCGCCGAAGTCGGTAACCTCGCCGATTGCCATGGGCATTGCTGACGCGCTGGGCGGTATCCCAGCGCTAGCCGCGGGACTGGTCTTTATCAGCGGAGCACTGGGCTGCCTGGTCGGCCCTTGGATTCTGAAATTCTTGAGAATCAAGGATCATCGCATTCAAGGATTTGCCATGGGGCTGGCAGTACAGGGTTTTGGCACTGCTCAGTGCTTTTCGACGCTGGGGCCGGTGGCTGGCGCCTTTGCGGGTCTTGGCATGGGGCTGGGAGGGCTGCTTTCCACCTTCATCATTCCCATAATGACCTCCTTGCTCGGTGTCTGAATTTCGCTGATTCAGACAGCGATCCGCCAGTACGATCGAGCTGCGATGCGACGTTCCGCGCTTTCTCTTTTATTCGTTTCTGCGGAGTCCGATCTTGAGCTTTTTAACCGGATCACAACACTGCCTGTCCATTGGTTTTGTACTACTCCCGCGATTCACGCTACTGCCCTTTGCGGCCTTTGTGGACTGTCTGCGTTTGGCGGGGGATGAAGGCGACATGAGCCGACAGTTGCGTTGCCGCTGGACGTTCATGACCAGCGAGGGTCATGACGCCCAGTCGAGCTGTGGCGCTGGCATTACGCCTTGCAGTGCCTACCGCGACCCATCGGAGTTCGACTATTTGGTCGTCATCGCCGGCGTACTTGACAATCAGGAAATGGTCGACAAGCGTACTCTGGCTTATCTCAAGTGGGCCGAGCAAAGCAAGGTACCGTTGATAGGTCTTTGCACCGGTGTATTTGCTCTGCTCCAGACCGGTTTGATGCATCACCGTCGCTGTTGTGTCAGCTGGTACCACCATGATGATCTGGTACGACGTTTTCCTCATGCCGTTCCCGTCTCGGATCAGCTCTATATTGATGACGGCGATCGCCTGACTTGCGCCGGAGGTATTGCCTCTGCTGATCTGGCAGCCTATCTGGTCGAGCGTCATCTCGGTCGGATATGGGCTAGAAAAAGTCTTTACATCATGCTCATCAATGAGGCGCGACGGGGCAATACGCCTCAGCCGCATCCGATGGTTTGGGAAAAGGTCGACAATCGCATCGTGCGGCGTGCGATCTCCATTCTTGAACAGCACCTTGGTGAGTTGATATCTATCGATGAGTTGGCTGAGCGTACGGGCTGTTCACGCAGAGCGCTTGAGCGTAATTTTCGTGAGTCGCTGAGCGTGAGTCCGCAGAAGTTTTCACGTGATCTACGTCTACGTTATGGGCTCTGGCTGCTCAAATTTACCGCTAGAAGCATCACTGAGGTCGGCGAGCACTGTGGCTTTGCTGATACAGCTCATTTTTCTCGACATTTCAAAAAAGCTTTTGGTCATAGCCCGTCAGATATTCGCAAGAATGACGTGATACTTGAAGAAGAGCTGATAGATCCTTTTTTCCTGCATATCGGTAAATCCAGCCGTTAGAAATGCGTTCATTTGTGTTTTAAATGCCTTGGAAACATCTATAAAACAGATGTTTAGTCTTTTATTAGTGCTGGGCAAATATTTTGTCGCATTTATTCAATTTCTTTCCAGAACAAAGGCGTAACAATGGATGCCACAAGCACCCTCCCATAAACGCAGCATCCATTTTTACAACTGTTGATCATAAGCATGAGAAGTTATTCATTGAGATAGCTGCTGGC
Source organism: Kushneria konosiri (assembly GCF_002155145.1). Classification (NCBI taxonomy): domain Bacteria; kingdom Pseudomonadati; phylum Pseudomonadota; class Gammaproteobacteria; order Oceanospirillales; family Halomonadaceae; genus Kushneria; species Kushneria konosiri. The sequence goes on from NZ_CP021323.1 coordinate 1,332,988, forward strand.
TAATCGATCAACAAGGAGCCAATAATGAGTATGGATTATCTGAACCGCTTTGATCCCCAGATTGCGTCTGCAGTGGCCGAAGAGATGGAGCGACAGGAAGCGCATATCGAACTGATCGCTTCCGAAAACTACACCAGCCGCTACGTCATGCAGGCGCAGGGAACCCAGCTCACCAACAAGTACGCCGAAGGCTATCCGGGCCGGCGCTACTACGGTGGCTGCGAGTTCGTCGACAAGGTCGAGGCCATGGCGATCCAGCGCGCCTGTGAGCTGTTCGGCTGCCACTATGCCAACGTTCAGCCGCACTCCGGCGCCCAGGCCAACGCGGCCGTGTTCATGGCGCTGGTCAAGCCCGGCGATACCATTCTGGGCATGAGCCTGGCCCACGGCGGCCACCTGACCCACGGTGCCGCCCCGAACTTCTCCGGCAAGTACTACAACGCCGTGCAGTATGGTCTGAACCCCGAGACCGGCCAGATCGATTACGACGACGTGGCCGCTCTGGCGCGTGAGCATCAGCCGAAGATGATCATCGCCGGCTTTTCCGCCTATTCACGCGTGATCGACTGGCAGCGCTTTCGCGAGATCGCCGATGAGGTCGGTGCCTGGCTGATGGTCGATATGGCCCACATCGCCGGTCTGGTCGCCGCGGGGCTCTATCCGAGTCCGCTGCCCCATGCCCATGTCGTGACCACGACCACCCACAAGACCCTGCGCGGCCCGCGTGGCGGCCTGATCCTGTCCGCCGACGCGGATGAGACGCTGTACAAGAAGCTCAACGGCGCGGTGTTCCCGGGGCAGCAGGGCGGCCCGCTCATGCACGTGATCGCCGCCAAGGCCGTGGCCTTCAAGGAAGCCATGACGTCGGAGTTTGCCGACTACCAGCGTCAGGTGATTGCCAATGCGCGTGCCATGGCCGGTGTCTTCATCAGCCGCGGCTTTGACGTGGTCTCCGGCGGCACCGATGACCATCTGTTTCTGGTGTCGCTGATCAAGCAGGGCGTGACCGGCAAGGATGCCGATGCCGCGCTCGAGCGTGCCTGCATCACCGTCAACAAGAATGCCGTCCCCAACGATCCGCAAAGCCCGTTTGTGACCTCGGGGCTGCGTATTGGCACGCCGGCCGTGACCACACGCGGATTCATGGAAGAGGACTGCCGCGAGCTGGCGTCCTGGATCTGCGACATTCTGGATGTGCTCGCAGAGCAGAAAAATACCGAAGCGGTCGAGACCGAGGTACGTGGCAAAGTGGAATCACTGTGTGCACGTCATCCGGTCTATGGCCAGAGCAACGACCGGGCGAATCAGCGACTCGAGAGTGAAGCCTCCGTAGTCTGAACACGGCCGACAGCAGGCTCCATCGGGGCCGACAAGGAGAAAGCTCATGCAACGTTATTCCGGCTTCGGTCTGGTTAAACACGCGTTCGGTCATCACGAAAACTGGGAGCGTCAGTGGCGCAACCCGGAACCCAAGAAGCGCTACGACGTCATCATCGTGGGTGGCGGCGGCCACGGGCTGGCCACGGCCTATTATCTGGCCAGGGAATTCGGCGTCAGAAACGTCGCCGTGATTGAAAAGGGCTGGCTGGGCGGTGGCAACACGGCGCGTAACACCACCATCGTGCGGTCAAACTATCTGTGGGACGAAGCGGGGCGGCTGTACAACCACTCGCTGGATCTGTGGAAGGGGCTGTCACAGGATCTCAACTACAACGTCATGTTCTCCCAGCGCGGCGTGCTCAACCTGGGCCACACCCTGCAGGACATGCGTGACATTCAGCGCCGCGTCAATGCCAACCGCCTCAACGGTATCGACAGTGAAGTGGTCACGCCGCAGCAGATCAAGGAGATCGAGCCCGAGCTCGACATCTCCAATCGGGCACGCTATCCGATCATGGGCGCTTCCTGGCAGAAAAGTGCCGGCGTGGCGCGTCACGATGCGGTCGCCTGGGGCTTTGCCCGCGGCGCCGACTCGCATGGCGTGGATCTGTTGCAGAACACCGAAGTGACCGGCTTCAAGATTCGTGATGGCAAGGTGCTGGGGGTCCACACCAACCGTGGCGACATCGAAGCCCATACGGTCGGCTGTGTGGCGGCCGGCAACTCGGGTGTGTTGGCGAAGATGGCCGGCATCAAGCTGCCGCTGGAGTCGCATCCGCTGCAGGCACTGGTCTCCGAGCCGCTCAAGCCGATTCTCAACACGGTCACCATGTCCAACCACGTTCACGGCTACGTGAGCCAGTCCGACAAGGGCGATCTGGTCATCGGTGCCGGCATCGACGGCTATCTCGGTTACGGTCAGCGCGGCAGCTACCCCACCATCGAGCACACCCTGCAGGCGATCGTCGAGATGTTCCCGATGTTCTCGCGGGTGCGCATGAACCGTCAGTGGGGCGGCATCGTGGATACCTGCCCGGATGCCTGTCCGATTCTGTCCAAGACGAAGGTCAAGGGACTGTATTTCAACTGCGGCTGGGGCACCGGCGGCTTCAAGGCCACCCCCGGTTCGGGACACGTGTTTGCGGCCAGTCTGGCGAAAGGCGAAATGCACCCGATCGCTGCGCCCTTTTCCATCGACCGTTTCCATACCGGTGCATTGATCGATGAACACGGCGCTGCCGGCGTGGCGCACTGAGGAGAGCCCGACATGTTTTATATCTTTTGCCCCTACTGCAAGGAGCACCGCGAGGAAGAGGAGTTTCATCCCCGCGGTCAGGCCCACCTCTTGCGCCCGGAAGATCCGGAAAATACCAGCGATGAAGAGTGGGGCGACTACCTGTTTTTCCGCGATAACCCGCGCGGCATTCACCACGAAATGTGGGTGCACTCGGTGGGCTGTCGCAAGTTTTTCAATATCACCCGTAACACGGTGACCTACGAGATCCTCGAGACCTATCCGATGGGCGAGCAGCCGACCATTACGGCGGATAGCCCCGAGATTCGTCACGAGCAGGGGGCTCAGGTGGCCGATGGCGGCTGGCAGACCGTCGGTGCCCGGCCCGAGAACAAGGCGCTCAACGAGGAGACCTCGTCATGACCCAGAGCAATCGACTTTCGGCAGGCGGGCGTATCGATCGCTCGCACGGTCTCGAGTTCACCTTCAATGGTCAGCGCTATCAGGGCTATGCCGGGGATACCCTGGCTTCTGCCCTGCTGGCCAACGGCGTGGATATCGTCAATCGCAGCTTCAAGTATTCCCGTGCCCGCGGCATCGTGGCTGCTGGCGCCGAAGAACCCAATGCCCTGGTGCAGCTGGGTGCGCGCAAGGATACCCAGGTGCCCAATGTGCGCGCCACGCAGCAGGCGCTCTATGACGGTCTGGTCGCGCGCAGCACCAACGGCTGGCCCAATGTCCAGCGTGACGTGATGAGCTGGGTCGGCAAGCTGGGCGGCAACTTCATGCCGCCGGGCTTCTACTACAAGACCTTCATGTCACCGGCCTCGATGTGGATGACCTACGAGAAGTACATCCGCATGGGGGCCGGTCTGGGCCGTGCCCCGACCGAATCCGATCCGGACATCTACGACCACATGCATCATCACTGTGATGTGCTGGTCATCGGCGCCGGCCCTGCCGGTCTGGCCGCCGCGCTGAGCGCCGCACGCGGCGGTGCCCGTGTCATGCTGTGCGATGAGCAGGAAGAGATGGGCGGCTCGTTGCTGGACAGCCGCGACACGCTGAATGGCGTCTCTCCCGTCTCCTGGATCGAGCAGACACTCAGTGAGCTCGCGTCCATGGAGACCGTCACGCTGCTGCCGCGCACGACCGCCAACGGTTATCACGATCACAACTTCGTCACGCTGCACGAGCGTCGTACCGAACATCTGGCCGACACTGCTGCTGATGCCGGCTTTCCGGGGCAGTCGCGTGCCCGTCTGCACCGCGTGCGTGCCACGCGGGTGGTGCTGGCCAGCGGCACTCATGAGCGCCCGGTGGTCTATGCCAACAACGACCTGCCCGGCAACATGGTCGCCGGCGCCGTGTCGACCTACATCCGTCGCTACGGCGTCATCCCCGGCAACAGCCTGGTACTCACCACCAGCAACGATCACGCCTATCGTGCGGCACTGGACTGGCAGGAAGCGGGTCGCAAGGTCGTGGCCATCGTGGATGCACGTTCCAATCCCGACGGTGATCTGGTGCGCCAGGCCCGTGACAGCGGCATTCGCGTCATCACCGGCAGCGCCGTGATCGAGGCGAAGGGCACCCAGCGCGTCAGCGGTGCTCGTGTTTCGGCCGTCGATTTGAACCACTTCGTGATCACCGGACGTATCGAGGAGCTTGAGTGCGACACCATCGCAAGCTCCGGCGGCTACAGCCCGGTAGTACATCTGGCCTCGCACACCGGCACGCGTCCGCAGTGGGATGACACGCTGCTGGGCTTTGTGCCCGGCGAGGTCAAGGGGCTGATTTCGGCCGGTGGTGTCGCCGGTCATTATGCGCTGAGCGAAACGCTGGCAGACGGCGTCCGTGCCGGCCGCCAGGCCGCCATCGACAGCGGCTTTGACGACGCCGAAGAGCTCAAGCTGCCGGAAGCCAGGGCGCGCCGCGAAGCACCGGCCTGTGCGCTCTATCAGGTACCGCACGAGAAGAAGGGCGCCCGCGCACCCAAGCAGTTCGTGGACATGCAAAACGATGTCACGGCGTCAGCCATCGAACTGGCCACGCGTGAAGGCTTTGAGTCCATCGAGCACGTCAAGCGCTACACCGCGCTGGGCTTTGGTACCGATCAGGGTAAGCTGGGCAACATCAACGGCATGGCCATTGCCGCGCGCTGCCTGGGCCGCTCGATTCCTGAAGTCGGCACCACGGTCTTTCGTCCCAACTACACGCCGATCACCTTCGGGGCGATCGTGGGACGCCATTGCGGCGAGCTTTTCGACCCCAAACGCTACACCGCACTGCATCAGTGGCATGTCGAGCATGGCGCCGAGTTCGAGGACGTCGGCCTGTGGAAGCGCCCCTGGTATTTCCCGCGCAATGCCAACGGCAAGAAGGAGAGCATGCACGAGGCCGTGGCCCGTGAATGTCTCGCCGTTCGTCAGGGTGTGGGTATCCTGGATGCCTCGACGCTGGGCAAGATCGACATTCAGGGTCCGGATGCCCGTGAATTCCTGGGGCGCGTCTACACCAACAAGTGGGCCAAACTGGCGCCGGGCCGCGTTCGTTACGGCCTGATGTGCAAGGACGACGGCATGCTGATGGACGACGGTACCACCAGCTGCCTGGGCGATAACCACTTCCTGATGACTACCACTACCGGTGGGGCCGCGGGCGTACTGGAGTGGCTGGAGCTGTGGCACCAGACCGAATGGCCGGAGCTGCAGGTCTACTTCAACTCGGTCACCGACCACTGGGCCACCATGACCGTGACCGGGCCGGACGCGCGCAAGCTGATGTCGGAAGTCACCGACATTGACCTTGACCGCGAAAAGTTCAAGTTCATGGACTGGAAGGAAGGCAACGTGGCCGGTGTCCCGGCACGCGTGTTCCGTATCTCGTTCACCGGGGAGCTGGCCTATGAGATCAACGTCCAGGCCAACTATGCCATGCAGGTCTGGAAGACCCTGTTCGAGCACGGCGAGAAGTACAACCTGACGCCCTACGGTACGGAAACGATGCACGTCCTGCGCGCCGAGAAGGGCCTGATCATCGTGGGTCAGGACACTGACGGCTCGGTGACTCCGGAAGATCTGGGCATGCAGTGGGCGATCGGTTACGACAAGCCGTTCCACTGGATCGGCAAGCGTGCCCTGAGCCGTCCGGATACCATGCGAGGTGACCGCAAGCAGCTGGTCGGCCTCAAGCCGAAGGACCCGAGCGTCGTGCTGGAAGAGGGCGCCCAGATCGTGCTCGATCCCAACGAGTCGATCCCCATGACCATGATGGGACACGTCACCTCGAGCTATTACAGCCCGTCGCTTGAAGGCAGCTTTGCGCTGGCCGTGCTGAAAAACGGGCGCGAGCGCATGGGAGAAACGGTCTATCTGCCCATGTCCGACGGCAAGGTGCACGAGGCTGAAGTCGTCAGCACCGTCTTTATCGACCCCAAGGGAGAGCGCCAGAATGTCTGACGTCAAGGAATTCGAGACCCGTCCGGCCGACGATTCGAAGGCGGAGTCACCGCTGGCCTGGTCGCTGCACGAGCAGAAGTCGCTGCCGCACGCCTCCAATCCGGGCGTGATCCTCAGCGAAAAGCCCTTCATGGGGCAGCTGATCCTGCGCGGCGGTGCCATCGTCATGGACGAGGCGGTGCGCGAGGTGATGAACATGGCTCTGCCGGCGCGGCCGCTGGCGCTGGTCACCGATGACAGCGGCGAGCGCTCGATCCAGTGGCTGTCGCCTGATGAGTGGCTGGTGATCGTGCCCGGCGGTGAAGAGTTCGAGCTGGAGCAGAAGCTGCGCCAGTCGCTGGGCCAGGCCCACTTCAGCATCGTCAACGTCAGCGGCGGTCAGACCGTCCTGTCACTGAAGGGGAAAAACTCGCGTGATGTATTGATGAAATCCATTTCCTACGACGTGCACTCAGAGGCGTTCCCGGTCGGCAAGGGGGTTTCCACGGTCTTTGCCAAGGCAACGGTCATCCTGCGCCGGCCCGAAGAGGATGGCTGGGAGCTGGTGATTCGCCGAAGCTTTGCCGACTACTGCTATCGCTGGCTGCTGGACGCTTCAAGAGAGTACGGCGTCAGCGTCACACGCTAGGCTCTGCTCAAGGGCCGGGGGCAGACGCTCCCGGCCCTTTTTTCATCTTTTCTGTCGCCCCCGGGCTCTATTGAAAACGACAAGAGAAATGCCATGACCCGAACCGTCGATACCTGGATTCTTGCGGCACAGTGTCCCAGCCTGCTGGGCACCGTCGATGTCGTCACGCGCTTTCTCAGGGAGCAGCGCTGCTACATCACCGAACTCAGTTCCTTTGACGATCGCTTGAACGAAGGGTTTTTCATTCGGGCCGAGTTTCGCCCGCTGGAGGACGGCTTCAGCAGCGAGACCTTCGAGAAGGACTTTGGCGAGCGCGCGCGGGAATTCGACATGTCGTTTGAACTGACACCGCCGAACAAGCGCACAAGGGTCGTGATCATGGTCTCAAAGGCCGACCATTGCCTGAACGATCTGCTGTATCGCTACCGCACCCATCAGCTGCCGATGGAGATCTGTGCCGTCGTCTCCAACCATCCCGACCTGGAGCCGCTGGCCCAGTGGCACGGCCTGCCCTGGTATCATCTGCCGGTCACCCCGGAGACCCGCGAACAGCAGGAGCAGCAGATTCTCGACATCATCGAGCGCACCGATGCCGAACTTGTAATACTGGCGCGCTACATGCAGGTGCTGTCGGCGCACATGTGTGATGTGCTGGCCGGACGCGCGATCAATATTCACCATTCCCTGCTGCCCGGTTTCAAGGGTGCCAGACCCTACCATCAGGCCTACGAGAAGGGCGTCAAACTGGTGGGTGCCACGGCGCACTACATCAACAACGACCTTGATGAAGGCCCCATCATCGCCCAGGGGGTCGAGACGGTGGATCACGCCCACTATCCCGAGGATCTGGTGGCAAAGGGGCGCGACATCGAGTGTCTGACGCTGGCCCGGGCGATCGGTTATCACCTCGAGCGCCGCGTGTTTCTCTATTCAGGCCGCACGGTCGTGCTTGATCGCTAGGTGCTTGATCTTGGGAAGTAATGGTTCGGATCATGATAGAACTTGTCCGAGTCATTCTGCCATCTTTCCAGAATAAATCCGATGGGCATTTTGCCTTTCAGAGAGCGTAGCGACCTGGCAATATTATAGGCTCACAGATAATCCCTCAGATGCGCAACAAGCTCTTCCGGCGTGGCTAATGAAAACTGCGGGTCGTGGCATTTTTGAGGGTCTGGTTCATCCGTTCGACCTGACCATTGGTCTAGGGGTGGAAGAGGCGGGTCAGGCGATGCTCGGTACCATGCTTACGGCAGATCACATCGAATCGATGGGGTTTATAAGCCTCGGTGCCGCGGCTTTTGGCGAACTGCACGCCATTGTCGGTCAACACCGTATGCACCCGGTAAGGCAGTTGTTGCACGACATCTTCAAGAAAGGCGGCGGCCTGATCGCGATTGGCCTTCCGATAAAGCCGGGCATGGAAAAATTTCGGGGTACGATCAACGCCCACGAATAGGTATGCCCAGCCTTAGCCGGGGCGAACGTCACAGACATCGAGATGCAGACAGCTGATCGGATATTGTCTGAATGCCTACCCCTTAGCCGATGACGAAGTTTTCCACGGCAGCTGGCTGATGCCGTGCCGCTGATAAAGGCGGTGCAGGCTGGAGAGGACCAGGTGTGGGATAAAGCGCTGCAGCGTGAACAGGCAGTCATCCAGTGGTAAGATGAGTGGTTCGCAGAAAGGTGACGGCAGCGGCTTCCTTTATTGGTGTCAGGGACGATGAGCGCGAAGCCTTTGACCCCATCCTGTCGTCCTCGATCGACGCCCGCTGGCGCCACTTGCGCACGGTTTTTGGGTTGAGGTTGTAGCGCCAACTCAACTCCGCGACCGAAGCTGTCGATCGCTGTATCTCTGCTCTGATAGCGTGAGTGGTCGTGGCGCGTTGGTGAAGTATCTGAGCCATGGATCCTCATCTGACAGTGGCTTGTAGAATAGCCCCTTACACTCTGGTACCAAACAACTAGGTTCTGTCTAAAAAGTCGGCTCTCATGCAGCGCTCGATCCAAGCCAGTGTCACCATGGCTCTGAAGCTGCTGGTTAGCTTGTAATAACGGATATTCAATCGGCGCTTCTCCTTGAGCCAGCCGAACAGCCGCTCTACCACATTACGCTGACTGTATCTGGATCGGTTGAACTGATGCGCAAAGCCCGGTCATGAACGGCGACACATACGGTGTCGAGGAATGACTGGAGGCATGCCATGACGCATGCAGTAGCGCCTCAGGTCACTGCTATCGTATTTCTTGTCCGCCACAATTTAGCGGTCACGCTTTCGAGGCAGGCCATCTCTACAAGGGCGCTCCATGGCCTATAGTGGAGAAACGATAACCTTAATCATTTGCCAGCACAGTCGGAAAGCTCGCAATGGCCTGCCATAGCGGTCTCGTATTCAATAAACAGGGAAGTATAACAATCATACCTTTTAGGCAGAGCCTAAGTTTATAAACGCAAATCCGTTTTATTCCTTATCATAATCTTTTGCAATAATGATCATATACCGATGTTGATTTAAGTATGTTCTCCGAGAAGGGCAGTAGTAGTGTTGATGGCTATATAAAGGAAGTGAGTTAAGGAAATATGCTTCTCCATTTTTAACATTAGGAGATTGATGACCTAATAACGTTTCGCTGAATCGGTAACGGTTTCCATTCTGCACCAAGTGACCCATCCTAGTAAGAAGAGCCATGGCTGCGTCGCGATTAGCATTATTGCGTAATGGGTTGGGGCCATGTTGCTTAATAAAAGCATAAGCGCGCTGCACTTTTTGCATGGCTAAGGTTAAAGATGGCAAGTTTTCAAGATATTGCTGTGATGAGTAATTTTGAATTTATACCAGCAGTTCCCGAAGGTTTTGGATACTTCGATTTTATTGCTGGCGCCAATGGCCTTGGTCCTTTGAGAAAGGCAAATCAAGAAGTGCGAGATTTTTTTGATAATTGGGTTGCTAATTCTTGGGTGAAAAGAAATTTACTGGGTTGGCTCGAAAATGCGTGGTCTGAAACGTATCTAAGAAATTTAACGCTTAAGTGACTTAATGAGAAAGATGAAGAGCAATGTCATTGGGCTTGGGGATATTTGGGTAAAAAAGGTTATCCCTGTGGCTTTTTTAAGCCAAATAATAGTCGTGACCTGTGCTTTTTTTCGCAGGCGATAATAGATGGATTTCCCTCGTGGGATGGAGCCCTGCTTTTCTCGACAAAATTCAAAAAAGCTTGGGATCAGCAGATTTACAGAAGGAAACAGGAAGGACGGTCTTCACTGAACACTTATATAAGTCATGAGGCGAAAGCAATGCTCGATTCTATTTCAGAGCAAAGGGGAGAGAGGATAAGCGTTGTTATCGAAAGCATGATAACAAAAACCTATCGGAGTCAAATTTCTGATATCTGACAAGCGAGTGATCGTTTACTTTATTTGTTATCAAAGTAGATTTTTTAAAAAGATGTATTTACTTTATTTTAGAGAGACTAAGTCAGACACTTTTTGATGAGCGATCTTTCGCTCCTGAAAATAATCGTATCGGTCATAGATGCCTTCAACGCCCTTGATCTTGTGGTTCAGGCAGCGCTCTGCCACATGTGCCGGGGTGCCTGTGGCAGCCAGCAGGCTTCGGCAGGTACGACGTAGATCATGCACGGTGAAAGGTTCCAGATCGCCCATTCGATTGTCTGGCTGTTGCTTCTTGCCGGGCTCGCTGCCAAACAGCTTGGCGATAGCACGATTCAGCGTGTCCTTGCCCATATGAGGAGATCTGTTACCCCGTCGGCTGGGGAATACAAACTCCGAGCCGCAGGCCCGTATCCTGAGCTCCTCCAGCCAATCGATGGCCTGAGGGGGAAGCGGGATCCTGATGCCGATGCCGGACTTGCTGCGCTCCCCAGGCAGTGTCCATTGGCTGTTGGCCAGATCGAATTCTTTCCATCGTGCTTCGGTCAGCTCGGTCTTTCTTGTTCCCAGTACCACCAAGAGCGCGCAGGCGAGATAATTCTCTCTACTAAAGCTTGCGTTGTTTTCTCGAAACACGGTGAAAGCCGTGTTGATCTCGTCCAGGGTCAGGGCTCGGCTACGGCTTTTTTCCACACCGCCGGCGTCATTAACGTTGAAGGCTGTTGCCGGGTTATAGGTGATAAGCCCCAGCTTGATGGCATGGTTAAACAACTGCTTCAGATACATCAATGTATCATTGGCGATCGTTGGTCGGCCGCTGTGCGCCACTTTCCTGACGATCCCTCTTACTTCCATGGGCGTCACGGTATCCAGCTCTCGTTTGCCCAAGCTGGGGGCCACTTCCTTGTGATAAATACGGTATGGGATTCTGGGATGCTTGAGACGCTTCTCGAGATCCGGATACCAGTCTGCAAACAGGTCGTCGACGGTTCTTATCGACACCTGCTGTTCCTGCTTGCGTGCCTCAATGGGGTCAATGCCATCCTGAACCAGCTTCTGATGGTCCTGAGCTCTGACTCGGGCTTCTGCAAGAGAGAGATGAGCATGTTTGCCCAGCGTCATCTCCCGGCGTTTACCCGATAGCGTGTACCTCAACATCCAGTATGGAGTGCCCTTTTGCGGCACCATGAGGTACAGGCCATCACCGTCGCTGTAACGCCCGGCTTCTCCTCCCTTGATAAGGGCCTGCACCTTTCTGGCATTGAGGCTTCCCATGGCTCTTTTCTCTTCTGAGTGAAAACGGATGGAGAACGGTTTCTCCGGATACTCCGAACAATCCAGCCCTGCCACAACAGAGCGTCTGCCTATGCCTGCTCCACTCGAGGAGTGGGCAGCTAACTCACTGTGAACGTTACAGAATCGGCAGGCGGTGGGGAGTACTTTCGATGATAAACGGCAAAAAGTGGGGAGGCAACGAGTTTACTCCCCACTTTACTACCCAAAAGGATGTGGATTTTGACAGATTTTGATGGACGTCAGTGGACCGTATTTCGATAAAAATTCTTTAAAAACAATGGATATATGTATTGATGTAGCTTTTTATAGACTTTACTCGATATTTTGAATCTGCTCGCGCATCTGCTCGATCAGTACCTTCAGCTCCACCGCGCAGCGAGTGGTATCGGTCACTGCGGCCTTGGACGAGAGCGTGTTGGCTTCGCGGTTGAGTTCCTGCATCAGAAAGTCGAGCCGGCGGCCGACAGGGCCTTTTTGCGTGAGCTGGCGCTCGACTTCATCCACGTGAGTTTCCAGCCGGTCGAGTTCCTCGGCGACATCGGCCTTTTGCGCCATCAATGCCATCTCCGCTTCCAGACGGGCCGGGTCGAGTTCGGCCTTCACGGTCTCCAGGCGCTCCAGAATCTGGCGGCGCTGACGTTCCAGCACGGCCGGCAGGTGCGCCCGGACCTCTTCCACCTGAGCACGAATGCCGGTGAGGCGTTCGCGGATCAGCGCACAGAGCTGTTCGCCTTCGCGCTCACGACCGGCGTTCAGGTCATCAAGTGCCTGCGACATCAGCTTGAGCGCGGCAGCGCGCACGGCGTCCATGTCGATCTCGCCGCCACGTGAGACACCGGGATGATCGAGCAGCTCCAGCAGCGTTGGCATCGAGGCTTCCGGGGCATGACGGCGCAGGCGCGTCAGGGTGTCCATCAGCACTTCGAGATGCTCGACGTTGATATCGAGCCCGGCGCTGGCGCTCTGGGCGCGCTCAAAGCGCAGCGAGCACTCGATCTTGCCGCGCGAAAGCGCGCTGCGCAGGCTGTCACGAAAGGGCGCTTCAAGATCGCGCAGGGCGTCTGGCAGGCGAAAGTGGAGGTCGAGATAGCGCTGGTTGACCGAGCGAAGTTCGAGCGCAAGGCTGCCCCAGTCGGCATCCAGCGTCTGGCGGGTGAAGGCGGTCATGCTGCGTGCCATGGGTGATCCTTGCGTAAGAGGTGAAAGCGATCAGTCTAAACGATTCGTTCATTGCGCAGGCAGGCGTGTAAGATGCCCGGCCCGCCTTTTGGTTTGTGTCTTCATTTTTACCAGTAGAGAGAGTGTCATGCGACCCAGTGGACGTGCCCCCGAGGCAACCCGTGAAATTACCCTGACCCGCGGCTACACGAAGCACGCCGAAGGCTCGGTGCTGGTCGCCTTTGGCGATACGCAGGTGCTGTGCACGGCCAGTGTGGAAGCCGGTGTGCCGCGCTGGCTGCGCGGCAAGGGTCAGGGCTGGATTACCGCCGAGTACGGCATGCTGCCGCGTGCGACCCATACCCGCAGCGGCCGGGAAGCGGCCCGCGGCAAGCAGGGCGGGCGCACGGTCGAGATTCAGCGTCTGATCGGGCGCAGCCTGCGCGCGGCGGTGGATCTGAAAAAGCTCGGCGAGTTCACCATCACCATCGACTGCGATGTCCTGCAGGCCGATGGCGGCACGCGCACGGCGGCGATTACCGGCGGCTGCGTGGCGCTGGTCGATGCAATCCAGTCGCTGCAGCGCAGCAAGCAGATCAAGACGGATCCGCTCAAGCAGCTGGTCAGCGCGGTCTCGGTCGGCATCTACAAGGGCCAGGCGGTGACCGATCTGGACTACGCCGAGGACTCGCGCGCCGAAACCGACATGAACGTGGTCATGACCGCTGATGGTGGCATCATCGAGGTGCAGGGCACGGCCGAGAAGCAGTCGTTCTCGCGCGCCGAGCTCAATGCCATGATGGACATGGCCGAAGCCGGCTGCGAGCAGCTCTTTGCCCATCAGCGCGAAGCGCTGGGCATGGTCAGCTAAACACCCGGGCATGGTCTGACAGCACAGGCGTCTGACGACACGGCCCCGGCAGCCAGAAGCTGCCGGGGCCGTTGCGCGAAGGGACCGAAACAGGCGCAGTCGATGACGGCCGGAGCGTCATCGACTGCGGGGATCAGAGTTCCAGATCGTACTCGATGATCAGCGGCGCGAACTCGCTGAAATCGGCGTCTCGATCGATCCAGGCGCTCTTGACGGTGCGGGCAATGTCGGGACCTGTGATCTGATAGTCGGTGCGCCAGCCATCCTGACGCTTGCGCGGTACTTCGCTGTCGTGTTTCTGCCACCAGGTGTGATGGCCGGCGTTGCGCTCGACTTCACGGAAGGTGTCGACGAAGTCCATCGGCCCGAAGACCTGGTCCATGAAGGCGCGCTCTTCGGGGCGAAACCCGGGCGTGCTCTGATGTTCGGACCAGTGATCGAGATCGACGGTCTTGTGGGCGATGTACCAGCTGCCGGCGATGATGTACTGACGACGCTTGCGGCGCAGCTTGCTGAGATAGTCGCTGTACTGCGCGATGAAGCGCTGCTTGGCGTGCGGGTCTTCCGGCATCAGAAAGGACGCGACGCTGAAGCGCTCGTAGTCGGCCTGCAGAAAGCGCCCTTCGTTGTCGCACTGCTCAAAGCCCAGACCATACATGATCGCCTTGGGAATCTTGCGGCAATAGATACCCACGCCTGCAAAGTCGTCCTGCTCGGCATCCAGAAAATAGCCTTCATAGCCTTCCGGATAGAGGATCGAGTCGTCCAGCTCGAAGCTTTTGGTTTTCAGGTTCTGCACGCAGACGATGTCGGCGTCCTGCGCCTTCAGCCAGTCGAGAAAGCCCCGTTCGACGGCCCTGCGCATGCCATTGACGTTGATACTGGCGATTTTCATACATGGTCCCTTGTTTTTCGCGCGTGTATGATACCCGAGCCTGACAGGTTTGGGTAAAGAGCCGGGACAAGAAATAAGGGTACGACATGTTTGACGAGCAGCGAGAATTCATCGAATTCGCCATTGCCGAGCAGGCGCTCCGCTTTGGCGAGTTCACTCTCAAGTCGGGGCGCGTCAGTCCCTATTTCTTCAATGCCGGTCATTTTCAAAGTGGTGCGGCACTGGCCATGCTGGGGCGCTGCTATGCCGGTGCCATCCAGCGTGCCGGCGTGGAATTCGATGTCCTGTTCGGCCCTGCCTACAAGGGCATCCCGCTGGCCTCGAGTACCGCCATTGCCATGGCGACTCATCATGACCGTAATCTGCCCTGGTCGTTCAATCGAAAGGAAGCCAAGGACCACGGTGAAGGCGGCTCGATTGTCGGTGCACCGCTGTCCGGCCGCGTGCTGATCATTGATGATGTCATTACCGCCGGTACGGCCATCGGGGAGTCCATGGCCCTGATCGAGGCGGCCGGTGCCACCGCCGCCGGCGTGGTGGTGGCGCTGGATCGACAGGAGCGCGGGCAGGGTGACATCAGCGCCATCGAGGATGTTCGCAGGCGCTACAATATTCCGGTCATCCCGATCGTGACGCTGGCGGGCATTCTCGAATATCTCGAGACCCACGGCGATGCCGCGCTTGCCCCTCATGCCCGGGCCATTGAAGATTATCGCGCGCGCTACGGCGTTTAGGCCAACGGCGTCAAACCCTGGTAAGGTAGCCTTGATACAAAGGAGGCCATCATGACGGCTCGTTCACTCATGATGGCACAATGCAGCGGTACACACCGGTCTGTATGACCGCAGGCGAACGGATTCCTCTCTGACAGCCCGCGTCCCGTTCAAGGGGACGGCAAGCCAAGGACTTCAAAATGAAAAAGATCATCATCCCGGTACTGGGCGCAGGCCTTGCCCTTTCAAGTCTTAATGCTTCGGCTCTGAGCGTCTCTGCCAGTGGTGGCGAGGATGCCCATAGCGTTCAGGTCAATCAGGGGCTGCTGCCGGGCTTTAGTGCCGGACTGGGTTATTTCAGCACCAACGATAGCGGCAACAATACCAAGGCCTACTCCGGCCAGCTGATGTTCTCGCCCTATCTGCCGGGTGTCGATGTGTCCGTCGGCGGGCGCTATCAGTATCTGGACTCCGACTATGGTGATGGGGGCGGCCTGGGACTGGGCGGCTCGGCCTATGTCGACACCCCGATTCCGCGCGTCAGCGTGGGCGGCTACGGCTTCTACACGCCGGAAGGTCTGACCCATGGCGATGTCAACGAAAGCTACGAATACGGCGCCCGCGCCCGTGCCACGCTGATTGCCAACACCTACGGCTATGTGGGCTATCGCTATTATCATACCGATTTCGACAACCATGACGGCAAGACGCTGTTCAGCGGTCCGGAACTGGGCGTTTCCGTCGGTTTCTAGATCGGCAGACGTCTGACGCGAGCGGGCCCGGCCTTCGTGCCGGGCCCGCTGTCGTTGGTATCCGCGATATCAATCTTCGAAATAGAGACGCCCTGCCCATGCTGGATATCGCCCTGTTCGAGCCGGAAATCGCGCCCAATACCGGCAACATCATCAGACTCTGCGCCAATACCGGCTTTCGCCTGCACCTGATCGAGCCGCTCGGTTTTGAACTCGATGACAAGCGCCTGCGTCGGGCCGGGCTCGATTATCACGAGTGGGCCCGTGTTCAGGTGCACGCCTCGCTTGAGGCCTTCATGACGGCAGTCGAACCCCAGCGGCTGCTGGCCATTACCACACGGGGGCGCACCCGCCACGATCACGTCGCCTATCAAACCGGCGATGCGCTGCTGTTTGGCCCGGAAAGCCGAGGTCTGCCGCAGGCGCTGATTGACAGCCTGCCCGAGGATCAGCGCCTGCGCATTCCCATGCGTGCTGATAGTCGCAGCCTTAATCTCTCCAACGCCTGCGCGGTGCTGGTCTATGAAGCCTGGCGACAGCTGGATTTCGATGGGGCGTTGTCATCCGGGCCCTCGAGCGATTTCGTCATGAACACGCTGTAGGGGGCTTCCCGGTAGTCACCAAACGGTGGGCAGGTCTCAAAGCCGAAGCGGGCATAGAGGCTGCGTGCTGGAGCGAAGACTGCTGGCGTGCCGGTCTCAAGGCTCAGCCGCTTGAAGCCACGGGCTCGCGCTTCTCGAATGATGTGATCGAGCAGCTTGGCGGCCACGCCGCGGCGCAGGTGCGTATCGGCGGTGCGCATCGATTTGATCTCGCCGTGGGTCTCGTTAAGTGCCTTGAGCGCGCCGCAGCCGGCAATCGTGTTGTCCTCCCACACGCTCCAGAACATCATGCCGGGGGCGCGCAGCGCGTCGATGTCCAGCGCATGACAGCTCTCTGCCGGAGAGTGTCCGGCAAGGTCTGTCACATGGGCGCGAATCAGCGCGATGGTGGTCTCGCTGCTCAAATCGTCCTGAATGATCCTCATCCCTGTCGCCTCTTGTTGTTGTCTGATGTCTTGCTGTCCGGTGTCATGGCCCTGAGGTTGAATCATACAGGGGGTTTGCGCGTCATTATGGCGTTGGCCTGGCGCGGACCTTAAAGGTTGCCAGGGGCCAGTCGCCCCTCCAGCCAGGCAAACAGGCGCTCATAGCTGGCCTTCTCGGCGGCGCTCAAAAACCCCTGCTCGGTGATCAGCTGATCGCTTTGCGCTTCGATGGCATCAAGCTGGGTGTTGAGTGCCCGGGCATCGTTCTGGCTAAGCTGATCGCCGTCCAGTGCGCTTTCGATGCGATAGCGAAACGTCTTGACCAGATCATTGATGCGCTCGCGGTCGCTCTGATTTATCCGGTAATGGTCGTTGTCCAGATGGACTTCAAGGCCCGAGCCGCGCACCAGCTGGATCAGGGCGGCCTCCGGCGTGAAGCGTCCGGCCAGGGCCCGGGCCTGATGCTCTTCGGCGAGGGCGTCATCTACCTCGACCGGGCAGCCGCTGGTGTGGGCAAACTGCTGCAGGGCCTGATCCAGACGCTGTGCGGGATAGTCATACCGCATGGCCTGAATCTGGCAGGCGGCACTGGCCGGCATGGCCACCCCCAGGGCGATGCCGCCCAGCAGCACCCCTGCGCCAGCATGAAAAAGACGTTGTCCGAGACGTTGTGCAACTCTCTGATAACGCATGAATTCCCCTCCTGAGCCGTGGCGGCGAGCCGGTTCGCGCCCTGTCATTACAGCACAGGTGAGGGCTCAGGATGTATCATGACGTGCTTGCGTCGTCTGCCTTCCATCAGGTTGTTTCCATGTCCGATATTCGCCAACGCATCAGCGGCCTCAATCCGCGTCAGCGGGAAGCCGTGAAATACATCGATGGCCCCTGCCTGGTGCTCGCCGGTGCCGGCTCCGGCAAGACCAGCGTGATCACCACCAAGATCGCCTATCTGGTCCATGAGTGCGGCATGAGCGCCCGGCGCATTGCTGCGGTCACCTTTACCAACAAGGCGGCCCGCGAGATGAAGGAGCGCGTTCAGGCGCTGCTGCCAGGGCGCAGCGGCCACGGCCTGACCGTGTCGACCTTCCACACCCTGGGATTGACCATCATCCGCTCGGAGCTGAAAACGCTGGGCCTGCGCCCGGGCTTTTCGCTGTTTGACCCGGAAGATGCGAAAGCGCTGCTGCGCGATCTGATGCAAAAGGACGCCCAGATCGATGCCGACCAGATCAACCAGGTGCAGAGCCGAATCTCGAACTGGAAAAACGACCTGATCCTGCCGGGGCATGCGCTCTCACATGCCGAGACCGAGGACGATGCCTACTGCGCACGCATCTACGAACACTACGTGCGCCACCTGAAAGCCTATAACGCGGTCGATTTTGATGACCTGATCATGCTGCCGGCGACGATGTTCGAGCGTCACCCGGAGGTGCTGCAGCGCTGGCGCAACCGCATTCACTACATGCTGGTGGATGAGTATCAGGACACCAACTCGAGCCAGTATCAGCTGGTGCGCATGCTGATGGCCGAGCGCCAGACCTTTACCGTGGTGGGCGATGACGACCAGTCGATCTACGCCTGGCGCGGCGCGCGCCCGGAGAACCTGGTGCAGCTCGGAGAGGATTTTCCCTCGCTCAACGTCATCAAGCTGGAGCAGAACTACCGCTCGACCTCGATTATCCTCAAGGCCGCCAACACCCTGATTGCCAATAACCCCCACGTCTATGAAAAGACGCTGTGGTCGGACAAGGGGCGCGGCGAACCGATTCGGGTAATCGTCAATCGCAACGAGGAGGCCGAGACCGAGCGGGTCGCCACCGAGATTCTCACCCGGCGTATCAAGGAGAGCGCCCAGTGGCGCGATTTTGCCGTGCTCTATCGCGGCAACTTTCAGGCAAGACTTCTGGAGCTGAAGCTTCAGCACCACCAGATTCCCTACAAGCTCTCCGGCGGCACCTCCTTTTTCTCGCGCAATGAGATCAAGGACGCCATGGCCTATCTGCGCCTTCTGATCAACCCGGCCGATGACAACGCCTTTTTGCGTATCGTCAACGTGCCGCGCCGCGAGATCGGCCCCAACACGCTCGAAAAACTGGCCAACTATGCCCAGGAGCGCAAGGTGAGCCTCTTTGCCGCCTGCAGCGAAATGGGGCTTGCACACGTGCTCTCCGAGCGCGCCGTGGATCGGCTGGGGCGCTTCAATCACTTTCTGGAAGGCATCCGCAAGCGCATGGATCAGGGCGACGCGATCGCCGCGATCCGGGCGATGTTTGCCGAGATGGATTACGAGGCCTGGCTTTATCAGAACGCCAGCGCGCCGATTATCGCCGAAAAGCGCATGGGCAACGTCTATATCCTGATCGATCAGCTCGAGAAGTCGATGCATCGTGACGCAGATGAGGGCGATGACGCCGCCGAGGAGACCGACGACGTTGAAGCGGCCATCTCGCGGCTGGTGCTGCGCGATATTCTCGACCAGCAGGCCCAGGAGGATGACACCGACAAGGTGCAGCTTCTGACTTTGCATGCCTCCAAGGGGCTCGAGTTTCCGCACGTCTACGTGATGGGCATGGAAGAGGAACTACTGCCGCACCGCAACTCGATCGAGATGGACACCATCGAGGAAGAGCGTCGACTGGCCTATGTGGGCATTACCCGCGCCCGTCAGACGCTGACGCTGTCGCTGGCCCAGCAGCGCAAGCAGTTCGGCGAGATGATGAACTGTGCCCCGAGCCGTTTTCTTGAGGAGCTGCCGCCGGAAGATCTGGAGTGGTACGGTCGCGCCGACAAGGAAGACCCGGAGAAAAAGCGCGAGCGCGGCCAGAGCGCGATCGCCGGGCTGCGCTCGCTTTTGGGCTAGTCTTCCGAGTCGGGCGCGTCGGTCAGGGCCTTTAGATCCCGGTAAAGCGCCGCCGGGATCGATACGCCTGACGCCAGACTGCGTTCGCGCGCCTCGAAACGCCGCTGTGACGGCAGCCGCGCCCCCTGCCCCAGAATCTGCTCGAACAGCCGTTCGGCGTGTAAAAGCCCCGCCTCACATTGATCGCCCAGAAACACCTTCGGTGACAGCGCGATCACCAGCTCGCCGTGACAGGGCCGACCGGTGCCTTCCTCGTTGGCCGCGTGGGTTTCATGGCTCAGGGCATCGTTGATCAAGGGCCCCGCCAGCAGTTCGATCATGGTAGACAGCGCCGAGCCCTTGTGACCGCCAAAGGGCAGCATGGCGCCCTCAAGTGCGGCGGCCGGATCGGTGGTCGGCTGGCCCTGAGCATCCAGAGCCCAGTCGTCGGGAATCGACTGACC
This sequence comes from Kushneria konosiri, assembly GCF_002155145.1. NCBI lineage: Bacteria > Pseudomonadati > Pseudomonadota > Gammaproteobacteria > Oceanospirillales > Halomonadaceae > Kushneria > Kushneria konosiri. The sequence goes on from NZ_CP021323.1 coordinate 1,353,100, forward strand.
TGCGCGGCGGTGTAGTTCGATCTCACCGCGGGCCACCACGCTGGTGGCAAAGTCAAAGGTGTAGGGCGTCCCGCCCGGACGTGGCCAGGAAAACGCAAACGGATTGGTGCCCAGCAGGGCCCGCACGCCGCCACCCGGGGCCACAAAGGCCTGGGTCGGGTTCATCGCAAGCCCGGCCAGTCCTCTTTCTGAAAGCGCCTCCACCTCGGACCACAGCGCCGAGAAATGAAAGCAGCGATTGATCATCAGCACCGCGATGCCATTGCGCTCGGCCTTCTCCTGAAGCGGCGCCAGGCCCTGCTCGAAGGCCAGCAGCGAGCTACCATGGTGGGCATCGACCTTCACGATACCGGGCGCATGATCGATCACTTCCGGTTGTGCCTGCGAGTCGAGCCCGCCCATTCCGGCCGCCTCCACAATGCCCAACAGGCGATACAACCCGTGGGAGTGACACTCATCGCGCTGGGCGGCGACCACGCTGCGGGTAATCGCCTTGACATGTCCATGGCCGAACCCTGCGTGGTGAAGAATGCGCCGGCTCAGCGCCTGCGCCTGATCAAGCGACAGCGTGATGTCGTGTTCCATGAAAGGCTCCGGGTCAATGCAGAACAAGCGGTCCGGCAGGTGCTTTTGAACCGCCAGTGGCCTGCCAGCATAACCGTCTCGTTCAGCGGTGCCTGCTGGACAAAAGTGCCACGACGGTTACCGGTGTAGAGGCCAAAAAGTAACCATTGTCGTCAGTCATCATGGTGGAATGTGGCCACGCTGATGAACTATCTCTTCTTTTTCGCCAGTTGTAGTGCGTGCCGGTGCGAATCGGATAGGTCTGCTTCGGCCAGAATTCAAGAAAGGCGCGGGTAATGAAGCGGGTCAGGGGCGCGAGCGTCCGGGCCGCCTGCTGCATCGTTTCACAAGGAGAGGACTCAAGCTCGGCGGCGAGTTTCAAAAGCCATGCCCAGCCGTAGGGGCGCTCGAAGCCGCCACGACCGGGAGCCTGAAAATAGGCCAGCTCTCCTGCCACCTTCTCGGCGGTGATGTTGCGTTGCAGCAGTGCAGTGATACGCGCTGTGACCTCGCTGGTGGGATAAAGGCGTGACACGCGCACCAGCAGCCAGTAGCTGTGCACGCAGGAGTGCCAGTCCAGGCTGCCGTAGAAGATCGGATGCAGGGTCGATGGGGCCGCAATATCCTGCGCGCCGCGCATCAGATGAGTCACCAGATTGGGGTATTCACGCTCGACATGGCCCAGTGCCATATTGGCCAGGCCTTCCAGCGTGGCCCGATCGGGAGGGTAGGAGGTCAGGGCAGGCATTGAAATGAACCGATATCACGGGCAGAAGCGCACGACCCCCATGCTGGGCGCGGAGCACTTGGCTGCGGTGGATGACCGGGACCCGAAAGGGCCCCGGGCCGTGATCAGGTTAAATCAAAATCCCTGGAGCGTTCACGCCAGCGAGCGGCTTCATCGCGCAGGGCATTGGCCATGATGGCGATGTCGTTGGGGCCGGCCACGAAACGATAGCCGGCCTCTGACAGCGTCTCGACGCCGCGGGTGGGGGCCGTAATGGTGCCCATCCAGCAGCCGCTGGCCGTGATGCGCGCTTCCATGTCCTGAATGGTCTGGCGCACGTCAACATCCTCAAGCTGCTCCAGCCGTCCCATGGAGCCTGCCAGGTCATTGGGGCCGATAAACAGCATATCGATGCCCTCGACGGCGGCGATGGCCTCGATCTCGTCACGGGCATCGACGTGTTCGATCTGAACGATCAGCAGCAGGTTGTCATTGGCGATGCGGGCATAGTCGCTGACCGCTCCGAAGCGCGAGGCCCGAACGATAGGGGCGGCATAGCCGCGATTGCCCTGCGGGGGATACCGGCAGGCATCCACGATGGCGCGGGCTTGGGCAGCAGAGTTGACCATGGGCACCATGATCGAGCGCACGCCCATGTCCAGTATCTTCTTCAGATAGGCCGGGTCGTCGGCAGGAATGCGCAGCACCACATCCCCGCCGGCGGCCTCGACCGCACGCAGCAGGTGCGCGGTGTGTTCAAGGCTGGAAATGCCGTGTTCGTTGTCGACCAGAATGGTTTTCCAGCCGGCATGGACGGCCAGCTCGGCAATTTCGGGGCTGGCGCTTTCAAGCCACAGGGCGCTGACGGTACGGCCCTGCTCCAGGGCCTGACGGGTTGGGTTCAAGGCAGTCATCGGGGCTCTCGCTTGGGTGCATTGAGGGAGAGGGCACGCTGGCGCTTGTAGCCCTCGTAAAGTGCTCGGCAGAGCAGAAACGTCCAGACCAGCAGGGTGAGCGCGCCCAGCGCGGCGGCCCACGGGCGCTCGAAAAAGGCGAGCAGGCTGCCCTGTGACTTGATCATCGAGGTCATGAAGTTCTCTTCGACAATACCGCCCAGCACGATGCCAAGAATGGCCGGTGCCAGCGGAAATCCGCTCGCTTCCATGGCATAGCCCAGAATGCCCAGTGCCAGCACGATCCAGACCGCGACGACCGAATTGGTAATGGCGTAGGCCCCGACCAGCGAAAACAGCAGCACGATCGGCATCAGGACGCGGCGAGGAATGCGCACGATCCTGCTCGACAGCGCGATCACCGCGATGCCGACCGGAATCATCAGCACATTGGCCATGGCAAAGGCGCCGTAGAGGGTATGCACGATCTCGGGGTTATCGGTAAAGATGCGCGGGCCCGGCGACATGCCGTTGAGCAGCAGGATGCCGATGGCAATGGCAGTCACGCTGTCGCCTGGAATGCCAAACACCAGGGCCGGTGTCCAGGCGCCCCCGATCGCGGCGTTATTGGCCGAGCCGCCATCAACGATCCCCTCAATGTGGCCCTTGCCATAGCGTTCGGGATGGCGCGAAAAACGCTTTGAAACGGCATAGCAGATCCAAGCCGCGATATCGGCACCGGCGCCCGGCAGTGCTCCGATCAGGGTGCCGGCAATGCTTGAGCGCGCCACGTTGCGCCGATAGCGCGACAGGGTGGTCATGGCCTGACGGCAGGCCTGTGGCAGGGTCTCGCGGATCTCGATGGGCGGCGGCTGATGCTTGCCGGTACTGGCAGCGCGCATGATTTCGCTGAGGGCAAAAAGGCCGATGATGGCGGGGATGAAGCTCACGCCATCAAAGAGTTCATACCAGCCGAAAGTAAAGCGTGGATGGCCCACGGCCACATCAATGCCGATGCAGGCGATGAACAGACCGATAAACAGGCTGGCAAAGCTCTTGATGACCGAGGCGTTGCTGGTCATGACGGCGCAGCTCAGGCCCAGTGTTGCCAGCCAGAACACCTCATAACTTGAAAATCCGATGGCCACCCGGGCCAGCTGCGGGGCGATCAGGGCCAGCAGCACGACGCCCACGATCCCGCCGATGGAGGCGGCCAGCAGTGAGACCAGCAGGGTCGAGCGGGATTTGCCGGCGCTCGACAGCTGGAAGGCATCCTCGACGTAGGCCGCCGAGGCCGGTGTCCCCGGGATACGCAGCAGTGCGCCGGGAATATCGCCGGCAAAGATGGCCGTGGTGGTGGTGGCCACGATGGCGCTGATGGCCACCAGGGGGTCCATGAAGTAGGTAAAGGGCACCAGCAGCGCCACGGCCATGGTGGCGGTCAGCCCCGGCATAGCCCCGATCAGGGTGCCATACAGTGTGCACAGCGCCAGCACGGTCAGCGACTGGGGCGAGAAAAGACGAAGCAGCGTGTCGATATCCATGAGGGATCACCAGGCCAGTGGGGTCATGACGCCCCAGGGCAGCGGGACATGCATCACCGAATAAAACAGCAGATGCACCCCGAACGTCAGCGGCACGGACAGGCACAGCGCCCGCAGCAGGTTCAGGCCAAAGAGCCGGGCCGTGGCCGTGATGGCAAGTATCGATGTGACATGAAAGCCCAGCGGCTCCAGCGCCAGCCCGAATCCGGCCACGATCAGCACCAGCGCCGCCAGTCGGGCGCCGGCCCGGCGACGGTCCATCGATGGCCTGTGATCGGCCTCGGCCCGGTCGGACGCGCCGGCTGCCATGGTGCGCCCTTGAACCACCAGTGCCGAGACCAGCAGCAGGGCACCACAGACCATGAGCCCGACAGCGGCAATCGAGGGAAAAAGCCCGGGACCATAGACAAGACCCGCCATGCTCGGAAAGGTCGAGGCGCGCCAGAAGATCAGCGCCCCGAACAGCGTCAGCAAAAGGCCGGACCATAGGTCAGTGCGTGCCATCTCTCTCTCCTTGCCTGCCGCGCTCAGTCATCCCTGTCTTCCTGCCTATCGGGCCAGACCGATGGCATTGATGACCTCACCCAGCTGCTGATCGGTCTCACTGAACAGCTCGGCGGTCTGCTCGGGACCCTCAAACACCACCTCACTGCCGCGGCTGGCCTTGAACTGGGCCCACTCATCGCTCTGGGTGATCTTCTCGATGGCGTTGGCGTAGGCGCAGGTCATCTCCTCGGGCAGTTTGCCGGGGCCGCTGATGGTCATGAAGGCACTCTGCGTCCAGCCGCTGTCGAGCAGGTCTGCGGTCAGCGGCACGTCGGGCAGGTTCGAGTTGGGGGTGTCACTCATATAAGCCAGCGCCTTCAACTCACCCTGTTCGACCAGGTGTTGTGCTTCCGACAGCGACGGAGTGGCGACATTGACGCCGCCGGCCATCAGCTCCTGCAGCGCCGGCGCCGCCCCCTGGCTTGGGACCCAGCGAATGGCGTCGGGCGGCAGGCCCTCGGCCTGAAGCATGCCGGCCAGCGCCAGATGCCAGATACCGCCCTGAGCGGTGCCGGACGCGGTCAGCTCGCCGGGGTGTTCTTTTGCCTCTTTCAGCAGTGCCTCCAGCGAGTCCCACCGGGCGTCTGCCTTCACCACGACGCTGGCGGGGTTTTGATCCACCAGCGCGATCGGCGTGGCGTCCTGCCAGGTCAGGGGCGTCAGTCCCAGGTGGTGCATGGTGGCAAGCTCAATGGTGGCCGCACCGATGGTGTAACCATCCGGCCGCGCCCGGGCCAGCGCCGTATGGCCGACCACCCCATTACCGCCGGTGCGGTTGACCACGTTGAAGGGCACGCCCATTTCCTGCTCCAGCAGGCTGGCCAGCCGGCGGGCATTGGCATCGGTGCCGCCGCCGGTGCCCCAGGGCACGATGACCGTCACGGCGCGATCGGGGGTCCAGTCGCAGGCAGTGTCTTCGGCCTGTGCCACGCTGGCCGTCACCAGCGCCCCCAGGGTGGCGGCAGTCATCAGAACGGTTCTGGAGAGTACGTGAGCCATGGTGATGCTCCTGTGGTTGAACAGGAAGAAAAAGGCGGCCAATCAAGCCGTCGTGTCGAAATCTGATAGGATTAAACGCAATTCAATCGATTGAACCAATGCGACCATGGTCTTTCATGACAAGGTCGAAGAGGCAGGCAAACTGCGACGTACCGGGGCGGGTCGGACAGGTGTCCTTCGCTTGCCCATGAACCTTTCGATGGTCAAAGGAGACCGGGCATGACACGACGCCCTACCCTCAAACACATTGCCGAGCGCGTTGGGGTCACGGTCTCGACGGTGTCTCTGGCGCTGCGTGATGACGAGCGCATCTCGACGGCAATGCGCCAGCGCGTTCGAGCGGCGGCAGCGGAAGTGGGCTACATCTACAACCGCCATGCGGCAGGACTGCGCCGCGGCGACAGCGGCACGGTGGCGCTGTGTCTCAACGATCTGGGCAATCCGTTTTTCACCGAGTTCATCGCCGCCATGGAGCAGCGTTTTCGCGCCGAGGAACGCATGATGCTGTTTTGCCATGCGCAGGAGTCGCTGAGCGTTCAGGCCGATTTCATGCGTCGCATGGCCGAGCATGGGGCCTCGGGATTGATTCTGATTCCTGCGGCCGGCACGACCCAGGAAGACCTCCACGGCGCAGAGGCCGCGCATCTGCGTCATCTGCCGCTGGTGCTGCTGTCGCGGGATGTGCCGGGTGCCGAAGTGGATCGGGTGATCAATGATGATGCCCGCGGCATGGCGCTGGTGATCGAGCATCTGCGTGCACTGGGGCATCAGCGCATTGGCTGGCTGGGCGGCGGCAGCAGCACCTCAACGGCGCAGGCGCGGGAACGGGCCTTCAGGGCTGCGCTTGGGCAGGCCGGTCATCCGCCGGATGAGGCGCACATGCACCACGGCCCCACGACTCTGGCCTTTGGTCATCAGGGGTTTGAGACGCTCATGGCGCAGCCCAACCCCCCGACCGCGGTGGTCTGCTTTTCGGATGTCATCGCCTTCGGCGCGCTGTCCGCCTGTCATGGGCTGGGGCTGCGTCCGGGCGTGGATGTCTCCATTACCGGCTTTGATGACATGAGCGCCGCGGCCTATACCACACCGCCCCTGACCAGCGTTCGGGTCAGGACTGATCTCATGGGCGCGCGCGCCAGCGAGCTGCTGCTTGGCCGCATTCGTGGGGAAAAGGGTGCACCGCGAAGGGAGATGATGGCGCCCGAGCTGTCGATTCGCGAGACCACCGGGCCTGTGCGAAAGAAAGCTCGGGCGTCAGATCAGGCTTAAACGCCCAGCAGGGTCAGCGCGGCAAAAAAGCCGGCCATCAGCAGCGCCACGGCGATGGCGACCGGGTTACGCACGCGCTCGAACAGATAGTGAAACAGAATCGAGACCGGCAGCGACACGAGAAACCAGCCGATGTAGTTGCTCAGGGGCACAATGGTTTCACCCCAGGTCCACATCTCGTGACGAATGGCCACCGGCTCGATCAGGATATCGAGTGCGACCATCAGGGCCGCCCCGACCCCGCCTTTCAGCGGGCGCGAGAGCCCGGGCAGCACGCGCTGGACCACCACGTTGAGACAGTACAGCAGCAGTGCCCAGTTCACCCCGATGATCAGCGGCGTATGCCAGAGCGTCGGCCCCAGCACATGGCCATAGGTGTAGTCGCCGAACAGCAGCCCGGTGGAGGTGCCGATCGCCTCGGCCACAAACCCCACCACGTAGCACAGCCCCACGTAGCCCCAGAGCGGTTTGCGCGGCCCCGGGTGAAAGGCCATGGCCAGCCCCAGCGAGGCCAGCAGTGTCAGCGGGGTCAGGCGAATGAAGTGATCATGCACCGGCAGCGCGATGCCGATGACGCCTGCCAGATAGATCAGGGTCAGCAGGACGATTACCGGGGTCGGTCGCAGGCGGCGTCCGAGAGTGGAAGCAGACGGGGTCATCAGGCAGTGTCCTTCGGGTCAGGGGCGCGCCGTGACAGGGGCGCTTGCCGGGCCATGACCTCGGTCATGATTTTGGCCGACAGCAGGCACAGCGGCAGGCCGCCGCCGGGATGCACGCTGCCGCCGCAGAAATAGAGCCCGTCGACATGGCGGCTGTCGTTCGGGTGGCGCATGAACGCCGCCATGCGATCGTTGGAGCTGGTGCCATAGAGCGCGCCCAGGTGTGACAGGGTGCGCGCCTCGATCGTGGTCGGGTCGAACACGCACTCCTCGACGATCGCCTTTCGCAGCGGACGGTCAAGCATCCGCTCGAGTTTCCGGATCACCCGCTCGCGGATGCGCTCGATCAGCGTCGGCCAGTCCTGCTCCGGCGTGGCAAACGGCGCGTTGATCATCACGAACCAGTTCTCGCCGCCTGCCGGGGCGGCGCATTTGTCGTAGCGTGAGGAGATGCTGACATAGACGGTCGGATCATCACAGAGCGTGCCGGCCTCCAGCGCCTTGAACTCTTCCGGGTAATCCTCGCTGAAAAAGATGTTATGCACATCCAGTTCCGGAAAAGAGTCATCCACACCCCAGTAAAAGATCAGCGCCGAGGTGGATTTCTCCCGCGCCAGCACCCGTTTGGGCGCCGGAGCCCCGGGCAGCAGCCGCTGATGGGTAAAAAACACATCCATGTTGCTGACCACGCGATCAAACATCACGGTTTGATCATCCGCCAGGCGCAGGCCCACCGCACGCGGCCGGCGGCCTTCCTTGCGAGTGAGGATCTCGGCCACCGGCGCTTTGAAGTGAAAGATCACGCCCAGCCGCTCGGCCAGACCATGAAGCGCGCGCGCGATCGCCGGCATGCCGCCTTCGGGCACGAAGGCACCCGCCTCGGTACCATGTTCGAAATGGGCGATCATCGAGAGCAGTCCCGGGGCGCGATACGGGTTGGAGCCGTTATAGGTCGCAAAGCGGTCAAAGAGCTGCACCAGATGGGGCTCTTTCAGATCACGCTCGTGCACCTCGTGCAGGGTGCGGGTGAGATCGAGCCGGTGTAGACGGGTCAGGGCATGGCCGACTTCCGGGGTAAGCCAGGTTTTCGGAGTGTGCAGTGACTTTTCCAGAAAGGTCCGCCCGGTCAGGTCGTACTTCTCCCGACCGTGGGAAAGCGTTGCGAGCACGCGCTGCGCCGGCACGCCCAGCACCCGTTCGACTTCCTCGGCAAATGCCTGCGGGTCGGCGTGGGCATCGAGTCGGGTGCCGTCTTCCCAGGCATAGCGGCACACGGTCTCCAGCCGCCGATAGCGAAAGTGCTCCGAGGGCACCTCACCGGCCAGTTCGAACAGCTCGTCGATATAGTGGGGCATGGTCAAAAGCGAGGGGCCGATGCCGAAGCGATACTCCCCCAGCACCAGTTCGCCGAGCTTGCCACCGGCCGTGTCACCGGCCTCGAACACCTCGACATGGGCGCCTTCAAGGCGTAGACGGATGGCGGCGGCCAGCCCCGCAATGCCGGCGCCGATAATGCCGATCCGCAAGGGCGATACTTGCGCTGACACCGGCTCAGGCATCCAGCCAGCGCACGGCGACCAGCCCACGCTGGCGCAGCAGTGCGTCATCGACCTGATCGAGCGCATCCAGCCAGGCCATGGCAAAACTGCCTGGCCCCTGGGCGTGCTGCTCGGCAAGCTCGGCGGCCACGGCCACGTGAACATGCGCGGCCACCGCGGCGCACAGCGGGTCACGCACCACGGTGCAGTAGGCCGCCACGATCGCGCCCAGCGCGCAGCCGGTGCCGGAAACGCGTGGTTGCCATTCGCTGCCACCGCCGACTTCGACCACCGCCTGGCCATTGCGATGGCGGTTGAGCAGTGGGCCGATCAGAACATCCACCGGCCCCGAGGCCGAGACCGTGCAGGCCTGGCCCATCAGCTCGCGCGCGGCGTTGATGGCGCTTTGCGGACTCATGGCGCTGTCCACGCCGCGGCCGGCGCCATCGTGGCCGGCCAGCCCCATGATTTCCGAGGCGTTGCCGCGCACCACCGTGGGCCGGTGTTCCAGAAGCTCGAGCGCCAGACCGTGGCGCCACTTCATGCTGCCCGCGCCAATGGGGTCGAGCACCCAGGGGGTTCCCGCCTGATGCGCGCCGCTGGCGGCCTTGTGCATTGCCTTGACCTGATCACCCTGCGGCGTGCCCAGATTGATCAGCACCGCATCGGCCTGAGCGGCAAAGCGCCCGGCCTCTTCAGGATTATCAACCATCGCCGGCGTGGCGCCCGCGGCCAGCAGCGCATTGGCGACCAGATTGACCGTCACATTGTTGGTCAGGCACTGCACCAGCGGTTTTTGCGCCTTCAGCGACTGGTGCGCCTGAACGACCATCTCGATGGTGGGCTCGCCGCCCGGTTGCTCGCTCATGCCCATCGTGGATTCCCCTGATAATCAGAAAAAAGGTGTCTGACGCCTCAGGATAGACGTTACCCATCTTCAAGCGGAGCGGCCAGAGGAAAGACCACTGCCTTTAAGCCCTCCTTCAAGCATCGCCGTTCCGGCGCTGGCCTGAGGAATAAAGCGTGGCCGAGGGCGGCCGGTGCGAGAGTGGACAGCCGCAGGCGCGGGCGTTAGGATAGCGCGCTGTCTTCCCCGCGAAGGCACCTGCGCGCTTGTAGCTCAGCTGGATAGAGTACCGCCCTCCGAAGGCGGGGGTCTTGGGTTCGAATCCCAACAAGCGCGCCACTTCCTCTCCCTGCAAGACCTTTCCCGTTTTGATGCCGCTACTGAGTCCGCTCAGGAGTTTTGTGCGTCTGTGGCTTGAGGCTCATCCTGCGCTGCCTTGCGGCCAGATCAGTATCTCCATTCCTGAATAGGGATTTTGTTTGCAGGCATTCAGTCTGCTGTTCAGATCACCCACATGAACTTCGAGCTTATGACCCTCCGGGTCGAGAAAGTAGAACGAATCTCCCTCGCTCTGGTTTTGCCGCCACTCTTCAACGCCGTGAGCTCTAAGATGCTCGGTGATGGCTGTAAAACCTTCTTTCGTGGCGGTAAAGGCATAATGCGTATATTCGGGGTGCGGTGTGCTGGTTCGGTGCTCATCCAGAGTGAGGCAAAGCCATAAATCAGCAAGTGAGAGATAAGCCCCTGTGTCCCAGCGAGCATTCAATGTCAGCCCCAGTATGTTCTGATAAAACTGGATGCTTCTCTCCAGTCCGGTAACAGAAAGCGTTAAATGATTCAGGCCTATCAACATATTCAGCTCCTGACGATAGTGGCTTTTCCGGCTCGGTCGCTGGTTTGAAACACATCAGAGTAATGCACGATGGCGTCAAGGAAGAGATGCCACAAGTGCCAGAACCGGCTAGCCCGGGTTACCCGGTCACCGCTCAATGTAGCTGGATTGCCCACCTCCTGAAGCACCTGACAGCCAGCCCCACTCAAACGTCAGCGTGGTACGTCCCGCTGGATCAACATCCACCTCACCTTGAGACCAGCCCGCAAGCATTTCATCCTCTGTCGTCAGGCAGTGATACAGCAGCTTGATTGTATTCTGCCCCGTAACGCGACCGACAAGATGACCCGTGTGAATCTGGCCGCCTTGATACGTTCCCGTAATGCTGTCTCCCGCCATCTGATAATGAAACACGGTATCTGCATCAGAACGACCGTGAGCGTTTTCAGAAGCTATAAAGCATCGATCATTTAAACGCTCGCTGATCCATGAAGAAGTGCCTTCCAAAAGTGTTTTACTCCAGGCTGTTCGAAACGTACTGGCTACAGGTCAATCTGGCTAAGACCGGGACGGATGATTCTACTGGCGATGCATTAAAGGCTGGATGGTATAAAAAATGGTATAGCGATGAGGGTGCTTTTTTGCCGGGGCGCGCACCAGTGCATATCGGATATGACATGAAGCATGGCGTTAAAGCGGATGGGATTTGATGGTTGGCATGTGTCTCATGGCACACGCCATACCATTGCGACAGCGCTCAAGGAGATGGGCTACCCGGGAGAATGGATCGAGATGCAACTCTCGCACAAGCTGCCGTGCATTCAGGGCGTCTATACCCATGCCGAGCATATGGCGCCGGAGCAAAGGCCGGCCACGATGCAGGCATGGGCAGATTCTTTATTCTTAAATCAAGTCACATAAACGCCAAATTTTTTCTCGCCAATTATTTTGTTTTTTTCTTCTTTGTCCCATACAGATACAATCATGTAATGTAATCCAACATAGCTGGTATGCTCCCAATGACTGCAAAAATAGGTTCCATCATTTCTTATTTTTGCATCTTCAAAAACTTCATGGTTTCCAAAGTTATCAGGGTCATCTAAAGCAGCATCCTCGCCGTGATTTTCTACTCTAAATTTGACACGGTAGGGCCCCGACATAGCAGGCAATCTAAAGGTTGCTTTAAATTCGGCTCCTAATCTGCTCAATCCATTAGGGTCTTTTTTGAATGCCCTCGCACAAGAATAAAAATGTTGAGCTTCAACTGCTGTATTCTCTTTCTTGGGAGTAGCTTGAATTTTTAAATTACCTTCCTCTTCTGAAGGGCTGGGAAGTAGCTCATAGTATTTGTCAGAATTTAGGACGAATTTCTTATAGTTCATCTTGCTGTCGTCTGGACGTTTGTAATTTGGAGTCACATATTTGTCAGGAATTTTGTCTGAGCCTTCAGTTTTTATATATATAAGGTCGTCGTGTAAATCTAAATGCTCTTTAAAGCTTTGGCCAATCATAATTTTATTTTTTGGTGCCGAGTGCTGTAGTTTTGCAGCTATATCAACATAATAAGAAGTTGCGGTTATTTCCGAGACGTTTCTATAGCCGTACATCCCCCACAAAACCTGTTCACTGGGGCCGTAGTCCATTCCAACTCTTATACCAACATCCTCATTAACGCCCTTTCTTTGGAGTTCAGGGATTACCAGTTCTTCCACAAATTTTATTAAGTATGTGCCGCAATTTAATGAGTTTATACAAGAGTCGGCAATTTCAGTGTTTTCGTTTCTGAAAAAAGCTAATACGGCATCACCCATTATTCTATGTACATGCCCGCCGAAAGCTTGTATAGTTTCTATTGCACATCGTATGATGTTGTTTTTTATGTTGAAAACGATGTCCGGCGGATAAGTTATACCCAGTTTAGTAGAGCCCGCTACATCCATGAACAGGCTAACAACATATCCATATTCGTGAGATCTCGATTCAGCGAGATGATCAAAGTCGGGATGGCCGCCAATCTCAAGATCTTCACGCGCTCCATGATTAAATATTCTTCTTATTTCTTCGTTAATACGATATTGCCTGTCGGGCAACGAGGCTCCAATACTTTCATCCATGGTAACGGATTTTAAGCCTCTACTTTTCTCTAGGCTATTGCTTTCAAAATCGAACTGGCCGTATATTTTTTCAAGATTTGCCACGTTTTTTCCTTAGAAGTAATTTGCAGAAATAATGAAGATCAACGTTATAAGAACGCTGGCAAACGTCCATGAGCCAGCCATGTTGAGAAGCCTGAATTTATTTGATGCAACCGTGGCTACATCGTGCACTTGACTAATCAAGTCTTCTTCTAAACTTTCTTCATTTAGTTCTTGATATTTTTCCTTGAAAAGCTCAAGAGACATTTTTGATACGGAACCAAAGAAAATAAGCGAGCATTGGTTTTCGGTGCTTTTTTTCTTGGCCTCGTTGCCGCTTAGGCCCAAGTTGGGCCATATAGTTTTAATTACATACCAGTAACTGATAGTTAAGCTAAGTGATAATATCGATACGATGAAATCGAGAAAACAGGACTTTGCTGTCAAGAAATCCCCTGAAATATATTTTATTATGATTCCTGCGAACAGAGCGGCGTTTAAGGTGGCAAGCAAAGCAGATTTAAAGTTAGTGCCATTTATATAGCCATCATATCTCTTCAATGTTTCCCAAAGAGTTTCTATATTTAGCTCTTTACCATCTTTCATTATTTTGCTCCTGTGTTTTGAGCTGCAATAAGCCCAATTTTTTGGCTTCTGGCTATCTTAAACTTTCGAGGTATAAAAGCTAAATTACTCTTGAAAGTCGTTATTTATAAAATATATCTAATCAAGGTATGTTTGTATTATAGCCGTTGTAAACCCTCGCTTTACAACGCCAGCCGCACGAAGTCCCCACCATCCCTTAGCAAGCTGATCCTGTCCCCGGCGGCACCTACGCCGCCTGAACCAACCACGACAGGAAACGCCCATGACGGCATCAACATCATCCACCACCAGCGCCTGCCGGCACGTCGAGCGCATCCAGTTGGGCAACCGCCTGCTGCGTCGCCGTGAGGTGGAACTCAAGACCGGCAATAGCCGTTCATCGATCTACAAGGACGTCGGTGACGTTACGTTCCCGGTGTCCGTGCCGATTGGCGATAGCAGAGTTGCCTGGCTGGAAGAAGAAATTGACGGCTGGATCGGCGCGCAGAGCATCGACTTTACCGGCAAAGCGCTAGCTTTTGATTTTTCATCATGAGTCGTTAATATAGCTTTTCACTTCTACTTCATGGGTATTCGTCCAATGCGTCATTGATACCGCCGTCGTCCTGACGGCCAGTCTCCGCCCACCCCATTCGCTGGGGGAGTCTCTGGTATCAATGGAGTTGTCCATGACGAATCCCTGTCTGACGCTGGAAGGCGTCTCTTGTCTTCTGCCGGATGGCAGACCCCTCTTTTGCGACCTCAATGAACACTTTGATGCCCGACCTACGGGTCTGGTGGGCCGTAACGGCATCGGCAAGACCGTGCTGGCGCGCATTCTGGCCGGCGATGTCGCACCGTCGAGCGGCACCTGCCTGCGTTCGGGCCTCGTGTATTACCTGGCCCAGCAGGTGTCCGTGCCTGTTGATGCCACGGTGGCGGATCTGGCGGGTGTGGGGGCAGCGTTGCATGCCCTTGAGCGTATCGAGGCCGGCAGTACGGCAGTCAGCGACTTTGATGCCGTGGGGGAGCGCTGGGATATCCGCCAGCAATTGCAGCAGGCGCTGGAGCGTGATGGCCTGAATGAGCTGGAGGCGGCCACGCCCGCGAGTCATCTCAGCGGGGGTGAAGCCATGCGCGTGGCGTTGATCGGCGCAGGGCTTGCCCACGCTGATTTCCTGATTTTGGACGAGCCCACCAACCACCTTGATCAGCCAAGTCGACAGGCCCTGATCGAGAGGCTGCAGCAGTGGTCCGGCGGGCTGATCGTGGTCAGCCATGATCGACAGCTTCTGGAGCGCATGGAGGCCATCGTGGCGCTGACGTCACAGGGCCTGCGTCGTTACGGCGGTAACTACAGCTTTTATGTTCAGAGTCGGGCACAGGAACGTGACGCGGCGCACCAGCAGCTTGAACAGCGCCGGCTGGAACGCAAGCGCGAGGAACGCGCTCTGCAGCAGCAGCGTGAGCGTCAGGAACGGCGTCAGAGGCGGGGCAATCGGGAAGGCAAAAGTGCCAATCAGGCAAAGGTGTTGCTGGATCGCCAGAAAGCGCGCAGCGAAGGTTCGACCGGCCGATTACGTCAGCAGCACAGGGAGGCCCTCGAGCAGCTGGCCCAGCGTGAGCGGGAAGCGGCGCAGAGGGTGGAAACGCAGACGGCCATCCATCTGCACGCTCTGCCGGTCAGTCAGGTACGACACCGGGCGGTGGCCGTGCTGGATCAGCTTGTGCTTCCTTTTGTGTCCGGGGCGGCCCGTTACATGACGCTGTCGATCAACGGCCGTCAGCGCATCGGTGTGACCGGGCCCAACGGCTGCGGCAAATCTACGCTGCTCAGGGTGCTGGCAGGTTTTCTCCAGCCCGTGAGCGGTCATTGTGAGGTTACAACGGCCTGCGCATGGCTGGATCAGCGCCTGAGCAGCCTTGCCCCGGAGCGTTCGGTGCTGGCGCATATGCAGGCGGTCAGCAGCATGGCAGAAGGCGACATCCGCATGCGATTGGCGCAGCTTGGTCTTGAGGCGTCAAAAATGGCGCTGCCCAGCGGTCTGCTCAGTGGAGGCGAGCGGGTGAAGGCTGCGCTGGCCTGCGTGCTCTATGGCGATCCGCCGCCGCAGCTTCTATTGCTGGATGAGCCCGGCAATCATCTGGATATAGAATCGCTGGAGGCGCTGGAAGTCATGCTGCGCCACTATCAGGGCGCACTGATGGTGGTCTCTCATGATGAGGCCTTCCTTGCCAGACTCGAACTGACGCATCGTTTGAGGGCAACCGAACAGGGCTGGCAATGGAGGCCCTGGTGAAGGGCGAATCGTCAGCGCCTTCTATCTCACATGACACGGGAACTCGCATGGACATCGAACGACTCGGCAACGGGCTGGCGTTTTTAAAGGAAGCCGAGCGGCTCAAGAGCGTGCTGCGCACGGCGTACACCACCACCGGACGACAGGAGGACACGGCGTCGCATACGTGGCGGCTATGTCTGATGGCGATGACGTTCGAGCGCGAGTTGGCGCCCTTGGACATGACGCGCGTGTTGAAGCTCTGCGTGTTGCATGATCTGGGTGAGGCGATTCATGGGGACCAGCCGGCGGTTGCCCAGAATGGCGACAAGAACGCGCAGGAGCGTACGGATCTGCTGACCGTCATGGCGCCGCTGGATGAGGCGTTAAGGCTGGAATTTCTCTCCCTGTGGGAGGACTACGAGCAGGGCATCACGCGAGAGGCGCGACTGGTGAAGGGGCTCGACAAGCTCGAGACCATTTTGCAGCACAGCCAGGGCGATAACCCGCCCGACTTCGATTACGCGTTCAATCTGACCTACGGGCTCGAGCAGACCGATGCCGAGCCGGTGCTGACCATGCTGCGCACGCTTGTTGATGGCGAAACCCAGCGGCGGATCGATGGTGGCCAGTAGTGGCTTTCCAGCTTTTCAGCACTGCCTGAGCTTCAGATGACAAAACCCCGACAGCGTTGGCTGATCGGGGTTTTGCGTATGCCGCCGGCGCTGCACGTCTGGCTCAGGCCGGGCTGGCTGGCTTCACCGTGCTCTTGTCCTCGTAGTCAAAGTCGTCATCGAGGTTGTGCTCGGGGTCGTTGAGCTCGCCACGCATGAAGGCCAGCAGGCGCTCGTCGGCTTCGCTGTCCTCGGCGGTGGCGTCAAAGCGGTGGCGAATGACGATGCGCGCACGCTGGTGGTTGAAGAGCCCGCCAATCATGAAAAAGGCACTGCCTACCAGAAAGAGCGAGGCCAGCAGGTTATGCAGCTGGTCGTGGTCGGCGACGCTGTCAAACCCCCAGAGATAGGGAATGGAGGCGACCACGAACAGTACCGAGCCCACCACGAAGGTGACGGCGGTCAGGTTCATCAGCTGCAGGGTGAGCAGCGCCGAGGCGCGTATCACCATCATGACGTTGAGGCAGGCGCCGATCAAAAACAGCACCGAGCCGATGATGAACATCCACGCGCCGATCTCGATCCAGTGCCACCAGGAGAGGAAGAACAGGCTGCCCACGGCATACAGCACGGTGCCGATGATATAGACCGCCAGCGAGATGAGTTCCAGAAGCTGCGAGGGTGAGACCTTTTTGCTGTCGTTCCAGAAGCGGCGCACTTCAATGACGTCATGGGCCTGAACGATCAGATAGACCAGCGAGCCGACGAAAAACAGCCAGGCGCCGATATCACGATAGTGTTCAAGGCGCGGGTAGAACATCACGCTGCCGACGATGAACATCACACCGCCCAGCTCGTAGAGCACCGCGTTGATGCCTTCCCAGCGGTAATCCTTTTCGAGGTTGCTCTTGCCCCGGCCCGGCCGGGCAGAGCGGGGACGGTCGGTAAACAGATGCGGCATGACAATGGTCCTGCAGGGAAAAGGAAAAGTGTGGGTCGTCGATGCCGGATTGTATAGCGCGCCGGACGAGGGCGGTCATGGATTCATGGTGAGCCCACCCCGCCCGGCGGAGGCCGGCGCGATCAGCGTTTCTTGCCGGGCCGGCTGCCCTGAGGGCGTGAGGCGGGCTTGCCACTGGCCGGTTTGCCCTTGCCTGCGGGCTTGCCGGGGGCACCGGGTCGGCTGCCCGGTTTCCCCTGGGTCGCGGGTCGGCCGCCGCTGGTGGCCTTTTTACCCGTCCCGGTGCCGGGCTTGCAGGAGGTGGCCTGTGTCTTGCCGGCGGGGGCAGGCTTGCCCTTGCCCTTTGAGTACATTTTATCCAGCGCCGGCTTGCCGATGCCCAGCGGATCGGCCTTTGGCTTGTCTTTCGGGGTGGCCTGGGCCTTTTTGCTGCGGGAGGGCGCCTTTGGTTTGGCAGGCGCTGATTCGTTGCTGGAGCCTTCCGTCATCTCAAGGATCTTGTCGATTTCCCTGGTGGTCAGGTCGCGCCAGTCACCCATGGCGAGCCCCTTGAGCGAGACGTTCATGATCCGGGTGCGAATCAGCTGGGTGACTTCAAAGCCAAAGACCTCGCACATGCGGCGAATCTGGCGGTTGAGCCCCTGGACCAGCGTGATGTTGAACACGAACGTTGAGACCTTCTCGACCTGACACCGGCGGGTGACCTGGCCCAGAATCGGCACGCCGCGCTGCATGCCTTCAATGAAGTCGTCGGTGATCGGCTTGTCGACCGTCACCTGGTATTCCTTTTCATGCTGGTTGTCGGCCCGCAGGATGCGGTTGACCAGATCGCCGTTGTTGGTCAGAAAGATCAGCCCCTGGGAGTCCTTGTCCAGCCGCCCGATCGGGAAGATGCGCGCGCCGTGCTTGACGAATTCGACGATATTGTCCTTTTCGCTCGACTCGGTGGTGCTGACGATCCCCACCGGCTTGTTGAGCGCGATCAGAATCAGGTCCTCTTCTTCCTGAGGCTCTATCTCCTGACCGTTGACCGTGACACGATCACCGGCGACCACCTGATCCCCCGTGCCGGCGCGTCGGCCATTGATCCAGACCTTGCCCTGTTCAACAAAGCGGTCCGCTTCGCGCCGCGAGCACAGGCCGCTTTCGCTGATGTATTTGTTGATTCGGGTCGATGTTCGTAATGGCATGGCGTTTCACAGGGTCGGGAGTGATTAAATAAATGGGCGTGCAAAGAGGGCGACCGGCAGGATCAGCCCTGTGCCGGGCGAAAATGGCGACCATGACACGGTATATCGCATGAATTTGTCGTACGACGATGAAACACACCTCAACAAGGATAAGTCATCTACCAATGAATACGTCATGGATGCGTGAGAAGCTCCAGCAGTTTCGTGACAGCATCGCCTATCTGACCAGCATCATCATCACGATTTATGTCGTGCTGGGCATTGCGGCGGTATCACTTGAGGTGAACAGCCTGCCGGATTTTCTGAGTTTTATTAAGTTTGATCAGCCCGGCACGTCACGCTCGCTTCTAACCACGCTGATGGCGGGCATGATCTCGCTTTTAGTGTTCAGTTTTTCCACGGTCATGTCCGTGCTGACCCAGGCCGGCAGCAACTTCTCCAACAAGCTGGTGTTCGCCATCATGACCGAGAAGCGTCACCAGCAGGTGCTGGGACACTATCTGGGTACCATCCTGTATCTTTTGATTCTGCTTCTGGTGCCGGCCATCGGCAATACGCCGGATATCTGGCGTTCACTGGCGGTCTATCTGGGCGCCGGCATGGTGATCAACAGCCTGGCCATGTTCGTTTTTTTCATTCATGGCGCCTCCCAGTCCGTGCAGATTAATGCAATTACCCAGGGACTGCTTGTCTCTACCCAGCAGTCGCTGGACAAGCTGAGAAAGCGTCAGCAAAGCGATGCGTACACGTATCGCGTCGCGCAGCCCATCGATCCCGATACCGGTCATGTCATCTATTCCCGTGACAGTGGGTATGTGCAGGGGGCCAATTTCGATGCCCTGGCCGAGCTGGCGCGTCGCCACAACATCGCCATCCACCTTGAATTCAGCTTCGGCGATTTTTTGGTCAAGCGCCTTCCCATCATGACAGTCGAGTCAGAGACGCCGCCCGGCGATGAGCTGGTTGACCGAATTCTTGCCTGTCTTGACTATGTCGAGGGTGAATCTACTGAAGATCACTACGTCAACGGGCTGACCCAGCTGATGGAGGTGGCCATCAAGGGGTTGTCCCCCGGCATCAACGACCCGGGAACGGCACGGCTCTGCATTCATCAGGTGACCGAACTGCTGTCACAGCGACTGGCCCTGACCCCCTGCAACATGCGGGTGGATGAGCAGGGGCACTGCCTGTTGTCCTGGCATGAAGAGGGGTTTGAAAGTCTGATGTTCAGGGTGTTCAACCCCATCTTGCACTACGGCGAAAAGGATCTGAGCATCTGCCTGTCGCTACTGAAGGCCTTCAAGGCGCTGTCCAATTTCGCAACGGCGGAGGACAACCGGATCATTCAGGCCCATACCGATCGCATCATCGCGCTCATGGCAGATCACTTTACCGCGCCGCTGGAAGTTGCCTTTATCGAGGATCGCCTTACCCGGGGCCTGCACCGTCTGCACATCAATCCGCATCTGCCTGCAGGGTCGTCATCAGATTGAGCACGTAAGCGCAGGCTGTCCCGATGCCGGCTCAGGCCGGTGCCTCAGAAGGGGCAAGGTGTTTCTCCATCAGAATACAGGGGCGCTCGGGGTACTCGACCAGCCCTGTCTTCTGCCAGCCGTGGCGCTCATAAAGCGCCTGCTGGTTGGCGGTGATCAGATAAAGCCGCGTTTCGCCCCGCTCGCGGGCGGCCTGCTCGACCGTTTCGATCAAACGCCCGGCAAGCCCCTGGCCACGATAGTCAGGATGCACGAATACGGCGGCCAGCCACGGGCGCAGGTCCGGACGTTTTGAACAGTCGTTGTCGGCAAGGCTTGCCATGCCCACCGGGTAGTCACCGTGACGCGCCACCCAGGTCAGCGGCAGGCCGCTGCCGTGGGCGGCGCTGGCAAACAGCAGGCGGGCCTCCTCGAGTGTGCGCGAGGAATGCACGCCCCACTGGCCATAGCCCCAGGCGCTACAGGCATCGGCAAACTCGGGCTGCTCGTGCAGGGGAATAATTTCGATGGACATGGTGGCCTGTCGGTCAGTATCAGGGACTGTTGATATAAACCGTTTCAGAGTGATGTGTACAGTGCCGCCTTTCGCTGATCGGGACCCGCGTCTCGCTCCATGACCTTTTAATCACCTTGTAGTATCAAGGCCTTGCTTTTAATTCTCTGAAGCTATCGTCAAGAAAGCCATGGGCGCGTCGATATAGCCTGCAATTCTGTTTTGCATGAGGACGTGCCCATGTTGACCCGCTTGAAAATCGGCCCGCGGCTGGCCATGGCGTTTGGTGTCTTGACACTGCTTTTGATTGCCAGCGCTGTCGTCGGGCTGCTGGGGCTGGACAGCATGAAAACGACCGCTGACCGAGCCATTCATACGGATGCCATGCTGGCGCAGAACGCGCTTGAGGTACAGCGTCTGGCACTGCAGGAACGGCGCTTTGAAAAGGACAGCTTCATCAATATCGCCTCACCCGACAAGGTCGCTTCCTACTACGACAAGTGGGAGGGCGCCCGGGCGGCCCTGCAACAGACGCTGACGCAGGGGCAGCAGCTTGCGCCGAGCGATGAGCTGCGTCAGCTCTACGCTCAGGCAGGCCCGGCGCTTGAGGCCTACGCCTCGGGGTTTCAGGCCATTCATCAACGTATTCTTGAGGGGGAGCTGACCGAGCCGGCACAGGCCAATGCGGCCTTCGGAAAATACAAGGAGCAGGTTTACGCACTGGAATCGCTGGCCGATCAGATCAATACGATCGCTGCCGAACGCCTGGGAGGCGCTGAAGAGACGATTTCAGTAGCTCATGGCCGCACCATGACCAGCCTGTTGATCTTTGCCGGTATCGCGCTGCTGGCCGCCATCGCGCTGGCCGTGGTGATTACCCGCAGCATCACCCGCCCGTTGAACCGGGCGCTGCAGGTGGCCGAGCAGGTCGCTCAGGGCGATCTGACTCAGGAGATCACCGTTACCGGTCGAGATGAAACGGCGCAGCTTCTGGCCGCGATGAAGGCCATGAACGCATCGCTTCTGGCACTTGTGACGTCCATTCGCGAAACCTGTCAAAGCGTTCACGCCGGCGCCACCGAGCTGTCACATGCCAGTCACGATCTGGCAGCGCGTACCGAGCAGCAGGCCGCCTCGCTTGAAGAAACGGCGGCCAGCATGGAGGAGATTTCCTCGACGGTAAGGCACAACACCGAGGCCACCCAGCAGGTCAATACGTTGACCATCGAGGCCACCGGCAACGTGCGCAGCAGCAGTCATGACGTGGAACAGAGCCTGTCCCTGATGAGAGAAATGGCCACACAGTCGCTGCGCGTCAACGAGATTCTGACCACCATCGACGCGATCTCCTTTCAGACCAATATCCTCGCACTCAATGCTTCGGTCGAAGCGGCACGTGCAGGTGAGCAAGGACGAGGGTTTGCGGTTGTGGCCTCAGAGGTCAGAACGCTGGCCAATCGCAGTGCGACCTCGGCGGGCGAGATTCGTCAGCTGCTTGAGGAAATGAATCAGCGGATTACCTCCGGTGTCACCCAGGCAGAGCGCAGCGGTGGCAGTATCGAGCAGACCAGAGGCGCCATCGAACAGCTGGCCACGCTGATCAATGATATTGCGACAGCCTCTCGTGAGCAGGACGGCGGCGTGGATCAGGTCAACTCCGCCATCGCCCAGATGGATCTGGTCACCCAGCAAAACGCGGCCATGGTGGAGCAGTCCACGGCGGCGGCCAGCATGCTGGCAGAGCACGCCGGCCATCTGCAGGAGCTGGTGGCGACCTTCCGGGTTCGTGACACGGCCAATGCCTAAGCGCCGTCAGGCACCTTTCAGGCATACAAAAACAACAAGGCCCGCTTTCGCGGGCCTTATTGTTCAGAGCCTTGCGGCCTGAAGGAAGATTAACCCGAAGGTTAGTCTGCCTGGACGTTAGCAGCCTGAAGGCCTTTCTTGCCCTGAGTCACTTCGAAGGAGACCTGCTGGCCTTCCTGCAGTGACTTGAAACCTTCAGCCTTGATTTCGGAGAAGTGAACGAACAGATCGTCGCCGCCGTCGGACGGAGAGATGAAGCCGAAGCCTTTAGCGTCGTTGAACCACTTGACTGTGCCAGTTGACATATCGAATTTCCTTGCGCGTGACGCGCTATAAAAAGTGACCGGGTGTTGCCCCAGATAAAGCAGGTAAAACAAGGGGGATAAAACCAGGCTACCGAAGGACTTCGAGTGCTACTGACAATATGCGACTTGCTCACCAACCGAAGGCATCGTGTCATGCCTTTGGGGGCAGGGTCAATGAAATGTCCGTAAATCGCCCGGCCACTGACGATGAACGGACACAATGATCGATTCGGAACATTTTACCGCGCTCGCTGCTTTGCCCTGCAGCGTGCCTTGATAAGGTTTCAAGTGCGGTTTTCGGCCGTGTTGCCCCGTGACATCCTGTCGGGAGAGGGCACTATTCAATGAATGACCCGGCTCAGGGCCTGATCCGGCCGCCCGGGCTGGCGCCTGAAGACCATGAAGGGTCAGGAATCACCAGAAAAGGACGCACCGTGATGAAGATTGCCATTCCTGCCGAGATCAAGAACCACGAATACCGCGTCTCCATGACGCCGGCCGGGGTTCGCGAGCTGACCGACCAGGGCCATGAGGTGTGGGTGGAACAAAACGCCGGGGCCGGTACAGGCTACCAGGATGATGAGTACGAGCAGGCCGGCGCGCGGATCGAATCGGATGTCGAGGCGCTGTGGGCGGCCGCCGAGCTGATCATCAAGGTCAAGGAACCGCAGCCGGTGGAGGTCAAGCGTCTTCGTGCAGATCAGACGCTGTTCACCTATCTGCATCTGGCCGCCGATGAAACGCTGACCCGAGGGTTGATGGACAGCGGCGCGACCTGCATCGCCTATGAGACCGTGACCGATGCGCAGGGTGGCCTGCCATTGCTGGCCCCCATGAGCAGTGTGGCCGGGCGCATGGCTGTACAGGCCGGCGCACACGGGCTTGAAAAGGCGCAGGGCGGGTCCGGTATCCTGCTGCCGGGCGTGCCCGGCGTGGCGCCTGCCAGGGTGACCGTCATCGGCGGTGGTGTGGTCGGCGAAAATGCGGCTCGAATGGCGCTGGGACTGGGCGCCGACGTGACCGTGCTGGATCGCTCACTGCCCAGACTGGAGACCCTCGATCATCGTTATCAGGGGCGTCTGCGCACGGTCTACTCCACCCGCGATGCCCTGGAAGCCGCTGCCCGTTCGTCAGACCTGATCATCGGCGCGGTACTGATCCCCGGTGCCAGCGCGCCCAAACTGATCACCCGGGAGATGCTTGCGATGATGACACCGGGCAGCGTGCTGGTGGATGTCGCCATCGATCAGGGCGGGTGTTTCGAAACCAGTCATCCCACCACGCATGACGAGCCGAGCTATATCGTCGATGGCATCGTCCACTACTGTGTGGCCAACATGCCCGGCGCCGTGGCGCGTACCTCCACCCAAGCGCTGAGCAATGCCACGCTGCCGTGGATTCTCCGACTGGCTCGCCTGGGATGGCAACAGGCGCTCAGGGAAGATGTTCATTTCCGCCAGGGCCTGAATCTGACCGGTGGCCGGCTGGTGTATCCCGCTGTTGCCGAGGCGTTCGGTCTACCCTGCGCCAGCGTCGAGGAGGTGCTGACCGACTGAGGGCCTGCCCCTGCGGCGACGCGACACGTCGGGCAGAAGCGCCGGCCCGGTTATCCGGCCGGCATGTCATGACATGGCAGACGGATGCGGACGACGGTGCCGCCATCCTCACCCGCGTCAAGATCGATGGTGCCCTGATGGGCCTCCACAATGGCATGAGCGATGGTCAGCCCAAGGCCGCTGCCGCTATCGGAGCCCTGAATGCCCTGATGGAAGGGGTCGAAGACACGCTCGCGCTCCTCGGCAGGGATGCCGCTGCCCTGATCGCTTAGCGTGATCAGGGCCTGACGGTCGCCCCGCTCAAGCGTGATCACGACGCTTGCGTCCCGGGGGGAGGCGCGCAGGGCATTGTCGACCAGATTGGTCAGCATGGCATTGAGCAGCGCCGGGTCGCCTTCAAGGCTCAGGGGCGCTGATGGAAGGCGGGCTTCAAGATGAACACCGGCCTCCGTGGCGGCCTGCTCATGCTGTTCGACCACCTCGTGGATCAGGGCCCCCGGGTCGATGGTTTGCGTTTCGATACCGCCGCCGGAACGGTCCAGCCGTGCCAGCAGCAGCATGCGCCGGATCAGCTGGGTCATGTGTTTGATGCTTTCCCGCATGCGCTCCAGCGCGCGCGTGCGCCGGGGTTCATCATGTGCAAGCTGCGCCAGTCTGAGCTGGGCCAGACATCCGGCCAGCGGCGTGCGCAGCTCATGGGCGGCACTGGCCGTAAAGGCGCGCTGACGCGCGTAGGTATCGCGTATTCGGGTCAGCAGATCATTTAGCGTGTGAACCAGGGGCTGAAGCTCGCGGGGCACGTCGCGCTCAACGGGCGCCAGCGGTTTCGGGTCCTCGGGATCGACACGGCGAAGGCGTCCGGTCAGCCGGCGCAGGGGCGCCAGACCCTGCCAGACGGACAGCAGGGCCGCCAGTGCCAGCCCGGGCAGCAACCACAGCAGCGGCGAGCCAAAATCCTTTCTCAGCGACCGGGAGGTCGCCTCCTGAGTGCGCTGCGCGAAGGCGACCCGAAGCATCAGATTGCCCTGTGCATGAAGGCTGGTATAAAGACGCCAGGTCTCGCCGTTGATGTCACGGCTTTCAAAGCCGGTGGTGTTGGTCACGGGCGTATCGGGAAAGTTGTCGGAGCGCGCGATCAACTGTCGGGAGCGGTCGAGCAGCTCGAAGGCGGGCGTGAAAAGGCGCACACGATCTTCTTCACTGCCCGAAGGGCCGCTTGCAGGCAGGGTTGCTGATAGAGGCGCTGTCGCGTCGTCAGGATTCTGGGCATGATGCAGTTCAATGATCAGCATGGCGGCGCTGCGCAGCCGATCATCAATATCCCGGCGGGCACTTCGTTCCGCCTGACCGTAATGGTTGGCCCACAGCACCATCCAGAGCGCGCCGAGCAGAATCAGAAGCCACAGCAGCAGGCGCTGATGAAGCCCCGGCGAGAAGTTCTTTCGTGTGAACACGGATGCCCCCTTTCTCACGCCTGCAGGCGATAACCCATGCCGCGAACCGTTTTGATGCGTTCGGCCCCCAGCTTGCTGCGCAGCTTGTGGATCAGTACCTGCAGGCTGTTGCTTTCCGGACCGCCTTCCCAGCCATAAAGGCGTGTCTCCAGCTGTTCGCCGGTCAGTGAGCGTCCCGGACGCTCCATCAGGGCTTCAAGCACCATGAACTCGTAGGCCGACAGGGTCAGTTCACGATCGCCCAGCCATGCCATGCGATCGCCGCGATCCAGACAGATGTCACCACAGCGCAGCCGATTGTCGGGATGTCCGTTGGCCCGACGTTGCAGAACCCGCAGGCGCGCCTCCAGCACCTCGGTCTCCACAGGCTTGACCACATGGTCATCGGCGCCCAGATCAAGCGCACGAATGCACTCGGCATTGCCTTCGCGCGCGGTCAGAATCAGCACGGGCACATGGTGGCCGCTGCGCCGCCAGTGCATCAGCACATCGAGTCCCGAACAGCCGGGCAGGGTCAGATCCAGAATCACGGCATCAAAGTCATCGGCCTCCAGCGCGTGCAGGGCCTGCTCGCCATGGGTCAGCCAGTCCACGGTGTACCCGGACAGCCTGAGCCCTTCGCACAGCCCCTCCCCCAGAATCCTGTCGTCTTCCACGATCAAAAGGCGCACCGGTATCTCCTGTCAGCAATATGATCTGCTGCCATGAAGATAGCCTGCCGGCGAGGCCATGACCTGGTGGTGCCACGCCCTTTTTGTCACTAAGGCCGGGTTAATGCCATGTGCTCAGGGTGGTGCATACCGGAACTGCCGGACGGCTTGAGGCAGACCGGTCGATAGCGATTCATGTGAAAAGGAGAGCACGACATGCGCAAGGAAATTGTACTGGGTATCGCTCTGGCATTGAGCTCCACGGCTGTCTTTGCCGCCACCCCGTCCTTCAGCACGCTCGACAGTGATGGCAATAACAGCATCAGCAAGGATGAGTTCTATGGTTCGGTCAGCAACTGGGGCACCTACTCTGACTGGGACACCAACGACGACGGGCTGGTCGACGACAACGAGTTCAACACGCTGACCAGTGACTGGGGCGTTGACTGGGACTATGACACCTGGGATGCCAGCGGCGATGGCTATCTCGACTCGGGCGAGTTCTATGACGGTATCTACACCACCTATGACGCCAACGATGATGGTTACTGGGACACGTCTGACTGGGACGACGCCGGTGAGGCCGGTCTCTGGGATGTCTGATCGTTGATCGATCAAACGCCTGGCCCTGTGTACGGGGTCAAGCGTTGTCTCCCATGCTGATGGGCCAGCCGGCCCCGATCAGCGATCTGACCGGATTGAAAAAGGAGAGCACGACATGCGCAAGCACATTGTACTGGGGATTGCCCTCGCTCTGAGTTCGACCGCCGCGTTGGCTGCCAGCCCGACCTTCAACACGCTGGACAGCGACGGCAATGGGGATATCAGCAAGGATGAGTTCTATGGCTCGGTCAGCGACTGGGGCACCTATTCCGACTGGGACACCACTGGCGACGGCCTGATCGACGCCGATGAATTCGGGGTGCTGACCTCCAGCTGGGACGTCGACTGGGATTATGATCCCTGGGATGCCGATGGCGATGGCTATCTCGATTCCGGCGAATTCTACGACGGTATCTACACCACCTATGACCTGAATGAAGACGGTCATTGGCAAAACGGTGAGTGGGATGATGCCGGCGAAGCCGGTCTCTGGGACATTTAAGTCCCGGTCTGTGACCCTGACGCGTGCTCGTCGGGCTGCAGATGATGCCCCGGGCCGGGATCTCCCGGCCCCTCCCGATGATGATTGACCGTCCGGTCATCCTTCGAGGCTATCGATGTCGATGGCGTTCATCACAAGGGTCGACGCCGTCTCAGGGCAGGCGCACCACAAAGTGCTCGCGGTCGCGGCGTACCTTTTCCCGCTCGGCGCCCGGATCACGTTCGGTATCGCGATAGCCCAGCGCTACCATGACCACGCTCTTGAGCCCCTTTTCTCCAAGGCCGAGTGCCTCATCAAGCTTTTCCGGATAAAAGCCCTCCATCGGTGAGGCATCCACTCGTTCAAGCGCCGCGGCGCTCAAAATCATTCCAAGCCCGATATAGGCCTGACGCGCTGCCCATTCCAGGCAGGCCTCATGACTGCCCTTTTGATCCATCACGCCCTTGACCATGTCGCGAAAGCCGTCGAGTTCACGTTCATCCTGACCACGGGTGCGGGCCATGTGAGCGATATGCTCATCGACCTGGGTCTTGAAGTCGCGATCATGCACGGCAAGGATCAGTAGATCGGAGCCCTCGATCACCTGCGGCTGAGGAGCGGCCTTCTCATGCAGGCGCGCACGCAGTTCATGACTTCTGACATGCACCAGCGACCAGGGGTGCAGGCCAAAGGAGGAGGGCGCCAGCCGGGCAGCATCCATGATCCGCTCAAGCGTGTCCTCGGGCACCTGATCGCCGTTCAGTCGCTTGGCAGCGTAGCGCCAGTGAAGGGCATCGTTTAGTGACATGTCGGGTCTCCCAGCAATGATCAAACCGGCCCGAATCGAGTGCCATGAATAACAGCGGGACTGTCACAAAAACGCCCCGCCGGCACGCTGTGCCAACGGGGCCTTCGACACAAGGGGCGCGATCTAGTGTAGCTGGCCGAACCTTTCGATACGATCACGCAGCGCCTGCTCGGGGCCGATCAGCTCGACAAGCTCCGCCTCGGTGAGTTCGATGTCGCGATGGCGGTTGACGATGCTTGAATAGTCCTCGCCATCGGCCAGCGCCTGTTCCACCAGCAGCGACAGTTCCTTGCGATCATTGATGGCCGCCGGATCAAAACTCTGGCGATTGCGCTCTTGCTGGACACGCTGCTCGCGGCGGCAGCGCATCAGCAGATTATCGGTAATGAAGGGGGCACTCATGGGCTCTATCCTTTGGCAGACGTACCGATGCCATGCTGTGTTGAAGATCAGGCCTTGTCCATGCGGCCTTGGACGTATCTCCAAAGGTCTCAGGAGCGGCTCATCGTTATGGGAATGTCCCTGGCGGTCAAAAGCGCTCCGGGCGAATCGAGTGGCGCGACATGACGGCAGCGGTCAGGTTGATCGGCTGCGCGCCGAACAACGCCGGGTGCGAAAGGGCAGGGGCGTGATCATGAGATGGCCTCAAGGTGGCGCTCGGCGTC
This sequence comes from Kushneria konosiri, assembly GCF_002155145.1. NCBI lineage: Bacteria > Pseudomonadati > Pseudomonadota > Gammaproteobacteria > Oceanospirillales > Halomonadaceae > Kushneria > Kushneria konosiri. The sequence goes on from NZ_CP021323.1 coordinate 1,381,596, forward strand.
GACGTGATACTCATCGGTTTTGATGCGTGCCTGATCAAAGCTGCAGAGCAGACGCTCCTTGCCCTTGCCGATGTTCTTGCGTCGCACCTGCAGGGGGCCAACGGCTTCGGGCGTTTCCAGGTGCGTGCCACCGCAGGGAATGTAGATATCGCCGTACTGCCAGAAACGCGCGTCGTAATGCTCGCTTAGATGATCCGTGATGATCGGCAGATTGTCCGCCATCAAACGGTTGGCCTCGCTTTGAATGGCGTTGACGTCGTCGGGCTGGAAGGGCGTCTCGATGAGAAAATCAAAGCGGGCGGCCTCTTCCTTGATATGACAGCCGATGGTCAGGCGCTTGAGGTCGGGCTGATGCGAAAGCGCTGCGGCATAGAGAAAATGGCTGGCCGTATGGGAAAGCGTCAGCCGCGCACGCCGCTCGACATCGATGGTGATGCTGACCGGCATGTCGACTTCCAGCGCGCCAAGGCGGTCGATGTCATCGGGATGGACCAGGTGCAGGATAATCCCGCCGGATTTGACGCCGGTAAACCCTTCAATGCTCAGCGGCGTGCCGTAAAGCCTTTTGGTCCAGATAAAGCGAAAGGTGCCCACCGGCGTTTCGATGGTGCCGATATCGCCCTCCTGACCGCCGCCTTCGGGAAAGGCCACGGTACGGTCGAGTTCGATGGCCTCGGCATGCAGCCTCGCAATGCGCGCCTCGGCTCGGTACAGATACTGATCAAGGTAATAAAGCTTGTCGGTGGTACGCATCTGACTTTTCTTCCTGTCGATAAACGCCTGATAAAGGGCCATGAACAAGGCCGACGGTCGAATCGTTATCCCTGATGCTCACACGTTTTGAAGACCACCGAGCAAACAGTCGATGAGATTTTCAGCACACTGTTAGGTTGTTTTAACAAACAGTGATAAATTGATGAAAAGCCGGTAAAAGACATCGTTTTGCTGCCATCTGTCGACGTTTTGCAGGCTCGGCGTGGCAGTAGCAGGACGAGCAGGAAAGGCTTGAAAGGAGATGGCAGGAAAGGGTGAGCGGAAACAAAACAGGGTGAATCAGGGCGGCCACATGAACAGCACCGCGTTTTATCAGCAGATGCGCGAACGGCTGCTGGCGGGCGAGTGGGCCGCCGGGCAGCGTCTTCCTTCCATCCGTCATCAAGGTGCCGACAGCGGCGCCAGCCATCACGCCATTGTCAGCGCCTATGATCGCCTGGTCGCTGAAGGACTGATCGAGGCGCAGCAGGGGCGCGGCTATTTCGTAACGTCTTCTATGGACACTGGACGCAGCGCCGGACATCGGGCCGACACGCTGGCTGATCTGGCCGCTCGGGAGATGTCTGACCCGGTCTTGCCCATGCAGCCCTCGGACCCACTGTTTGCCCTGCTGCAAAGCGGCCCCGAATCCATCAAGCTCAGCGGCGGCTGGTTGCCCACCGAGTGGCGCAACACCGAGCTGCTGGCCCGCGCGATTCGCCGCACGGCGCGTCTGGAGCAGCGGGCGCTGGTCGAATATGGCGACATTCAGGGCTACCGACCGCTGCGTCAGCAACTGGCTCGCCACCTGCAGAGCAAGACCCGCGTCAGTGTGCCGCCGACCCGGATCATCACCACGCTGGGCGCCACGCAGGCGCTGGATCTGGTCATTCGATTGTTGATTCGCCCCGGCGACGTGGTGCTGGTTGATGAGCCCGGCAACGGCAATCTCAATAAACTGATTGCGCTCGGCGGCGGAGAGGTCATCGGCGTGCCGCGCACCGCGACCGGGCCGGATACGGCCTTTATCACCGAACTCCTGAGCCGCCGCCGGGTGCGGGCGCTGGTCTGCAACAGCACCTTTCACAATCCGACCGGCGGGAGCCTTTCAGCGCGCAACGCCTTTGATATTCTGCGTCTGGCGATCGCCCATGACTTCTTGATCATCGAGGACGATGTCTACGGCGACTTTTCCAGCGGCCATCACCAGAGCTTTGCCGACCTCGACGATCTCGATCACGTCATCTACATCGGCAGCTTTTCGAAATCGCTCTCCTCGTCGCTGCGTATCGGCTATATCGCCTGCTGCGCGGAAATGATCGAACCGCTGTTGCAGTTAAAACTGCTGACATCGGTCTCGGTGCCGGGCTTTTGTGAGCGCTTCGTCAATACGATCCTCTCCGATGGCTCGTATCTGCGCCACATGCGCAAGGTGCAGCGTGATCTCATGGTGCAGCAGGCGTTAACGCAGCGGCTTCTGCGGGCCTGCGGCTGGACATTTGATATCGCACCGGAAGGCGGCATGTTTCTCTGGGCCCGCCACCCGGGCATCGATGACATGGACGCCTTCATTCGTCGGCTGGCCGGTCATGATGTGCTGCTGCTGCCGGGCTCGGTGTTCACCGTGGGCAACCGCCGTGAAGACGCGCTGCGCATCAACGTGGCGCACTTTACTCCCGAGATGGCCCCACTGTTTGAGCCGGGGGCGCCTGGCTGAGCCCACCGTCACTCGACTGGCGGCTCGCCAATCTCCTCCAGCAGCGCCTCCCGAAAGGCTAAAAGCCGTGCATGGCGCTGCGCCGCCAGCTGCCGGCCGGTGGCGGTCTGAAAGCCCTCCGAGAGCGTCAAAAGCTTGGTTTCAAAATGATCCAGCGTGAAACGTTGATCATCCAATGCCCGAGCATGGGCCTGTGGGTCGGTGACGTCATATAGCGCGCTGCCCATTGTCCCTGCGGTATAAAAACAGCGTGCCACGCCCAGCGCCCCCAGTGCATCAAGTCGGTCGGCGTCCTGTAGCACCCGGGCTTCCAGCGTTTGCGGTGTGATATTGGCAGAAAAGCTGTGTGACTCGATGGCATGCGCCACGGCGTCGATGTGTGAGGCTGCCCACCCCAGCGTGTCGAGAATATTGCGGGCCTGTTCGGCGGCCAGCCATGAGGCGCGGTCGCGGCGCGGGTCGTTTTTGGCCACGTGGACGCCATCGTGCAACAGCGTAGCGGCAAGCAGCAGCTCGCGGTCGCCGCCTTCCTCGGCGGCAATGCGTTGCACGTTGCGCCACACGCGTACCAGATGCGCGAGATCATGGGCGCCATCGCCGTCATCAGGCAGATGGGCCAGCAGCGCATCGGCCAGAGGTTGATACGGGGAAAAGGGCGTTGTCATGGCAGCAGGGTGAGGTACGCCAGGGCACCGGTCAACGACGCCCTGACAGCCTGGCAGGCTACATCAGGCGAGTGCCCAGCGGCACGTCCTGATCCGGCACGCATAGCGCCACCGCACCGTCCTCATTATGAAAGCCGGTGACCAGACACTCCGACATGATCGGTCCGATCTGCTTGGGCGGGAAGTTGGTCACTGCCACCACCAGCCGCCCTACGAGGGTATCGGGCTCATACAGCTCGGTGATCTGCGCACTGGACTTGCGCACGCCAATCTCGGGGCCGAAATCCACCTGCAGTACATAGGCCGGCCGCCTCGCCTTCTCGAATACCTCGGCATGCGTGATGCGCCCGATGCGCAGTTCCACTTTTGAAAACTCTTCCCAGCTCAGTGTCGACACCGATGGCTCCTTTTATCCGTTAATTAAACACATGCTAATGGCAAAGATGCTGGTTTAATACAGTGGAATCAGCCGGCCGCCGCTGGTGCAGTCACTTCCCTGGCGCCCAGCGCCTGGATCGCCTCCTTGCCGCGTACGGTCAGGTCGCTGATGAAATGCCCCTGGTCGCGCATTTCAAACGGATAGGCGCGCAGCTCGATGTGCGTGCCGACCTCGGCCTGTTCGACAAAGACGATAATCGGTTTTTCATAGCACAGCCACGCGCTGGTCAGGGCGACATCGCGCAGGGCCGCACGCATGCGCTGAGCGTCGAAGGGCGGCGCGATATAGAAGTCGGCCACACACATCAGCGTGCGCTCACCGTCATTGGAATTGGCAATGTTGTTGTCCCAGAGCTTCAGATTCGGCACCGTGATGGTGTCATCGTGCAGGGTGCGAAGCGTGATGGCGCGCATGCCGACCGAGCGGACTTCACCGTAGTCGCTGCCGATCTTGACCCAGTCTCCAGCCCGCCAGGGCGTTTCAAACTGGGCGACGATTCCGGCGATCAGGCTGCTGATGTAGTCCTTGAAGGCAAAACCGACGGCTACACCAACCGCGCCGGCAATCACCAGAAAATTCTCCATGGTGACCTTGATCACCATCGGTACGATCCAGATCACGGCCAGTGCGGTGGCGGCCAGTCGGAAGATCGGTACCGCGCCCAGAAGCCATAGCCGCATCCGATTGGGGCCGCGCTCGGCGACCCAGGGCAGGGCGCGCTTGACCAGTGCGATGGCAAGCCAGGTGCCCAGAACGATCAGGGCAATGGTGAGAAAGTTGATATCGCCAATGTCGCGAATCATCTGGGAGGCTTCTGGAGAGGACGATGCCTGCTGTGACATGAAAGCTCCTTGGAAGGTGGGGTGGCGGCCGGATCAGTAGCTGTCGAGCGGAAAGCCCGCCGTGGCGAGCCCATCGCGAATGGCCGGGTAGGCGCTTGCCCGGCAGTAGTAGCGCCCGTCCCGCTCACCGATGAAGCCGGCACGATGTAGCGCGTGATGCATGCCCTGAAAGCCGGGGTCGGGCAGCACGCTCTCAAGCTCTCGGGCGCTGAGGCTGCCGTGAATCAAAAGCGCCTGCAGAATCAGCAGGGCCTGGGTGCCGTCGCTGCCGGGCAGTGAAAATTCTTCGAGCGCGACGACCCAGAGCGTTTGCTGATCGTCTTCGCTCAAGTCGTTGTCGGCGTCATCGTTGGCCTTTTTGAGGCTGCGCTGCCAGAGATGCCAGGCCACCCAGGCAATCCCGCGGCTGCGAGCGGCCAGGGTTTCGAAATACTTTTCACGCGGCCGGCCCTTGCGGTTGAGAGCAAAGACGTTTTTGCCATTGCGGCTCAGACGAAAACGAATGCCTTCATCGGCCTGCTGTCTGGCGATGTCGGCCAGCCAGCGGCGCAGCCGCGGCTCATCAAAGGGCTCGAAGGTCAGCGGCTCGGGCAGAATCAGATGGGCATCAACGGCCTTGCATAAAAACGCCCAGGCCCAGCTGTTGCAGCCGATCACGCAGTGGCGCTTGAGCCCGGCCAGTGTGGTCAATAGCGTGCGGACCATCCCCAGTCCGCAGCGATGACGCAAAAACCAGGCTTCCAGTTGTGGAATGACCAAAACGCCATCGCCGGAGAGATCCAGCGTCTGTTCGGGCGTGTCGATCAGCAGGTCATCGCGGGTCGGCGGGGTCAGTACCTCATGATGATGACGCTGCGCCCAGCGCGACAGCAGATCGTGCTCATCGCATGGCGGCAGCACCAGAGGTCTGATCCACTGCTTCGGGGTCGGGTTGGTGGCCCACGAGGCCAGCGTTTCATCAAGCTCGGCCAGTAGCGGTTCACAAAATGCCGGCGTTGCCATGTCGCTGAACAGCTCAACGCTGTCATTGAGGCGGTCTTCGGCAATAAAGGGTCGCTGGTTGCTGCCCGTGAACAGCGTGCGCAGCCGCAACGCAGCCATCTTGAGCGCGGCACGCTCGGGCCAGGCCGGGACATCAACGTCCTCCAGTGGCACCAGCGGATGGGTCTCGGGTGGGGGGGTGGTACTGATCATGACGACAAGGGCGCTCCTGCAGCCGGGGTAATCACGGCCGATACCGTAACGTTACGTTACTTTATAGCGCAGGATACGCGTTCAGGCGATGCTACAGCAGCGCCTGAAGGGGCATTGGAGTGTAGAGATGCTCGTATAAAATGGCGCCGCCCAGCACCATGAGCAGCACGCCGCCAACGATTTCGGCGCGCTGGCCGATCACGCTGCCCAGCACGCGACCCAGCATCATGCCCGTGGTCACCATGACCATGGTGGTCACACCGATCGCCAGTGCCGCCAGGGCAATATTGACATCGACAAAGGCCAGACTGATGCCGATCACCATCGCATCGATACTGGTGGCCAGCGCGGTCAGCATCAGCATGCCCAGCGGCTGACGTGTCGAGGTCTCCGGGGCCTCACTGTCCTGGGTCAGGCCGTCGTAGACCATGCGCGCACCAAGCCCCAGCAGCAGGATGAAGGCGATCCAGTGGTCCCACCGGGAGATCATCTGGGCGGCAGCCAGCCCCAGCGCCCAGCCAATGACCGGGGTAATGCCCTCGATGGTGCCAAACAGCAGGCCGGTACGCAGAGCCTCCTGAAACTTCGGGCGAGTGCTGCCGGCCCCCTTGCCGAGTGCGGCGGCAAAAGCGTCGGTGGACATGGCAAGGGCAAGAAAGGCAAGGGCAGCTGGGCGCATGAAATACCGGGGCGGTCGCAACCGCGTGTTGTCAGGAAGTGATCCGACCGGGACGAGCCGGTCTCAGCGAGCCGCGATGGTGCCCGGGTTTTTCAAAAAGTTCAATAAAAACAGTTATGTATAAACCATGGGTGCACTTGTTGCCCGAAGGGGAATTCATTAACCTCGTTTACACATCAATGCACGCCGTCCACAACTTCGCCGTCACGCAGTGCTGAAAGCGGGTACCATGGCGCCCTCACGGCCTGTCTGTTCGGGCCACGCTCTTCTCTCAACGACAGGATAATACTCATGTCTGCTATGCCCGGCTGTCCCGCCTGCGAGGCCGATTACACCTACGAGGACGGTGCCATGTTCGTCTGCCCCATGTGCGGTCACGAATGGGCGCAGGCCGGTGAGACGTCTTCCGTCGAGGAGGGCAGCAGCGTTCGCGATGCCAATGGCAATACGCTGGTCGATGGGGATACGGTCACGGTCATCAAGGACCTCAAGGTCAAGGGCTCCTCATTGGTGGTCAAGGTCGGCACACGGGTCAAAAATATTCGTCTGGTCGACGGCGATCATGACATCGACTGCAAGATTGATGGCATCGGCGCGATGAAACTCAAGTCCGAGTTTGTCAAAAAGGCCTGACGCCGGTCTTTCCAGCCTTGCAGGACATGCGAAAGGGTCGCCCGACGGGCGACCCTTTTGCGTGCGTCAGGGGGTGCTGCAAGCGTTGTTCATGTCATGGGCATGGCGGCCGGACATGACGGTGTTTCACGTGAAACATCACGAGCATGGATATTCGATGCAATGGGTGACGCCGCGCCCATGGGCCGTATAATGCCGCCTTCTTATGCCTTTTATTTATTGAAAGGCGTTTTTTTATGGCAACCGGCAGCAGAAGAGCGTCATGAGCAGATCGTCATCCGATGGCCCGGACATTCCGGAGCCCCGCGGCACGTCCCGCGATTTCAAGCGCAGCATGCAGTCGCGCCACCTGGTGATGCTGTCACTGGGCGGTGTGATCGGGACCGGGCTTTTTCTGAGCTCGGGCTATACCGTCAATCAGGCCGGCCCCATGGGGGCAATTCTTGCCTACCTGATCGGTGGCGTGGTGGTCTATCTGGTGATGATGTGTCTGGGCGAGCTGTCCGTGCACATGCCGGAAACCGGTGCCTTCAGCGCGCACGCCACCCGCTATATTGGCCCCGGTACCGGTTATACGGTGGCCTGGCTCTACTGGCTGACCTGGACGGTCGCGCTGGGTTCGGAGTTCACGGCCTCGGGCCTTTTGATGGCGAAATGGTTTCCCGACGTGCCGATCTGGATCTGGAGTGCGATCTTTGCGCTGATTGTTTTCCTGACCAACGCCTTTACGCCGAAGATCTTTGCCGAGACCGAGTTCTGGCTGTCGCTGATCAAGGTCGCTACCGTGGTGATCTTCATTATCGTCGGCGGCGCGGCGATTTTCGGTCTCGCCGGGCCGGAAGGGCAGCCGGCACCGATGTTTCACAACCTCACCCGCGAAGGCTTCTTTCCGACCGGCGTCATGCCGATTCTGGTCACCATGCTGGCGGTCAGCTTTGCCTTCTCCGGTACCGAGCTGATCGGCATTGCCGCCGGTGAAACCGAGGACCCGGAAAAGAACGTGCCGCGCGCCATTCGCGCCACCCTCTGGCGGCTGGTGGTCTTTTTTGTCGGCACCATCGTGGTGATTGCCGCGATGCTGCCGCGTGAGCAGGCAGGTCTGGTCGAAAGCCCGTTCGTCACGGTCTTTGCCATGACCGGCATCCCTCATGCCGGCGACATCATGAACTTCGTGATCATCACGGCGCTATTGTCAGCGGCCAACTCGGGGCTGTATGCGGCCTCGCGCATGCTGTGGTCGCTGGGCGAGCAGCGCACCCTGCCCTCGATGTTTGCCCGTGTCACCCGCGGCGGCATCCCGCTCAATGCGCTGCTGTTCAGCATGCTGGGCGGGCTTCTGGCCCTGCTCTCCAGTGTCTTTGCGGCCGATACGCTCTATCTGGTGCTGGTGTCGATTTCCGGCTTTGCGGTGGTGGCCGTCTGGATGAGCATTGCCGTCAGCCAGCTTTGCTTTCGCCGCCAGTTCGTGCGCGGCGGTGGCGACCCGGCCACGCTGGGTTATCGCGCGCCCTTTTATCCCTGGGTGCCGCTGGGCGCCTTTATCGCCTGTCTGCTCTGTTTTGTCGGGATCGCCTTTGATCCCACCCAGCGCATCGCACTCTACTGCGGCATTCCCTTCATTGCGGTGTGCTATCTGGCCTTTTATCTCACTGACCCGCGCCGCAAGGACGGGACCGATTCCTCTGCCGTGACGGAGACCTCATGACCACCACGACCGATCCCATCGCCCGGGCCCTGCTCGATCACCCGCTGCTGATCGTTGACGGGGCGCTGGCCACTGAACTTGAAGCGCGCGGCTGTGACCTTAACGACAGCCTCTGGTCGGCACGCGTGCTGGCAGAAACCCCCGACCTGATCCGCCAGGTGCATCTTGATTACTTCCGCGCCGGTGCCGATATCGCCATCACGTCAAGCTATCAGGCCACCATTGAGGGTTATATGGCTCGCGGCATGAGCGAGGCCGAGGCGCTTGAGCTGATCACGCGTTCGGTCAGCCTGGCGGCCGAGGCACGTGATGATTTCTGGAATGAGGGCGGTCACGAAGGGCGGCCAAGGCCGCTGGTGGCGGCCTCGGTCGGCCCCTATGGGGCGTACCTGGCCGACGGCTCGGAGTACCGTGGCCACTATGATATCGATGAGGCCGGGCTGGTGGCCTTTCATCGTGCCCGCCTGGCCGCCCTGGCGGCGGCTGGTGCTGACGTACTGGCCTGTGAAACCCTGCCCTCGCTCGTCGAAGCGAAAGCCCTGGTCACGGTGCTGCGGGAATTTCCCGACATGAGCGCCTGGATCACCTTTACCGCCCGTGACGGCGAGCACATCAGTGAAGGCACGCCGATCGCCGAATGTGCCCGCTGGCTCAATGACCAGCCGCAGGTGGCCGCGCTGGGCGTCAACTGCACCGCACTCGAACACATCCCGTCGCTGCTTGAGCAGATGTCGGCCGTGACCGACAAGCCGCTGATCGTTTATCCCAACTCGGGCGAAACCTATGACGCGACCAGCAAGACCTGGCAGGGCGGCTGTGATGTCGCCCACGGCGCCGGTTTTGGTGAGCAGGCTGCGCAGTGGTACGCGCGCGGCGCACGTCTGATCGGCGGCTGCTGTCGCACCACGCCCGAGGATATTCGGTCAATTGCGGCCTTTCGTGCCGGACTTTGATTTTTCGAGCCCGTGAGTGATGATAATGCCCGCCCTTCGGCGGGCATTTTTTCGTCCTGCCATTTGCCGCTCTGACCGCAGGACAGCGATAAAGGGGCTACGCTTTCGGGCAGGCCTACCGAATTCAAGTTTGATCAGGAGTCATGGTGATGACGTCATATCGCGTGCTGGCACTCTTGCCGCTGGCAGCCCTTTTGAGTGCCTGTGGTGATCATCAGGAAGCCAGCGAAGGTAACTTCCGTTCGGCACTGCAGGACGATATCGGCAACATGGGGCCGGCGGTCTGTCTGGAGGCGCCCGCACCGCGGTTGCCGTTTGTGGTCGACAAGCGCGCTGTCAGCGAACATCCGGAGCTTGCTGACCGCGTCAAGCGCGCCGATGCGCTCGCGAAAGCCGGGCTGCTCGAGCGTGAAGCCATGAGCGATGGACGCCAGCGCTACAAGCTCACCGATGAAGGCCGTAAGCTCTATGCCCGCGAGCAGGGGCTCGAGCAGGGCGGCTTCTGCTTTGGCAAGGTGCGCGTCGAAGGCATCGACAGCTTCACGCCGGCCCAGGCCATCGACGGCGGCTACACCGTCTCCCACGTTCGCTACAGCTACCGGATCGATGACCTGCCCGACTGGGCCGAGGATGACAGCCTGCAAAAGGCCTACAAGGGCGGTCTGGAAGGTCTTGAAGACACCCATCACAAGCGCGCCATGATGGTCCTGACCAACAAGGGATGGCAGACCGAGCGTCGCTTTGCCGAATAATTGCGTCACGAGCCATCAAAAAAAGGCGACCCCGGAGGTCGCCTTTTTAATGACAGAACATGAGTGGACTAGTCGATGACCGAGCCGGACTGCGGTACCAGAACATCACTTGTGATGTCACTGATGGTGCTGGCCCCCGTCAGCGTCATGGCCACACGCATCTCCTTTTCGATCAGTTCCAGCAGGTTCACCACGCCGGCCCGGCCGTGGGTGGCCAGCGCATGGATAAAGGCGCGGCCCAGCAGCACCGTATCTGCGCCCAGCGCAATCATGCGGACCACATCAAGACCATTGCGAATCCCCGAGTCGGCAAGGATCTTGAGCTCTCCCTTGACCGCACTGGCGATCTCCGGCAACGCACGAGCGCTTGAAAGCACGCCGTCAAGCTGTCGCCCGCCGTGGTTGGAGACGACAATGCCATCGGCGCCAAAGCGCACGGCATCCCGGGCATCTTCCGGATCGAGAATGCCCTTGATGATCATGGGGCCTTGCCAGAAATCGCGAATCCACTCCAGATCCTGCCAGGAAATGGAGGGATCGAAGTTTTTGGCCAGCCAGCCAATATAATCTTCAAGCCCCGTCGGATGGCCACGGTAGGCAGAAATGTTGCCCAGATCGTGAGGACGGCCGTGCAGGCCGACATCCCAGGCCCAGAGCGGATGGGTCAACGCTTGCCACATGCGGCGAAGGGCGGCGTGTTTGCCGCTCATGCCGGAATGCGCGTCACGATAGCGGGCCCCGGGCGTTGGCATGTCCACGGTAAAGACCAGCGTGCGAACGCCTGACGCCCAGGCGCGCTCGAGGGCATTTTTCATGAACCCCCGGTCCTTGAGTACATAGAGCTGAAACCACATGGGGCGGGACAGCTCGGCGGCGACTTCCTCGATCGAGCACACCGAGACGGTCGACAGGGTGAAGGGAATGCCCTTTTCTGCTGCGGCCGTGGCGGCCTGTACCTCGCCACGACGGGCATACATGCCACACAGGCCGACAGGGGCGAGTGCCACCGGCATGGCCAGACGCTCACCAAACAGCTCGGTTTCAAGGCTCAGGCTGGACATGTTTCTCAATACGCGCTGACGTAGAGCGACACTGCCAAGATCGTCCACGTTACGTCGCATGGTGTACTCGGCGTAGGCACCTCCGTCGAGATAGTGAAACAGAAAGGGTGGCAGCCGGCGTCGTGCTGCCGCGCGATAGTCTGTTGAAGCTGAGATGATCATGTTGGACCCCGAAAAAAGGAAGCGATGTGTCAGGTCTTCATGCAGCGGCCGATTAGCTGCCCATGAGTGGGTCCTTGATCCCCAGCGCATAGCAGGCCACCAGACCGATGATGCCGGTAAAAATCACGTAGTAGAGGGTGGGCCAGATCGTCTTGCGAAGCGTGATGCCTTCACGACCGATCAATCCGACCGTGGCCGAGGCCGCCACGATGTTGTGAATCGCGATCATGTTGCCCGCCGCAGCGCCCACGGCCTGAATGGAGACGATAAACGCGCCTGAAATACCCAGGGTTTCGGCGACACCGAACTGGAACTGGCTGAACATCATGTTGCTGACGGTATTGGAGCCGGCCAGAAAGGCACCCATGGCCCCGATGGTGGGAGCCAGCAATGGATAGATGCTGCCGACGCTATCGGCCATGTAGCGCGCCATTGCAATCGGCATGCTGGGAAGGTCGGCGGCATTGATGCCCGAGTTGATCAGAATACGAACCATGGGCACGGTAAACAGCAGCACAAAGCCGGCCTTGAGCAGCACCTGACCCGACTCGCTGATCGCCGCGCCGAGCGCGCGCAGACGCATGCGATGAAGCACCACGGTCAGAAGTGCCACGAACACCAGGATGCCACCGGGCAGAAACAGCGGCTCGACGCTGGCACTGATGCCCTCCTCGTTCAGGATATTGCTCATGCCAAAACTCAGCGACTTCAGCGCCGTGGTCACCTCGGGGAAGACGCGGCTGATGACCAGCAAGGCGCCGACCAATACATAGGGCAGCCAGGCCAGCCACTGGCTCATGGGGCGGGCGGTGAGATCATCGATCTTGACCTGTAGCGTACCGATCCACTCGGTTGGCCAATCCCTGCGATCGGCAAAGTCCCAGGTGGTTCTGGGCGTCAGAAAGCGCAGTCGGGCGGCGGTCACGACGATGACCAGGCCCACCAGACCGCCCAGCAGGGAGGGGAATTCCGGCCCGAGGAAAATACCGGTCACAAGGTAGGGGATGGTCAGCGCAAGCCCTGCAAACAGCGCAAAGGGCAGAATCTCGAAACCGGCCTTCCAGCTTTTCTTTTCGCCGAAAAAGCGCGTCAGCATCAATACCATGATCAGCGGCATGACGGTGCCGACAATGGCGTGGGTGATCGCGGTACCGTTGGTGATCTGCTGTAAAAAGAGCTCCCAGCTTGAGCCGCGCGCGATGAGTTGATCGGTCAGGGTCACGCTGTCCAGCCCGGTCGTAACGCCAATGACAATGGGGGTGCCCACGGCGCCAAAGGAGACCGGGGTGCTCTGTACCAGCATGCCCATCAGCACGGCCGCCATGGCAGGAAAGCCCATGGCGACCAGCAGCGGTGCGGCAATGGCGGCCGTGGTCCCAAAGCCGGAGGCGCCTTCGATGAAGCTGCCAAACAGCCAGGCAATGATGATGGCCTGTACGCGACGATCTGGGCTGATGGTGGTAAAGCCGGCATGAATCGCCCTGATCGCGCCCGAGTGCTGCAGCGTGTTAAGCAGCAGGATGGCGCCGAAAATGATCCAGAGCACGCCAATGGTGATGATCAGCCCCTGCAGCGTGGACGCGAGCACGCGCTCGAAGCTCATGCTCCAGCCAGACAGGGCAATCAGCACGCTGAGCAGATAGACCACCGGCATGGCGCGGCTGGCGGGCCAGCGCAGGCCGATCAGCAGTATGCCGGCAACGATAATGGGCGCAATGGCGAGCAGGGCAAGCAGACCGGGTGTCATGTTCATCCCTCCATGTGGTCAAGAGCAGGATGGGGCAGAAATATCACGGCAGGCTGGCGAGTCATGAGCATTGCTCCATTTCTTGTTGGGCTTGTCAGATAATTGGTATTACCAATTTAACCTGTGCTAATGCGCAGGCAGTGGAGAGTAAGGGGCTTTCAATTAGAGGGTCAATGAAACCCGGTTGCTACTTTGGTTCATGATGCTTGTCGTTTCATTGTGAAATAGTGCTTAATATAAAATTGGTAAGACCAATTGGAGAAAGGGTATGGAAGTCGGTCAGGTTCGCCATCGCAGGCTGGCGGATGGCATTGTCGAGCAGCTACAGTCGATGATTCTCGAGGGCACCCTCAAGCCGGGCGAACGATTGCCGGCAGAACGGGCGCTGGCCGAACAGTTCGGCGTTTCCAGGCCCTCATTGCGTGAGGCCATTCAGCGCCTGACGGCCAACGGGCTGCTCAGCAGCCGACAGGGTGGTGGCACTTACGTGACGCCTTCGCTGGGGGCAACCTTTAGTGACCCGTTGCTGCTGTTACTGGAAAATAGCCCCGACGCCCAGCGGGATCTCCTTGAGTTCCGGCATACGCTGGAAGGGGCCTGTGCGTTTTATGCCGCACAGCGCGCCACGGAACCGGATCGTGAGCGACTGCAGGCCGCCTTTGATCGGCTACAGCACTGCTATCAGAACGTGGGGCCGACCACGCAGGCTGAAGAGGGGGCAGCGGATGCGGGGTTTCATCTGGCGATTGCCGAGGCCAGCCATAACGGCGTGCTGTTGCATACGATTCGTGGGCTTTTTGATCTGCTCAAGCGTAACGTGGTGACCAATATCGGCGGGATGTATGCCCAGCGTGTCGAAACCCGCGAGATTCTCTCGAGCCAGCATCTTGAGCTGTTTGAGGCGGTCATGAGTCGACAGCCCGAGGCGGCACGCGAGGTCGCTCAGCGTCATATCCACTACGTGCAAGAGGTATTGGCAGAAGTTCATGCCGAGGCACAGCGCATGGCCCGCGCCCGTCGCCGAAGTTGACTCGGCGCCAGTTCCGTTTCTGACATGCCGCCCTGCGCTACATCATTAAAAAGGCGACCCCGGAGGTCGCCTTTTTTGATGCCACAGGAGCCTGACGGCTCAGGGCTTGAGCCGAGTCGGCATCAGCCGTGCCAGCCGCTGGCCTGGGCGACAATCAAAAGCACAATCGCAACCAGTACCCAGAGACCGAACAGCGGCAGGAAAAAGCGCACCCATTTTTGCCAGGGCACGCCCGCCAGCGCGAGCGTGGCCATGAAGTAGCCCGAGGTGGGATAGAGAATATTGCCGATGCCATCGCCGAGCTGATAGGCCAGCACGGCGGTCTGACGGGTCACACCCACCACATCGGCCAGCGGTGCCATGATCGGCATGGTCACCAGCGCCTGGCCGCTGCCCGAGGGCACCACGAAGTTGAAGCCGAGCTGGGCCAGATACATGCCCAGTGCCGACAGTGCCGTGGGCAGTCCGCCAACCAGATGCCCCAGCCCATGGACCATGGTGTCGAGTACCTGGCCATCTTCGAGTACCACGGCGACGGCGCGGGCGATGCCGGCAATCATGGCGCCCATCAGCACGTCCCGAAAGCCCTCGTTGAAGCCCTCGCAGATCTCGTCGATCTTCAGCCCGGCGACCAGACCGGCGGCAACGCCCATGACAATAAAGAGCCCGGCCATTTCCGACATGAACCAGCCGCGTCCGAGCACGCCGTATACCAGCACGCCGAACAGGGCGAGCGTGACCACAATGCAGAGCTTTTGACGCCCGGTAGCGGGGGCCGTGACCTCGTTGAGGGCGTGCTGGTAGCGCGCGCGTTTTTGCTGCTCATCGGCTTCGTCGTGGACCAGGCTGGCCTCGGGGTTGTCCCGCACCCCCCGGGCGTAGCGAATCACCCAGAAGATGGCCACGGCCAGCATGGCCACCAGCGCGATCAGGCGCAGACCAAACCCCGAGTAGAGCGGCAGGCTTGAAAGCTGCTGGGCCAGGCCGGTGTTGATCGGGTTGATCACGCCGGCAGCAAAGCCTGCCGTGGTGGCGCAAAGGGCAATGGCGGCGGCGGTGATGGAGTCAAAGCGCAGGGCGATCAGAAGCGGTAGAATCACCGGCACATAGACCAGCGACAGCTCCTGGGTACCGATGATGGTGGCCAGTACGCCAAACAGCACCATCAAAACCGGAATCACCCACAGGCTGCGACCGGCGAAATGACGGGTCAGGTGATCGACCCCCAGTTCGATGATGCCGGTGCGGCGCAGCACCGCAAACATGCCGCCGATCAAGAGCGTGAAAAACACCACTTCACCGGCACCAAGCAGCCCGCGTGGAATGGCCAGCAGCAGTTCGGTCGGTCCGGCAGGGCTGGGCGTGACCCAGTGAAAGGATGCGGCATCAATGGTGGTGCGGCCGTTGGGGCCGGGCACGGTATTGTAGGCGCCGGCCGGAATCAGCCAGGTGGCCAGGCCCGCCAGCAGAATAAAGATGAAAAGAATGGCGTAAATATGCGGAATCTGAAACGAACGTTTCTTTGGTGGGCGCGCCGATGGGTTCCGGGAAAGATCCTGTGACATGGTCATGACTCGTTGTTCTTGGTTGGGTGTCAGGGCGCCCCGAAGGGGACGCCCGCCCCCTGATAGTTTCACAACTTGTCATCCGACGAAAGTCGGCATCGGACGATGGACGATGATCCCGGCTATATCAGGAAATTAAGGCCGATCACCAGCAGCAGCGCGGCAAAGAGGCGCTTCAGGAGTGTGGGGGATAGCCGATGGGCCAACCGCACGCCGATCCGTGCTGACACCATGCTGGTCAGGGCAATGCCCACCATGCCCGGTAGATAGACATAGCCGATGCTCCAGGCGGGCAGATCATCATGGCCGTGACCAAACCACATGAAGGACAGCGCGCCGGCAACGGCGATCGGTAGACCGCAGGCCGCCGAGGTGCCGACCGCCTGCTGGGCCGGCAGGTTGCGCCACAAAAGAAACGGCACCGTCAGTGAGCCGCCACCAATGCCAAAGATGGCCGAGGCCCAGCCGATGATCGTGCCGCCACCAATCAGCCAGGGTTTGCCCGGCGGTCGATAGTCGGTGCCGCCGCCCTTGGGACGCAGGTTGAAGGCAATCTGGATCGCCATGGCGATGGCAAACACGCCGATCACCGTCTGCAGGTCATTGCCCGGAATCCAGGAGGCGGTCAGCGCGCCCAGCGCACAGCCGACCACGATCCCGATGCTCATCCAGCCCACCAGCGGCCAGCGCGTGGCGCCCATACGGTGATGACCATGAATCGAGTTGAGCGAGGTGAAGACGATGGTGGCCAGTGAGGTTCCCACGGCCAGATGGGTCATGACCGCGGGATCAACGCCCTGCAGGGTAAAGCTGTAGATCAGCACCGGCACGATGATCAGGCCGCCGCCTACGCCAAAAAGCCCCGCCAGAATGCCGGCCACGACGCCGAGTGCGAGATAAAGAAGAAAGATCATGCGAAGTCCACTGTCATCAGAAGAAGGGCGCCGGCGTGAGACCGGTCAGGCATACCGACAAGCATAGTGTCTCAGGTCGCGGCACTGTAGGGATCGTTGCCTGCCGCGACGACATGTTCGGGCTCGGGATCAGGCAACGACATTGGCGCGATGACGCCGGCACGTCCACAGTAAGGGTTAATCCACGTTTATTTTTTCCATTCGTGCGCCTGACGGATGGCCCCTGCACGGCCGCAGGTCTGCGCGGGTCATGCAGGGCATGTGGCGTTTCATATCAAGGAAGTGTTGATCCATGACCAAAAGACAGGTTGCCAATCCTGCTCGAGAAGCGGGATTTGCGCCACTGGGGGACTACGCCGCCATCGGCGAGGGGCGCTCGGTGGCATTGATTGCGCTGGATGGTGCCATCGACTGGTGGTGCGCGCCGAGCATGGATTCCCCGCCGCTGTTTGATCGTCTGCTCGAACCCGAACTGGGGGGATACTTTTCGCTCACCCCGCGCGGGGATTATCGCGTCGAGCGCCACTATCGCCACAACAGCAATGTGCTGGAGACGACCTTCATCACCCGGGATGGACAGGCACGGGTGACCGAGTCGATCAACAGCAATACCGCCGGGCGTCTGCCCTGGTGCGAGCTGGCCCGTCGTGTGGAGGGGCTTGAGGGCGAGGTCACGTTTGATATCTGCTTTCATGCCGGCACTCATACCGAAACGGTCAGCCCGTGGCTGCAGGAGACGACCATCGGTCGGGTGTACAACATTGGCCATTTGATGGCGATGCTGCGCTGCTCGGACGATGTCGAGATTGATGAATGCTGTGACCGGTATGCTCGCGCCACCCTTGTGAGCCGTGAAGGTCAGCGCTCGCTGGTGGCCCTGCTGGCCACCTCAGGACAGCCGCTGGCGGTGCCGTCCATCGAGAGTATCGATGAGCGGATTGATGTCAGCGACTTTGCCTGGCGTGACTGGATCGACAAGCTGAGCTTTCATGGCGACTACCCCGAATGGGTCCATCGCTCGGCGCTGGCGCTCAAGTTTTTGCTCTATTCGCCCAGCGGGGCGATTGCGGCGGCGGCGACCACCTCCCTGCCCGAGCGGCTGGGGGGCGACAAGAATTATGACTATCGCTACGCCTGGGTGCGCGATGCCTGCCTGGTGATCAAGGCGTTCGTGCATGCCGGCGCGATCGAGGAGTCCCAGGCCGCCTTTTCCTGGCTGACCCGAACCATCCGCCAACATGGCCCCGACATGCGCGTGTGCTACACGCTCACGGGGGAGCTGATTCCGGCCGAGAGCTATCCGGCGCTGACCGGCTACAAGGGGTCAAAACCGGTGCGGGTCGGCAACAATGCCCGCGATCAGATTCAGCTGGGCATGTATGGCGACCTGCTGACCACGGCGACGCTGTTCATCGATGCCGGCCACATCATCGACCTTGATACCGCCCGGTTGCTGGGGGATCTGGCCAATCAGTGCGCCGATCGCTGGCGCGTGCGGGATGCCGGCATCTGGGAGCTGCCCGGTGACTATCAGCACTACACGCACTCCAAGATGAGCTGCTGGCTGGCGCTGACACATGCCGTACAGCTGGCGGAGCAGGGCCATATCGAACCGACCTGGAAAAAGCGCTGGGAGCGGGAAAGACAGCGCATTGCCGAATGGGTGGAGACGCACTGCTGGTCCGAGGCACGTGGGGCCTACGTCCTCCATGAGGGTGTAGAGGGGCTGGACGCCGCCCTGTGTCTGACCCATCGCTTTGGTGCCGAGGTCAATCGAGCGCGAATGCTCTCGACCTATCGCGCCATTCGACAGGAGCTGGGACGTGGCGCGCTGATCTATCGCTACTCCGGCGTTCACGAAGAAGAGGGCGCCTTTGTCGCCTGCTCCTTCTGGATGGTCGAGGCGCTGGCGGCACTGGGCGAGCAGGAAGAGGCTCGTGCACTGATGGATGAGGCGCTTGAGGCCACCAATGGCAATCTGGGGCTTCTGACCGAAATGGTCGATCCCTCGACCGGCGAGCATCTGGGCAACGTGCCCCAGGGCCTCAGTCATCTGGCCCAGATCTGTGCCGCCAATGCCCTGTCAGGCCGTGTGATCGATAATGCGCCCTCAACAACATGATTCGAGGTAATGTTGGTCGTGACCAAACCATGATGTGATGGCGTTTCATGCCATGCGATGACGGATTCAGGGAGGGCAAGGCATGCTCGAAAAGGGCTTTTTATGTGCGACCTGTGGTGTGCAGTATGACGCCCTGGAACATCCCCCAAGGCGATGTCCGATCTGTGAGGACGAGCGTCAGTATGTGCCGGCGGGTGGGCAGCGCTGGGTGACGCCCGAGACGCTTCTGGCGCAGCATGCCAATACGTTCGAGCAGCTCGCGCCCGGGCTCTTGAGCCTTCGCAGCACCCCGAAGTTCGGCATTGGTCAGCGGGCGCTTTTATTGCAGACACCTCATGGCAATGTGCTGTGGGACTGTCTCAGCCTGCTGGATGACGCCACGGCTCAGTTGATTCAGGGGCTTGGAGGGCTGGCGGCCATCGCGATTTCCCATCCGCACTACTACAGCACCATGGCCCGCTGGGCCGAGGTATTTGACTGCCCGCTGTATCTGCATGGTGATGACCGTGAATGGGTCATGCGGCCTTCCGATCGGCTGTCGTTCTGGTCCGGTGACCGGCTCGACGTGCTGCCGGGGGTGCATGTTTACCGCCTGGGGGGGCATTTTCCGGGCGCCAGCGTGCTGCACTACCCGGCGCAGCAACTGCTGCTGGGCGGTGACACGCTGCTGGTGACACCGGATGGGAAAGCCTCGTTCATGTGGTCCTATCCCAACAACATCCCGCTGCCGGCAGCCACCGTCAAGGCGATGGGCGAGACGCTGGCCACGCTCGAGTTTGACGCGCTTTTCTGTGCCTTCCAGGGCAGCGAGATTCGCAGCAACGCCGGGCAGGTGGTGCAGTCTTCGGTCAAGCGCTACTGCCTGGCGCTCGAGCAGATTCCCGGGTAGCCACAGGCCCTGCAGACGGCCGCACTCCGCCATTCAACGAATGGCGGAGCGCTTTTTTTACCCTGAACGTGATTATTTCTGCGGTTGCACGCGAATCAGTGCGCCATCGCGTTTATCGGTCAGCACCCACAGGGCGCCATCCGGGCCCTGATCGACATCGCGCACCCGCCCGAGCCCTTCCAGATAGCGGGCCTCGCCGGTCACGCGGTTGTCGTCCAGCGTGAGCCGAACAATCCCGCCGGGCTTGAGCGAGGCGATCACCAGACTGTTTTGCCAGCCGTCAAACTGATCGCCGGTATAAAAGGTCATGTCGCCCGGGGCAATGACCGGGTCCCAGTAATAGATCGGCTGTTCCATGCCCGCCTTTTGGGTGATGCCTTCCCCGATGGCCGCACCGGAATAGTCTTCCCCGTAGGTGATTACCGGCCAGCCGTAGTTGAGGCCGGGCTCGGGGCGGTTAAGCTCGTCGCCGCCTTTCGGCCCGTGTTCGATGGTCCAGAGCGTGCCGGTCTCCGGATGTCGGGCCGCGCCCTGAATATTGCGATGCCCCAGTGACCAGATCTCGCCCTGCGCTCCATCGCGACCCACAAAGGGGTTGTCATCGGGTATCGAGCCATCGGCGTTGACCCTGACCACCTTGCCGATCGTGTTATCCAGCGTCTGGGCCCGCTGGCGCGGCTCGACCAGTGAGCGCTCGCCGAGCGTGATCCAGAGCGTGCCATCGGTATCCCAGACAAGCCTTGAGCCAAAGTGTTTGGTGGAGTCCCAGGCCGGCTGCTGCTGGAAAACGGTCTCCACGTCGGTCAGGCGTGTGCTGTCCTCGGAAAGCCTG
Source organism: Kushneria konosiri (assembly GCF_002155145.1). NCBI lineage: Bacteria > Pseudomonadati > Pseudomonadota > Gammaproteobacteria > Oceanospirillales > Halomonadaceae > Kushneria > Kushneria konosiri. The sequence continues at coordinate 1,402,250 of NZ_CP021323.1, forward strand.
CCGCGCGCCACGGCGGTGGCATTGTCGCCGTTGCCGCGAGGCTCTGCGTAACTGAGATAGACAAGGCGGCTGTCGGCAAAGTCCGGCGCCAGACTGACATCGAGCAGGCCGCCCTGGCCTCTTGCATCCACCTCAGGCAGGCCCTCGATCGGTGCCGATACCTCGCCGTCCGGCGTGATACGTCGTAGCCGACCCGGGCGCTCGGTCACCAGCAGATCGCCGCCGGGCAGAAAGGCGAGTCCCCAGGGGAGTTCAAGCCCGTCGGCCACGGTGGTTGTCTCGAGCCTGGTCGTGTCTTCGATCTGCGGGGCGCGGGTCTGCTGCTCGAAGGCCGGTGTCTGTGAGGGGGCGTTGGGTGGGCCGGTGGGGACCGGTTCGGCCACGACCGGCGAGGCGAGCATCAGGGCAGCAGCAGAGGACAGAAACGACGCGACACGCATGGGCACTCTCCCAAAGGGCTGATATCGATATTGTTGGGTCGATTTCAGCCTCGCATGCTCGTCGTATGGATGCCCGGCGCCTTCAGTTCCGGCTCAAGCCGAAGGGCCGGACATCGCACCGGCAGGGCTACAGCAGGCCGTCGGCAATCGCTCGCGCCATGGTCGGTGCCAGCGGCAGACGGGGCAACAGCGTGGCCTGGTAGGCATGGTAGAGATCCGACTTGCCGGACCAGACAGTGCTCGAGGGATGATTGTTGCGATCCACTTCCTGATGCCAGCTGCCCTGCTCGCGATCAATCATGAAACGATCGATATAGTCCCAGAAGCAGCGATACCAGCGCTCGTAGCCGACGTCTCCGGTGCGCTTGAGCAGCATGGCCGCGGTGGCGGCTGCCTCGGCCACGACCCAATGCATGCGCTCGTGGACCACCGGCTGGTTATCCCAGTCGTGGGTGTAGACCAGCCCCGGTGCGCCATCGACATGCCAGGCAAGCGCGGTGGCGCTTTGAAACAGGCCGCGGGCGTCTTCGATCAGCCAGCCCGGTGTGGTCTCGCCGTGGCGCAAAAGGCTGCCCTCAAGGTGCAGCAAAAGCCGTGCCCATTCAAAGGCGTGCCCGGGTGTGGCACCGTAAGGGCGAAACGGGTCGCCGGGCTTGTCCTGGTTGTAGTCGCGCCACTCCTGCCAGTGGCTGTCGAAATGCTCGATCACGCGATAGTCGTTGGGCCGGGCATGGGCGTGAATGATCTTCTCGACAATCGACAGGGCGCGCTGGCGCCACTTGCCCTCGTCGAGCACGTCGGCGAGCTGCAAAAAGGCTTCGGTGGCGTGCATGTTGCTGTTGCCGCCGCGGTAGGCTTCATCCTCGGACCAGTCACGTGAGAACCCTTCACGCAGCCGGCCCTCGCCTTCATCCCAGAAGCGCGTCTCAAGCACTTCGAGGATGTCATCCAGCAGCGGGCCGGCGTCTTCGTGTCCGGACTGCCAGGCGCTGGCTGCGGCCAGCGCCACAAAGGCGTGGATATAGGCCTGCTTGGTCTGCGTCTCGCCGTCACGCGGGCGCTCGCCATACCAGCCGCCATGCTCGTGATCGTGCAGGTCACCGCGCAGGGCAGCCACGCCGTGGGCCACCAGTGGCGCGGCACCGGGCTCGCCGCGCATGGCTGCCAGCGCGAAGCAGTGCGTCATGCGGGCGGTGATCATGGTGTCGGGGTGGGCATCGTCCGGCAGGCGACCGCGCTCGTCCAGTGCCGCAAAACCGCACTCTGGGTGGCGCGAGGCGCGATAGAAGGCCAGAAGGCGCTGACCTTCCATCTCAAGCCAGTGATGGTGCGCCGAGCGCTCGAGCCAGCTGTCACGAGACGATAAGGGGTTCGGTGTCATGCCGGGCATATGAGTCAGGGCCTCCTTCGCCCAGGGGAGTGAGATATCCGTCATCATTGATGATGGCAGAGCACGTCAATGTTCATGCCGCCCTGGCCGACCCGCGTGAACCGGTGAACATCTCCCGGTCTGCCGGCCAGGCGCCAGGCCTCAGCCGTTGACCACAACGCCACCGTTGGGGTGCAGCGTCTGACCGCTCATGAAGGCCGCGTCCAGCGACGCCAGAAAAACATAGCACGGTCCCAGCTCCCATGGCTGCGCGGCACGTCCCATTGGCGTCTCGGCGCCAAAGTCTTCGAGCATTTCCGGGTCGTGGGCACCCAGCGTCGCTGGCTGCAGCGGCGTCCAGACCGGCCCTGGAGCCACCGCATTGACCCGGATGCCGCGTCCCACCACCTGATTGGAGAGCGAGCGGGTAAAGCTGATGATCGCGCCCTTGGTGGCACTATAGTCCACCAGAAAGTCGGGGCCGATATAGGCATTCACTGAGGCGGTATTGATAATCGCATCGTCTTCGCCCAGATACGGCAATGCGGCTTTGGTCAGGTAGAACATGCCGTGCATGTTGGTCGCGAAGGTCTGCTCCCACTGCTTGTCGCTCAGCTCGGTCAGATCGGTGCTGACCTGCTGAGTTCCGGCGTTGTTGACCAGAATGTTGAGCCCTCCGAAATGGTCGATCACCTTTTGCACTGATGCTCGACAAAAGGCGGCATTGCGGATATCGCCCGCGATCAGTAGGCAGCGCTGACCTTCGGCTTCCACCAGGCGCTGCGTTTCCAGGGCATCGTCCTCTTCACTGAGGTACATCACTGCGACGTCGGCGCCTTCACGCGCGAAATGGATCGCCGTCGAGCGGCCAATGCCACTGTCGGCGCCGGTAATCAGAGCGATTTTGCCCTCAAGCTTTGCACTGCCGCGATACCCCGGGCGGATGAATTCTGCAGGCGGCTGCATCAGACCTTCCTTGCCGGGCAGTTCCTGCTGCTGAGCATGGATCTCGGTTTTACTGACCATGGGGACATTCCTTGCGTGCGGGTTGGATAAAAAAGCGTAGAGCCGGGGCTTCAACGGTGTTCACGACACAATGATTCAGGCCTGTTTGCCGATCGGAATCAGATGGGTGTCGTGTTCAAGAGAGGTCTTCCCACCAGGGAAGACCTGCCTGCAGATCTGCAGGGCCGAAATGACAGGCATGCCATCCGGTCGATCGGGCCTGCGTTCGATGGTGCCAGGCCATCGGCCCGTTGATCCTGTCGGTCAAACGGGCCGAAGGCGCATCACGGCTGGCGGCTGACGCGCTCGGGCAGTGCCCAGGCGATGGTGTAGTCGCCATATTGCGTGCCCATGGGCTGATGGCCGCCAGCGGTCACCACCACGTACTCGCGACCGTCCTTCCCTCGATAGACGCTGGGTGTGGACTGGGCCCCGGCCGGAAGCTCGACCGACCAGAGCTCTTCGCCACTTTGCTGATCGAAGGCGCGCAGCACCTGATCGGCCGTCCCGGTAATGAAGACCACCCCGCCCTTCGTGTTGACGCCGCTGCCCAGCGAGAAGATACCGGTTGGCAGGGGCAGGTCATGCTTGAAGCCGAAGGGGGCCGTCTTGCGAGTATCGCCCAACGGGACGGTCCATTCGATCCGGTGTTTGGCCAGATTGACGCGTGACAGCGTCGCCCAGGGCGGTGCGTTGCAGGGCGCCTTGATCGGGCTCAGGAAGGGATGAAGATCAATGGCGTAGGGCAGCCCGTATTGAGGCTTGAGCGATCCTTCCCCCTGAAACAGCGGTGGCGTGCCCTTGCCATCCCACGCCTTGCCAAGGCGCTTGTCGGCGTCAGCGCGGGGGATCAGCGTCCCGACAAAAGGCAGATAGTTGGAGACCAGACTCATGTGGCCATCCGGTGTGAGCGCCGCGCCATACCAGTCGGTAACCCCGTCAAAGGTGGGGTACATCAGTGAGCCCTGCTCGGTCGGGGGCGTGGCATCGCCGCCATAATAGAGCTCGTTGAACCGAATGCGGCACCACATCTGATCAAAGGGCGTTGCCCCCCACATGTCGGTTTCCTTCAGCTTCGGCGGCGTGGTGGCAGGCATGCTGGTCGCGTAGGGCTGGGTCGGCGACTGCCAGTCCTTGAGGGAGCTGCTTTCAGGGCCGGTATCGACCGGCTTTTCCTCAACAGTGATCAGCGGCTCGCCGGTTTGACGGTCAAGCACAAAGAGCTGACCGCGCTTGTTGGTCATCACCAGCGCCGGTCGTGTGCCGGTCTCGCCACCGGCATTTTTGTCGGGCCACTCGATCAGTGAGGGTGCGATCGGCAGATCGTAGTCCCACACATCGGTATGGGCCTGCTGGAAATGCCAGTGCTCGTGCCCATCACCGATGTCCAGGGCGACCACGGCGCCGGAATACTTCTCATCAAACGGACGGCGGTTCTTACCCCAGTAGTCGGGCGTGGCATTGCCGGTAGGGGCATAAACGATGCCCAGCTTCGGATCCCCGGTCATGATCCCCCAGCTGTTGGGGGTATGAGAGGTAAAGAACTCACCCTCGGCCAGCGGGGCGGTCGGGTTATCGCGACCCAGGTCCCAGTGCCAGCGTTCCTAGCCGGTCACGGCGTCCCAGCCGCGAATAACGCCGGAGGCTTCGCCCACGAACCAGTTGTCCAGCACGTTGCCGCCGGTGACCACAACGCCATCCATTACCAGCGGGGGCGAGGTCTGTACCAGCCCGCCCGGCGGCACAATGCCCATGTTCTGGCGCAGATCGATGAAGCCGTCATCGCCGAAGTCTTCGCAGCGCTGACCGGTTCTGGCGTCTACAGCCGTGATGAAGGGGCCCATGGTGGGGGCAATGATGCGGGTCCGGCAGGCCTGGCTGCCGTCGGGAGCGCGATAGTCCTCGGGCGCTTCAAAATAGGACACGCCGCGGCAGTTGACGAAGTTGTTGTACTTCGCACCCACGTCACCGGGTTTGGTGACCCACTTTTCCTCGCCGCTGTCGGCATCCAGCGCCACGATCCAGGCATTGGGCGTACAGGTATAAACGGTGTCATCGATCTTGAGCGGTGTGGACTCGGCGGCAAAATGAGGCGCGCCGCTGCTGGCATACTTCAGATCACCACTTTGATAACGCCAGGCTTCCTTGAGCTGGCCGACATTGTCCGGGGTGATCTGATCCAGCGGTGAATAGCGGCTACCCCCCAGCGTACGACCATAATGTCGCCAGTCACCGGGTGCGACGCCCTCGGCGCCGGGCAGGGCGAAATCGGCGTTTTCAAAGGTGGGTTCATCGCCTGTCTGGCCCTGTGCATCGATGCCATGGGCCGTGACCGGCATGCTACCGCCAACGGTCGGGATGGTCAGCACCACGCCAACGCCGATGATCACCAGGACGAGACTGGCGATGCCCGGAACAAGGGCAAGCAGGGTGCTGATTCGATCACGCCCCAGCCGCCGCCACACCCAGGGCAGCATGACAGGGACTGCGATCAGTATGGCCATGTCCAGCCGCGGGATCAGGGTAAATACCGTATAGATGTTCTAGGCCACTTCGGTTGCCGCCCAGATCAGCGTGGCAGCGAAAATGGCGGCCAGAAGCCATAGACCCGACCGGCGACCGGTCATGACCAAAAGGCCGGCCGGTAAATAGGCAAGACCTGCCAGCAGATAAAACCAGCTGCCCCCCACAGCGGCCAGCCAGCCGCCCTGCAGTGCCAGCAGTAAACCAATCAGCGTGATCAGTCCACCGACCACCATTGATGGCCATTTCCCGTTGCTCTTTCCCGCCATGCTCCCCTCCCTGAAGCCTGTTGTTACTATTGGATGCCAAAGCCAACTTAAAATTGACTGAACGAAACTATGGTCGCTGAGTCAGATTTTTCCAGTCGGATAGCGTCACCGCGAAAATGTTGATCGCATTTCAGCGATCAAGCAGATATCGCTCATAAAGAGGGGGTTGCGTATGTTGTGATCCATGCAGCGGGCGTATCATGGCAACGGATTTACTCTCAACCCAACGGGCAGCGTCGACACCATGTCTCCTGAACTCTTCTGGGCCTTTCTGGCCGCCTCGATACTGATCAGCATCACGCCCGGGGCGGGCGCCATCAACACCATGTCCAACGGCATGCGCTATGGGCTCAGGCGAACCCTGCCGGCGATTCTGGGGCTGCAGGTGGGGCTGGGTATCCAGATTCTGGTCGTGGGGGCCGGGCTGGGGGCGCTGCTGGCCTCCTCGGAGCTGGCCTTCATGCTGATCAAGTGGGTCGGGGTGGCGTATCTGATCTATCTGGGCATCAGCAAATGGCGGGAGAAGGCGATCGATATCGAAGCCTCATCCAGCGACGCCCCGCGCGAGGCAGCCCTCACGCGCTTCTGGAAGAGCGTGCTGGTCAATGTCACCAATCCCAAGGCCACGATCTTCATGATCGCGCTGCTGCCCCAGTTTCTGGATCCGGCGCTGTCGCGCGTCACGCAGTTTACCGTCATGGGGGTGACCATGATCGGCATCGATATCCTGGTGATGTGCGGCTTTGCCGGTCTGGCTACCCTGGTGGCCCGCTGGCTGCGCTCACCGCGCCAGCAGCGGCTGCTCAATCGCCTGTTTGGCGGACTTTTCGTATTCGTGGCCGGGCTTTTGGCGACCTGGCGGGCCTGACTCATGACTCCGCCATGAATCAAAACGCCCTGCCGGATGGCAGGGCGTTTTATGTTTTATTTAGACAGCCGGTTGAAGCATGTGGGTGCGATACGCTATGCGTCGCAGCGTATGAGGCATGGTAAACAGCGCCCTCCCACGTATATCGACCAGTATCCGATATAGCATCAGGCAGGCGGCGGCCACCAGCATTGTGGCCAAGATCGGTTCTAGCACCATGAGCGGTGTATTGATGATAGGTGGCATGAATGGTGCGGCGGCCTTGATCAGAATCTGATGCATGACATAGATCGGCAGCGTCTGCTGACCGACAGAACAGAGCCATTGAAGCCTGAAGTAATTACATGTCAGGGCAAATAGATCGATCACTGTCGATACCATGACAAGTGCCAGCAGCATTTGAACGCCTGGCGCATAAAGCAGATCAAAATGGCTTGCAGCGCCGAGGCCTGCCATGGAGATGGAGGCAGTAAGTACAAATCGCTTAACGGAAAATGTCATGTAATGCGTATTAATAAACTCTCGAGCATGCACGCCAATAACAAAAAACAGAAAGTAGGCCATCAGACTTTGCAGTCCCCACTGATCTGTCGGAACAATAAAGGGCATGGCAATATTGGAAGCTACACCAGCCACAATACCCAGTACTGGTGAGCGTAGCGCCTTGACCAGTACAAAATAGATCACCAGTGCATATAGATACCAGAGAGACGTATCTGCCGTCAGCAGCTGATAAACACGTGTCATCAACGTCGCATTGGCTTCAGCAGTGCTGTCATACCAGGGGTTTGCAGGAAGTAGCTGATCGACTACCAGCCAGTAAAGACTGGCCCACAGAACATATACCCACAAAAGCGATGCGATCTTTTTGGTTCTGATTCGTGCCCAGCTGCGTTTATTGATGCTGGTAGCTGCCAGATAACCTGAAATCAGGAAAAAAAGAGGCATGCGCAGCGGCTTGAGCGCCGAGATAACAACATTCCACATAAGGGCAATGGTGTGCCCCTCATACATGCCCTGATAAACAAACTGGTTGAAGTGATACAGCACTACCGCAAGGATACAGGCTCCCTTGGCAGCATCTATCCAGTTGATGCGCAAATTCGAGGATGTCATGAACGCCTCATGCTGCAGCTTTTTTTAAACTGCCATGGCTGTTTTAAAGAGGCGATTCTACCATGTCATTTTATATTTTTTTGTTTTTTATCGTTTTATTTTTTATTCGTGAAATTAAATAAACTAATAAAATTTCTAGGATAAAAGTTCAATTATTAAATTTTAATAGTGAGCGCGTGACCAGTTTTTTAATGACTCCCGATTTGTAATGTTTAATACCATGGAAAGTTACTTTAAAAAATGAAAGGTGATTTTTCAAAGCCATTAATACTACTGGCTGCGTTTATCAGGCCAGGGCATGTCGGCGGCCACGCGCTGAGTGTGCGTGATGACAGGAGGCTTTAGAGGCTGCATCAGCTGGCCCCACCATCGATCATGCTCGGGCGTTTTGAAGTTCTTGAGCCCACCGGTGGGCGTGAAGGTGATTTCCCCGAAATAAATGCGCCCACCGGTGAGGTATAGATCCACCCGGGCAAAGTCGAACCCCTCGGACAGCTTCGTGGCCACCTCGATGGCCTCATTGAGCTGCCCCGGTTTCGGGATTCGCCGCCCGGTGGTAAACCTGTCCTTGACCACCTCGACCAGATTCCAGTCCACGTCGTAGTAATCGACGGCAAAATCGGTAAACCGATCCTGTACCACCTCGATGTAGATGTCGGGCGTAGACCGATCCGGTCGCCTGAAACAGTAAAACTTGAAGTCCATGGGAGGACGTCCCAGGTCATCAAGCAACAGCTTCTCGAACAGCAGCCGGGGGGGAATCTCACGATAGTGGGACTCGCGGCTGGCGGCTTAGTAGTCGGCGTCGAGCCAGCGCCTGCCGATATTGTCCAGCAGCTTGAACGGATACTGTTGCTTGTCCTCCACCAGTAGATTGAAGCCGGAGCCGTGGTTGCCCTTCATGACGAAGCGTTGGGGCAACTGTGCATACATCTCCGGCGTCAGCCGCCGGGTGTGGCCGTAACACTCAATCAGATAGTGCTGACCGACAGTGGCGGCCACATAGTCACGAACGGCGTATTTATCGCTTAGCAGGGTATAGATCGGTTCAGGGTCGAAGCGCCGGCAGCAGATCTTTTCATTGAAGGTTTGCGGATGGCTCAGATTCGGAAATCTGCCGAATTCGCGCCGATAGACGAATGACACATACAGTCTGTCATCAAGACGGGAGGTCAGCGTTCTACGGGCCTTGCGTACCAGCGTTCTGGAAAACTCTCCCAGTGTCGATCGCCCTGAAGGGGGCGATGATGTGTCCCTCATGCCACATGATCTCCTGATGTCAGGAGGAGAGATGGCTCATCCTCGTGGTTATTGTTGGCGTCGTGAAGTGGCCTTTCACGACATCCGTTACTGTGAGGGAAAAACCATTTTTTCAGCTTAACAAGACTTGTCTTATGTAACGCCTGCACGCTCTGATGGGGGCTTGAATCGAAAGGCGAAAAAGATGCCCGACGGGTCACGCCGGGCAGCAACAGGACAATGGGATCATCCGTCGGCAGGCAGGCGTCAGGATCGTGCTGGTTCCTCGATGCCGGCATGAGCGGCCTTTCTTTTTCGACGCCATCGGCCCAGCAGCGGCGCACACAGGGTCAGAATCGTCAGGGCAAAAAACGCCAGTGCAATGGGACGGGTAAACATCAAAAGCCAGTTGCCGTCATACATGGCCACGCTCTGATCCAGACGCTGCTCCACCATGGCTCCCAGCACCAGACCAATGGCCAGCGAGACCACCGAGAAGCCGTAGCGCTGCATCAAAAAGCCGATCAGGCCGAAGGCCAGGGTGATATAGATATCAAACACCGACTGTCGAATGGCATAGGCGCCGAGTACCGAGAACATGAACACCAGCGGCCAGAGAATCGGTACCGGCATCTGCGTAATGCGAGCATAGATTCTGGCACCGCCGAGCCCGACGCCGATAAACAAAAGATTGCCCAGCAGCAGCGCGGCAAACAGTGCACTCAGGAGATTGGTCTGTTCGGTAAAAAGCGTTGGCCCCGGCTGGACCCCCTGGGCCAGAAGCCCTGCCAGAATGATGGCAGCCGTGGGGCTACCGGGAATGCCGAGTGCCAGGGTCGGTACCAGAGAGCCGCCGACCGCCGAGTTGTTGGCCGCCTCGGACGCCGCGACCCCTTCGATGGCCCCGTGGCCGAACTCTTCTTTGTTTTTGGAGGTGCGCCGCGCCTCGTTGTAGCTGATCATCGAGGCAATGGTGGCCCCTTCAGCCGGCAGCACGCCGATGAAGGTACCAATGCCGGTCGAGCGCAAAACGGTATTTCTGATGCGTCGGATATCGGCCCAGGAGGGCAGGCGGGTAGCACTCATGCCGATCACGTCGCGCTTGAGTCCCAGCTCGGTGGACTGACGCAGAAATTCCGCAATGCCGAACAGACCGATCATCACCGGCACGAAGCCAATGCCGTCGTAGAGCGCGTCGCTGTCAAACGTGTAGCGCTCGATGCCGGTGGCCAGATGCACCCCAACGGTGGCGATCAGTACGCCCATCGCGCCGGCGATCAGGTTTTTGGCCGCTGAGCCACCCCCGATGGTGGCCAGCATCGACAGGCCAAAGATGGTCAGGGCGAAATACTCCGGCGGGCCGAATTCATAGGCGATCCCTGCCAGCAGGGGAGCGGCAAAAAGTAAAAAGAGCACGCTGACCACGCCGCCAAAGCTTGAGGAGAGCGTGGCGATGCCGATCGCCCGACCCGCCTCGCCCCTGCGGGCCAGCGGATAGCCATCCAGGCAGGTGGTGGCCGAAGCCGAGGTGCCGGGAGTGTTGATCAAGATGGCCGTGATGCAGCCGGCAAAGGTCGATGAGCCATAGATGGTGGCCAGTACCACCACAGCCGAGATGGGGTCCATGGTCAGGGTAAAGGGCAGCACCAGCGCAGCACCGGTCGTGCCGCTGAGCCCCGGCAGTACACCGATCACGGTGCCCACCAGGGTGGTGACCACGATCAGGAGCAGCAGGTCAGGGTCGGCCAGGGCGCCGAAACCGGAAAGAATCAGATCCATGGCTCAGCTCCATTGATAGTAAAGGTTCATGAGCGGACTGCGCGGAAAGCGAACCTCGAACACCATGTCAAACAGCACGATCGCCGCCAGCGGCGCCAGTGCCATCATGATCAGTACCGGTACTCGACGTTCCCCCCACATCAGCGACGCACCCAGGGTCACCACGACCAGTGCGATCAGAAACAGATTGAGCACCAGCAGGGCCGCAAACAGGGCCATCAGCATGACGGTGAGGTAGTAGATACGGGGCAGTGGTGTCTGCGGCGATGGCGGGCTGCGCAGATCCTGCAAAAAGGCGATCCCGGCAAGTACCACGATCAGCCCGGCGACCAGCTGCGGGAAGGTGGCCGGCTGCATGCCGCGTGCCAGAATGGCCGGCACTTCATCAAAGCTGAAGGCACGTACCACGGCCATCAGGGCCACCAGCGCCACGATGCCCAGCGGCACGGCCGCGCGTAGGGTAAAGGTGCTTCGCATGAAGACCTCGACAAAAATGGGGTATCAGTGATGGGCAGGAGCCTTCATGGCTCCTGCCGGCCTGTCCTCCAGCGCCTGTTTCAGGGTTTGATATAGCCCAGCTCGATCAGGGCCTCATGCATCCGGGCCACCGAACTGTTCATCTGCTCCCCCCAGGCGTCGGCGCCGGCCACTGAGGTGTCCGGATCAAGCCCCATGGTGTTGGTCAGGAACTTGCCGAATTCCTCGCCCTGCATCCCTTTCAGCAGTGTCTGTCGCAGTGTTTCGACCACGTCGTCGGGGGTACCCTCGCGCACTGCGAAACCGCGTACGGTCGAGTAGTCGGCATCGATGCCCAGCTGCTCGGTGGTGGCCACGTCCGGCGCCTCGGCCAGCGGCTCATCGGACATGACCACCATTGGACAGATGGTGCCGGCCGCGATCTGTGAGGAGGCTTCGCCGTAGTTCATGACGGCCACATCGATGTTGCCGCCGACCAGATTGGTCTGCAGCTCGCCGCCGCCCTTGAAGGAGACGATATTGGGCTGGGCGATACCGGCAGCCTTGCCGAACATGAAGGCCGAAACGTCGTCGATGTTGGCCACATGCGTCACCCCGTAACGCAGCGCCTTGTCCTTCTGGGCGTCGATGAAGCTCTGGGCATTCTCATAGGCACCGCAGCTGGTCATCAGCACCTGAGGGTCGTTGGTGGCGCGCGCAATCGGAATCAATCCGGTGGCTTCGGTCTCGCCGTTCTTGGCCTGGCGTACGGCGTGGCCGGTGGTCCAGGTGAGCACTGTATAGCCATCTGCCGGGCGCTGTTCGAGATAGCGCAGCGAGGCGTCGCCGGCGCCGCCGGGCTTGTTGACGATGACCATGTCGGTATCGATCAGTGGCTCGACCGCGCGCATCATGGCCCGTGCTGTCAGGTCGGTGCCGCCGCCGGCACCGGAGTGAGTGACCACTTCAATGGTATCGCTGGGGAAGTCGGCCGCCTGGGCGGTACCAAACATTCCAAGGGCAACAAGGCCGGCAGTAAACGCAGAAGTTTTCATGATTGCCTCCGGTGGCAGGTATCGAACGGAGCAGGCATCGGCGCTCAGGCCGCGGCTCGCTCTCGGGCGGCCACGCTCATGCGCGCGGCAAGCAACAGGGCCTGACGTGATGCGCCGATATCGGCGATACCGCGTCCGGCAATGTCATAGGCGGTGCCGTGAGCCGGCGTGCAGACCGGGAACGGGAAGCCGCCCAGCATGGTCACGCCGCTGTCAAAGCCCATCAGTTTCATCGCGATCTGACCCTGGTCGTGGTACATGGTCAGCACCGCGTGGTAGCCCTCGCGCGGTGCGCGCAAAAAGACCGTATCGGCGGGAAAGGGGCCGACGGCCTGGATGCCTCGCTCGGCGGCCTGCTCGACGGCGGGTGCGATGATCTCTTCCTCCTCGCTGCCGAAGTTGCCGCCGTCACCGGCGTGTGGGTTAAGCCCCGCCACCGCGATGCGCGGTGATTCGATGCCGGACTGGCGCAGGCACTGATCGGTCAGGGCCAGCTCCTCGAGGATGGCGGCCGGGTTCAGTGACTCGGCCACCTTCGCCAGCGGGATATGCGAGGTGACCCGGGCATTCCAGATGTTGTCCAGAATGTTGAACTCCCGCGCCTTTCCCTTGAAGCCGATGGCGCGGGCCACAAAGCTGATCTCGTCATCGTAGCCGGGGTTGGCGTAGCGCATTGCCTGCTTGTTGAAGGGCGTAAAGCACACGGCCTCGACGCGCCCCTCGTGGGCCAGCTGCAGCGCCTCGTTGAAGTTGCGCGAGCAGAACTCGCCACCGGCCAGCACCGGTTTGCCCTGCTCGATCTCCTGCGGGTCGAGGTGACCCAGATCGATGAAGGCGACGCCCTCGCAGGTATCGCCGTCGAGTGCTTCAAGGGTGGTGGCGGTCAGCTCGGGGGTCAGGCCGGCGGTGCGGGCCCCCTGATCGAAGACCCGGCGATCGCCGATGATGACGAGTCTGACGGCGGCGTTAACCTGCGGGTCGCTGGCCAGACGCGCGGTCAGTTCCGGGCTGATGCCGGCGGGGTCGCCCATCGCCAGCGCAATCAGGGGGCGCTCATGGGAGGCAGTGACTGTCATGAAAAACCTCACTGTTGATTGAAAGGAGGGCTTGCTTGAAGATAAGCCTGCGCCCAAATGAATAATGTATACATTATACGTTGGTCGCTTTGTGGTGGTTTTGGCCCTGGCCATAAGCCCTGGATCGTTTTATACCCCGCCTTGAAGGGGGCTTCGCTTCCCAGGGCAACACGGATGCGTCTGGCCGTCATGGTCTGCCAGACTACAGGAAGGACGTCCGGGCCATATTGTCGGTCCCGGCCAATGAGGATACGAGATGACGACGCCACAGGGTTCGCGTGACACCGCCGGTGCCATTTCCCGGCATTCGTTGCACGATGCGATCACCAACCGCCTGCGCGACATGATCATCGAAGGTGAGCTTGCGCAGGGCGAAAGAATTTATGAAGGTCCGCTGTGCGAGACGCTGGGCGTGTCGCGCACGCCTCTGCGAGAAGCGCTGCGCTTTCTGGCCAGTGAAGGGCTGGTCGAGCTGGTGCCGCAGCGGGGCGCACGGGTACGTCAGTTTTCAGCGCGCGATATTGAAGACATGCTGATTCTGATTCGCTCGCTGGAAGAGCTGGCGGCCAGGCTTGCCTGCGAGCGAGCCACTGATGACGAGGTGGCCGGGGTGCGTCGATTGCACGATCAGATGATTGCCTTCTATCAGGCGGGCAATCGACTCGACTATTACAAGACCAATCAGCAGATTCACACGGCTATCGTTGCGCTTTCCCACAACGAGCCGCTGATGCAGGTGCATGCCTCCCTGCAGTCAAAGCTCAAGCGCATTCGCTTTATCGGCCACTCGGGCCCCGACAAGTGGGCCGCAGCGGTGGATGAGCATGAGCACATCATGACCGCGCTCGAGCAGCGCAACACCGAGGCTCTGGTGGCGGCGCTGGGTGAGCATCTGGGGTACGCCTGGCAACGGGTCAGGCACATGGTCTGACTTACACCGATGCGCTTTCAGACCGGCGGGGGAGATAGTGCACGTGCAGGCAGCCGTGATGCGGTGAGCGCTCGATCACGGTTTCCACGCCGTAGACGTCAAGAATACGCTCTGAAGTGAGGACTGACTCCGGCGTACCGGCCGATACCACGCGGCCTTCCTTCAGCAGCACCAGATGGTCACAGAACATGGCGGCGAGGTTGAGATCATGCAGCGCCATCACGCAGGTGGTGGGCAGGCGCTGGACCAGTGCGAGAATGTCCAGCTGATGCTGGATATCCAAGTGGTTGGTGGGCTCGTCCAGTAACAGCTCGCGCGGGCGCTGCGCCAGGGCGCGGGCGATATGGATGCGCTGTCGCTCGCCCCCCGAGAGCGTATGCCAGCTCTGATGACGCCTTGTGGTCATGCCCACCTGGGTGAGTGCCTGCTCCACGGCAGTGCTGTCCTCTTCGCGCCAGCCGCTGAGCATTGAACGCCAGGGCGTGCGTCCGAGTCGAACCACGTCCAGTACGGTGACATCGGCATCGGTGGTGGCATTTTGTTCGACCAGCGCCAGCCGTCTGGCCACGTCCCGCCGGCTCAGATGCTCGATCGGCGCGTCATCGAAGGTGATGACACCTTCGGTGGCACGTCGAAGGCCGCAAAGAAGACGCAGCAGGGAGGACTTGCCGGAGCCGTTGGGGCCGAGCAGGCCCACGGTGTCCCCCGGCGTGATTGAAAGGCTCACGTCATCGACGATCAAACGGCCGGCCGTGGACCAGCTCACCCCATTGGCCTTTATCGACATCTCATGGCTCTCCGGGCAGGTGGGTGGTATCGGGTAAGCAAGTCATCACTTCGCTCACAGCGGCGGTCTGGCGCGATAAAGGATCATGGCAAAGACCGGGGCGCCGACCAGGGCGGTGACCACCCCAATCGGCAGACTCTGATGGGGCAGGATCACCCGAGACACGATGTCGGCCAGCACCATGAAGATCGCCCCGATCAAAAGTGACGCCGGCAGCAGACGCACGTGGGCCGTGCCAACGATAAAGCGGGCCGCGTGGGGAATCACCAGACCGACAAAGCCGATGGCGCCCACCATGCTGACCATGGTGGCGGTCATCAGTGCCGTCACGGCAAACAGGATCAGCCGCACGGCGCCGATCGGAATGCCCAGGGTAGCGGCGGCGTCCTGACCAAAGGTAAAGGC
Organism: Kushneria konosiri; assembly: GCF_002155145.1. Taxonomy (NCBI): domain Bacteria; kingdom Pseudomonadati; phylum Pseudomonadota; class Gammaproteobacteria; order Oceanospirillales; family Halomonadaceae; genus Kushneria; species Kushneria konosiri. Next base: position 1,417,568 of record NZ_CP021323.1, read on the forward strand.
GTCCAGCGCCCGTGCAAACAGCAGACAGATCACAAAGCCCGGCAGCACCACCGCCAGTGCCAGAGTGACCTCCGGCCAGCGCACGCCTCCCAGATTGCCCAGCAGCCAGAACATGATACCGCGGACCTGCTCGGCGCTCGCCGAGGTGCTGATGACCCAGGCCGTGAGCGCATTGAACAGCTGTGACCCGGCAACGCCGGCCAGAATAATGCGATTGGGACTTGTGGAGGCGCCGCGGGAGAGTGCCAGCACGACCGCAAAGGCGCCCAGTGCGCCCAGAAAGGCGCCCAGTGACAGCCCCACTGCGCCGCCGCCTGCGCCAAGCACCATGATGGCCACTGCGCCGGTCGAGGCGCCGGCCGAGATACCCAGCACATAGGGCTCGGCCAGCGGATTGCGCAGCAGCGCCTGCAGGATCGCACCACACAGTGCCAGCCCTGCGCCGCAGCAGGCCGCTACCAGCGCCCGACTCAGGCGGTACTCGCGAATGATGCTTTCATGGATACGGTCCAGTGGGTACTCACTCACCCCCAGCGCGTTACTCAGCGCCCTGAAAGTGGTGGCCAGCGGAATGTGGATCTCACCGATCGAGATCGCCAGTGCCATGGACAGCGTCAGTATCCCCAGCCCCATCACGATCAATCCAAGATGCAGACCCTGCCGGTGTCGGGTGCGGGCGGGCAGCAGGCTCATGGCGCCTCTTCTGGCGCAGATGCCCCGGTCAGCCCCAGCGTGCCAAGCCCCTCGGCCACAACCTCAAGCCCCGTCACGGTGCGCAGGGATGGGTTCATGGCCTGAGCGTCCAGCACGATAAAGCGGCGATGCCTGACGGCACTCATTTCGCGGGTGACCGGGTCGTTTTCGAGAAACGCGATCTTTTGAGCAATGTCATCGGCCGGAAAATTGCGCCGCGCCATCTCGCCCAGCACGATCACATCCGGGTCAAGCGCGGCGATGCGCTCCCAGCTTACCGCCGGCCACTCGTCACGGCTGTCGACGATATTGTGTGCCCCCAGTGTCTTCATGATATAGCCCGGCGCGCCCAGCGTTCCCGCCACCCAGGCGTCGCCCTTGAGTTCGGCGCTGGAAAACCACCACACCATGGAAAGATCCCGGGGTATGCCGGCGGCTTCAGACACGGCGTGTGCCTCTCTCTTGCGCAGCGTCTCGGTCAATGCACGGCCCCGCTCGGGGACGTCGAAAATATCGGCAAGCTCGTTTATTTCGCGATACACCAGAGCCATGTCAAACGCCTGCTTGCGGGCACCATCGGCGTTGCTGTTGCCGCCGTAGACCCGTCCGACGCAGTCGGTGGGGGAGAGATAGGTCGGCACGCCGAGCGAGGCGAATTGCTCGCGGCTGGCAATGCGTCCCTGGGGGCCGACATCGATTTCAAACTGCGCCGCGACCAGGTCGGGCTTCTGGCCCAGCACGCTTTCGAACCCGGGGATCGTGCTGGAAAGCCGCGGGACGCGCTCGTTGGCCGCTTTCAGCGACTCGGGCACGTCACTGATCCAGACGGCACTGGCGGCCATGTGATCGGCAAGCCCCAGCGAGAGCAGGGTCTCGGTGGTGTTCTGGCCGATGCTGACCGCTCGCTGTGGTGGGGCATCGATGGTGACCGGCGTGCCACAGTTGTCCAGCGTGATCGGGTAGTGTGTCCGGGTATCGGCCGCATGTGCCTGAAAAAGGGGCGTCATGGCCAGCAGAGCAAAAAGCGCAGGGCGCAGCAGGGCAGAAGGCATCAAGGGGTCCGGTCAGCAGGCAGTGGATCAAGCCGTGAACATACCCGACGAACCTCATCGACAAAAGCGAGCAGGATTCAGCCGGGCATGCAGTGTCATTCATGACGCGGGATCAGGCGCTGGCGCGCTCCTGACGCAGCGAGAGCATCAGCATCCACAGACATACCGCCGAGCAGGCCGCCATCGCCAGCACCACTGCCGTGACCGAAGCCGGCAGGCGCGAGGAGAGCGCACTGACCACGCCGGCTATCCCGAATTGAGAAGCCCCCAGCAGGGCCGCCGCGGTGCCGCTGTTGACGCCGAAGTATTCGATGAACGAGGCCTGAATGTTGGGGGCAATCGCGCCGACCATGCCGATACTCACCATCATGGCCGGCAGGAACAGATAAAGCCCGACATCGAACAGGCTCGACAGCAGCAGCACGACAATCGCGGTGGCCTGAAGACAGGTGGCGACGCGCAGGATACGCCTTGAGCCCAGACGCTCCAGCAGCGAGCGATTGGTCAGATTCGCCAGCAGCATGACAATCACGTTGGCCCCGAACAGCAGCCCGAAAGTGTGTTCATTGGCGCCAAAGTGGGTCTGATAGACAAAGGAGGCGTGGGTCACAAAGATCATCAGCACCGAAAATGACGCGGCCTGCCAGAACAGAAACGGCAGTGCCTGACGAGTGGCCAGCACCTGGGCGTAGCGCCTGACGATATTGACCTTCGGTCCCGGCGTCCCCTTTGGTGCCTTGCCGGCCTCCTTGAAGGCCACCATTTTCAACAGCGGAATGACCAACAGGGCGTAAAGCGCCAGAAACAGGAAGATGAATGACCAGCCCCCGAGCGCCAGCAGGGCCCCGCCCACGGTCGGTGCGATGCCCGGTGCGACCACCATGATCAGGCCGATCAGACTGAAAAGCCGCGCCGCCTCGACGCCTTGCACGCGGTCGCGCACCAGCGCCGGTACCGAAACCAGCGTCCAGCCGGCACCAAAGGCCTGCAGGGCGCGAAAGGCCAGCACGCTTTCAAGCTGTTCACTCTGCCAGATCAGAAGGCTGGCCACGCTATAGAGGATCAGCCCTGAAAACATGATCTTCTGGCGGCCGAGCTGATCGGACAGCGGCCCGCCTACGAGCTGGCCGATCGACATGGTGAAGATGTAAATCGACACGCTCAGGGAAACATCGCTGATGGACACGGCCAGCGACTCGGCCATGGCAGGAAAGGCGGGCAGATACGCATCAAGCGAGAAGGGGCCGATGGCGGCCGTCATCGCCAGCACGACAGCCAGCGAAAGATGAGAGGGGAGTCTGGAGGCCATGAAGCGTTGTCGCCTGGGTAATCGGTTGGGAAAGAACCCCGCCATTATGGCGAAGTGAGAATCACTATCAACCGTGCACCGGCCATAACGGCCGGTGCACGATGACAGTGCGGGGCGTTGGGCAGGGTCAGTCGGTCAGCGTGCTGCAGGCCTGGGCGATGCGCTCACATGCCTCGCCGAGGCGCTCGGTGGCGGCGGCAAAGGAAATGCGAAACCAGGGCGCCATGCCAAAGGCCGTGCCCGGCACCACGGCCACATGCGCCGTGTCGAGCAGAAAGCGGGCGACATCGACATCGCGCTCAAGCCTCTCGCCTGCCGGCGTTTTCCGATGGATCAGCCCCTGACAGCTGACAAACAGGTAGAACGCGCCTTCAGGCGCGCGACACGATAGCCCATCGATGCCATTGAGGGCCGTCATGCACAGGTCGCGACGCTGGCGAAAGATCTCGAGATGCTCCTCCAGAAAATCGCGGGGTCCGTTGAGCGCTTCTACCGCGGCGGCCTGGGAGATGGCGCTGGGATTGGTGGTCATCTGTCCCTGCAGCTTCGCCATGGCACGAATCAGATCCTTCGGGCCGCCGCCGAAGCCGATGCGCCAGCCGGTCATGGCATAGCCCTTGGAGACGCCGTTGACGGTCAGGGTGCGCTCAAAAAGCTCGGGCACCACTGCGGCAAGCGTGGTGAAGGCCCAGCCGTCGTAGGCCAGGTATTCATAGATGTCATCGCTGATCACGAACACCTGAGGATGACGCTTCAGAACGTCGCCCAGGGCGATGAGCTCCTCGCGATGATAGCCGGCGCCGGTCGGGTTGGCGGGCGAGTTGAGCATCAGGCACTTCGTTTTTGGGGTGATGGCGGCCTCGAGCTGCTCGGCGGTGAGCCTGAATCCCTGCGACACGTCACACTCGACGCAGACCGGCGTGCCACCGGCAAGGCGTACCATATCCGGATAGGAGACCCAGTAGGGGGCGGGGATGATCACTTCGTCTTCCGGGTCGATCAGGGCGAACAGGGCGTTGAAGATGACCTGCTTGCCGCCGGTGCCGACCGAGATCTGATCGGTTGAGTAGTGCAGACCGTTGTCGCGCTCGAACTTGGCCACGATCGCCTGCTTGAGCTCCAGGGTGCCATCGACATCGGTATAGCGGGTCTGGCCTTCATCGATGGCGCGCTTGCCGGCATGGGCGATGTGGGCCGGTGTATCAAAATCGGGCTCGCCCTGGGACAGCGAGATGATATCGAGCCCTTCCCGGCGCATCTCGGCGGCGCGGCGCGAGATTTCGACGGTGGCCGAGGGGGTTATCGTATCCATACGGCGGGCAAGCGTGGTCATGGTCAATCTTCCGGTCAGCAGGGGAGAGCCCTTCAGAGTAACGACTTTGACCATCAGCGGCCACGCGCACGCCGCGGGATGGTATCAGATCGGCGAAGGCTGGCGAATCAACTGGCGCAGCAGACGCATCATGGCGGCCACCCCCGGGGGCAGCTGCTGTCGGCGCAGGCTGACCAGCCCATAGGGCTGCACGCTCAGACGCGTGGACGACGAGATGATGCGAAAGCGCTGCGGGTCGCATAGAAGCTCTGCCACGCCCCGGGTGGCCACTGTCAGAAACGAGGAGGCATTGACCAGGGCCAGCGAGGTGGTCAGATCCGAGGTGTCGACGATCCAGTGGGGTGGCTCGAGCCCGCGATGACGCAGCAGGTCATCCACGCGCTGGCGCATCAGGGTGCCGGGCGGCTGTAGTGCCCAGGGATAGTCGACCATGGCCGACAGCGCCGGTACCGGCTGCTCGGCCAGCGGGTGGGATCGGCTGCAGATGAAACAGATCTCTTCCTCGCCGATCTCCTCGAACACGAAGTGCTCGCCGGAAAAGCCGGCCGGAATGCGAGAGATCACAAAATTGTAATGACCATCCATCAAACCCGAGATCAACGCGCGACTGACATCGACATTGACATTGATGCGAAGGTTGGGCCGTTCGCTGTGCATCTGCTCGATGGCGCGGGTCAGGAGCGCCACGGCCGGCTCCATGACCGTGCCAACCCGGACCAGCCCGGCATGGCCGGCATGGATGGCGTTGAACTCCTCACCGGCGCGTTCGAGCTCGTCGATGATGGTTCGGGCACGACGAATCATCAGCTCGCCGTAGAGGTTGGGGGTGAGCCCGCGGCCGTGACGTTCGAACAGCGTCGTGCCCAGTCGCTCCTCCAGCTCGATCAGAAGCCTCGAGGCCGCCGGCTGGCTGATACCCAGCATTTCGGCGCTGCGATGCAGGTTGCCCTGCTCGCCAAGGGCCACAAACAGCTGCAGATGACGCAACTTTAGTCGTGACCTGAAAAACCAGTCTTCCGGTAGCGTCCCCATGAGGCGTGGCTCGTTATCGAATTGATATCAAAATGGTCATCAATATACGGCATGACCGGCATTGGTCGGGTATTGCCAGAGCAAGATATCGTCTGCGGTATTGGACTTACAGTGATGTAAGGCATTTTGCGACCAATGGCGTATCAAGGCGCTTGAGCGTCATGGCCTGATCCGGAGCCGGTTATGCCCAGTGCCACCGAAGCCGCGTTATCCACACCCCTTCTGCTCATGATCTCGGCAGTGGCCATCGCCATCTTGCTGCTGCTGATCATTCGCGTTCGTCTACACCCCTTCTTTGCGCTGGTGATTGTCAGCATCGGCACGGCGCTGGCCACCGGTATCGGTGTCAGCGATCTGATCTCGACGTTGACCGGCGGCTTTGGCAAGACGCTGGGCAACGTGGCCCTGCTGATCGGCTTTGGCGCCGTGCTCGGGCGAATCGTGGCCGTCTCCGGTGGCGCGCGGGTGCTGTCTGACACCCTGATCCGCCTCTGCGGGCGCGAGCGGGCACCACTGGGGCTTTCGATCGCGGCACTGCTGTTCTGCTTCCCGATCTTTCTTGATGCCGCCTATGTGGTGATGCTGCCGATCATCTTTGCCGTCGCTCGTGAGCTCAAGGGCTCGCTTCTGCTCTACGGTCTGCCGGTGGCCGGCTCTGCGCTGGTCATGCACGCCCTGATGCCGCCGCATCCGGGGCCGGTGGCCGCAGCGGTCTTTCTGCATGCCGACATTGGTCTGGTGCTGTTCGTCGGCCTGCTGGTCGGGCTGCCCACCTGGTATGTCATGGGGTATCGGGTCGCCCTGTGGCTGTCCAATCGAACGCCGTTTCAGTCAGTGCCCGACGTCATGGGCGGTGAGGAAGACGACGGGGCGCCACCGCCCGCCTTTGGCACCGTGCTGCTGGTGCTGCTGCTGCCGCTGGTCCTGATCTTCATGAACACCGGCATCTCGACGCTGATCTCGGCCGGCACCCTGCCAGAGGGCAATGCGCTGCTGGATATCTTCATCGTTATTGGCGAAACCCCGATTGCACTGCTGATCAGTACCTGTGTGGCGATGTGGCTTTTGATCTTTCGTCGCGGGCTCACGTCACCGATGGAGGCCATCAACGACATCATCGAGCGGGCGCTGGCCCCGGTGTGCACCATCATTCTGATCACCGGCGCCGGGGGCATGTTTGGTGGGGTGCTGACGGCCAGCGGGATCGGTAATGCGCTCGCCGGCAGTCTGGATGCGATCGGCATGCCGCTGATTCTGGCCGGTTATCTCATTGCCTCGGTCATTCGCATCGCTCAGGGCTCGGCTACCGTTGCGGGCACCACCGCTGCCGGGATCATGGCGCCTGCCGTACTGGCACAGCCGGAGCTGGCCGGGATGCCGGCGGCCTGTATCACCACGGCGATCGTGGCCGGTGCCATCGGCTACTCCCACGTCAACGACTCGGGGTTCTGGCTGGTCGGGCGCTTTTTGCAGGTCGAGACCCGCACCATGCTGCGGACCTGGACGGTGATGTCGACCGGAATTTCTCTGATGGCCTTTGCGCTGGTCTGGGTCCTGTTCGCCCTGATCACCTAGGACGTCATGTTTTATCCACGGGCCCGCGCCGGAAAGACCGCCGGGTCCTGAAGCAAGCCCTTACAAGCCTCTTGAAAGGAGATTTTCATGCCTTATACCGCTGACAACTGGCCGATCACGGCCGCCCTTTTGCAGTTCTCCGGCGTGGATGCCCAGGGGCGCGCCGTCAATGATGCCGATGCCTCACACTGGCGCAGCGTCTTTGATGAGGTGCGCGAGGCAGGCTTTGCCAACGCCGATCTCTTTGACGGCTGGGTCAAGCCCGGTGATCTGTCGACCCAGCGTCTGGAAGAGCTTTTGCGTACGGCCAATGAGGCCAGCATCGGTCTGCCCTCGATCTCGGCCATTCGCCGCAGCGTCATCGACGCCGAGCATGGCGAGGACAATCTGGCCTACAGCCACCGCACGCTGGAAGCGGCCGCGGCGCTGGGCTGTCGAGTGGTCTCCTTCGGGCTGCACCAGGCGTTGACGCCCGAACAGCAAAAACAGCTGTGGTTCTGGACCGTGGAAGGGCACAAGGACCCGATGGCCAATCGCGAGACCTGGAATCTGGCCGTCAAGCGTCTGCAGGAACTGGGCCGACATGCCGATGAGCTGGGGCTTCTCATGTCACTCGAGATGTATGAGGACACCTATCTTGGCACGGCCGATTCTGCCGTGGCGCTGGTCAAGGACATCGGGCTGGACAACGTCGGCATCAATCCGGATGTGGGTAACCTGATTCGTCTGCACCGCCCGATCGAGCCCTGGCTCGAGGTCATGGAAAAGACGATGCCCTACGCCAACTACTGGCATGTGAAGAACTATATCCGTGACGAGGACGTGGCACGCGACTACTACGTGGCCATGCCGGCGCCACTGGAGTCGGGACTGATCAGCTATCGCAAGGCGTTTGAAATCGCACTCGCCAACGGCTTCCAGGGCATCATCTGCACCGAGCATTACGGCGGTGACGGTCTGAGCGTGTCCAGCACCAACCAGCGCTATCTGCGCGAGAAGATTCTGCCGCGTACGTCGGACTATACCCTTGGCACAAGCCGGGTTCGCCAGGGCTGAGGCCCATGACCGCGATATGACGACACCATGTCTATAGGGAGTAAGGATTCATGACACGCAGGATTGCCATTGTCGGCTCGGGCTACATGGGCGGCGGTATCGCTCAGGTCATGGCGCTGGCCGGTGCCGAGGTTCTGATCAGCGATGTCTCGCTCGAGGTGACCCAGGCCAACCGCGAGCGTCTGATCGAGGAGACCCGCAAATTCGTTGCCGACGGCCTGTTTCCGAGTGACGCCGTCGAGCGCATCGAACGTCAGGTGAAGGTCGCCGAGTCGATCGAGGAGGCGGTGCGTGATGCCGACTTCATCGAAGAGGCGGTGCCCGAGAAGATCGATATCAAGCACGATATCTTCAAGCGCGTCAGCGCGGCGGCGCGTCCGGATGCGATCATCGCCACCAATACTTCGACCATCTCGATTGCCAAACTGTCTGAAGCGGTTACCCACCCGGAGCGTTTTCTGGGCGTGCACTTCTCCAATCCGTCACCGTTCGTGCCGGGTGTGGAGATCATCCCGCACGAGGGGACTGCGCCGGAGGTCGTCGAGCGCGCCTGTGAAATCGTTCACGAGACCGGCAAGGAGACCGCGACCGTCAAGGACGTGACCGGCTTTGTGCTCAACCGCCTGCAGTATGCCCTGTTTCACGAGGCGACCCAGCTACTGGAAGAAGGCGTCGCGTCACCCGAGGACATCGATACGCTGGTACGCACCACGTTCGGCTTCCGGCTGCCGTTTTTCGGACCGTTCGCGATTGCCGACATGGCAGGTCTGGACGTCTATAACTTCTGCTATCAGTCGCTGCAGACCGACTTCCCCGAGCGCTTTGCCACCCCCGAGGTGCTGAGTTCGCTGATCGAGCAGGGCAAGCTGGGCACCAAGAGTGGTGGCGGTTTCACCGACGTGCCGGCCGAGCGCATTCCGGATCTGATCGCCTGGCGTAACCGCGCCTACGTGAAGCTCTCGGAGCTGATGAAGGAGCTTGGGCCGCCGCCGATGAAGTGATCCGGCTGACGATCCTTGCCAAAAAAGCCCGCTCGATATTTCGAGCGGGCTTTTTTATGGGCACTCTGTCATGTCAGGGAAGACGACGGGTCATTGTCTTTACTGCAGGCGGGATGTTTCACGTGAAACATCCCGTCAGGCATGGTGAGCTGGCCTAGCCCAGCGCCTGATTGATCAGGCCAAATCGGGTCAGCGGACCGTCATTGATCTCCGGGCCGCGACGCATGCGCTCGACCCGATTGACGCAGGCAAGCCCGGCCTCCAGCAGAATACGGTCGTCTTCCGGTGCCACCAGATCCAGCCGTACGAAACGACCGTGGGCGCGGGACAGCAAAAAGGCCATCAGGGCCCGCGCCCGCTCGGGGGTCTGCGCCATGACGGGGCCGATGTGGTCGCCACGACCATAGAGCCGTCGCAGCGCCACACCGACCAGATGGCCGTCTTCTTCGATGACCACGCCATCGTCTGCCTGACGCACGGTCTCTACATGGACGGGGTTGAGCGGTGCCATGGCCGTAATCAGCTCACGGTCGCTGTCTCGCAGCGCGCGCATTCCCGGTATGGCGGGTACGTTTACGGTCGCCGTGACATGGCCCTGGTACTGATGGATCGTGCTGCAGGGTCTGAAACCGAGCTTGATATAAAGCGGGGCGCCGGCTTCGGTCGCGACCAGTTGAAGGGTACGCTCACCTACCAGTCCCATCAGGCGCGTCATCATCTCCCGTCCCAGACCGCGGCCCTGCCAGTCATCATCAATGATCACAAGGCCAAGCGTTGCCATATGGCCCTGATTGAAGCAGAACCCGGTACCGACCAGCCGGCCCTCGGCATTTTCGACTGCCACGCCCTCGCCGATCGCCAGCGACGTGGCCCAGTCCTCATGGCGATGCGGCCAGCCAAGACGCGAAGAGAGGGCCCGGGCGGCATCGATATCCCTTTCCTGAAAGGCGCGCCAGTTGAACACTTCCTGAGGGGGATCTACCGGCCGGGTCGTTGATGATTGAGACATGACAGCCTGCTCCTTGTGAACTTGTCTGCACGGGACGCTTACTGTCGCATGCGTTCCCCACGGGTGCCACGCTCAGGCAGCGGCAGGCAGGCAATTCGGCAGATATGGCCGAATCGACGGGATTTTGGCGCAGCAACTGCGCCAGGCGTGACCACACTCGGCACCCCGTGCCGGAGGATTGGCCGTAGCATGAAGGGAGACTCACCCCATGTTTCGAAAAAGACCCTTCATCACTCGAGAGAGCCCGCCATGCCAGGTTTTGACCCTGCCCGAATCACGATTCCCTGCGCTCATTTTCTGCACGGCCGTCAGGTACGCGGTGGTGCGGGGCTGGCGGTCACACGCCCGGCCGATGGGCAGGTCTATGCCGAGCTGCCCGTGGCCGACGACGCCTGTGTCGATGAGGCCGTGGCCAGTGCCCGGCAGGCGTTTTTTCATGCTGACTGGGCGCGCCGTGCCCCGCGCGAGCGTGCGCGACTCATGCGTCGCTGGGCGGATCTGACCGAGGCCGATATCGACTACCTGGCTGCGCTCGAGGCGCTGGGCTCGACCCGGCCGATCGATCAGGCGCGTGCCTGGGATGTGCCCTATACCGCCGAAGGTATCCGGTTTTTTGCCGAATTTGCCGACAAGCATGGCGGCGAGGTGGCCGCCACCGCCCACAATCGCCTGGGCATGCAGATCGCCGAGCCGCTGGGCGTGGTCGGGGCCATCGCGCCCTGGAACTTTCCACTCAGCATGACCTGCTGGAAGGTGGCGCCGGCACTGGCGGCCGGCAATACCGTGGTACTCAAGCCTTCCGAAATGACGCCCTTCACGGCAGTACGCCTGGCCGAACTGGCCATTGAGGCCGGCATTCCACCGGGCGTGTTCAACGTCATTCAGGGCGACGGTGCCACCACCGGTGACGCGCTGTGCCGCCATCCTGATGTGGCCAAAATCACCTTTACCGGCTCCACCGTGACCGGACGCCATATCATGGGGGCCTGCGCCGAGACCGGCCCAAAGCCGGTCACGCTGGAGCTGGGTGGCAAGAGTCCACAGGTGGTATTTGGCGACATTCCCGACATCGAGCGCACTGCGGCAACGCTGGCCGGCGCGATCACCGGTAATGCCGGTCAGGTCTGCGTGGCAGGCTCGCGTCTTTTGATCGAACGCTCGCTGCTCGAGCCCATGATTAAGCGGTTGAACGCCCATTTCGAGATGCTCGAGCCGGGGCTGACCTGGGCCAGCGGCAGCCGCTTTTCACCGATCATCTCCGAGACCCAGGCCAACCGTATCGAGTCGGTTGTGGCCCGTGCCCTTGAGGCCGGTGCCGAGCTGATCGAAGGCGGGTCGCGCTTTGAAACGAGCCTGGGGGGCTGCTTTTATCGCCCCACGATTCTCCGGGTCGACAACAGTGACAATCCGGCGGTGAAAGAAGAGATCTTCGGCCCGGTGCTGAGCGTGCAGGCCTTTGATGACGAGGAGGAAGCGCTGGCGCTGGCCGAGCACGAGGTCTATGGACTGGCCGCCGGGGTACACACGGCCGATATCGGCCGGGCACTGCGCGCGGTACGCCGGCTCAGTGCCGGCACCGTATGGGTCAACCGCTATGGGCGCAGCAATGACTATATCCTGCCGACCGGCGGCTACAAGCGCTCCGGCATCGGTCGCGACCTGGGCCGGGCGGCGTTTGAAGCCAATCTGCATCACAAGAGCGTACTGATCGATCTCGATACCTGAGTGCAGACAGAAGCATCCTGCCCTGCAGTAAACGAAGGCTTCGATTGTATGATGACCAACAACAAGAGAAGAGGTTTTCGAACATGTTTGTGAATGTAGATCCTGTCCACGATAGCGCCGAATTTCCCGAGCAGGTTGATGTGGTCGTGATCGGTGGCGGCATCCTGGGCACCTGTGCCGCCCTTGAGCTGGCCGGTCGCGGCGTGTCGATGGCGCTGCTGGAAAAGGGACTGATCGGCTGTGAGCAGTCCAGTCGCAACTGGGGCTGGGTGCGCCAGCAAAACCGTGACCTTTATGAGCTGCCGCTGGCCATGCACAGCCTGAGTCGCTGGGACGCCCTGTCCGGCGAGGTCGGTAGTGACGTGGGCTTTCGTCGCAGCGGGATTGTTTATACCACCGACAGTCAGGCGAGCCTGGACAAGTGGGAAGCCTGGGGGCAAAAGGCCCGCGAGCTGGGCTTTACCTGCCACATGATGACGGCCAGTGAAGCCCATGAGCGTGCCCCGGGGACTACCTCGCGCTGGCTGGGCGGGGTCTGGTCACCCACCGATGGCCGCGCCGAACCTGCCATGGCCTGTCCGGCGATCGCCCGGGGCGCGCAGGCCAAAGGGGCTTATGTACATCAGAACTGCGCCGTTCGCGGTCTGGACCTGTCCGGCGGTCGCGTGAGCGGCGTATGGACCGAGCGAGGGCTGATGCGCACCTCGAGCGTCATCTGCGCCGGTGGTGCCTGGAGCTCGCGCTTTTGCCGACGTCATGGGGTCGAGCTGCCCTCGGCCAACATCATGGGCACCACCATTCAGACCACGCCAGCGCCCGAGGTCACGCCGGGCTGTCTGACCACGCCCAGGATCGCCCTGCGGCGACGGCTGGATGGCAGTTATACGCTGGCCATGCCGGGGCTGGGCCGGCTGGAGGTCAGCCCACAGAGCATGCGGTATGCCATCAAGTTCTACGGCGCCTATCGCAGCAAGCTGGCCAAGAAGCTGCAGATTCGCATCGGTCGCTCCTTCTTTCGCGGGCCGGAAGCTGCCGGACGCTGGGAGTTCGATCAGGTCTCGCCGTTTGAAGAGCAGCGCATTCTTGATCCCATGCCGGACATGGCGCTGGCGCGGGCGACGCTTGCCGGGCTGCATGCCGAATATCCGTCTCTCAAGGGCGTGCATCTGGCCAGGGCCTGGGCCGGCATGATCGATACCACGCCGGATCTGGTGCCGGTCATCTCGCCGGTTGATGCGATTCCCGGCTTTACGGTGGCAGCCGGCTGCAGCGGTCATGGTTTTGGCATCGGGCCGGCAGCCGGTCAGCTGGCCGCAGATCTGGCGACCAGCGTAACGCCTCGGGTCAACTCGGCGCCCTATCATCTTGATCGTTTTGCCCGGGGAAGCCGCATTCGTCAGCCCGAGATGATGTAGCCGTCTGCCGCAGGCTGTGCTGTGCACGCCCTGAAAAAGGGCGTTTTGTACCGGCAGGGCGCAGACTTTCAGCGTCCTGCAATGGCCGGAGAGTGCTTCAATCAGGCATGGCCCCCACGGGGTGCCAACGTCCACAACAATCTTCGCCGTCAACGGCACGACAACACAGGACGACATACCATGAGCGATATCGTGCGCCCGAAGTACATCACCTTTGACTGCTACGGCACGCTGACCAACTTTCAGATGGGCTCCATGACCCGGGAGATCTTTGCCGATCGTATTCCGGCCGCCGACCGCATGGACGGCTTCGTCAGATCCTTTGGGGCCTATCGTTTTGATGAAGTGCTTGGCCCCTGGAAGCCCTATTCGGAGGTGTTGTGCGCGGCGCTTGAGCGTACCTGCAAGCGCTGGGGTGTGGAATATCGTGATAATGAAGGCATGCGCTATTACGAGGCGGTGCCCACCTGGGGGCCGCATCCGGACGTGATCGAGGGACTTTCGAAGATCGCCGACAGGATTCCGCTGGTGATCTATTCCAACGCGGACAACCGTCAGATCATGGACAACGTCAAAAAGCTTGAAGTGCCGTTTCACGAGGTCTTCACGGCGGACACCTTCAAGGTTTACAAGCCGCGTCTGGAAGCCTTTGAAGCGATGATCGATACCCTGGGCTGTCGTCCGGACGAGCTGTTGCACGTCTCTTCGAGCTTTCGCTACGACCTGATGTCGGCGCACTTCATGGGCATCAACAACAAGGCCTTTGTGTCGCGCAATCATGAAGGTTTCTGCCAGGGCTATGGCGCGACCGAGATTGCCGATATCCGCGGCCTCCCGGCGCTGGTCGGTCTCTGAGTTGTTCCTGCGGCCTCTTTCGGGAGAACGTTCATGAAGTTCGAGTCCTATTGGCTGGATACGGCACCGCCCTTTACCGGGGCGATGTCGGAGCCCCCCGAAGGCCACTACGACGTGGCCGTGATCGATGGCGTCCGGTGGCTCTGCTGGAGGCCGGGCCGTTTTGCGTTGGTTTCGCCGCAACTAGGGCCATGGGCCACGGCATGGATGAAATAAATATTAAATACAGGGCTTGCCGGTCCTGAGGGGACTATCCTGCAAGGGTGTCATGTGACAAATGGATGACGGCCATGCATGGCCTGTCTCGATGGAAAACAGCGCAGCGCCTGTCGGTGCGGCCCTGTTGCAGAGCGTCACAACAGTGCGCTTGATAAAAGGAATTAGACCATGACAGAGACCACGGCTGGACCGGTGCGCGAGTTCATCGACCGCGTTTCATGGGGGAGCGTCATTGCAGGTGTCGTGACGGTCCTCGCCATCTCCTCCTTGCTATCGCTGCTGGGAACAGCGATCGGCGCCAGTGTGATTGACCCGATGTCGAATAACCCCTTTGACGGTCTCGGGACGGCCTTTGGCATCTCCTCTGCCGTCTTTCTGGTGATCAGCTTTGCCGCCGGTGGCTTTGTCGCAGGTCGACTGGCCAACGTTCGTGGCTTCATCCATGGATTTTTAAGCTGGGCCACGGCCACCCTGATCTCGATGGTGCTGATCGGGTTTGCCGCCGGCAATATCGTCTCCGGCGGTGCCAGTGCCGTGAGCTCGATTGTTTCGGGGGCTGGGCAGGTGACCGGCAGCGTGGCGAAGGGGCTTGGCAGTGCCACGTCTTCTCTGGGCGAGCAGCTCAGCGAGAACTTTGATTTTGATCCCGGTAGCGATTCGCTGCTGGAAGATCAGAACCTTCAGCGTCAGGTCAGTCAGGTACTGCGCGATACGGATACTCGCTCACTGCAGCCCGAGTATCTGAGCAATCAGGCGCAGGCGGTGGGCGATGATATCCAGACCGCGGTCCGGCATCTGGCCAGTAATCCTTCCAACTATGAAGCCATTCTCAACGAGCTGGTCGACAAGGTGCAGGGTCGCCTTGAAAACATTCAACAGGATGTCGATCGCGACGCGCTGGTCAACGCACTGGCCGGCAACACTGACCTGAGTCAATCCGACGCCGAGCAGTTTGTTGATGATGCCATGGCCCGGCTCGATGAAGGTGTGGCCCGGATGAAACAGCAGGTCGACCGTCTGGACACCTACATCAAACAGGCGCAACAGGAGCTGGCCGAGGCCGAGAAATCGCTGCGTGAAGGGGCTGAACAGGCCGCCGAGAGTCTGCGCAACTCTGCCATGATGGCCTTCATTGCCATGGTCATCGCTGCCCTGATCAGCGGCCTTGCCGGGCTTTTAGGTGGCAGGATGCAGACCCGTCGCCGCTAAGCGCGGGACACGCCATCCAGACTGTCCATCGGAACTGTCCATTGGCACCCGTCCTCGGGACTGACCCTCAGGACGCTTGAGGTTGATTGCCCCGCAACGCCCGGACATGTGCCGGGCGTTGTCGCGTCAGGTCATGCCGCCCGGTGTCTTTTGGCTCAGTAACCGCGCTGACGGTCAACCCGGCCGGCCATTGCCTCGCCACGCTGATGGCGGCGCAGGTTCTCAAGCAGCACCGGAAAGGCGGTGTCGGGCTGGGTCATGGCGCCAACGTGTGGCGTCATGAGAATGCGCTCATCCGCCCAGAAGAGATGGTCCGGGGCGGGCGGCTCCTCGCGCAGCACATCCAGCACTGCGCCGGAAAGCCGGCCTTTATCCAGCGCCTTCGTCAGATCGGCTTCGATCAGATGCTCACCGCGCCCCATGTTGATCAGCGCCGCGCCCGGGGGCAAACGATCAAACAGCGTCTCGTTGAGCACGCCACGAGTGGCGGTGGTCAGGGGCAGCACGCAGATCAGGATATCGCAGGCACCGAGAAAGGCATCCAGCTGCGCCTCTCCGGCATGGGTGGTGACGCCTTCCACCTCGCGCGGCGTGCGCGACCAGCCGCTGACCTGAAAGCCATATCCCTTGAGGTGACGGGCAATGGCGCCGCCGAGCTGACCCAGCCCCAGCAGGCCGACGCGTCGCTCGCCGGCCGGCAGGATCATGTGGGCCTGCCAGTCACGCCTGCGCTGCTGGCGTACGTAATCACTCATGTGACGGTGCAGCCAGAGCGTGGCGAAGGTGGCGTATTCGATCATGCCCTGTTCAATGGACGGGTCGAGCATGCGCACCACCGGCAGTGTATCGGGCAGCGCCTCGGCATCGAACTGATCGATGCCGGCGGAGGTGGCAAAAAGCACCTCAAGGTTGGGCAGCAGGGTCTCGATGGCCTCCGGGGGCTGCCAGGCCAGCAGATAGCGAATATCGCCCGGGTCGCCGATATCGGGCCACTGACGAAACTCGATGTCCGGGGCATGCTCGGCAAACAGCGCCTGCCAGCGCCGGCCACGCGTCGGGTCGGATTTATACAGCAGTGCCATGTCAGGGTGCCTCGCGCTCGTCATCAATAAGTCTCTATCGTGCCCTTGATCGTGACGCATGGGGTAGCGTTATGACGTCCGACGCCACGCGGTTGCCCTGAATTTTGAAGCCTTGCAGGCAGATCCTGCCGTCACACCACATGTGTAGTGAATCATGCTGTTGTGACCCTGGTATTCAGCGCGATCCACGGCCGTGCATCGAAATATGCACGTCACCTGACGGGGCGGGCATCGTAGGCTGGAAACAGCATGGAGGCCCGGCCATGACGGGCCCGGGACCGAACAGGGCAAAGAGGAGCATCAAGGAATGCAGCTGACGGATTACTCGAGGCTTTGCATTGCCGCACACGGGGTATTGATGGATCGTGACAGCACGATTCTCGAAGGGCTTTCCCCGCTTTTAAGACAGATGCGCGACCCGCCGCCGCCCGATCGCGTGCTGGCGGACTACTTTCAGGCCCTGCACGCGTTGACCGATGCCGACATGAATACGGTCTCGGCCCACTGTGTGGTCTACTGCGCGCTGGCCGGCGAATGGGGGTTTGAAAGTGACTGGCAGGCCGGTATTGCCTTCGCCGGTACGGTGAATGCCGGAACGCTTTATGAAGATGCGCCGGGAGCGATCCATTATCTGCGCAAGTTCTACCGTCTCAGTGTCGTGAGCTCGCTTGATGAGCAGGAGTTTGTGGCACTGGACAGGCGGATCGGACTGGCCACCCATGAGCGTCTGGCGACCGGCAGTTTCGTGGCCGCCCGGGCAGCCCTCCATGAGATCGTGAAGGATCCCGAGGTGCTTCTGGTCAGCGCAGGGCCTGCGCCGGCGTCATGCGGTGCGAATTATTGTCACATTACGCGCTCGCGGCCGGGCGTGGTGGCGTCTGACGTGCAGGCGACATGGCAGTTCACCTCGCTGAGCGACTTCATCGGTGCCCACCAGCTTGCCCTGCGGCGTGAAATCCTTTAGACAGGTGAGGCGACACCCGCACACTCTGGCAGCAGCAGGCGGGCCCGAAGACACAAAAAAGGGCGCTTCATGGTGGGCTCCGTTCGACTCGATCGCATCGATATCAATATTCTGGTTCAGCTTCAAAACGATGGTCGCATGACCAACGTGCATCTGGCCGATGCCGTCGGCCTTTCTCCCAGTCCCTGCCTGCAGCGGGTCAAGCGACTGGAGGCTGCCGGCTACATTACCTCGTTTCAGGCGCGCCTTGATCTGTCCAGAATGCTGGAAAGCGTGACCGTATTTACCGAAGTGACCCTGTGCGACCACCGCCGGGAGGATTTCCTGCGCTTTGAGCAAAGCATTCGCGAGATCGATGAGCTGATGGAGTGCCATTTGATCAGCGGCGGCTATGACTATCTGCTGCGCTTCATTGCCCGCAGCATCGCCCACTATCAAAGCGTGATGGAGACTCTGATCGAGCGCGAGATCGGCATCGAAAAGTACTTCAGCTACATCGTGATCAAATCGCCCATCGTCAAGGAACAGCTGCCGCTGCGTGCGCTGCTCTCCGGGGCGCCGGAGCGTCTTTGAGCGCGGCATGGATGTTAAAAGAAACCCGGTGCCAGGCACCGGGTTTTTTTATGGATGTCTTGTGGATGGTGATACCTTCAGCGCCTGTCCGGGGCCGACGGGTCAGCGCGGCGGTTGGGATCGTCGTGAGACGTGTCATCGATATTGGTGGTTTTATCGATGACCTCTTCATCGCGAACCGAGTGGTGGTCGCTCAGCGGGCGAGGTTCATCGGCAAGCGAATCTTCACCCGGGAGATCATCCCGGGTCGAAGAGCCGACCCTGTGACGGCGCACGCGTGACGATGTGCTGCGCTCGTCGTCACGACGGCCGGGCACAAGCTCATCTCCGGACAGTGGCATCGGCGTCTCGCGGTCAACGGTTACGGCCGGGTCGGCGTGCGTGCTCCCCTGATCCAGCGACCCACCCGTGGCCACCTTCGGCGCCGTACCGGGCCCCATGCTGCTCGCCAGCCCCTCACCTTCGCGGTCCTCGACGCTTCTTTCATCGATGTCGATGGGGTCGTGTCGCTCCAGAATCTCCGCGATGCGATCGAGATCGGCCGTCAGTGCCCGCACGGCGATGACAGTGGCACCGCGTTCCACGCTGCGATCATAGGCGCTGGTGTCCTCGCTATGGTCATGCCGGCCGAAGATACGTTGCCAGAAACTCGGCTTTTCCTTCTCTTCATGCTCATCATCCGCCGCGCTGCCGTGCTCCGCCTGGGCGTGACGATTGATGGACTCTTCGGAAATGCCGGCATCACGCAGATCCTGCATGGCGGCATCAGCGCCGGCTTTGGTGTCATATACGGCAACAACGAGCTGTTCTTCCATGACCTTGTACTCCTGTGGCGTACCCGGGACGGCCCATGGACGGTGTCATTGACTCGGTGACCTCGACGTTGTGACGTCGTCTCACCGCAGGGCATCGAGCATCAGGCCGGAACACTCTTCAATCTGGCAGGTTGGTGGCGGTTCGCGAACGCTTTATTGTTATTTTTGGTAGTAACAGGATGCATCGCGGCATTTGCGGTCATTTTACGACCCTTTGGCGTCGTTTTTGGTTCTCTCGCGGTTCTGGAAGGCCATAAAAAGGAGCGCCGTAGCGCTCCCTGATTCAGTCGCCAGGCATCAATCCCGTCACTTCGGCGCGATCTCGGCGATGACGTGACCGGCCTCAAGCGTGTCGCCCGCCTCGGCCCGAAGCGTGATCGTGCCACCCAGCTCGGCGGTGATCTGCGTTTCCATCTTCATCGCCTCCATGATGGCGATCACATCGCCTTCACCGACCCGGGCGCCATCCTCGACCTGCCAGGCCAGCAGTGTGCCGCTGATCGGTGCCGTGACGCTGCCTTCGCGCTCGGAAGGGGCGGACTCGGGAGTGGCGGCCGAGGTACCGGGCGCGAGATGGGACAGCAGCGACACGGGCAGGCCGATACGATGGCGCTTGCCATCGATGTCGATCATGGCATGCAGCATGCCGGGCTCGGGGGCGGGTGTTTGACGGGGTGCCCACTCGAGGTTGTTCTGAAAGTCAGTCTCGATCCAGCGCGTATGCACGTTGAAGGTGTCGGTACCGGTGAAGTCCGGGTGTGCCATGACCGCGCGATGGAAGGGCAATACCGAGGCCACGCCCTCGATCTCGAAGTGCTCAAGCGCCCGTCGCGCCCGGGCGATGGCCTGTTCGCGAGTGGCACCGGTCACGATCAGCTTGGCCATCAGGGAATCGAAATGCCCGGAGACGCGTCCGCCGCTCATCACCCCGGTATCCAGCCGTACGCCGGCGCCGGTAGGGGCCGTGAAGACATCGACGGTACCGGGCGTGGGCAGAAACCCCTTGGCGGCGTCCTCGGCATTGATGCGAAATTCGAAGCTGTGGCCACGCGGCGCCGGTGTCTCGGTAAAGGAGAGCGGGTGGCCTTCGGCAATCCGCAGCTGCTCGATGACCAGATCCACGCCGGCGGTTTCCTCGGTGACGGGATGTTCGACCTGAAGGCGCGTGTTGACCTCAAGAAACGACAGGGTGCCGTCACTGCCCAGCAGAAATTCCACCGTACCGGCACTGACATAGCCGGCGCTGGCGCAGATGTCGTGGGCGGCCTGGTGAATCTGTTGGCGCTGAGCCTCATCGAGATACGGGGCCGGTGCCTCCTCGACCAGCTTCTGATTGCGCCGCTGCAGCGAGCAGTCCCGGGTGCCGACCACCACCACGTTGCCGTGCCGGTCGCCGATGATCTGCGCCTCGATGTGGCGCGGGCGGTCCAGATACTGTTCGACAAAGCACTCGCCGCGGCCGAAGGCGGCCTCGGCTTCGCGCACTGCCGAGTGATAGCACTCGGTGACCTCTTCCATGCGCCAGGCAACCTTGAGGCCGCGTCCACCGCCGCCAAAGGCGGCCTTGATGGCGATCGGCAGGCCGACCTCGTCGGCAAAGGCCACGACCTCCTCGGCGCTTTCCACCGGATCTTCAGTACCGCGGGCCAGCGGCGCACCGGCCTTGAGTGCCAGCCGTCGCGCCTGAACCTTGTCGCCCAGCACGTCGATGGTCTCCGGGTTCGGGCCAATCCAGATCAGGTCGGCCTCCTGCACGGCGCGGGCGAAGTCGGCCCGCTCGGAGAGAAAGCCGTAGCCCGGATGAACGGCATCGGCGCCGGCGCGCCGGGCCACCTCCAGCAGCTTGTCGATGGACAGATAGCTGTCCGTGGCGCGTTCACCATCCAGACCGTAAGCCTCATCGGCGAGCTGAACGTGCAGGGCGTCCAGATCACCTTCGGCGTAGACGGCCACGGAGGCCACATTGTAGTCGCGGCAGGCGTTGATGATGCGCACGGCGATCTCGCCACGATTGGCAATCAGAACCTTTTTCAGCGGGCGCAGAGCGTTGGGAGTATTCATGTCGTGACCTCATGCGGTGCGTTGCCACCGACCAGCGGCGCAAAACGACTTATCGGGTGAAAACGAACGGTGGCGCCGGACGGAATCTGTCCGGCAAGATCCAGATGGTGATCGGCCACGCAGGCGATCACCGGGTAGCCACCGGTCAATGGATGGTCGGCCAGAAACAGCACCGGCTGACCACTGGCCGGCACCTGCAGCGCGCCAGTGACGGTGCCTTCGCTGGGCAGCTCTCCGCTGCGCTGACGCGTCAGTGAGTGCTCACCTTCAAGACGAATGCCGACCCGATCGGAGCGCGGGGTGGCCTGCCACGCCTGCTCACATAAAAGCGCCAGCGCCTGATCGGTAAACCAGTCGCTGCGCGGGCCCATGACGATATCGAGCGTGACGCTCTCGCCCACGCGTGGCAGAGGCCAGGCGGGTGTTTCATCCAGCGAGAGCGTCGTGACTTCAAGATCGGCCGAAGAGAGGATGTCGCCGGGCTGTAATGGCGCCGGCCCAAGCTTTGCCAGGGTGTCGGTCGCCGTACTGTCCAGTACCGGAGCCACATCAAATCCGCCACGCATCGCCAGGTAGCTGCGCACGCCGGCCGTGGCTGGCCCCAGGTTCAGGGTGTCGCCTTCGGCCAGCTCGATGGGCTGCCAGAGTGCGGCGTCATGGCGGGTGCCCTCGGCAGTGGTGACGGTGACCGTGGTCTCTGCACCGGTGACGGCAACAATGGTGGGCCGATGACAGCGCAGCGACAGTCCGCCGTGGGCGGTTTCAATCACCGTGGCCCCTGCGGGATTGCCAACGGCCCGATTGGCACTGCGCAGGGCGTGCTTGTCGAGCGCGCCGGCACTGGATACGCCCTGAGAGGTCTGACCTTCACGGCCGAGATCCTGAAAAAGGCTCTGAAGTCCGGGTTTGAGAACTTCAAGCCAGGGGGGGGCGTGGTCTCGGCGTCGCCCTTGATGTCGGCAGGCACGCTGGCGCTGACCCGCTCGGGCGCATCAGCGGTGGCATTAAAGCGCACCCGCATGCCGGGCTGAAGCAGTGCTGCCGGCTCGCGATGGAGGTCCCACATCTCAAGCGGCGTGGTGCCGATCAACTGCCAGCCACCGGGGCTGTCGGTGGGATAGATGCCGCTGAAGGTGCCGGCCAGCGCCACGGAACCGGCCGGAATACGGGTGCGCGGCGTGTCGCGCCTTGGCACGTCAAAGCCCGCGCCGCCGGCCAGATAGGCAAAGCCCGGAGCAAAGCCGCAGAAGGCGACCTGATAGTCATGCGCGCCGTGGCGGCGAATCACCTCGTCGGTGCTCAGCGACAAGAGACGTGCCACCTCATCAAGGTCCTCGCCGTTGTAGCACACGGGAATCTCGATCAGTTCGCCGTTTTGATGACTGCCGCCGCTGATGGGGCGAGCCCTCAGTTCCCGGCTGAGCGCCTCGACACTGATGCGTCCCGGTATAAAGGTCACCAGCAGGGTGCGCGCTGCCGGAATCATGGTCGTGACACCGCGGATCGGCTCGCGCTGGAGCTGGTCATAAAGTCCCAGCGTCTGCGACAGATCCTCCAGCTCGACCAGTACCGTGCTGAGGTTGACGGGGAAAATGTTCAAAAAGCCTCCTCAAGACGTGTCGCCGGTTAGTCCGGGTCAGACGTGGTAGCGGCTGTCCGGCACGTCGGTGATGAACATGTGCCCCGGGGCATGGGTCAGTGCAAAGGGCACACCGGAGGCCATGACCGCCGCCTGCGGAGTTACGCCACAGGCCCAGAACACTGGAATCTCGCCGGGCTCGATGCGCACGGGATCACCGAAATCGGGCCGGTCGAGGTCCTCGATGCCCAGCGCCTTCGGATCACCCACGTGAATCGGCGCGCCGTGGACGCCGGGATAGCGCGCGGTAATGGTGCTTGCCCGGGCGATATGGGCTGCCGGCAGCGGGCGCATCGAGACCACCACTTCTCCCTGCAGCCGCCCTGCCGGACGACAGGGCAGGGTCGTTCGATACATCGGCACGTTGGTGTTGTCGGTGATGTGGCGCACCTCGATGCCGGCCTCAAGCAGGGCGTTTTCAAAGGTGAAACTGCAGCCGATCAGAAAGGTGACCAGATCCGGATGTTCCTTCCAGCAGGCACTGGCCTCATGGAGGTCTTCGGCGAGCACGCCGTCGCGCCAGAGCCGGTAGCGCGGCAGGTCAGTGCGCAGGTCTGCCCCTTCGGCAAGCCCGCTATGCCAGTCGCCGGGCTCGGTAACCTCCAGCACCGGACAGGCCTGCGGGTTGCGCTGGGCATAGAGCAGAAAGTCCCACGCCCAGTCACGCGGCAGGGCGATCAGGTTGGCCTGGGTCATGCCCGGGGCAAGACCGGCCGTGGGGCGGCACTCGCCGGCGCGAAAGCGTTCGCGCGCCTGGCGAGCGTCGGCCAGTGACGGATGGATGTTTATGCTCATGGGCGGGCTCCGGCAAAGGCCTTCAGCTCGACGCCGCTGTCGGTCAGGCGACGGCGTACCGCTTCGGCCAGCGCCACCGCACCGGGGCTATCGCCGTGCACGCAGATGGAGTCGGCGGCAAGCACCAGGTCCTTGCCGTCGATGGTCTCGATCACCCCCTCGCGCACCAGCCTGAGCATGCGTTCGGCGACCTGATCGCCGTCATGGAGCACTGCTCCTGCCTCGCGCCGCGAGACCAGGCTGCCATCACTCTGGTAGGCGCGATCGGCGAAGGCTTCAGCCGCAACGTTCAGTCCCGCCTCACGGGCCCAGTCAAGCAGTGGAGCGCCGGCCAGTGCGACCAGCACCAGCTGATCATCGATGGCCTTGATGGCCTCGATCACGGCACGCGCCTGACGTTCGTCCCGAGCGATGGTGTTATAGAGCGCGCCGTGTGGCTTGACGTAGCGCACCTCGGTGCCGGCTGCATGGGCCAGCCCCTTGAGTGCGCCAATCTGATAGATCACGTCGGCGCGCAGTTCATCGCTGGCAATGTCCATGTTGCGGCGGCCAAACCCCACCAGATCCGGATAGCTGACGTGAGCGCCGACGCTGACGCCGTGTTTGGCAGCCGAGGTGAGCGTACGCAGGATGCCGCTCGGGTCGCCGGCATGAAAGCCGCAGGCGACGTTGGCGCTGGTGACGAGGCCGAGCATGGTGGCGTCATCGCCCATGTGCCACTGGCCGAAGCTTTCACCCAGATCGCTGTTTAAATCGATAAAGGACATGGAAGGCTCCTGTTCAAGCAGACGGTGTCAAAAAGGCAAAGATCGGACCGATGGCGTTAAAGCCCATGTACCAGGTCAGCGCGCACACCACGGCGCCTGCGACCAGCAGCCAGCGCGGATAACGATGACCGTGCATCAGATCGGCCCTTTGCCAGGCCACATAGATGAACAGCGTCAGTCCCACCGGCAAAATCAGCCCGTTGAAACCGCCCACGAAGACCAGAAGCGCGGCGGGTGGGGTGCCGATCGACACAAAGGCGATCAGCGAAATGGCGATAAAGACCAGCGTGGCGCGGTTGCGCACCCCCTCGCTGATGCCGGGTCGAAAGGCACTCAGAAAGCTCATGGAGGTGTAGGCCGCGCCGATGATGCTGGTAATGCCGGCCGCCCACAGGATCAGGCCGAAGGCGCGCAGACCCATTTCGCCTGCGGCGGCCTGGAAGGCCTGGGCGGCCGGGTTGGCGCTCTGGCTGGAGACGTCGATGACCACACCGCTGGCGACCACGCCGAGAATGGCCAGAAACAGGATATAGCGCATGACGCCGGTCACCAGAATGCCGCGCAGGGCCGCTTTCGAGACGGTATCGACGTTGTCGACGCCGCCCAGACCACGGTCCAGCAGACGGTGAGCGCCGGCATAGGTGATATAGCCGCCCACGGTGCCGCCCACGATGGTGGTGATGGTGGCAAAGTTGATCGTGTCGGGCATCACGGTCTGGCGCAGTGCCTCGCCTACCGGCGGGTTGGAGGCGATGGCAACGAAGATGGTCATCGCCATCATCACAACCCCCAGCACGATGATGATGCGGTCGATGGCAATGCCTGCGCGTTTTGAGGAGAAGATGCCGGCGGCAATCACGGCGCTGATCAGCCCGCCCCAGGTGGTGTCCAGCCCCATCAGGGCATTGAGCCCCAGACCGGCGCCGGCGATGTTGCCGACATTGAAGGTCAGCCCGCCGACAATGATCAAAATCGCCAGTAGATAACCGCTACCGGGGAGGGCGGCGTTGGCCACTTCAGGCGCACGCATGCCAGTGACGGTGACCACGCGCCAGATATTGAGCTGTACCACCAGGTCGATGAGGATCGAGGCCAGAATGCCGAAGGCAAAGGCAGCGCCCATCGTGGCGGTAAAGGTGGCCGTCTGGGTAATGAAACCGGGGCCGATGGCCGAGGTGGCCATCAAAAAGACGGCGCCGATCAGTGAGGCGCGTCGGGATCGAGCGAAGCCGACGTCAGGGATAGCTGCCATTTCCAGAACTCCGAGTGGGAAGGGGACAGGCTTTGCCAGCAATTGGCGTGCCACAATGGACTGAACGACCGGATTTTGTAGGTGTTGTCCGTGCCGATTGTTCAACAATAAACCCGTCGATAGTTGCTGGGTATTCGACTTGTGTTTCATTGAAGGGCGCTCCACCGGCCCCCGGCGCCCTTTTGGTGCACGGCGTGCGCTTGTCGACAGGCCCCTTTATCGGGAACACTGGGCGCATTGAGCCAACGTCATGACCGGAATTGCGTTTAATGAAAAAGCAGGGCCTGGAAGCCAGGAATCCATCGCTGGGAGAGACCGTGACGGCGGATATTCGTCGCCTGCTGGTCGAAGGGGCCTTCGCCCCCGGACAGAGACTTTCGGAGGTCGCGCTGTGCGAGCGACTGGGGGTATCGCGCAATACGCTCCGGGAGGCCTTTCGCACGCTCGCCCATGAAGGACTGGTCATCCATCAGCCCCATCGCGGCGTATTCGTGACCCGTCCCGATGCGGCCTCCATCGTCGAGATCTATCGTCTGCGGCGCTTTATCGAGTGCCGCGCGCTGAGCGAGGCCTGGCCCAGCCATCCGGCAGTCAAGGACATGCGCGCGGCCGTGGAGGCGGGGCAAGCGCACGGCGAACGCAGCGACTGGCTGGCGGTGGGCACGGCCAACATGGCCTTTCACGGCGCGATTGTGGCGCTGGCCGATAGCGCCCGGCTCAATGGCTTTTTTCGCCAGGTGCTGGCCGAGCTGCGTCTTGCCTTCGGGCTGATGGCCGACAAGGAGTGGCTGCACGGCCCCTATGTCGAGATGAATCAGCAGGTGCTGGAGACCTTTGAAGGCGGCGATACCCGCGCGGCCGTGGCCCTGCTGGAGCAGTATCTGGCCCAGTCCGAGCGCATTGTGCTGGCGGCCTGGGAGCGTCAGGCTGCCTCATCAGGATAGGGATTTTCCGAGCGGCATGGGACAAGGGCCCCGCCATCGCTGGCGGGGCCCTTTTTCATGAGGCGAGGTGTGCCTCATTGAGCGTATCGATCGCCTCAGGCACTGGCGTGCTCTGTCGCTTCGACGTGAGAGGCCTGATTCGAGCGGTCGGTCAGCGCTCGCTGGCCTGACTGAATGGGAATCTGACGGGCGCGCTGCTGTTCGGGGACCACGCGCAGCAGATCCACGATCAAAAGACCGTTTTCGAGTCGGGCGCCCTGGACTTCGATGTTCTCATCCAGCCGGAAGGAGAGCCGGAACGCGCGTCTGGAAATGCCGCGATGCAGATAGGTGACCGATGCTTCATCGCCGTTGCTGTTCGCGTGGCCGCCGGTAATGGTCAGCACGCGATTTTCGACGTTGATGTCGAGCTCTTTCTCGGCAAATCCGGCCGTGGCCACCGCGATGCGGTAATCGTTGTCGCCGTGCTTTTCGACGTTGTAGGGCGGGTAGCTGGGCGCGTCGTTATGAATGGCCTGTTCAAACAGGTCGTTCAAGCGATCAAAGCCGATGCTGCGACGAAAAAGGGGTGAAAGGGTCATGGCGTTCATAAAACCTCCTGATGGACAGCAAAGTTCGTCACTACCGTGAACAAGGACTCGCAGGCCCGCTCTGGCGGCATCTGCAAGGTGCGAGGACAGCTCCGATCGAGCCTGTCTGCGCGACATTATGTTAAATAGTGGCGCCTGACGGCGTTTCAAGTTCTGTTCTGAAAAAATATTCTCAAGCCCCGCTCCTGCGCCACTGTCAGGCAGGATAGGGTCGGTTTTCAGGGTTTCAATGGGTCATGCGAAAAAATTTGTCATCGGGGCAGGGCGCTCGGCACAGGTTTTTGAGGGCGGTCACCCTGGTCTCTGATCAAGGCTTCCCTTTTGTCGCCCAGCGTCGATAATCACGTCATCACGCCCACCGGAAACCACGACATGAACCAGCCCCACGTCCACGGCCCGAACTGCCGCCACGATCACGATCATCATGACCATGTTCATGGACCCAACTGCAACCACGGTGTGCAAAAGCCCGCACGCAACGCCCTGAAGGATGTTGGGCGTAACGACCCCTGCCCCTGTGGCAGCGGGAAGAAGTTCAAGAAATGCCACGGCGGCTAGGCCCTGCCAGTCATGTCATGACCACACCGGCGCCTTCAGGCGCCGGTGTCCTTTGAGACAGACGTGGAACAACGAAGATATCTTCGCCTGCATGCGGGCAAGCAAGGCTGAATGTTTCACGTGAAACACACCGGTGACCACGATCACTTTCCTGCATCGATGCTTAAGCGTTCATGTGTTGCCGGGCGTCGAGCATGAACGGCACAGGCCGATTCGACACAAGAGCGCACCATGACGACTCCAATAATGTGAAGGAGTGTGCCCGGTGCATGTAACGAGACTGTATTCCGGTGACGACGGCGAGTCCCACTTTGAGGATCTGGAGATCGAGGTGGGCGGGGATGCCGACATTGGCAGACTGTCGAGCCCCATTGCGGCCACCGGTCTCATTTTCAGGGAGACCGCGCCCGACTATGACTACGACTGGCACAACGCACCGCAGCGACAGTACATCCTGATGCTCGATGGCAGCGTGGACATCACCGTGGGCAGCGGCGAAACAAGGCGTTTGAGCACCGGTGATATCCTGCTGTGCGAGGACACCACCGGGCGTGGTCACATCAGCCGCGCGGTCGATGGCCAGCCGCGCCGCTCGGTGTTTGTCACTCTGGAGTGACCCGATGGCAACGCGGCTGGTGATGTGGCGTTACAGTGCCAGCACCAGCTGCGTTACGGCATGAATGGCCAGCCCGATCAGCCCACCGACCAGGGTGCCATTGATGCGGATGAACTGCAGATCGTTGCCGACATTTTTCTCGATCTGGTCGACGATCTCGTCGCTGTCGAGGCTGTCCAGATAACGCTGGATGTAGGCATCGATGCGCGGCCCGTTGCGCTCCACCAGTGCCGGTAAAAGCGTCACGGCCTGTTCGTTGAGCCACTCGCGCGCCGGAGCATCATGCTCGAGCGTTCGCGCGTAGTATTCAATGAAGTGCTCAAGCCAGGCGCGTGACTGCGAGTCCTGCGCGTTCAGATCCCGGGCCAGCCAGTCCATCAGTTCCTCCCAGACGCCGGCCACGTAGTGGCTCAGACGATCGTTATCGAGGATGTCATCGCGCAGCCGGTCCAGCCGTCGGGCGAAGGCCGGGTCGTGGCGCAGCCGCTCGATGAAGTCGGCAAACTGGCGATCCAGGTGATGGCGCAGTGGATGATCGGGGTCGTCACTGACCTCGCTGATCAGACGGGCGCTCTGCTCGACGATGCGCTCGTTGATCAGCCAGCCGGCCAGCCGGTGCATGCTGACTTCGCGCCCCATCACGCGCGGATTGAACAGCTTGAAGACGGTATCGGTAATGAAGTGCTTGACCCGCTCCTGATTGTCCTCCACCTCAAGCCAGCGCGAGAGTCTGGCCAGTGAATCATCCAGCAGCGCCTGATGGCGCCCTTCGGCGGCCAGCACACTCAGGGCGCTGCCCATCAGTCGGGACGTGTTGATGCGTCCCAGATAGTGGCGCAGGGTGCGGGTGAGAAACTCGCGTGCCGCACTCTGGCGCACCGCCGATAGTGAGGTGCTCATGGCCTGGGTCAGGCGCTCGGCCACCATGGTGCGCCGCTCGGGACGAGACAGCCAGCTCACCAGTGCCCCCGCCACATCAAAGCGGCGAACGCTTTCTCGCACGTAGGCTTCGGACAGAAAGTTTTCCCGAATGAATCCCGAAAGGCTCTTGCCCAGTCGCGCTCGATTGCGCGGAATGATCGCCGTATGCGGAATCTTCAGCCCCAGCGGATGGCGAAACAGCGCCGTGACCGCAAACCAGTCGGCGATCCCGCCGATCATCGCCGCCTCGGCAAAGGCCGAGACATATTCCAGTGCCGGGAAGCGGCCCTGGTACCAGGTGCTGACGGCATATAACACCAGCGCTCCCAGCAGGCAGAGCGTGGCAATGCGACGTCGATTGTGATGTGGCAGGGTCAAGCCGGTGCTCCCGTGTAAAAGGATAAGGGATGAAAGGGCCTGCCGAGAGCTTAGCTCAGCGCGGCCGCCCTGTACGTTGACTACCCATTGGTCCAGGGCGGTTGTCCCGCCTGTTCGTGCCGGTCACACTTCCCGGGAACCTGATGCAGCGCCCGCCATTGTGGATGACATGATCCGGCCGGGCAGCTGGCAGATACTCCATGTCGGGGGACAGGATACCTTCTGCCCCCCTGCGTTTTCAGACGACGATAGAAGAGACGGCATGACCGATATACCGGATAACCGCACAACGACCTCGCCCGGGGACGTGACGGGGCTTGAGTTTCGTCTTGGCGCGCTGGGCGCTGCCATCCCGCTGATGTTTTTTGTCGGCTGGGCCATCATTACCAGCGTGCTGGGACTCTCTTCCGAGATCGGCCTGGTCATGGGGTGTCTGTTCGGCCTGACCCTGGGACTTTTGTTCTGCAAAAGCCGCTGGGACGCCTATGCCCAGGGCCTTTTCAGCGGCATGGCCCAGCCGATCGGCGTGATCGCCGTGGTGGCCTGGTTTTATGCCGGCATGCTGGCGCAGGTGTTGCAGACCGGTGGGCTGGTAGAAGGGCTGGTCTGGCTGGGCGGCGTCTCGGGGGCCACCGGTGGCGCCTTCGTGGGGCTGACCTTTGTACTGGCAGCGGTCTTTTCAACGGCGGTCGGCACCGGCTACGGCACCACGGTGGCGTTTTCTACCCTGATGTACCCGGCCGGCGTGGCGCTGGGCTGTGATCCGGTGGTGCTGTTCGGCGCCATCCTGGCCGGTGCGATCTTCGGCGATAACCTGGCACCGGTGTCAGACACCACCATTGTCTCGGCCACCACTCAGGAGGCGGACGTGCCGGGTGTGGTGAAAAGCCGCTTCAAGTATTCGATCATGGCGGCGGTGCCGTCGCTGGTGCTGTTCGTGCTGCTGGGCAATGCCAACGGCAGTCTCGAGGGCAATCGTGACGCGCTGGACGCCATGATGGCCCAGACCGATCCGACCGGCCTTTTGATGCTCATTCCCTTTGCGCTGGTATTGTTGCTGGCCCTGCGCGGCCATCATTTGATCACATCCCTTACCTGGGGGATTGTCTCGGCATCTCTCATGATCGTGGTGGCAGGGCTGGCTGATCCGGGCGAGATCATGGCCTTTGATCCGGACAGCGATACCATCGTGACCGGTGCACTGGTGGATGGGGTCAGCGGCTACGTCAACATGGCGATTCTGATTCTATTGATTGTGGCCACGGCGCATCTGCTCAGGCTTGGCGGCACCATGAACGCTGTCACGAAAGGCCTGATGCGATGGATCGGAGACTCCGTGCGTCGGGCAGAGCTTGCCATCTGGGGCATTGTGGCGCTGTTGAACTCGGCCATTACCATCAATACCGCGGCCGAGATTGCGGCGGCACCGTTCGTGCGCGAGCTGGGGATGAAATACCGCATTCACCGCTATCGCCGTGCCAACATGCTTGATGCCGTGACCTCGGCGCTGGGCTATATCTTCCCCTGGGGGGCGCCGGTGCTGCTCGGCTGGGCAACCATCACCTCGATGCAGGGCCAGTACGACTGGCTGCCGATTGTTGCCCCCACCGAAGTCTTTCCGTTCGTGTTCCACGGCTGGTTTCTGCTTCTGATCATGCTGTTTGCCGCCGCCACCGGCTGGGGGCTGCATTTCGAGGAAGATGAAGAGACCGGTGAGACGGCCACGGCGCGGTGATTCTCCGCGTTATCCTGCGATAACGCTGGCAATCGGGACGCAAATCCCCTATGTTGGCGCTCCTCTTCGCACGGGCAGGCCATTGGCCTGCCTCCGTCATTTGAAATTCCCCCTGCGCTGTCACGGCGCTGTCGCTCTCGCGAAGAAGACGCCAGCATCCGATAGCGCCATGAGACAACCTGTCGATGTCATTTTCCCAACTTGGGCTGTCGCCCGAGCTTTTGCGTGCTCTTGAAGATGCTGGCTACCAGACACCTTCCCCCATTCAGTCGAAAGCCATTCCGGCCTGCCTTGAAGGTCGCGATGTGCTGGCGGCGGCCCAGACCGGTACCGGCAAGACCGCAGGTTTCACCCTGCCGATTCTGGAGCGACTGTCGCGCAAGCCTCAGGGACACAAGCGTCCGGTACGCGCCCTGATCCTGACCCCGACCCGCGAACTTGCCGCCCAGATCGGCGAGTCGGTCGAAAAATACGGCGTTCACCTCAAACCGCGTCTGAAAAGCGATGTGGTCTACGGGGGCGTCAAGGTCAATCCGCAGATCGCGCGCCTGCGCGATGGCGTGGATGTGCTGGTGGCCTGCCCGGGCCGTCTGCTGGATCTGGTCAACCAAAAGGCCGTACGGCTGGATCAGGTCGAAACCCTGGTGCTGGATGAAGCCGACCGCATGCTGGACATGGGCTTTATCCACGACATCAAAAAGATCCTGCGGCTGGTACCGAAGCAGCGTCAGAACCTGCTGTTTTCCGCGACCTTCTCCAAGGAGATCCGAGAGCTCGCCGGAACGCTTTTGAACAACCCGGTCAGCATCGACGTGGCGCCGCGTAACACCGCCGCCGAAAGCGTCGACCAGTCGATCTACATGGTCGAAAAGCCCCAGCGCATGGCGCTTTTGACCCATCTGATCACACACCATCAGTGGTCGCAGGCGCTGGTCTTTACGGCGACCAAGCACATGGCCAACCGGGTCACCCAGCATCTGCAGAAGGCTGGCATCACGGCGGCGGCCATTCACGGCAACAAGAGCCAGAATGCTCGTACCGCAGCACTGTCCGGCTTCAAGAGCGGGGAAGTGCAGGTGATGGTGGCCACCGATGTGGCGGCCCGCGGCATCGATATCTCCGAACTGCCCAATGTGGTCAACTTCGAACTGCCCAAGACACCGGCCGACTATGTCCACCGTATCGGTCGTACCGGCCGTGCCGGTGCCAGTGGTCAGGCCGTGTCGCTGGTCATGCCCGATGAGCGTGGCCAGCTCAAGCAGATCGAAAAACTGATCGGACGTGCCATTCCGGTCGCCAGCGCTGAAGGCTTCGACTTCAGCCGCGCGGTGCCGGAAACCCCGGATGAGCGCGAGCAGCGCCCGGGTGGCGGTCAGCGTCGTCAGGGCAGCGGGCGCAATAATAATGGCGGCGGTGCGCGCAGCGGTGCCGGTCGTAGTGGCTCAGGCAATCGCTCACGCAGCGGAGGCGGCGGTAATGGCGGCGGCAACGATGAGCAGGCCCGTCCGGCGCGTCGCCGTCGTCGTAGCAGCCCTCGCGCGGCGGACAACAGCGGTAACCGCTGATCCCGCGTTTTCCTGCATTGTGATCATGACCGTCTGCTCAGGCAGGCGGTTTTTTTATGTCTGCCGGGCGGTGGACGCCTGCAAGGGGCAGTGGCATTGTCGCTGACCTTCATTGAACAATTGATAAAAGAGGCGTGTGATCATGCGTGCAGACAGTCGTTCGGGAGTGCTGACCCAGGAGCAGCAGGCGCGACGGGCGGCGCTGGGCAGCTTTGTCGGGGCAGTGGTCGACTGGTATGACTTCCTGCTCTACGGCATCGTGGCGGCGCTGGTCTTCAACGGCCAGTTTTTCCCCAATGTCAGTCCGGCGGCCGGCACCCTGGCGGCACTGGCGACCTTTGGCGTGGGGTTTCTGTTTCGTCCGCTCGGCGGCGTCGTGTTTGGCCATTTTGGAGATCGACTGGGGCGCAAGCGCATGCTGGTGCTGACGGTCATGCTGATGGGCATTTCCACCTCGCTGATCGGGCTTTTGCCCACCTATGCCAGCATTGGCGTCTGGGCGCCGATCCTGCTGGTGGTGCTGCGCGCCCTGCAGGGGTTTGCCGTGGGCGGGGAATGGGGCGGCGCGGCGCTGATGGCGGTCGAGAGTGCCCCGGGCCATCGGCGGGCGTTTTACAGCAGCGGTGTACAGGTGGGCTACGGAGTGGGCCTGATTCTGGCGACCGGCAGCGTGTCGCTATTAAGCCACTTTCTTGATGATGTGGCCTTCCAGAGCTGGGGCTGGCGACTACCGTTTGTCTTCTCTATCGTGCTGGTGGGCATTGCCTTCTGGGTGCGCGCGGGGCTTGATGAGTCGCCCGAGTTCAGGGAAGTGGTCGAAGATGAGGCGCAAAAGCCGGCCCGGCCGCCGGTACTCGAGGCGCTGAGCCGCCATCCAGGGGCATTTTTACAGATCATCACGCTGCGACTGGCCGAGCTTTTCACGATGTATATCGTGACCACCTTTGCGCTGAGTTATTCCACCAGTCAGCTGGGACTCTCGCGTGAGCTCTTTCTCAATATCGGCCTGCTGGTCGGTGCCATCAGCTGTGTGACCATTCCGCTGTTTGCCCTGCTGGCTGACCGCTTCGGTCGCCGGCGTGTCTACATGGTGGGGGCGCTTATTGGCGTGGTGTGCGCCTTTCCCTTTTTCATGGCGCTGGAGGCGCGCTCAGTCGTCTGGATCGTTGTCTTTGCCGTCATGCTGGCCAACATGGCACACGACATGGTGGTGAGCGTGCAGCAGCCGATGTTTGCCGAGCTGTTCGGGACGGCCTATCGCTATAGCGGAGCCGGCGTGGGCTATCAGGTGGCAAGCGTCGTCGGTGGCGGATTTACACCGTTCATTGCAGCAGCGCTGGTGGATATGGCAGGCGGCAGCTGGCTGCCGGTGGCGATTTATCTGGCCGTGGGCTGCGCCCTGTCGGCACTGGGGGTCATGAGTATTCACCGACACCGTGCTGGCTGACCGCAGAGCCGACATGACATCTTCGGATTGTCATGTCGGCCGTGGACGGGCGACAGGGGGGCGCAGGGCGACTACTCTTCAGACATTGGCCATTTTTCGGCCCCTGTTTCGCCATTTTCGGGAATCGATGTCTTTTATCGGATCAAGCTCCATGCCACGTCGCTCAATCGCTACCCTGCTCAAGGGACTCAAGAAACTGCTTCATGTGGCGGCGCGTCCGGCCAAATCCGAGCGGGTACATGGCGGGCGGTTGATTCATACCTACCGGGGGTATGGAACACACCGCGAGGTGTTCATGATGGGGCGGGTGTTTCGCCAGCCCGGCTTCAACCTGAATCTGCCCGAGGGCTCATGGCGCCGGGATCTGGCCGATATCGTGCGCCGTACTATCCGATGGGGCATCAAGCATATCGATGTCCAGATTCAGCTGGGAGGAGAGACGGTCACGGTCACGACCGACCGGGATGGCTACTTCAACGCCCATATCAGGCTTGAGACGCCGCTGCCGGGAGATCGAATCTGGCACGAGGCACACCTGCGCATTCTATCGCCCAGCAAGGATCAAAAGAGTACCTGTGCCAACGACGGGGCCGGAGGCGATGCAGTTGCCGACATCTATATTCCACCCCCCGATATCGATTTTGCCGTTATCAGCGATATTGACGATACGGTCATGTATACCGGTGTGGCCAACAAGCTGAAGATGATGTATCACCTCTTTATCGCGCGTGCCGAGCAGCGTACGGCCTTTCCCGGGGTGGCGGCGCTGTATCGGGGGTTTCACGTCGGCGATGGTGATCAGCACTGCCAGCGTCCGCTGCTTTATGTCTCACGGGCGCCCTGGAGCATCTATGAGATGCTGGAGGCCTTTTTCCGGCTCAATCACATTCCGGTCGGGCCGATCCTGTTTCTGCGCGAGTGGGGGCTGACCCTTCAGCATCCGCTGCCGCGCAAGGCAGAAGATCACAAGCGCGAACTGATCGAAACCATGCTCGAGCTTTACGACCCGCTGCCCTTTGTATTGATTGGCGACAGCGGCCAGCATGACCCCGAAGTCTATGCCGATATCGTGCGGGATCATCCCGGGCGCATTCGCACGGTCTACATCCGTGATGTCAGCAACGATCCCGGCCGGGAGCAGGCCATCGCAGCACTGTCTGCCCAGATCGACAAAGAGCAGAACAGCCAGTGCGCGCTGGTGCTGGCCTCGGACAGCCTGACCATGGCCGAACACGCTCATCAGCATGGCTATATTTCCAGCGATGCCCTCGAGCGGGTGCGTGAAGCCCAGTAGTCCGGGTCAACGCTCGGCGGCACGTGAGAGCCGCACGCAGAGGTTGTTGGCCGGCATCTCGATGATTTCGGCAAGCGTAAGCCCTGCCTCACGGGCGGCCGGGATCACCTCAAGCTCGAGATCCCGTACGCCCCAGCGGCTGTCACGTGCCTTCAGGCTCTGATTGAAGGCCACATTGCTGTCGGACTGATGCCTTCCATTGTGACTGAAGGGCCCATAAAGCAGCAGCCATCCGTTCTCATCCAGATGTTGGGCAGCGCCTGCAAAAAGATCCAGCGTGGCCTGCCAGGGGGCGATATGGATCATGTTGAAACACAGCATGACATCGATTCGATCGCTTAGCGGCCAGGGCGTTTGACCGACCTCCAGCGCCAGCGGCGGGCGCAATCGAGCATCAGGTCTCTCCTTTTGCAGCACGTCTCGCCAGGCCTTGATCGAGGCCAGTGCAGCGGGGTGGGCATCGCTGGGAATAAACTCGTTGTCCGGCATCTCCCGGGCAAAGTGCATGAGGTGCTCGCCGCTGCCGCTGGCAATTTCCAGAACGCGTGCGCCCTTTTCAAGACGTGAGCGCAGTACCTCCAGCAGCGGCGTTTTATTGCGCTGCGCTGCCGGGCTGTACTGTCGCGGGTCATCTGGTGCGCTGCTTGAATCGTCCATGGTGGTCATATCCTGATCCTTTGGTTGTGGCACACGA
Source organism: Kushneria konosiri (assembly GCF_002155145.1). Taxonomy (NCBI): domain Bacteria; kingdom Pseudomonadati; phylum Pseudomonadota; class Gammaproteobacteria; order Oceanospirillales; family Halomonadaceae; genus Kushneria; species Kushneria konosiri. The sequence continues at coordinate 1,453,741 of NZ_CP021323.1, forward strand.
GAGAAGGTCAACCAAGGTGAATTTGAACTAATGGGCATTGCCCTGTCACGCTGGTTTTCTGCTATGTTAGAACGCTTTTTTGAATGGACTCAGTGAGGCGAAGCATCATGACAGTCAATATCCCTGCTACCGAAGAAGAGCTTCTTGCCATGCCGGCTGAGGACTATATGAACGATGCGCAGCTGGAATATTTTCGCCAGCTGCTGCTCAAGGAGCGCAAGGAAGTCGAAACGACTCTAGAAGAAATGCGCGGCAGCATCGGTATGGCCGAGAGCAGCGGCGATGACAGCGACCGCGCGGCCAGTGAAGAGGAACTGCGTTATACCCTGCGCCAGGCCGATCGTGAAACCCGTCTGTGGCGCAAGATCAACGCAACGCTTGATCGCATCGATGAGGGAGATTACGGCTTCTGCGAGGAAACCGGTGAGCCTATCGGACTCAAGCGGCTGCTGCTGCGCCCGACCGCGACGCTGTCCATCGAGGCCAAGCAGCGTCAGGAGCAACAGGAAAACCATTACGCCCGCCGGCGCTAAGCAGTGACAATCCTGTTGGGTGTGCATGTCGGTTGTGTCTAAAAATCGCCCCATCCCGGGGCGATTTTTTTATGTCTTCTTGGTCCTTGTCCGGCACTGGTTTTCCCCCGGGATCAGACCAAATCATGGCAAACATCGAACCATGGTTTTCGAAAGCACCAAAAAAGCTAACAATAATTAGCTCCCGGTCTGTTAGGTAAAAAGTACGCGTCATATCATCCAATCTGCACATATACATTTCTAATGTAAGCGTTATCATTCTGTAAAAGAACAATGAACAGGCATCCAAACAGGGCCTTCAGACAGTCTCTCGCCCGGATTTTTAACGTGGATTGATCTGGAGAAATCCTGGCTGGTGACGATATGCACTGAGGAATGGTTGCTTCTCAAGCGTTTAATGCCGCCGCTCGGCAGGCATGATGGCCGTCTCATATCAGACCACCGCTGATGAGATACGCCGACTCATGCTGCCCAGGGTAGCTGGAAGTGGCTTTTTTTCTGGCAGGGGCAGGGAGCCTGAGTGATGCCGAAAGGCATGGTAATACTTGCATCGATAGTCACGTTGCTGCTCTGGTGCGGCCCGGTAGTCCACGCCCAGGAATCCCTGGTGCTGATTGCCAATCCGTCAACGTCCCCGGGTAACATGACCCGGGAGACCGTGCGTGCCATTTTTGCCATGCGCCAGCGCACCTTGCCCTCGGGCGAGGCTGCGCATGTCTTTGTGCTGCCGGATAAGCACCCTTTGCATGTGCGCTTTACCAAGGAAATGCTTGGCGTGTACCCCCATCAATTGCGTCTTTCCTGGGATCGGCTGGTGTTTTCCGGCACGGGACAGGCGCCCAATGAAGTTGGTTCGGTCGAAGAAATGAGACAACGCGTGGCCAGTACGCCAGGTGGGCTGGGCTATCTGAATAAAGGAGCCGTGGATGATAGCGTCAGCGTTTTCTCGGTGGAGTAATCACCAGGCTTGCCACTGGTGGTATGGCGCATCGCTGGCCACGGGCATTCTGGCCATCGGCACCTCATCGGTGCATGCCGATGTGCTTGATACCGTACAGGCGCATGGTTTCATGAGTCAGGCGCTGATTGTGAGTCGGCATAATGACTTCTTTGGTCCCAGCAGCCATGGAGGCGGCAGCCTTCAGTACACGGAAATCGGCGCCAATATGTCCATGCGGCCGACCAATAACCTGTTGATCTCTGCACAGGTTCTGAGTCGCCGGGCCGGTGATGACAATGAAAATTACGAGCCTCGCCTGGATTATGGTCTGCTGGATTATCAATTGATGGCCAATAATCATCGCTCGGCCGGTTTGCAGGTGGGTCGAATAAAACATCCTTATGGTCTGTATAACCAGACTCGAGATATTGCATTTACACGCCCCGGGATATTGCTGCCACAGTCCATCTATTTTGATAGAACCCGATCCTTCGGGCTGTCATCAGATGGCGTGTTGTTTTACGAAGAAGAAAGGCTTTCCAACGGCATACTTTATTTTTACGTAGGCGGTGGTTTGCCCAATTTTGGCTCTGATGCCGAAAACGCGCTGTCCTTTCCCGGCGACGATTCCCCATCGATGAATGGCAGCTACTCAACATTGGGGCAGATTCGCTATGAGCATGCGGGCGGGAAGGTGGTATTGGCGCTAAGCGCCGCTGATGTCAATGCAAACTTCGACACCCAGGACGAATCAGTTGGTGATGGTAGGTTCAGGTTCCAGCCGATCGCTCTGTCGGCTCAATACAATAGTGCTGACTGGAGTCTAACGACAGAATATGCGCTGAGAAGAAGAAAAATTAGTGGGCTTAATGTCTCTGAATTGAACCGGGATGTGGTCGGGGAAAGCTGGTATTTACAATATGATCGACGGCTTTTCGAAAACTGGCGCTGGTTGATACGTTATGATGTCATGGCCAACGACTGGCATGATCGTAGTGGAAAGCAATACGAAAATGATAATCGTGGTCCTGCTTATTCACGGTTTGCCAGAGACCTGACGCTGGGGCTGAAATGGCAGCCAAAATCGAATCTCCTTTTATCCACCGAATACCATTATGTTGATGGAGCTGGATGGATTCCACCTTCGGACAACAGAACAAATGATCTTGAAAGATATTGGGACATGATGATGTTTCAGGCCTCTTTTTTATTCTAGCTGCTGAGATATTAGAAAGAGGCTGAGTGCCGCAGATGAAACAGAAGTTTTTCAGCCTTAAATGGCGTGCCATATTCCTGACCAGCCTTGTTTTGCTGGGGCTGGCGTCCGTCTTCACTGTTGTCAGTCATATCAATATGACGCGTCAGTTTCAGGTGATGCAAAATAATAATTACGAGCGACAGATTAAGGAGATTGAAGTATCGATCAAACGCGACAGCAATGATTTGCGACAGCTCGCCAGTATCGTAGCTGCCTCGGAAAGCCTCGGCACTTCTCTTGTTAATCAAAATGTCGCTGCAGGAAAAGAAGTTATTGAATCCCAATGGCCTACTTTACAATTGGGGAGTGGTCTTGAAGAGGTTACGGTATTTAATTCTGATGGCAGCCTTTTTTTGCATATGGGTCAGCCACAGGCTGGCATGAATGATAATATTATTGCTCAATGGGTAAAAAAGGTTGGCGATAATGATATCCCTGAAAACAAGGTGTTTTGTCGCCGTGACTGTAGACAGTATGCGATCGTCCCCATTCTTTTAAACGGCGATAGTGTAGGAAGTGTTCTGGTGGCCAGGCCGCTTGCTGATATTGCGCTTTATGCACTGCAAAATGCGGGCGGCAATATTGCCTTACTATTAAAAAATCATAAAAAAGGAAGAGAAAACGATCACTACCTGGACGGTTGGTCAATGTCTATTACGGCAGTAACCAATGAGCAATCGACCCTGTCTCTTTTAAAAACGGCGGTAGAAAAATTCTCTTTCAAGGAACTGTTGGGAAACCCCAGAATCGTCAAGCATCAGAATCGGTCCTACGAACTGTTGGCCATGCCGATTAAAGCAGAAGAAGAAAGCCGTAATGGTTATTTTATTTTGACATCGGACGTCAGCGATCAAATTCGCACCATTAATCGTACGACTACATATACGCTGCTGATTGCTCTGGGCGGATGGCTAAGCGCTGAACTATTGCTTTTTGGCATCATGTGGCGCCCCATGGCACGCCTCAGACGCTTGACCTATCTTCTTCCGGCATTGGCACAAGGTGGTTTTGACAGGATTCGCCAGCAGGCAAAAGTGAGAAGCGGGCCATGGCATGATGAGATTGATGTACTGGGGCAAACAGCGCAGACACTTGCCAACCAGCTGGAAGTGCTTGAAAAGGAGGTCGACTTCAAGGGTACACAGCTCAATGAAAGGCTTCTGGAGCTCTCTCACGAAAGAGACTTTATTGCAGGCCTTCTAAATACGGCACATGTGCTTATCTTTACCCAGGATGTTGATGGCCGTATTACATTGGTCAATCAATATGCCCTTGAGTTACTGGGTATGGAAAAGAATCAGCTTATTGGCAAACAGTTCAAGAACATCTTTCATGTTAATTCCCGGACATTGAATCACTCCATGAATCAGCATGAAAGTGTCGTTAAAGGAGAGAATAAGGAAGAAAAAATTATTACCTGGGTGCATACCACCATGGGAGATGATGATAAAAAAGCTCAGCGAATTTCCGTGGGTCTGGATATCTCGGCTCGTAAAAAGGCTGAGCAAAAGCTTGAATGGCTGGCTCACCGTGATCCCTTGACTTCCCTCTACAATCGGCGTTTTTTTCAGCAATCCCTTGAGGCTGCCATTGCGCGTGGTACCCATGGCGCGGTGCTTTATCTGGATCTGGATCAGTTCAAGATGGTTAACGAGCTTGGGGGGCATCATGCAGGAGATCAGCTTTTACGCCTGGTTGCAGATGCGTTGAGCAACGAGTTGGAGGGCGAATATATCGTAGCCCGTCAGGGGGAGATGAGTTTTCCATTCTTCTAGAAGCTGCTGATGCTCAGGAGGCTCTGGAGACCGCAGAAAAGGTTCATGGAAGGCTTGAAAGCATTCTGTTCTCCGAAAATGGCCGACACCATCGAGCGATGGCCAGTATTGGCATCGCTTTGTATCCAGAGCACGGAGACAACGAAACGGAATTGATGGCCAGTGCCGATCTTGCCATGTACAAGGCAAAAGAGAAGAGCACTCGGAAATGGCATTTACTTTCTTCCGTTCACGAGTCGCGTGAGCAACTGCAGGAGCGAGCATATTGGGTTGAACTTATTCGTTCTTCACTGGCCGGTGGTCGGTTTACGCTGATGCTTCAGCCCATCGTTTTTCTTGAAGATCTCAGCATCAAACATTACGAAGTTCTTCTGAGGATGCACGATGAAAATGGCAGGCTACATATGCCTGGCTCTTTTATACCGGTAGCGGAGCGGTTTGGCTTGATCGTTGAGATAGACCGCTGGGTCGTCAGAGAAGCCATTTCCCTGTTAAGTAAGTTCAGGAATGATCGGACAAGCCTTGCCATTAATCTATCTGGGCAATCTCTTCACGATGACACGATAAAACACTTTATCGAGCACGAGCTTGATAATAGAAAGGTGTCTCCCTCCCGCATTATTGTTGAAATCACGGAGACGGCGGCTGTTGCTGATCTGGCAACAGCAAGAAATGTTTTACAGGAGATCAGTGATCTGGGGTGCCGGATAGCACTGGATGATTTTGGAGTGGGTTTCAGCAGTTTTCATTATCTCGATCAATTGCCTTCCGATTATATAAAAATAGATGGTTCATTTATTCAGCATATGATGAGCAACGATAAGGACCGTCTGATTGTCAAGTCCATCGCTGATATTGCAAAGGGCTTCGGGAAGGAGGTTATAGCAGAGTTTGTTGATCAGGAGGCAATGATTGAAATACTCAAGTCATACGATATTGCCTACGCGCAGGGGTACCATATGGGTCGTCCGGCAGAAGCTGCCTCATTCAACATCTAGGAACAGGGGTGGCCGAAAGTGGAGTTTGTCAGTGCTTTTTTTGAAAGATTTGATGTCAGGCTGGCCTCATCGGAGGCCGATAAACATGAGATTTACAGGTTAAGACACGAGGTCTTTCTTCAGGAGCTGGGGTATGAGCTATCGGGCGTTCCGGAGAATGGAGAGGAGCGCGACGATTACGATAGTAACGCCATTTATATTGTGGTTATTGGTCGCTTCACTCAACAGATCGTAGGCTCAGCGAGAATTGTTGTTCCTCAAACGCATGTGGCCGGCAGACTTTCATATCTTCCGGTTGAAAACTATTGTGGCAAAACCCTTTTCTCCAGCACTGTTCAACTTGAAAGTATTCCTCGTGACGAGCTGTGTGAAATTTCCCGTATTGTCGTGGCTCGCCATTACAGAAAGCGAAAGGATCTCGAAGGGAACGATCTAAAAACCGCAGGACTGGATGCCGTCAATCGACTTATCAGTATCGCCCTGTTTGTTTCTTCTGCCGCATTATTGGAAACACTGGGGCGGCCGCATGTGATGGGCTTCATAGAGAAGAAATTTGCCAGACTGCTGCGCGGCACGGGTATGAAAATAGAAAGAATCAGCCCTTTCCACGATATATGCGGTTTACGAGCTGCCTACTATGGCAATACACGCGATTCGCTGCGTCATGTTTCTCCGCTTTTCTCTCACATGTACACCCTGGTCAAGGAGCGCCTTGACAAGTCCGACGCTTCAAGCGCTCTTGCCAACCACGGGTCTGATTAGACAGGGCTATCGAAGATAGCCCTGTCTGGAAATCTATTTCTCCAAAAAAAGATCCTTGTACCGGTGCGGCTGCGAGCGCAGATACTGATTCGGCGCGCTCACCTGCGCGCCCAATGCGGCGGCGGCATGCCACGGCCAGCGCGGGTTATACAGCATGGTCCGGGCCAGCGCGACGGCGTCGGCGTCTCCCGTGGCCACAATGGCTTCTGCCTGTTCCGGCTCCGTGATCAGTCCTACCGCAATGGTCGGCATGTCGACGACCTCGCCAATGGCACGTGCCAGAGGCACCTGATAATTCGGTCCTACCGGAATCTGCTGGGCCGAGGTCAGCCCACCACTTGAAACATGAATAAAGCTGCAGCCACGGGCATCGAGCTCGCGGGCCAGCGTCCGGCTCTCCTCGACACTCCAGCCGCCCTTTGCCCAGTCCGTGGCCGAAATACGAATGCCTACCGGCCGCTCCTGCGGGAAAGCGTCACGTACCGCATCGAAGACTTCAAGCGTCAGACGCATACGGTTTTCCAGACTGCCGCCGTACTCGTCATTGCGCTGATTGGACAGCGGCGACAGGAACTGGTGCAGCAGATAGCCGTGAGCGGCGTGAATCTCGACCGCCTCGATGCCCAGACGCGCCGAGCGCTCGGCAGCCCGCTTGAACTGCGCACGAATATCATTGATCTCCTCGACGGACAGCGCGTGCGGGGGATTCTCCCCATCACCGTAGGCGATGCCTGAAGGAGCAACGGTCTGCCAGCCGCGCGCTGCGTCAGGGGCAATCTGTGCACCTCCTTCCCAGGGCACATGGGTAGAGGCCTTGCGTCCGGCATGACCGAGCTGAATCCCCAGCGGCATGTCTGAATGCGCACGGACGGCTTCCAGCGTTCTCTTCAGGGCCTGTTCGTTATCATCGTTCCAGAGCCCGAGGTCATCAGGGCTGATGCGGCCTTCCGGTGACACGGCCGTGGCTTCCAGAATCAGCAGGCCGGCGCCGGACAGCGCCAGATGCCCCAGATGGATGGTATGCCAGTCGGTTGCATTACCCTCATGGGCCGAGTACTGACACATGGGGGCAATCAGGATGCGGTTGGACAGTTCAAGCTGGCTCAGCTTGAGCGGCTCGAAAAGACGAGGGGAGGGCATAAGGATTCTCCTTTGATGACGGGTCCAGCTGAGGAGCGAAAGTCTGACATGAATCGATTTTGTTAGCACGCTATCAAAATCGATGAAGCACATCGAAAATTTTTTGCATCTGTCAGGAACTCTTTGCGGCAGGGTGACTCAAAGTCAGTGTTCCCTTGAATGATCCCTTGCAAGAAATATTCTTGTCGCCTGCCACCCCCTGGCAGGCTTTTTTTTGTCTGCTGTACGGGGCTGTGCCCGTGCCGACACCAAACATCTACAATCAAGGCATGCGCGTCACCGGAGCTTCACCCATGATCACGTCCTCGCTGCTGTCAGATATCTCCTCGATAGCGCATGGCTTCGGCCACCGACAGATGCTGATGCCCGGATCTCTTGCCGGATTCGAGGCGGCGCGCCCGCAAAAGCAGCAGGTACACGGTACGCGTATCGTAACGGTCGAGCGGCCGGGGCAGGCCTGCGGGGAGGCCGATGGATTTCTGACCGACCGGCCGGGCATTCCCGTGTCAGTCGTCACGGCAGACTGCCTGCCGATCCTGTTGGCGCATCGCAGCGGCGGCTATATAGGCGCCCTGCATGCCGGCTGGCGCGGCCTGCTCGACGGTATTATCGAGCTGATGCTTGAGCGCATCACGGCGCAGCGCTGGGGCAATCTGTCGGAGTGGCGGGCGGTGGTCGGGCCGGCAGCCGGTGCCCGGGCCTACGAGGTCAGCGAGGCACTGGTCACTCGATTCAGGGCGTCCCTGTCGATACCCGATGAGGTCATGGCGCCCTTGCCGCGCCATCTGGCGCTGGGTGCCATCGCCTGTCACAAGCTGGAGGATGCAGGGGTGGGGGAGATCGAGCATCTCGACCAGTGCACGATCACCACGCTGACGGATGGCAGTATCGGAGCGCTGAATGGCCCTGACCCGAACGCCTATCGGTTTCAGAGTCATCGGCGTCACACGCTGACCCATCCTGATCCTGACGAGCGCCCGAAACTGCCCAATCAGCATTCGGGGCTGGTGATCCTGCCCTGACATTCTGCTTCTGACCCTGATGTTTCACGTGAAACATCGTGTGTCGGTTAGAACGATGGCCGGCTAGAACGACGAGCCCGGTGTGGTCAAAAAGGTACGCTCCTCTGACGTGCTGTCGCGGCCCAGTGCGTCGTTTCGATGGGGATAGCGACCAAAGCGCTCGAGAATGGCCCGATGGCGATGTTCCACGTCGAGATGGCGCTCGAGACCGGGCTGAGCGAAAAGCCTGATGGCCTCCTGATGAATGATCAGGGATTCACTGTGCATCCAGGGCATATAGAGAAAGGGGCGCTGCGTCAGCGAGAGCCTGTGATCACAGCCCAAGCGAACGGCCTCCTGAGCCAGCACCAGTGCCTGCGCATCATGGGAGAAGGCACGTGGATCACCGCGATAGACGTTGCGGGAAAACTGATCGATCACGATGACCTCGGCCAGCCGGCCGCGGTCACTGTCGCGCCAGTGGCAAAGCTCACCCCGGCGTGCCGCGTCCAAAAGCGCCCCAAAGCGTGTGGCGATGGTCTCATCAAGGGCGTCATCGCGGCGAAACCACTGCCCGGGCGTCAGGGTGTCGAACCAGAATGAGAGGACCTCCTCGTGATCATGGCTGTGCGTCATGATCCTCGCTTCCTCTGGCGTTGTTCAGCGGCTGCCCCGTGGCCAGCGACATCATGAAGCGCTTGACCGGCGCCATCCGATCGGCGCCCTTCAGGCCACGCTCTGCCAGCGTGCGAAGCGGTGCGAAGGGCAGGGTGAACAGGTGATGAAGCTGCTCGACGCCGGTCAGCATGGCGGCGTTGCGCGGCCACTGTCGGCGCTGGTAGCGGCTCAGCGCCTGGGCAGTACCCGGGTCGCTTTCCTGCTCGAGCGCCTCGGTCAGTGACAGCACATCGGCCAGCCCCAGGTTGATGCCCTGACCTGCCATGGGATGGATGACGTGGGCGGCGTCGCCGACCAGCGCGACGCGTTTGCCGGTATAGCGCTGGGCATGCAGCCGTCGGATCGGAAAGCGCCCGCGCTCGAGGATGGCCTCAATTCCGCCAAGGCGCGCCGGGAAGGCTTCAAGGATGGCTGAGCGCAGGGTGTCATCGTCCATGCTCATGCGCTTTTGAATCTGTCCCGGACGGTCGTACCAGACCAGAGAAGCCTGTCGATCATGCAGCGGCAGCAGTGCGACCGGTCCGCTGGGGGTAAAGATCTGCCAGGTGGTGTGGCCGGGCAATTCGGCCAGGCGTACGTTGATGAGCATCGCTTCCTGGGCGTAATCACGCTGCTGGCTGCTGATGCCGGCCAGGTGGCGCACATGGGAGCGTGCGCCGTCAGCCCCGATGATCAGGCGGGCATTCAGCGCTCGACCATCATCGAGCAGGCCATCGACACGGTCATCATGACGCTGAAGCGATGACAGGCGTGACTCGCTGATCAGGGTGACCTGCGCCATCGACATCAACGTCTGCCAGAGCGCTGCGCGCAGACGATCGTTTTCGACAAAGACCCCGAAGCGGGTCAGGTTGATGTCTTTCGCACTGAAGCTCAGCGCGTTTGGCGTCTCGCGGCTGCCGGCTTCAAGCCGATCGAAGTCAGTCAGAAAGTGTGCCGGCAAATGCGCCATGACACCGGCTTCTTCCAGCAGGCGCAGTGCAGCGCTGTTGAGTGAGGTGGTACGAAGCTGCAGCGTCTCGTCAGGCATTTCGGGAGCGCGGTCGCTGTCGAGCACCGTGATGGTAAAGGCCGTGCGGTGCGCCAGTCGGGCGGCCATGGCCAGTCCCGCGATGCCGCCGCCGACAACGACGATGTCGGATGTGATCGTGCTGGTCTCTGTCATGGTTGCGCCACCCGTATGAACAATGCCGTGTGTAAGGGAGACTTCAGTATAAACGACGCCTGCCACGCTCGCGTGAACGGTGTGCGACGTCGCCGCCGCCGCCGTCTACCGATGCGGTGGGATCATGGTCGGGTCATCGGAAAGCAGCCGGTTGGCAAAATCGAGCAGCGAATCGGCGATCACCACCTCGTCGGGGCGGTCGAGCTGATCAAGATCGCCGCGGGTGATCTCTCCCTTGCCGGTCAGGACCAGCGCCGTCCGGCATCCGGCGGTCTGGCCGGCCTGTAGATCGCGCAGACTGTCGCCCACCATCCATGCCTGATCGAGGCCCTCAAGCTGACACAGGTCCCGAATCTGATACAAAAGTCCCGGTTTGGGCTTTCGGGTATCGCTCTCATCGTCCGGCCCGTGGGGGGAGTAGACGACATGAGCAATTCTGCCGCCGGCCGCCTCGACTTCCCTGTGCATCCTGTCGTGCATGGCCTCAAGGGTTGCCTCGTCAAAGTAGCCGCGGGCAATACCGGACTGATTGGTGGCTACGGCCAGCGTCCAGCCGGCCTGATACAGACGGGCGATGGCTTCCAGTGCCTGGGGGAAGGCCAGCCACTGCTCGGGACTCCTGATGAATTCGATGGAATCCTCGTTAATCACGCCATCCCGGTCGAGGATAATCAGTCCTGCACTCATGTCGGCCTTCCCTGCAATGGTCCCCGAAAACGGGTTTTGAAGTGAAATGATGCCAGAGGCCCGAGTCCGTGTTCACAGTCGGTTTCTGGACGCCCTGCCATGACTACATTACATTGAATCAAATTATTTTTTCGGAGTTCACCATGAAAAAGCCCGTATCGATGCTTGGCGCAGCGCTCATTACGGCCGGCCTGCTGGCCGCCCCGATGGCAATGGCCGGCAGCCAGGGCGCTCAGCAGGGGCAGGCACCAGCGCAGATGCAGCAACCTCAGCCTGTAGAACCGGGCACCCTGTCAAAGCAGTATCAGGATGATGAGCTTCGCTCGTTTCTGGACGTCAATCGCGACATGATTCCGGTCATCAAGAAACTGTCGAGCCAGAACGTGTCGGATCAGGAGCAGGCCCGGTCGATGATGCAGGAGTTCCAGAGCAAGACGGAAGACTCCCTCAAGCAGCATGACCTGTCCGTTCAGCAGTATCAAAAAATCGGTACCGACGCCTCGCGTGACAAGGCACTGGAAAAGCGCCTGATCAATATGGACCCCGAACTCTACAAGCAGCTTCAGGCCATGCAGTCACAGGCGCGTCAGCAACCGGCCCAGTAAGGTTGCTCGCCGGGTTAGCCCGGCTGCTGAAAAGTTAAAAGCCGGCTCGCCATTTGGCGAGCCGGCTTTTTTGATCCCTGCAGGACGATGAGTGCGATCACGCTGGCAGATGGGCTTCACAGCGATGGCCGCGCCACCAGAGCGCAAGTCCCACAAGGCTTGTAATGACGCCGAAAGCCGTTACGCCGGTCCAGCCGGCATGACCGTAAAGCCATGCCGAGGCCAGCGAACCGGTGGCCCCGCCCAGGAAATAGCTCACCATATAAGCGGCGTTGAGACGGTTGCGAGCGTCAGGATCGATGCGATAGACCATGTTGAGGTTGGTGATATGCACCAGCTGCACGGCGATGTCGAGCACCAGTACGCCGATCACGATCGCCACCAGCGACCGCTCGGCCCAGAACAGCGGCAGCCAGCCCAGTAGCAATAACACGAGTCCTGATGTGGTGGTCAGCCGTGCCCGACCGCGATCGACCTGACGCCCGGCCCAGGGGGCCACCAGTGCGCCGGCCGCGCCCAGAAGCCCCAGAAGGCCGATGGTGGCATCACTGAACTGCCAGGGCGGGTTGGATAACAAAAAGGCGACCGGCGTCCAGAAAGCGGCAAAAAGGGCAAAGGTCAGCGCGCCCAGTGCAGCACGAAGACGCAGCGCCGGATGGGTCGCCAGAAGTCGGCCGACCGAGCGAATCAGTGCCGCGTAACCCAGTCCGGCATGCGTACTGAGCCGGGGCAGGGCGCGCCAGAGCAGCAGGGTAGTGATCAGCATCAGGACGGCGGCCACCAGGTAGACCAGCCGCCAGTTGCCCAGCGTCGAGAGTGCGCCGGCAAAGGTGCGTGCCAGCAGGATGCCGATCAAAAGCCCGCTCATGACGGTGCCTACGGCGCGGCCGCGCTGCTCCGGGGCGGCAAGCGTGGCGGCAAAGGGCACCAGCACCTGGGCGACCACTGAAAAGACGCCGGTCATGGCGGTGCCCAGCAGCAGCACGGCGAGATTGGTAGACAGTGCGCTGATCACGAGTCCGACAGTGGCCAGCAGCATCATGATCACGACCAGTCGACGCCGCTCGATCATGTCGCCCAGTGGCACCAGCAGCAACAGGCCGGCGGCGTAGCCCAGCTGTGCGGTGGTCACGATGATGCCGGCGCCCGAATAGTTCAGCTCAAGCTGATCGGCAATGGTGTGCAGCAGCGGCTGGGCATAGTAGTTGCTGGCCACCGAGATGCCGGTAGCCATGGCCATTAACAGCAGCAGCGGAGTCGGCAGGGCCGTCGATGTCATATCCCGGGATGTCACGGCAGGCGTCTCTCTGAATCAGGGCTGAACAGGAGAGGCGCAGTGTGATCGCGTTTGAAGCCGGGTGCAAAGAAAGATGCCCGTCATCGACGGCGTGAGGGCTTATCGAGCGCGCACGGACGCCGGCAGCGGGTAGCGCCGGTTGGCGCGTCCGGCCTTCACGACCTGACCCGGTACGTCATGGCCGACCCGTTCGGGCAGGGTCTGTGACACCGCCAGCAGGGCGTCGAGATCCACCCCGGTATCAACCCCCATCTCCTCGAACATGTGGACCAGATCCTCGGTACAGACATTGCCGCTGGCGCCTGGCGCAAAGGGGCAGCCGCCCAGCCCGCCCAGTGCGGCATCAAAGCGCGTCACGCCGGCCTGCCAGGCTGAGAGCGCGTTGGCCAGCCCCATGCCGCGGGTATTGTGCACATGCAGGGTCACTGCCAGCTCGGGCCAGCGCTCCAGCACTTCCTCACACAGTGTGCGTACCTGACGCGGATTGGCCATGCCGGTGGTATCACACAGCGAGACGCCACGAATGCCCAGCGAGGTGAGCCGTTCCACAATCTCGATGATCCGGGAGGCGGGCACCTCACCGTCAAACGGGCAGCCAAAGGCCGTCGAGATCGAGGCGTTGATGAAGACGTCCCGGCCGCGTGCCTGCTCGATCATGGCGGGAAAGCGATCAAGCGACTGCCAGGGCGTCATGCGCAGATTGGCAAGGCCATGGCCGTCGCTTGCCGACATCACCAGATTGAGCTCATCGGCATTCGCGGCCAGCGCCCGCTCGACGCCCCGTTCGTTGGGCACCAGCGCGACATAGTCCACGTCCGGGTGACGGGTGATGCCGGCCATCACTTCCCCGGCATCGGCCAGATTGGGAATCGCCCTTGGCGAGGTAAACGAGGTGGCCTCGATCTTCGCCACACCGGTTTGAGAGAGCGCATCAATCAGAGCGATCTTGTCAGCGGTGGGTACGAAGCGTTCTTCGATCTGAAGGCCGTCGCGCGGGGCGACTTCCTGGATGATGACGCGCGGGTTCATGTCATTCTCCCTTGTCCGTGCACTTTGATGCCGACGCTTCGGTATCCGGTTCTGGGGTGTCATACAAAACGCCACGTTCAAACAGTGCCTGCTGGGTGGCGGCATCAATGCCCAGCTCGTCGAGCACGTCACGGGTATGCTGGCCCAGCCGCGGGCCGCCGCCCTCGATGCGCCCCGGTGTGCGACTCAGCCGTGGCATCACGCCGGGTACCTTCAACTTGCGCCCCTCGGCGGTGATGATGGTCTGGATCATGTCGCGGGCCTGATAGTGCGGATCGTTGACAATATCGCGCGCGGTATAGGGAAAGCCCACCGGCACGCCGACGGTCTCCAGCACGCTTAGAACATGGTCGCGCTCATGGCGTGATGTCCACTCGGCGATCGCACTATCGATCCGCTCGGCCTGACGCGAGCGGCCGTCGTTGTGGGCCAGCGCCGGGTCTTCGGCCAGATCCGGTCGCTCGATTGCCTGCATCAGACGTTGATAGATGCTGTCGCCGTTGCCGGCAATCAGCACATGCTCATCGTTGAGACACGGGTAAGAGTTCGATGGCGTAATGCCGGGCAAGGCGCTGCCGCTGGGCTCGCGAATGACCCCTGCGCCGTCGTATTCGGGAATCAGGCTCTCCATCATGGCAAACACCGACTCATAGAGCGCCACATCGATGTATTGCCCCTTGCCGCTTTTATGGCGCTCCTGCAGCGCCAGCAGGGCGCCGATGACGCCATAGAGTGCCGACAGCGAATCCCCGAGGCTCACGCCCACGCGCACCGAGCGCTCGCCGGGATGGCCGGAGAGATAACGCAGCCCACCCATGGCCTCGCCAATCACGCCGAAGCCGGGACGATCGCGATAGGGGCCGGTCTGGCCGTAGCCGGAGATGCGCACCATGATCAGCCCCGGATTGGCTGCGCTCAGGGTCTCCCAGCCCAGCCCCCATTTCTCGAGTGTGCCGGGGCGAAAGTTTTCCACCACGATGTCGGCTTCACGCGCCAGCTGACGCACGATCTCCTGACCTTCCTCACTGCGCAGGTCCAGCGACAACGAGCGCTTGTTGCGGGTCTGGACATGCCACCAAAGCGACGTGCCTTCCTCGACAATGCGCCAGCGGCGCAGCGGGTCGCCGGTACCGGGAGGCTCGATCTTGATCACATCGGCGCCGAATTCGCCCAGCAGCTTGGTGGCAAAGGGGCCGGCGATCAGCTGGCCCATCTCCAGAACCTTCAGACCGGCGAGTGCCTCGGGAGCATCAATGCCGGCAGTGGTGTCGGACGCGGTCATGGCGCACTCCTGACAAGGGATAAGGGCCTTGAGCATCGCCGAGGGGCAAGCATGGACGCAATTGAGGTTTGACCAAGGCAGCGTTCGCAGACGACGAAGACGGTGGCAGACTGAGGCACTGTCTGATGGGAGCCATCATGAAACGTCCTGACTTTGTCACCCTTCGTCTGTTTGTGGCGATTGCCGATGAGCGCAGCCTGACCCGGGCGGCCGAACGCGAGCATCTGGCGCTGGCGGCGGTGAGCAAGCGCATCAGCGATCTGGAAGACCAGACCGGTATTTCGCTGCTCTATCGCCGCCCACGAGGCATCGAGCTGACGCCGGCAGGCCATGCCTTTTTACATCACGCCCGGCTGATTATGACCGGACTTTCGCGGCTGGATGCCGACATGAGCGAATATCGCGTGGGCATCAAGGGGCATGTTCGCCTGCATGCCAATACCTCCTCGGTCATTGAATTCCTGCCGGATGACCTGGGCGATTTCATGAACCGCTTTCCACAGATCCGCATCGACATGAAGGAGCGCCTGAGTCACGAGATCGTGGCCGCCGTGCGTGATGGGCTGGCCGATATTGGTCTTTACGCCGGGCATGTGTCGGCCGAGGGGCTCGAGGCCCGCCTGTGGCGGCGCGACCGACTGGTGCTGGTGGTGCCGCAGGCACACCCGCTGGCTGAAACACCCTCGGTGGCGCTTGAGCAGGCGCTGGACAACGACTTCATCGGGCTTGAGCAGGATGCCTCGCTGCAGGCGCTGCTGCAGGATGGCGCGCGCCGCTTTGACCGCCCGCTGCGCATGCGCATTCAGGTACGCAGCTTTGAGGGCATCTGTCGCATGATCGATCGGGGCATGGGGATTGGGGTATTGCCCCTGCGGGCGGTCAATGCCGAACGCCATGGTCTTCGGCTGGCCACGATCCCGCTGACGGATGGCTGGGCGCTGCGTGAGCTGCACCTGGTGGTGCGCGATCAGGAGGCGCTTGCGGTTCCCGCCCGACAGCTGATGGATCACCTGCTGCGCTGCGGCGAGCGCGATCCCGGCGATTCACCGCCCGCTCTCTCCTGACGAGCTGCGACCAACGTCCTGGCGCTTCGCCGATGGCGAAGTCGTGCTTGTTCAATCATCAATATCCATCGACCGTGAGGGCTCTATAGAGTCTTCCATGACCCCTTGTCCGCCGCGCACGCGGCGGCCGATCAACCGGGAGAGCATCTCATGAAACCCAGAATGTCCGAACCCGTGCGCAAACGGCGCGTCTGGATAGGCTTTATTGTCCTGTTTGTTCTCATCAACCCCTGGTACTTCGCCAGTGATGCCGGCTCGACAAGGCTCATGGGCATCCCGCTGTGGGCGCTGATGATTCTTGGTGCGTCACTGGCACTGTCGATCTTCATTACCTGGACGATCAATACCCAGTGGCGTACCGACAGCGATGAACGCTATGGCGGCAATGACCACAGCGACGGCATTCGCCGTGACGAGGAGGTATAACCATGGAAGTCGAACTGGCGTTCAGTGGCTGGTCGGGCATTTTCGTGCTGGTGATGTATGGCGTGTTGATGCTGGGGGTAGGGGTCTTTGCCTTCCTGCGCAATCGCGGCATGCGCGAAAGCCTGGATGAGTACTACTTGGGCGGGCGAGGCCTTGGGGTCATGGTGCTCTTTTTCACCTTCTTTGCGACCCAGTACAGCGGTAACACCGTCATTGGCTATCCGCCGACGGCCTATCGCATGGGCTATCAGTACCTGGTGTCGGTACCGTTTTTCATCATGATCATCATGGTGTATCTCTTCTTTGCTCCGCGTCTGTACGCCCTGGGCCGGCGGTTTTCGCTGCTGACACCGGTGGACTGGATCGAGCTGCGCTTTCGCTCCAAAAAGGTGTCGGTTCTGGCCGCCATCCTGATGCTTTATGGTCTGGCCAACTATCTGCTCGAGCAGTTCGTGGCGATCGGGCAGGGGGTGTCGGGGCTGACCGGCGGCACCATTCCCTATCAGGTGGGCGTGATCTTTTTCATCGTCATCATGGTGGCCTACAGCTGGCTGGGGGGCATGCGTTCGGTCGCCTATACCGACACCATCCAGGGGCTGGCACTGCTGTTCGGGGTATTCACGCTTTTGATTGGTTCGCTTTATTACTTCGGTGGCCTGCCGTCTGCTGCAGAGTACATGCAGGCCAATTCACCCGAAAAACTCAATCCGCCTGACGGTGCCGGTCTGATGCGCTGGTTCAGTCTGCTGGTGCTGGTCGGGATCGGGGCGGCGATCTATCCGCATGCGGTGCAGCGCATCTTCTCGGCGAAAAGCGAGGCCACACTCAAGCGCTCGTTCATTCGCATGGCTTATATGCCGTTTCTGACCGCCGGTGTGGTGTTCATGGTCGGCATCATCGGTATCGCGGCCTTCCCGGGGCTTTCCACCGCCGATTCCGAGCAGCTGGTCGGCATGATGGCCAACGCGCTCGCCAATCAGAACGCCTTTTTCTACTGGGCGATGGTGCTGCTGTTCGGGGGTGTGATTGCCGCGATTGTCTCGACTGCCGACTCGGTACTGCTGACGTTCTCCTCGATCATCTCCAACGATCTTTATGGTCGCTATATCAAGCCCGATGCCAGCGAGTATCAGAAGGTGCTGGCCGGCAAGCTGGTCGGACTGGTGGCCGTGGTCATCCTGATCGTGATCGCCTGGTATCCACCGGCCACGCTCTATCAGATCTTCGTGCTCAAGTTTGAAGTGCTGATCCAGGTCGCCCCGGCGCTGATTCTGGGACTGTACTGGACGCGCCTGAACGCCCGCGCGGTCTTTATCGGCATGCTGGCCGGTGCGGTCATGGCCGGGGTGTTTACCTTCCTGGGCTATCGGCCGCTGGGTATCTACAGCGGGCTGTGGGGGCTTTTGCTCAATACCGCGATCTGTGTGGTGGGCACGCTGATGGCAGGCACCGATGCTGCCAGCCGCGAACATGCACGCAAGGTGATCGGTTTCGAGTATTGAGCCTGATCTAGGTCATCCGTGAGGGCATATGCCCCGGCAACGGAATGAGGAGAACAGAACAATGACACGCACACTGAGTCGCAAGCTGATCGATGATCATCTGGTCTCGGGCCACCCACAGCCGGGCGAGGAGATCGCCCTGCGCATCGATCAGGCGCTGTTGCAGGATGTTCTGGGCAGTCTGGTCATGCTGGAGCTGGAAGCGATGGGCGTCGAGCGGGTCGTGACCTCGCCCAGCGTGCAGTACGTTGATCACGCCCTGGTGCAGGCCGATGGCATCAATGCCGAGGCGCATCTGTTTCTGGAGCGCGCCTGTCAGCGTCTGGGGGTGATCTACAGCGGCCCGGGCAATGGCATCAGCCACCCGGTTCATATGGAGTACTTCGGTAGGCCCGGCGAGACGCTGGCCGGCTGTGACAGCCACACCACGGCCGCCGGCGCGCTGGGAATGCTGGCGATCGGTGCCGGCGGCATCGAGATTGCCCAGGCCATGGCAGGAGAGCCGCTCTACATCACCATGCCAGAAGTAATGGGCGTTTATCTGGAGGGCACGCTGCCCGACTGGGTCAGTGCTCGTGACGTGGTGCTGGAACTGCTGCGTCGTCATGGGGTGGCCGGGGCCAAGAACTGCATTCTCGAGTATTACGGTCCGGGTCTGGCCGGTCTGTCGGCGATGGACCGCCACGTCATGGCCAACATGGGCACCGAGATGGGCGCCACCACCAGTGTCTTCCCCAGTGACGAGGCGGTGCTTGCCTTTTTAAAGGCGCGCGGTCGCGAGGCGGATTTTCGGGCGCTGGCCGCCGACGAGGGGTGTCAGTACGACCGTCATGAGCATATTGACCTGTCACGTCTTGAGCCGCTGATCGCTCGCCCCTCGAGCCCGGATAACGTGGTGCCGGTTAGCGAAGCGGCCGGCGAGCCGCTCTATCAGGCCTATATCGGCTCCTCGGGTTGCCCCGGCTATCGCGACTTTGCCATCACCGCCGACATCGTGCGTGGTCAGATGGTGGCGCCGGGCGTATCGCTGGACATCAACCCGTCGAGTCGTCAGGTGCTGGCGACCCTGACGCGTGAAGGATATCTGGGCGATCTGATTCAGGCCGGCGCGCGCCTTCATCAGGCCGGTTGTAACGGCTGCATCGGCATGGGCCAGGCCCCGGCTGCCGGGCGCAACAGCCTGCGCACCGTGCCGCGCAACTTTCCCGGGCGCTCCGGCACGCGGGAAGACAGCGTCTTTTTATGCAGCGCTGAAACGGCGGCGGCCTCGGCGCTGGCGGGCGTGATTACCGATCCGCGCACGCTGGGGCGTCCGGCACCTCGCATAAACGAGCCTGATGAGATGGTGGTCGACCCGCGCATGTTCGTGACTCCGCCCGAGACCAGCGCAACGCGCCCCGCCATGCTGGCCACCACCCACACGCCGGCCCTGCCGGAGCTGGCGCCGCTGTCAGCACGCATCGAGGCGCCGGTGCTTTTAAGAGTCGGTGACAATATCTCCACCGATGACATCATGCCCGCCGGTAATCGGGTGCTGCCGTTGTGGAGTGACGTGCCGGCCTCGGCCGCCTTCACCTTTGAGGCGGTGGACCGCGGCTATGCCGAGCGTGCCGGCGCCAGCTCCTCAGGGCATGTCATCGTGGCCGGTCATAATTACGGGCAGGGCTCGAGCCGTGAAAACGCCGCGCTGGTGCCGCGCTATCTCGGTCTTGAGGTGGTGATCGCCAAAAGCTTTGCGCGGATTCACTGGCAGAATCTGGTGGGCTTTGGCGTGCTGCCGCTCACATTAAGCGATGACGCTGATCATCAGCGTCTGATGGACAGCGACCGTGTGATCATCGAATCCCCCGGCGAACAGATCGAGCAGGGTGCCACCGTTGAGGCGTCCTTGAGTGATGGCACGACCGTGACGCTTGAGCATCAGCTGAGTGCGCGTCAGCGCGACATCTTGAAGGCGGGTGGGGTCATCAACCATCTCAGGAGGAAGCGAGAAGAACCCCAGGGCTGACCCACCGGTCAGGAGAGAGAAAAAAAGCGGGTGTTTCACATGAAACACCCGCTTTTTTGAGGCCCGACTCAGGTCAGGATTTTCTCAAGCACTGCAAAGCGCAGGTCATCGCGCTTTGGTGTGCCAAAGCGTTCATCGCCGTAGGGAAAGGGCAGATACTCGCCGGTGCGATGGTAGCCGCGACGTTCATACCAGGCGATCAGCTCCAGCCGGACATCGATGACGGTCATGCGCAGCCGCTCAAGACCCAGCTCCTCGCGGGTCGTCCGTTCCGCCTCGGCCAGCACGGCCTGACCGATGCCGTGACCCTGCAGCCAGGGGCGCACGGCAAACATGCCGAAATAGCCGGCCTCCCCATCACGGGCCACGTGGGCGCAGGCCACCAGTTCGTGAGTGCTGTCGCCCGGGCGCTCGGCAATGATGATATGGCTGTCAGGACGCTCGATGTCGGCACGCAGCACCTCGGGGGCGATGCGCTCGCCCTCGAGCAGGTCGGCTTCCGTGGTCCAGCCGCTACGACTGGACTCGCCCCGATAGGCCGAGGTCACAAGGCTCGTCAGCGCTGCCACATCGCGTGCAGTGGCTCGGCGAAAACGGATCGTGCTGCTCATGACTGACCCAGCAGCGCGATATCGGCGACTTCGAGGAAGAGCCCCTGCAGACCGGCCAGCAGCGCCAGACGATTGCGCCTGAGCGCTTCGTCATCGCTCATCACCATGACCTGATCAAAGAACGCATCGACCGGCGCCTTGAGTTCGGCCAGCGCGTCCAGCGCACTGGCATAGTCGCGTTGGGCGATCAGCGGCGCGGTCTCGTCACGTTTTCTGGAGACGGCTTCAAACAGCGCCTGCTCGGCGGGTTCCGCCAGATGGGCAGCCTCAACCTCGGCAGGAACGTCCCCCGACTGTTTGGCCAGAATATTGGCCACGCGCTTGTTGGCCGCGGCCAGCGCCTGGGCTTCCTCGCGATGAGTAAAGGCATGGACGGCGCGCAGGCGTCGCTCGAAATCAAACGGACGCGTGACGGGGCGGGCACGCACGGCCAGATAGGTCTCGGCGCTCATGCCGGCTTCCAGTGCCCAGGCACGGAAGCGGTCCAGCATGTAGTCCTGCACTTCATCGACCAGTGCCGTGACGTCGGTCACGCTTTCGTGCTGGCCGGCAGCGACGGTCAGAAGCTCGCGTAGATCGAGATCCAGCTCGGCCTTGACCATGATGCTGATCACACCGATGGCGGCGCGACGCAGGGCAAAGGGGTCCCGCGTGCCGGTGGGGCGCTGGCCGATGGCAAAGATGCCGGTCAGGGTATCGAGACGATCGGCGATGGCCAGGGCCTGACCGGTCGGTCCGGAGGGGACTTCGTCGCCGGCAAAGCGGGGCAGATACTGCTGATAGACGGCGCTGGCGACGGCTTCGTCTTCACCATCAAAGCGCGCGTAGTAGGCGCCCATGATGCCCTGCAGTTCCGGGAACTCGAGCACCATTTCAGTGACCAGATCGCACTTGGCAAGCGTTGCCGCTCGGCCGGCCTGGTCACTGTTGCCGCCCAGCCTTTCGGCGATGGTGCGTGACAGAACCTCGATCCGGGCACTCTTGTCGGCCAGCGTCCCCAGCTTTTGCTGGAAAACCACGCTTTTAAGCTGTTCGATGCGAGCCGAGAGCGGCCGTTTGCGATCGGTTTCAAAGAAAAACGCTGCATCGGCCAGGCGCGGACGGATGACGCGCTCGTTGCCCTCGATGACCTGACGCGGATCGCGGCTTTCAATGTTGCTGACAGTGATGAACGCCGGAATCAGGTTGTCCTGCTCATCCAGCAGGTGGAAGTACTTCTGGTTGGCCTTCATCGATGAGATCAGGCATTCGGCCGGCACCTCCAGAAAGCGCTCGTCAAAGCGCCCGGTCAGCGCCACCGGCCATTCAACCAGACCCGTGACCTCATCCAGCAGGGTGTCTTCGATGACCGCTTTGGCACCGAGTGCGCGGGCCTGCTCGCGAACCTGCTCGACGATCAGGCTGCGCCGCCTGACCATATCGACGATCACGTAACCCGGGTTTTCGAGTCTTTCGACATACTCATCGGCATGAGCCAGCTCGATGGGCTGGTTGTAATGATAGCGGTGGCCGCGGGTGGTCCGCCCGGACTCAAGCCCCAGCAGTTCACACGGGACGACCTCTTCACCGTAGAGCATCACCAGCCAGTGCACCGGACGCGAGAATTCCACTCGCGAGGCGCCCCAGCGCATGCGCTTGGGCACCGGCAGAGCGTCGACGGCGCGGCGCACGATGTCAGGCAGAAGCGCCGTGGTGGCTTCCCCCGGCTGAGTATAGCGATGGCCCAGGCGCTCGCCCTTGTCGGTTTCAAGGCGCGAGAGCTCGCTCACATCCAGACCCAGCGAGCCGGCAAAGCCCTGGGCGGCCTTCGTCGGGTGGCCTTCCTTGTCAAAGGCGGCTGCCACGGCCGGGCCAAGACGCTCGATCTGTTGATCGGGCTGGTATTCGGCCAGACGGGTGATGCTCACGGCCAGACGACGTGGCGTGGCCAGCGGCAGGACTTCGCCGTACCCAACGCCGGCATCCTGCAGGCCGTTTTTGACGCCCAGGGCCAGCGCGTCGACCAGCTCGGCCAGCGCGCCGGGGGGCAGCTCTTCACAGCCCAGTTCGATCAGAAGCGTGCGGGTGGAGGCCACGTCGTTGTTGGAGGCCATCGTATTGTCAAAAGCCATCAGATCGCTTCCTTCTGACCGAGGATTTCAGCACGCACTTCAGGCGAGGCCAGCGGGAAACCGGCCGCCTCGCGAGAGGCGTAATAGGCGTGGGCCACGTCACGGGCCAGCGTGCGCACGCGCAGGATATAGCGCTGACGCTCGGTCACCGAAATGGCGTGACGGGCATCGAGCAGGTTGAAGGTATGCGAGGCCTTGAGCGTTTTTTCATACGCCGGCAGCGGGAGGTTGGCCTCCAGCAGTGCCCTGCAGTCACGCTCGAAATGATCGAAATCGGCAAACAGCGTCGGCACATCGGCGTGTTCGAAGTTGTAGGTCGACTGCTCGCGCTCGTTTTGCAGGTAGACGTCACCGTAGGTCACGACCGACCCATCCGGGGCGCGGGTCCAGACCAGGTCATAGACGCTGTCGACATCCTGCAGGTACATGGCAATGCGCTCGAGCCCGTAGGTCAGCTCGCCCATGACCGGATAGCACTCGATGCCACCGGCCTGCTGGAAATAGGTGAACTGGGTCACTTCCATGCCGTTGAGCCAGATTTCCCAGCCCAGCCCCCAGGCGCCCAGCGTGGGCGATTCCCAATTGTCCTCGACAAAGCGGATGTCGTGGACGAGCGGGTCGAGCCCGAGATGGGCCAGCGAGCCCAGGTAGAGCGCCTGAAAGTTTTCCGGCGACGGCTTCATCACGACCTGGAACTGGTAGTAATGCTGCAGACGGTTGGGGTTTTCCCCGTAGCGACCATCGGTCGGACGGCGCGATGGCTGCACATAGGCGGAGTTCCAGGACTCCGGGCCGATGGCGCGCAGGAAGGTAGCCGGGTGAAAGGTACCCGCGCCGACCTCCATATCCAGCGGCTGCATGATGACGCAACCCTGCTGCGCCCAGTACTGTTGCAGGGCCAGAATCAGGCCCTGAAAGGTTTTTACGTCTGGCTTTGACGCATTCGTGGATGAAACCGTCATCGGGGAACCACCGTTGGCCCATGAATTCAATAGCCCACAAGTATACAATCAGCGCCATGCGGGTTATAGGGCTGTGTCGACTCGACAACGCCCGTGCCATGGCAGACAGGCCGGAAATGGCGTCCGCGGGACGCTACGCTTGTCACGAACCGACAGGCGCCTTCGGCGGCGCTGCCTTTCAAGTTCAAAGCAGGAGTACGTCTCATGATCGTCGTTACCGGCGGTGCCGGCTTCATTGGCGCCAATCTGGTCAAGGCACTCAATGCGCGCGGCCGCGAGGATATTGTTGTCGTTGACGACATGACCGAGGGCACGAAGTTTCGCAATCTGGCCGACTGTCAGATTCAGGACTACCTCGACAAGGATGACTTTCTCGAGCGGGTCCGACGTGATACCCGACTGCCGCGGATCGAGGCCATCTTCCACGAAGGCGCCTGCTCGGCGACCACCGAGTGGAACGGCAAGTACATGCTGGAGAACAACTTCGAATACTCGAAGGTACTGCTCGAGTACTGCCAGACGCACCAGATTCCCTTTCTCTACGCCTCGTCCGCGGCGACCTATGGTGGCAGCGAGGTCTTTATCGAGGCGCGCGAGCACGAGAAGCCGCTCAACGTCTACGGCTACTCCAAACTGCTCTTCGATCAGTACGTGCGTGCGCGATGGGATCAGCTGACCACCCAGGTGGTAGGCTTTCGCTACTTCAACGTCTATGGGCCGCGCGAGCAGCACAAGGACTCGATGGCCAGCGTGGCCTTTCATCACTACACCCAGGTGATGAACGGTGAAAACCCGAAGCTCTTCGGCGCTTATGATGGCTATGACGCCGGCATGCAGAGCCGTGACTTCATCCATGTCGATGACGTGGTGGATGTGAATCTGTGGTTTCTCGATCACCCCGACCGCTCCGGCATCTTCAACCTGGGCACCGGGCGCGCCGAGCCCTTCAAGACCATTGCCGAAACGGTGATTGAAATGACCGGGCGCGGCGAGATCGAGTTCATCGATTTCCCCGAGCACCTCAAGGGGCGCTATCAGAGCTACACCTGCGCCGATATCTCGCGTCTGCGCGAGGCGGGCTACGACCGGGAATTCCGCGGTCTGGCCCAGGGCGTCAGGGACTACATGCACGCACTCGGTGTGACGGGGAACCGCGATTCGTGAGTGATTTGTCACAACGCAGTATTCGTGGTGAGCGCATTCTGGTCGTCGGCCCCTCGTGGGTCGGCGACATGGTCATGGCCCAGAGCCTTTTCATCACATTGAAAACACACGACCCTGACTGCGTGATCGATGTCATGGGGCCGAAGTGGTCGGCGCCGATGCTTGAGCGCATGCCGCAGGTCCGTCATGCCATCGTGCTGGAAACCGGTCACGGTGAAACCGGATTGCGGACACGCTGGCGGCTGGGACGCTTGCTGAAGGGGGAGTACGACCGGGCGATTGTGCTGCCGCGCTCGCTCAAATCGGCGCTGGTGCCGTTTTTTGCCGGCATCCCTCGTCGGGTCGGCTTTACCGGCGAGCAGCGCTATGTGGTACTGACCGAGCGGCGGCGGCTCGACAAGGCGGTGCTGGATCAGACGGTCAAGCGCTTCGTATCGCTGGGACTGCCCCTCGAAGGCACCTCCGATGCGATCCCCGAGCCGCATCTGCAGGTAGATATCGAGCGACAGCAGGCGCTGCGGGAATCCCGGGGCCTGCATCAGCCGCTGATCGCAATGATGCCCGGTGCCGAATACGGCCCGGCCAAGCAGTGGCCGCTGGCCTATTTTCGCCAGGTGGCCGAGGCGATGACGGCCAGGGGATATCAGGTCATTGTGCTGGGGGGGCCGAAGGACCGGGACGCCGGCGATACGATCAGTCAGGGACTCGAAGGGGTGGTCAATCTATGCGGCCAGACCACGCTGACAGACGCCGTGGATCTGCTGGGCGCCTGTGAGCAGGCCGTGAGCAATGATTCGGGCCTGATGCATGTGGCCGCCGCCGTGGGTACGCATGTGCAGGCGATCTATGGCTCCTCCACGCCCAACTACACCCCGCCGCTGACTCAGGCTCGGGACATTCACTGGCTCAACCTCTCCTGCTCGCCGTGTTTTGAGCGCACCTGTCCGCTGGGTCATACGCGCTGTCTCAATGATCTGGCGCCGTCGCAGGTGATCGAGACCCTGACCATCGAGTGACCGGGCAAGCGTCAGCGGGTGACCGCCAGCAGTCGGGCGCCCAGCGCGATGAATACCGTACCCATGAGACGATCCAGCCACTGCGCCAGCCGCTCGCGCCGGCGCAGCCATCCGGTCAGACGTGCAGCACCCAGTACGACCCCAAGCTCGATGGGAATGGCCACGGCAATGGTCAGCATGCCCAGCAGCAACAGCTGGGCCGGCACCGGGCCGGCCTCCGGGCGCACGAACTGGGGCAGAAAGGCCATGAAGAAAAGCGCTGTCTTGGGGTTTAACAGATCCACCAGCACGCCCTGACGAAAGGCGCGCCACGGCCCGGTTGGACGCGCGACGGTTTCGGGCGGGCGAAACTGCTCGCCGGCGTGGCGCAGCGCCTGGATGCCGAGATAAAAGAGATAAAGCGCGCCCACCACCTTGACCGCGGTAAACGCCGTGGCCGAGGCCATGACGATGGCCGACAGCCCCAGCGCTGCGGCCAGCACGTGCCCCATGGCGCCGCACCACAGGCCTGCGCCGGCCGCCAGACCTTCCCGCCGGCCGCCGCTGGCGCTTTTGGCCATCAGATAGAGCATGTCCGGGCCCGGGGTCAGATTGATCATCAGTGCCGCACTCAGAAAGAGTCCCCAGTAGGTGAGGTCCATCGCCGCTTCCTCGATATTGTCCGGGTCCGGTTGAGCCGTCAGTCGTGCCGGTCGCTGTCCAGTGCCTGATCACGGGCGTGGCGCTCGAGTGCCAGCTCGATCAGGCGCGTGACCAGTGCCGGGTAGGCCATGCCGCTGGCCTGCCAGAGCTTGGGATACATGCTGATGCGGGTGAAGCCGGGCAGCGTGTTGACCTCGTTGATGATCACGCGGTTGTCCGGCGTTAAAAACACATCCACGCGGGCCAGACCCTGACAGTCCAGCGTTTCGAACGCCTTGAGCGCAATGCGGCGAATCTCCTCGCTGGCGGCGGTATTGATGTCGGCCGGGACGGCCACGGCTGCCCCGGACTCGCTGATGTATTTGGTGTCGTAGGAATAGAAACCGTCATCGCTGAGCACGACTTCACCGCAGACGCTGGCCTCGGGCGCTTCGTTGCCAAGAATGGCGCATTCGATCTCGCGCCCCTTGATGGCGGATTCCACCAGTACCTTGTGATCAAAGGAGAAGGCCAGCGCCAGCGCCCTTTCAAGCTCGGGCTGGCTGGTCACGCGGCTGACCCCCACCGAGGAGCCCTGGTTGGCCGGCTTGACGAACAGCGGCGTGCCCAGCTGATCCTTCAGGGCGTCAAAATCGGTCTCGGCCGCGCGGCGCCGGGTCAGGGTGACAAAGGGTGCCACGGCAAGGCCTGCATCGCGCAGCAGCCGCTTGGTCACGTCCTTGTCCATGCTCACTGCCGAGCCCAGCACGCCGCTGCCGACAAAGGGCAGGTTGGCCATGCGCAAAAGGCCCTGCAGCGAGCCGTCCTCACCGAGCGTGCCGTGCACGATGGGAAAGATGACATCAAGCTGCTCCAGCGCCTGCTGGCGGTCGGGCTCGATCAACTGATCGCGTTCGCGCCCGGGCATGACGGCCAGATCGCGCTGCGAGTGATGCAGCGCGATACGGGAAGGGTCATCGGCATTGTCCAGATAGCGCTCGGCATCGTTGACGTGCCACTGCCCCTTTTTGTCGATGCCGATCAGCGTGACGTCAAAGCGCTCGCGATCAAGGGCATCGACGATATTGCGGGCAGACTGCAGCGAGACCTCATGCTCGGCCGATTTGCCGCCAAAGATGACCCCAACCCTGATTTTTTTCATGACCTCTCCAGATAAGCATGCGTCTTCACTGCGCGCATGATGCCACGTTCAGGTACCGGTGTGCGCGTGTCGGCTCAGGTGTCGTTCGTGCCGAGCAGTCGCGCATAAAGCGCGCGATACTGGCTGGCCATGGCCTCGGGGGTAAAGGCTTCCAGACGCTGACAGGCGCCGCGGGTCAGGCGCGCACCGCGGGCGGGATCGTCCTTCATCGCCAGCACCGCATCATGCAGCGCACTGGCATCGTTGGGTGGAATCAATACGCCGCTTTCATTGTCGATGACGATATCGGGAATGCCATCGACATCGCTTGCGATGATCGGCACCTCGGCGTCCATGACGTCCAGAAGCGTCGAGCCCAGCCCTTCATTGCGCGACGGAAAGACAAACAGATCCATCGCGGCCAGATAATCGCCCACATTGGACTGAAAGCCTTCCCAGATGACGTTGTCGAGGCCTTCGCTTTCGCGTTTGAAGCGCTCTTCGTCCTCCCCGCTGCCCAGCAGCAGAAACACAATGTCGGGATGCGTGTCGGCCAGTCGACGAGCGGTCTCGATGATCAGGCTCTGTCCCTTGTGACGATCCACCAGCGCGCCCGCATGGCCGACGACATAACGGCCTTCAAAGCGGTTTTTCAGCGTCTCGACCACGGTCGCGTTGCGGGTGAAATGCGACAGGGCACTGGGAATACGCGTGACCGGGCACCAGCGTCGCGCCTCGAGATGGGCCTCGATCGGTGAGGAGATGGCGACGGCTGTCGCCGCGCCTTTATAGGTCCGGCGGTTGAACCACTTGTCCTTGATGGGCTGCGGAACGCGCCGGGTCAGCACATAGGGCGTGCGGCGCAGCTTCGAATGCCACCATGCCCAGTGCACCGCGCGGGCTTCATGGGCATGGACCAGATCCCCGTCGGGCACGTGCTTGTGGCCGACCCACATCTGATCGGCGGCCACCATGCCCAGACCCTTGACGCCGGACAGCGCCTGACGCAGCGGTGAATCCTGACGGCACACCAGCGTCTGGGAAATGTCATGGGCGGCCAGCTGCTCGATCAGAAGCTGGGTCTGGCGTTCGCCGCCGCGAAAATTGCGCGCCAGATTGACGTGACAGATATGCAAGGAATCACTCACCTTTAAAGGAATCGATGCGCCAAGCGTGGCGCATGAAGGGGCAGCAGGGCCAGTGATGATGCAAAAGAGAAGCTCGGGGCCGTCATGGCGGCTGCCGCCAAAGGCCTTACCAGACCCGGTTGAAGTCCTCTCGCTCGCGTACCTGGGGGTCGCGCTGAAACTCCAGGAGCTTGGCGTATTTCAGGTAGGCGTTGACACCGGCCGACAGCGAAACCGACAGGCCGTCAAGCCCCGCCAGGCAGCCACGCTGAAACAGATATTTGCGCACGAAAGCGTTGGCACCGTGGATAAACGGTGAGCAAGCGTTCACTTTCTTGCCCTTGAGATACATGATCTTGGCCGCGCGGGTGGAGAAGCGACCGCCGGCCTTGGTGAAGAGCTCGGCAAGGTTGGTAAAGGAGTAGTGCTCGAGATCGGCGTCCAGCTCACATGGGGAGGTGGCCTGCACGCTTGCGTGCTGGCGTGA
The DNA here is from genome assembly GCF_002155145.1 of Kushneria konosiri. Lineage (NCBI taxonomy): Bacteria > Pseudomonadati > Pseudomonadota > Gammaproteobacteria > Oceanospirillales > Halomonadaceae > Kushneria > Kushneria konosiri. Next base: position 1,483,131 of record NZ_CP021323.1, read on the forward strand.
GTCGGAAAAGGCCGTGCGATCGCGGTCGAACAGCCTCAAACAGTAATCGGGATACCAGCCACAGCGCTTTACCCAGCGTGAGCCGATGAAGTTACGCCGACGCAGGGCGAAGGCGTCATGCGTCGTGGTGGCAAGCTGAAGCGCCTGCAGGGCGGTCACGGCCTGATCGGTCAGACGCTCATCGGCGTCCAGCGACAGCACCCAGCGATGGGTCGCAGCCTTTGGCCCCACGTTCTTCTGCGGACCATCTCCCAGGTAGGGTTGCTCGATCACCCGGGCGCCCGTGGCCCGGGCAAGCGCGCAGGTCTCATCCACCGAACCCGAATCCACCACGATCAGCTCATCGCATACGCGCGCGAGCGAGGCGAGGCACGCCTCGATGTTCGCCGCTTCGTTGAGCGTGATCACAACGCCGGTGATCGGCGTACGTGTGGTGGAGGTGTTCATTGAGTTTCCTCGACATCATCGGGGATGGCCGTGGTATCGCGCTCGGTCGGGTCAGCACTGTCATCGATGGCCGGCCCACTGTTCTGATCACGCTGTGTCGCGGCTTCGCGCGCCTCGGGGACCGGCGTGGCCGGTTCGCCCATCAGTGCCTGGCGGTCGCTGTCCTGAGCGTGGAGTGCGGCCGTCTGATCGGTGTCCGAGGCAATATCGATGCCCACACTTGCCATCAAAAGCACCGGCATCAACAGCACCAGACTCCAGACCGGGAACGTAATGCGCCGGGCACGGGCCATGATGCGCCAGGAGAGCCACAGTTCGACCAGCGCGATCAACACCATGACGCCGCCAGTGATGGCCCACTGCAGCGTGGAAAGCTCTGGTTTTTGCTCACCCGACAGGTCTATCAGATGGCTACCGGCCGCCGTGAACAGCTGCGTATCGACCCACAGCGCGCCCAGCCCCAGAGTGCCCAGTACGGCGCATGGCCAGATCAGCATGCGCCGTTTCAAGAACAGCGACAGCAGTGCCGGCAGCAGCCACAGCGCAATGGCCAGCGTGCCAAAGCCGCCCAGCCAGGCGCAGACCAGCCACACGATCCCCAGACCTTCCTGGGGCATCTGGACCATCGGCAGATAGCGCAGCGACAGCAGCCAGGCAAATATCAGGTTGAACAGGGCAAAAAAGGCCGTGGCGCGGAGTCGAAACCGCAGGGAATCTTCACTTGAACGAGGCATGGTCTAACTCGATTGGTATCCGTGGTTGATGGGGGCCATGAGTGCTTTGGCCTGTCCGGGAGCAAACTTTTCCAGAGAACGCTCAAGACGTGCAAGATTGCCGGCCTGCCAGCGACCGGGGTCGCGCAGCCGACAGCGATCCAGATCGATCAGCCAGGGCATATCCCGGTCATCGATGAGAATATTGCGGGCGTTGAGATCGACATGGTCAAGCCCTTCGTTGTGAAAACGACGGATCATGCGTCCACATTCGGTCAAAAGCGCTTTCTGTTGGGTGGCGGCGTCCGGTGCTTGTATCAGCGAGGCCAGCGGCCGCGCGCCATCGATACACCGGGTGATGAGCGCGGCCTGATAGACCAGACCGACGCGCCAGGCGCAGGCGCCAATCGGCCGGGGCACCGGCAGTCCGCGCTCAAAAAGGGTGGCCAGCAGACGGCATTCCTGAAAGGCGCGGTTGCGCTCAGGGCCTGTCCAGACATAATGCTCGGCGCTGATACGTGCCACCAGACCGCCGCGGCGGTAGTGACGCAGCACCCATGCCTGATCACCGGCACGCACGAACAGGCTTTCTCCGCGTCCGGGGGCCTGACCGGTGACGGCCCCGCGCGAACGCCACCAGCTACCGGTGAAGTGTTCGGGCGCCAGCGCCGACTGGCCGGTTTGTGGGGCCGTTTGGGCATCATATAGAATGTGCGCATTCGCTTTTCGGGAAGTCATCATCCGCATGAAGCATCCTTTGCCCGCGCAACCCGCGCATATCTGTGTATTGCGGTTATCCGCACTTGGCGATGTCTGCAATCTTGTACCGACCGTTCGGGCGTTGCAGCGCCAGTGGCCCACTGCCCGAATCACCTGGATCATCGGTCGGGCGGAGCACAGTTTACTGGCCGGCCTCCCCGGGGTCGAGTTCGTGGTGTATGACAAGTCCACCGGGCTTGCCGGCATGCGCAGAATCTGGCGCGAGCTGCGTGATACGCCCTTTGATGTGCTGCTGCACATGCAGCAGTCCATACGCGCCAGCGTTCTTTCGCTGGGGCTCAAGGCGCGTGTGCGTCTGGGCTATGACCGCGCCCGTGCCAAGGACTGGCAGACCTGGTTTACCAACCGCCAGCTCACGCCTCATTCGAAGGCGCACGTGCTTGAATCGTTCATGGACTTCGCCCGCGAAATGGGTGTTGAGGATGACCGGCTCGAGTGGAGTATCCCGCTGCCGGACGCCGCTCGAGAGGAGGCCCGACAGATTCTGGCAGGGCGACCGGCACTGGTGATCAGCCCGTGTGCCAGCCCTCGGCTTCGCAACTTTCGCAACTGGTCGGCGGAAGGTTATGCCGCCGTGATCGAACACGCCTGGCACCGGCACGGCCTGACCACCTTTCTGACCGGTGGCACCAGCACCCAGGAGCTCGAAATGTGCGAGCGCATTGCCGCCGGCGTCAGCGAGGCCTCTCCGGTCAATCTGCTTGGGCGAACCTCGCTCAAGGGGCTTCTGGCGCTGATCGATGAGGCACGCATGGTGATTGCGCCCGACTCCGGGCCGGTGCACATGGCCAATGCCATGAACACCCCGGTGCTGGGGCTTTTTGCCACCACCAATCCCGAGCGCGCCGCCCCCTGGTGCTGGCGCGAACACGTCGTCAACCGCTATCCCGATGCCGTGGCCACCCATCTGCACAAGTCGCCGGACGAGATCGTCTGGGGCACCCGCGTACGCCATGAGGATGCGATGTCACTGATTACCTTTGAGGATGTCATCAACCGGCTCGACGAGCTGCTGGCATTGACCGCTGATCACGACAAGGCCTTCGGGAGCGTGCGCCATGATGTTTGATCCCGCAAGGCTCGCCGATGCCCGCGTCACCGTGGTGGGTGATGTCATGCTCGACCGCTACTGGCACGGCCCCACTTCACGCATCTCGCCCGAGGCGCCGGTACCGGTAGTACGCGTCGATGACAGCGAGGACCGCCCGGGCGGGGCGGCCAACGTGGCCCTCAACATCGCCGCGCTGAACGCGCAGGTGACACTTTCCGGACTGATCGGGCGTGACGACAACGCCGCCATTCTGGATGACCTGCTGGCCCGGGCCGGGATCGACACCCGATTTCAGCGCAGCGCCGAGATCCCCACCATCACCAAGCTGCGCGTCATGAGTCGCAACCAGCAGCTGATCCGGCTGGATTTCGAGTCCTCGCTGGAGGCCGTCGATACCGATGCCATGATGGATCAGGTCAGCGAGGCGCTGGCAGAGACCGACCTGATGATTTTGTCCGATTACGGCAAGGGGACGCTGGCGCAGGTTCAGAGGCTGATCGAGGCCGGCAGACAGGCCGGCAAACGGGTGTTGATCGACCCCAAGGGCAGCGATTTTCATCGCTATCGCGGGGCGAGCATCATTACCCCCAACCTGAGCGAGTTTGAAACCGTGGTCGGGCGCTGCCACAGCGAGGAGGAGTTGACCTCGCGCGGGGAAGCGCTGCGTGCCGAGCTTGAGCTTGAAGCCCTTCTGATTACCCGCAGTGAGCGCGGCATGACGCTGATTCGCGAGGGCCATCCGCCACTGCATCTGCCAACCCGGGCCCGCGAAGTCTTTGATGTGACCGGTGCCGGTGACACGGTGATCGGCGCGCTGGGCCTGGCGCTGGCGGCCGGACAGAGTCTGCCGGATGCCATGGCACTGGCCAATCTGGCCGCCGGGCTGGTGGTCGCCAAGCCCGGGACGGCGACGGTGTCAGTCGATGAAATCGAAGCGGCCCTGAGTGCCGATCACGGCGTGGCCGCGGGCCACGGGGTGATCGATGGCGAGACACTGGCCACCGCCGTACGCGCCGCCCAGGCCAGCGGTGAACGTATCGTCATGACCAACGGCTGCTTTGATCTGCTGCACGCCGGTCACGTCAGCTATCTCGAGCAGGCACGCGCCCAGGGCGACCGGCTGATCGTGGCGGTCAATGATGATGCCTCGGTCACGCGCCTCAAGGGCGAGGGTCGTCCGATTACGCCGCTTGCGCATCGCATGGCGGTGCTGGCCGGTCTGCGGGCGGTGGACTGGGTGGTGGCCTTTGGCGAGGACACGCCGGCCGAGCTGATCGGCAGCGTGCTGCCGGACGTGCTGGTCAAGGGGGGCGATTACCGGATCGAGGAAATTGCCGGCGGAGAGGCCGTGATGGCCAACGGTGGTGAGGTGCGGGTGCTGGGCTTTGAGGAAGGACTGTCCACCACCGGCACCATCAGCGCGATCGTTTCGCGCAGCGCACGCCGCGGTGAACAGGAGTAGATCCCTCGTGGGAAGACGTCTCTATTCGGCCCTGTTGTATGCGCTGTCACCGCTGATCTGGCGCCGTCTGCGCCGTGAGTATCTGGAGGATCATCCGCGCGGGGAGCGGCTGGGGCGTATTCCGTCCTATCAGGAAGAACGCGTGTTGTGGGTGCACGCCGCCTCCGTGGGCGAGGTGATCACCGCCCGGCCGCTGATTCGCTCCCTGATCGATGACTACCCCGAGCATCGGGTGGTCGTGACCACCATGACGGCCACCGGCGCCCGTCAGGTGCAGACACTGTTTGGCGATCTGGTGACGCATCATTTCGTGGCGCTGGATTTCCCCGGTGCCACCCGGCGCTTCATACAGCGACTGGCCCCTGAAATCGCCATCATCGTTGAAACCGAGATCTGGCCCAATCTGATCTACGCCTGCGCGATGGCCGGAGTGCCGGTCACCATCGTCAACGCCCGCATTACCGAGCGCGGCTTTGCCCGCTATCAGCGCTTCTCGAAACTGATGGGCGAGGCGATTCGCCGGCTGGCCTGGGTGGGCGCCAAGTCTGCCGAGGACGCCAAGCGCTTTCGTGCCCTCGGGGTCTCGGCCCGCCGGCTCAATGTAACCGGCGCGCTCAAGTATGATCTGCACGTCGATGAGCAGGTGTTCGACCACGCCGATGCGCTGCGCGGCCGGATCGGTGAACGCCCGGTCTGGGTGGCGGGATCGACCCATGAGGGCGAAGAAGAGCAGATTCTGGCCGCGCACGAGCGTCTTCTGGCCCGCTTTCCCGAGGCACTCTTGATTCTGGTGCCGCGCCATCCGCAGCGCTTTGACGAGGTGGCCGAGCTGTGCCTCGATCGCGGCCTGTCGGTGGCCCGTCGCAGTAACGAGGAAGATATCGAGCGTGACACCCAGGTCTATCTGGGCGACACCATGGGCGAGCTGATGACGTTTTATGCAACCGGCGATATCGCCTTTGTCGGGGGGTCCCTGGTGGATATCGGTGGGCATAATCTGCTGGAGCCAGCCGCACTGGGATTGCCGATCGTCAGCGGGCCATCACTGTCGAGTCTGGGGGAGGTGGCCGACACGCTGGAGGAGGCGCATGCCCGGATAGAAGTCGAAAGTGCCGGCATGCTGGGTGAGATGCTGGTGTCACTGATGCTCGATGAGGTGCGTCGAGATACGCTGGGCCGCAACGCGCTGGCGGTGGTGGAGGCCAACCGCGGCGCACTGGGACACACTCGGGACTATCTGGGACGTCTGATTCGCGCTCGCGAGCTGCACGAGCCCTGGCCGCTGGCAGATGATCGGCCGCCGGAAGGCGGGCGCTAGTGGCGTGAGGCCTGGCGCCAGCCATGCTGCCAGGCATGGTGATTGAGATATTCGGCCAGCCGCGCGCGGGTGTCGCTCATTGGGCGGCCCGGGGCAATAATGGTGGTGGTGGTTCGACACATCAGCGTGTATTGGTGACGTTCAACGTTGAACCAGACACTCAGCAGGGGTCTGACGATCTCGCATCTGGCAAGCTCAAAATGCAGGGAATGATCGGCCCCTCGGACCTGCACACCTTCAATACCCAGCGCATCACGAGATTCCAGCAGTGCCCTGCGCAGTTGATGCAGGGAGGACGGCGCGCACGAGCGGGCGGAAAGGTCACTGCTCTGTCGCATGCGAAACCCTCTTTCTTGTCATTGAATGTTCGAGATTTAATGTCCGGTGGCCCCGGAAGATCGTTGTGTCGTGACATGTTTCTGTCGTGACCGACCAACGTAGCGGCCCACCAAACCCCTGATGGATGCAGCGTAGCTGTGACGCACAGATAATAGTGATAAACGCAGGTAATATTCTGCAGCTAAAGTGTGATTGAATGTTTCAGTAAGGCAGTTCGCCGTGAGTATTTGGTAACTCACGGCGGGGGAGGGAGCAAACAGGGATCTAGCGCCCGGGACTCATGCGTTGAACGCCCTCGGCGGTGCCCAGCAGCAGCAGATCGGCGCCACGATGGGCAAACAATCCATTGGTCACGACGCCGGCGATCTGATTGATGCGCGTTTCCAGATCCCGGGCGTTATCGATGAGCTGATCATAAAGATCGATGATCTGATTTCCATTATCGGTGACCACGCCCTGTCGGTAAACGGGGCTGAATCCGAGTTTGACCATCTCGCGCGCCACATACGAGCGCGCCATGGGGATGACCTCGATGGGCAGCGGAAATCCACCCAGTTGATGCACCAGCTTGGAGCCGTCGGCAATACAGATGAACTCTTTTGCACAGGCGGCCACGATCTTTTCACGGGTCAGCGCCGCGCCCCCGCCCTTGATCATGGCAAAATCATGATCGATTTCGTCGGCACCATCGACATAGACGCTCAGCGTGCCGGCCTGGTTGAGATCGAATACTTCGATGCCGGCAGCCCTGAGCCGGCGCTCGGTCTCGGTGGAGCTTGCCACGGCACCGGCAAAGTCGTCGCGTAGCGGTGCCAGTGCCTCGATGAAAAGGTTGACGGTCGAGCCCGAGCCAACCCCCAGCACGGTATCACGACGCAGTTTCGAACGGATTTCCTGCACTGCTGCCTGCGCCACCGCCCGCTTGAGCTCTGACTGGTCCTGGGATGTCATGGTGTCTCCGAATCTGATGATGTTCTACAGCGGCCCATCAGGCGTATCATGGCGATTACCGTGGACACTGTCGATGGTTGCATGTGCTGTACCCGCCTCGGGCCTTTTGTTTCACGTGAAACATCACACGCGCGTGTCATGTCATCCGGTGCCCCGCAGCGCCGCCCTCAAGTCATTGCCCAGGATATGAGAATGCTGGAAGCCTACGCCAAGAGAATCCTTCAGGCCCGCGTCTACGAAGCAGCGGTTGAAACGCCCCTTTCCGACATGCCGCAGATGTCCAGACGCCTTGATAACCATGTGCTTCTCAAGCGCGAGGATCTGCAGCCGGTTTACTCCTTCAAGATTCGCGGCGCCTACAACTGCATGGCGCAGCTCAACGAAGAGCAGCGCGCGAAGGGTGTAATTACTGCCTCGGCAGGCAACCACGCTCAGGGCGTGTCGATGGCGGCCAAACGCATGGGCATTCATGCCACGATCGTGATGCCGCGCATTACCCCCGAAATCAAGGTCTCGGCCGCGCGGGCACGGGGCGCGAAAGTCGTGCTCAAGGGAGACTCCTTCAATGATGCCCTGACGCATGCCCAGATGCTGATGAACGAGCATGGCTACACCTGGATTCCGCCCTTTGATCATCCGGACGTGATCGCCGGTCAGGGGACAGTGGCGATGGAAATTCTGCGCCAGCATCAGGGTCCGATTGATGCGGTGTTTGCCCCGGTGGGCGGCGGTGGTCTGCTGGCGGGTATGGCCGCCTATATCAAGTATCTGCGTCCGGACATTCGGGTCATCGGCGTCGAGCCCGAGGATGCCGCCTGTCTCAAGGCCGCGCTGGAAGCCGGAGAGCGCGTCACGCTGGATCAGGTCGGCCTTTTTGCCGAAGGCGTGGCCGTGTCCCAGATCGGCGAGGCGCCGTTTGAAATCCTGCGTCATCACGTTGATGAGGTGATCACCGTCAACACCGATGAGATGTGTGCCGCGGTCAAGGATATCTTCGAGGACACCCGCGCCGTCTCTGAAACCTCAGGGGCCCTGTCGCTGGCCGGTCTCAAGAAATATGCCCAGCGCGAAGGCGTTCGGGACAAGACGCTGATCGCCATCAATTCAGGCGCCAATCTCAACTTTGACCGGCTGCAGCACATTGCCGAGCGCACCGAGCTTGGCGAGCAGCGCGAAGCGATCCTGGCCGTCACCATTCCCGAGCGTCCCGGCAGCTTCAAGGCATTTTGCAAGGCGCTGGGCCGTCGTATGGTCACCGAATTCAACTATCGCTACGCCGATGCCCGTCAGGCGCATATCTTTGTCGGCGTGCAGGTACAGCCCGGCGGAAAGGATCGGCTTGACGTGGTCAGCAAGCTCGAGGCGGCGGGCTATAGCGTTGAGGATCTTACCGATAACGAGCTGGCCAAGCTGCACATTCGCCATCTTGGCGGAGGACGTCCGCAGGAGCCGTTCAGCGAGCGTCTGTACCGTTTCGAGTTTCCGGAGCGTCCCGGCGCGCTGATGAACTTCCTGAATCATCTGCCCGGTGGCTGGAACATCTCACTGTTTCATTATCGCAACCACGGCGCCGCCTACGGTCGGGTCCTGATCGGCATGCAGGTGCCTGAAGCCGACTGTGCCACGCTCGAGCAGCGTCTTGATGAGATCGGCTATCGCTACTGGCATGAAACCGATAATCCGGCCTATCGACTCTTTGTCTCCTGAAGCGCGAGGCGGATCCCTGGCACTGCGGCAATGCAACGATATGTAATGTTGGCATCTGCGATATTGTGCTGATTCGGCGGTGCCACTATGATGGCGCCGCTGCGGCCCGCCCGGGCCGTTCCCTATTGCGTTCTTCTGTTGTGACGGAGCAGTAATGAGACGTAAACCCGATCTGGTCTTTACCCTGGTACTCATTCTTGGTCTGGGCGTTGTCGCCACGGGCTATGCCCAGACTGTCATGGGGTATTAGACGTGTCTTGATGGAACAGGGGATCGTTTCGAGGCGGGAAGGTTCAAGCAGGGCTGCTCGGCAACAGAACAGTTAAAAACGCATCCCTATGGATGCGTTTTTTTATGTCGCGACAAAAGCGTCCTTGCGCGACATCAGGATGTAGCAGGGTGCGGCCTGAGTACCTGTCGGTCGCTGACGATCATGTCAAGATTCACATCCCAGGGCTGGTGTGGCAGCTGCTCAACCTGCTGGCAGTTGTGCGCCACGCCGATCAGGGTCGGCCGCGGGCCGCAGGTTTTTGATGCAAAGGCGAGAGTGCGGTCGTAAAAGCCACCGCCCATGCCAAGACGATGCCCCTGTGCATCGAAGCCCACCAGTGGCATCAGCACCACATCCATGGCCCAGGGCGGAAGACGGCGAATGCGATGGCCACTCTGGCGCAGGTCGGGCTCGGTGATCCTGAAGCGATTGAGCACCATGCGGGTATCCGGACGCCAGTGCACGAACCACAGGCGATTTTCCACCAGCGGACGCAATACCGGTAGGTAGACCCGGGTGCCGCGCTGATGCAGCCAGTCTATCAGCGGGGTCGGATCGATCTCGCCCCTTTCAGGAAGATACAGCGCCACATGGCGTGCATATCGCAACGACGATAGCTGCATCAATTGATGGACCAGTGCCATTGACGCCAGACGCTGGGCTCGAGCATCGAGCGTGCGTCGACGACGGCGCAGTTCGCGGCGCAGTGCCGGTCGATCATCGGAAGCCGTCAGGGGCGCCATGTCGGTATCTACATGACGGGATAACAAGGGGGAGAAAAAACGTCGCCGAGGGCGAGGTGTACGCAGTGACAAGGCGCGAGGTCTGCGAGCGCGCGGTTGATCCGCGGGAAGTGCGCAGCGCACTGACATGAGAGTTCTCCAGAATGCCGCTGTTGTTCTGGCCCTGAACCTACTGGTTCAAGGTGGGTGACCGCAAGTGGGCCATCAGGCTTTCCGTCGCGCGGACATGCACACAGGCTCACTTATAGTGGCCCCCTGGGTACTGCGCATAGGCTCGAGGGACTATAACAACTGGCAAACATCCCAGAGAACGAGGTCAATTCTAACAGATATTCCCGGGGGCTGCGCTACCCTGTTGCCCGGCTGATATCAGGAGGTGCGGTTGCGCTCCAGTGCCTTTTGCAAACGCTCATCAAGCCCGGCAAGTCTATCCTCGAGCTCCTGACGACGTCGGGTTTCAGCACGCAGCTCATGGGTAATGTTCAGCCCCGCCATCATGGCGACCTTGTCGATGCTGATGGTGCGACCGCGGGTCTGAATGCCGGCCATGGCCTGGTCGAAATAGCGCGCTGCATCATGCAGCGCCTGCTCTTCACCGGGGGCACAGCTGACAACAAAATTCTGACCCATCAGGGTGATTTCGGCGGTCTGACGAGGACCTTGCGGCATGACATCACTTCCGATATGGGCCAAGCTCTGGCCGTTACGCTAAGATGGTGGGCAGCCACTGATGGCCTGCAGATGAGGGTTCAACTCAGCTCCATGCCATGTTGCTGCGCTTGCAGCACCACTATAGAGAGACGACCGGGGGCGGTCAACGCGCGGCCCCCGGGCGATAGTTCATGATTCCCGCTACGGGAACGACCAGTAAAGGGATGCAGTATGCCGTCCGGTGATAACGCCCTCGACTTCGCCACCATCAGCGATATTTTTCTAGCCCATGGCAGCCTGCAGTCGCCGGCCTTTTTTGATGGCTATCTGTGCGCGCGTCTGGCGCTTGAAGACATCAGCGCCGAGGACTGGCTGAACCTGATCTGCGCGGCACTGGGTGTGGAAGAGCCCGCCACCCGTGAAGACGGTGAAAAACTGCTGGCCTGGCGAGCGATTGCCAAAGAGCGTCTGGATGCCGAAGAAATGAGCTTCGAGCCGCTGCTGCCTGATGAGCTGTTCTCACTGTCCGAGCGCGCGCAGTCACTCGCCCTTTGGTGTCAGGGTTTTCACGAGGTGGCCGGTGAAGCCGATGCCGAGCAGCGCAAGACATGGTCAACGCCGCTTCAGGAAGGCGTGGCCGATATCGAGCAACTCTCTCGTATCGATGATGACATCGAGGACAACAGTGAAAACGAAAACGACCTGTTTGCGCTGACCGAGCACGCCCGCATGACGGCGCTGATGCTCTATGTCGAGCAGCACCCGGGCAAGCCTGACGTCGAAAAGCCGGCGCAGTCGTTTGAAGAGGGCTTGAAGGAAGAAGGTCTGAGTGGTGACGGCGAAACGCGTCACTGAGCAATGAGGCGGGTCTGACCACAGAGCGTCAGCGACAGACAGGCGCCGGATGAAGACGCCGTGAGAACACCGGTCACGGGAGAGAGCATCAAGTGACACAGGCAGAGCAGGGCACACCAGCCCCCATCACGACCGAGACGTATCGACAGCGCCGCGAGCGGCTGATATCGGAAGTGGCATCAGACAGTGCCATTCTCGTTCCGGCGGCCAGGCTTTCGGTGCGCAATCAGGACAGCGAGTATCCGTTTCGACAGGACAGCGACTTTCACTATCTCTGTGGCTTTCCCGAGCCGGAGGCGTGGCTGATCCTGCTGCCCGGTCGGGATGCAGGAGAGAGTGTCCTGTTCTGTCTGCCACGTGACCCGGCCGCCGAGGCCTGGACGGGCAAACGGGTCGGGCCACGCCGGGCCGTCACTCGCTACGGTGTGGATGAGGCCTGGCCGCTGGAAGCGCTCGATGAACAGCTGATGGATCTTCTGGAAGGCCGGCGTACCCTGTATCTGTCGCTTGATAATGATCGGGCGCTGGCGCTGGCCGGACAGATGCGTGACGGTCTCAAGGCCCGCGAACGGCGCGGCCCGCCGGCGCCCTCGGGCTATGCCGATATCGACGTGATTCTCCATGAGCAGCGTCTGATCAAATCCGACGAGGAACTGGCGTTGATGCGTCAGGCCGGTGAGATTACCGCCCGGGCACACGTCAAGGCCATGCAGGCCGTCAGGCCCGGCATGTTTGAATATCAGCTCCAGGCCACACTGGAATACGCCTTCGTCATGGCCGGCGCCCGCGCGCCGGCGTATGCCACCATCGTGGGCAGCGGTGCCAATGGCTGTATTCTGCACTACACCGAAAACGATGCCGCGATGGCCTCGGGTGATCTGGTACTGGTGGATGCCGGCGCCGAGTACGCGCTCTATGCCGGTGACATCACTCGTACCTTCCCGGTCAGTGGCCGCTTTAGCGAGCCGCAGCGCCAGCTCTACGAGATCGTGCTCGGCGCCCAGCAGCGTGCCCTTCGTGCCGTGCGCCCCGGTGCCACGATCAAGGGCATTCATGAGGGCGTCGTGCGCGATCTGAGCGCCGGTCTGGTGGCGCTGGGGCTGGTAGAAGGCCCGGTCGAGACCGTGGTCGAGCAGGGCCACTACAAGCGCTTTTATCTGCACGGCACCTCGCACTGGCTGGGCCTGGATGTGCATGACGTCGGCGCCTATCAGGTCTCGGGCGAGTCACGCGTGCTCTCGCCCGGCATGGTACTGACCGTCGAGCCCGGGCTCTATATTCCCGATGATCTGGATATTGCCGAACAGTGGCGTGGCATCGGCATTCGTATTGAAGACAATGTGGCGGTCACGGCGCAGGGCTGCGAGGTGCTGACCGAGGGTGTGCCCAAACGGGTTCGGGACATCGAGGCGTTGATGGCACAAGGACAGACATGAGCGAAACTCCGGTAGACATTGCCATTATCGGCGGCGGGCTGGTGGGTGCCAGCCTGGCCGTGGCGCTGGCGCCCCTGATCGAGCGTGACGGTCTTCGCGTGGCCGTGATCGAGGCCAGCGAGCTGAGTGCCAATGGTGCCCAGCCCAGCTTTGATGAACGCTCCAGCGCCATTGCCTACGGCTCCAGAGCCCACTTCGAGACCATGGGGATCTGGTCCCGACTGGCCACCCGTGCCGCGCCCATTCATGACATCGAAGTCAGCCAGCGCGGTGCGATGGGGCGCACCCATCTGTCGTGTCGGGAGGTGGGAACGCCGTCGCTGGGCTATGTGCTGCCCAATGCCTTTCTGGGGCAGGTCCTTCACGAGCGCCTGTCCCACATGTCGATCGACTGGCACTGCCCGGCCCGGGTAGAGGCCATTGCCCCGGCGGTGGACGGTCATCGTTTGATCCTGAACAACGGTCGTGTCCTGCACGCCGGGCTGACCGTGCTGGCCGATGGTGGGCGCTCCGGGCTCAAGGCATCGCTGGGGATCGGTACCGATCGACACGACTATGAGCAGCACGCCCTGATCGCCAATATCGAAACCGCCAGGGAGCACCACGGCTGGGCCCTTGAGCGCTTTACCGAGGAAGGGGCCATGGCACTGCTGCCGCTCAGGGAGCGTCGCATGGCCCTGATCTGGACCCGGCCACCGGACATCATCGAGACCACGCTGGCCATGAGCGATCACGATTTTCTCGAGGCGCTTCAGTCGCGTCTGGGAACGCGTCTGGGTCGTTTTCAGCGTGTGGGCACCCGCCATGTTTATCCCCTGTCGATGTCGCGCGCTCGCGAGCAGAGTCGCCCGCATCTGGCCGTGCTGGGCAACGCGGCGCATGCCATTCATCCGGTGGCCGGTCAGGGGTTCAATCTGGCGCTTCGTGGCGTCATGGATCTGAGTGCGGCCATCGAGGCGGCGCTTGAAGCCGGGCGAACACCGGGTGAGGCGATGACCATGGCGGACTTCGAGCAGCGTCGTCAGAGCGACCGGGATCTGATCATGCAGGCCAGCGACACGCTGGTGCGCCTCTTCGAGCTGGAACTGCCGGGGATCAGCAGGGCGCGCGGCGCGGCGCTGGGACTTTTCAATCTTGCCACGCCACTCAAGCGTGCCTTGATCCGCCGTGCCATGGGTATGGCACGACATTAGAACGGGCCTGCAGCCTCAATGCCTGCCCAAGGGAGAACTTCATGACGCTCGACACCGCACCGTTTGACATGGCCATCGTCGGCGCCGGGCTGGTGGGGGCCACGCTGGCGCTGGCGCTGGGACAAAAGGGCCATCGGGTCGCGCTGCTGGACGGTGGCGATCTTCAGACCACATGGCAGGCCGATACCATTGATGCTCGCGTCAGCGCCATTACACCCGCCTCGCAGCAGTTACTGACCACTCTGGGGGTCTGGCCGGGTATCGCCCAAAGACGCCTTTCGCCCTATGACCGGATGGCCGTCTGGGACGGGGAAGGCACCGGTCATATCGACTTTAGTGCCCTGGAGGTCGGCCGTGAGGTGCTTGGCCATATCATCGAAAATGGTGTGGTCCGCGATGCCCTGATGGACGCGCTTGTCGAGTGTGACAGGGTCACCCTCATACCGCGGGCTCGGGTCACCTGCCTTTCCGAGGCCAGACATGGCACGCGCCATCTCACGCTGGAGGATGGCCGTACCGTTGAGACCTCTCTGGTGGTCGGCGCGGATGGGGCCGGCTCTCAAATTCGGGCGCTGTCAGGGCTCGGTCACCGCGAATATGCCACCGGTCAGCGGGCCGTGGTCGCAACGGTATGGCACGAGCATGATCACGATGCCACGGCGCGACAGCGGTTCATGAGTACCGGACCGCTGGCCTTTTTGCCCCTGAGCATCGATGGCCATCAGAAGGCGTCGTCGATTGTCTGGTCGGCAGATGCCGAATTTGCCGATGAGCTGATGGCCATGACGGATGAGGCCTTCATGCGCGCGCTTGAGCTTGATTTTGAACACCGTCTGGGCCGTGTCGAGCGGGTTAGCCGGCGCCACGACTTCCCGCTGATTCAGCGCCACGCCAGACGCTATGTCGATGACAGCGTGGCGCTGGTGGGCGATGCCGCCCACAATATTCATCCGCTGGCCGGTCAGGGGGTCAACCTGGGGCTGATGGATGTGGCAGTGCTGGCCGAGGAGCTTGATCGTGCCAGACATCGCGGTGCGCCGGTGGGTGACCAGCGTATCCTGTCGCGCTATGCACGTCGTCGTCGTGGTGACAATACGGTCATGCTGATGGCCATGGATGCCTTTCGAATCGGCTTTGGCGTCGGCTGGCCGCTGGTGCGTGTGCTGCGCAATCAGGGGCTGACCGCCACCGGGCGATGGCCCTGGGCACGCCGGCTTCTGATCGTGCAGGCGATGGGCCAGCGCAGCGACCTGCCACGGAGCATGCAATCACCGACATTCTGACGCCAGCCTCAGGGTGTTTCACGTGAAACAGGGTTTCAGGATATAAAAAAGGCCCGCCGTTCAGGCAGGCCTTTTGTTGATCCTGCAGCGATTGCTTACATGCCGGACATGGTGTTGTCGGGATTATCATTGTTGCTGCTTGAGATACCGCCGCCGGGAGAGTCTACCGTCGAGCCGGCATTGCCGGTACCCGTCGGTGTTTCGGCGGCGCCTGGCAGGGCACCGGACTGTTGTGAGCCGGACTGTGACATGCCCTGCTGCTGGTTTTCCGGAGCGCCGCCGGAGGAAGAACAACCCGCTGCCAGCAGAACGGCCGCGGCCAGTGCGCCCATCGTCAATCCTTTCTTCATGTAATGTCTCTCCTTATCAAGGCGGATGGCGTTATCCATTTGCCCTATCAGCGTAGACGCTTTTTACGGGGTCGTGGTCTCCGGGGCGTCATCGGATGGCGTAGTGTCGTTTTTCGAGGCATCGTTGCTGTGGTCAGCGGGGGTATCGCTCACGGTTTGATCATCGGGCGAGGCCGAGTCATTGTGGCGGCGCATGCCGGGCTGCTGAAACACATTGATGCCGCGCAGCAGGTTGAGTGCCTCACCCAACTGATAGTCATCGGCGGCGACCGGAGAGTCGGGCAGGGCCGTCTTGTCTTCCTCGCGCTCGCCGCGGGCATTTTGCAGATGGCCGCGCAGGTTGGCCTCGCGAATTTCAAACCCGCTCTTTTCAAGCTCCAGCCGGCCGCGCTGTACCGTCACATCCGGCTCGATGCCCTCGGCCTGAATCGATCGCCCGCCCGGGGTGTAGTAAAGCGCCGTGGTCAGCTTGATGCCGGTATTGTCATCCAGCGGCATGACCGACTGTACCGAGCCCTTGCCGAAGCTTTCGGTACCCAGTACCACGGCGCGGTGATGATCCTGCAGCGCACCGGCAACGATCTCGGCGGCCGAGGCACTGCCGCCGTTGATCAACACGACCATGGGCGTGTCGGGCAGGGCGGTTTCGGCATTGGCCTTGAACTGCATGTCGGAATCCTCGAGACGCCCCTTGGTGTAGACCACCAGGCCGTTGTCGAGGAACAGGTCGGCCACATCGACCGCGCCGTCCAGCAGCCCACCGGGGTTGTTGCGCAGATCCAGCACCACACCGGAAAGCCCCTTGTCGCCCGCCTGCTTTTTCAGCGAGGCGATCGCGTCACTGGCCTCCCGGGCCGTGTTTTCCTGAAACTGGCTGATGCGCAGATAGCCGTAGCCGGGGGAAAGCATGCGCGAACTGACGCTGGCAGACTGGATGTTGGCGCGCTCCAGACTGACCTCGATTGGGGCATCGGCGCCTTCACGCAGCAGCGTCAGGTCGATCCTGCTGCCGGGGTCGCCACGCATCAGGTCAACGGCTTCTTCCAGCGACATGCCATCCGTGCTCTTGCCGTCGATTTCGATGATCAGATCGCGCGGCTGGAGACCGGCCTTCGATGCCGGCGTATTGTCGATCGGCGAGATCACCATCAGCTGATTGTCTTCCTGACCCACCTCGATGCCGATACCGCCAAACTCGCCCTCGGTCATTTCGTGCAGTGTGCGAAAGGCGTCCTCATCGAGATAGTTCGAGTGTGGATCGAGGCCTTCCAGCATGCCGCGCATGGCGTTGCGCAGCAGCGTTTTGTCATCGACATCGTCCACATAGGCCTGCTTGATGCGCTCGAACACCTGTGCCAGCGCCTGAATATCTTCCAGTGGCAGACTGCTCTGGTCGCGCTCGCCGTCATTGGCGGAGTCAAGATGAGGATCAAGGCGGTTATCGGTGCTGGCGGGCACGAGAGGCGCATTGTCCGGCGTGCTGTCTGCCGGGGCGGTGTCGGTGGCCGGTTCGGCAGCGGTGGCCGGCAGCGTCAGCAAAAGGCTTGAGGACAGGACAAGCGATAAGGCGACATGGCGCATCAACATGCAGACTCCTTTAGCGGGTGGGCCGGACGCCTGCGCGCCCGATACCTTCAACGGGTGATGCGTTCGCCGTGCTAGCGCGAGGCCAGCCAGCTTTGCGGATTGATGGTCTTGCCACCACGACGTACCTCGAAATAAAGCGCCGGACGCGACAGACCGCCGGTATTGCCGACATAGCCAAGCGTGGCACCGCGTTCGACCCGATCACCAGCGGACACGGCAAGGCGCTGCTGATGAGCATACAACGACAGTATGCCACCATGATCGATGATCACCAGATAGCCAAAGCCTCTCATCCAGTCGGCAAAGACGATCTGTCCTTTTGCGGCGGCATAAATCGGGGTGCCGGCGGGTGCGCTGATCAATACGCCATTCTTGTTCAGGCCGTCGCCACTGCCATAGCTTGAGATCACCGAGCCATTGACCGGCCACCTGGAACTGCGCGCGCCCCGGTCGGCCTGATGGGTGACGCCTGCGGGTGGTTCGGCGCGTCGCTCGGCCGCCGGATCCACGCTTCGTGTGGGGACACTGCGGGCATTTTTCGAGCTGGCATTCATCTCGTCACTGCTCAGGCCGTCATCGTCTGACGAGGATGCCCGTGATGGTGATTGAGACTGTGCCTGCTGTCTGGCCTCACGAGCCCTGCGTTCGCGCTCGGCCCGCTCGCGTGCCTCGCGCTGTTCTCGAGCGCGAGCCAGCTGTTGTTCGATCCGGCTGACCATTCTTTCGGCCTCGGCGCGGTCCGACTCAAGCCCCTGAAGGCTGCTCTGTCCGCTCTTGTAGCGGGCGTCCAGCCCTGCCAGCGCCTTTTCACGCTCCTTGCGCTGCTCATCAAGGGTCTGCTGGCGGCTTTTGAGCTCATCCTGCAGCTGATCCAGCGTCTGCTGCTGCTCAAGGGTCTGAGCGCGGTTGTCCTGAAGCTCCTGATTGAGCGAGGCCAGCCGCGAAAGTCGTTCGGCGCGGGCTTCATTGAGCCGGTTGAGATAGTGCTGAAAGCGATCGATTTCACCGGGGTCCTGATTGTCGAGCAGCAGTTTCAGGCGCGGCTGATCGCCCAGCCTGTACAGGGCCCTGACCTGCTCGGCCAGCGCCTTTTGTTGGGCATCACGCTGCTCGGTCAGACTTTTCTGGCGCTGATCGAGCGTGGCCAGCGCCTCGGTGGTCTGGCTTCGAGCCTTTTGAAGGGTTTCCAGCCGGCGATGGGTTTCTGCCAGCGCCTTTTCGGCCTGTTCGAGCTCCTTTTGCGCGTCACCGCGCTGGGCATCGGTCTTTTCCAGCTGACGCTGGGTCTGTTCGATGTTCTGGCGAATGCTGTCAAGCTCGGCCTTTGAGGCATCCAGGCTGGCGGCGCCGGCCGGCGCCGCCAGGCCCAGGGTCAGGGCCAGCAGCCAAAACCGGCCCGCAGGCCGGTGTAGTGTGAAAGACACCAAAGGACTCCGATCAGCTGTTTTCGATCAGCACGCGACCGGTCATCTCTTCCGGCTGAGTCTGGCCCATCATGGCCAGAAGCGTCGGCGCGATGTCACAAAGGCGTCCGCCCTCGGCAAGGGTGGCCTTGCGCTGACTGACATAGACCAGCGGCACCTGGAAGGTGGTATGCGCAGTCTGGGGATTGCCGGTATCGGGGTCGACCATCTGCTCGGCGTTGCCGTGGTCGGCGGTGACCAGACACTCGCCACCGGCGCGCTCGATCGCCTCGATCACGCGACCCAGACATTCGTCCACCGCCTCGATGGCCTTTGTGGCGGCGGCCAGATCACCGCTGTGGCCGACCATGTCGCCGTTGGCATAGTTGCACACCACCAGATCAAAACGGCCGGAATCGATGGCCTCGACCAGTTTGTCGGTCACTTCATGGGCACTCATTTCCGGCTTTTCATCGTAGGTTTTCACATCGCGCGGCGAGTCCACCAGGATGCGCTCTTCACCTTCGTACTCCTCCTCGCGACCGCCGGAGAAGAAAAACGTCACGTGGGCGTATTTCTCGGTTTCGGCGATACGCAGCTGGGTCAGCCCCTTTGAAGAGACGTATTCGCCCAGCGTATTGGGCAGGTCATTGGGCGGAAAGGCCACCGGTACGCCCAGATCATCGGAATACTGGGTCATGGCGACGAAATGCATTTTGGGCGTGCGATCGCGCTCGAAGCCATCAAAACTCTGGTCGACCAGGGCGTGGGCGATTTCGCGAGCCCGGTCGGCACGGAAGTTGGCAAACAGCACCGCATCGCCATCCTCGATGGTGACCCGATCGTCGTCGCCGTCGCGCAGGCTGGTGGCGGTGACGAATTCGTCGGTTTCATCGCGGTCGTAGGCGGCGTTGAGCGCCTGTTCGATGTCGCTTTCAACGTGCTCGGCTTCACCGTTGACCATCAGCTGCCAGGCGGCCTGAACACGATCCCAGCGGTTGTCACGGTCCATGGCATAGAAGCGGCCAATCATTGAGGCAACGCGGCCAACACCCAGCTTGCGCAGCAGGGCATCGGCGCGCAGCAGGCTGTCCATTGCGCTCTTGGGGGCAGTGTCACGGCCGTCGAGGAAGGCATGGATGTAGACCTTTTTCGCCCCGCGTGCCTGAGCCAGTTCTGCCAGCGCCAGCACATGATCCTCATGGCTGTGGACGCCGCCCGGTGAGAGCAGTCCCAGCACGTGGACGGCGCGGTCATCGTTGACGGCGGCATCAATGGCCTCGGTCAGGGCCTGGTTCTCGCCCAGTTCGTTGTCGCGAATGGCCTTGGAGATGCGGGTCAGGCTCTGATAGACGACGCGCCCGGCGCCCAGGTTCATGTGACCGACCTCGGAGTTGCCCATCTGACCTTCGGGCAGACCAACGTTTTCACCGTCGGTGTTGATCAGGGTATGGGCGTAATCCGACTGCAGCCGATCCATGACGGGGGTGTTGGCTTCGGCCACGGCGTTGTTGGCCGATTCCGGGTTGTGGCCATAGCCATCAAGAATTAACAGGGCGACGGGACGCGGTTGCGATGTAGACATGATTTCGCCTCGAAAACACGGACATGTAAGCCCCGATACCGGGTTGCATTGCCTGCGCATTCACACGCAGCAGGCGCGCTATCAGGGCGTCGAAATGGTAATCATCATACCCCAGCCGAGGCATGCCAGCATTGATCATCGGGGACGGACGACGGCCGGGTGCTTGTGTATACTGGGCGCGCGCCGGATTCCAGCTGCCGGGCGGCTTCCCCGAACTCGCAGGGTAGACCAGGCATGACCGCGCGCCGAGCCATTTTAAACAACCAGGGTCAAGATATTTCCATGATCGATCAGCTGCTGGAGTTTGCCCAGAACCACCCCTTGCTGGTAGGTGCCTTCGTTGTGGTCCTGCTGGCCTGGCTGGCCTTTGAATCCCGACGCAGTGCGACGGGCGGTGTCAGCAGCGGTGAGGCGACCAATCTGATCAACCGCGAAGATGCGATGGTGCTTGATATCCGCGAGATCAAGGAGTTCAAGGCCGGGCACATCGCCGGTGCGATCAATGTGCCCGCCGACAAGCTCGACAACAACATGCAGCGCCTTGAAAAGCACAAGGACAAGCCGATCATCGTGGTGGACAAGATGGGCCAGCACGGCGGCGGTGTGGTCACGAAGCTGCAAAAGGCCGGCTACAGCGGCGCCCGTCGACTCAAGGGCGGCCATTCACAGTGGGTGGCCGACGGCCTGCCTGTTGTGACACGCTGATGTCATCTCTTCAAGCAATAGTCCTTTCTGGCTTCAAGCAATAGTTATTACTTACTCACAGACCGGGAAACAAGCATGTCAGACAACAACGCCACCAGTGAGCAGGCCAATATCCAGTTCGCGCTGCAGCGCATCTACGTCAAGGACATCTCCTTTGAGGCGCCCAACTCGCCGGAGATTTTCCAGCAGCAGTTCAAGCCGCGGGTCAAGCTTGATGTCGATAACGGCCACAAGCAGATCAGTGAAGGGCTCTATGAAGTCAGCGTGCGAGTGACGGCTCACGTCTACAACGGTGACGAAGAGTCCACGGCGTTTCTGGCCGAAGTTCATCAGGCGGGCCTTTTTGCCATCTCCGGACTCAGCGATGCCCAGCTCGATCACACCCTGGGTGCCTTCTGCCCCAACGTGCTGTTTCCCTATGCACGTGAATGCATCGACAACCTGGTCGGCCGCGGTACCTTCCCGGCGCTGATGCTCTCCCCGGTCAACTTCGACGCCATCTATGCCCAGAAACAGCAGGGCACACCGCAGGCCGACGCCTGATGCCTTACGGTCGCGGATAACCCATGCGCATCTACGTTCCCCAGACGCTCAAGCCTGGCGCTACCCTCAGGCTGCCCGATACCGCCGCCCATCACGTGGCGCGCGTCATGCGCCGCCGTGAAGGTGACCCGCTGGCCCTTTTTGACGGCAAGGGCAATGAAGTAAGCGCTCACATTGCTGCCATTTCCAAGCGTGGTGATGTACAGGTCACCGTTGGGGAGCCCCAGCCGGCGCTGGCCGAATCGGGGCTGGCTGTGCATCTGGGGCTTGCCGTCGGCAAGGGTGATCGCATGGATTTCGCCATCCAGAAGGCGGTCGAGCTGGGGGTGGCTGCGGTCACGCCGCTCTATACTCATCATGGCGATGTCCGGCTCAAGAGCGAGCGGGCGCAGAAAAAGCGGGATCACTGGCAGGCCGTGGCGGTCAATGCCTGCGAGCAGTGTCGGCGAGCCACCGTGCCGGTGATCTACCCGCCCGTTGCGCTTGATGAATGGCTGAGCGCGCGTGATGAAACACTGAAGCTGGTGCTGCACCCCTATGATGCCGGGCCACTTTCGCAGACTGATTCGCCGGCCAGCGCCGCACTGCTGGTCGGTCCCGAGGGCGGGCTCAGCGACGATGAAGTCGCTCGGGCCCATGCCCACGGTTTCCACTCCTGGATGCTCGGCCCGCGGATCCTTCGCATGGAGACGGCGCCGATTGTGGCACTGTCGCTTTTGCAGGCGCGCTACGGGGATCTTTGATCCCCGTGGTTGTCCTGATGACGCGCCATCCCCCACGTCTTCTCTGATCGAACTATGCTTGTGGCCTCGACGGTGCCCGCTGTGAGGGTATTAATGCCATGACGGCATTGGACTTTCGTCTTAATTTCGTCTGAACTTCAGGCACCTCATTTCTTGTTGCTGTGCGCCGGTCATGACAAGTGATACGGCGTTCAGTCGTTGCCATCACAGGGAGACGTGATCGTGGCCGACTATAGTGTTGCCGACATGCTGGTAAGGACGCTGGCCCAGGCCGGCGTGGAAAACATCTGGGGGTTGCCGGGCGATTCGCTCAACGGCCTGACCGAGAGTCTGCGAAAGCAGGACGCCATTACCTGGCGCGGTGTGCGCCACGAAGAAGTGGCCGCGCTGGCGGCCAGCGGTGAGGCCGAGGCACGTGACGGTCTGACCGTCTGTGCCGGCTCCTGTGGTCCGGGCAATACCCATCTGATCAATGGACTTTTCGAGGCAAAGCGTGCACACACACCGATGCTTGCCATTGCCGCCCAGATTCCCTCCAGTGAGGTGGGCCTGGGGTATTTCCAGGAAACCCACCCGGAGCAGTTGTTCAAGGAGTGCAGCGACTACTGCGAGCTGATCTCCAACCCGTCCCAGGCACAGCGTGTGATCGAGACCGCCATGCGCACCGCCATTCTCGAAAAGAGCGTGGCGGTGATCGTGATCTCCGGCGATGTGGCGCTCTCACCGGCCGTCGAGCAAAAGATGCAGTGGAGCACGCCAGTGGCGCCCGTCACGGTGCCGCCCGAGCCCGAGCTTGAAGAGCTGGCCGCACTGCTTAACGACAGTCACAAGGTGGCCATGCTGTGCGGAGCGGGCTGTGCCGGTGCCCACGATGAGGTCATGGCGCTGGCCGAGCGCCTCAAGGCGCCCATCGTACATGCGCTGCGCGGCAAGTCATGGCTTGAATATGACAACCCTTATGATGTGGGCATGACGGGTCTGATCGGCTTCAGCTCGGGCTATCACGCGCTCAAGGAGTGCGATTTTCTGATCATGCTGGGCACCAGCTTTCCCTATAGGGACTTCTTCCCCGAGCACGGTCGTATCGTGCAGATTGATGTGCGTCCCGGCCATCTGGGTCGACGCAGTACACTGCTCAAGGGGCTGGTGGGCGATGTGAAGGCCAGTCTCGAGGCACTGTTGCCGCGGCTTGAAGAGAAAACCGATCGCGCCTTTCTGGACAAGGCCCAGAAGCATTATCAAAAGGCCCGCGAGGATCTCGATGAGCTGGCCGGACCGGCCGCCGAAGGCGACCCCCTGCATCCTCAGTATCTGACCGCTCGCGTCAGTGCGCTGGCCGATGACGATGCCTGGTTTACGGCCGATGTGGGCACGCCGACCGTCTGGGCAGCGCGCTATCTGAAAATGAATGGCAGGCGCCGTCTGACCGGCTCGTTCATGCACGGCTCCATGGCTACCGCCATGCCTCAGGCGATGGGCGCGCAGGTCGCCATGCCCGGACGACAGGTCATCTCGCTCTCGGGCGATGGCGGCATCAACATGCTGATGGGCGATCTGATGACGCTGGCCGAGGAGAAGCTGCCGGTCAAGGTGATCGTCTATAACAATACGACGCTCGGATTTGTAGCGATGGAGATGAAGGCGGCAGGTTACGTGGATGAAGTCACCAACCTGCCCGGTACCGACTACGCCCGTCTGGCCGAGGCGCTGGGCATCAAGGGGCTGACGGTATCCAGTTCCGAGCAGCTCGATGGCGTTCTTGAGGAAGCCTTTGCTCATGACGGCCCGGTCATTGTCGATGTGAAGGTGGCCAGGCAGGAGCTGTCCATGCCGCCGACCATCGAGGCCGCCCAGGCCAAGGGCTTTAGCCTCTATATGCTGCGTGCGGTCATGAGCGGGCGCGGGGATGAGGTGATGGACCTGGCCAATACCAACTGGCTCAGCCGGCTTGGCCGCAAGAAGAAGTAGGTATGCATTGAAAGTGAGTGCTTGCTCACCTTTTTATGCGTGACAAAAAAGCCCCGGCATTGCCGGGGCTTTTTGCGTGATCGCCTTCGAATGATCAGCCTTTCTTGTCGATCAGTTCCTGACGCGCCTGGCGGGCCTGCTCTTCCTCATACGTCGGGAAGTCGATATAGCCCCGGGCATCGCCGCCATAGAAGGTGGACGGGTCAAAGTCGGTCAGCGGCCAGCCATTTTTCATCCGCTCGACCAGATCCGGGTTTGACGTGTACGGGCGGCCAAAGACCGGCAGGTCGATGGTGCCGTCATTGACGAGCTTTTCGGCCTCGTTCTGGTCGAGATTGCCGGCCAGCATCAGATTGCCGTCATAAACCTCACGGAAACGCTTGAGATAGTCGCGCGGCATCGGCGCCATGCCCTGACCGCCCTGGTCGTGCAGATGCACATAGGAAAGCCCGCGCTTGTTGAATTCGCGCGCCAGGTGCAGATAGGTCTCGCCGTTGTCGTCGTACTCCGGCATATCAAAAAGCGTACCAAACGGTGACAGACGCACGCCGACGCGATGCGCGCCGATCAGGGCGCTGACCTCATCGACCACCTCGATCAGCAGACGGCAGCGATTTTCACGCGAGCCGCCGTATTCATCATCGCGGTCGTTGACGCCGGGATTGAGAAACTGCTCGAAGAGATAGCCGTTGGCGCCGTGGATCTCCACCCCGTCGAAGCCGGCCTCGCGAGCGTTGACGGCGGCCTGGGCGAAATCGCGCACGAGGTCACGCACCTCGCGGGTTTCAAGCCGGCGTGGTGTGCTGGCCTTGAGCATGTCGGGCGTCCCCTGCTCGTTGTAGCCAAACGCCATGCCGCCGGGCTGATCGCTCGGGCCGACCGGTGATGCACCGGCGATCTGCACGGTCGTGTGCGAGACGCGTCCGACATGCCAGATCTGGGCGAAGAAGACCCCGCCGCGTTCATGTACGGCGCGAGTGGCCTTTTTCCAGCCCTCGATCTGGTCCGGCCCGTAAATGCCCGGGTTGTACAGATAGCCCGTGCCCTGACGCGACACCGGGGTGCCCTCTGAGATGATCAGACCGGCACTGGCGCGCTGGCGGTAGTAGAGCGCGCCCATTTCGCTGGGGATATCGCCCACGGCGCGTGAGCGGGTCATGGGCGCCATGACGATGCGATTATCAAGCGTAATACCGGCGAGATCGAAACGTTCAAACAGTGATGACATGATCATCCTCATTGTAAAGCGTCTGAACAAAAGGTGTTCAGCGATGATGTGTTGCCCGAAAGTCTAGTCGATCAGATGCGCGCTCCTGATAGTTTTCAGACATGTCTGCGATTGGAAAGAACAACATCCTCAGGGGGGACATGGCGGGTTCGATCATGGTCGAAGGATGAGGCTTGCGTCATACTGGCGGCATCAACGGCTGCCACAACGCCACGCTGCGACCACCTCAAGGGGCCGTGTTCTGGAGTTTTAAATGAGTGAACGTGCATTGAATATTGCGGTCGTCATGGACCCCATCGCCAGTATTGCCTGGAAAAAGGACACGACGCTGGCGATGCTATGGGCCGCCAAACGGCGTGGCCACAGGCTTTTTTACCTCGAGCCGGGAGATCTCTATCTCAAGGACGGGCGTGCCATGGGACGCCTGCGCGCGCTTGAGGTATTCGAAAACGACCCCGAGCATTATTACGCGCTTGGAGATGTCGAGGCCGGGCCGCTGGCACAGATGGATGTGATTCTGATGCGTCAGGACCCGCCGGTGGATGTCAATTTCACCAACGCCGTGCACCTGCTGGGTTTTGCCGAGCGCGAGGGCGTGCTGGTGGTCAACCCGACCCAGGCGCTTTTGACCTGCAACGAAAAGCTTTATGCCCAGCAGTTTCCCCAGTGTCTGGTGCCCAGCGTCGTCTCCTGCAACGACCGCGTGCTGCGCGAGTTTCACGCCGAGCAGGGCGACACCATCTTCAAGCCGCTGGACGGCATGGGCGGCACCGGCATCTTTCACATCGCCCCGGACGGGCGCAACATCGGCGCGGTGATCGAGCAGCTGACCCAGCGC
Source organism: Kushneria konosiri (assembly GCF_002155145.1). Lineage (NCBI taxonomy): Bacteria > Pseudomonadati > Pseudomonadota > Gammaproteobacteria > Oceanospirillales > Halomonadaceae > Kushneria > Kushneria konosiri. The sequence goes on from NZ_CP021323.1 coordinate 1,509,281, forward strand.
GGCACCGAGCAGATCATGGCGCAGCGCTATATTCCCGAGATCAAGCAGGGCGATACCCGCATTCTCCTGATTGACGGCGAGCCGGTGCCCTATGGTCTCGCCCGCATCCCTTCGGCCGGTGAAGTGCGTGGCAATCTGGCCGCTGGCGGCCGCGGAGAAGCCCGCGAACTGACGGATCGTGACTACTGGCTGGTTGATCAGGTCAAGGACTCCATCAAGTCGCTGGGGCTGATCTTTGTAGGGCTCGATGTGATCGGGGATTACATCACCGAGATCAACGTCACCAGCCCCACCTGCGTACGTGAAATCGATGCCCAGAAGGGCACCGACATTGCCGGCATGCTGATGGATGCCATCGAGCGACGCTTCACCGCCTGAGGTGTTGACGCCACGCCGGGCGGCCAGTGTTACCATGCACGCATTCCCCGCCAACGGCGGATGAGCGTCGGCCATGGCCGTGCTCTCATGACCCATCGATCCACGCCCCTGCCGGCCGGCAGGGGCGCGCGCTTTTATCCGGGAGGCCCATGCAAGGCTTACGCGATCACTTTCTCATGGCGATGCCCCATCTCGAAGACGAAAACTTTGCGGGCTCGCTGACCTATATCTGCGATCACGACGACAACGGCACCCTGGGGCTCAAGCTCAATCAGCCCATGGAGCTCACGCTTGAGGCGCTGTTCGAGCAGCTTGAAATCGATGCCAGCGAGTGTCTGTCGCTGGATACGCCGGTGCTCGACGGCGGCCCGGTACATCGCGAGCGCGGCTTTATCCTGCACTCCGGCAGCCCCGAGCACTGGGATTCCAGCATTCGTACCGGTGAGAACCGGGCGCTGACCACGTCGATGGACATCCTGCATGCCATCGCCGCCGGTCGCGGTCCAGAGCAGTTTCTGGTCTGTCTGGGCTGCGTGGGCTGGGAGCCCGAGCAGCTGGCTCAGGAGATCAAGGACAATACCTGGCTGACCGTGGAGGCCAGCGATGAGGTGCTCTTTCGCACGCCTGCGCCGGCGCGTCTGGAGACCGCAGCAGGGCATCTGGGCGTGAATCTGAGCCTGCTCTCGCGAGAGGCCGGTCATGGCTGAGGGCGTCGGTCAGCGGCTGGTGCTGGCCTTTGATTTCGGCGTGCGCCGCATTGGCGTGGCGGTCGGCAATGAGCTGCTGGGCAGTGCCACGGCGCTTGATCCGTTGATGGCGCGTGACGGCATTCCCGACTGGCACGTGATCGCGCGCCTGATCGAGGAGTGGCAGCCCGACCTGTTCGTAGTCGGATTGCCGCTCAACATGGATGACACCGAATCCGAGATGAGCCTGCGTGCACGCAAGTTTGGCAATCGACTGCATGGCCGCTTTGGCAAGCCGCTGGAAATGTTCGACGAGCGCGGCACCACCCGCGCGGCCAAGGCCATCGCCCGCGACGAGGGCCATCGGGGCAACTATCGCGATCATGGCGTCGACGGCATCGCCGCCGAGCTGATCCTGACCGGCTGGTTCGAGCAGCAGGCCCACGGGGCGCGGCTCAACATCCCCACGCCCCGCTGACCCGCCTCCCGAGCCTGCCTTGTAAGTGATGACTTACTTCAGCGTCGTGAAGTCGGCATCATCGACCCCGATCCGATGCGGCGGTTGCCAGCCGACATCGCGAAGGTCGCGATCAAAGGTGTCCGCCACTCCCATGAGCGTGGCAAAGATGGCCATGCGCACCGGAATGCCGTTATCGGTCTGGCGAAAGATCGCCAGTCGAGGGTCGTCGTTGAGATCCACATTCAGGTCGTTGGCGCCGGGCCGGCTGTCTCGCGGCAGCGGGTGCATGGCAATGGTGTGCGTGCTGCAGCGCTGATCCAGAAAAGCACGATCCACGCTGAAATCGCTCGACAGGCTAAAACCCTCCACCATCTCCTGGGTAAAGCGCTCCTTCTGGATGCGCGTGGCATAGACGACGTCCACATCGCTGTAGTCGGCCTGCAGCGTATCGCGCTGGTTGACCCGGTGACCGGCGTTTTCGGCTCGATCGATCAGCTCCGAAGGCATTTCGAGCCCCGGCGGCGACACCAGCGTGATCTGCATCGGCGGATAGAGCGACAAGAGCTTCAACAGCGAGTGGACGGTGCGGCCGTATTTCAAATCGCCGGTCAGCAGCAGATGTGCGCCGGGCAACGCCTTGCCAAGCCGCTCGAACTCCTTGTTGATGGTGTAGAGATCAAGCAAGGCCTGGCTTGGGTGTTCACCCGGGCCGTCACCGCCGTTGATGACCGGCACGTGAGTCGCCGCGGCAAACTCGGCCACCGAGCCCAGGTCGGGATGGCGCATGACAATGGCATCGACATAGCCGCTGATGACGCGGCTGGTGTCATACAGCGATTCCCCCTTGGCCATCGAGGAGAAGGTAAACCCGGTGGTGTCACAGACACTGCCGCCCAGCCGGCTGAAGGCCGAGTGAAAGCTCATGCGCGTGCGGGTACTGGCCTCGAAAAAGAGATTGCCCAGCACGGCACCTTCCAGCACCCGGGTGATCTTCTGACGCTGGGCAATGGGCTCCATGCGCCGCGCCACGTCAAAGAGATGATCGACGTAGTCGCGGGACAAACTATCAACGGACAACAGATGGGCACTCATGGCACTCGCCTCTGGCTGGGAGGGACAAAGCCACACAGCAGGCACTGTGGGGCGCAAACGCGCGCTAGTGTAGCGCGACAGGCCCTTGCCCTTCACCGGGGATCAGGCGTGCGACAGACGCTTTTTCAAACAGCCTCTCTCTTTTGGCATGACAGGATGGGCGAGCGTTGAACGGCGCGCTACACTGCGCCCGCTTTTTTCCATCTGGGCGAGAGCCCCGCGTCAGGACGGCAATTACCCATGCAGGCACTGCTGGAATCCATTCTCGATGACGTAAGACCCCTGCTCGGCCAGGGGCACGTGGCCAGCTACATTCCGGCGCTGGCGGATGTTGATCCCCATCAACTCGGCATCGCCATGCTCGGCACCGATGGTGCGCTTTATCAGGCCGGGGATGCCGATACCCCCTTCTCGATTCAGAGCATTTCCAAGGTGTTCAGCCTGGTGCAGGCCATTTCACATGGCGGCGAGAGTCTCTGGGAGCGGCTGGGGCATGAACCCTCGGGTCAGGCCTTCAACTCGCTGGTGCAGCTCGAGTTCGAAAAGGGGCGCCCACGCAATCCCTTTATCAATGCCGGTGCGCTGGTGATCGCCGATATCAACCAGTCGCGCTACGCAGCCCCAATACTGTCCATGCGCGATCTGGTGCGCCGGATGACCAACAACGTTCATATCATTTCCGATCGGGTGGTGGCCGAATCCGAATACCAGCATCGGGCGCGCAATGCGGCCATGGCCTATCTGATGCAGTCCTTTGGTAACTTTCACAATGATGTGGAAGCGGTGCTCAAGAGCTACTTCCATCACTGTGCGCTCACGGCCAGCTGCGTGGATCTGGTACGCGGCTTTTCCTTTCTGGCCAACGGTGGGCGCTGCCTGCACAGTGACGAGCACATCCTGACGCCGCGCCAGACCCAGCAGGTCAACGCCATCATGGCCACCAGCGGGCTCTATGACGAGGCGGGCAACTTTGCCTATCGTGTGGGGCTACCGGGTAAAAGCGGCGTCGGCGGTGGCATCGTCGCGGTGGTGCCGGGGCGCTACAGCATCTGCGTGTGGTCACCGGCGCTCAATGCCAGCGGCAATTCGCTGGTGGGCATGGCCGTACTGGAAAAACTCAGCGAGCAGATCGGCTGGTCGGTGTTTTCCCCGCTTTCCTATTGAAGTTGCTGGCGTTTTCAACGGCGCCGGTACCACGATTCAGACCCTTCTTGAACGCATTGCAGGGCGCTCTACGCTTGGAGAGACGCGCCCTGCATCGTGTGCGCCGTGGATATTAACCCATGTTTCAAAAGGAGTTTGAACAGTGGCCAATTCAACCAATGCACCCCAGTCACAGCCCGGCGATGAACATCGCATGCGGGAGCAGCCGGAATATATTCGAGAGAGCTATCAGGGCACCGATAAGCTCAAGGGCCGGGTCGCGCTGATCACCGGCGGCGACAGCGGTATCGGCCGGGCAGTGGCCGTACATTATGCTCGCGAGGGTGCCGATGTCGCCTTCAGCTACCTTGAAGAGGATGACGATGCCGAGGATACCCGCACGCTGGTGGAAGCCGAAGGTCAGCGCTGTCTGGTCATGAAAGGTGATGTTGGAGACCCCGCCTTTTGCCGTGAGATGGTCGACAAAACCGTCAGCGAGCTGGGCGGGCTCAACATTCTGGTCAACAACGCTGCCGAGCAGCACGACTGGGACGACATTACGAAAATCCCCGATGAGCAACTCGAGCGCACCTTCCGTACCAATATCTTCAGTCACTTCTACACGGTGAAGCAGGCACTGGCCCACATGTCAGCGGGCGACAGCATCATCGAAAGCTCCTCGGTCAACGCCTTCAAGGGCAACAACACCCTGATCGACTACACCGCGACCAAGGGGGCCATTCAGGGCTTCATGCGCTCGATGGCCATGTCGCTGGTCGAGCGAGGCATTCGGGTCAATGCGGTCGCTCCCGGGCCGGTCTGGACACCGCTGATTCCTTCCACCATGGAGGATGAAAAGGTTGAAGGCTTCGGCGAGCAGGTGCCGATGAACCGTGCCGGTCAGCCCAGCGAGATGGCACCGGCCTATGTGTATCTGGCAAGCGAGGAGTCGTCCTACATGAATGGCCAGACCATTCACCTCAATGGCGGCGTTATCCTTAATACATAACATTACGATATAAATTACGTATAAAAACCCAAAGCCTGCGCCACCTCCCGTGGCGTGGGCTTTTTTCATGCGATACACATGACCTCTTACATTGATTCATGACAATATTTTCTGGTTAACCCGCATGAGATTATCGACAGGATTCAGCCTTGCCATCTCAAGGATTTTTTAACTGGATTGGCGATGATGCCTTCTCCTTGTTGCTTTTTACATTGAGCGTTAAAAACGTGGGGCGTAGTGAGCTTCATGCAAGGAAGTCTCGTTGATGCCATTTTTATCGAGCTTTTGATGGAAGGTTTTGTGCGTTTTTTGAGCAGGTTATATTTCGCTCAGTTATGGTTTTATCAAAAGGCCATTATTGTTACGTAATAAAATTTTATGATAGATGATTCAGCAGGCAGCCCTGAGGCTGCCCGCCTACAGTGCCTTGCGTCTCAAAACGCCGAGCTCGGCAGGCTTTGAAAAGCCGAGTTAGAGGCCAAACAGCCTGCGGGTATTGTCTCGGATGGTGTCGGCAATCTCTTCGGGGGACTCCTTGCGAATCTCGCACAGGCTCTGCCAGATATGGTTGATCCGCTCGGGGCGATTGGGTTCGCCCTGAAACCCCTGTACGGGCATATCCGGCGAGTCGGTTTCCAGCAGCAATGACGACAGCGGCAGGCGCGACAGGGTGCGACGGGTCTTTGAAGCACGCTCGTAGGTCATGGTCCCGCCCACGCCAATGAAGTATCCCGCCTTGATGAAGGCCTGTGCCTGCTGCTCGCTGCCGGCAAAACCGTGCACCACGCCGGTTCTGGGCAGATCAAGGCGCCGGAGATGCATGGCAAGCTTGTCGTGCGTGCGGCGCGAATGCAGGATCACCGGCAGGTCATGGCGGCGGGCGAGGCGCAGCTGGGCCTCCAGCAGAGCCTCCTGTCGATCAAATTCAGGGTTATCAATAAAGAGATCCAGACCGATTTCGCCGATGGCCACCAGCTTGTCGGGACGTTTTTCAAGCCAGGCCTCCAGCTGCTCGAGATGCTCGTCTTCGAACTCATGAATGGCCATGGGATGCACGCCAAGGGCGGCATATACCGGCGCATGATGCTCGGCCAGCGCCATCACGCCTGCAAAGCGCTCTGCCGTAACCCCAACAGCGATAATTTTCTCCACACCGGCCGCTTCCGCCTGCTTCAGGCTTTGCACCTCATTGCCGCAAAAGGGCGGAAAATCAAGGTGGCAGTGGGTATCCACGAACCCTGGGGTCATGTCATCGCTCCAGTCGTCGGTTCATTCGTGCCTGGCGTTGATTCCAGGACCCTGTCATGGCGCAGTGTAGCGCCCTGTCGCGCAGGACGAATTGCAGGGCAGTGGATGACGACTACGCTTTAGCCATTCGTCGTAATACGCGCATCGCAGGACGCGGATGGCCGTATTCGTCCATGGACGCGTGGCCGCGGCCATTCAATGACAGGGAGCGTGACCGTCATGGCAGAACAGATTCCCCCGCAGAAGCAGGACCGTCAGCCCGGTGTGGAAGGCGAAATGACCCCACCGGCCGAGTTCATGCATCCCGACTATCGCGGCAGCGCCAAAATGCAGGATCTGGTCGCTATTGTCACCGGAGGCGACAGCGGCATCGGCCGCGCCGCTGCCGTGCATTTCGCCCGCGAAGGCGCCGATGTCGCCATCATGTATCTCGATGAGCACGAGGATGCCGAGGCCACGAAGCAGATGATCGAGGCTGAAGGCCGCCGGGCGCTTCTGATCGCGGGTGACGTGGCCGATGCCGACTTCTGCCGCCAATCGGTTCAGAAGGTCGTCGACACCTTTGGCAAGCTGGATGTGCTGGTTAACAACGCCGCCCAGCAGGTGCTGCATCACCGCCCGGAGGAGACTTCGGATGAAGAGTGGCGCCGCACCTTTGACGTCAACATCCACGGCTATTTCTATATGGCCAAGGCCGCCCTCCCGCACCTGCGTGAAACGAAGGGGGCCATCATCAATACCACTTCCGTGAATGCCTTTGCCGGCCACGCCAACCTGCTGGCCTACACCACCACCAAGGGCGCCAATGCAGGCTTTACGCGCGCACTTTCGAAAATGTGTGTCGAGGATGGTATTCGCGTCAATCAGGTCGCGCCCGGCCCGATCTGGACGCCACTGATTCCTTCCACCATGGGGGCGTTCGACGAGAGTATTGTCGAGGACTTCGGCAGCCAGTCGCCGATGGGGCGCGCCGGTCAGCCCTCGGAGCTGGGGCCGGCCTACGTCTATCTGGCCTGCCGCGACAGCAGCTACGTGACCGGCCAGACCATCCACGTCAACGGCGGCATGATCGTCAACGGCTGAGCCAGGACAGGAAAGGAAGGCGTTATCCCGGCCCGCCCGGGGCAACCTTCAATGTAAAAAGGCAGGCATGAGGCCTGCCACGGTGTCGCCAGGGGCGACGCCGATCGAAAAAGGAGATTTCAGACATGGCAGATCAGTTTCCGGCACAGTCTCAGGATCGTCAGCCCGGCCTTGAGCATGAGATGACCCCGGCACCCGAGATCATTCGCGACGACTACCGCGGCAGCGGCAAGCTCGAGGGTAAAAAGGCAGTGATCACCGGGGGCGACAGCGGTATTGGCCGCAGCGCTGCGGTGCATTTTGCGCGTGAAGGGGCCGATGTGGCCGTCATGTATCTGGATGAGCATGACGATGCCGAAGAGACAAAACGCCTGATTGAAGCCGAAGGGCGCCAGGCGCTGTTGATCAGCGGCGACGTGCGCGACAGCCGCTTTTGTCAGCAGGCCGTCGATCAGGTGCTGGACGCCTTTGGCGAGATCAATATTCTGGTCAATAACGCTGCTCGCCAGGTGGTACGTCAGGACATTACCGACGTGCCCGATGAGGAGTGGCGCGACATCTTCGACGTCAACATTCACGGTTATTTCTACATGACCAAGGCCGTGCGCCCACATCTCAAGGCCGGCGACAGCATCATCAATACGACCTCGATCAACCCCTTCGTGGGCAACGCCATGCTGATGGCCTACACCTCGACCAAGGGCGCGATCACGGGCTTTACCCGCTCGCTGTCGGAATCGCTGGTCAAGGAGGGTATTCGGGTCAACGAGGTGGCGCCGGGACCGATCTGGACGCCGATCCAGCCGGCCACCATGGGAGATTTCGATCCGGGGCTCATGACCACGCTGGGGGAGAAGATGCCGATGGGGCGTGCCGGTCAGCCCAGCGAGCTGGGGCCTGCCTACGTCTTTCTGGCCTCGAAGGACGCCTCCTATATCAGCGGCCACTCGCTGCACATTAACGGTGGTGCCATCATCAACTAGGCGCTGTCACTCGGGTGCTGTGTTGAAGACGTTAAAAACCGCCTCCGGCTCGGCCGGAGGCGGTTTTTTGTACTGTCCGACATCAGGGGGCGCTGCCGGGCGCCGGTTCGTTGGCCGCCACGCGCTGTTCCTGCGGCCGAGAAGGCGGCGTCGGATCAGAGGCCAGCGGTTTCATTGCGACCGCGCCGGCCGGCAGCGTCACCTGCTGCGTTTCATCTATATCGGTGGCCGAATCGGCCAGCGACACCTGGTAGTCGCCGCCATCCAGATGCCACTGACGCTGAGCGCTGTCATAGCGGGCAAACTGGCGTGGGTCGATCTCGATGCTCACCGCTTTCGACTCGTTGGGGGCCAGCTCAAGACTCTGCCAGCCGCCCAGCCGCGCCGGTGAGCCATCGGGGGCGCGAACGTACAACTGCGGTGTGGCACGGCCCGTTCGATCCCCGGTATTGGTAACCGTAAAGTGTGCGGTCACTTGCTGTCCCTTTCGATCGAGTGTCAGCCCGTGACGCTTGAAGGTGGTGTAGGAAAGCCCATGGCCGAAGGGGTACAGCGGCGTTTTGCCCTCGCGTTCGAACCAGCGATAGCCCACATCGGCGCCTTCACGGTTGTAGTCGACATCGAAAAAGGCGCTGTTGCCGATGCTCAGTCCGGGTACCTGAGGACGCGGCAGCTGATCGTCATCCTGCGGGAACGTGACCGGTAGCCGGCCCGAAGGGTTTTTCTGGCCGAACAGGACACTGGCGATCGCCTCGCCGCCGCGCTGGCCCGGATACCAGGCTTCCATGATGGCAGCGACATCGTTGCGCCAGGGCATGGCCACCGGGCCGCCGGTTTCGAGTACCACCACGGTGCGCGGGTTGGCCTTTGCCACCGCCTCGATCAGCGCGTTCTGCTGACCCTCCAACGCCAGGCTCTGCATGTCCATGGTCTCCGAGGTCCACTGCTGGGCAAAGACCACGGCCACATCGCTGTCGCGTGCCTGGCGCACTGCCTCGTCAATGTCATCGCCAGAACTGAAGGTAACTCTTGAGTCGGGCGCGTGCAGCCCGATCGCCCCCAGTGGGGAGGATTTCGGGTACAGACGCTGGGTGTTGACGCCCTTTGGCGGGTTGAGATTCGGCAGGGCATCGCCGTCCATCGGCACGACAGCGGCCGAGCCGCCGCCGGCGATCACGGCGCGGTCGGCATGCGCGCCGGTCACGCTGATGCGCTTGTCGCGCGCGCCGTCCAGCGGCAGTACGTTGCGTTCGTTTTTCAGAAGCACCATGGCATTTTCGGCAATGTGCTGAGCCACGTCGGCGTTGGCTTTTTCGTCGATCGGCTCACGCGCAGGCGGGTGATCGACAATGCCGGCGGCAAAGTAGCTGCGCAGAATGCGATAGGCCATATCGTCGATGCGCTCGTGAGAAACCTCGCCACGCTCGACGGCCTTTTCCAGCGGCGCGCCAAAATAGACCACACCGTCAAAGTCCTCGGCGGCAGATTGCTGGTCCAGACCCGCATTGGCAGACGGGGCGCTGGAGTAGACCGCGCCCCAGTCGGACATCACAAAGCCCGGATAGCCCCATTCACCCTTGAGCACCTGGTTGAGCAGGTAGCCGTTCTGGCAGGCGTAGTCGCCGTTGACCCGGTTATAGGCACACATGGCGGCGCCTGGGTGGCTGTGTTCCAGCGCATAGCGAAACGACAGCAGGTCGGATTCCTGCAGGGCCTGATCGCTGATGTCGGCACTGAGCTTGTGGCGCCCGGTCTCCTGAGCGTTCATCGCAAAGTGCTTGATGGTCGACATCACGTGCTGGCTTTCGATGCCGTTGATCTTGGCCGCCGTCGTTAGCCCCGACAGCAGCGGGTCTTCGCCGGGCATCTCATAGTTGCGACCGGCGCGCGGGTCCCGTACCAGCCCGGCGGTGCCGCCCAGCAGCACGTTGAAACCGTAGTGGCGCGTCTCGCGCGCGATCATTTCGCCGCCCTGGCGGGAGAGCTCGGGTTGCCAGGTGGCCGCCGCGGCCAGCACCGACGGCAGCGCCGTGGCCTGCCGGTCCGGATCGATCCAGCCTGGGTTGGTCACGCCCAGGTCGGCATCGGTCTGCTGCTGGGCCGGAATGCCCAGCCGGCTGATGCCGGGCACAAACCCGGCCGAGCCAATGGCGCCGCGCACACGCTGTGATGCATCCATGGGTGCGGCAAAATCGCCTGCCAGCAGCTGCATCCTTTCGGTGGTGGTCATTTCGGCCAGCACGGCACGGGCGCGCTCATCGGCACTACGGGACTGATCCATCCAAGGGGCCTGGGCCAGACGCTCGTTCAGATTTTGTTCGGCCTGCGCCAGCCGACCGGGGCGCTGGTCAGGCACCGGGGGCATCTGCGTGGCCAGCACCTGAGCGCTGAACATCGCAGACAGCGTGATCACGGGCAAAAGAAAGCGTTGGCGCATGCGTAAGGCGTCTCCGAAAACAGAATGCCGGCCCGGGTCGCGGCGATCACCGGGCAATAAACGGTCAACAAGCGGACTACCTTAGTCGTATTCAGAGGGCTGTACTGTGTCAAAACGTCAGCATTTGCCAGCAATCATGAGCGACTGTGAGGCGGCGTCAGTGCACGCAACCGGGCCACTGTGCAAGAGAACAGCGGCCCGGCATTCAGGCGGAGGGCAAACCCTGAAAGGGCTCGGGTATCGAAGGCGTTCGAAGGTTAGAAAAATGTCGGCTCAACGGCGGTCACCGTGAGATCGTCATCCACCCACAGTCCCTGACGCCATTTATCAAAGGTCAGACACGGGTGCGAGGCGCCAAAGGCAATGATGTCTTCAATGTGAATGTCGGCGTCTTCAGGTACACGCAGAAAGGTGTGCTGATCCATGATGTGCACCACCTGCCAGTCGGTCACCTCGCGCACATATGCCCCATTCCGATACAGGCGCAGCGCCATGGGCAGGTCCGGGTCGCAGGAAATGTCCCGCTTGCCCATGGCCATGATCGCAAGCCCGGGCTCGGGCAGGGATTGCACCTGGGCGAAGACTTCGAGTGCCGGCTCGAGCGCGCCTTCAAGCTCCGGGCGGCGCTCGCTGACCGCTTCCATCGCCTCACGATAAAGACGATGGTCGTGGGCCACATAGCAGCCCGGCCGCAGTACCGGGGTGTAGTGCTTGCGCAGTTCGGCCTGGTCAAAGGCCTCGGCGATCAGGTCGAACCATTTTGATCCCGACGCCGTGACGATAGGCGCCGAGACGGCCAGCACGCCGCTGTCATGAAGATGTCTGACGGTATCCACCAGCCTCGCGCCGTAGGCCCGCACGTCCTCCAGCGCACTGTCACCGCCGATCATGCCCTCATAGCCCTCGATGCCGGCCAGGCTGAGTGCCGGTGCCTGCCGAATGGCTTCCACCAGTGCGCTTAGCTCCTCGCTATCACGCACGCCGCAGCGCCCGCCGGCCACGCCCAGCTCGATCAGCACCTGTAGTCTTTGGCCGCGGGCGGCGAAAAAGTCGTTGAGCGCGCGGACGTTATCGGCGTGATCCACCGTGCAATAAAAATCCAGACCCTCCTCGATCATCTGCGCGATCAGCACCATGTTGGCCTGCCCGACCAGCTGATTGGCCATGAGCAGACGTTTGACCCCGTGAGCAAAGGCCGCCGCGCACTGGGTCGCGGTGGCGAGTGTGATGCCCCAGGCGCCGGCCTCGATCTGACGCAAAAAGAGTGCCGGCATCATGGTGGTCTTGCCATGCGGGGCCAGGTGCGCGTGGTGGTGATCGGCGAAACGCTGCATCCAGGCGATGTTGTGCTCGATCACCCTCTGATGCAGCACCATCGCCGGCAGGCTTGCGCCTTCAAGCAGGGTGTTGCCCAGCACAGGGCTGCCCTTCTGGACGGCGGCTGACAGAGAGGGTGTCTTCATGATGCGACGCTCCTGATGGAATGTTGGTGTTGTTGTCATCGGGCGCCACAGGGCGCCGTTGAGTTCGTAAAGCGTTAGTGTCCGTCAAGGGTGCGGGCGGCGGTTTTCAGCGCCGTCAGCAGTTCGTTGCGACGTGCCTCACTGGCATCACGGCCAATGGTGAAACACAGCGTGGCATGGGCATGGCCGCCCTGATCGAGTACCGGCACCGCCAGGCAGCAGGCAAAGCTGTCGGCAAGTCCCTCGGTGATGGCGTAACCCTGCTCGCGGGCCCGCTCGATTTCGGTGAAGAAGTCTTCACGAACAATCTCGCGACCGTCCGGCAGGATGAAGTCCTCCGGCGGGATGAAGTCGTTGATCGCCTCAGGGGGCATCTCGCCCAGCAGGACTCGTCCCGAGGCCGTCCAGGGGATCGGAATACGCACGCCCGTATCGGCACTGATGCGAAAGGGGCGGGTGCCATTGTCATCCAGCACCACGGTGTACTTGTTGCCCTCCAGCATGCAGAACTGGCTGGTCTCGTTGAACTCGGCCGCCAGCTGGCGCAGCACGCCACGCGCGCGGCTGATCAGGTCGTTGTGGCGGGCGTAGTCCAGCCCGAACAGGTGCATGGCGCGACCAAAGAAGATGCGCCCGTCGCGGTCCACCTCCAGCCAGCCGGCCTCACTCAGGATGCTGACCAGTTCATAGACGCTTGAGCGTGGCGCACCGGTGGCCTCGACCAGCTCTCTTGGGGTCATGGGCGCCTTGTGACGATGCAGCTGGGTACACAGGTCGATCACGCGATCGACGCCCCGGGCGCGTTTGGCGGGCGGGGCCGCAGGGGCATTTGAAGTAGTAAAAGACTCCGACATGACTGCTCGCTTCTTGTCCAACGATGATCCACCCATCGTGCACCGGTTGGTGTCATTTGACGACTTGCATTCGATCGCGATATGGGAGCAGGATAAGGCTGTCCGGAAAAACAGACAAGTGTCCGGTATATCGGACATGGTCGATAACAGCAATGATCGCTCGGAGCCTTTCATGTCCTCATCCCGCCATTTTGATGTTCTGATTCGCGGCGCGCAGGTGCTTGACGGCACTGGCGCGCCGGCTCGTCGCGTCGATGTTGCCATCAGCGGTGAGCGTATTGCGGCGCTGGGCGATCTCAATGACGCCCGCGCCGATGCGGTGATCGAGGCGCACGGCCGCTATCTCGCGCCCGGCTTTATCGACGTACACACCCATGACGATACCAACGTCATCCGCACGCCCGAGATGCTGCCGAAGCTCACCCAGGGCGTGACCACCGTGGTGGTCGGTAACTGCGGCATCAGCGCTTCGCCGGTGCGCCTTCGCGGCAGCGACGTGCCCGATCCCATGAACCTGCTGGGCCGGCGCGAGGACTTTGTCTACTCAAGCTTTGCCGACTACGCCGAGGCAGTCGATGCGGCCGGGCCTGCCGTCAATGTGGCCGCGCTGGTCGGGCACACGGCGCTGCGGGCCAATCTGATGGACGACTTTGATCGCCCGGCGACAAGTGACGAGATCGAATTGATGCGCCTTGAGCTCGAGAAAGCGTTGAACGACGGCGCCATCGGCATGAGTTCGGGGCTGGCGTACAAGAACGCACGACATGCCCCGCTTGAGGAGATGCACGCGCTGGTGGATGAGGTGGGCCGCCATGGTGCGCTCTACACCACCCACCTGCGTGACGAGTTTGAAGGTTTGCCCGAGGCGATGGAGGAGGCGTTCGAGACCGCGCGTCACGGCGGCGCCGAGCTTGTGATTTCGCATCTCAAGTGCGCCGGTGTCGGGAACTGGGGCAACGCGCCGCTGGCACTTGAACGCCTTGAACACGCGGCTGGCGAACAGACCTGCCACTGCGACTGCTACCCCTATACCGCGGGTTCCTCGACGCTGGACCTGGGCCAGGTGACCGACGAGATCGATATCTTTATTACATGGTCGGAGCCGCATCCGGACATGGCGCGTCAAACGCTTGATGAGATCGCCCGGCACTGGGGCGTATCACTCATGGACGCTGCCAAACGATTGCAGCCGGCTGGCGCGGTCTATCACAACATGTCGGAAGAAGACATGAGACAGGTTCTGGCCCATCCGCTGGCCATGGTCGGCTCCGATGGCCTGCCCAACGATCCGCATCCCCATCCGCGCCTTTGGGGCACCTTCCCGCGAGTGATCGCTCACTACTGCCGCGACGAGCAGCTTTTCGAGCTGCCGGAGGCCGTTCGCAAGATGACCGGGCTTTCGGCGCGCAATTTTGGACTGACCGACCGCGGCGAAATTCGTGAGGGCGCGTTTGCCGATCTGACGCTTTTTGATCTGACAGTGCTTGAAGATGTGGCCACCTTCAGTGAGCCCATTGCCGCGGCCCGTGGCATTGAACTGGTGATGGTCAATGGGCGCATTGCCTATCAGGACGGCGTGCTCACAGCACGTACCGGCCGATTGCTGCGACGTGGTGCGTCCACGGTTTCCCGTTAACCGATCCACGACGACATTTTGTGACATCAATTTTTTACCCCTTTTCTTATCAACAGGAGCAATACATGAGCATCAAGCGCTATGGCACTGGCAGCGGTATCGGCACTGGCGGGCAGAAGCTGCCGTTTGCAAAGGCGACCGAGGCGGATGGCTGGCTGTTTGTCTCGGGGCAGACCCCGATGACCGATGGCGAGGTGGTTGAAGGCGGCATCATCGAGCAGTCAAGGCTCGCGTTCGAGAACTGCCTGACGATCATGAAGGACGCCGGTTATGGCGTGGAGGATGTGGTGCATGTCACGGCCGTGCTGACCGATGCACGCTATTTCAGCTCGTTCAACAAGGTCTTTGCCGAGATTTTTGGCGACCATCCGCCGGCGCGCATCTGCAGCGTTCAGGACCTGGTAGTGGATTGCAAGGTCGAGGTGGACATGAAGTGCTTCAGGGCTGATCGCAGGGGATAGGCCTGCTACCGGATTGGTGAGCCTTCACCAATCCGATACCTCCTGTCATCAGACCATCATGGCATCAGACGACCTGCCCAATAATCACAAGAGGTCCTTCCATGCATACCACCTTCTTTCTGATCGGATTTTTCGCCTTTTTGCTGGCCATGATCGTGTTCGGCAGCGTGATGTCGCGCCGCCATCGCGGTGATGGCGACAGCTTTCTGCTGGGCGGGCGCGGTGTGCCCGTCTTTCTGACCATCGGCACAACCGTGGCCACCATGGTGGGGACGGGCTCGAGCATGGGCGCAGTCGGCTTTGGCTATAACAATGGCTGGGGCGGGGCGCTGTATGGGATCGGTGGGGCAATCGGCATTCTGTTGCTGGCCTGGTGGTTCGCGCCCATGCGCCGGCTTCGTTTCATGACCATGAGTGAAGAGCTTTCATACTACGTGGGCGGCAGCCGCCTGGTGCGCAATGTGGTGGCGGTGCTGATCTATGTGGCCAGCATCGGCTGGCTGGGGGCGCATATCCTGGGCGGCGGCATGTATCTCTCCTGGATTGCCGGCATTGATCTGGGGCTGGCCAAGGTGATTGTGGCCATCGGTTTCGGGCTTTATTGCGTGATCGGTGGCTACATGGCGGTAGTCTGGACCGATACCGTGCAGGCCGTGCTGCTCTTTCTGGGGTTTATCGCCATGGCGGTGTTTGCGCTGGTCGATATCGGTGGGTTCTCGCATCTGGGAGACAACATGAGCCCGGGAGCGGCCGAGAGCTGGTTTGGCGTGGCGCAGCTGGGGCTGGTGCCGGCACTGTCGCTGGCGGTCGTGGTCGGTGTAGGCGTGCTGGCCACACCGTCCTATCGTCAGCGTATCTATTCGGCGCAGTCGGTGAGCAGCGTACGCTACTCCTTTCTTTTCACCGGCGTGCTCTATCTGGCCTTTTCCATTATTCCGGCGATTGTCGGCATGGCGGCCCATACGCTGGCCCCGGATCTGGAGAACAGCAACTACGCCTTTCCGTATCTGGCCACTCAGGTGTTGCCAATGGGACTGGGCATGCTGGTGCTGATCGCGGGGCTTTCAGCCACGATGTCAAGCGCCAGCTCCGATGCGCTGGCGGGGGTGGCCATCATGATGCGTGACCTGTGGGTCATGGTGACCGGGCATGTGCCTGCCCCGGAAAAGGTGGTGCTGTTTTCACGTTTCGCACTGATCGTGACCATTGGTCTGGCGCTGGCCTTTGCGCTGATGACCGATAACGTCATCACCTACATCACCACCATGATTGCCACTGTCATGTCGGGGCTTTTTGTCTGCGGGATGCTGGGACGATTCTGGGATCGTTACAACTGGCAGGGTGCCATCGCCACATTGGTTGCGGCCTCCATCACCTCACTGATCGTTTCTTCCAGCGCCGCCATGAAAGCCTTCTGGGGCAATCCCAGTATTCCGGCCGTGGTGGTGGCAGTGCTGGTGGGTGTCACGGTGACGCTCATGACG
The DNA here is from genome assembly GCF_002155145.1 of Kushneria konosiri. Lineage (NCBI taxonomy): Bacteria > Pseudomonadati > Pseudomonadota > Gammaproteobacteria > Oceanospirillales > Halomonadaceae > Kushneria > Kushneria konosiri. The sequence continues at coordinate 1,525,698 of NZ_CP021323.1, forward strand.
CCGCGTTCAAGGGTGACGCGTCAACAGGCGCTGGCCTTGCTCGATGAAGAGCGCGCCCGCATGGAAATGCCGACTGCCAGACCCTGAGAAGGATGGCTCATGAAAAAGGGCGCCCCGATGGTTGGGGCGCCCCTTTATCTGATGTCCGGTCTGGGCAAGTCTGTCTAAAACATCACGCGAAGCAGGCCGCCGACCAGTTCGCGCAGCTCGTCTGCGAGTGTGGCGATACCGTAGCAACCGAGAAATGCCAGCGGATAGAACCATTGCGGCCTTGTCTGGCTGAAGCCAGCCATATAGCCGCCAATGCGCTGAAACGGCGGCAGCAGGGCAATCTGTACGGTCAGAATGGCCAGTGCACCACCACCGATGATGTCGGTGATGAAGTGGAAGCCGAGATAGATACGGGTAAAGCAGAGCAGGGCGGCAAAGGCGAACGCGGCCAGCCCCAGGCGACGATGCAGACGCCAGATCACCCAGGCAAGACCAATATAGACGGCGCCATGATCGCTGGGAAACGAGCTGAAGTCATGCAGGGTCTGGGCATCGATGCCGGTCGGCGGCGTCATGTTCAACACCTGGTCCTGCAGCGGCCGTGGGTGCTCCGGCGTCAGTTTTTGCATGATGCGACTGACGGCAGCCGATCCAAACGCTGCGATACTGCAGGTCAGCAGTTCCACACGGCGGTTCACCAGTGAAGGGGTAAACCAGACTGCCCAGAAGCCTGCAACCAGCATGACGCCGGAGATCAGATGCAGCTCGGAAAGGGCATGCATGACATAGTCGAAGGTTTCACTCTTCTGGGCCATCTGATTGATCGTCAGCATCAGCTGGTATTCCAGGTCCAGTGGCGTGACGAATGTAATTAGGGTGGTCGAAATGACCAGAAAAAGTGCAGCCAGTGCGATCAGACTTTCCCGGACGAGCCCGGAATCATTGACACTGTCGATGTGTCGAGAAGAGAGTGAGGTCATGAGCGTTCACGATAAGGTCACTTTAATGTGACGCCAGTATGAAAGGTTCATGACATTACGATTGTGTCATTGTGTGCATGAGCAGGTGGTCTTTGTAAAAAAGATGCGACCTGTGACTAAAGCGTGACAGGCCGCCAGGCAGGTTTACTCGATGTTTCAGTGATGATGGCCATTCAGATAGGCGTGAATGGCGGCAATGTCCTGTTCTCCAAGGCCGGCATCCACCGCATCACGCCAGATCTCGCTGATGCGAACCAGTCCCGGCAGATCGGTATCACCAGCGGCCTCGAGCGCCAGACGGGCATCCTTGAGGCCCCATTCCAGCGCCATCTGGGCGCTGTACTCTTCATTGCCGATCTTGTCGAGCTTGGCCTTCACATAGGGTGCAGCCAGCGGGCCACCGTCGAGCACTGACCAGAGCTCATCAGTCGAGAACCCGAGCGTGCGGGCCAGACGGGCGCTTTCAGCAATGCCCTGCATCATGTGGATCAGCCAGGCGTTGACGATCAGCTTCATGCGCGAGCCACGCCCGGCCTCTCCCAGCCAGACCACCCGCTTTGAGATGGCGTTGAAGACCGTATCAATCCCATCGGCCGCCTGTTGATCGCCGCTGGCCAGCACCGAGATGGTGGCCTGCTCGGCCGGTGCCTTGGTGCCGGAAACCGGCGCATCGATGAAGATCACATCCGGACGTGCCGTCTCGATCTCGCGAATCAGCGTTTCGGTCTGTTCAACGCCAATGGTGCCCATCTGGATCACCACGCCCTTGTCGGGCACATGTTCCAGCGCGCCGCCGTTACCAAGCAGGACGTCACGAGTCGTCTCGAAGTCGGGCAGCATGGTGATGACAAATTGTGCACCGCTGACGGCATCACTGGCGCTGTCAGCGTTGAAGGCGCCCTGTTCGGCCAGGTCGTCTCCACGTGAATGGGTACGATTCCAGACCCGTACTGCAAAATCGTTTTTCAAAAGGTTGGCGGCAAAGGCGTGCCCCATGGCGCCCAGGCCAAGGACAGCCACCGTGCTGTGATATGACATGCATGACGCTCCATCAGTTGCGTTAAAGGATCATTCCAGCGTAGTCCCGGTCAGCCGGAACGTGAACGTTAAATGCCTTGATACGCCCGTAAGGGCAGGAAAGACTGGCAGGGTGAGAGGTCTGTCTGGAGGAGCGATTCAATGGAACAGCGAACGCCCTGTCTTCAGGACGCCCGCTGATGGCCCGGGGAAAGTACGTCAGGCCAGTGCTGCAAAGACAAAAAACAGCACCAGTACGATGCCTGCCACGATCACGATCAAAAGCCGCGGGTCCTTCATGGCATCATCCTCTTTGGGCGGTCGGCCGTGGATTACTCACTGTCGGCCTGAGAGTAGAGCACTCGCGTACGCAGGGTATGGTTGACCTCGCGCAGGGCGTTGAGCGCCTGTTCACCATAGGCCTTGTCGACATCGATGACCACGTAACCGACCTCTTCATTGGTCTGCAGAAACTGGGCGGAGATGTTGATGCCTTCATCGCCCAGCACGTGGTTGATCTCGGAGAGTACACCCGGCACGTTGGCGTGAATGTGCAGAAGGCGATGCTTGTCCGGATGCGAGGGCAGGGCGACTTCGGGGAAGTTGACCGAGGTGATGGTGGTGCCGTTGTCGGAAAACGTGATCAGCTTTTCGGAGACTTCAACGCCGATGTTTTCCTGCGCCTCGACCGTGGAGCCGCCAATGTGTGGCGTTAAAATCACGTTATTGAATTTGCGCAGCGGCGAGACGAACTCTTCGTCATTGCCCTTGGGCTCGACCGGGAAGACGTCAACGGCGGCGCCCAGCAGCTTGCCGGATTCAAGCACCTCGGCCAGTGCTTCAATGTCCACGACCTTGCCGCGCGAGGCGTTGATCAGATAGCTGCCCTGCTTCATCAGCGCCAGCTCGTCACGTCCGATCATCCAGGTGGTGGCCGGCGTTTCGGGCACGTGCAGGGTAACGATGTCGGCGCGCGCCATCAGTTCCTGCAGGCTGCCGACCTGGCGAGCATTGCCCATGCCAAGCTTTGTGATGGTGTCGTAATAGATGACGTTGAGGCCGACCGACTCGGCCAGTACCGACAGCTGGGCACCGATGCTGCCGTAACCGACGATACCCAGCGTCTTGCCACGGGCCTCGAACGAATGGCTGGCCGATTTCAGCCAGCCACCCTCATGGGCCCGGGCGTTTTTCTCGGGGATGCCGCGCAGCATCATGATGGTCTCGGCCAGTACCAGTTCAGCGACCGAACGGGTATTGGAGTAGGGCGCATTGAATACCGGGATACCGAGCTTGAGCGCGGCCGGCAGATCAACCTGGTTGGTGCCGATGCAGAAACAGCCAATGGCCACCAGGCGCTCGGCGGCATTCAACACACGTTCGTTCAATTGCGTACGCGAGCGAATACCGATGAAATGGGCATCCCGGATCCTTTCGATCAGATCCTCTTCGCTCAACGACGTCGTCAGTCGCTCGATGTTGCTGTAACCGGCATTTTGAAAGTTGTCCACGGCGGACTGGTGGACGCCCTCGAGCAGCAGAACCTTGATCTTGCTCTTGTCCAGAGACGTTTTAGCCATGTGTGCATCAACCCTTTAATCGGCTGGCCTGAGGGAAAGTAACAATAGCGATAGCGGGCATGACCCGATGTCGGCCGAAAGTCATCGGGCATCGATAAGGCAGCGGGAGAGGCTGCCCGAATGGCCCGACTCGGCGGGGGAGTATCCTATCATGACGCCGGTCAGGGTGCATGGCCCTGCCTCGCGCGGCACCGTGAAAGCTCTGCGTGCGCGTTATGAATCCGGTGCATGAACCTGTTGGTCACCCGCCTTGAGGCCAGCGTCCTGATGCGAGGGGCAGGCGGCGTCAAAAGCGTAACGGATGTGTATACTTGCAGGTGGTCGGCGCCTGGTCGTGACCGACATCTTGATCTCAAGCCATGTTCCGGCGTTCACAGGATAATGCATGACACAACGGCCCGAGTCCGCTCATTTAAACGATCAGGCGGCGGCGTCATCGACGTCCGCGATACAGACCCCGTCCGACTTCGCCGGCACCCTGGCCGCGCTTGAACAGCTGGTCAGGCGCCTTGAGTCCGGGGAGTCGGGGCTTGAAGCGTCGCTTGAGGACTTCGAGCGAGGCATCGCGCTGGTGCGAGATGCCCGCGCTCGACTCGAACAGGCCGAGCTGCGGGTGCAACAGCTGCTGGTGCAGGAGGATGGCGCTCTGGTGTCACCGCCGAATGAACAATCGCAGGACAATGACGCATGATGGGTGAGACATGACGGTGGAGACGGCGAGAGTGGATGTCGGCGTGCTGATGGCAACATGGCGCGACAGGATCGAAACGCAGCTGAGTACGGTGCTGGAAAGTGCCGCGCCGGCTCGGGCCTCCCGGCTTGAAGAGGCCATGCGCTATAGCGTGCTGGGTGGTGGCAAGCGGTTGCGGGCCATTCTGGTCTATGCCGCCGGTCAGGCGCTGGCAGCAGATGACGCGGCGCTTGAGGCGCCGGCCGTGGCCATTGAGCTGATCCATGCCTACTCGCTTGTTCACGATGATCTGCCCTGTATGGATGACGATGATCTGCGCCGCGGACGTCCGACCTGCCATCGTGCCTTCGATGAGGCCACGGCGCTGCTCGCGGGAGACGCCCTGCAGACGCTGGCCTTCGAGGTGCTGGCGGGAACAGGGCAGCCTCGCGCGGCCGAGATGGTCGCAACGCTTGCCCGTTGTGCCGGACGCGCCGGCATGGCCGGTGGTCAGGCGCTGGATCTGGACGCCGTGGGTCGTCAGCTCGATGTTGACGCACTGATGGCAATCCATCATCACAAGACCGGCGCCCTGATCGAGGCCGCGTTGTCGATGGGGGCGCTGGCTGCCCCGAGCGTGCAGCCGGTGCATCTTGAAGCTCTTGGCGAGTATGCCCGCGCCATCGGTCTGGCCTTTCAGATTCAGGATGACATTCTGGATGTGACCGGATCGACCGAGGTGCTGGGGAAGACCCAGGGGGCTGATGCGCTGCGTGACAAGCCGACCTATCCGGCACTGCTGGGCCTTGAAGAGGCCCGTCTCCGGGCCCGTGACCTGCTGGATCAGGCGCTGGCCGCACTGGCACCGCTGGGCGAGCGCGGCGACACACTCGCAGCACTTGCCCGCTACATGATCGAGCGGGATCACTGAGACGACCCCGGCGTGATGCCGGACAAGATACCCTTTGATGTCCCGGGGCATTACAGGACCAGGGACAGGATCCTGACAGGCCATTGAGGCGCTATGAAGCTGTTTGACGATATCCCCACCAAAAGACCGGCCACGCCGCTGCTCGATCGTATCGAGGCGCCATCCGACCTGCGCAGTCTCGATGAGCAGCAACTGCTGCGTCTGGCCGACGAGCTCAGGGCCTATCTGCTCTACAGCGTCGGCTGTACAGGGGGGCACTTTGGCGCCGGTCTTGGCGTCATCGAGCTGACCATTGCGCTGCACCAACAGTACAACACACCTCATGATCGGCTGGTCTGGGACGTGGGGCATCAGACCTATCCCCACAAGATTCTCACCGGCCGGCGCGAGGCGATGGGTTCCATGCGCCGCTACCAGGGGCTGGCGGCCTTCCCGCGCCGCGAGGAGTCACCCTATGACACCTTCGGCGTTGGCCACTCCAGCACCTCCATATCGGCGGCACTGGGCATGGCACTGGCAGCCCGTACCCGCGGCGACAATCGTCGTGTGTGTGCCGTGATCGGTGATGGTGCCCTGACCGCCGGCATGGCATTCGAGGCGCTGGCGCATGCCGGCCATGTCGATGCCAACATGCTGGTGGTGCTCAATGACAATGAGATGTCAATCTCGGAAAATGTCGGCGGCATGGCCACCTACCTGGCGCGCATCCTCAATAGCGGCCCCTATGTGGCCGCGCGCGAGGGCGGCAAGCGGGTGCTCTCACACCTGCCCGGCGCCCTCGATATCGCCCGGCGTACCGAAGAGCACGTCAAGGGCATGCTGACGCCTGCCACGCTCTTTGAAGAGATGGGCTTCAACTATGTCGGCCCCATCGACGGCCATGACCTGCCGCTTCTGATTCGCACCCTGCGCGATCTTAAAAACCGCAAGGGTCCGCAGTTTCTGCATATCGTCACCCGCAAGGGCAAGGGCTTCGAGCCGGCCGAAGGCGACCCGATCGGTTATCACGCCATCACCAAGCTCGAAAAGGAGAAGGTCGAGGCCCCCCCGGTACCTGCGCCGAAGAAGTTCAAGTTCTGCAACGTTTTCGGCCAGTGGCTGTGTGATAGCGCAAGCCTCGATCCGCGCCTGGTGGGCATTACGCCGGCCATGCGCGAAGGCTCCGACATGATTCGTTTTTCAAGGGAGTACCCGGATCGCTACTACGACGTGGCGATCGCCGAGCAGCATGCAGTGACGCTTGCCGCCGGTATGGCCTGTGAGGACGTCAAGCCGGTGGTAGCGATCTACTCCACCTTCCTGCAGCGTGGCTATGATCAGCTGATCCACGACGTCGCCGTGCAGGGGCTGGATGTCACCTTTGCCATCGACCGGGCCGGTCTGGTCGGCGAGGACGGCGCGACCCATCACGGCACGATGGACCTTTCCTATCTGCGCTGTGTGCCGGGCATGGTGATCATGGCGCCCAGTGATGAGCGAGAGTGCTATCGCATGCTGACCACGGCCTATCAGTACGAAGGCCCCGCGGCGGTACGTTATCCGCGCGGTACCGGGCCGGGCACCGCCTTTGAGCCGGGGCTGGAGCCGCTTGAGATCGGCCGGGCCGATCTGCGCCGTGAAGGCCAAAAGGGCGATCAGGGCGTAGCGCTGCTGGTTTTCGGCAGTCTGCTGACCCAGGCACTCGAGGTCGCCGAGCGTCTTGATGCCACGGTGTATGACATGCGCTTTGTGAAGCCGATGGACAGCGAAGCCGTGCTTGCCGCGGCCGATGCGCATGGTCTGATCGTGACGATCGAGGAGAACGTCATTGCCGGCGGAGCGGGCAGCGGTGTTGGCGAGTTGCTGGCCGCCTCGGATGTCCGCACGTCGCTTCTGCACCTTGGTATTCCCGATCATTTCATCGAGCACGGTACACCGGGTGAGCTGCTGGCCGAATGCGGGCTGGATGCCGAGGGTATTGAAGCCTCTATTCGCCGCCGCCTGGGTCGCTGACTCTCTCAAACCAACGGACATAGAATCGACACATGCTGATTGTCATCTTTATTGCCGCCATGATCGGCTACGCCATCGGCCGACTGCCCGGGCTTCTGATCGGAGGCATTCTGGGCTACGCGCTGGTGCGCTGGCTGCGCGTCAAGCTGATCGGGAAGCTGGCCGAGCGCCAGACCCGCTTTCTTTCGGCCACCTTCTCGGTCATGGGCGCCATGAGCCGGGCCGATGGCGAGGTGTCCGAGCATGAGCGCCGCAGTGCCGAGGCGGTATTTGACCGGCTTAACCTCAATGGTGCCCAGCGTGACAAGGCGCGCGCCGATTTTGAGCGTGGTCAGCAAACAGGCTTTGATCTTGAGGCCGAGCTTGCCGGACTGCGCCAGATTGTGGGTGCGCAGCGCGGGTTGTTGCAGGTCTTTTTCCAGGTGCAGCTCGTGGCCATGGCCGCCGATGGCCGGGTCGAGCAGTCCGAGCGCGACATGCTGATGCGTGTGGCGCGGGGCCTTGGCTGTTCACAAGAGGAGATGGCACGTCTCGAGGCGATGCTCAACGCAGCGACCAGCGGTGGTGGGACTCAGGAGAGCGCCCAGCCGCTGGAAGAAGCCTACCGGGTGCTCGGCGTGTCGTCGGAAGCCACGGATGCCGAGGTCAAGCGGGCCTATCGCAAGCTCATGAGCCAGAATCACCCTGACAAGCTGGCCGGCAAGGGGATGCCTGACAGCATGCGGCGCATGGCGGAGCAACGCACCAGCGAAATCAGCAACGCCTATGAGCGCATCCAGCAGGCCCGCGGATAGCCATTATCCGGGGCCGTGCTGGAGGGGCACTTACTCGGTGCTTTCGCGATGGCGAATCTCGTGAAAGCGCTGCTCCATCTCGCGGCGCAGCTCGCGGCGTCTGAGCCCTGATTCAAAACGCTGACGCTCGACGTCGGTGGCGGGTTCGAGCTGGGGCACCTCGACCGACTTGCCGTCATCACCGACCGCCACCATGGTGAAGTAGCAGCTGTTGGTATGGCGGACCACGCCGGCGCGAATGTCCTCGGCAATCACCTTGATGCCGATCTCCATTGACGAGCGGCCGGTGTAGTTGACCGAGCCCAGAAAGGTCACCAGCTCGCCGACATGGATGGGCTGGCGAAACATGACCTGATCCACCGACAGCGTCACCACGTAGTGACCGGCCCAGCGGCTGGCACAGGCGTAGGCCACTTCATCAAGATATTTCAGCAGCGTGCCGCCGTGAACCTTGCCGGAAAAATTGGCCATGTTCGGCGTCATCAGGACGGTCATGGTGATCTGGTGGCGTGGTGTGTCCATTCTCTCTCTCTTTTACGTTTTATTATGGTCAGGCGCTCGACCTCGAGCATACCTCATCCCTTCCCGTTCGAGGGCGCTATCGCATGGCAAGCCGGTTTGCGATGAGCAAATGTGACATCGCCGCGATCGAAATGGATCGCGGCGATGTCATTTATCGGGGGAGATCATAAAAGCAGCTGTGGCAGGGCCTGAGCGTTCTTTTGAAAGGCATGCTCTGACACTGAACGTTGGACGCCCCGGGCTTAGCCGCGCTCGCGGTCGACATTGCGAGCGAGTTCGAACTCTTCAAGGGCCATCATGTGGCCGAGCTTGCCGGCCTTGGTCGACAGATACTGCTCGTTGTGGGCATTGAGGCCGGTGGTCAGCGGTACGCGCTCACTGATTTCGATGCCGGCGTTTTGCAGGGCGATAACCTTGCGCGGATTGTTGGTCATCAGCCGCAGCCGGTTAATGCCGAGCTTTTCCAGCATCGGAATGCAGATGTCGTAGCGCCGCATGTCGGCCTCAAAGCCCAGCGCCTCGTTGGCCTCGACCGTGTCGGCGCCGCCATCCTGAAGGTGATAGGCCCGGATCTTGTTCATGAGGCCAATGCCACGACCTTCCTGACGTAGATACAGCAGGGCACCGCGGCCTTCTTCGGCAATACGCTTGAGCGCAACCTGAAGCTGATAGCCGCAGTCGCAGCGCATTGAAAAGAGGGCGTCACCGGTCAGGCATTCGGAATGCACGCGAGCCAGCACGGGCTCGCCATCGGCCACATCGCCCAGCGTGAGGACAACATGATCCTTGCCGGTTTCGTCATCTTCAAAACCATGCATGGTAAACGTGGCCCATGGCATGGGGAGACGCGAACTGGCGATAAATCTGATCGTCACGGTAACCTCAATATTGTTGGCAAGCCGTCATGTTGACTGTAGAGGCTATCCTGGCAGCGCAGGTTGCATTTATCTACACGTGCCACGATGGTGCCCGGTGATGTCGGGGGGGGGCAAAGGACAGACCCTACATATTGCACCATGATGGGCTCTCCTGCAGCAGGACTGTCTGAGCTACAATGAAGCAACATTTTTTTGTCGGATGATCTTGTCTGCATGACTCTTGAAAATGATCGCTTTTTGCGCGCTCTGGCGCGGCAGGACGTTGACCGTACACCGGTCTGGATGATGCGCCAGGCAGGCCGTTACCTTCCCGAATATCTCAGGGTTCGAAAGCAGGCCGGCAGCTTCATGGACCTGTGCCGCAACCGCGACATGGCCTGTGAAGTGACCCTGCAGCCGCTGGAGCGCTTTGATCTGGATGCGGCCATCCTGTTTTCCGACATCCTCACCATTCCCGATGCCATGGATCTGGGGCTTTACTTTGTGCAGGGCGAAGGGCCGATGTTCAAGCGTCCGGTCCGGGACGCTGCGGCAATCAATGCTCTGAAGGTGCCCGATGCCGATCGCGATCTCGATTACGTCATGAACGCGGTCTCGACGATCCGGCGCGAGCTCAACGGCCGTGTGCCGCTGATCGGCTTTTCGGGCAGCCCCTGGACGCTGGCGACCTATATGGTGGAAGGCGGTCCCAGCAAGGACTTTAGACACGTCAAGGGTCTGCTCTACGGCGACCCGGCCGCGCTGCACCAGCTGCTCGATACTCTGGCCACGGCCGTGACCGACTATCTCAACGCCCAGATTCGTGCCGGTGCCCAGGCGGTGCAGATCTTTGATACCTGGGGTGGGGCGCTATCGACGCCGGCCTACAAGACCTTCTCGCTGGCCTATATGGAAAAGATTGTGCGCGGTCTGATCCGTGAGCATGACGGGCGTCGAGTACCGGTGATCGTCTTTACCAAAAACGGCGGCCAGTGGCTTGAGAGCATCGCCGACATCGGTGCCGACGGCGTCGGACTGGACTGGACCACCGAAATGGGCGATGCCCGCGCCCGCGTGGGAGACAAGGTGGCGCTGCAGGGCAACCTTGATCCGTCGGCGCTGTTCGGCTCGCCGAAGGTCATTCGCGACGAGGTCGCGCGCATCCTGGAAAGCTATGGGCCGGGCAACGGTCACGTATTCAATCTGGGCCACGGCATTTCCCAGTTTACCCCGATCGAGAACGTGCAGGCCTTCATCGAGGCGTTACATGAACTCAGCCCCCAGTACCACCGCGGATAGTTCCATAAAGGACAGTCCCCTCGCTGACAGGGGTGATACGTCTCCAGCGGACCCGGACTGGCCGGGTCAGCTGGTGGTCTTTGACGGCGACTGTCCACTGTGTCGCCGTGCGGTCCATTTTATTCTCGCGCATGAGGCGCGACCGATTACCGGGCTGGTGACCCTGCAATCTGCGCTGGGACATCAACTGGGCGCGCATTTTGATCAGGATGCCGATGATCTGGACAGCATGTGGCTCATCCGGGACGGTATCCTTTATCGCGACAGCGACGGGCTCTGGCGAACGGCGCAAGCCTTGACGCCGCCCTGGTCGGCGGCGGCCGGTCTGCGTTTCGTGCCAACGCCAGTGCGTGACGGCGTCTATCAGCTGGTGGGACGTTATCGCAAGCGGCTGGCCAGCGACCCTGGCATGGGCGGGTACGTTCAGTCGCGGCTTTTGAAGACTCTGACGGAGGCGCAGTGCGCTCGTCTTTCCCTGCCCATGACGCTGGCCGATGTCTGATATTTCTGCTCGGCACCATTGTGGTGCGCTGTTGTGGGCATCCGCACCGGATGATGGCGTTACGTGCTTCTGCTTGATCGAAGTGTCGGCAACAGGCTGACCGAAATCTCCTCACTTTTCCTTGAAAAACAGTGCTTCGGCGCTGTTTTTTTACATTCTGGAACACTCCTTGCAACACCATCATGGACGTCACTGGCAGGTGCCATGACGTCGCATCATTCAACAACCCGGAGTGTTGCAATGGACATGACAATAACAAAACCGTGGGCATGGGCATCAACCGCAGGGCTTTTGGCGATCGCTACGCTGGCGCCATCGACCTCCCATGGTGCCACGCTGGATGATGTGAAAAGTCGTGGCCAGCTGCGCTGCGGCGTCAGTGACGGGCTGGCAGGTTTTTCCTCGCCCAACGCTCAGGGGCAGTGGCAGGGTATCGATGTCGATGTCTGTCGCGCCGTGGCCACGGCGGTACTGGGAGACCCCGGCAAGGTCACCTTTGCCCCGCTGACCGCCAAGGAGCGTTTTACCGCCCTGCAGTCCGGTGAGGTCGATCTGCTCTCGCGCAACACCACCTGGACGGCCTCGCGCGATAACTCGATGGGACTGACCTTTGCCGGCGTCACCTTCTATGACGGTCAGGGCATGATGGTGAACAAGGATCTTGGCATCTCGAGTGCCAAGGAACTGGATGGTGCCTCGGTCTGTGTTTCTGCCGGTACCACCACGGAACTCAATCTGGCCGATTACTTCCGCGCCAACGACATGACCTATAACGCGGTCAGCTTCGATGAAGCCGATCAGACCGCCGCCGGCTTCGACAGCGGACGCTGTGACGTGCTGACGTCTGATTCTTCCCAGCTGGCGGCGCTGAGGTTGCAGCTGTCCGACCCGACAAGCGCCGTGATCCTGCCTGAGCGGATCTCCAAGGAACCGCTGGGTCCGGTGGTGCGCCAGGGGGACGAGCAGTGGATGAAGGTGGTGCGCTGGACGCTCTACGCCATGCTCAATGCCGAGGAGTCCGGTATTACCAGTGCCAACGTTGATCAGATGCGCGATACGCCCAAATCTCCCGACGATGCCCGTCTGCTGGGCAAGGATGGTAACTTCGGCGAGCAGATGGGGCTGTCCAACGACTGGGCCTACAACATCATCAAGCAGGTCGGCAATTACGGTGAAATCTTTGAGCGCAACGTCGGCAAGGGCTCGCCTCTTGAGCTTGATCGCGGCGAAAACGCGCTGTGGACCGAGGGGGGCTTCAATACGGCATGCCGGTGCGGTAGGGCGAACGCCACGCGCAAAGGCGCGTTGTCCTTGACGCAGGGCCGGCCTTTGAGGCCGGCCATCACGGCTTTGGAGACTACTGCTCATGTTGCGTCCCTCCACATCCATTCCACGTCGCAGTCGCGGACCGCTGTGGCGTGACCCGGCGGTACGTGCCCTGTTTTTTCAGGGACTGCTGCTGGCGACCGTGCTGGGCATCATCGCCTTTCTGGTGCACAACGCCATGGCGAACCTGGATGCCCGAGGCATTCGCACCGGTTTCGGGTTTCTCGACCATCGGGCCGGATTTTCGATTTCCCAGACCCTGATCGACTATTCCAGCAACGTCAGCACCTATGGGCGTACCTTCCTGGTGGGGCTTGCCAATACGCTGCTGGTCTCGGCGCTGGGGATTGTCGCCGCCACGATCATCGGTTTTCTGGTCGGGCTGGCGCGATTGTCGCCCAATTGGCTGCTGGCCCGGCTGGCCGGGGCCTATGTCGAGATCTTTCGCAATATTCCGCTGCTGTTGCAGATTCTGTTCTGGTATTTCGCCGTATTGCGCGCGCTGCCTTCACCGCGCCAGAGCATTACGGTGTTTGACAGTTTCTTTCTCAATGTCCGCGGCCTTGTCATGCCCGCGCCCGAGACACAGCCCGGTTTTGCGGCCACACCGATTGCGCTGGGGGTGGCAATCCTTGCGGTCATCGCACTGGTGATTCTGGCCCGGCGGCGGCAGGCGGCGACAGGGGCGCAGTGGCCGGTACTGCCCCTGAGCCTAGCGCTTCTGATCGCCCTGCCACTCGCGGTGTTCTGGGCGACCGGGTCGCCACTGTCCTGGTCAGTGCCGGAGCTTTCCGGTTTCAACTTCCGGGGTGGCATGCAGGTGCTGCCGGAGCTGGTCGCCCTTTGGGTCGCGCTATCGATCTACACCGCGGCCTTTATTGCCGAGATCGTGCGCTCGGGGATTCAGTCCGTGCCGCGTGGCCAGACCGAGGCGGCGCGTTCGCTGTCACTGCCGGGCGGTCTGACCCTTCGTCGCATCGTCATTCCCCAGGCCATGCGGGTGATGGTGCCGCAGGTCACCAGTCAGTATCTCAACCTGATCAAGAATTCATCACTGGCCACGGCCATCGGTTATCCCGATCTGGTCGCAGTCTTTGCCGGCACCACGCTCAACCAGACCGGTCAGGCGATTGAGGTCATGACCATGACGATGCTGGTCTATCTGAGCATTTCGCTGGTCGTGTCGGCGCTGATGAATCTCTATAACGCGCGCATGTCGCTCAAGGAGCGTTGAGATGGCCATGTCTTCTGACAGTGAAGAGAAACTTGTCGCCTCGCGCCCACCGCCCACACCACAGGGCGGGCCCGTGTACTGGCTGCGTACGCGGCTTTTCTCGGGACCGATCAACACCGTGGTGTCGATCGTGACGCTTTTGCTGATCGTGCGCCTGGTCTGGCCGGTCATTGACTGGGCGCTGATCGAGGCCGACTGGGTGGGCAGTTCGCGCGCCGATTGCACCGGTGACGGGGCCTGCTGGGTGTTCATTTCCACGCGCTGGAGCCAGATTATCTATGGCTTTTATCCGGTGGCCGAGCGCTGGCGGGTGGATATCGTGCTGGGGCTTTTCTTTGCCCTGATCGCCTGGCTGGTCATCCCGCGTCTGCCGGGCAAAAGGGTGGCGGCACTGATGGCGCTGGTCGGCCTGCCGATCATTGCCTGGATACTGCTGCTGGGCGGCGTGTTCGGGTTGGCTCATGTGCCAACGCGGGCCTGGGGCGGGCTGATGCTGACCCTGACCATTGCCGCGGTCGGCATCGTGGGCTCGCTGCCGCTGGGGGTCGTGCTGGCGCTGGGACGGCGCTCGAAAATGCCGCTGGTTCGGGCCATCTGCGTCGTCTTCATCGAGTTCTGGCGTGGGGTGCCATTGATTACGGTGCTGTTCATGTCCTCGGTCATGCTGCCGCTGTTCGTACCGGCCGAGGTGGAGTTCGACAAGCTACTGCGAGCGCTGATCGGCATCATGCTGTTCTGGAGTGCCTATATGGCAGAGGTGGTGCGCAGCGGACTGCAGGCCATCGACAAGGGACAGGGGGAGGCCGGTGCCGCTCTGGGGCTGGGCTACTGGCTGCGCATGCGGCTGATCATTCTGCCCCAGGCGTTAAAGCTGGTCATTCCCGGCATCGTCAATACCTTCATTGCGTTGTTCAAGGACACCTCACTGGTGCTGATCATCGGGCTTTTCGACGTGTTGTCGATCATTCAGGCCGGGCTGACCGATAGCGACTGGCTGGGCTTTGCCATCGAGGGCTACGTCTTCGCAGCGCTGGTGTTCTGGGTCTTCTGCTTTGGCATGTCGCGTTATAGCCAGATCATCGAGCGCCGTCTCGACAAGGGCTATCAGCGTTAACAGCAATCACCATCATCACGGCACGGGCGTGTCGTGGTTCAGGAGTGTCTGTCATGAACGATATCCGGCAAGGGGCTGCCACCGCAGGTGAGACGGCCCCCATGGTGGAGATCTCGCGGCTGAACAAGTGGTATGGGGACTTTCACGTCCTGCGCGATATCGATCTGAGCGTGGCCCGCGGCGAGCGCATCGTCATCTGCGGGCCGTCGGGGTCGGGCAAGTCGACCCTGATTCGCTGCATCAACCATCTGGAGGCGCATCAGCAGGGAGAGATCGTGGTCAATGGCATTGCCATGACCAACGATGTCAAGCGCATCGAGCAGATCCGCCGCAACGTCGGCATGGTCTTTCAGCACTTCAACCTCTTTCCGCATCTGAGCGTGCTGGAAAACTGCTGTCTTTCGCCGATCTGGGTGCAGAAAAAGCCCCGACGCGAGGCCGAAAAAAGTGCGATGGAATATCTGGAGCGGGTGCGGATTGCCAATCAGGCCCACAAGTATCCGGGCCAGCTCTCCGGCGGTCAGCAACAGCGTGTGGCGATTGCGCGGGCGCTGTGCATGCATCCGGAGGTGATGCTCTTTGACGAGCCGACCTCGGCACTCGACCCCGAGATGATCAAGGAGGTGCTTGACGTCATGATCGAGCTGGCCAATGAGGGCATGACCATGCTTTGTGTCACGCATGAGATGGGCTTTGCCAAAACCGTGGCGGATCGAGTGATCTTCATGGATGAAGGGCAGATCATCGAAGCCGCTCCGCCCGAGACCTTTTTTAACGCCCCCCGCTCGGCGCGTACCCGCGAGTTTCTCGGTCAGATACTGGGGCACTGAGGGGCGTCAGGCAATGGACGCCGTTGCCTTCTCCGCCGGCCGGGGCCTCCCCGGCCGGTTTTTTAAATGCCTCATTCATGATCCTTCGCTGTGCTCAAGCTCTGATCCCCTGGCGTCGTTAATTGATCCTCTTGATGTCTGACGCAATGAAGGGATTTTCCATGCGGCGCTCCATTGGTACTCGTATTCAGTTGATCTGTATGGCTCTTGTGGCCATGGCGCTGGTCGTGACCGGCATCACGATCTATACCGCCAGTCGTGAAGCACAGCTTCAAACGGCCCAGCAAAGTGCCTCGGCACTGGGCAAAAGCGGGGCAGATACCATTGCTCAGTGGTTTGATGGCCGACGCCGTATCGTGGAGTCCGTGGCCCATCATCTTGAAGAGGGTGATGTCATGGCGGGGCTTCGCAAGGCCAATGAGGCGGGGGATCTGTCGGTCACCTATGTGGCCTGGCAGGACGGGCGCGCCCTGTTTTCCAATGACTGGACACCGCCGGCAGATTTTGTCGCGACCCAGCGCCCCTGGTACCAGCAGGCCGCTGCCGCGGGTAACACCATTGTGACCGAGCCCTATCAGGACGCCATGACGGGCGGACTGGCGCTGGCCTTCGCCACCCCGGTCGTGGTGAACGGACAGACCATGGCCGTCGTGGCCGCCGATGCGGTCATGGATCAGGTCAGCGCACAGACGCTGAATATTCGCCCCACGCCTTCAAGCCGGGTATTCATCACCGATGGCAGTGGTCGCATCATTGTGCACGCCGATGCCGAGCGTATTCTCAAGCCCGCCACCGATCTGTCACCAGCGCTGAGCGCCACGGCGCTGGCCGACATGGCGCGACGCGATGCCCTGACCGACGTCAGCCTCAACGATCATGACTATCTGATCTCGGCCACACCCATCCCGGGCGTTGACTGGCAGCTCAACATTGCGCTGGATCGCAATGAGGCGCTGGCAGGCCTGGCCTCGATTCGCAATACCACGCTGGTGGCGCTGCTGATCAGCACGCTGGTGGCAGCACTGGTGCTTTGGCTGGCGCTCAAGCCCGTACTGGCGCGCCTGCAACGGGCCCGTGAGGCGATGGAAAACGTTGCCTGCGGTGAGGGCGACCTGACCCGGCGTCTGCCGGTTGAAGGGCGTGATGAAATTTCCGCCATTGCGACTGCCTTCAACGCCTTTGCCGATCGCATGAATGACACGCTGATCGAGATTCGGGATGCCTCGAGTCAGGTTGAGAACGCGGCCGGTGAAATTTCCTCCGGCGGGCACGACCTTTCCCGCCGCACCGAGACCACGGCGGCCAGTCTGGAACAGTCTGCCGCGGCGATGGAGGAGCTGACCAGCACCGTGGAACACTCGGCCACCTCGACGAAGGAGGCCAACGGTCTGGCCCATGAAGCGGCCGGCATGGCGCGCGGCGGCGGCGAGCAGATGCAGAACGTGGTGGCGACCATGGCGCGCATCCGTGAAACGTCGGGCAGGATTGAATCAATCGTCGATGTCATCGACGGCATCGCCTTTCAGACCAATCTGCTGGCACTCAACGCCTCGGTCGAGGCAGCCCGGGCCGGCGAACAGGGTCGCGGCTTCGCCGTGGTGGCACAGGAAGTGCGTAATCTTGCCAACCGCAG
This sequence comes from Kushneria konosiri, assembly GCF_002155145.1. Classification (NCBI taxonomy): domain Bacteria; kingdom Pseudomonadati; phylum Pseudomonadota; class Gammaproteobacteria; order Oceanospirillales; family Halomonadaceae; genus Kushneria; species Kushneria konosiri. The sequence goes on from NZ_CP021323.1 coordinate 1,542,970, forward strand.
CGCTCAGGCGGCGACCGACATCAAGGCGCTGATCACCACCTCCAGCCGTGAAACCTCCAGCGGGGCGGAGCTGGTGGATGCAGCCAGTCAGGCGATGGGTGACATCGTCGAGCGGGTCGGGCGGGTCAGCACGGTGATTGATGAGCTCAGTCGCGCCACCAGCGAGCAGTCCACCGGCATCGGTCAGGTCAATCAGGCGATTACCCAGCTCGATGACATGACCCAGCAAAACGCCGCGCTGGTGGAGCAATCGGCCGCCGCTGCCGAGTCGCTCAGTCAGCAGGCCCGGCGCCTGGCGACCACGGTGGGGGCGTTCCGGCTGCGCGAGCACGGCATTTCCTGATCCGGTGTCATTACCTGCCCTGAGCCCTCGTCACCATCATACTGTGGCGGGGGCTTTTTATACTCACGGTCCGGGTTTCGCTATCGATGCGATAGCGGCAGCTATTGATGTTGATGGCGGACATCAAGTCGAGTACCACGGGTGCCGTTATGGAGGACAGATGTTTTGACCCTATTCATGACAAGAGAGCCTTTCGTGCCGACTTCCATTCGTACCCGCATTCTGGTGTTTTGCCTGGCGATCGTGTTGCTTGCCCTGACACTGACCGGTATTGCGACCTACTACGTCACCAGCCAGTACAATACGCAATCCATTACCCACTCTCAGGCCGCGGTCGCGGAAGGCTACGCCACCGCCATCAGCGACTGGAGCCACGCCAAAAGAGATGTGGTGGAAGCCGCCGGACGTCAGGCGCTGACCGAGGATGCGCTCTCGCGCTTTATTCTGGCGGCGGATGCCGGTGACATGATCACGGTTTATGCCGGCTTCAATAATGATCGCTATATCACCAGCGATGTGGACTGGGAAATTCCGCCGACTTACAGGCCGACCCAGCGCCCCTGGTATCAGCAAGCCGTGGCGGCCGGGCACGCCATCGCCACGCTGCCCTACATGGACGCCTCTTCCGGCAAGCTGGTGGTCTCCTTTGCCTCGCCCATCGTGCGTGACGGCCAGACAGTGGGTGTGGTCAGCTCGGATGTGGCCATGGATACCGTCATCGATACCGTCAACTCCGTCGATCCCACGCCGAGCAGTTACGCTTTCATGGTCAATACCGACGGCGCCATCATTGCGCATGCCGATAAGTCATTGATTCTGAAACCGGCCACCGAGCTGGATGCCGGCCTGACGCCCCAGACCCTGACGCAGATGGCCGGCTCGGAACTGCTGCGCGACATGACCCTGCGTGGACAGCAAGTGCTGCTGTCGGCGGTGCCGATCGAGGGCACCAGCTGGACGCTGGTCATGGCGCTGGACCGTGACGAGGCCATGGCCGGCATGATGAGCCTGGTCAGGACCACGGTGATTGCCCTGATCGTGGTAGGCATTCTGGCCGCGCTTTTGATCTGGGCACTGCTGACGCCGATTTTCCGCCGCATGCATGAAGTACGCGATGCGATGCAGGAGGTCAGTGAGGGTGAGGGTGACCTGACCCAGCGCCTGCCGCTGTCGAGTCGTAATGACGAGGTCAACCAGATCGCTCGTTCATTTAATCGCTTCGTGGCGCGGATCGATCACGTCATGAGCGACGTGCGCGACAGCAGCGAGAACGTGCGTCTGGCCTCTTCGGAAATCTCGACCGGCAGCATGGACCTGTCGCGGCGTACCGAGACCACGGCGGCCAGCCTTGAGCAGTCAGCCGCCGCCATGGAACAGCTGACCAGTACGGTGGCCAATTCCGCGGAGTCCTCGCGTCACGCCGCCCAGCTCACCGCGCAGGCCACGCAGGCCGCCGAGGAAGGCGGGCAGGTCATGACCGAGGTGGTTGGCACCATGCAGGACATCGGCACCTCGTCGAGCGAGATGGCCAATATCATCCAGGTGATCGATTCGATTGCCTTTCAGACCAACCTGCTGGCACTCAACGCTTCGGTCGAAGCGGCGCGTGCCGGTGAGCAGGGCAGAGGCTTTGCCGTTGTGGCCGCCGAAGTGCGCACGCTGGCCAACCGCAGCACCCAGGCGGCCCGCGATATCAAGCAGCTGATCGATGATTCGGTCACCAAAACCACCAATGGTCAGGCGCTGGTGCAACGCGCCGGCGAGCGAATGGCCGATATCGTTAGTCAGATCAAGCGGGTCAACGGCCTGATCAGTGAAGTCACCACCGCGGCCAATGAACAAAATACCGGCATCTCTCAGGTCAATCAGGCGGTCACCCAGCTGGATCAGATGACTCAGGAGAACGCGGCGCTGGTGGAAGAGTCCGCGGCCGCGTCCGACTCGCTTTCTCAGGAGGCGCAGCGCCTGACGCAGATTATCGGAGTGTTTCGACTCAGCGAGCGCGCCCACGCCTGATGCTTTTTACAACGGCCCTGCGGGGCCGTTTTTTTTGGCTCTGGAAAAGCGAGAACCTCAAGTCTGCTTCCCGCGGCGTCGTTAACGTCTTCTCACGCGTCGCGATATCGACGCACCCCCTTTATCTGCTCGGCTGAGGTCATGTGACGCCTGCAGATTGGTCATTACGGTGATGCATGATGATGCAGTTCAGATCCATTCGTAATTTTGTCACCGTCACGGCAGGCGCCTGCCTGCTGGCGGTGGTGGTCGTGCTTGTGCTGTATTCGCTGATTGCCATGAGCCGTGCCCAGCAGCAGACGGCCAGTCGTACCGAGGAGCAGCTGGCCCAGTCCGTTGAATCGCGTCTCAAGGCATTGGGACGGGCGCAGGCCGGTGACATCAGTGCCCGTCTTGAGGGGGCCCTGCAGATTGCCGAGGAACTGGCGCAGACCAATGCCATGATGGCCCGGGGCAGTGATGGCTCGGACGGACTCTCGATCGATCGTCGCGACATGTCCCGTATCTTGCGCCAGCGTGTGGTCGATAACCCCGAGCTGCTTGATGCCTTCATTGGCTGGGAGCCCAACGCCTTCGATAATGACGCCGACTACCAGGGGCAGGCCGCGCTGGGATACGGCGAGGATGGACGCTTCATGCCCTGGTGGTATCGCACCGCCGATGGCAGCGTTGACGTGCTGGGGCTGGGAGACACCATGGAAAGCACAAGGGCTCAGGCCAATGGTATCCGCGAGGGTGAATATTATCTGTGTCCGCGCGAGACCGGGCGTGCCTGCGTGATTGACCCGGCGGCCTATGATTACAACGGCAACACCATTCTGGTCACCTCGTTCAATGCGCCCATCATGGTCGGTGGCACCTTCCGCGGCAGTGCCGGGGTGGACCTGTCGCTGGCTTTCATTCAGGGCATGCTCGTCGACGCCAATCAGAGCCTCTACGACGGTGCTGGCAGCATCGCCCTGGTCTCGACCAATGGCACCATCGTGGGCTATTCGGGGGACGCGAACAGCCCCGGTAATCCGGCCGGTCAGTTTTTTGATGCCGAAACGGCCAGGCAACTGGCCGATGGCGGTGATCGTTCGGTCATGACCACTGCCGGTGATGATCTGAGCGTGCAGCTGCCGGTCAATATTGGTGACAGCGCGCGCTGGCAATTGTTGCTGCGCGTGCCGAAAAGTGCGGTCTATGCCGAATTCAACGCCCTGCAGGCAGAGCTTGCCGACCAGCAGCGTCAGGCGCTGATGACCATGGCGCTGGTCGGGTTGCTGGTCAGTACGCTGGGGCTTGCTGCGCTCTGGATGGTCGGTCGTCGTATCGCCCGCCCGCTGAAAACTCTGGCCGAGCGCATGCGCCAGATTGCCAACGGTGATGGGGATCTCACCCAGCGTCTGCCGGTGATGGGCCGTGATGAACCGGCACAGCTGGCCGAGGCCTTCAATCAGTTTGTGGATCGAATGGAAACGGTGCTGATCGACATTCGTGACTCAAGTCATTCGGTACAGCTGGCTGCTGCCGAGATCTCCTCGGGCAGCCACGACCTTTCCCGGCGCACCGAAAATACGGCGGCCAACCTGGAGGAGTCCGCTGCGGCGATGGAAGAGCTGACCAGCACCGTGGAACACTCGGCCACCTCGACGAAGGAGGCCAACGGTCTGGCCCATGAAGCGGCCGGCATGGCGCGCGGCGGCGGCGAGCAGATGCAGGACGTGGTGGCCACCATGGCGCGCATCCGTGAAACGTCGGGCAGGATTGAATCAATCGTGGATGTCATCGACGGCATCGCCTTTCAGACCAATCTGCTGGCACTCAACGCCTCGGTCGAGGCGGCCCGGGCCGGCGAACAGGGTCGCGGCTTCGCCGTGGTGGCACAGGAAGTGCGTAATCTTGCCAATCGCAGCGCTCAGGCGGCGACCGACATCAAGGCGCTGATTACCACGTCCAGCCGCGAAACCTCCGGCGGTACGGAGCTGGTGGATGCGGCCAGCCGGGCGATGGGCGACATCGTCGAGCGGGTCGGGCGGGTCAGCACGGTGATTGATGAGTTGAGTCGTGCCACCAGCGAGCAGTCCACCGGCATCGGCCAGGTCAACCAGGCGATCACCCAGCTTGATGACATGACCCAGCAAAACGCCGCGCTGGTCGAGCAGTCGGCGGCGGCGGCCGAGTCGCTCAGTCAGCAGGCGCATCGTCTGGCCACCACGGTGGGGGCCTTCAAGCTGCGCGATCACGCCATGTCCTGATCAAGAAACATCCCTTCCAGGGCCCCCGCACGCGCAGGCGTTCGGGGGCTTTTCGTTTCCCGTTACACGACTTAAGTCCTATCCCACCCTGACCGTTTTTGATCAAGATCAAATTGTTCAAGCCGTTATAACTCTTGCAGGCACGACCGGTGGAATCCTTCCAGCACCTGGCGAGCCGGTACCTTCGGATATCGTTATCAGCTTTTGGAAGCCATGGTGACCCATCATGATGCAGTTCAGGTCCATTCGTAACTTTGTCACCGTCACGGCAGGCGCCTGTCTGCTGGCGGTCGTGGTCGTACTGGTGCTGTATTCGCTGGTGACCATGACCCGAACCCAGCAGCAAGCGGCCGGTCGTACCGAGGCGCAGCTCAGCGAGTCCATTCAGGCGCGTCTGCAGGCACTGGGCGAGGCCCAGGCCAGCGATATCAGCGCCCGCCTTGGCAATGCGCTGCAAACCGCCACCGAGCTTGCCAACACCAACGCCATGATGGCGCGTGCCAATACGGGTGAGGTGCTGCTGCCGATCGACCGTCAGGTGATGTCCAACATCGTGCGCCAGCGTGTCATCGATAATCCCGATTTGCTCGACGCCTTCATCGGCTGGGAGCCCAATGCCTTTGATAATGACGCCGACTATCAGGGCCAGACCGCGCTGGGCTATGGCGAGGATGGCCGTTTCATGCCCTGGTGGTATCGCACCGAGAGCGGCAGCATCGAGGTGCTGGGGCTGGGCAAGGGCATGGAAAGCACCAAGGTGATGGACAGCGGCATTCGCGAAGGCGAGTACTATCTGTGCACCCGCGAGACCGGTCGTGACTGTGTTACCGACCCGCACCCCTATGACTACAACGGCAAGACCATTCTGGTGACCTCGTTCAACGTGCCGATCATGGTCAACGGTACCTTCCGTGGCAGCGCCGGTGTGGACCTGTCTCTGGATTTCATTCAGGGCGTTTTGAATGAGGCCAACAAGGGGCTTTATCAGGGCGTGGGCAGCGTTGCCCTGGTCTCCGACGCCGGCACCATCGTGGGTTACACGGGAGATGCTGCAAGCCCCGGCAAGACGGCCGACCGCTTCTTTGATGCGCAAACGGCCCAGCAGCTGGCCAATGGCGGTGAGCGCTCGATCATGACCACCACCGGCGATGAGCTGAGCCTGCAACTGCCGGTGAATATTGGTGACGCCACGCGCTGGCAGCTGATGCTGCGGGTGCCCAAGAGCGCGGTCTATGCCGACTTTAACGCCCTGCAGGCAGAGCTGGCCGACCAGCAGCGCAGCGCGCTGGTCACCATGGCGCTGGTCGGGCTTCTGGTCAGTGCACTGGGTCTTGCGGCCATCTGGATGGTAGGTCGTCGTATCGCCCGTCCGCTGAAGACCATGGCCGAGCGTATGCGCCAGATTGCCAACGGTGACGGGGACCTCACCCAGCGCCTGCCGGTAATGGGGCGTGACGAACCGGCACAGCTGGCCGAAGCCTTCAATCAGTTTGTCGATCGCATGGAAACGGTGCTGATCGATATTCGTGACGCGAGTCACTCGGTTCAGCTGGCGGCGGCCGAAATTTCTGCCGGCGGTCATGATCTGTCCCGACGCACCGAGACCACTGCGGCCAATCTGGAGCAGTCCGCCGCGGCCATGGAGGAGCTGACCAGCACCGTGGAGCATTCGGCTTCTTCTACCAGGGAAGCCAACGGTCTGGCCCATGAAGCGGCGACCATGGCCCGGGGTGGTGGTGAGCAGATGCACGACGTGGTCGCGACCATGGCCCGCATCCGCGAAACCTCCGGCAAGATCGAATCGATCGTGGATGTCATCGACGGCATCGCTTTCCAGACCAATCTGCTGGCGCTGAATGCCTCGGTCGAGGCGGCACGGGCCGGCGAACAGGGCCGCGGTTTCGCCGTGGTAGCACAGGAGGTCAGGAACCTGGCCAACCGCAGCGCCCAGGCGGCGACCGACATCAAGACGCTGATCACCACCTCAAGTCGTGAAACCACCAGCGGTGCAGAGCTTGTCAGTACGACCAGTCATGCCATGGGCGAGATCGTCGAGCGGGTCGGAAGGGTCAGCACGGTAATCGATGAACTCAGTCGTGCCACCAACGAGCAGTCCACCGGTATCGGTCAGGTCAACCAGGCGATCACCCAGCTTGATGACATGACCCAGCAAAATGCCGCGCTGGTCGAGCAGTCGGCGGCCGCCGCCGAGTCGCTGAGTCAGCAGGCGCACCGTCTGGCCACCACGGTCGGGGCGTTCCGTCTGAGTCACTAGCACCCTGCATGAGGGCATCAGGGCCACACCTCGGTGTGGCCCTTTTTGTCTGGAGGCGATCCAGCCTTGATCAAGGCGCTTGTGTGCCGTGACGCCTGCGGGCGCAATGTCTAGAATAGGCCCACTTACCCACTGCAAATGCGACCCATTGTCAGGGAGTTCTCCAACGTGTCCAGCAAGTTTGCTACCACCGAAGTCCTGAGCGTTCATCACTGGAACGATTCGCTGTTCAGCTTTCGCACCACCCGCGAGGACAGCCTGCGCTTTAAAAACGGCCAGTTCGTGATGATCGGGCTCGAGGTCGACGGCAAGCCGCTGACGCGTGCCTACTCGATCGCCAGCCCCAACTGGGAAGAGCATCTGGAATTTTTCTCGATCAAGGTGCAGGACGGCCCGCTGACCTCAAGACTTCAGCACCTCAAGGTCGGTGACTCCCTGCTGGTCAGCCGCAAGCCGACCGGGACGCTGGTACTGGATGACCTCAAGGAAGGACGCCATCTCTACATGCTCTCTACCGGCACGGGTCTGGCGCCGTTTTTGAGCCTGATTCAGGACCCGGAAGTCTACGAGCGCTTTGACAAGGTGATTCTGATCCACGGTGTGCGCACCGTCAGCGAGCTGGCCTATCAGGAGTTCATTACCCGCGACCTGCCCGATCATGAGTTTCTGGGCGAGGACGTCAGCGAGAAATTGATCTACTACCCGACCGTGACGCGCGAGGAGTTCCATACCATGGGACGCCTGACCGATCATATCCGCTCCGGCAAGCTGGCCGCCGATATCGGTCTGCCGCAGATGGACCCCGAGCACGACCGCGCCATGATCTGTGGTAGTCCGGCGATGCTCGAGGAGAGCAGTCAGGTGCTCAATGAGCTGGGCTTTACCATCTCGCCGCGCATGGGCGAGCCTGGCGACTACGTCATCGAGCGCGCCTTTGTCGAAAAATGACGTCTGTCGAAAGATAACGTCTTCCGAGAAGTCACATCTGTCGTGATATCCGGGCCGGCCTGTGTCAGCGCCGGTCCATGATCCTGAAAGCGTCGGCCTGGTCCGGCGCTTTTTTTATGGCCTGACAATGAGACGGGCGATGCTTCAATGGCATTCGAAAAAATCGAATCAAGGGCGGCAATGATTGCGCTTCACCTTCAATTAAATGGACGTGTAGAGTGGCGCCATTCCATCGTCGTGTATCACTTTCAAGGATAAAGACATGTCGAAAGCACTGATTCTCAAGTCCAGCATTCTTGGTGAATATTCCCAGTCCAGCCAGCTGGCGGATTATCTGGGCGATCGTTTTGAAAGCCGTCATGGCGCCGGCAGCATTACCGTTCGCGACCTGGCCGCCACGCCGGTCGAGGTACTCGACGCCGAGCTGATGGCCGCGCTGCGCGGCAGTATTGCCGAGCCGACCCAGTCCCAGCAGGACGCGCTGGCACTGTCCGATACGCTGGTCGAGGAGCTCAAGAGCCACGACACCATCGTCGTGACGGCCCCGATGTATAACTTCAACATCCCGACCCAGCTCAAGACATGGTGTGATTTCGTGGCGCGTGCCGGGGTGACCTTTCGCTACACCGAGCAGGGCCCCGAAGGCTTTATCACCGGCAAGCGCGTGATCGTTTTGACCACCCGTGGCGGGCTGCATCGCGACACCGATCATGATCTGGTCACGCCCTATCTGCGAACCTTTCTGGGCTTTCTGGGCATGACCGACATCGAGTTCATCTATGCCGAAGGTCTGGGAATGGGTGAAGACGCGGTCAGCGCCGCGCAGTCGTCTGCTCGTGCTGATATCGACGCGCTGTCACTGTAAGCAGGGCGGTCGCTTCAAACGCTGCCACGCTCATGAAAAAACCCGCCGATTGGCGGGTTTTTTCATGTCTGTCTTCCTGGAGAGATCAGACCGCATCCTGACCGGTTTCGCCGGTACGGATACGGATGACCTGCTCAAGCGGGGCCACGAAGATCTTGCCGTCACCGATCTTGCCGGTGTTGGCCACCGAGGTGATGGCTTCGATGATCTGATCGACCATGGCATCGTCCACGGCGACCTCGATCTTGACCTTGGGCAGGAAATCGACCACGTACTCGGCACCGCGATAGAGCTCGGTATGGCCTTTCTGACGACCGAAGCCCTTGACCTCTGTCACGGTAATCCCCTGAACGCCAACCTCGGAGAGCGACTCGCGTACGTCATCGAGCTTGAAGGGTTTGATGATGGCAGATACCAGTTTCATCTTTCGTGTCCTCACCTGATCGTCTTTGAATTGGGCGGAGCCGGCGCCCCTGTCGCTCAAGCATACAGTGCCGGTTGCCGGTTTGAAAAAGCATGATTACACCCGGCGCCGAATCCTTCTGCCATGTGACCATGGTGGCGACGGCTTTCGCATGCCAGGGCATGGCCCGGGTGCCCATGTCGGGCGCCCGGGCCCTGTGCCTTGAAAAGCGGCTTAGCGCTTGCCACCGGTGAATTCAGGATAGGCTTCCAGTCCACATTCAGCGACATCCACGCCTTCATACTCTTCTTCTGCGCTGACACGTACTCCCATGACGGCCTTGATGGCCAGCCAGACGACAAGACTTGCCACAAAGGTCCAGATGAAGATGGTCGCCATGCCCAGAAGCTGAGCGCCGAAACCAGCCTCGCTGTCCGTCAGCGGCACGGCCAGCAGCCCCCAGATACCCACGACACCATGCACCGAAATGGCACCGACCGGATCATCAATGCGCAGCTTGTCCAGTGCCACGATGGCAAACACGACCAGCAGACCGCCCACGGCACCGATCAGGGTAGCGGCCAGAATGCCTGGCGCAGACGGCCCGGCGGTGATCGCCACAAGCCCTGCCAGCGCACCGTTGAGGCCCATGGTGAGATCGGCCTTGCGGAACCAGATACAGGCCAGAATCAGGGCAGCAATCACGCCACCGCTGGCGGCGGCATTGGTGTTGGCAAAGACCTGAGCCACGGCGTTGGCACTGCTGATATCGGAAAGCTTGAGTTCCGAGCCGCCGTTAAAGCCCAGCCAGCCCAGCCACAGAATAAAGGTGCCCAGCGTTGCCAGCGGCATGTTGGCACCCGGAATGGCGTTGATGGCACCGTTCTTGCCGTATTTGCCATGACGCGGACCAAGGACCAGTACACCGGCCAGGGCTGCGGCTGCACCGCACAGGTGCACGATGCCGGAACCGGCGTAATCGCTGAAGCCGGCCTCGCTCAAAAAGCCGCCGCCCCAGGACCAGTAGGCCTGAACCGGATAGATCAGACCGGTCATGAAGACCGAAAAGAGCAAAAAGGACCAGAGCTTCATGCGCTCAGCGACAGCGCCTGAGACGATCGACATGGCCGTGGCCACAAAGACGACCTGGAAGAAGAAATCCGAGCGGGCGGCATAGTAGGTGTCACCGCCGCTTGTGAGCACATCATCCGCACTGTGTTCGGCGCCAATCAGAAAGCCGAAGTCGGGCAGGAAACTGCTGCCATCACCCAGGTAGACAATGTGATAGCCGACCAGCATGTACATGGTGCAGGCAATGGCAAACAGCGCCATGTTCTTGGTCAGGATCTCGGTGGTGTTCTTGGCCCGCACAAGACCGGCTTCCAGCATCGAGAAGCCGGCAGCCATCCATAGCACCAGCGCACCACAGATCAGAAAGTAAAAGGTATCAAGTGCGTACTGCACTTCTACAAGTTCGTTCATGTGATTATATCCTTGCAGCCGGAGTCTGGACGGCGTCAATGCCACGTTCGCCGGTACGAAGTCAGATGACATCAGGCGAGGTCACGAAGGATCCGGTGGCGTGCGATCATTCGGCGTCATGCAGGCGTTGCGAGAGGGGGCGGGATATTCATCCCTGTCTCGATTGCCTGCTCGGGCTGACCAGCGCCTGGGCATTACATGGCAGGCAATGTGCCACCGTAAGGTGAGTGCTTTAAAAACATGAAGTTACTTAAGGGTTGTGGCTTTGGTAATTTCATGTAAGCACCACAATTGCGCATGAAGAGTGTTTGTGTGCACTAAAATGGCATGGTTGGCGCCGGCGGGTGCTCGCTTTTGGTGCGCTGCGGTTTTTAGGCGTTCCGGCGTCATGTTGCGTATCCTGTAGACAGGTACTGTCGTCATGCATCCCCGGGTGCGAGGCAGGCGACCCTCTCTTTCAGGGAACGCAGACAATCAGAGGAAGGGCAGACATGGCAAAGCACGATATTTTTGGACGACTGGCGCAACAGGTCGGTGAGCGTCTGCAGGACGTCTCCCGCGGACCCGAAGAAATTCAGCGCACGGTGCAAAGCGCCATGCGCAGCGCCTTTGACCGCATGGAGCTGGTCTCGCGCGAGGACTTCGATGTCATGATGGAAGTGCTTCAGCGCACCCGTTCACGTGTGGAAGCGCTCGAAAAGCAGGTAACCCGTCTGGAGGCTGCCCTCGACGAGCGTGATGGCAAGCCCGGCGCGGCCACACCGTCGGAAATGAGTGCTGCCGCAGCACCCGGTGGTGCCAGTACGACCGCCGAGGCCGAGCGCCTGGCCGGTGAACATGATGCACCCGCAGCGTCAGTTGGCAGCGACGCGTCGCAGGACAGTGCCTCGACAGCCGCTGGCAAGGCGAGCTCTGGCGCTGCAGCCTCCAAATCTGCCGGCAAGACCACCCGTGGCAGTGGCAAGCGCGCCTCGGGCTCTGACGATCAAAGCGGACAGGGTACCGCCGACTGAAGAGGTTCGGTCAGGCCCGTCCTTTCAGCACCGCCCACCGGGCGGTGCTGTTGTTTTGGCTGGCGCTGAAAGCCGATCCGATCGGTTGCAGAGCCAGCAGGGCTCGACGTTTTGCCTGCAAATGAAGTAAAACCCTCCCCTTGCGATACACCTTAAGGTCCGTCAAAGCTTGTCGGGCATTGTCATGGTGCGTGCCAGCGGTTGCGATGGTTGCCCCAGAGGCGCCGGGTCAGCAGGGCGCGTACGCATCAGGAGTGGTTTAAATGTCTCATGCTCACGGGCAGGCGCTGCCCGAAATGACCCTGCGCGGCATCGTGCTGGGGGCTCTGATTACGGTGGTCTTTACCGCCTCCAATGTTTATCTCGGCCTCAAGGTGGGGCTGACCTTCGCTTCCTCGATTCCGGCGGCGGTGATCTCCATGGCGGTACTGCGCTACTGCCGCAATGCCAATATCCTCGAAAACAATATGGTGCAGACCCAGGCCTCGGCGGCCGGAACGCTCTCGGCAATCATCTTTGTGCTGCCCGGGCTTTTGATGATCGGCTTCTGGGCCGGCTTTCCGTTCTGGCAGGCCTTTTCGATCTGCGCCATCGGCGGCATCCTGGGCGTGCTGTATACCATTCCGCTGCGGCGGGTCATGGTGGTGCAGAGTTCACTGCCCTATCCGGAGGGGGTCGCTGCTGCCGAGATTCTCAAGGTCGGTGAGCGCCCCGCTCAGGACGATGGCGGCAAACGCCAGGGCACCGGTGCCGGTGATATTGTTCTGGGCGGTGTGGCGGCAGCGGTCTTTACGCTGCTGGCCAGCGGCTTTCGGGTGCTCGCCGATGGTATCAGCCTGTGGTTCAGCGCCGGTCGCGCCGCCTTCCAGCTCTCTACCGGCTTTTCGCTGGCGCTGGTAGGCGCGGGCTATCTGGTCGGCATTGTGGGTGGCATGGCGCTGCTGACCGGCCTTTTGATCGCCTGGGGCGTGGCGGTGCCCTGGCTGACGCTGACGCACGCCCAGGCACCGGGACAGTCGCTGAGCGAGCTGGGCATGGCGCTGTGGTCCAGCGATGTGCGCTTCATGGGCGCGGGGACGATCGCGATTGCCGCCCTCTGGACGCTGGGCACGCTGTCGAAGGCACTGTTTGAGGGTCTGAAACACGCGCTGGCCGCCTCTGCCCGACCGGACAGGAGCACCATCGAGCGCACCGACCGTGATCTGCCGGGCGTGTGGATACTGGGGCTCGCCGGCGTGCTTTTGATCGCGCTGGTGGCGGTCTTTGCGGTGTTCCTTCAGGACAACGCGCCGGGGCTGTCATCGCTGGCCTTCTGGTCACTGGTGATCGGCTGCGTGCTCTTTGCGTTTGTCTTCGGGTTTCTGATCGCCGCGGCCTGTGGCTACATGGCGGGGCTGGTCGGCTCTTCCAGCAGCCCGATCTCCGGCATCGGTATCATCGCGGTGATTCTGGTCTCGCTGCTGATTCTGGCGCTGTCCGGGGTGAGCACCGACATTGCCGGGGCCGCTGGCGGACAGCTGGCAGTCGGGCTGGCGCTTTTTACCACGTCGGTGATTCTGGCCATCGCCGCGATCTCCAATGACAATCTGCAGGATCTGAAAACCGGCTATCTGGTCGGGGCCACGCCCTGGCGCCAGCAGCTGGTACTGATCATTGGCTGTGTGGTCGGTGCGCTGATCATCCCGCCGGTGCTGACGCTTTTATACAACGCCTATGGCTTTACCGGTGCGTTGCCGCGTGAGGGCATGGACCCCGCCCAGGCGCTGGCCGCACCGCAGGCGACACTGATGTCGCAGATCGCCAGTGGTATCTTCAATCATGATCTCAACACCCATATGCTGCTGATCGGCGTGGCGCTGGGCGCGGTGCTGATAGGTGTGGATGAGCTGCTGCGTCGTCGAGGCGGTACGGCCCGGCTGCCGGTGCTGGCGGTGGGGCTTGGCATCTATCTGCCGCCGAGTGTGAACATGCCGCTGGTGATCGGGGCACTGCTCTCCTGGTTCGTCGCCCGTCGCCTGGCGCGCAGGGAGGCGGCCACACGCGAGCACGCGCAGCAGCGTGGCGTGTTGCTGGCCTCGGGGTTGATCGTGGGGGAAAGCCTGATGGGCGTACTGATGGCTGGCGTGATCGGCTTTACCGGCAGTGAGGCGCCGCTGGCGCTGGTCGGCAGTGATTTTGCCGACACCGCTCAATGGCTGGGCCTTATCGTCTTTGCCGCGGCCTGTATGGCCTTCTATCAACGCATTACCGCGACGCGCGCGTAACGGCGGTGCCCTGAATGATCGCGCCCCACCTGCAGGTGGGGCGCGATCATTTCAGAGAGGCGTTTCAGTAGCCGGGTTGATACGGCGGCCTGGCCCAGCCTGATCGACTCAGGACAGTGGCATGAGACTTCTGGATCATGGGGTATTCGTTCGTCCGCTATCCTTTGCAGACCGTGTTCGCTCCCATTTATTCCATCAAAAGAGTCATGCGCCATGTTTCATCTGGTGGCTGCCCTGCCCTGGGCCGTTGTTGCACTTCGTTATTTATTGCCGCTGACGGCGCCACTCTGGATCAAGCTGGTCCTGGCGCTGGTGCTTCTGGTGGTGGCCGAGCAGCATCTGATCAGCCGCTGGGTCACCGGATCGATCTTCTCGCCGGAAATCCCGCGTCCCCTGTCGATGGTGATGAATGCACTCTTTGGGGCGCTGATCCTGCTGGCGGTCTTTCAGCTGCTGATGGATCTGGTCATGATCATCACCATGCTGTTCAAGCAGCAGCGCATGGCCGCACCACCCATGGCGCGCTATCTGATCGGTATGGCTGCACTGGGACTGGGCATCTGGGGCATGCAGCAGGCCGTGCGTGTGCCGCCGGTCAAGGACATCGAGGTCACCCTTCCGGGGCTTGCGCCGGCGTTTGAGGGCTATCAGATCGTGCAGCTCACCGATCTTCATATCAGCGGGCTCTTTCCAGAGGCCTGGACGCGAGCGGTGGTTGAGCGCACCAATGCGCTGAATGCTGATGCCATCCTGATCACGGGGGATCTGATGGATGGCACGCTGGACAACCGCCGTGACGATGTCGCCCCGCTGGCCGGGCTTCGTGCGTCTGATGGTGTGTTCGTGATCCCCGGCAACCACGAATACTATTTCGGCTATGAGGCCTGGATGCAGCACTACGTGTCGCTGGGCATGCAGCGTCTGTCCAATTCGCATGCGCTCATTGAGCGCGACGGGGCGAAGCTGGCCATTGCCGGTGTCACCGACCCGGCCGGGAACAGTCGCGGATTGCCGGGGCCGGATGTGGCGGCTGCCGTTGCAGGCGTAGGCGATGATGTGCCGATCATTTTGCTCGATCACCAGCCCAAAAATGCCCGGGCAGCGGCACGGGAAGGTGTGGCCCTGCAGCTTTCCGGCCACACCCATGGCGGCATGATGGTGGGAATGGATCGAATCGTGGCGCGCGCCAACAACGGCTTTGTGTCGGGGCGCTACGACGTGGACGGCATGACGCTGTATGTCAGCAATGGTACGGCGCTGTGGATGGGCTTTGCCCTGCGCCTGGGCAAGCCTTCGGAACTGACCCGCATCACGCTGAAGAGGGGCTGATCGGTCTCCGTCACGGCGTGGCACTGCTGTGTTGGCGTCGTTGGCGCCTTTGGCGGTGCTCCGAAGGCTGGTCATGAGCACGTATCGGTTTCACAATGATATTCTGATGTAGTGCCGACACCCGCATGACAGGCACGCCTGCCTCGTTACCTGATGTTGCCACCGCTGTTTGAGGCGTCGATCGTCGACCGAAGGCATGCGGATGCCGACCTGCCGGAAAGCCCCTGATGATTCAGGCCCGCGAGATCGCCCTGGGCGGTCTCGATGCGGCGACGTTGCGGAGACTTCAATGACGACCTGGTGCCAGACGCTCGAACGACAGCCCGTCGATACGGCCGAGCGTGAACGATTCATTACCCGGCTGGAGACAATAGTTGGGCGGGACTTCGTACTCAGCGATGAGGTCAGCACCCGGCGCTATCGCACCGGCTTTCGCTTCGGGACCGGTCGTGCGCTGGCGGTGGTGAGGCCGGGCACGCTGGTTGAGCAGTGGCAGGTGTTGAAGGCCTGTATGGAAAGTGATCGCATCGTGATCACCCAGGCAGCCAACACCGGATTGACCGGGGGCTCCACGCCGGACGGCGACGATTACGACCGCGAGATCGTGATTGTCAGTACGCTGCGCATGAACATCATCCAGCCCATCGATGAGGGCCGTCAGGTGATCTGTCTACCCGGCGCGACGCTGGATCAGCTCGAAAAGACGCTGGCGCCCATGGGGCGCGAGCCGCACTCGGTGATCGGCTCCTCGTGCATCGGCGCCTCTGTGTTTGGCGGTGTGTGCAACAACTCCGGCGGCTCGCTGATCAAGCGTGGCCCTGCCTACACCGAAATGGCGCTCTATGCGCGCATGAATGAGGCCGGTGAGCTGGAGCTGGTCAACCATCTGGGCGTGCGCCTCGGAGATGATCCCGAGACCCTTCTTGAGCGGCTGCAGCGCGGCGACTACCAGGACACCGATATCGATAAAAGCGACGCGGCCGCCTCCGACCCGGACTACCACCGCCACGTACGCGATATCGATGCCGATACGCCGGCGCGCTTCAACGCCGACCCGCGCCGGCTGCATGAAGCCGCAGGCTCCGCAGGGCGACTGATGGTATTCGCCCTGCGCCTGGACACCTTCGAGCAGGAGAAAAACCCTAAGGTCTTTTATATCGGTACCAATGATCCTTCGGAGCTGACCGACCTGCGCCGGCAGATATTGTCTGATTTCGAGACGCTGCCGATCGCCGGTGAGTACATGCATCGCGACGCCTATGACATTGCCAAACACTATGGCAAGGACACCTTTCTCACCATTCAGACGCTGGGCACTCACCGGCTACCGGCGCTGTGGGATCGCAAGAATCGCATCGATGATGTCTGCAATCGGCTGCGCTTTCTGCCGGATTACGTGACCGATCGTGTATTGCAAAGGCTCGGCCGGCTGTTCCCGGATCATCTGCCCGGGCGCATGAACGACTATCGCGACCGCTTTGAGCACCATCTGCTGCTCAAGGTGGGCGAGGAGAACATCGCGCGTACGCGGGCACTGCTCGATCAGCATTTCGCCACGCGCGAAGGGGAGTATTTCGAATGCAGTGCAGAAGAAGGCAAAAAGGCCTTCCTGCACCGCTTTGCTGCCGCCGGCGCCGCCGGGCGCTATCGCATCATCCACAGCGATGAGGTCGAGGATATCGTGGCGCTCGATGTGGCGCTAAAGCGTAACGAGCGCGACTGGCTCGAAGTTCTGCCCGATGACGTGGACGCGCCGATGATCCACAAGCTCTACTACGGCCACTTCTTCTGTCACGTCATGCATCAGGACTACATCGTCAGAAAGGGCACCGACTGTCTGGCGCTCGAACATCGCATGTGGGAACTGCTGGATGCGCGCGGCGCCGAATACCCGGCCGAACACAATGTCGGGCATCTCTATCACGCCAAACCGGCCCTGCGCGCGTTCTATCAGCAGCTTGATCCGTGCAACTGCTTTAATCCCGGTATCGGTCAGACCAGCAAGCAGCGTCACTGGGGCGAGCGTGAGACGACAGAGACGGTTTCCCCGTCCTGAAAAGTGTTCCAGTTAAAGTCACGGCAGGGCCTGGCCGATTGTAAAGGGATGTCTAATGCACGCCGCAGGAGGCGGCGTGCTGATCCTTCTGTCCGGAGCCCTGCATGCTTGCGATTATCCCCACCCGTGCCAGCGTCGGGCTGGCGGCCCCCGAAGTCGTCGTTGAAGTGCATCTTTCCAACGGGCTGCCGGGATTGGCCATCGTGGGGTTGCCCGAGGCGGCAGTGAAGGAGAGCCGCGAGCGGGTACGCAGCGCGCTGATCAACGCAGGCTTCGAGTTTCCCGCCAAACGCATCACTCTCAACCTGGCGCCGGCTGACCTGCCCAAGGAAGGCGGGCGGTTTGATCTGCCGATTGCACTCGGCATTCTGGTGGCCTCGGGGCAGATTCCGCAGGAGGCCGTTGGCAGGCTGGAGTGCGTAGGTGAATTGGCGCTTGATGGTCAGCTGCGTGCCGTGACCGGCGTCCTGCCGGCGGCGCTGGCGGTGGCGGAGGCCGGGCGCCAGCTGCTGTTGCCCACCGCCAACGCTGATGAAGCCGCACTGGCCGGCGATCTGGACGTGCTGCCGGTCTCCAGTCTGCTGGAGGTGGTGGCCCATCTCACCGGCGAGCGTCGTATCGCCCCGCATCAGCTGACCGAGCCCCCGATGGCGACGCTTGCGGCGGCGGATCTGTGTGACGTGCGCGGTCAGCATCAGGCGCGCCGCGCGCTGGAGGTCGCCGCGGCCGGTGGCCATAACCTGCTTTTCGCAGGCCCGCCTGGCACCGGCAAGACCATGCTGGCGAGCCGTCTGGCGGGCATTCTGCCGCCGCTGACCGAGAGTGAATCTCTGGAAGTCGCGGCGATTCGCTCGGTCTGCGGGCTCGATATTCTCGAGCGCTGGGGCCAGCGCCCGTTTCGCGCCCCGCATCATGGTGCCAGTCCCGCCGCGCTGGTGGGTGGCGGCTCAAGGCCCCGGCCGGGGGAGATCTCGCTGGCCCACCAGGGCGTGCTCTTTCTGGATGAACTGCCGGAGTTTGATCGCAAGGTGCTGGAGGCCATGCGTGAGCCGCTGGAATCCGGAAAAGTCCACATCGCTCGCGCCAGCCACCAGCGCGAATACCCGGCCCGCTTTCAACTGGTGGCGGCGATGAACCCGTGCCCCTGCGGGCATTTGGGCGACCCGCGTCAGCAATGCAGCTGTACCCCCAATCAGATTCAGCGCTATCAGGCACGTCTTTCGGGTCCGCTGCTCGATCGTATCGATCTACAGATCGAAGTCCCCGCACTGCCCGCGGAACAGCTGACGGCCAAAACGCAGGGCGAGAACTCCGAGACCGTGCGTGCGCGCGTCATGGCCGCGCGAAGGATTCAGTACGCTCGCGGCGGGCTCAACGCACATCTTTCCACCAGCGAGCTGGAAGCCGCCTGTGCGCTGGGCGATGACGAACGTGCGTGGCTCTCCGGCGTGCTGGCCCGGCTCAATCTCTCGGCGCGGGCGTATCACCGCGTGCTCAAGGTCGCGCGGACGATTGCAGATTTAAATGGTGAGGAAAAGGTTGATAAGGGCGCCCTGATGGAGGCGATCGGTTATCGCCAGCTGGATCGGATGATGGGGCGGGGGAATATATAAAGTTGACGGTCAGGGGGGATTCATGAACCGTTTTGATGCCATGAACATCAAACCGGAAGGGCAATAAAAAGCCCGGCACGAGGGAGCGTAACCGGGCGAAAGGGTGGAAGAGGTCAGTTCACAAATAAACAACGCTGACAGAAAGTCTTCCGGCGAGCTGTTACCTTCACTATCGGCAGTAAGTCCTGACCGCTTTAGGCTTTTCCATCAAGGATTTGCGTTATCCGAAACGCTCACCGATACCGCCTTTCAGGCGCGCCCTGATCAGGCATTGATGGCGCGTTCCATGCGTGCAAAAACGGGGGCGCACTGGCCGTGCCAGTAGCTGTCGAAATCAAAGCGACCCTGCTCGCTTTTGTACCAGCGGTAGGCATCGTTTTTCAGGTTCTCGGCCTGGCGGCTTTTCATGTTGGCGCCTCGCTGCTTGAACGCCGATTGCAGGATGTCGAATGCCTGTGGCTCAAACCCTCTTTCTGCGCCGGTCACCGCGCAGGTGTAGATGGCGACGGCCTGGCTGCCGGGGGTGTTGAATTCGTCGCTGATGTAGCCCTGCGCCATCACATTCATTGATGTCGTCAACAGCAGAGCGCTGGCCCATAGGGTTTTCATGGTCAATGTCATAATGTCGGCCCGCGGGTAAAAGCGTGATGATTTCAAGGCCGGTGGTATTGGCCTGTTTACCATTATCGGCTCTTTTTACACATAACTTTACATTTATGTGAGAGGCTGATCGAGGGATTCAGCGAAACATCAGGCCTTGGTCGGGTCCGTTTCAGGGCATTCGTGAGGGGCCGGGCCGTCCATCAAAAAAACCGCCTCACGTTTGCTGTGAGGCGGTGTCGTTGATGATGATTGCGTCGGGTTAGACGGGTTCCGGCGTTTTTGTCGTCTCGCCAAGCGTGATGCCTGGCAGGGGACCGGTCATCGTCTCCTGTGGTTGATAGTGAATCACCGAGCGGATGGCCTCACCGCGATGGAGCAGGTCAAAGGCCGTGTTGAGCTGATCGTGTCTCATGTTGTGGGTAATGTAGGGATCGACATCGAAGCGGCCGGAGAGCCATTCATCGACCATGCCCGGCAGCTCCGAGCGACCGAGCACCCCGCCAAAGGCTGATCCTCGCCAGACGCGTCCGGTCACCAGCTGGAAGGGCCGCGTCGAGATTTCCTCGCCCGCGCCGGCCACCCCAATGATGATGCTCTCGCCCCAGCCCTTGTGGCAGCACTCGAGTGCGGCGCGCATGAGCGTGACGTTGCCCACGCATTCAAACGAGAACTCGACGCCGCCGTTGGTCATGTCGATGATCACCTCATGCAGCGGCTCGGGGTGATCGTTCGGGTTGAGGCATTCGGTGGCTCCCAGCGACTCGGCCAGCGCAAACTTGGCCGGGTTGACGTCGATGCCGATGATGCGCCCGGCGTCCTGCAGCTTCGCGCCCTGAATGACTGCCATGCCGACGGCGCCAAGGCCGAAGACGGCCACCGTATCGCCGGGGCGGACCTTCGCGGTATTGCGCACCGCACCAATGCCGGTAGGCACCGCACAGCCCATTACGCAGGCCTTGGCCAGTGGCGCTTCCGGGTTGATTTTCGCCACCGCAATCTCCGGCAGTACGGTGTACTCGCTGAAGGTGCTGGTGCCCATGTAGTGACGAATGGTCTTGCCCTTGTAGGAGAAACGACTGGTGCCATCCGGCATCAGGCCCTGCCCCTGGGTCTTGCGAATCGTCTGGCACAGATTGGTTCTGCCCGACTGGATGTAGGGGCAGTTGGGGTCTTCCGGGGTATAGAGCGGAATGATGTGATCGCCCGGTTTGACAGAGGTCACACCGCGGCCCACTTCTTCGACGATCCCGACACCCTCGTGACCGAGCACGCAGGGGAAAAGCCCTTCGGGGTCGCGACCGGACAGGGTAAACATATCGGTATGGCACAGGCTGGTGGTGACGATGCGAACCAGCACCTCGCCCGCTTTGGGACCTTCCAGATCGATCTCCTCGATCTCCAGCGGACGATTGGGTTCCCAGGCAATGGCGGCACGCGTTTTCATGGAACCTCCAGTAACGGATGGCAGGATATTGAGGGCTTTTCCCGCAATGGGATGACGACACGACCATGGATCAGTCGATAAATAAAACGTTATAACATAACAATTACGCGAGCAATCCGTTTTTTTGATGTCGGGTGACAAGGCCATGATGCGGCCAGGGTTTACGCCCAATGGCGAGTCGCACCTTGATCAAGCTGCGCTAATATGAAGCCCGGCGCGATCGGCCGATATAAAAGCCACAGGGATGGGGAATCATCATGCAGGGACGGATATCAGGAAGGTCGACAGGCCGACTTATGGCGGGGTTGGTGCTGGCGTGGGCGCTGGCCGGCTGTGCCGGAGCTGGCGGTGTGGGTGGTGAGCCAAAGACCGCCGCACAGTCACCAGATCGGGCCTGGGGGCCGGTGATGGTCGCCATCGCCAAGGCCGATCTGTACGACGATGAAAAGACGGTGGTGGATCTGATCCCTCGTCGTGCCCCGGGCCTGATCGTTGAGGATTATCAAAAGCGCACTGCTGGAGGAGCACTCTCCCGAGCCGAACTGAACGCCTTTGTGCAGGATAATTTCGACGAGCCGCCCGAAAACGAGGCGCGCCTGTCAGAAAGTGCCGATACGCCGATTGATGAACACATCAAGAATCTCTGGCCCTATCTGACTCGCGACCCGGCCGCGACCGATGAAGGCCAGTGGAGCAGCCTGGTGGTACTGCCGCATCGCTACGTGGTGCCGGGCGGACGCTTCAACGAGATGTTCTACTGGGATAGTTTTTTCACCATGCTGGGACTGGCCCACAGCGACCGGTATGACCTGGTGCGTGACATGGTGGATAACTTCGCCTGGCTGATCGATCAGTACGGCTTTATTCCCAACGGCACCCGTACCTATTTCCTGACGCGCAGCCAGCCGCCGTTTTTCGCCTCGATGGTCGGGCTTCTGGCCGAGCATGACGGTGATGACGTCTATCAACGCTATCTGCCCGAGCTCGAGAAGGAATATGAGTACTGGATGCGCGGCGCCGAGACGCTGGCGCCGGGACAGGCCAGCGAGCACGTGGTAAGGCTGGCAGACGGTACGCTGCTCAACCGCTATCACGGCAGTGAAAATACGCCGCGTCCGGAGTCGTATGCCGGTGAAATTGCGCTGGCGAACAAGGCCTCGAACCGCCCGGCCGCGGAAGTCTATGGCGCCCTGCGCGCCGCGGCCGAAAGCGGCTGGGACTTCAGTTCGCGCTGGATGGCGGACGGCAGTCAGCAGACCACCATCGCCACGCGCGACATCCTGCCGGTGGATCTCAACGCACTGCTGTTTCATCTGGAGAAAACCCTCGCTCACGCCTGGCAGCTCGAGGGTGATCACGCCCGCGCCGATCAGTTTGAACAGCGTGCCGAAACGCGTCGCGAGGCGATCAACCGAATCTTCTGGGACGCTGATCGCGGCCTGTATACCGATTATGACTGGCGTGAACATCGCCTGAGCGAGGTGGTTTCCGCGGCCATGGTGTATCCGCTTGCCTTCGGTGTGGCCGATCAGGGCCGCGCCGATGCTGTTGCCGCGGCCGTCGAGCGGGAGCTCTTGAGGCCCGGTGGCATGGTCACCACCAATCGTCATACCGGCGAGCAGTGGGATGCACCCAACGGCTGGGCACCGCTGCAGTGGCTGGCGGTGGAAGGGCTTGCCCGCTACGGCCAGACACGGCTGGCCGCGACCATCGCAGGGCGCTGGATCGATACCAATCAGCGCGTCTTTGATCAGACCGGCAAGCTGGTGGAAAAGTACAACGTTGAAAACCCCGGCGTCGGCGGGGGCGGCGAGTATGAGGTGGTCGACGGCTTTGGCTGGACCAACGGGGTGTTGCTGGATCTGATGGCGCGTTACCCGCAGGCCACCCGGACACCCTGAGACGTCACCGGATTATCCACACCCTCTTGCGAACCGGCGCCTGTGGACAGGCAGGCGTCGATTCGCCACAGCATCGCCGCGCCGGGTACGCTATCCTGAGCGGTCCGTTGACAGGACGCGGAGGCGTTTCGATGCAGCTGATTCATCTTCAGGGGGCGCAGATCCGGCCGTGGCTCGACGCACTGGCAGCGCTGCGCATCCAAGTCTTTCGTGAGTTTCCCTATCTCTATGATGGTTCGCTCGACTATGAGCGCGACTATCTTGAAGTGTATGCCCAAAGCGATGACAGCCTTTGTGTTCTGGTACTCGAGGGGGATCGAGCCGTGGGCATGAGTACGGCGTTGCCGCTAAAGGATGAGGATGACGCGTTCGTGCGACCCTTCATCGAGCAGGGCTTTGATGTCGACAGCGTCTGCTATTTTGGCGAGTCGATTCTTCTGCCCGAGTATCGCGGTCAGGGCCTGGGCGTGCGCTTTTTCGAGGCGCGCGAGGCGCATGCTCGAACGCTTGCCGGCGTGAGTTACACCGCCTTTTGTGCGGTAGAGCGTCCTTTGGATCATCCGCTGCGTCCGAGCGGTTATCAGGGACTGGATCGCTTCTGGCAGCACCGCGGCTATACACTCCGTCCTGAAATTTTCGCCCGCTATGAGTGGCAGGACATCGACGCCGAGGCGCCGGATCACAAGACGCTGCGTTTCTGGCTCAAGACACTCGACTGACACGACGCGCAACGCTTTCAAGCGTTGACGCCGGACTTTCTTTTTATTCAAGGAGTGCCCATGCATCTGGCTTTGTGTCAGTACGCCATCGAGCTGTTTGAACATCCGCACGACTATCAGGCACATCTGGAGTCGTTGATCGAACAGGCCGCGGTTCGAGGCGCCGAACTGCTGGTCATGCCCGAGTATTCAAGCCTGGTCATGACCGGACAGATGCCACCCGAGATCCGCGGCGACCTGCACGCGTCCATTGCGGCCCTGCAGCCCATGCTGCCGGCCTGGCTTGAGCAGTGTGAAGCGCTGGCGAGGCGTTTTGGCATCCATCTGGTGCCGGGCAGTGCGCCGGTGCTGGATGATGATGGCATCTATCGCAATCGCGCCTGGATGTTTGGTCCCAGCGGGCTGATCGGCACTCAGGACAAGCTGATCATGACGCGCTTTGAGCGTGAGCACTGGGGCATCGAGGGCGGTAGTGGCCTGCAGGTATTTGATACCGCGCTGGGCCGGCTGGGCATTTTGATCTGCTACGACAACGAGTTCCCCATGGCGGCGCGACTGCTGGCCGAGCAGGGGGTGGATCTGATCGTCTCACCCAGCTGTACCGATACCGAATCCGGCTATTACCGGGTGCGTACCGGTGCACGGGCAAGAGCGCTGGAAAATCAGATCGCTGTTGCCGTGTCGCCCACGGTGGGCGAGGCGGCCTGGTCTCAGGCACTGGATTACAACTATGGACGTGCCGGGCTTTATGTACCGGCGGATATCGGTATGCCGGCCAGCGGTGTGGTCGCACAAAGCGAGCACATCACCATTGATCGCAGCTCGTGGCTGCATGTGGAGCTTGAACTCTCTGCCATCGCCGCACTGCGAGAGGAAGGTCAGGTGCTGCTGCGTCGCGACTGGCCGGAGCAGTTTGATGCCTCACGGATGCACATCATTGAAGAGGGAAGCAGCAAATAATGCTGAAAGGCTCATCCGAGCAATACTGAAGGGCTGTTTCTGGCACCCGGGCGCGACACCCACTAGCCTTTAAAGCTTTGACGTTATCGTCATGGGCCCCGGGAGCTGCGCGTGTTTGCCTTTCTTGAATCACTGTCGTTGATGTCTGCGCTGGGCATTTTTGCGCTTTGTGCGCTGGTGATCGGCACGGTCGGCACCTGGTTGACCGGCATTGTCGACAGGCTGGCCGATCGAACCGGGCTGGGGGAGGCGATCGCCGGCTCGGTCATGCTGGGCGCAGCCACGTCGCTGTCCGGCATCATGGTGTCGGTCGCTGCCGCCGCGCGCGGCCAGCCGGAGCTTGCGATGAGCAATGCGCTGGGCGGCATCGCGGTGCAGACGGCCTTTCTGGCGCTGGCCGACATCACCTATCGCCGTGCCAACCTTGAGCATGCCGCCCCCTCGATCGGCAACCTGATGCAGTCGACACTGCTGATCTGTCTGCTGGCGCTGCTGCTGATCGGTGCATGGACCCCGCCTTTCACCATCCTTGGCATTCATCCGGTGACCGTACTGATGTTTGCCGGCTACGGCTATGGGCTTTTGAAGGTGCGTGATGCCCAGAATGATCCCATGTGGCAACCCAAACGAACGCGGGAAACCTTCGAGGATACGCCCGAGGAGAGCCGGGACAAGCGCAGCCTGATGATGCTGTGGGGGCAGTTTCTGGGACTGGCTGTGCTTCTGGGGCTCACCGGTCTGGTGCTGGAGCGAGTGGCGTCTGTCATCGCACAGGAGTCCGGGCTGTCGGCCACCGCGGTCGGGGCGCTGTTGACGGCAGTTGCCACCTCCCTGCCGGAGCTTGTGACCTCGATTGCGGCGGTACGTCGTGGCGCCCTGACGCTGGCGGTGGGCGGTATTATCGGTGGCAACGCCTTTGATACGCTGTTTGCTGCGGCATCGGATGTGGCGTATCGCGATGGGTCGATCTATCACGTCATGTCCGATCAGGTAATGCTGTGGATCGCCATTACCATCTTGATGACCGGCGTGCTGCTGATGGGCCTGATTCGTCGCGAACGCCAGAACTGGGGCGGCATCGGCTTTGAAAGTGTGGCAGTGCTGGCCCTTTACGGTCTTGGCGCATTGCTGACGTTATTGAGGTAATCCCGGGCAGTCACGTCCTGTCGGTCAATGGAAAAGAGGAGCGAGCATGACGGCAACATCGTCGAACAGCGATACTTTTACGACACTGGCAGAGTGCGATGCGAAGACGTTGCGCGCGCTCTATGAATCGGGGCGGGCCTCGCCGGTTGAGGCGACCCGGGCCGCGCTCGAGCGGATCGAGCGCTTCAATGGTGAGGTGAACGCGTTCTGTCATGTCGCCCATGAGGGAGCGCTTTCGGCCGCACGCGACAGTGAAGCACGCTGGCAGCGCGGAGAGCCGCTGGGCCCACTGGATGGCATCCCCGCCTCGATGAAGGACCTTTCCGAAGTGGCCGGCATGCCGGTGCGTGATGGCTCGCTGACCACCAATGAAGGTATCTGTGATCACGACGGCCCTCCGGCTCAGTTTCTGCGCCAGGCCGGCGCGATCCTGCTGGGCAAGACCACTACGCCCGAGTTTGGCTGGAAGGCCACGACCGACAGCCGGGTCACCGGCATCACCCGCAACCCCTGGAATACCGATCTGACCCCAGGTGGCTCCTCCGGCGGCGCGGCGGTGGCTGCGGCGCTCAACATGGGTGTGCTGCATCAGGGCGGTGACAGCGGCGGCTCGATTCGCATTCCGGCAGCCTTTACCGGCGTGTTCGGCTTCAAATCGACGTTTGGATGGGTGCCGCAGTGGCCGCCGAGCACCATGGCGTCGCTGTCACATATCGGCCCGATCACTCGCACCGTGGATGATGCCATCGCGATGCTCAACGTGATCGGACGCTATCACGGTCATGACTACTTCTCGGTGCCGGGCCAGCCCGGGGACTGGGGGGAGCAGTGCGACGAGGCGGGGCGGCTGGACGGCCTGAAGATCGCCTTTTGCCCGGCGCTCGGAACGGCGGCCCGTGATGATGAGATTTCCCACTGTGTAGGACACGCGGCCCATCGACTGGAAACACTCGGCGCACAGGTCGATCGCATTGAACCGGAAGTAGAGAGTTCGCTGGAGACCTATCGGATTCTCTGGGCCACGGCATCGGCTACCCAGGTCGCCGACATGACGCCACACCAAAAGGAACTGCTTGATCCCGGGCTTTTGGAAATCGCCGAATGGGGACGCGCCTTTTCGGCCGTGGACCTGCTGCGCGCTCAGACCACTCGGACCCGGCTCAACCGCCACATGGATCACTTTCTGGACAGCTATGATCTGATTCTGACGCCCAGCGTGCCGATCGCGGCCTTCGAGGTCGGCCACAACGTGCCGCCGGGCAGCGGCATGCGCGACTGGATGGAATGGACGCCGTTCTCCTATCCCTTCAACCTGACCCAGCAGCCTGCAGCGTCCGTCCCCTGCGGCTTTACGGCAGCCGGTTTGCCGATCGGCCTTCAGATGGTGGGTGCCCGTTTTGATGATGCCCGGGTGCTGCGGGCCTGCCGAACGTACATGAACGCCTTTCCACCCCGCTTTCCCGAGCGTCTCAATGAGAGCCGGGCGTAAGGGGATTCATATTACTGAAGTGGCGCGTCATCCACTCGGTCGGCGCTGTTTTCCATGTGAAAGGCGATGCGGGTGATGGCGTTGTAAAGACAGCCGTGATTATTCCAGACGACGCTTTCCGGCTGCTCATTGCCCTGATCGTCTCGTGCTCGCACCTGCAGCACGTGTCGACCGGCATCGAGCCGGCAGGTCAGTGACCAACAGACCCAGGCACCGGCGATGTTGGGCGTGTGCAGGGTGGCGCTCTGCCAGGTGCCATCATCCAGACAGCATTCGACCTCGATAACCTGCCCCTCGCCCGACAGTGCTCGCCCGCGCAGGATCGTGTCGCCGGCAAAAAGCCGGGCGCCATCTTCAAGATCGACCAGGCTCATGACCGGCATGGTCGTAATGGGGACGCCGTCAGCTTCTCCCACGGCCGGATAGTCGGGCCCGGCCAGAGTGTAATCCTGCGTGTTCCAGTACGTATTCAGTGCCTGTCTCGAGACTTCAAGGCGTCCCAGCCATTTGACGCTGGCCGCGCCCAGCCAGCCGGAGACCACCAGTCGCGCCGGGAAGCCGTGATCGATCGGCAGGGGCTCGCCGTTCATGGCAAGTGCAATGATGGTGTCATCGGCGAGCGCCTTGTCGATCGGCAGCGGGCGGGCGAAGCGCCCGCTGTCCAGGCCTTCAGGTAAGACGTGAAAGGCGCCTTCTTCGACACCTGCCAGCGCCAGCACATCGCTCAGGCGCACGCCGCTCCATTCCGCCACGCCCACCGCGCCTGGTCCCCACTGGGCGCCTTCAGCGGGGGAGCCAAAATCACGCGCAAAAAAGGCGCGCGCATTGCCGGCGCATTCGATGGCGCGGATAACGCTGACGCGCGGTAGTTGCTCAAGGTCTTTCAGGCTCAGAGAGTGTTCGCGTGTGAGAGCGTCTCCAGTCAACCTCAGATGCCAGTCGGTGGCCTTGAGTTCGGGGATATCGAAATGGCTGCGCACGAAGAACTGACGGTTGGGTGTGAGATAGCCCGGCAGCCGGGATAGACGGGTTTCGGCGTTGGTAGCGCCTCCCTCGTCGGGATATCGGAAGTGCTCGGCAGGCAGGGGTTTAAAAATGCCGGGATGATGGCTCATGCAAAACGCTCCAGAGATCGTGAAGGACGACTCTCTAGAGCGTAGCGGTTTTTAACGACAGGTCCTGCCTGCGTACGCTATCAGTAGGAAGCAGACAGAATACCGTCAGGTTCCTGTTCGGAGCTGGGCAGTTGTGACCAGTCGATGGGCGGCATATCGGCATTTTTGTAGGTGCGTCGCGCTCGGGCCTCAAGTCCCTTGCGCTCCACGCTTCCGTCTGAGGCCATGACCAGGCGCCGCCGTGAGATCGTTTTACTCATTCGATAGCGCAAGGAAATGGCCAGTAGCGTCTTCACCTCTTCGTCCAGCTGGTCGGCACCGGTGATGCGTGACTGCATGCTATACGCCAGTGCCAGCAGGCGGGAAAAGTCCTTCGGATGTCGTCCTTCAAGCTCACGCAACAGCTTGCCAACGTGAAGTGCCGTTGCCAGTTGCGGTTGAGCAACATCGATCGCCATTTTGTCGCAATCGATGACATGCAGCCCTGGTGTGACATCATTCTCATCGATCATGATATTGCCGCCGTGTAGATCCATGTGTAACAAGCGGGCATCGTGCAGGGCTGTCAGAACCTTTTCGATATGTGGTAGCAGGCGTCGACGATGTTCGGGCGTAGCAGTCTGCCATAGGGTTTTTAGTCCGACGCTGTCCTCAAGCCAGGGCTGGATCAAGAGCTGCTGAAGCGGCAAACCATGCTGCTGGTATTCACCAAGACAGTATACTGGCAGGCCGTGTCTGGTTTTTTCATTTAAAAACAGGGTGTTATTGACCTCCGCGCTGCCGTGGTCGAAGCCTAGCAGTGCATTTTGATGACCGGTCAACGCGCCGATTCGCTTTCTCAGAGTCAGTAGTGGAATCCGTTTGGCAAAAAAGTCACCGGTCGAATCATGAAGACGATAGATACTGCGGCCCTTGAAGGTACGCAGTGTATGAATTCCCTGATTTTTTTGAGCATCCTTCAGGAAGGCGTCCATACGACATGCTGCCGACAAGGCGCGTTCTTCGTCGGCGACCCACCACTGCCAGTTCGAGCCGGGGAAGCGAACGGGTCCGTGAAAATGACGCTGCAGAACGTTGGGACGACCAAAACGGCGCCCGCGAGCAGGGGTGTTCATGAAGAGTACCGATATGGCGTCCTGAAAAGGGGGCCATGACGTTATATGAGGATTGGTTTCTACGTTCAGAGTAAAAACACTGTTCGCTTATGTCCAGTCCTCTTTAATATAATTTTAATAATTTGCTGATAGGGGGCGTGGCGCCGATCTGGTGGCTATTGTCACGTTGATATCAGAGCTTGCCGTGAGCCGTTGTTTTCCTGCCTGGGGGCGCAGGAAATGACAGGTATGCAAAAGCATCAGCGCTCCAGAGCGTTTTGTAGCGCAGACAGGCGTTCTGGCTTCAGTGCATCCTCGACGGCTGAAATGCGCAGAATGTCGGCCAGTGCCGGATGGGGTGGGCGATGGATAATCACGCCATCGGCCAGAAGGGCCCGCTGAGCGGCCTCGGCAGCGTCGACGCTCGGCATGCGGATGGCCACGAAGTTGGTGGCCGAGGGCAGAACGTCCGCTCCCCATGCCTGTAACTGCGTTGCCAGTTGCTCACGCCTTTTGATCACGGCCTGAACGTGGTGTTTCACCTCATCGATATGGGACAGCACCACAGCCGCAGCGGCTTGGGCGACCGAGGAAACGGCATAGTGAATGCGTACCTTTGACATCACCTCGAGAAGCGCCGGGGGCGCGATGGCATAACCGATGCGAAGCCCGGCAAGGCCGTGCGCCTTGGAGAAGGTGCGAAGGCGCACGACGCCGTCGATGGGGGCACTGTCACCGTGATCCGGGCGAAACTCGTGATAGGCCTCATCCAGCAGGAGATGACACGTCGGCGGCAGGTTGTCGATGAGATAGGCGATATCGGCACGGTCCAGGCAGTGACCGCTGGGATTGTCCGGGTCGGCCAGATAGACCAGTCTTGCGTGATGCAACCAGGCGGCCTGCACCAGCGCATCGACATCGGGAGCCAGCCGGCCCGGTGACTGTCGATAGGCGACTTCGACCAGGCGGCAGCCGTGGCCTTCGGCAAAATAGCGAAAGGTAGGATAGGTGCCGGCACTGGTGACCACGGTCGTACCGATATCGCACAGGGCGCGTAGCGTCAGGGCGATCAGGCTGTCGGCACCGGCATCCACCAGCAGGGCATCATGAGAGGTGCCCTGCTGCTCGGCCAGCTGCTGTCGCAATTCGAATGCCTGGGCATCACCATAGGCGCGGGCCAGCTGTGCCACCGGAATGCCCAGTACCTCGCTCAGCGCCTGGTGTGGCATGTCCAGGCCTTCATTGGAGCCCAGCTGAAAGGGCAGCGAGTGACCCAGACGCCGCTCCAGAGCCTGGCGTCCCGGGAAGGGGTTGTGTGGCCCTTCACGATCAAGATGAGATGCACGCACGAAAACACTCCACGTCAATGGTGATCGGTTGCCGGGCCATCAGGGGGCCGGGGTCGCTGCGGCCTGTGACAGCGGCAGACCCAGCGAATCAAGGGCGCCGTCAATCTCCTTTTGCCACCAGATATCGTTACTGTTACCGCGCCTGAGCGTCAACGTCAGCCTGTAGGGATAGAGCTTGCGATCCGACAGGACGATGGCGCCCAGCGGTGACTGAAGGTCTGAAGAGAGACGCCACTGATTATCGGGTGTCTCCGGCTGTGCCGAGGCCTGCGCCACGGACAGCACCTGTGGCCCGTCTCGGGCGCTGAGCAGTCGGCGGATCAGGGCGTCATCGAAGCGGGCATCGGCACAAGCACCGAAGTCGGCATCGGCTTCGACGGGGGTGACGAGAATCACACGATGGCTGGTGCTGTCCGGCCAGGGGGGCGCCTTGAGAACATCAACCGCCGCTGTCTGTCCCAGATTTTCCAGCGGTGTGCGGTGGCGTGAGAGATCGTTGTCCATCCCGGCGCAGCCCGTCATTAAAAGGGCCAGCAGCACCATGAATGTCCATCGACTCATGAGGGCGCCTCGGGCATGTCGGCAGTGGAGGTGCATGAGCCTTCGGTCTGTGTGATCAGAAAATGATGCAGATCCCTGAAAAGGGTTCGGCGGATGTCCGGCGATTCGTTGACCAGATGGTGCCGGGCCTCCTGATGATAGACGATTCGAGCAGCAGGCAGCAGCCGACGCAGCACCTCGAGATTCCATCGCCAGTCCACGGTGGCGTCCTGCCGGCCCTGCAGGATCAGTACCGGCAGATGACAGGGCGGCAATCTTCGAACATGGCTCATCCAGTCGCGCATGGCGCCGACCCAGACCAGCGGCAGGGTGTTGGTCTGCAGCGGATCCTTTTGATGCAAAAACGCCGTGAAGGCGAGGTTGGTGGTATTGGGTCGATAGTGGCGCGGAATGCTGCGAATAAAGGGCGTGGCCAGGCGATGCATCAGACGCGAGCGCTGCCACTTGCAGGGCCGCACCAGTGGCGCCAGCAATACCAGCGCCTGCCAGGGATGATGGTCCGCGCGCTCCAGTGCATCGGTGGTCAAAATGGCGGCGCCAGTGCTCTGGCCGATCCCGATCAGTGGCGTGTGGACAAGGCCCTTGTCACCCAGCTGGGCGAGCAGGGCCCGCAGGCACCGGGTGTAGGTGGCAAAGTCATCGATGGCGGCACGCTCACCGCTGGATAGGCCATGCCCCGGCAGATCCCAGAGCACGACGCGAAATCCGCCATCCAGCAGCAGGCGCAATAGATGGCCATAAAGGCCCAGATGATCGAAATAACCGTGTACGACCACGACCGTGCCACGAAGCGCACTGCGCGGAGTCCACACCTGGGTCCAGAGGCGAAACTCGCCGACCTGCAAAAAGCCCGACTCGATATCACCGACCTGCGCGATCAGCGCGTCCAGCTCGTAATGACGAAAATACTGCGCCATCACCCCGGTGGGCGGCAGGGGCAGGGGGGCCAGCGGGCCGGCCTCCAGCAGATCGGAAAAATCGGGTAGGGACATTGTCATGAATGCTCATGCTCACGCCACGTCGGTCACGCAGCCTTAAGTGATTATGACGGCTCAGGCCTTCGGCGCAAGGCAGTCACGGCCAGCATGACCCAGCCGGCCATCATCGCAAGCCCCCCAAGTGGAGTGATGGGCCCCAGCAGGGCCGGGCCACCCAGCGCCAGCAGGTAGAGTGAACCGCTAAAGAGCACCACTCCGATCCCCCAAAGGCCCAGTACAAGACGCTGGCCGACAAGAGCGACAACCTCGCGCCAGATCAGAATCATCATGAAGGCCAGTGTATGCCAGGCCTGATAGCGCACACCGGTGTGCCATGCGTTGAGCGCGCGGGCGTCCAGTTGGTCGGCCAGGCCGTGGGCGCCCCAGGCACCAAGAATCACCACCCCAAGTCCGGACAGGGCGGCTACAAGCCACAAAGGGCGCGAGGGCATGGGCAATATACTCCTATCGGATTGAGCATTTATGCGTGAATCCGTGTATGGTCGCACGCACGCGCCCGAGCCACCAGGTGCCGTGGGCGGGCCGGTGGCCTTTACCAACAATACACCACAAGCGTAATGCCTTCGTGACAGCAGGGCATGGCGGGGGATAACCCATGGAATTTATCAGTACCATTGAAAACGGCATTCTTGCCATTACCGACCCCATCAGCAGCTTTATCTGGACCTATGTTCTGGTCTATCTGCTGTTGGGTGCCGGCGTGGCCTTTACGCTGCTGACGAAGTTCATGCAGTTTCGTCTGATGGGGCACATGGCGCGTGTGACCTTTGGTGGTCGCGGCTCGGGTGACGGCATCAGTGCCTTTCAGGCCTTTGCAACCTCGCTGGCCTCAAGGGTAGGGACCGGTAACCTCGCCGGTGTTGCCATCGCCCTCTGGGTGGGCGGCCCGGGCGCCATCTTCTGGATGTGGATGACGGCTCTGGTCGGTCTGGCCACGGCCTTTATCGAGTCCACGCTGGCTCAGGTCTACAAGGTCAGGCATGAAGACGGTGTCTTTCGTGGCGGGCCGGCCTATTACATGGAGCGCGGCCTGGGGCAGCGCTGGATGGGCTGTCTGTTTGCGGTCTTTTTGATCATTGCCTTTGGTCTGGCCTTCAACGGTGCCCAGTCCAACACCATCGCCCGTGCGATCGATAGTGCCTTTGCCGTACCGACCTGGATTACCGGGATCGTACTGGTAGCCGTGACGGCGCTGATCATTTATGGCGGTATCAGGTCGGTGGCTCGCACCGCTGAAAAGATTGTACCGGTCATGGCCGTGGCCTATCTGCTGGTCGCGCTCTACATCCTGATCGTCAACATCGGGGAAGTGCCGGCAATGCTGGCGCTGATCGTCAAGAGTGCCTTTGGTTTCGGGCCGGCCGTCGGTGGTGCTGCAGGTTATGCCATCAAGACCGCCATGGAAAATGGCATCAAGCGCGGGCTTTTCTCCAACGAGGCCGGCATGGGCTCGGCGCCCAACGCTGCCGCCACGGCAACGGTCAAGCATCCGGCCGCTCAGGGGCTGGTTCAGTCCTTTGGCGTGGTTTGCGATACCCTGATCATCTGCACCTGTACGGCCGTTGTGATTCTGCTTTCCGGGGTCTATGACACCCTGCTTGCCAGCTCGCCGGGCGTCGATATCCAGGGCATTCAGCTCACTCAGGACGCCATGTACGACCATCTGGGCACTTTCGGTACCTGGTTCATTGCGCTGGCCATTTTGCTGTTCGCCTTCACCTCGATCATCGGCAACTACGCCTATGGCGAGATCAACATGGGATATCTGTTCGGTCGTCGCAGCAAGGGGGCCATTCAGGTCCTGCGTCTGGCCGTGCTGGCCATGGTCATGCTGGGTGCCGTTGCCGAGCTTGATTTCGTCTGGGCCTTTGCCGATTTTGCGATGGGCCTGATGGCGACCACCAACCTGATCGCCATTTTGCTGCTGGCCCCTGTGGCCCTGCGGGTGTT
This sequence comes from Kushneria konosiri, assembly GCF_002155145.1. Taxonomy (NCBI): domain Bacteria; kingdom Pseudomonadati; phylum Pseudomonadota; class Gammaproteobacteria; order Oceanospirillales; family Halomonadaceae; genus Kushneria; species Kushneria konosiri. Next base: position 1,577,146 of record NZ_CP021323.1, read on the forward strand.
GAAAGACTATGAGCGCCAGCGTCGTGACGGTGTGCGAGAGCCGGTCTTTGATCCGTCCGTGCTCAAAAAACCCGAGCAGCTCGCAAGCGGTGTATGGACGTCTTCCGGCGAGGCCGGAACGCGGTAGGAGCCCTTTGGATTCCAGCGTTATAATGCACATCCCGAGAACAGCGCAGGATGTGACATGCAGCTATACATCAACGGAGAAACGCGTCGGGTCGATCAGGTCAGCAGTGTGGCTGACCTGATCGCCACGCTTTCGCTGACCGGTCGGCGTATCGCCGTGGAGGTCAACGAATCCATTGTGCCGCGCACCCGCCATGCGACGACGACGCTCAATGAGGGCGATCGCGTCGAGATTGTTCATGCCATTGGCGGTGGCTGATATCCCGGCAGCCAATGGCGATCGCATCAGAACCCGCCAGACGGGTCCGAGGAGAACATCATGAGCATTGATTCCCGGTGGGATACCCCCCTGTACATTGCCGGGCGAACCTTTACCTCGCGCTTGCTGGTCGGTACCGGCAAATATCGCGATCTTGCAGAAACGGGCGAGGCCGTCGAGGCCAGCGGGGCCGAGATCGTGACGGTCGCCGTGCGCCGTTCCAACATCGGGCAGAATCCGGATGAGCCCAATCTGCTCGATGTCATCTCTCCCGAGCGCTATACCATCCTGCCCAATACGGCCGGCTGCTATAACGCACGTGACGCCATACGTACCTGCCAGCTCGCCCGTGAATTGCTTGACGGTCACAATCTCGTCAAGCTGGAAGTGCTGGGCAACGATCACACGCTTTATCCGAACGTGATCGAGACGCTGAGCGCGGCGCGCACCCTGGTCGAGGACGGCTTTGATGTCATGGTGTATACCAGTGACGATCCGATCGTGGCCGCCGAGCTTGAATCGATCGGCTGCTGCGCGGTGATGCCGCTCGGGTCATTGATCGGCTCCGGTCATGGCCTGCTCAATCCGCACGCCCTGTCATTGATCATCGATAACGCCCGCGTCCCGGTGCTGGTCGATGCCGGTATCGGTACACCTTCGGATGCGGCCATGGCGATGGAGCTTGGCTGTGACGGGGTACTGGTCAACTCGGCCATCGCCCACGCCCGTCAACCGATCTTGATGGCCAGCGCCATGAAAAAGGCCGTTGAAGCCGGGCGCGAAGCCCGACTGGCCGAACGCATGGGAAGAAAGACCTATGCCGCCAGCCCCTCATCGCCCACGGAAGGCCTGATCACCGGCTGATACCGGGCCATGATTCGTTCCACTGTTTTTGACGATATTTTTGATGACAGAAGATACCGCGCCGGGCGCTGAACCCGGTGAAGACACGCCGCATCGCGGCATCAAGAGTTATGTGGTCCGCAGTGGTCGCATGACCCTGGCCCAGCGGCGCGGTCTGGAAGAGGTCTTTCCGCGCCTGGGGCTGACACTGGCTCAGGGTCGGCTGGATCTGGAAGCCCTGTTTGGTCGTCGGGCACCCTGTGTGGTCGAGATCGGCTTTGGCATGGGGGGCTCGTTGCTTGAGCAGGCCATGGCCAACCCGGAGACTGACTTTATCGGCATCGAGGTGCATCCGCCAGGCGTGGGCAAGCTGCTTGATGATGTCGACAAGGCGGGTCTGACCAATGTTCGCGTCTATCGTGAGGATGCGCTCAAGGTGCTTGATGACTGCCTGCCGGCCGAATCGGTGAATACGCTGCAGCTTTTCTTCCCCGACCCCTGGCCTAAAAAGCGTCATCACAAGCGCCGGATCGTGCAGCCGGCCTTTATCGAGCGTGTGCGTCGCGTACTCGAGCCGAAGGGGCGCTTTCACATGGCCACTGACTGGCAGCCCTACGCCGAATACATGGTCGAGACCATGAATGAGGCGCCCGGGTTCGTAACGCTGGCACGCGACGGCGATTATGTTCCGCGTCCGGACTTTCGCCCGCTGACCAAGTTTGAAACCCGTGGCGAGCGCCTGGGTCATGGCGTCTGGGATCTGATCTATCAGCGTGCCGACCGAGTCGATTGACGCCACACAAGGCCAGAGGCACCGATTGACCGATATAAAAAAGCCGCCCCGGTGGGGCGGCTTAAAGGACCGTGACTAGCTTGATGAGGAGATGAACCACTCGATACCCTGACATATCGGGTTGTTCATATGGTGACTGGCGATCACCACATCTCAAAGATAACCATTCTCATTTGGCTGGTCAAGCCAAATGAGAATATTTTTTAAATGAAGATCTGCTGTTATTTTCAGTCGGCTTCATGTCTGCTTGATACATCCTCCACCACCGACACTCCATGCCCATGCCGATCCCTCATTCATCGTCACAGCACGCCTCGCTTCGCTGGCTCAATACGCTGGTGGTGGTCACGCTGATTACGGTGACTGTTGCCATTGCCTATCTGGGCTATTACTACGTTGGGGCCGGCAATCGGTCGCAGGTGACCTGGTTTGCTCCTGAACTCGGTTGTCGACCGCTGGAGGAGCGCTGCTTTACCGCACTGGGTCGCTTTGGTGAGATGCAAACCCAGTGGCACTATCAAACGGGGCAGTTGAGTGTGGAGATGCGGCTCAGCGGTCTGGCGGCGGAGCAGGTGAGCATGCAGATTGAAGAAACCGGCAGCCGCTGGCGTCAGGCAGCCATGAAGCTTGAAGCCGTCTCGCCCGGTCGCTACCAGGGCACGTTTGAGATGCCTTTATGCCAGAGCGACACCCATCTGGCGCGAGGGAGTCTTGTGGTCACCACTGCCCGCGGACTGCTGGGCAGCTGGTACGATCTGTCGTTGCCGTGTCGGTGATGCACAATGTCATGGCATCTAAAACATGAATTTTCCTATTAATTATCCACACTGCGTTGGGAATTTTTGCTTGACAGAAAGCAAAGCATATCGAAGTGGAAAATTTCCCCTGGTTGCGTCATATGTTTTTAAATCGTCTTTTTAAACAAGACGTTATGTTCTTTGCGATATTTTTCTTTGCAGAAAGTGCCATGAGCGCCATGGTGACATGCGACATTTATGCACAGGCGCTGAAGCGCCCGCCAAACACTACCTCACAGCCTTATCCACAAGGTGTGCCGGCGGTTTTTATTCACACCGTCTGACACGCTTTGATCCCGAAAAAAACACCGGATCGCAGGACCCGGTGGTTGAGAACGTCTGACGTGCTGTTGGCCTAGTTGGCCTGCTGAGCGTCGGCTTTATCTTCCTGACTGGCGCTGTTATCGGCACCGGTGTCTTCGCTGTCGGCGCTGGTGGCATCATCACCCATGCCCAGCAGTTCTACCGTGAAGATCAGGGTCTGGTTCGGTTCGATCGGGCCGGTGCCGGCTTCGCCATAGGCCAGATCGGAAGGCACGTAGATTTCCCACTTGTCGCCCGGGTGCATCATCTTCAGTGCTTCCTGCCAGCCGGGAATGACCTGGTTGACCTGGAAGGTTACCGGCTCGCCACGCTCATAGGAGCTGTCAAAGACGTTGCCATCGATGGTGCGGCCTTCATAGTTGACGCGAACCTGGTCTTCGTCGCCGGGCTGGGCGGCGCTGTCGTCACCCTTTTCCATGACGCGATACTGCAGGCCGGAGTCGGTGGTCTGGACCCCATCCTTGCTGGCGTTCTCTTCCAGGAATTTTTTACCGGCCTGGGCGTTCTGCTCGGCTTCCTGCTGCATCTGCTGTTGCTGTTCGGCCACCATCTTCTGCTGATACTGCTGCAGGGCATCACCGATCTGCTGATCGCTCAGGCGGATATCGTTGCCGCCGTAGACGTCCTTGATGCCATTGGTGAAGTTATCAACATCCAGATCCTTCATGTCTTCATGAAGGTTGCGGGCCAGGGTCACACCCACGGCATAGGCCAGACGCGCCTCGTCGGACTTGAAATCATCCTTTTGCTGGCTGCTGTCATCGCTGCCGTTTTGCTGGGCCTGCTCCTGCGTGGCCTGAGCGTCAGCGTTTTTATCCTTGCCGTCGTCAGCATCGGAACAGCCTGTCAGTACGATCAGCGTGCTCAGAGTGACCGCGCTCAACAGTTTATTCATGAAATCTCCTTGTACACATGGTCATCAAGGGATGTTGGACAACACCCGATAAAAAAAATCACGCCAATTCCTGAAAGAATGTCGGCTGTCTTTTGACAGACTATCAGCACGATGGGGGCGCCATATTCTCACTTTCAAGGCGCAGTTGGGAAATCAGCGTCTGGTGGCGGGTATCGAGCTCACCGATCAGGTGCCTTGAAAGCGTTTCAAAGGCCTTATCCGGCAGGCATGGCGTCGAAGCCGAAAGCGCCAGCGCTTCGAGCCGGTTGAGTGTCTCGCGCTCGCTCTGAAGTTCGGCCTTTTTGATGTGGGTGCGCATCTGTTCGAGTTCGGGGCGGTCTGCAGCCTGTGCCTTGAGGTCGCGTCTTAGCTGGCGCAGTGGCTGTGTATAGTGCTGCTGCCACTGACGTACCGGCGCAAGTCTTGAGGCAAGGTCTGTCTTCGGCGCCCGGTCGTGTGACAAAAGCCATAGCCCCCAGAGCAGCTCGCAGACGTCAAGGCCTGCTTCATCCTGCAGGATGAGCAGGGCCTCGCTCACGCCGGGACGTGCATAAAGCGTCAGTGCCCAGGGCCAAAGCGGGGAAGGATTTCGGTTAGAATGGAGATCCATTGACTTGTTCATTCGACCACTTATCGGCAACCGGCCGGACAGGATACTGCATGATCGCATTTCGCCAGCTCGAGCTCCAACGGGGCGGAGTACCGCTGATCGAGTCCGCAGACTTCATGCTCTCGATGGGCCATCACGCCGGCATTGTGGGTGCCAACGGCACCGGGAAGTCGAGCCTTTTCCAGCTGATTCTGGGCCAGCTTGCGCCCGAGCGGGGCGAGGTGGCGCTCAACGGCGGAGTGCGTATTGCCCACATGAGTCAGGAAATCGTGACGCTGTCGCGCAGTCTGACCGACTTCGTGCTTGATGGCGATCACGCCCTGCGTGACACGCAGGCCGCACTGGAGGCGGCCCGCGAGGCCGGCGAGCACCACCGCGAGGCCGAACTGCACGGTGCGATCGAGTCGCTTGATGGCTACACAGCAAAGGCCAGAGCCGAGCAGCTGCTGGTCGGTCTCGGCTTTGCACAGCGCGATCTTGAGCGTCCGCTGTCGGATTTCTCGGGCGGCTGGCGCATGCGCGCCAATCTGGCCCAGACGCTGTTCAAGCCCTCTGACCTGATGCTGCTCGATGAGCCGACCAACCACCTGGATCTCGATGCGCTTTTGTGGCTCGAGCAGTGGCTGGTGCGCTATCCCGGCACGCTGCTGTTGATTTCGCACGATCGCGACTTTCTCGATGCGGTGTGCGATCACATCGTGCACTTTGACCAGCGCCACGTGCAGCTCTATCGCGGCAACTTCACGACCTTTGAGCGTACCCGCGCCGAGCGATTGGCTCAGCGTGAGGCCGAGCGCGAGAAGCAGCAGGCCCGCCGCGCCGAGATCGAGGATTTCGTGCGCCGCTTTCGTGCCAAGGCGACCAAGGCCAAGCAGGCCCAGAGCCGGCTCAAGATGCTCGAGCGCATGGAGGATATCGCGCCCTTGCGCGCCGAATCGCCGTTTCGTTTTCGTCTGCCCTGTTCCGACAAGGTTTCCCACCCACTTTTGTCGATTGATCATGCCGCCATCGGCTATGGCGAGGCGCCGATCGTGGATAACGTGCGCCTGTCGCTGGCACCGGGTAGCCGAATCGGTCTTCTGGGGCCCAATGGCGCGGGCAAGTCAACGCTGATCAAGGCACTGACCGGGGAGCTGGCACTGATCAGGGGTGAGCGCACCGAGGGTGAGCACCTCGCGGTCGGCTATTTCGCCCAGCACCAGCTTGACGCGCTGGATCTGAACGCCAGCGCCTTCACGCACGTTCAACGGCTGTCACCGCAGGCCTCCGAGCAGGTCATTCGTGATTTTCTGGGCGGCTTCGGTTTTCGCGGTGATGACGCCTTCGAAGTCATCACGCGCTTCTCGGGCGGGGAAAAGGCCCGTCTGGCGCTGGCACTGATTGCCTGGCAAAAGCCCAACCTGTTGCTGCTCGATGAGCCGACCAACCACCTGGATCTGGACATGCGCGATGCACTGACGGAGGCGCTGGCCGCCTTTGATGGTGCGGTGCTGATCGTGTCGCACGATCGCCACCTGCTGCGCGCCAGTGTCGATGAGTTCTGGTGCGTGGCCGACGGTCGGGTCGCCGCCTTTGACGGCACCCTGGAAGATTATCGACTGTGGCTGAAAAACCGGCTGGTCGAGACCGCCCGGACGCCTTCAGAAGAGGCTCGTGAGGGGGGAGCACCGAAGGAGGATCGAAAGGCCACGCGCCGTGCGGCAGCCGAGCTTCGTGAGCAGTTAAAGCCTCTGAAGAAAAAGCGCGACGCTGCGGAAAAATCGATGGAGAAGGCTCAGAAGGCGCTTGAAGAAATCGAGACGCAGCTTTCAGATCCTGAGATCTACGAGGCCGATCAGAAGGCGAAGCTCACCGAGCTTTTGCGCGAACAGGGTGAATGGAAGGCCCGTCTTGAAAGCGATGAGCAGGCCTGGATGGAGGCCGAAGAGGCGCTCGAGGAGATGCAGGTGCAGCTTGCGGCCTCCTGAGACCATCATTGGCAGCGGCGGTCACCGTTCTACACTGGATAGGGTGTTTATCGTTATCGGCTGACCTCAGGGAGGAGAAATGCCCTACGAACATCGTGATGACATTCCGGACAGTGCGCGCAAGGTACTGCCGCCACATGCCCGTACCATCTACAAGGAAGCCTTCAACAGCGCCTGGGATGAATATGCCAGCCCGTCTGATCGACGTGGTGATTCATCCCGCGAGGAAACGGCCCACGCCGTGGCCTGGAAGGCGGTCGAGTCGAAATACAAAAAGGGCGATGACGGCAAGTGGCATCCCAGGCATTGAGCCCGGGCGTTATGAAAGATGACGCTCTGTCGGTTCCAGAAAAGGGCCGCCACACTATGTGGCGGCCCTTCTCGTATTCGGTGACCGGGGGGAGCGCCTACTCGGCGTAGATCATCTTTCGCGTCATGCCGCCATCGACGGGGAAGTGCTGGCCGGTAATGAATCCGGCTTCCGGGCCTGCCAGAAAGGCGACCAGCGCGGCGATATCATCAGGATGCCCCACGCGGCCGACCGGGTGCTGCTGGCGGTCGGTGTCGCTATGAACTGGAGTCTCGCGATTGGCCGCCTTCTGGTGCTCGCCGGTTTCAATCCAGCCGGGACAGATGGCATTGACGCGAATGTCCGGGCCCAGGCTTGTCGCCATGGCGTGGGTCAGGGCCAGAAGTCCGCCCTTGCTGGCCGCATAGCCTTCGCTTTCGGGCTCGGACTGCAGAGCCCGGGTCGAGGCCATGTGAATGATCGAGCCTTTCGCCCGGCGCAGCAGCGGGATGGCCGCGCGGGAGCAGAGAAAGGCGCCGGTAAGATGATTGTCCAGCCAGTGATGCCAGCGCTCGAGCGACAGTGACTCCAGTGGGCCGCAGTACGGATCGGCCGGGCCACCGTTGTTGACCAGCAGATCCAGCCGGCCCTGCCATTGCGTGAGGCGCTCGAAGGCCTCATTGACCGCGGTTTCATCGCTGACGCTGGCGGTGATGGCCAGCAGCCTCTCAACGTCGTGGCGCGTGCGCATCTCCTCGATGGCCTCGTCATCAATGTCGAGGATCATGACACGCCAGTCGCGGGCAATGAGATAGTCGGTAATGCCGCGTCCGATACCCTGCGCCCCGCCGGTAATCAGCGCCACGCGCGTATCACAAGAAGAGGATGTACTCATGGAGCTTGCCTGTCCGGTATAAAGGGATGATCAGCTTTCCGGCGTTCAGCTTTCCAGCATGAACGTGACGGGGCCGTCATTGATCAGCGAAACCTGCATGTCAGCGCCAAAGCGTCCGGTCTCGACGATGTCATGAGCCTTTTGCGCGCATTCGATGAGATGATTGAACAGTCGCTCGCCGTCTTCCGGGGTGGCGCCCTGGGAAAAGCCCGGCCGCAGCCCCTTGCGCGTGTCGGCCACCAGAGTGAACTGCGACACCAGCAACAACCCGCCCCGGGTGGTAGAGAGCCCCAGATTCATGCGGCCCTGCTCATCGCTGAAAACGCGGTAGTTGAGCATTTTCTGCAAAAGCTTTTCGGCTCGCTCGGGCGTGTCGTCGCGCTCGACGCCAATCAGGGCCAGAAGTCCCTGATCGATATGACCAATGCGCTCGCCATCGACATGAACGCTTGCCTGACTGACCCGCTGAATCAGAGCCCGCATGTTGTCTCCATTGTCCGTGTCATCCTTACGGGTCGCTTTTGACCCTGATCTACCAGGTGCGACAGAGCATCAGATCGCCACGGGTTTCAGTCAGCAGTCGCTCCAGCAGACTGTCGGTAGAGCGCCCGATGCCGACGCGGATGTGACTGCCCAGTGCCAATAGATCGGGCGGCTGCTGGCGCAGGCGATCCAGCAGCACCTGGGAGGGATCGCCCTGCTGCAGTACCAGTTCCAGATCGGGTTTGGCATGCAGGTCAGCCATCAGGCGTTCGGTTTCAAGCTCGAGCTGCTGGCGCAGACGCTGACGCTCAAGGTCACGCCAGTGCTGATAGTTGGTGCCCTCACAGAGCTCCATGGCCACCGGCATGTCCCAGGCATGCAAAAGCGTCAGACGTACGTTGGGAAAGCGCATCAGCACTTCCTTGAGGGTGTGGCGAGAGGCCAGCGAAAAGTCCACCGGCACCAGAATGTCCTGCCAGTCCGGCTCGCCATCGTGCGGAATGCTGACCACCGGGCAGGGCGCCCTTCGCATGACGCGCGACAGGGTGGTGCCGCCGATCAGATCCGGTTGTCCCTGTTTGCGGTGAGTGCCCATGACAATCATCGAGGCGCTGCGCTCATAGGCTTCGCGGATGATCTCGGCGTAGGGCACACCGCTGACGATATGGATCTCGGTGGATGCCGGGCGTTTGAGTTCGTGGTGCTCACACAGCCTGTTGAGCGTGCGATCAATCTCTTCTTCGATGGCATGCACCAGCGCCGGAAGTGTGTGCTCGGGCAGATAGGGATCCACAACATGCAGGATGTCCAGGCGCGACTGGCTGCGCTGTGACAGATGCAGCGCTCTTACAAGGGCTGCCTCACATTCATGAGAGAGATCAGTGGCCAGTAGCAGCGTCGTATTCATGGCTGAATCCTTGCCCGTTGATGAGAGGGCGCTTGCAGATGTCGGTGATGGCAGAGGCACCGCTGAAATGATAGTGGTTGCCTGCCACTACAGCTACCACCATGCGTGAAAGTGATGAACCGGCCCCTGACCCTTGCCGACCTCCAGCTGCTCCGCGGCGGCCAGCGCCCGGGTCATGTAGGTCTTGGCCTCCCTGATCGCCTCGATCGGGGTATCGTGTCGAGGCAGCAGGGCGGCGATGGCCGAGGCCAGTGTGCATCCAGAGCCGTGAAGTGAGCGTGTCCTGATGCGCGGCGCTTCAAGCCAGCAAGTGTCCTTTGGTGTCAGCACCAGGTCATTGCTGACCTCGCCGGCCAGATAGCCCCCCTTGAGTACCACGATGTCGCAGCCCAGTGCCCCCAGGCCTGGCAGCATCGCTTCCATGCCTTCATGGTTCTCCGGAATGTCGGTCTCCAGCAGTACGGCCGCTTCCGGCAGGTTGGGCGTGATGACATCGGCCACCGGAATCAGGATATCGCGCACGGCGTGGAATCCGTCGCGGTCTACCAGCATGTCGCCACTTTTGGCGACCATGACCGGGTCCAGCACGACATGGGCCGGCCGGTAGCGCTCGATGAACTCCCGGATCAGGCGGGCCGTGTCGAGATCACTGACCATGCCGATCTTGACGCAGTCGATGGTGATATCGTCGAACACGGCGTCCAGCTGGGCACGGATCATGGCCTGCGGCAGCGGCATGACCTCACGAACGCCGCAGGTGTTCTGGGCCAGCACGGTCGTCAGCACGCTGGTGGTATAGGCCCCCAGAGCGCTGGCGGCCTTGAGATCGGCGGACTGACCGGCGCCCCCGCTGGGATCGGTACCGGCAATGGAGAGAAAACGGATCGGGCGCATGAAATCTCCGAAGGTGGCCAGCGACACAGGGGCGACATGAGACGTTGTGATGTCTGCCGCGCCGCAGGATATAAGACTAAAGTCTAGTATGGTAGGGCGATATTTTGATTGGATACACGAAGGCTACAGGGGGAACATTCCAAAATCGACATCAAAAAAGCCGATGACGGCATTGGAAAAATTTCGCATCGACTTCTAATGTAACGGTGTTGATCTCGAGGCTGACCTGACCTTCCGCAGTCGAGAATTTCCTGTCATTCGGGCGATATGCCCCGGGTGGTTGAATAACGAAAGCGCCAGTCGATGCAATGTCGCTGGGGCAGACCAAGATGAGTAAGCGTCCATGGATCTGGCAACGCAACTGGCTCAAAACTGGTCAGTCGGTGTTTTCATCGTCGCCGTACTGGCCCTGTGTACCTTTATGGTGACAGCTTCCGCCCTGCTTGGCGGACGGGCCTGGGGGCATCGAAAGGAAACGCCCTATGAGTCCGGTATTGTGCCGACCGGCAGTGCTCACCAGCGTTTCTCGGTCAAGTTCTACATGGTGGCCATGCTCTTCGTCATCTTTGATGTAGAAGCACTCTACCTCTTTGGCTGGGCCATCTCCGTACGTGAGACCGGCTGGACCGGGCTGATAGGCGCCAGCGTCTTTATCTTTATCCTGCTGGCCGGTCTGATCTATGACAGCCGCGTTGGTGCTCTGGACTGGGTGCCCAAACGTCGCGCGCAGCCGGATCGGGTTCACCAGCCTGCCCAGCGTGATCATACCGAACACTGAAATCTTTCCGGGTGACGAGCCCTCAGAGATTCCAGCACCGATCAATGACGTTTTCCGGGAGGACTCTGGATGTCCTATAAGCTTACGCGCATCGATCCTGATGCTCCCCAGAGCAGCCAGTATCCGGTCGGGGAGCGGCGTATTGTCGATGACCCCATGGACGATCAGGTGCATCGCAATGTTTTCATGGGCAAGCTCGAAAACATCATGCACAACGTTGTCAATTGGGGGCGCAAGAACTCCTTGTGGCCCTACAACTTCGGGCTCTCCTGCTGCTATGTGGAAATGACCACGGCCTTCACCGCGCCACATGACATCGCCCGCTTTGGCTCCGAGGTGCTGCGTGCCTCGCCCCGCCAGGCAGACGTCATGGTCATTTCGGGCACCTGCTTTATCAAGATGGCGCCCATTATCCAGGAACTTTACGACCAGATGCTGGAGCCCAAATGGGTCATTTCGATGGGCTCGTGTGCCAACTCCGGTGGCATGTATGACATCTATTCGGTCGTGCAGGGCGTCGACAAGTTTCTTCCCATCGACGTTTATATACCGGGATGTCCGCCACGACCTGAAGCCTTCCTTCAGGGCCTGCAACTGCTGCAGGATTCCATCCAGCAGGAGCGTCGCCCGCTGACATGGGTGGTGGGTGACCAGGGGGTCTACAAGGCCGAGATGCCCTCCCAGCGGGAAAAACGGCGCGACGAACGCATTGCGGTTACCGAGCTGCGTTCACCCGATGAAGTGTAACGACCGGCACAGGGATGGCCCAAGGGCGAGCGTGTTCGGTTCACTGGCGATGGAAAACAACGGATGACGACCGAGATTTCACAGGCAGACGCTACAACCTTCGCCATTGTCGATGAGCTGAAGGCCCGCTTTGGCGAGGCGAATCTGGTGGTACAGCCCACGCTGACCGGCATGCCGGTGGTCTGGGTGGCGCGTGAGCAAATGATCGAGGTCATGCGCTTTTTGCAGCAGGTTCCAAAGCCCTTTGTCATGCTCTACGACCTGCATGGGGTCGACGAGCGTCTGCGCATGCACCGACGCGGCCTGCCGCCGGCAGACTTCACCGTTTTCTATCAGCTGATGTCGCTTGAGCGTAACTCCGAGCTGATGATCAAGGTGGCGCTGCATGAAGATGACCTGCGTGTCCCGACGCTCTGTAACGTCTATCTCAATGCCAACTGGTACGAGCGTGAAGTCTTTGACATGTTCGGCATCGAATTCTCGGGCCATCCGCACCTGAGCCGCATGCTGATGCCGCCAACCTGGAATGGGCATCCGCTGCGCAAGGACTATCCTGCGCGGGCAACCGAATTTGATCCCTATACGCTGACGATGGAAGGTCAGGACCGCGAGCAGGAAGCGCTGCGCTTCAATCCCGAAGCCTGGGGCATGAAACGTCACAGCGGTGATACCGATTACATGTTCCTGAACCTGGGGCCCAACCACCCCTCGGTACACGGCGTGTTTCGTATCGCGCTGCAGCTTGACGGTGAAGAAGTGGTCGACTGCGTGCCGGATATCGGCTATCACCACCGCGGCGCTGAAAAGATGGCCGAGCGGCAGTCGTGGCACAGCTATATTCCCTACACCGACCGGATCGATTACACCGGCGGGGTCATGAACAACCTGCCCTACATTCTGGCCGTCGAAAAGCTGGCCGGCATTACCGTCACGCAGCGTGCTGAAACCATCCGCGTGATGATGGCCGAGATGTTTCGCATCAATTCTCACCTGCTGTTTCTCGGTACCTTTCTGCAGGATCTGGGCGCCATGTCGCCGGTCTTTTTCACCTTCAGCGACCGTCAGCGCGCCTATCATGTGATCGAGGCGATCACCGGCTTTCGCATGCACCCGGCATGGTTTCGCATTGGCGGCGTCGCGCATGATCTGCCGCGCGGCTGGGAGAAACTGGTTCGCGACTTTCTGGACTGGATGCCGCCGCGGCTGGACGAGTACGAGCGCGCGATGATGGACAACTCGATTGTGCGTGAGCGTACGGTCAACATTGCCACGCATACCACCGCCGAAGCACTGACCTGGGGCGTGACCGGCCCCAACCTGCGTGCGACCGGCCTGAAATACGACCTGAGAAAGGCCAAGCCCTATTCGGGCTACGAGCGCTTTGATTTTGATATTCCGGTGGGCACCAACGGCGATGTCTTTGATCGCGGCATGATGCGCATCGAGGAGATGCGTCAGAGCCTTCGCATCATCGAGCAGTGTCTGAAAAACATGCCCGAAGGGGACTACAAGGCCGACCATCCGCTGACCACGCCGCCGCCGCGCGACAAGATGCTTCAGCACATCGAGACCCTGATCACGCACTTTTTGCAGGTCTCGTGGGGGCCGGTGCTCAAGGCCAACGAGTCGTTTCAGATGATCGAGGCGACCAAGGGGCTCAATAGTTACTACCTGACCAGCGATGGCAACACCATGAGCTATCGCACCCGAATTCGCACGCCCAGCTTTGCCCACCTTCAGCACATTCCTGCCGTCATCAATGGCGGGTTCGTGCCGGATCTGATCGCGCACCTGGGCAGCATCGACTTTGTAATGGCCGACGTGGATCGATAACCATGACCATGGATACTCCCGCAACCGGCAATACCCGCGCCAGCAAGGCCAGTCAGGGCAACCTGATTGTCAGTGCCGGGCGCGTTGATGATTTCGAGCTCACCGATGAAGAGCGCCATGAGATCGAGCACGAGATGGGACACTACGAAAACCCGCGTGCGGCTTCGATCGGAGCGCTCAAGATTGTGCAGAAGCGTCGCGGCTGGGTCTCGGACGGTGCCATTATCGCCATCAGCGATGTGCTGGGCATCCCCTCCAGCGATGTCGAAGGTGTGGCCACCTTTTACAGCCTGATCTTTCGTCAGCCGGTCGGACGTCATGTCATCCTGGTCTGTGACAGCAGTTCGTGCTTTCTGACCGGTCACGATGAGCTGCGTGATGCCCTTTCAAACGAGCTGGGCATCGGGCTGGGTCAGACCACCGGAGACGACCGCTTCACGATGCTGCCGGTGTGCTGTCTGGGCGCCTGCGATCGCGGTCCGGCGCTGATGATCAATGAGGACCTTCATGGCCCGGTAGAGCCCGGAGACGTGTCGGCACTGCTGGAGCGCTACTCATGACCAGTCATCTCTTTTCTACCAGCACCAATGGCGAAACCCATCCACTGACCTATCGTCTGCGCGAGGATCGTGGCTATGTGGATCTGGCCGAGTTTCAACAAAAGGACGGTTATGAGGCCCTGCGCATCACGCTTCGGGATCTCTCGCCGCATGATCTAATAGACAACATGAAGACCGCCAACCTGCGCGGTCGTGGCGGCGGCGGTTTCTCCGCCGGCGTCAAATGGAGCCTGACCGCACGCGGTGAGGGCCATCCTCGCGGCTACATCGTCTGCAACGCCGACGAAATGGAGCCGGGCACCTTCAAGGACCGCATGCTGATGGAGGAGATTCCCCATCTGCTGATTGAGGGCATGATCCTTGCCGGCTATGCCAACAACGCGCGCATGGGTTACATCTTTCTGCGTGGTGAATACGTACTGGCCGCCGAGCGGATCGAGCGGGCGCTTGTTGAGGCCCGCGAGGCCGGTATTCTGGGGCCGAAGGTGTGCGACAGCGACTTTGACTTCGACATCTTTTTGCACACCGGCGCCGGACGCTACATCTGCGGCGAAGAGACCGCCCTGATCAATTCGCTGGAAGGCCGCCGCGCCAACCCGCGCTCCAAACCGCCCTTTCCGGGGCAGAGCGGTGCCTGGGGCAAGCCCACCGTGGTCAATAATGTCGAGACGCTGTGCAACGTGCCGGCCATCGCCCTGCACGGCGGCGAATGGTACCAGGCGCTGTCCGGCGGTCGCAGCGACGATGGTGGCACCAAGATCTTTGGCGTGTCCGGTCGCGTGAAGCGTCCCGGACTGGTCGAATTGCCGATGGGCGTGACCGGCGCCGAGTTGCTGGAGATGGCCGGCGGCATGCGTGATGGGCTCGAGCTCAAGACCTGGCTGCCCGGGGGCGGCAGTACCGGCTTTCTGCTGCCGGAGCATCTCGAGCTTCCGCTGGAATTTGACGCCATCGGCAAGGCCGGCAGCCGTCTGGGCACCGGGCTGATGACCGTGGTAGCCCACAATCAAAGTGTGGTGTCACTGACCCGCAACCTCGAAGAGTTTTTCGCCCGTGAATCCTGTGGCTGGTGCACGCCGTGTCGCGACGGTCTGCCCTGGAGCGTAAAGCTTCTGCGTGCCATCGAGCGCGGTGAGGGCGAAGAGGGCGACATCGACATGCTGGTCTCGCTGGCCCATGACATTGGCCCCGGCAAGACGTTTTGTGCCCACGCACCGGGTGCGGCGATGCCACTGGAAACCGCCATTGAGCATTTCAGACACGAGTTCGAAGCCGGCATTCGCCATCAAAGACGCGAAGCACACGCCGAGCCGATCCCGGTGGGATCGGTATAGCGGTCGGATGTGGCATACGAGTGAGACAACGATCAAGGTGCCCGGTGATCGCCGGGCCGTGACAGGCAAAGGGCAGGGTTCATGGCAACCATTCATGTAGACGGAAAGGACTACGAGGTCGACGGCAGTGACAATCTGCTGCACGCCTGCCTGTCGCTGGGCCTCGATATTCCCTATTTCTGCTGGCACCCGGCGCTGGGCAGCGTGGGTGCCTGCCGCCAGTGTGCGGTCAAGCAGTACAAGGATGCCGACGACGAGCGGGGCATGCTGGTCATGTCCTGCATGGCTCCGATCAAGGATGATTCCTACATCTCGATCGATGACGAAGAGGCAAAGGCCTTTCGCGCCAGCGTCGTCGAGTGGCTGATGACCAACCATCCGCATGACTGTCCGGTCTGTGAAGAGGGCGGCCACTGCCATCTGCAGGACATGACGGTCATGACCGGTCATGATCGTCGTCGCTATCGTTTCAAAAAGCGCACCCACAAAAATCAGTATCTTGGCCCCTTCATCGGCCATGAGATGAACCGCTGCATTACCTGCTACCGCTGCGTACGCTTTTACAAGGACTACGCCGGTGGCGAGGATCTTGGCGCCTTCGGGGCTCACGAAAACATCTACTTCGGTCGTACGGTCGACGGCACGCTGGAAAACGAGTTTTCCGGCAACCTGACCGAGGTCTGCCCGACCGGTGTCTTCACCGATCGCACCCACTCCGAGCACTACACACGCAAGTGGGACATGCAGTTTGCCCCCAGCATCTGTCACCAGTGCTCCAGCGGCTGCAACACCAGCCCGGGCGAGCGCTACGGCGAGGTGCGTCGGATCGAGAACCGCTATAACGGCGACGTGAACCACTACTTCCTGTGTGACCGTGGCCGCTTTGGCTACGGCTACGTCAACAGCACCGATCGTCCGCAACAGCCGAGTCTGCGCGTCGATGACCGGGAGCCGGAGCTTTTGACCGTCGACAGCGCGCTGGATCGCACGGCCGAGCGGCTGAAGGGCAGCCGGCGTGTGATCGGTATCGGTTCGCCGCGTGCCAGCCTTGAAAGCAATCATCTGCTTCGCGAAATGGTCGGCGCTGAGAACTTCTCGACCGGCATCGCAGATCGTGAACTCGAGTGTCTTGAGCTGATCCAGACGCTTCAGCGTGAGGGGCAGTGGCACATCCCGTCGATGCGCGAGATCGAGGATCACGACGCCGTCATCGTACTCGGCGAGGACCTGATCCAGAGCGCGGCGCGCGTGGCACTGGCGGTGCGCCAGGCGGCCAATGCCCGTGGCGAGGATATGGCCGAGGCCAACGACATTCCGGCGTGGAACGCCAACGCGGTCAATACCCTGCGCCAGGGCCGTACCCGACCGGTCTTTATTGCCTCTCTGACCGAGACGCGGCTCGATGACATTGCTCGTGACACCTGGCACGGCGCGCCGGAAGAGATTGCCCGGCTGGGGCATGCGCTGGCTCATGCCCTCGAGGCATCATCGCCGGCGGTCGAAGGCCTGGATGACACGACGCTGGCCCTGATCGATACCATGACCGAGGCGCTCAAGGGGGCCGAACGGCCGCTCATTATCTCGGGCACCAGTCTGCAAAGTACCGCCGTGCTGCAGGCGGCAGCAAATCTGGCAAAAGCGCTGAACACGGCAGGCAAGACGCCGTCGGTGTCGTTGGTCAGCGGTGAGGCCAACAGCACCGGTCTAACCATGCTGGGCGGTCATTCACTGGAGTGGGCGCTGGACGCCATGCAGGACGGGGAAGCCCGTGCAGACGCCGCCGTCATTCTGGAAAACGATCTCTATCAGCGACTGGCCAGCAGCACGGTCGATCAGGCGCTGAGCGCGCTGGACACACTGGTGGTGCTGGATCATCAGCGCACACCCACGCTGGAACGTGCCCATATGGCCCTGCCGGCGGCGACCTTCGCAGAAGGCGACGGCACGCTGGTGAGTCATGAAGGCCGTGCCCAGCGCTTTTTCCAGGTCTATGACCCGAGCTATTACCGCCCCAATGACCTCACCCACGAAAGCTGGCGATGGCTGCATGCGCTGCATACCACCATGGAAGGGCGCGGCGTCGACTGGACCCAGATTGATGAGGTCACAGCAGACTGTACACGGGTGCATCCGGAGCTTGCCGGTATTCGTGATGCTGCGCCCAGCGCGTCGTTTCGTATTCGCGGCCAGAAGCTGGCACGCTCGCCGCATCGCTCCAGCGGACGCACGGCCATGCGCGCCAACCTAAGCGTGCATGAGCCCCGTGCGCCGCAGGATGCTGACTCTGCCTTTGCCTTTTCGATGGAAGGCTACAGCGGTTACAGCGAACCCCGCTCTCAAGTCGCCTTTGCCTGGGCGCCAGGCTGGAATTCGCCGCAGGCCTGGAACAAGTTCCAGGACGAGGTGGGGGGGCACCTGAGCGCCGGTGATCCGGGCGTTCGACTCTTCGATCAACAGCGCAGCGAGCGACAGAATCGTGACTGGTTCACCGCGATTCCCGAGGCCTTCGAGCCGCGTGATGACGACTGGTACGTCGTCAGCCTGCCGCAGCTTTTTGGCGGCGAGGAGATGTCGGCACGTGCCGAGCCGATCCAGGAGCGCATGAGCGAAACCTTCGTGGTACTGGCACAGGAGGATGCTGACCATCTGGGCGTCACACCAGGTGAGACGATCTACCTGCAGACCTCCGGTCATCAGCTGCATCTGCCGGTACGCATCAGCCGCGAAATGCGATCCGGCCTGATCGGTCTGCCGCAGCTGCCCGGTATTCCCCGAGGACTGGCCGGTGAGTATGCCACCGTTACCGTGGAGGTCAGCGCATGAGCTGGATGAGTACCGATGTGCTGCTTGCCATCGCGGTGGGCGTACTGAAATCGATCGTGATCCTGCTGGCGGCCGTCTTGTCCGGCGCCTTCCTGACCGTGGTCGAGCGCCGGCTGCTGGGGCTCTGGCAGGACCGCTATGGCCCCAACCGGGTAGGCGTTTTTGGCTCGGGGCAACTGATTGCGGACATGATCAAGATCTTTTTCAAGGAAGACTGGATCCCGCCCTTTGCCGATCGAAAGCTTTTCGTGCTGGCGCCGGCGATCGCCTTTGCCTCGCTGCTGCTGTCGTTTCTGATCATTCCCATCACCCCGACCTGGGGGGTGGCGGATCTCAATATCGGCATCCTGTTCTTTTTCGCCATGGCCGGGATCAACGTCTATGCCGTGCTCTTTGGCGGCTACGCCAGTGCCAACAAGTACGCCCTGATCGGCGCCATGCGCGCCTCGGCCCAGACGCTTTCCTATGAGGTATTCATGGGGCTGTCGCTGATGGGGATTGTGGTCATGACGGGGTCGTTCAACATGCGCGACATCGTCAACGGTCAGGAAGGGCTCTGGTATATCGTGCCGCAGTTTTTCGGCTTTTTGACCTTCCTGATCGCAGGCGTTGCAGTGACACACCGTGCACCGTTTGACCAGCCCGAGGCCGAGCAGGAAATTGCCGACGGCTATCATGTCGAGTATTCAAGCATGAAGTTCGGCATGTTCTTTATCGGCGAATATGTGGGCATCGTGCTGGTGTCGGCACTTCTGACCACCCTGTTCATGGGGGGCTGGCATGGCCCGTTGTTGCCGCCGATCGTCTGGTTTCTGCTCAAGACGGCCTTTTTCGTCATGCTCTTCATTCTGGCGCGTGCGGCACTGCCTCGCCCCCGCTATGACCGGGTAATGCAGTTCGGATGGAAATTCTGTCTGCCACTGACGCTTATCAATCTTCTGGTGACCGGGGCAGTCGTCCTTGTGACGGCCTGACCCAGTCGCTGAACAACGAACGAGGCAGAACACATGCTGCATTCGATCATCAAGGTAGTGACCGGTACCGGAACGCAGCTGCGCACCGGCTGGATGGTGTTCAAGCATGCCTTCCACAAGCGTGAGACGCTGAACTATCCGGAAGAACAGCCGTATCTGCCGCCGCGCTATCGCGGGCGTATCGTGCTCACACGCGATCCGGATGGTGAAGAGCGCTGCGTGGCGTGCAATCTGTGCGCCGTGGCCTGTCCGGTCGGCTGTATATCGCTGCAAAAGGGTGAGAAGGAGGACGGGCGCTGGTACCCGGAATTCTTTCGCATCAATTTCTCTCGCTGCATCTTCTGTGGCCTGTGCGAAGAAGCCTGTCCTACCTCGGCCATCCAGCTGACGCCTGATTTCGAGCTGGGGGAGTACAACCGTCAGGAGCTGGTCTTTGAAAAGCGCGATCTGCTGATCTCGGGCCCGGGCAAGGATCATAACTATAATTTTTATCGTGTCGCAGGTCTGTCGGTGGCCGGCAAGCCAAAGGGCGCGGCGCAAAACGAGGCCGAGCCGGTCGACGTCAAAACGCTTCTGCCCTAGGGCGCAGGCAGCATCGGGGAGTTTGCCGTGGAAATTGCTTTTTATCTGGCCGCACTGGTCGCCATCGTTGCCACCTTTCGCGTCATTACGCATACCAATGCCGTGCATGCGCTGTTGTATCTGATCATTTCGCTGATGGCAGTGGCGGTGGTGTTTTACAGCCTCGGGGCCCCCTTTGCCGCAGCGCTTGAGGTGATCGTCTATGCCGGCGCTATCATGGTGCTGTTTGTCTTTGTGGTCATGATGCTCAACCTGGGCAGTCAGACCGCCGATCAGGAGCGCCGCTGGCTGGCGCCACGCATCTGGATTGGCCCGTCGATCATGGCAGCGACACTTCTGGTGATTCTGGTGTTTTCTTTCTGGCACGGCGGTGGCATCGGCACGATCTCCGGGGAAGAGCTAAGCGCCAAGGAGGTCGGGACACAGATGTTTGGTCCCTATCTGCTGGCCGTGGAACTGGCAGCGATGCTGTTGCTGGCCGCGCTGATTGCAGCCTCCCATATCGGACGAAACGATGAGCCTCGGCTTGAACGCGACATGAACGAAGCCGAACAGCGTATACCGGCGGGCAACGATGAAGGGGGGCAGGCATGAACGGCATTCCACTGGAACATGGCATGGCACTGGCCGCCATCCTCTTTCTGATGGGGCTTACCGGCCTTCTGGTCCGGCGCAATCTGCTGTTTATCCTGATGAGCCTCGAGATCATGATGAATTCGGCAGGTCTTGCCTTTGTCGTGGCCGGCATGCACTGGGGTCAGCCCGACGGGCAGGTCATGTTCATCGCCATCATTACGCTGGCAGCGGCCGAGGCCAGTATCGGACTGGGCTTTCTGATCCAGCTGCAGCGCCGGTTCAAAACGCTTGATATTGACGCAGCCAGCGAGATGAAAGGATGAATATACTTTTCCTGACACCCTTGTTCCCGCTGCTGGGCGCGCTTGTCCTGGCATTCAATCCGCGGCTGCCGAACCGCTTGGTCGGCCTTGTGGGGGTAGGCTCGATCGGGCTGTCGGCACTGGTCATGGTCTGGCTCAACGTGGCCTTTTACAGTGGCGATGGTCATGGTGTGACCCAGACGCTCTGGCAGTGGGTCGCGGTGGAAGACTTCCGGATGGCCTTTTCGCTGTACCTGGATGGTCTGTCGCTGACCATGATCAGCGTCATCACCGGCGTTGGCTTTCTGATTCACCTGTTCGCGTCCTGGTATATGCGTGAGGATCTTGAAGGCGGCCCGGGCTTTGCGCGCTTTTTTGCCTACATGAACCTGTTCGTGTTCAGCATGCTGCTGCTGGTGCTGGGCGATAATCTCTTTCTGCTCTATCTGGGCTGGGAAGGTGTGGGGCTGTGCAGCTATCTGCTGATCGGCTACTACTACCAGAGCGAATACAACGCCTGGTGCGCCTTCAAGGCCTTCATCGTGACCCGCATCGGGGACGTGTTTCTGGCCATCGGCATGTTTTTGCTGTTTGCCCAGTTCGGCACGCTCAACATTCAGGAGCTTCTGCGCCTGGCGCCCGAGGCCTGGGGTCGAGGGGACCCGATGGCGGAGCTGGCTGCCCTGATGCTGCTGGGCGGCGCGGTCGGCAAGTCGGCGCAGCTGCCGCTGCAAACCTGGCTTGCCGATGCGATGGCCGGTCCCACACCGGTGTCGGCGCTGATTCACGCCGCGACCATGGTGACCGCCGGGGTCTACCTGATTGCACGGACGCACGTCATCTTCGAGCTGGCCCCCATGACGCTCGAGCTGGTCGGCCTGATCGGTATGGTGACGCTGCTGGTGGCCGGGTTTGCGGCACTGGCACAGACCGATATCAAGCGCGTACTGGCCTATTCCACCATGAGTCAGATCGGTTACATGTTTCTGGCGCTGGGTGTTCAGGCCTGGGATGTAGCGATCTTTCACCTGATGATTCACGCCTTTTTCAAGGCACTGCTCTTCCTCACTTCGGGGTCGGTCATCATTGCCTGCCACCACGAGCAGAACATCTTCAAGATGGGTGGTCTGCGCAGGACGCTCAAACTGCCCTATGCCTGCTTTCTGGTGGGTGGCGCAGCGCTTTCGGCACTGCCGCTGATCTCGGCAGGGTTCTACTCCAAGGACGAGATCCTGTGGCTCGCCTTTGATCACGGCCATACCTGGCTTTGGCTCGGGGCGCTGGTCGGCGCTTTCCTGACCTCGGTTTATACCTTCCGCATGATCTTTATCGTGTTCCACGGTCGTGAGCAGATTCATCCGCACGCCGGTCGCGGGCTGGCACACCACGTGCCGCTGATCGTGCTGGCGGTGCTGTCTACCTTTATCGGGGCAATGATTCATCCGCCGCTTGAAAACGTGCTGCCGGCAGGCCCGGAGGGACTCTATGGCCATAACGTGAAACTAATGCTCGAAGTGCTGGCTGCGATCGTGGCGATCGTGGGCGTGGGTATCGCAGCAGGACTGTTCCTTGGTCGTCGCAGGTTGGTGAGTTCGTTGACAAAAACGGACGAAGGCCATCGGCTATGGCGCTTTTTCAACAGTGCCTTCGCCTTTGACTGGCTCTACGACAAGATCGCAGTCAAGCCGTTTCTGTTCATTGCACGGCTGCATCGGCGTGACTGGGTCAACAGCCTGATGAACCTCTGGCCGGGGTTGGCCATGATGTTCAACGGACTTTTGTCCGACACCCAGAGTGGACGGCTGCGCTGGTACGCCGCCGTCATGACCGCTGGCGCGATCGCCGTACTGTTGCTTCTGCTGCTGCTATGAAGGGAGGTGACATGATCAAGCCGTTTCAATGCAGGGCAGCTGACCTGACGCGACAGGTGACAGCTCACCGGGCTGCCCGACTGCCTGTGCCCACAATAACGATCAAGGATGCGATCACGCCATGATGTTGCCCTGGCTATTACTCATACCCTTTATCGGGGGGCTGCTGTGCTGGCAGTTCGAGCTGATCAGACCCAACACGGCCATGCCGCGCTGGATCGCACTGTTTTCCATGATAGCGCTTCTGGTCATGGCGCTGATCATGTGGGTGAGCGGGGATTACAGCCTGTCTCAGGTGGTGGGCAATACGCCTGACTGGCATAGCGAGTTCCGGCTGCCCTGGATTGATGCCTTCGGTATCACCTTCCATCTGGCCATCGATGGCCTGTCGCTGATCATGATCACGCTGACCGGGATTCTCGGAACTCTGGCGGTGGTCTGTTCGTGGAAGGAAATCGATCGACGGGTCGGCTTTTTCCATCTCAATCTGATGTGGGTCATTGGCGGCGTCGTTGGGGTATTTCTGGCCATCGATCTGTTTTTGTTCTTCTTTTTCTGGGAAATGATGCTGGTGCCGATGTACTTCCTGATTGCCCTGTGGGGGCATGAGTCGGAGGGCAAGTCACCGGTGTCGGCGGCCATCAAGTTCTTTATCTATACCCAGGCCTCGGGTCTTTTGATGCTGGTCTCCATTCTGGGGCTGGTGTTCATGCACTATACCCAGACCGGCGTATTCTCGTTTGATTACGGTATTCTGCGTGAGACACCGATTACCGGCATCATGTCCTGGGTGTTGATGCTCGGGTTTTTCATCGCCTTTGCGGTCAAGCTGCCGGTGGTGCCGCTGCACGGCTGGCTGCCTGATGCGCATGCTCAGGCACCAACGGCGGGCAGTGTGGATCTGGCCGGTATTCTGCTCAAGACGGCCGCCTACGGTCTGCTACGTTTTGCGCTGCCGCTGTTTCCGGAAACCTCTCAGGCCTTTGCCCCCATAGCCATGGGGCTGGGACTGGTGGGCATCTTCTATGGTGGCGTGCTGGCATTTTCCCAGACCGACATCAAGCGATTGATTGCCTGTTCCAGTATTTCCCATATGGGCTTTGTTCTGATCGGTATCTACTCCGGCACGCTGCTGGCGCTGCAGGGGGTTATCCTGCAGATGGTGGCGCATGCCTTCTCGGCGGCGGGGCTTTTCATGATCAGCGGCCAGCTCTACGAGCGTCTGCACACCCGTGACATGCGCCAGATGGGTGGCCTTTTTGGTCGTCTGGGGGCGCTGCCAGGGTTTGCACTGGCTTTTGTGATGGCCTCTCTCGGCATGCCGGGCACCGGCAACTTTATCGGCGAGTTTCTGATCCTGTTCGGTGCCTTTGATGTGGTGCCCTGGGTGGTGGTGATCGCCAGTGCAGGGCTTGTGCTGTCGGCCATCTACTCGTTGATCCTGATGCATCGGGTCTACTGGGGGCCGCCGAAGGCCGACACCACCATCGCCCGTCTGGATGGCCGCGAGTACGCCATGCTTCTGGGCACGCTGGTGCTGACCATCGCGCTGGGACTCTATCCCCAGGTAGTGCTCGATATTTCGCAGGGCGCGATGCATGAAGTGCGTCACTGGTTTGCTGTTTCACCTTCGTTTGCGGGCTGAGCCGACATGAATCTGACCCTGTCACATCTGATCGCCCTGTTACCGCTTCTGATCGTCTGCGCCACGGTCATCGTGGTGATGCTGGGCATTGCCTGGCGTCGCCATCACGTGGCCACGGCCACCATGACCACCATCGGACTCAATGCGGCGCTGTTTTCGCTGCTGGCGGTACTGACGGTCACGCCGATTCGCGTATCACCGCTGCTTTTGATCGATAACTATGCCGTGCTCTACATGGCGTTGATCCTGATTGCAGGCCTGGCTTCCACGACGCTGGCGCACGCCTATCTGGAGGGTTTTGACGATCAGAAGGAAGAGTTCTACATGCTGCTGGGCTGCTCGGTGCTGGGCGGCCTGACCATGGTGGCCAGCGACCATCTGCTGTCGCTGTTTTTCGGTCTCGAGCTTTTGAGCGTGCCGCTCTACGGCATGGCGGCCTATGCCTTTCGTACCCGGCTGTCACTGGAGTCCGGCATCAAGTATATGGTGCTGTCTGCAGCGGCCTCGGCCTTTCTGCTCTTTGGCATGGCACTTTTGTATGCCGAATCCGGTTCGCTGGCCTTCGCCGATCTGGGCGCGCGTCTGACGGAAGGCGGCGGACACGCCAGCTGGCTTTTGATGGGTATCGGCATGATGGTGATTGCGATGGCCTTCAAGCTGTCGCTGGTACCGTTTCATCTCTGGACGGCCGATGTCTACGAAGGCGCCCCGGCGCCGGTGACGGCCTTTCTGGCCACGGTCAGCAAGATTGCCGTCTTTGCACTTTTGATGCGTCTTTTCATGAGCGCGCCGGTCACCGATATGGCCAGCCTGCATACGACCGTCGCGTTTATCGCGTTCCTGTCGATGCTGGTGGGCAATCTGATGGCGCTGCGTCAGGACAACATCAAGCGCCTGATGGGGTATTCCTCCATCGGCCACCTGGGCTATCTGTTGACCGTAGTGGTCGCCAGTGATGATATGGCACTTCTGACCACCGGCATCTACCTGATCACCTATGTGGCGACGACGCTGGCGACCTTCGGAGTGATCGCACTGGTGTCGAGCCCCTGGCAGGGCAGCGATGTTTCCTCGCTGAAGTTCTATCGTGGCCTGTTCTGGCGACGTCCCTATCTGGCGGCCGTCATGACGGTGATGATGCTCTCGCTGGCAGGTATTCCGATGACGGCGGGCTTCATCGGCAAGTTCTATGTGCTGGCGACCGGTGTTGAAGCTCAGCTCTGGTGGCTGGTGGCCGGTGTAATCATCGGCAGTGCCATCAGTCTCTACTATTATCTGCGCGTCATGGTCATGCTCTATCTTCATCCTACTGAAGAAGAAGAGTACGACGCTTCCAGTGACTGGGGGCAGCGTGCCGGCGGGATCATGGTCATCCTGCTGGCGCTGGCCGTGCTGATACTGGGGGTCTATCCCCAGCCGATGATCATGCTGGTCAGCGGTGCCACACTGGGCTGAGGCTCAGTGCCTTGAGATAGATTTCTGGTGGCATGCAAAAGCGCCCCGCTCGAAAGAGCGGGGCGCCTTGTTTTGTTCGCAAGAGGCAGCAACGATCGTCGCTGTCAGCGCATGCTCTGTGGCGTCGTGCCGCCAAGCCCTGCAATTGAAATGCTACGCGCGCACGGCAGCGGCAGGGTAACGTCCACGGCCAGCGGCAGGTGATCAGAGAAAAGCGGTGGCAGGGCGCGTAGATGACTCATCTTCAGTGACGGCGATACAGCGATATGGTCCAGCGCGCGCGTGGGCTGCCAGGCCGGATGGCTGGGAACGCCGTGCCCCTGTTCCAGTGAGAGCGCTCTGGAAAAGCGCGGATGGGCTTTGAGCTTGTCGTGGGTGCAGTTCAGATCGCCCATGATGATGACGTTTTTGAGCGGGGCGATCAGCTCGCTGATGTAGTCGAGCTGCAGATGCTGGGTGCGAGTGCCCAGTGCCAGATGCAGCACGAAAAGGTGCAGTGCCTCCGGACCTTCCCCGAACCGGATGTGCATGGCGCCGCGCCCTTTGGGGCCGGGCAGGCGATGATTATCGGTGTGACTGATCGCCAGACGGCTAAGGAGACCGTTGCTGTGCTTGGCGAATCGACCGAAATCGCGGTTGATCTGCTGCGAGGCGTAGGGAAAGCCGGCCTGTGCAGCCAGATACTCGACGTGATTGATATTGCTTGAACGGAAGCTGCCACCATCCACTTCCTGGAGTCCGACAAGATCGAACTCGCGGAAGGTGTCACACATGATGTCAAGACGAGTCGATCGCCCACGATGCGGCAGGAAATGCTGCCAGCTACGAGTCACGTAGTGATGATAGGCGTGCGTGTGAATGCCAACCTGCATGTTGAAGGTGAGCAGCCTGAGAGATGTGATGCGTTCGCTTTGATGATCGTCCTGCATTCAATATCCCGTTTGGCAAGGCAGGAAGGCCCGATACGGGGCGTATCGGGCCACCAGCACCATGCATCAATTATGAATCAATTGGTGCCCTGTGCCTCTTTTTCCTGACGGGTCTTCTCGATCAGGGCTTCGGCGATTTTTGGCATATTGTCCAGACCGTTGGCCGAGCGCGGTGTAATGACATACTGACCGTTGACGACCAGCGCCGGTACACCCATCAGCTTGTAGGCCTTCATGCGGGCATTGGCCTGATTGAGCTGGCTTTTGACCCCAAAGGAGTTGAGGGCCTTGAGCGCGGCGTCCTTGCTGACACCATAGTTTGTGAAGAACTCGGCGATCTCGTCGTCATCGGTCATGCGGTGCCCATCCTTCTGGATGGCGTCAAAGAAGTCACGATGAAACTGCGTGTTGAAGATGCCCAGTTCCTGTGCGGCATAGTAGGCCGTGGCATGACGCAGCCAGACCTTGCCCATGGTCGCCGGCAGTCGCTCGAAGGCCACATCATCGGGCAGGGTATCGACCCAGGCTTCCAGCGGCTCTTCCAGTGCGTAGCAGTGCGGGCAGCCATACCAGAACACTTCGGTGACGCCGATCTTGCCGTCCGGTACCTCGCTTGAGACCGGCTTGTCGAGAACTTCGTAATCCTGTCCGGCGACGGGTTCGGCCGCCATGGCCATGCCTGACATACCACAAACGGCGACGGCGGCCATCAGCCAGCGGGCGCCTGGAAAATGCTTTGGCTTCACAATGTTACTCCCTGAACAGCAAATGATTTCAATATTGCCTGAGCGCTGTTGTTATCAGCATGTTATGCATCGTTACTTTGAACGCCCGGCGCCCGAAGGGTTCCCTGCCATCCTGACAGACACGAACACGACTGACGAGCGAGGCGTTAACCCGGGGTGTTACACTCGCTTCATTATCTCATCCCTGCTCATTGTCCTATCGTTGGAAATATCCCATGTCGGATGTCATGTCTCATCATTTTCCGTCGGCCACGTTTTTGACCAGTGCCCCTAAACTGGCTGACTGTCCGGCAGATACCGGGCTGGAAGTCGCCTTTGCCGGGCGCTCCAATGCCGGCAAGTCCAGTGCCATCAATACACTGACCCGGCAAAAGGCGCTGGCGCGCACGTCGAGAACGCCCGGACGCACTCAGCTGATCAATTTTTTCACCGTAGGCGATCCCATGTATCGGCTGGTAGACCTGCCTGGTTATGGCTTTGCCAAGGTGCCGGAGGCTGTGCGCCGTGAATGGCAAAAGCATCTGGCGCAGTATCTTCGCGAGCGTCGCTCCCTGCAGGGGACGGTGCTGGTCATGGATGTCCGACATCCGCTGACCGAGTTCGACCAGATGATGATGGGCTGGGCGGATGAAAATGACATGCCCCTGCATATTCTTCTGACCAAGGCCGACAAGCTCAAGCGCGGGGCGGCCATGGGCGTGCTGTCGAAGGTGCGTCATCAGCTCAAGGAGTGGGAGGATCTGATCAGCGTGCAGCTGTTTTCCTCACATGATCGTCAGGGTGTGGAGGCGCTCAATGAACGTCTTTGTCAGTGGCTCACACCCGGTCATGCGCCGGCACCGGAAGATCGGCCCTGATTCGAGCAGTCTGATGGCTTGGTGCCCGCAGCGGATCAGCTCCTGTCGATGTGATGGACTAGAAACTGTAGATCTGGCGACCGTTGGGGTAGCGCATGCTCATTGAGGGGGCTGGCGTTTCCGGCCCAAACAGCGAACCGCTGGGCGGCATGTCCTGTTGCTCTGCCTGGTCCAGATCGAACAGCATTGGCCGAGACTGGCCCTGGTGGCCATCGAACTGCAACAGGGCCGTCTCCTGTCTCTGCTGGCCAGGATAGTGCAGGGTCGATCTTGAGGTCAGGCTCGTGTCACTCGACAGGGTCGCCTCGTTGTTCGACATGGGCAGGACCATGACCAGAGCCACAGCACAAAGCACCAGCGTAATGCTGAGTATATCGAGAGGACGCATGATCCGAAGAGCCTATCAGGGTCGGTGAAAAAGGATGAACACCCGCGTCAGGCAGTCATTATTGTCATTTGAGGCATATCTTGATGCCTCATGAACCATTGTAAAAAGCGCGCTTATTATTTCATGCCCTAATAATAGGCGAGTGTTTTAAAAGGTAACTGAATTTTTCAGTCATCCTGTGGTCATCCATGACCTGTGCCGGTCACTCCAGTCCGGCCAGCATTGCCTCCAGCTCGCGAATGTGGCTCAGACGATGAATCCCGCCTGGCGCGTGCTCCGGCAGTCCCTTGTTTTTGGCATCGATCCAGGCCACATGCATGCCAAGGCGCTGAGCCGGCAGGGCATCTTCGGCCCAGGAATCGCCCACATGGACGGCCTCGCGCGGGGACTGCGCGCCAAGGCGTGCCATGGCCGACAAAAAGCAGCGCGCATCGGGCTTGGGCGCCAGCGCTTCACCGGCCTTGATGATTACATCGAAGTGCTCGGCAATGATCAGGCGTTCCAGATCCACGTTGCCGTTGGTGATCGCGCCCAGTCGAATGCCGCGCGCGCGCAGCCTTTCCAGCATCTCTGGCACCTCTTCGAAGATGGCGACATCGTGGCGCAGTGTCAGCATGTGCTCAATGGTGTCATTGGCCCAGCGCTGTGCCTCGCTCTCGGCCAGACCAAACTCGAGCAGCATGCCGGTCAGTGCCTTGCGGCGCAGCCAGGTAAAGTCGCCCCGATACAGCGGGTGCTGCTCTGCCAGTGCCATACGTCGGCGCTGATACTCCTCCAGCGGGAAGTGCTCGGCATGGCCGATCTGCGCATCGAGCCATTGATAGTGGCCGGGCTCGGTCGCGGCCATCACCGGGCCGTTGTCCCAGAAGGTGTCGTCCAGATCGAAAGTGATGGCCTTGATCATTGGGTCTCGTCCTGATGGTCTGAAGTCCTGAAGGGGGAGGCTTCGTGGGAAAAAGGGTGCTGGTCGGCACCGGTTTTTCGATGTGCCCGCGGATGGGCGCGGTCAAACGTATCGGCCAGATGCTGCCAGTCCAGTCGAGTGTAGACCTGGGTGGTGGAGAGGTGAGCATGCCCCAGCAACTCCTGCACGGCGCGCAGATCCTGGCTGGATTCCAGCAGATGGCTGGCAAAGCTGTGACGCAGACGGTGCGGGTGCAGATGTTCGGGCAGACCGCGCTCGCGCCCAAGACGGGCCATGCGAAGCTGAATGGCGCGATGGCCCAGACGCTGACCGCGGGCGCCAACAAACAGAGCCGGCTCGTGCGGGCCTGCCAGCATGCCTCGTATCTTGAGCCACTCGGCCAGTGCCGATGCGGCTCGACGCCCGATCGGCACCTGACGCGGCTTGTCGCCCTTGCCGAGAACCCGAGCGCGCTGGGTGTCGATATCTGCCAGATCCATGCCGGCAAGCTCTGCCAGTCGCAGACCGCTGGAGTAGCAAAGCTCCAGCATGGCCTGGTCGCGCAGTGCCAACGGCGAGCCGTCATGCGGTGTATCCAGAAATTGACCCAGCACATCGACATCGACCGGGCGTGGTAGATGTCGCGGCATTTTGGGCGTGTCCAGCAACCGGGCCGGATTGTGGCTCATCAGGCCCTGTTCGATCAGCAGATCACAGAAGCGCCGAATGGCGGCCTGTCGCCGTGCCAGACTGCGGGCAGCCAGCCCCCGGGTGCGTTCACGTCCCAGAAAGCGACGCAGGTGATGAATATCGAGAACGTCCCACGAGGAAATGTCCTCACGCGCCATGAACGCTGTCAGCGCCGCCAGGTCACGACGATAGGCATCGACCGTGGCCGGACTATGCCGATAACGCAGGTGCTCGATAAACATGTCGACCAGCGGCTCCAGCGCACTCATGACGAATAACGCAACAGCAGGCGTGAGGCGACCTCGCCCAGCCAGGTCATGTTGTCGGGTGCCATGACCCACGGCAGGCCCGTCCGGTCAGGGTGGGCCAGAACCAGATAGCCGTGACGCTCGCCGAGTGCCAGCCGGACCACGGTACAGCGACCCTCGCTCAGGAGAGTGCCGGGCAGCAGGCGCTCGGCCATTGTGCGATCCAGTGTCAGTACCTCGCAGGCGCTATCCAGAGTGGATGCCAGCCACTGGTCGGTCTCGACGTCGAGTGCGTAGGTGGGCGGCTGCGGCCATTCACCGTTTGAGAGCTGTCGCCATAGCGCCAGATGCGCTACGCCAAAACGCTCGCCAAGCTCGGCGGTCAGGGTCTGTGCCAGTGCATCACTACTTTCGGCCTGCAAAAGCGACAGGGTCAGCGCGCGCATGGCGCCGGCCTGCTGATCATGGTGTCGCGCCGCGTTCAACAGCGCCTGATATTGTCCCTCGGCCTGCTCGGTGCGGGCGCGCAGGGTCGCAATCAGCCGTTCGACCAGCGATACGGCGCCGCCGGTCTGGGGATGGGCGATCTGCATCGAGGCCAGCAGTGCCTCGCGTCCCTCGAAAAAGTCGGGGTGGCGTGAAAGCCAGTCGCTGACCTGATCGGCGTCAAGCCTTTCGGAACACGGTTGATCAGGGGCAGTGCTGTCATCGGTCATATCATCTCCCGAAAGGGCTGGGCTATATCACGATACGGCCGTCAAAGACGCGTTCGGCCGGACCGGTCATGATGACCGACTGTCCTGGACCGGCCCATTCAATACTCAGGGTGCCACCGGGCAGGGTGACATCGACGTGCTGATCCAGCAGACCGCGTCGGATACCGCTGACCACGGCGGCGCAGGCGCCGGTACCGCAGGCCAGGGTCTCACCCACGCCGCGCTCGAACACGCGCAGCCGCACGCTCTGGCGCGACACGACCTCCATGAAGCCCACATTGACGCGTCTGGGAAAGCGCGGATGCGCCTCGATCCGCGGCCCAAGGGTGGACACGGGCGCCTGGTCGACATTGTCGACGTCAATGACGGCGTGAGGGTTGCCCATCGACAGGGCGTCCATGGTGACCGCCTCGCCATCGACGTCCAGCGTATAGGCATGGCGTTCGTCGTCGGCCGTCAGCGGAATATCGCCCGGTGCGAAGCGGGGTGCCCCCATGTCGACGCGCACCCGGCCATCCTCGGCGACCTTTAACACCAGATTGCCGCCGGCCGTCTGGACGGCGATCTCGCGCCGGGCCGTGAGCCTTTGATCCAGCACGAAACGGGCAAAGCAGCGTGCACCGTTGCCGCAGTTTTCCACTTCACTGCCGTCGGCATTGAAGATGCGATAGCGAAAGTCCATGTCCGGACGCGACGGTGGCTCGACCAGCAAAAGCTGGTCGAAGCCGATGCCAAAGCGACGGTCGGCCAGTGCCCGAATGCGTTCGCTGTCGAGCCGCGCGCGCTGGGTGACCAGATCGACCACCATGAAGTCATTGCCCAGCCCGTGCATCTTGGTGAAGTGCAGCATCATGAAGCGTGGCTTCCCTGCGGCGCGATGGCCGCCTCCGGCAGCAGTGCTTCGCCGGCCCAGAGCGCGGCCAGCGGTTCGCGCTCGCGTACCAGATGCATCTGATCACCCACCACCATGACCTCCGGCGGACGTGATCGAGTGTTGTAGTTCGATGCCATCACAAAGCCATAGGCGCCGGCGGAGTGCACGGCCAGCAGGTCGCCCTGGGCAACGGCCAGTTCGCGGTCCTTGCCCAGATAGTCGCCGGACTCGCACACCGGCCCGACGATGTCCCAGTGCTTCGTCTCGTGCGTCTGGCGCTGATCCACCCGGGTAATGTTCTGCCAGGCCTGATAGAGCGTCGGCCGGATCAGGTCATTCATGGCGGCATCGACGATGGCAAAGTTTTTCGCCTCGCCGGGTTTGAGATACTCGATCCGGGTGAGCAAAACGCCGGCATTGGCGGCAATCGAACGGCCGGGCTCGAAGATGAGCTCGACGTCGCGGTCCCCGATGCGCTGACGCAGGGCAGCGATATAGTCCGCCACCGGCGGTGGTGTCTCACCGGCGTAATCCACGCCCAGACCGCCGCCCAGATCCAGATGCTCGATGTGAATGCCCTGATCGCCGAGTCGGTCATAAAGCGCCAGCAAACGGTCCAGCGCGTCCAGAAAGGGCGAGAGCTCGGTGAGCTGCGAGCCGATATGACAGTCGATGCCGACCGGATTGACGTGGCTGAGCTCGGCGGCGCGCTGGTAGACGCGCTCGGCATCGGCAATGGCGATGCCGAACTTGTTGTCCTTGAGCCCTGTGGAAATATAGGGATGCGTGCGCGCGTCGACGTCCGGATTGACCCGAATGGAAATCGCGGCCACCTGATCGCGGCGGCCGGCCACCTCATTGAGGCACTCAAGCTCGGCTTCGGATTCCACGTTGAAGCACTTGATGCCTGCTTCCAGCGCCCGGACCATTTCATCCTCGCGCTTTCCGACGCCTGAAAAGACCACCCGGCCCGGATCGCCCCCGGCGGCCAGTACGCGCTCGAGCTCACCGCGTGAGACGATGTCAAAGCCTGCGCCCAGACGGGCCAGCAGATTGAGAATGGCCAGATTCGAGTTGGTCTTGAGGGCGTAGCAGATCAGATGCCGAGTGCCCTCGAGCGGCCGGGCGTAATCCAGAAAGTGCTGGCGAAAGGCCGCGGCTGAATAGACATAGCAGGGCGTGCCGAAGCGTTCGGCCACGCTTGCAAGCGGCAGCTGCTCAACATGCAGCTGCTCATCGTGCCAGACAAAATGCGTGCTCATGTGCCCCCCTGACCGGCAGCGGCCGGTGCCGCCGGCGCTACGGTAGTGGCCGCACCGCCGACCTTGCCCGCCGTGGTGGTCTCGGGGCTGCTGTCGCCATCGGGCACGCTGACTGCGCTCTGGCGCTCGGTGTCATCGCCCTGCTGTGCATTATCCTGCTTTGCGCTGTCCGCCTGGACGTCGCCTGATTGATGGTCGCCCTGCGGGTCGTAGCGGTCGCGGGCCTGCTGGTTGTCAGGCATATAAAGCGGACCGGTCTGGCCGCAGCCGGCCAGCACCAGAGCAGTCATCATGGCCAGTATCAGGCGGTTCATTGGGCACCATCCTTCTGATCAAGGGCGTGGGCCGGAAGTCTTGTCAGCGCGTCGCGGGCGCGTTGGGCCGCGGCGCGCACCTGGTCGGGAGCCGTGCCGCCGATGTGGTTGCGTGCGGCCACCGAGCCTTCCAGCGTCAGGTAGTCAAAGATGTCATCGCTGATATGGCTGGAGAAGCGCTTGAGCTCTTCAAGCGTCATCTCGGAGAGATCACGTCCCTCTTCGATACCGAAGGCGACCGCCTTGCCGACGATCTCGTGGGCATCGCGAAAGGCCACGCCCTGACGAACGAGGTAGTCGGCAAGGTCTGTTGCGGTGGCAAAGCCACGTTTGGCGGCGGCATACATGTTGTCGCTTTTGGCCCGCACTGCCGGGATCATGTCGCCAAAGGCGCGCAGGGAGCCGAGCACGGTGTCGAGGGTATCAAACAGCGGCTCCTTGTCTTCCTGATTGTCCTTGTTGTAGGCCAGCGGCTGGGATTTCATCAGCGTCAGAAGGCTCATCATGTGGCCATAGACGCGCCCGGTCTTGCCGCGTACCAGCTCGGGCACATCAGGATTTTTCTTCTGCGGCATGATCGAGGAGCCGGTGCAAAAACGATCGGGCAGGTCGATGAAGTCAAACTGGGCGCTGGTCCACAGCACCAGTTCTTCGCTCATGCGAGACAGGTGCATCATCAGCACGCTGGCAAACGCCGTGAATTCGATGGCGAAATCGCGGTCGCTGACCGCATCCAGCGAATTTTCGGCCGGGCGCTCAAAGCCCAGCAGTTCGGCGGTGACGTGACGGTCGATCGGGTAGGTCGTGCCGGCCAGCGCTGCCGCACCCAGCGGCATGATGTTGACCCGCTTGCGCGCGTCGAGCAGGCGCTCCTGATCGCGGGCAATCATCTCCTGCCAGGCCAGCAGATGGTGGCCAAAGGTGACGGGCTGGGCGCTCTGCAGATGGGTAAAGCCCGGCATGATGGTGTCGGCCTCACGCTCTGCAAGCTCGATCAGGCCCTGGCGCAGACGCGAGAGCTCACCGGCGACGGCGTCGATGCCATCACGCAGGTACAAACGGATGTCGGTGGCGATCTGATCGTTGCGCGAGCGCCCGGTGTGCAGCTTCTTGCCGACAATGCCGATGCGGTCGGTCAGACGCGCTTCAATGTTCATGTGGATGTCTTCAAGCGCCACGGACCACTCGATCTCACCGCGCTCGATCTCGGCCTCGATCTGTGTGAGTCCGTCCACGATGGCGTCACGCTCGTCATCGGTCAGAACGCCCACACGTGCCAGCATGGTGGCATGAGCAATCGAGCCGCGAATGTCGTGATGATAAAGGCGCTGGTCGAAGCCGATGGAGGCGGTAAAGGCCGCCACGAAGGCGTCGGTGGGCTCGCTGAAGCGACCGCCCCAGGATTGATTGGTGGTTTGCGTCATCTGCTGGCGATCCTGCATCGAAAGGGTCGGGACCGGGAGGCCGGCACACTGCCGCCTCCATGGGCGCGTCAGTGTAACAAGAAGTCGATGGCCTGTCGGCACGCGACACACCCCTGTGATGCCTGCAATGACTGTTTTTTGCCAGGCGTCACTGCTTTATCATGCCCTTCTCGTTTTGACCGCTATCAGGAGCGCTCGTGTCCGACAGAGCCACGATCAGAATTGCCACCCGCAAGAGTCAGCTCGCCCTGTGGCAGGCGGAACACGTCAAGTCTCGTCTCGAGGCCCTGCATCCCGGGCTTGAGGTCGAACTTGTAGGCATGTCCACCCGCGGGGATCGCATTCTGGATACGCCGCTGGCCAAGATTGGCGGCAAGGGCCTGTTCGTCAAGGAGCTCGAGGAGGCGATGCTGGCAGGCCTTGCCGATATCGCCGTGCACTCCATGAAGGATGTCCCGATGAGTTTCCCCGAAGGGCTCGGGTTGCATGCCATTCTGGATCGCGGTGCGCCCACCGACGCCTTTGTCTCCAACGACTATCCGAATTTTGATGCGCTGCCGCAGGGCGCGCGCATCGGCACCTCGAGTCTTCGTCGCGCCCTGCAGATCCGTGCCGCCCGGCCCGATCTGGAAGTGCTCAGCCTGCGCGGCAATGTCCAGACCCGGCTTGGCAAGCTCGACGGCGGCGAGTTTGACGCGATCGTGCTGGCTACCTCCGGGCTTGAGCGGCTCAATCTGGACATGCGCATTGCCGAACGGCTGGCCCCGGAGGTCATGCTGCCGGCCTGTGGTCAGGGCGCGCTTGGCATCGAATGTCGCAGCGATGATGAGACCCTGAGAGCGCTGATCGCGCCGTTGATTGATCCCTCCTCCAGCCTTCGGGTGCGAGCCGAAAGGGCCATGAACACGCGCCTTGAAGGGGGCTGTCAGGTACCCATTGGCGGTTATGCGGTGCTGGAAGACAACGATCAGACGCTGTGGCTGCGAGCGCTGGTCGGCGCACCCGATGGCTCACAGGTCATCCATGCCGAAGCGCGCGGGCCGGCCGACGACCCGGAAACCCTGGGCATTCAGGTGGCTGAAGAGCTGCTCACCCGTGGTGCCGGCGCCATTCTTGATGCCGTCTACGCCGACGAACGGCCGCCGCGCTGAGGAGTCAGCATGTCCCTTTCGTGTTCGACCCGGCATGATGTTGCCCTGATTGCCCGCCCCGGTGCCCGCGCGCAGGCGCTGGAGCAGGCGCTCGAAGCGATCGGGCTGGCGCCCCTTTCTCTGGACATCATGACTTTGGTCGCACGCGAACCGGACCCACAGGCGCGCACGCTCCTGTATGATCTGGACAACTTCCGTCATGTCATCTGCACCAGTCCGTTTGCCGCGACCTGTCTGATCGAGGCCATCGAGGCACGCTGGCCACAGCTGCCCACCGGTATCGATTTTCATGCCACCGGCGTGAGCACCGCAGAGGTGTTGAAGGTCGGACTGGGCGTTGAGGTCAGCGCCCCGGCACCGGGCACGGGCAGTGCCAGTGAAGCACTGCTTGAGCTGCCGGGGCTTCAGACTGTCGCCGGGGAGCGGGTCGCGCTGGTCTCGGGCGAGGGCGGACGCGAGCTGATTGAGCAGACGCTTTTTGAGCGTGGCGCCGAGGTATCACGGCTGTCACTCTATGAACGACGGCTACAGCCACCCGGCGAAGACATGCGTGACCGGCTGGCGCGAGGCGAGTTTGCGGTACTGATCGTGACCAGCCAGGAGCAGCTCGAGTACCTTGAACGATGGTGTACCCCGGTGACCCGGAAGCGACCGCTGGTCGTTTCCAGCCAGCGATTGGCTACAATGGCAGACAGGGATCACTTCGAATGTGTTTTCATTGCCGGCGATGCCACGCCGCAGACATTGGCAGAGACCTCGGCCATGGCCTGGCAGCAGGCGCTAGGCATACCCGATTAAAAAAAGGGCAGCGATAAATGAGCAAGCAGGAAAACGATAACGACGATCGCAGCAATGCATCTTCCGGCAGTGCGTCTACTGGTGATGCATCGATTCATGGCGCCGCGACAGGCACCGGGACCGGTGGGGCGGCGGAAAATGCCGCAGTGACCGGTGAAAATGCGCGTACCGGCAGCATGACCGGGCCGGGCTCGGCCCAGTCCGGTGTCAGCAGCAGCGGTCGGCCGTTCGAACCCGGTGATATGCGTCCCGAGCATCGCCCGCGCCAGAAGGGGGGTCGTCGTTCTATATTGCTGCCCGTTTTACTTGTTCTGCTGTTGCTGGCTTTGGCAGCCCTCGGCTTTGGCGCCTGGTTGTTCGAGCAGCAGCGCAACGCGATGGATCAGTTGCGTCAGGATGTCAATCAGGTCCAGCAGAGCAGCAGTCAGTCTTCCCGCGAGGTTTCAAGCGCGCTTGAGTCGCGTGACCAGCGCCTTGGCCAGCTTCAGTCAAAGCTGCAGGAAAACGATCAGGCGCTGTCGCGCGTGATGGAAGAGCTGACGCGCAGTCAGCAGACTGACGAGCGCCAGTGGCAAAACGCCGAGATCGAATACCTGCTGCGCATGGCCAACCAGCGTCTGCAGCTCGAGCGGGATATCAGCGGTGCCCAGTCGCTGCTTGAAACCGCTGATCAGCGCCTGCAGCAGATCGACAACCCGGCCCAGCTGCCGGTACGCCGTGCGATTGCCTCTGAACTCTCCGAGCTGAAAAGCCTGCCCGAGGTGGATCGCAACGGCCTGTTTTTGACGCTCTCGGCAATGGCCGATCGCGTTGATGAGCTGCCGCTGTCCCAGGAAAGTGAAGCGCTGGCTGCGCAGAAGGATGACGGCTCGCTCTTTACCGGTGGCTGGCGCGAACAGCTCTCGCGCATGGGCACTCAGCTCAAGGATCTGGTCACGGTGCGCCGTCACGACGAGCCGCTGGAGGCACTGATTACGCCTGCACAGGAAGGCTATCTGCGTCAGAACGTGCGTTTGCTGCTGGAACAGGCCCAGCTGGGTGTCATGCGCAGCAATCAGGCGATCTATCAGGACAGCCTTGAGCGCGCCGGCACGCTGATCACGACCTATTTCCGCACCGACGACAGCAATGTTCAGCGTCTGCGCGAGCAGATCCAGTCGCTGTCACAGCGCAATATCAGCCCTGAGCTGCCTGACATCAGTGGCTCAATCAATGCACTGGAGCGTTTGCAGCAAGCCCGTCAGAGCGGCCAATCGGGTCAGTCCAGCCAGAATGGCCAGTCCAGCCAGAGCGGCCAGAATAATCAGGGCAGCCAGAGCGGCCAGGGGGCGTCTTCATGAGAAAGCTGATCCTGTTCATTGTCGTCGGGCTGGCGGCCGGGGCGCTGATCGGCCAGCTGATGATGTCCACGCCGGGCTACATCCTGATTCGGGTCGGCGACATCTCGCTGCAGACCTCCTTCTGGTTTGGCCTGCTGCTGCTGTTTGCACTCTTTCTGGTGGTGCATTTCGTTTTGCGTCTGCTCTGGCGTCTGCGTCGTCCGGTCAGCCGCATGAAGCTCTGGAATGCGCGTACCCGTAACCGTCAGGCCATGCACCGTACCGTCAAGGGACTGGTGGCACTGGCCGAAGGGCGCTGGAAGCGTGCCGAGCAGTCACTGACCCGCTCGGCCGAGGACTCCTCCACGCCGCTGGTCAACTATCTCTCCGCGGCGCTGGCGGCCCACTATCAGGGGCGTCACGAACAGGCCGACGAGCTTTTGAAAAAGGCCCATCACAGCACCGAGGGTGCTGACAGTGCCGTGGGTCTGGTGCAGGCGCAGCTGATGCTGGATCGTCAGCAGTCCGAGCAGGCGCTCGCTACCCTGACCCGGCTGCAGACCCAGATGCCCGAGCATCCGCAGGTGCTCAAGCTGCTCAAGCAGGCTTACCTCAATGTCGAAGACTGGGAAGGTCTGCGCCAGCTGCTGCCGAAACTCGAACGCCATGACCTGATCAGCGAGGAAGAGCGCAAAACGCTCGAAAGACGCACCTATCTGGCACTTCTGACCCAGGCCGATCAGAAACAGGATGTCGATCAGGCGCGTGCGCTATGGGCCGGTATGCCGGAATCCCTGCGCGGCGATGTGGACCTGGTGCTGTTGCAGGCGGCCGTGCTGGAGCGCGGCAATGACGCCGCCGAAGCCGAAAGCATGATTCGCCAGTCACTGCGCAATCGCTGGGACAGCCGGCTGGTCGCGCATTACGGGCTGTTGTCGGTTGATCCGAGCCGTCAGCTGGTGACCGCTGAAAAATGGCTGCAGGAGCGTCCCAACGATCCGGAGCTTCTGATGACGCTCGGCCGGCTCTCGCTGCGCAATGCCTACTGGGGCAAGGCACAGGAGTATTTCGAGGCCAGTCATCGTCAGCGCCCGAGCGGCGTGGCCTGTGCCGAGCTGGCAAGGCTTTATGCCAGCCTTGGCCAGCACAGCAAGAGTCAGCACTACTATCGCAAGAGCGTGGAGCTGCTGGACCGCTCGCTGCCGGCATTGCCACAGCCCAGCGAACACACCAGCTAGTGTCGAAGCTTGAATGACAGAGCGCCTGCGGGCGCTCTTTTTCATGGAACGGTCACCATTTTCGAGTTCACGCCTGTAGTCCGTGAGCGGCCACAGCGCGTATCAACGTCTCGGGCGTCATGTTTTGGAGAGTCATGCTCATGCAGTCAACCGGCATCATGAATCCCCCAGGTCCTTCGTGGCGCGCCAGGCTGGCGCGCTCAGGGCGTTGTCTTGCAGGTCGTTGTGTCGCAGGGCTTTGGCTGGCTGCGGCGAGCATAACCGGCGTTCAGGCCCAGGATCAGTCGGACGATGTGCTGCGCACCACGCTCGATAACGGCCTCGAAGTCGTGATCGTTCACAGCGATCTCGCGCCGGTAGTGACCACTCAGGTCAACTATCACGTCGGCGCCAGCGAAGCCTCCAGCGATTTCCCCGGCACCGCGCACGCCGTTGAACACATGATGTTCCGGGGTGGGCCGGGGCTTTCAAAGGATCAGCTCTCGGTCATTTCAGCCAACATGGGCGGCAACATGAACGCCTTTACCGAGAATGATCGTACCCAGTATCACTTCACCGTCCCGGCCGAGGATCTGGACGTGGCCCTGCACATCGAGGCCTCGCGCATGAAGGCCATCGACATGAGTGAGGCCGACTGGGCCCAGGAGCGCGGCGCCATCGAACAGGAGGTGTCGGGCAATCTTTCCAATCCGGCCTTTCGCTTTTATACCCAGCTGGTCGAGGAGCTTTATCGCGGCACGCCCTACGCCTGGACGCCGCTGGGGACACGCGACTCCTTTGATAATACTACCGCCGCGCGTTTGAAGGCCTTCCACGACCAGTGGTATGTGCCCAACAACGCCACACTGGTGATTGCCGGCGATGTGGACCCGCAGCAGGCGCTTGCCCGCGTGAAGACCCTGTTCGGCGACATCCCCGAAAAGACGCTGCCCGGCCGCCCCGATTTTGATTTCGAACCGGTCAGGGCGCGTACCATCGAACTGCCTACCAATAGCCCCTACGGCTCGATCTACATGGGCTGGCGCACGCCCGGTCTGCAGGACGACGATTTCGCGACCACCCAGGTACTGCTGGACGTGCTGGGCTCCGAGCGTGGCGAGCTCGCCGCCATGGGGTATGACGGCACGGCACT
Organism: Kushneria konosiri; assembly: GCF_002155145.1. Classification (NCBI taxonomy): domain Bacteria; kingdom Pseudomonadati; phylum Pseudomonadota; class Gammaproteobacteria; order Oceanospirillales; family Halomonadaceae; genus Kushneria; species Kushneria konosiri. The sequence goes on from NZ_CP021323.1 coordinate 1,617,698, forward strand.
GGCCGGCGGCATGGGCGGACAGCTGCAGCCTCATGCGGGACTGGCCATGGCGGTGGGCGTCTTCCCTCAGGGCGCCGATCCGGCACCGGTCAGGGCCCGCATGCGCCATATCATCGCTGACGTGGTCAAAAACGGCGTGGACCCATCGCTGGTCGCGGCGGCGAAGCGTCGGATCATTGCGGAAGTGGATGCCTCGCGCGAGTCGGTGTCGGGACTGGCCAGCGCCTGGTCCGATGCGCTGATCAAGCGCGGGCTCGATTCTCCTCAACAAATGAAGGCGCAGTATGAGGCGGTCACCGTAGAGGACGTTAACGCGCTGGCCCAAAGGCTTTTGAAACCCGAGCACGCCATTACCGCCGTGCTGACACCGGAAACCTCCGGTGAGCCCACCAGCAGCGAGGGTTACGGCAAGCCGGAGGATCTGACCACCACGCCCAGCGGCCCGGTGACGCTGCCCTCCTGGGCGGCGCACGCCTTTGATAACCTCGATATTCCGGTCTCGACGCTCGATCCGAAGGACTACCGGCTGGACAACGGCCTGCGCCTGATCGTGCAGCCTGAAACGGCCAGCGATCGCGTGATGGTCAGCGGGGCCATCCAGACCAACGCAGACCTTCAGACCCCGCCGGGCAAGGAGGGCGTTGCCGATATCCTGGAAGGCCTGTACGGCTACGGCAGCCAGTCACTGGATCGTCGGGCGCTGCGCGCGGCAGTGGATGCGCTGGGCGCCGAGGAAAGTGCCGGTACCCGCTTCGGGCTGGTCGTGCCGAAGGCGCATTTCGATGAAGGGCTGGCGCTGCTGGCCGATCATCAGCTTAATCCAGTCTTTTCGAAAGACGCCTTTGACACCCTCAAGCAGCAGAGTGCCCAGGCGCTGCCCGGTCGTCTGAAAAGTCCGGGATTCCAGAATGCTCAGGCCATGCTGGCGGCGCTGCTACCAAAGGACGACCCCATGCAGCGCCACGCGACGCCCGAGTCGATCAAGGGCATTACGCTTGATGACGTGAAGCAGTATTTCGCGCGCATCTCGCGTCCCGACATGACCACCATGGTGGTGGTCGGTGACGTCGACCCCGACAAGGTGCGTGATCAGGTGGCGCGCTATTTCGGCGACTGGCAGGCGCAGGGCCCGAAACCGGAGGTGGATTATCCGGCCGTGCCACTCAACGCCGCCGGCGCCTATCACACGCCTGACAGCGCGGCGAGCCAGTCACAGGTGTCCATGTCGCAGATGATGGATATCGATCGCGACAGTGAAGATCGCTTTGCGCTGTTTCTGGGCAATCAGGTGCTCAGCGGTGATTTTGCCTCGCGGCTGCATCAGGCGCTGCGCGAACAGCGCGGGCTGGTTTACGGGGTGAGCTCGAATCTGAGTCTCGAGGCCCATCGCGGTCGCTTCAATGTCAGCTTCGGCAGTGACCCCGACAATGTGCAAAAGGCCCGCGAGCTGGTCATTCGCAATCTCGAGCGGATGCAGGATGAGCCGGTCAGCGACAGCGATCTGCACCGGGCCAAGAGCATTCTGTTGCGGGCGATGCCCATGCAGTCGGCAAGCTACGGTGCCATCAGCGGCTCGCTTTTGAATCTGGCACTTGCCGACAAGCCGCTGGATGCCACCACGAAGGCCGCACAGAAGTTTGTGAAACTTACACCCGATGAGGTGCAAAAGGCCTTCAGGGCGTATATTCGTCCGGACGGATTTGTCACTGGCGTTCGGGGGCCTGATACGCCCTGATCTGCCGCGCGGTTCGAATTCAGCCAGGGTACAAGGAGCCAGGATGAAGCTCTTGCTGGTAGAAGATGATGCTCTCCTGTCGGAGAGCCTCGCCGAATGTCTGGAAGAGGCCGGTTACAGCACGGACACTGCGGCCACTGTCCAGACAGCGCGGGCGCTGGTGAATACGGAGCCCTATTCACTGGCGATACTGGACCTCGGGCTGCCGGATGGATCGGGACTCGAGCTTTTGAGACAGTGGCGGTCGCAGCGCTGGTCAGTCCCGATATTGATTCTGACCGCCCGCGACGGCTGGACCGACAAGGTGGAAGGGTTGCGTGCCGGTGCCGATGATTACCTGACCAAGCCTTTTCATGAGGAGGAGCTGCTGGCACGCCTGCAGGCGCTGCTGCGTCGTCGTTCCGGCACACTCGCCAGTGTTCTGGAAGTCAACGATATCCTTCTGGACGAGGACCGCCAGCAGTGCCGCCTGGGGCAGGGCGAATGGCAGACGCTGACATCGACCGAATTTCGCCTGCTTCGCTATCTCATGCATTATCCGGATCGCGTCCACTCCAAGCATCATCTGCTGGATCAGCTCTATGCCCTTGAGCAGGATGCCGCCGCCCCGAACCTGATCGAGGTCTACATTGCACGACTTCGGCACCGATTGGGGCGAGAGCGCATCGTGACCCGGCGGGGTGAGGGGTACATGCTTGTTTCTACCTGACCGACGAAGTCTACGCCTGCGGTTGCTGGGCACGCTGACAATCATGGCCATGACGGTCGTGATCGTTACCTGGTGGCTGCATGGGATGCTGCTGGATCGTCTCGCCCGTGAATTTCTGGCAGATCGACTCCAGCAGGAGGCGCTGTACAGTGTGCAGCACCTGCAGTCCAGCCACGGTCCCGAGTCACCGGACCCCCGGGTAATGACCGGCAGTGTTGATATCTTTCATCACTTCTACCTGCTGGACGTCAATGGACAGCTCAAGAGCTCTCATCCTGACCGCCTGCCGGCGCTGACTCCGCTGCTCAAGGGGCCTCTGGAGAAGGCCGAAGAAAGGCAGTGGCGTGACCATCGTCTTTTGATCTGGCGGACTCGATTCATGCTCGAGGGCCAGCCTGCGACCCTGGTCATCGGAGAGGACTTTGCCAGTATCGAACGTGGGCTTGCGCGGCTGCACAAGTGGATTGCAGTCATCTCGGCGGCCATTCTGGCAGGGCTTTTGCTGCTGAACCTGGTGGCCGTCAACCGGGCGCTGCTCCCCTTTTCAAGGCTTGCCCGTCAGCTGGTAGAGCTGCAACAGGGGAAAAGGTCACGCCTTGAGATTGAAACCGTGTCCGAACTGGATGCTCCGATCGAGCAGCTCAATACCTTCCTGGATGATCAGGAGCGCCGCCAGCAGCGCTCGCGGGAGTCGCTTGCCAATCTCTCGCACGCCATCAGGGCGCCACTGACGGCCGTCATCCAATCGCTGCGCTCGCGCCGCGAGCTGGACGCCGAGCGGCGAACGCGCCTTCTGGAGCGCCTCCACGACATCGATGAGAAACTGGGCGCCGAGCTGCGGCGTTCCCGTATTGCCGGCCCAGGTGCCGGTCAGCAGTCCATGAGCATGGCGGACGTCAATTCATTGCTGGACATGTTCACCTCACTCTATCCCGACGTCATGTTTGCGCTTGATACCCGCGCCGAGACCACTGCGACACGATGGCCGATGGAACGTCAGGACGGCATGGAAATGCTGGGTATCGTGCTGGACAACGCCGGGAAATGGGCTCGCCAGCGCGTCGAGCTGACGCTGTGTGATCAGCCACCGGGTCTTGGAATTGAAGACGATGGTCCGGGCGTGCCCGATGAGCTGCTAAATCAGCTGGGCCAGCGCGGCTGGCGGCTGGATGAGCAGCGTCACGGCCATGGTTTGGGATTGTCCATCCTTGCCCAGCTGATGGAACGCTATGAGGGACAGGTGCGTTACACGCGAGCGTCACTGGGCGGGCTGCGCGTCGACATCGAGTTCCCGCGGGTCTGACGGGGCACCAGTCAAAAAATGTCGTTTACGATACCGACCGTGATGTTTTTCAGGTTCTTCTCAGAAAGCAGGCGCAGGATGCAGGAATATTCTCCTGCGGAGTCTGCTCATGAAAGCCCTGCTGATGGCCGGCCTTCTCATCATCACCTCTCCGGTACTGGCCGATACCGGACACGATCACGCCTCTTCTTCCTCTGCTGCGAGTGAGGCGCCCGCCGTGGCGCGCACCATCGATATCAAGGCAGGCAGCATGTGGTTCGATCCCGACCAGTTGCAGGTGGCGCCGGGTACCACCGTGCGTTTTCGGATCGAAAACGTGGCCATGATTCCTCATGAATTCTCGATTGGCAGCGCCAGCATGCAGCAACATCATCGCGAAATGATGCAGCAGCATGGAGGGCATCATGGTGAGGGCCATCACGGTGACGGCCACGACAACATGATGTCGTCATCCGTCACCATCGAGCCCGGTGCCACGCAAACCCTGATATGGACGGCGCCGACTCATGGGGATCGCATCGAATATGCCTGTTTCATTCCCGGCCATTACGAAGCCGGCATGAAAGGGACGGTCATGTTGACCGCCTCTCCCTAGGGCACGCCTGCTTCAATCACTTTTCTGGAACTGTCTCCCATGACGCGACACTTGATGGATAACGACCGCCGCCGCCTGCTTCTGGCGCTGGCCGGAACCGGGGCGCTGGCCGGTGTGAGCGCGCTGCTGCCGGGCTACGCCCGCGGAGCGCCGCTGACCCCGCGGGCGGGTAATGCGGCACAGGTGAATGGCGGTGTGCCGGGACCTGTCCTGCTGGATTTCGACGTGCGTCGCGAACGAGTCGCCATCGCTGGCGGCCATGGCAGCGGTATTACCATCAATCGTTCGATTCCGGCCCCGCTGGTCGAGTTGTGGGAAGGGCAGCAGGCCCATCTGCGTATTCACAATCATCTTGATGAAGACACCTCGATCCACTGGCATGGCCTGCTGTTGCCCTTCCAGATGGATGGTGTGCCCGGGGTTTCCTTTCCCGGCATCGCTGCAGGCGAGACCTTCGAGGTGCGCTTTCCCGTTCGCCAGAGTGGTACCTACTGGTATCACAGCCACTCCGGCATGCAGGAGCAGAAAGGGCTGACCGGTCCGCTGGTGGTCCACCCTGCGTCACCGCATCGTGTCACGGCGGATCGGGAATTCGTGATCATGCTCAATGACTGGACCTTCGACGACCCGCACAGAATCATGGCCCGGCTGAAAAGCTCGGGGGAGTACTACAACTTCAACCAGCGCACGGTGGGGGATTTCTTCGACGCGGTGGAGAAGGAGGGATGGGCGGCTACCGTCAGAGATCGTCTGGCCTGGAACAACATGCGCATGAGCCCTCGCGATATCGCCGACGTCACGGGCGCCACCTACAGCTATCTCATGAACGGGCTTCATCCTGCCGTGGGCTGGGAGGGCGTGTTCCGTCCCGGCGAGCGTATCCGGCTGCGGGTGATCAACGCCTCGGCGATGACCTATTTCAATTTTCGCATTCCGGGGCTGGCCATGACAGTGGTCGGCGCCGATGGCGAGCAGGTCGAACCGGTCGACACCGATGAGTTCCAGATCGGTGTGGCAGAAACCTATGATGTCATCGTCGAGCCACAGGCGGATCGGGCGTATACGCTGGTGGCGGAGTCGATGGATCGAAGCGGGCATGCACTGGGCACGCTGACGCCCCGCCCCGGTATGCGCGCGGCGGTGCCAGACCTTCGAAAGCCGCCCCAGCGGACCATGATGGACATGGGCATGGACCACGGTGGCATGGCCGGCATGAATCACGGCGCCTCGGCCTCAAAGGGCATGGATCATGGCGGCATGGCCGGCATGAATCACGGCGCCTCGGCCTCGAAGGGGATGGATCACGGCGGCATGGCCGGCATGAATCACGGCGCCTCAACCTCGAAGGGGATGGATCACAGCGGCATGGCCGGCATGCACCACGGCGCCTCAACCTCGAAGGGGATGGATCACAGCGGCATGGCCGGCATGTCTGGCATGAACCACGGCGCCTCGGCCTCAAAGGGGATGGATCACAGCGGTATGGCCGGCATGTCTGGCATGAACCACGGCGCCTCGGCCTCGAAGGGTATGGACCACGGTGGCATGGCCGGCATGAACCACGGCGCCTCGGCCTCGAAGGGCATGGACCACGGCGGCATGGCCGGCATGAACCACGGCGCGATGGAAGCAGGCGGTGGCATGGGCCCGGTCGTGGGTCAACATGGCCCTGGCGATCATGGCCCGGGCAACATCAACGTGGCTGAGACGCTGCGCTATCGACTGGGCGAGCCGGGGACAGGACTCGAAGACGTCGGTCATCGAGTCCTCACCTACAGCCAGTTGCGTAACATCAGGCCCATGCGCGATCAGCGTCCGCCGTCACGCACCATCGAGCTGCATCTGACCGGCAACATGGAGCGCTACATGTGGTCGTTCGACGGCGTGAAGTATTCCGAGTCCGAACCCATCGATATCGTGCTGGGAGACCGGATCCGACTGGTGTTGATCAATGACACCATGATGGAGCATCCCATTCACCTGCACGGCATGTTCATGGAGCTGGAGAACGGTCAGGGAGATCGGCTCCCCTTCAAGCATACCCTGAGCGTCCTGCCGGCATCGCGTGCCTCGCTGCTGTTGACGGCAGACGAGCCGGGACGCTGGGCCTTCCACTGTCATCTGCTGTATCACATGGACGCCGGCATGTTCCGGGTCGTACGCGTCGCACCGGCGGAGGTCCTGTCCAATGTCTGATTCAAGGGTTTTCCAGTGGGGTCTCCTGACGCTGGCGCTTGCGCTGCCGTCGCTTGCAACGGCCGATCAGCATGGTCGTGCCAGTGTGGACAGCGTGATCCCCGAAGGGCCGCTCAGTGCGCATAGCGGCTCACCGGCCGACTGGCCCGAACCTCTTTATGACGATGCGATCTTCAGTCAGGTGATGGTCGACCGGCTTGAATATCGCGACAGTGCCGGCGCGCCCAACGCCTGGCTGTGGGATGCCCAGGGCTGGATTGGTAACGATACGCATCGCTTCTGGTGGAAAAGCGAAGGGGAAGGGCCGATCAATGGTGGCAGCCCGGAGAGCAGCAACCTGGAGCTGCTTTATAGCCGCATCATCTCGCCCTTCTGGAACCTGCAGGCGGGGGTACGTCAGGACTTCAATCCCGACCCGGATCGACGCTTTGCGGTGATTGGTCTGCAGGGGCTGGCCCCTCTGATGCTGGAGACCGATACGGCGCTCTACGTCAGTGATGACGGTGACGTCAGCATGGGTGCTGAATTCGAATACGAAATGCTCCTCACCCAGCGGTGGGTGTTGCAGCCGCGTATGGAGGTCTCGGCATCACTGCAGGATGTTCCGGAATACGGCCTTCGGCAGGGGCTTAACAGCAGTGAGGTTGGCCTGCGGTTGCGTTATGAATTGATGCGCGAGATCAGCCCTTATATCGGCGTAAGTCATGAACGTGACCACGATCACGACGAATCGACCACGGCGCTGGTGGTCGGGCTGCGCGCCTGGTACTGATCTTCAGGGCATGGGAGGCGAGCAATGCTTCATGTTCAATGGCGTGACACCCCAAAGCGTTATGGTCGTATCAGCCGCTGGCTGCACTGGGGCATCGGGGCGCTGCTGCTCTGGCAACTGGGTGGCATGACGGCAAAAGGGCTCTGGGGACATCCTCCCTGGGTTCAGACCTGGCTTTCCACCCATCGCTGGCTGGGCACACTGCTCATGGTGTTGATCGTTTTGCGAGCCCTCTGGGCACTGCTCAACCTGTCGAGGCGGCCGCCCCATCAACAGGGTCTGGCACGACTGGCCGGCGCCTCGCATCTGCTGCTTTATGTTCTGATGCTGGCCATACCGGCTCTGGGACTTTACATGACCTGGGCCAGTGGCCAGCCCTTCGCCCCGCTGGGGATGGCGCTGTTTGACGGCGGCCCGGCCCGGGTCGATGCCATGCTGCTGGCGCGTCAATGGCATACCTGGCTGGGCTGGTCGCTGTTGATAGTGATGGCCGGCCATGTCGGCATGGCGCTGATCTGGCATGGCGTGATCCAGCGAGATGGCACCCTTCGGCGCATGATCGGGCGTTCCAGCCAGCGCCAGTGACACCGGTCAACATTGACTATTCTTTGAAGGCTTCCGGGGTGGACGTTTTGCGCGCCGGCAGCTTCAAGCGATGACAGGACGTCACGGACAACAGGGAGATCTTCAATGAGCAATGCCGCCACTGACAGCAGGGATGGCCATCGTCAAAAGGCTGTCCTCTATCGTATGGTCATGACCGACCACCGTTGCCCCTTCGGGCTCAAGACGAAATCGCTGCTGGAACGCCAGGGATTTGATGTCGAGGACCACTGGCTCACCTCGCGCGAGGAGGTGGATCGCTTCAAGTCCGAGCATGATGTGGACACCACGCCGCAAACCTTCATCAAAAACGAGCGCATCGGGGGCTATAGCGAGGTGCGCGAATATTTTGGCAAGCGTGTCAAAAAGGAAGGGGAAACCACCTATCAGCCGGTGATCGCCATCTTTGCGGTCGCCTTCCTGATGGGGCTTTCGATCAGCTGGGCGGTCTACGACACCATTTTTACCCTTCGCGCGCTGGAGTGGTTCATTGCGGTGGCCATGACGCTATTGGGCGTACAGAAACTGCAGGATGTCGAAACCTTCTCGACCATGTTTCTCAACTACGACCTGCTCGCCCAGCGTGACGTGCGCTATGCCTATCTCTACCCCTTTGGTGAAACGCTGGCAGGGGTGTTGATGATCGCAGGTTCCCTGATCTGGATTGCCGCCCCGGTGGCGATCTTCATCGGCGCTGTAGGGGCCGTATCGGTCTTCAAGGCCGTGTATATCGACAAGCGTGAGCTCAAGTGTGCCTGTGTCGGCGGCGGCAGCAACGTGCCGCTGGGCTTTCTGTCGCTGACCGAGAATCTGATGATGCTGTTGATGGGCCTCTGGATGCCGATCCGCATGCTGGCAGGCTGATCTGTCAGACCTGGCAGCAGGCACCCTCGAGCCGGCCTTCATGTGCCGCTACTGTCCGCCACGATGGCTCTTGCGGCCAGAAAGAGCCGTGCGTGGCGCTCGGCCAGTGCGGCAAGGTTTCGGTCGTAGCCGCCACCGATCACCGCAGCGATCGGAATGTCACGACGACAACACTGCTCGAGCACAAACAGATCGCGACGGTAGAGTCCTTCAAGACTCAGCTCGAAATGCCCCAGGCGATCCCCGTCGTGCACGTCGGCGCCGGCGTCATAGAACACCAGCTCCGGGCGCAACTGCTCCAGAAGCGCCGCGACTTCCCTTTCCAGCACGTTCTGATAGGCCTCGTCATTGGTGCCGCGGGGCAGGGCGATGTCCAGATCGCTCGAGCGCTTGGTAAACGGAAAGTTCTGTGCCCCATGGATCGAAAAGGTGAATACCCTGGGGTCGCGACGGAAGGCATGGGCGGTACCATCGCCCTGATGCACGTCGCAGTCGATGATCAGAATCCTTCGAATCCCATACACCTCCATGGCCTCATGGGCGGCCACGGCCAGGTCATTGAGCAGGCAGTAGCCACTGGCCGCATCGGGATAGGCGTGATGCGTGCCACCGGCCGTATTGCAGGCCAGCCCCGTGTTCAGCGCGGCTTTTAGGGTCGAAAGCGTCCCACCCACCTCCAGCAGCGTGCGCTCGACCAGTGCCGGTGACCAGGGAAAGCCGCTGCGCTTGCGTGCTGCCGGGTCGCTGTCGCCCAGATAAAAGGTCTGCAGATACTCCGGCGTGTGGGCCCGCAGGAGCTGGGTGCTGGTGGCCGGGTTTGGCGTGATCCAGTCAATCAGCGGATCATCGTCAAATCCAAGCGTTGATAACTGCTCTCGCAGGGCGCGAAACTTGGCCATCGGGAAGGGGTGTCGTTCCGGCCAGTCAAACGTGTACCCCGGATGATGAATCAGCGGCAGGCGCATTCTAGCCTCGCGCCTCCAGAATCTGTTCGGCCCGGGCGCGTACCTGCGGATAGGGATAGCCCTCCAGTGCCCCGAACGCGTTCAGCCCTCGCACCTTGAGTGGCGTAAATACCGGCATGGCCAGCGCGCAGAGAAAATGCGCCAGCCGCTCCGGCGTGGGCAGACGTTGAAAGTGTGCCTGATGGCGTTCGATAAAGGGATCGGCCAGCTCATCGACATTGATGTCCTCAAGCCTTGTGGCCATCGGCGAGGCCGGCAGTCGGGCGACATGGCCGTCGCAGACCGAGCAGTGGCCACACCGCTCGGGGGCGCGTGGATCACCAAAGTGCAGCGCCAGACGCCGTGACAGGCAGGTGTCGGTCTCAAACAGGGAGAGCATGCTGGATAATCGCTCGATATCGGCCTGCTCCCGATGGAAAAACCCCTCATGCAGCTCGCGCGCCATGGCAGGTGGGTCGATGTCGGGCTGACAGACCTCAAGGACATCCGTCATGCGCTTGCCTTCCAGCACCACCCAGCCCTTGTCCTGAAAGTATTCAAGGGCCGTGATGACGCGGGTACGCGTGGCATCGATCCCGGCGGCCAGCCCCGCCTGATGGAGGCGTTCAAAATCCACCGTGCCCCAGGTGCGGGCAATGGGGATATTGTCGATGATCAGCTGCACAAAGTTCGCCCGCTCGCCTTCAAACCTGGCGGCCAGCGTCGCCGGGGCGATCTCGTAACGCAGGCGATATTCGGCCAGATAGGTAAAGCGCGGCGCGATCACACCCATCATTTCAAGGCGTACCAGCAGGGTCTTGAGCGGCAACGCCCGAATATTGCTGTCGCGCGAGAGCGTATTCATCACCACCGGCCACTGGCGCTCCGGCGTTTGTCCTGCGGCCTGAATCTCTTGCAGTACCCGCTGGATACCTTCGCGCTCCGGCGTGTCGCCGTGGGTGAAGTTTTCAAGCACGCCCAGTCCATCACGGCCGGCCAGCATCAAACAGGTCGAGGGCGCACCGTCACGGCCGGCACGGCCGATCTCCTGGCTGTAGTTCTCGATCGATTTGGGCAGATCAAAATGCACGACATTGCGAATGTTGCGCTTGTCGATACCCATCCCGAAGGCAATGGTGGCGACGATGACCGGCACCTCGCCACGCATGAACTGCTGCTGGATCTCATCGCGCACCTCGGAGGTCAGGCCGGCATGGTAGGCGCGTGCCTGAAGGCCGCGCGCCAGCAGCGCCCGTGCCACGGTCTCGGCACTCTGCTGCAGGGTGACATAGATGATGGTCGGGGCTTTTTGACCTGCCACCTGCTGCGGCGCCAGCCAGTGGATCAGCGCCTCGAGACGCTGCGGTTGTGCCACCGGTCGCACCTGAAGGTTCAGGTTGGGGCGATAAAAGCCGGTGGTGATGACATCGCCCTGATCAATGTCAAAGCTTCGCTGCATGTCCTCGATGACGCCTGGCGTGGCCGTGGCCGTCAGCAGCAGCACCTGAGAGATATTGAACTCGCGCTGGTATTCGGGCAGGCGTAGATAGTCCGGTCGAAAGTTGTGGCCCCATTCGGAGATGCAGTGGGCCTCGTCGATCACCATCAGGGAAATCGGGATCTGGTGGAGAAAGTGGCGAAAGCGTTCGTTGCGCAGCCGCTCGACCGACACCATCAAAATCTTCAACTCCCCCTGGCGGGCGCGCGTCATCACCTCGCGCACGGCGTCGCGGTCCATGGTCGAGTCGATGCTTGCGGCCGCAATGCCGCGGGATTTCAAAAAGGCGAGCTGGTCCTGCATCAGCGCCAGCAGCGGTGAGATGACCAGTGTCAGGTGCGGCAGGTGCAGTGCCGGCAGCTGATAGCACAGCGATTTGCCGGCGCCGGTCGCAAAGATGGCTGCCGTGGAGCGTCCGGCCAGCACCCGTTCGATGACCGGGCCCTGGCCTTCGCGAAAGTGCTCGAGGCCGAAAACCGTCTCGAGGGTGTGGCGCGCGGCGGCGGTCGCGTCAGTGGGCATGCGAAGGCTCCGGTCATCACTGAAAGAGGCGACAGCCTAACGCCCGGGCGGCGCGCTGTCAGGGGCTGCGTGATGATCCTCCATCGCCCAGGGGGCCTGATCATCATGGGCGGTGGTCTGTACCGGTCTGAGGGCCATACCCTCGCCGTCGTAACGGGCCGTGCGATAGCTCACACCGTGGCGGATGCGCGGTGGTTCGGGGCCCACATGCATGGCGGCCACCCGCTCGATGATGGCGCGGTCGGCCAGCGTCTGGCGGTCCTGCATGCGCAGGTGCTGCAGCCAGTTGGGGACCAGAAAGACCTCCTGCCAGAGGTCGCGCGCTTCGATATCGCGATACAGCGACCAGCGTTTGGCGCCGTTACGCAGCCTGAGCCGGCGCAGCGGACGTACCGCGCGGGCAAAGTCGCGAACCTGATCGGCCTCGATGCGATATTCGATGGTGACCATTACCGAGCCGCGGGCCGGGTCAAAGTCGAAATCCGGCGCCTCGATTCGGGCCTCCGGCGCGCCCATGAGGCTGTCGCTGTCCAGCGCCGGCAGGCGCGAGGGCCAGAACATCAGTGCCGAGACCATCAGCAGGGCCCCGGCCATCAACAGTGCCGTCTGCGTGCCCAGACTTTCGGCCATGTGGCCCCAGAGAAATGAGCCCATCGTCAATCCGGCGTAGAGCGCCGTTTGATAGAGTGCCAGCGCTCGGGCCTTGACCCAGTCCGGCACCAGCACCTGCACGGAGGAGTTGTAGGAGGCCACCGCCGCAATCCAGCAGCTGCCGCCAAGGATCAGGGCCGGAAATACCGTCCAGAGCGTACTGATGCCGCCCAGGACCAGCATCACGCCGCCCAGCGCCATGGCCGCCACGTTGATCAATCGGCTGCTGCCCAGGCGCCGTCGCGCCCGGTTGACCAGCATGCTGGCGGCAATCGCCCCGACGCCCAGCCCACCCAGCATGTAGCCATAGAGCGAGGCGCTGCCGCCGGGATGATCGTGGGCCAGCAGCGGCAGCAGGGCCCAGATGGCGCTGGCCGAGATGCCAAAGACGAATGAGCGCAGCATGATCAGACGCGTCACGCTGGAGTACTGGGTGAAGTGGATGGCGGCCTTGATGCCTTCCCACAGCCGCTCGGGCGGCAGATGCTTTTCGGGCACCGCGCGTCGCCAGCGCCACAGCGCCCAGATCAGGGTGCAAAAGCAGAAGACATTGAGCAGAAAGATCCACGCCGGCCCCAGCGCTGCCAGCAGCATGCCACCGATGGCCGGGCCGATGGCGCGGGCGGCGTTATAGTTGACGCTGTTGAGCAGGACAGCGCTGCTGACCAGATTGCGTGGTACCTGCTCATTGACGGCGGCCTGCCAGGCCGGTGTCGTGATGGCCCCGCCCACGGACACACACAAAATCGAGGCAATCAGAAGCGTCGGCGTGAGCAGGTCCATGAAGGCGATGACGGTGATAAAGACGCCGCCCAGCACCTCGATGAAAAGCCCGAACAGCATCACCCGGCGTCGGTCGTAGTTATCCGCGATCACGCCGGTCACGATCGACATCAGCACCAGCGGGGCGGCGGCGGCGACCTGAATCATGGCGACCATGACGGGACTTGCCTGGGCTGACGTGACTACCCAGGCGGCAGCCACCGACTGCGCCCACACGCCCAGATTGGCGAAAAGATTGGCGATCCAGATGATGCGAAAGGCAGGAATCGACAGCGGCGCCCAGGTGCTGACGTCTTCCGGGCGAGGCGGGATGGCGGTCTTCTCTAATGTCAGATCACTCTGGCGGGATACGGGTTGCAGCATGAGGCACTCTTTAGTCGGTCGCGTCCGATCGATTCGATGGCATCTGAAACCTGGCCGGGCAGAGCCCCATGTTACGCCGTTTCATGACGACCGACAGGGCAGGGCCTCGCTTTTTTCAGCCATTTGTCCTGCATCAAAACTGCTCGTGCGCCCCTTGCTAAAATCGTAGGCAATGGATCGTCAACAGCCGCCTTGTGCGCCGTCATCCCGCGGAGAGTGTCATGAAAGTCACCGTCTATAGCGCCCAGCCCTATGATGAACGCTTCTTTGAGGAGACCCGTCTTGAAGGGTTGGCCGATGTGCCCTTCGAGCTGATCTATCAGCGGGTGGCCCTGTCACGCCAGACCACGGCGCTGGCCGAGGGCAGTGACGCCGTGTGCGTGTTCGTCAATGACGTGCTGGACGAAAGTGTGCTCGAGGCGCTGGCTGACATGGGGGTGAAAGCCATCGTGTTGCGCTGTGCCGGGTTCAACAACGTCGATCTGGCCGCTGCCGAACGGCTGGGCTTTTTTGTCGCCCGGGTGCCGGCCTATTCGCCTGAAGCTGTCGCCGAGCATGCGCTGGCGCTCGCCCTGACCCTCAACCGCCATACCCATCGCGCCTTCAATCGGGTCCGCGAGGGCAACTTTGCCCTGGAGGGTCTGCTGGGCATGACGATGCAGGGCAAAACGGTCGGCATTATCGGCACAGGCCGTATCGGCCTTGCCACAGCGCGTATCTTTCGAGGGCTGGGCTGCCGGGTACTGGGCAGCGATCCCTTTCCCGCTCCGGCCTTCAAGGACATCGGCGAGATCGTGGCGCTCGAGACCCTGCTTTCGCAGGCCGATATCGTATCCCTGCACTGTCCGCTGCTTGAGGCCACCCACCATCTGATCGATGAGGCGTCACTTGAGCGCATGAAACCCGGCGCGATGCTGATCAATACCTCCCGCGGGGCGCTGATCGACACCCGCGCCGTGATCGAGGCACTCAAGTCGCGCCAGCTCGGCGCACTGGGCATTGATGTCTACGAGCAGGAGAGCGGGCTGTTCTTTCAGGACCACTCCTCCGAAATCATTGATGACGACATCTTCATGCGGCTGATGACCTTTCCCAATGTGCTGGTCACCGGCCACCAGGGATTTTTCACGGTCGAGGCCCTGCGCGAAATCGCTCAGGTAACCTTTCAGAACCTGCTTTGCCTGATGCGCGGCGAGCACTGTGACAATGCCCTGATTGCTCGAGAGGCGAGAGCCCTTTCATAAGGCGTGGTCTGGCAGCAGCGGTCGGGCAGACCTCCGCGTGCGGTCAATGCCCGTGACAGGCGCCTTTGGCGACCTCAAAGGAGAGCCGGATGTGCTCTTCAAGCAGTGTTCGTGCTGCAGAGACATCGCGTGCCATGGCCAGATCGACCAGCTGGGCGTGCTGCTCGTTGAGGGTCGCTCGAACCGTGTCGTTGGCGGGTGCCATGCGACGATAACGGTCGAACTGGTCATGCAGCTGTTCAATGAAGCGAAGCAGCCAGGGCGAGCCACAGGGTTCGAGAAGATGACGATGAAACTGCAGGTGCATCTGCTCCCAGTGCTCCAGCCGCTCCGGCGCGTCATCGGCCCGTTTGAGCCGATGAAAGGCCGCCAGCAGGCCGGCTTCCCATTCATCGCCGCCTGCCTGGAGTGCCTGAGTCAGTGCCTGACCCTCGAGCCGCTGCCGCAGGTCGGTGATGTCGTCGAGTTCACTGCGTCTGAGGGCCGGCACCCGAAAGCCGCGCTGATTTTCCTGCTCAAGAAGGCCATAGGCGGCCAGACGATTGAGCACTTCCCGCAGTGGACTCAACCCCACGCCGTAGTGCTGTTTCAGTGCCGTGATCGCAAGCTTTTGTCCCGCCGTAAAGCGGCCATCGATCAGGTCGCGCTTCAATACAGCGTACAGCTGACCTGCCGCCGTGCTCGCAGCAGAGGCTTCGGTGTTCATAAGAACGGATCCTTTAA
The DNA here is from genome assembly GCF_002155145.1 of Kushneria konosiri. Lineage (NCBI taxonomy): Bacteria > Pseudomonadati > Pseudomonadota > Gammaproteobacteria > Oceanospirillales > Halomonadaceae > Kushneria > Kushneria konosiri. The sequence goes on from NZ_CP021323.1 coordinate 1,633,203, forward strand.
TGCAGGTGTACCAACGCACTATCACGCGATTCCCGGGTAACCCGCCAACATGGGGCTTGACCCGCAGGAGAATACGACGCCATAGTAAAAAATCGATTTTTCACACTATAAACGATTAGTGTGTCCTGTCGCAGGCTCTACGGTTTTCAGCGAATCCCATAACAATTCGACGCAGAACAATCAGAGAACGCCATGTCCCTTGCTTTCGATCACAACAATCCCTTTCCCTCTCGCCGCAGTGCCACCTACGCCCGTCACGGTATGGTCGCCGCCTCGCAGCCTCAGGCCAGTCAGGCCGGGCGCGATATTCTGGCTCAGGGCGGCAACGCCATTGATGCGGCCATCGCGACCGCTGCGGTGCTGACAGTGGTGGAACCCAGTGGCAACGGTATCGGGGGGGACGCCTTTGCGCTGGTCTGGCTGGCGCAGGGCGATGAGGGAAGAGGCAGGCTTCACGGGCTCAATGCCAGCGGACATGCACCGAAGCGGCTGACGCCCGAGGCCGTCAGGGCAGCAGGCCATGAGGAGATGCCCCTGCACGGCTGGACGCCGGTCACCGTGCCCGGACTTCCCGCCGCCTGGGCGGAACTCTCAAGGCAATATGGCCGGCTGGATTTTGCCGCGCTGCTGGCGCCGGCCATTCGCATTGCGCGAGAGGGCTTTCCCGTCTCGCCGGTCATCAGCCAGCTCTGGCAGCGCGCGGAGAAGACATTCCGCGCCAGGGCGGAAGACCCCGCCATTGCCCCCTGGCTTGACAACTTTGCGCCTGAAGGTCGTGCACCGCTGGCGGGCGAGATGTATCGCAACGAAGCGCTGGCGACAACGCTTGAGTCACTGGCCGAAAGTCACTGCGACAGCTTCTATCAAGGCGAGCTGGCGCAAAAAGTCGATGCCTTCTCAAGGCAAACGGGCGGCTATCTTCGGGCGGACGATCTTGCCGATTACCGGCCCGAGTGGGTTGAGCCGATCTCGGTCAACTACCGCGGCGTTGATGTCTGGGAAATCCCGCCCAACGGTCAGGGCATGGTGGCCCTGATGGCCCTGCAGATGATGGAAGGCTTTGACATCACGGTGCGTGATGACCCGCAGCTGCTGCATCGTCAGCTGGAGGCGATGAAGCTGGCCTATACCGATGGCCATTATCACATCACTCACGCCGAGCACATGCGCACCAGCGTTGCCTCGTTGTTGAGCGATGCCTACGCCGACACCCGTCGCCGCCTGATCGGTGAGCGCGCCATCGACCCCGAACCCGGCGAGCCTCAGGCCGGCGGCACCGTGTATCTGGCCACCGCTGACCGCGACGGCAATATGGTGTCCTATATCCAGAGCAACTATCACGGCTTCGGGTCGGGCGTGGTCGTGCCCGGTACCGGCATCTCACTGCAAAATCGCGGGCATGGCTTTAGCCTGAAAACTGACCACGTCAACGTGCTGGCGCCGGGCAAGCGTACCTTTCATACCATCATCCCGGGCTTTTTGACCCAGGGCGATACCGCTCTGGGGCCTTTTGGGGTCATGGGCGGGTTCATGCAGCCCCAGGGGCACATGCAGATTGTCATGAACCTGGTCGATTTCGGCCTCAACCCTCAGGCAGCGCTGGATGCACCGCGCTGGCAGTGGATGGGCGGACGCAGGATCGGCATCGAGCCCGGCTATCCGATGCATGTGATTCGAGAGATGGGGGAGCGCGGTCATCAAATGACGCTGGCGGTAGACAGCACGGCCTACGGTCGTGGCCAGATCATCCTTCGTGACCCGCGAAGCGGCGTCTACTGCGGCGGCACCGAGCCGCGTACCGATTCAAGCATTGCGGTGCTCTAAGCCATGTCTTCAACCCTGACCACACAGCGTCATCTGTTCACGGCGTTTTTGCGCATCGGCCTGCTCGGGTTTGGCGGTGGCCCGTCGATGATTCCGCTGGTGCATGCCGAGGCGGTCATGCGCCATCAGTGGATGAGTGATGACGAGTTCAGCGACGTGCTGGCGATCGGCAACACGCTGCCCGGCCCGATTGCCACCAAAATGGCCGGCACCATCGGCTATCGGGTTGGTGGCGTCATGGGGTGCATCAATGCCGTGGTTGCCGTCATCGTGCCCTGCATTGTGGCCATGATGGTGCTTCTGGGGCTTTTTACACGCTACCGCGACCAGCACTGGATTCAGGGCATGAGTGAAGGGGTGATCCCGGTCGTCATGGTGATGATGGGCCAGCTCACCTGGGACTTTTTCCAGAAATCTCGCAGCGTGCTCGGCTGGGTGGCAACCCTGGTGATGGGCGCGGTCGCGGGCGGTCTGATCTACGGGCTCGACATTCATCCGGGGCTGGTGATTGGCGCAGTTCTTGCGGCTGCCCTGTTGCGACCGGAAAAGAGACGCAAGCGCCGCGCGGAGGTCAGGTCATGATCTATCTGGATCTCTTTCTGGCGTTTTTCATTCCCAACATCATCGGCTATGGCGGCGGGCCGGCGATCATCCCTCTGATCGAAAACGAGGTCGTCGGACGCTACGGCTGGCTGACCTCGCAGCAGTTTGCAGAGGCGCTGGCCCTGGGTAACACCCTGCCCAGCCCCATCGCCACTAAGATGGCCGGCTATATCGGCCATGAAGTGGCGGGTGTGGGCGGGGCGCTGGTGGCCACACTTGCCACCGTTGCGCCCTCGCTGATTCTGATGCTGGTCGCGCTGGGCACGCTGTATCGCTATCGCGACTCGATCAAGGTCAAGTCGATGAGCCAGTGGGTCAGGCCGGTGATCATGGTGCTGATGGGCTATCTCACCTGGTCGTTTCTCGATGAAGGCGTCAGCAATGCGGGCTGGATGCACACCGCCATTGTTGGCGTGGTCGCCTGCGTCATGCTGGTGTGGCTCAGGCTTCATCCGGTCTGGGCGGTCGTCGCCGGGCTGGTGTACGGCGGTCTGCTGCTCGGCTGAGCAAGGGGGAAAGCACGTCGGGTGATGTCATCGCCCTGTTTCAAGCACGACAGAAAAAGCAACGATACACGGCCATAACCACAAAAAAGGCCAACACAAGCGCCATCAACACAATGTCAAACCAACAATATCAATAAGGACAAGCCATGTTTTATGACGTTTTACTCCATACCACTCGAAAGTCTCTGAGCCGTCTGTGTCTTTCCGGCGCAGCGGTGGCCTCGCTGACGGTGGGTGCTGCCACCTGTCTGGCAACGACGCAATCGGCCCAGGCCGACGACTATCCCGACCACGCCATTGAATTTATCGTGCCCTGGTCGCCAGGCGGCGGTAGCGATGCCCTGATGCGCATCATTTCCAACGACGCTCAGCAATATCTTGGGCAACCGATGCCGGTGATCAACATGCCCGGCGTCAGTGGGACCATTGGTCTCAAGGAGCTCGCGGGGAAAGCGCCCGATGGCTATACCCTGGGGCAGATTCATGAAGGTTTGATGGCTTCCAACGCCACCGGCCTGACGCCCCTGAACTGGGACGATTTCCAGCCGATTGCCTCGCTGGCCTCCTCACCGCAGTATCTTGTGGTCAACGCCGACAGTGAGTGGACCACCTTCGAGGAGTTCGCTGAATACGCCAGGGCCCACCCCGGCGAGATCCGGATGGGCGCCACGCTGGGCGGGATTCCCCACGTTCATTCCGCGATGATCGAGGATGCCATTGATGCCAAATTCCGCTATGTCGGCTTTGAAGGCACCGGCGCCCGTATCCGCTCTCTGGTCGGCGGCCATATCGATGCCTCGATCGGCGATATTTCATCAAGCCTTGAGTTCGTCAAAAACGGCGACCTGCGGTTTCTGGCCGTCGGCAGCAAAAAACGGCCCGAACAGACCCCGGAGGTGCCCACCTTCAAGGAGCTTGGCTACGACAATCTCGATTTGAGCATCAATCGTGGCATCGTGGCGCCGAAAGGCATCGACCCGGCCCGAGTCGAAACGCTGGCCAGCAGTTTTGAGAAGATGTCTGAGGACCCCGACTTCATCAAGCGGATCAACCGGGCGGGCGCCGAAGTCGAGTTCATGGGGCCGCAGGCCTACGCGGACTATCTGGCCGGGGTTGATGCGACGGTTAAGCGCCTTTCCAGCAGGCTGGCCCGATGAGTGCTGCCACCGACCAGGCCTCTCGCGCGACGCGAGAGGCCAACAGCGAGCGCGGCAAGGCCATCGCCAACATCCTGTTTAACGCCGGTCTTGCGGCACTGTTTGTCGGGCTTTTCATGGAGGCCGGCGATCTGCCGTCCTCCATGTGGGAGCCGCTGGGGGCAGGTTCGTTCCCCCGGCTGGTGCTGGGGGCGCTGGTGCTTTTCAACCTGGCGATCATGTGTCAGTCCATGATCGAGCTGCGACGTGCCGACCCGGCGTCGAGTGTGGGGGCCGGGCGCTGGTTCATCCAGCGACGGCTGGCCTTTGCCAGCCTGGCGGCCTTTTGTGGCTACGCGCTGCTGATGCCCTGGCTTGGCTTTGCTCTGGCGTCGCTGCTGTTTTTGTTCATCGTTCAGATCATTCTGGGGGCGCGAAGCGGCCGCCGGCTGCTGATGGCCTGCGCTGTCTCGGCGGTCTTCGGCCCGGGCCTGGACGCGCTCTTTGGCCAGGTTTTCATGATTTCGCTGCCCCAGGGCCGCTTGTGGTAACTCGACCCTATGTTTGAGGGTTGAGCTCCCGAGCCTCTATTCCTTCAGGATCAAAACCGCCCCGTAACAACAACGCCAAAGGGGCAAGAGAGTCTTCCATGCCGATGACCGATGCGCTGCTTGCCAGCGTGGAACAGCTGTTTTCGCTGGCGACGCTCGTCAGCATGATGATTGGCGTCATGGCCGGTGTGATCGCCGCCGCCATTCCGGGGTTCACGATTACCATGGCGATCGTTCTGGCACTCCCGGTCACGTTCACCATGTCACCGCTGCAGGGCGTTGCCACGATGCTTGCCGTCTATGTCGGTGGCGGGTCAGGTGGACTGATCAGTGCGGCACTGCTGGGCATTCCCGGCACGCCTTCGGCAGTGGCCACCACCTTTGATGCCTATCCCATGGCACGCAAGGGCGAACCGGGCCGTGCGCTGGCGCTGGGTATCTGGGCGTCCTTTTTTGGCGCACTGATCAGTGCCGTGGTGCTGATTATCGCCGCGCCACCGCTGGCCCTGATCGCCGTCAAGCTGGGCCCCTGGGAATATTTCTCGTTGATTCTGTTCGCGGTCACCGTGGTGGCCAGTCTGGTCGGCAAGTCGGTGCTCAAGGGATTGATGATGAGTCTTTTAGGGCTTTTCATTGCGACGGTAGGGCAGGACCCGATGATGGGCGTGCCTCGCTTCACTTTTGGCATCGATGTGCTGGCCGCCGGTATTCCGTTTCTGGTGATGCTGATCGGCATCTTTGCCGTCAGCCAGCTGGCCAGCGAAGTCGAAAACCCGACAGAGACGAAGCAGGGAAAGGCGCTGGTCGGAGGGAAAATGCATTTTCAGCCGTTTGGCGTCATGCGTGAGGTGTTAAGCCGACCCGGAAACCTGCTGCGCTCTTCCATGGTGGGGGTCGTCATCGGCGCTGTCCCCGGCGCGGGCGGCAGCATTGCCAACCTGATTGCCTATGATCAGGCCAAACGCGCTTCAAAAACGCCAGAGCAGTTCGGTACCGGCATTGCTGACGGGGTGGTCGCCTCCGAGTCGGGCAATTCCGCCACCGCCGGTGGCGGGCTGATACCGATGATCGCGCTGGGCATCCCGGGCAGTGCCGTCGATGCCGTACTGATGGCGGCATTGATGGTGCAGGGCGTCAGCGTGGGCCCCAGGCTGATCATGGACAATGCCGATCTGGTATACGGCATGTTTCTGGCGATGTTTCTGGCCGCCGGGATGGTGCTGGTGTTCTGTCTGGTCAGCATGCGCTGGTTCATACGGATCACTGAAATTCCCAAATCGGTGATCGTGCCAGTAGTGCTGGTTTGCTGTGCGATAGGCGCGCTGGCGCTCAATAACCGAATCACGGACCTCTATCTGCTGGTGGGCGTCGGGCTTGTGGGATATCTGCTGGCCAAGCTGGATTATCCACTGGCCCCGCTGGTCCTTGGGGTCATCCTCGGGCCCATTGCGGAAACCAACCTGCGCCGTGCCCTGATGGCAGATGAAAACTGGACGCTGTTTTTCACCCGGCCGATCTCGGCGATGCTGTTGCTGCTGGCCGTCCTGTCCGTCGCCCTGACGGTCAGGCGCCTTCTCAAACAGCGCCGTATCGCCAATTCCTGACGCAGACAGGCGGCCGAAGATATCCGGCCGCCTGTGATCCTCACGACTCGCGGCGCTGACGCCGAATCAGAAGCCCCATGGCCGTCAGCGCCAGCGCCGCCACAATCACCGAGAAGGCAATGCCGGCGGCCACCAGTCCGGTCAGGGCCGCCGTGACCCCCAACCCGACCACGGGCAGCGAGATTGCCACATAGATGACCACGAAGTAGGTCGAGGTGACCTCGCTTTTTTGATCCTTCGGGGAGGCGCCCACGACCTCACCCAGTCCTGCGCGCAGGGTAATCCCCTGACCGGCGCCTGAAACGGTCGCACCGGCGAGCATCAGCCATAGTGAGGCCAGTCCGATGGCGCTGCCCACCACCAGCACGCCGAGCGCCAGAATCAGACAGCCACTGATAAGCCGCAGACGCTCGGGAATAAAGCGCATGCAGGCCTGACCCAGTGCCGAGGCGATAAAAAGCGTAATGACCACCACGCCGATCATGGCCAGATTGTCGATCTCGAGAATCTTTTGCACGAAGGAGGGCGCCGCGGCGGTGAAAAGGCCCAGCACGGCCGTGCCGGCAAAGCCTGCGATGCCCGCCGGGATAAAGACTCCGCGCACCTCATCGGGCACGCCGAGGCGCTGGATGTGAAGCTTCACTCGGCTGGGGCGTTCGACCGTCTCCGGCGCCCACCAGACACCGATCATGGCCAGTATGCACAGCACGATATGCAGGGCGTAGGGCAGATGCAGCGGCCAGGCCACGTACTGTGCCAGCAGGCCCGCGACCAGCGGCCCCAGACCCAGTCCCATGACGTTGGTGGCCGTCGCGGTCAGTGTGGCCCCCTTTTGCCATTCCGGCGGGGCCTGCTCGATGACGGCAACCGTGGCAGTGCCGGTGAAAATACCGGCCGACAGACCCGACAGCAGTCGGCCGATCAGCAGCGGCACCAGCTCCGGACTCGAGAGAAACACCAGGTTGCTCATGATCGCCAGCACCAGTCCGGCCATCAGCAATCGTCGTCGTCCCAGCTGATCCGACCAGCTGCCAAAGCCGATCAGGGCGGCAATCACCCCCACGGCGTAGGCGGCAAAGATGACCGTGATGATGATCTGGGAATAGTCCATCCGCTGTTGATAGATCGGATAGAGCGGCGTGGGCAGCGTGGTGCCCAGCATGGCCATCAAAAAGGCAAAGGTGACCAGTAAAAAGGAAATGCGCCCTGGCGTGCGCGGTGTCGATGGGTCGGAACTGGACATGAAGAGACTCCCTGTTGTGCAGAAAGCCTGGTACAGAACGCCGCGCGGGTCGCATGAGGGCATCATAAAAAACGGCGCCCGAAGGCGCCGTTATCTCAGCAGTTGCCCTTTTTGGCCTGGCCGGGCGGACAGAAGTTGCCGTTGCCATGGCCGTGTTGACCGTCACCGATGATCACGGCAGGTTCCGGGTCGATACGAGCGGGCTGATAGCTGCAGGCCGCCAGAGTGACGGCCATCAGGGTGGCCATGCAGAGCGTGCGAAAAACAGGTGTCATGTCGAAGGTATCCTTTGAATGATGTGGACATGATATCGGCTCGCGCTCGTTTTAAAAGGATGATTAATCCACGGGTGACTGGCTATTTCCGGTGGTGAAGGCCGCTGCCGGACAAGCGGGTCGTCCCATGAGACTCACGGCGACCATGGCCAGCGTCGCCAGCGGCATCGCCACCAGAACGCTGTTCCAGCCCATGGGTTTGCCCAGCATGATTTCCCAGACCAGGGTGACCACACCGCCCGTGATCATGGCGACAAGTGCGCCTGCCGGAGTGGCGCGCGACCAGAGCAGGGCCGCCAGAAAGACCGGTGTGATGGCCGCGCCGTACATGCCGTAGGAGTACATCTGCATGGCCAGCACGCTGGGAAAGAAGGCCCCCAGCACCCAGGCCAGAACGCCCAGTCCGACCACCGTCAGCCGATTGGCCAGCAGGGCCCGATGGGGCGCGATACGGAGTTTGAAAAGCCCACCGAGAATATCCTGGGTAAGGCTTGCCGAGGCCGACAGCAGGTAGGAATTCCCGGTGGTCAGCAACAGTGCCACGATCGAGGCCAGCAGCAGTCCGCCGACGACGGTCGGCAGGCCCTGCTGGGCCAGCGTCATCATGGCCGTGGACGGTGTGATGTCGGGATAGAGCACGCGGGTGGCGCAGACCAGCAGGGTGATCAGCGAGGTACAGGCGATCGAGGCAATCACCAGTCCCATGGCCGCCTTGCGCGCCGTGGCCGGGTCACGGGCTGCGGCAAAGCGCTGGAACAGGTTCTGGTCGCCCAGAATCAGCAGGAAAAGGGGCAGGAAATAGCTCAATGCCTGCCAGGGAGACAGCCCGCCCAGCAGCGTCTGCTGCATCTGCGGCAGCGAGGTATAAAGCCTCTCGAGCCCGCCCAGCGGCATGAGCACCAGCGGCACGGCGAGCAGCATGCTGCCAAAAATGATGACCGCGCTCATGTAGTCGGTGTAGGCCACCGAGACCAGTCCCCCCATGGTGGCAAGGCCAATCATGATGGCGGCTGAAATCAGAACGCCCTGCCAGACCGGCAGGCCAAAGGCGAGATTGAGCGCCTGGCCGGCACCGGTGAACTGATACGACACGATCCCCACATAGGCGAGCAGGATGATCAGTGAGGCCAGCGTGCGCGCTGTTGGACCAAAGCGCGCCTCGATCAGGCCCGGAATGGTGGTGGCCTCGCTGCGACGCATTTTCGAGGCCAGCAGGAAGTAGACCACCAGCGCGGCAATTGGCGTGCCGGCGAAAAAGAAGATTGCCGCGCCCGGGCCATACTGAAAGACAAAGCTTGCTCCGCCCACGATCGAGCCGGAACCGACAAAGGTGGCCAGCAGCGTTGCCGTAAGCACCAGCGTCGAGAGTGAACGCCCGGCGACAATGAAGTCGCTGTCGTTGTGTACCTTGCGACGTGAAAAGTGAAGGCCGATGACCAGCATCAGCGCGATATATCCCATGACGAACAGTGCATGCATGGCCTGTTCTCCCTTTGTGGTTGTTATCGGGGATCTGATGGCAGGGCGCAGGAGCTCCCTGCCTGCCCGGTATTCACGGGCCGTGGCTCACTAGCGAAGTTGGTTCTTGACCATGCGCCCGCCCTGCATGATCACGCTCATATGGGCGCCCTGATGCGTCAAAAGGCTCATGTCCTCCAGCGGGTTGCCATCGACCACGATCAGATCGGCTCGGGCGCCTTCGGCCACACAGCCGATATCGCCCTCGCGTTGCAGCAGCCGTGCGGCGTCCAGCGTGGCGCTGCGGATGACCTCATGCGGTGCCAGCACGCGCGAGCGAATCACGAACTCCTCGGACTGATGGCGATGCATCTCGCCCAGAAGATCGCTGCCATAGGCCATGGTCAGCCCCGCCTCACGCATGATCTTCAGGCTTTCAAGACCGGCCAGACGCACATCATCAATCTTGGCCACCGAGTCGGGCTTGAGGCCGTACTGCGCGCCTTCCTGCTTGAGCATTTCGTAGGTCACCAGCGTCGGGCAGGCCATGGCGCCTTTCTCGGCCGCCAGACGGGCGGTTTCCGGCGTGATCAGATTGCAGTGCTCCAGTGAGCGAACGCCCGCCATGACGGCGCGGTGAATGGCCTGATCGGTATAAAGGTGGGCGCTCACGTAGGTCTGGGCGTTGGTGGCCTCTTCCACGATGGCTTCCAGTTCGCTGACCGAAAAGCTCAGAAAATCGATCGGGTCGCTCGGGGACGAAACGCCGCCGTTGGCCATCACCTTGATGAACTGGGCGCCGGCCTTGATCTCCTGGCGGGTCGCGCGACGAACGGCATCGCCTCCGTCACAGATCCTGCCCATCGAGCCCAGTCGGCGAGTCTGGTACTGATCGTCACGCTCGTCATAGAACCCCCGGTAATCGGTATGCCCACCGGTCTGGGAGAGTGCCTTGCCGCAGATGACCAGTTCGGGGCCTTCGAAATAACCCTCGGCCACCGCCTGCTGCAGGCCACGGTCAGCGCCGCCGACATCGCGTACGGTGGTAAAGCCGCGCATCAGCATGTCGCGCATGATGCGACTCGAGCGAGCCGTGACCAGCGAGTCCGGCAGCAGCGCATTGGCGCCAAGATCTGCCGTGGTGGCAATCACGTGAACATGGCAGTCGATCAGCCCGGGCATCAGGGTGCGTCCGCCCAGATCGAGCCGGGTGGCATCAGGAGCGTCGATCGCCTCCTCCGAGACCTGGGTGATGCGTCCATGCTCGATCAGGACGCTGATGTTGTCGCGCGCGGTGGGGGCGCTCCCATCGACCAGACGGGCGTTGTAAAGCAGAAGCGAAGGCGTGTCTGACATGGTGACTCTCTTGTGATTATTGAAGACAGCTCGTCTCGGGGGAAACCGGACACGCCTCGAGGCTAATCAGTGCCGTCCCTGCGTGAAAAGCGACAAAAACGCATGGGTTCATGCGCCAGGCGCATTGCAGGAGGCTCTCAGGGCAAGGTCGTTGTCCAGCCACTGCCGGAAAAGACGTGTCGCCCGGCTTTCATGCCGCTCCTGGGGGGTGAGCAGGTAATAGCCACCTCCATGGCTTGCCGAATGGGTAGTGGCCCGAACCAGCCTGCCCTGCGCGATCTGACTGTCGATGATGTGCTGCCAGCCAAGCACGATGCCCTGACCCAGCACGGCCATTTCGACCAGCGCCGGGTAATGGTTGAAGACGACAGTGCGGGCATTGGAGAGTTTGATTCCGTGATAGGCAAACCAGTCTGGCCAGGCAATCCAGAGGCTCTGGGCGTCTTCAAGCACCAGCAGGGTTTCCTGTGCGAGCAGGTCCGGTGTCAGTGGCTGATGGTCCAAAAGGCCGTGCCGCCGGCGGCTCTCGGCGAGGTAGTCCGGCGAGCAGACCGGGTAGACGTTTTCGGGCATCAAAAGCGTGGTTTCAAAGCCTTCAACCGCCCCGGTTTTCAGATAATAAAGACCGATATCGAACTCAAAGGAGGAAAGGCTCGAAATCACATCACGCACAATCAGTCGCGGCTTGATCTGTGGGTGAGCGCGGTGAAAGCGGCTCAGCGTGGGCACCATCCAGAACTGGGCCACGCCTGCCGTACAGGCCAGTGTCAGCTCGTTGTCAGCCGCGCCTTTCATGACCTCGGCCGTGGCATGGACACACTCTTCCAGCAACTCCCGAACATGGCGGGCATAGTTTTCACCGGCCCGTGTCAGCACCAGCTGACGCGGCTTTCGCACAAACAGTGACCGTCCCAGAAACTGCTCAAGGTGAACGATCTGGCGGCTCACGGCACTTTGTGAAAGATTCAGCTCGCTGGCGGCACGGGTGAAACTCATGTGTCGAACCGCTGCCTCGAAGGCCACCAGGGCATTCAGCGGCGGCAGGGGAAACATGCGCATGGGCGTAACTCCAGCCAGGATGAAGCGATGAGCGTACCTGATCCATGCCGGCTGCGTGAGACTGTGCCGGATGGTGCGAACCTGGACGCCATGTCCTTGTCCAAGGGCCCTGGGATGATCATTTTCGGACGCGTCGGTCTTCGGCGCGTCCCATGCAGGAGAACAGCGTTGAAAAAGACAATCGCGGTACTGGCAGGTGCAGGTCTGATCGGCATGTCGACGTCGGCGCTGGCGTTCAATCTGGGGGACGTCAATCGGGCCATGGAGGCCATGAACAGCCAGAATACGCAGGGTCAGCAGACCCAGCCTGCGTATCAGCAGGATTCACAGGGGCTTGCCTCCCAGGTCGGCAAGTATCTGAATTCTGACAATGCGCCGCGCCAGCAGCAGGCCGCCGCCGTGGGCACCACCGATGCCAATCTGGGCCAGGCCTCACAGCTTGTCGAACAGCTGACCGGTCAGCTGGGCGTAAGCAAGGCTCAGGCCATTGGCGGTTCAGCCGCGCTTCTGGCGGCGGCGAAAAGCCAGCTGGGCAATGATCAGTTCAACCAGCTCTCCAATCAGGCGCCCGGCGTGGATGGGCTTCTCTCCAGCGCTCAGGCACTGTCGGGCAGTCAGTCGATGCTGTCGAAGCTCTCCGGCATGGGCGGCAGCGGCAATAGCAGCAATACGTCGTCGCTGACCTCGAGTGCCTTCAGCATGCTGGGGATGGATGCCGGCATGATCAGTCAGTTTGCGCCGGTCATGCTGAATTATCTGGGGGGCCAGGGCGTCTCGAATAACCTGCTGAGCTCGCTGGGCAGCATCTGGGGCGCCGTCGGACGCTAGCATAGAGGCATCAGGAGGTCGGTATCGGCTTCCTGATTCTGGGATGTTCCTCTCATAGACGCCTCGAGATCTCCTCCCATAGCTGGCGATAGGCTACCGCCGCGGCCGTGCGTGGAGCGAACTGCACCAGCGGTGCCTGATGCACGCCCATCTGTTCGACCGCGCTGGCGTAGGGGATGTTGGCCGAAAGCCTCGCCGGCCACTGCTTGTGAAAGTCTGTCATGCTGTCCTGATGCAGCCTGCGACGTCGATCCACCAGTGTGAAGAAGGGCCACAGCGGTGTGTTGATGTGTCCTTCGTCCAGATACTGCTGAAGCTGGGTCAGGGTTCTCATCGACAGCGTTGTGGGCACGACCGGTACCAGCAGGGCATCAGCACTTGAGAAAATCTGCTCAGAAAGGGTCGTCAGCCCCGGCGGGCAGTCCAGAATGACCAGATCGTAGTCGTCACTGACCGGTTTGAGCATCCTGCGCAGACGACTCGCCTTGTGACCTTCGAGCAGCGTGTCCATCTCTCGCGATTCAAGACCTGCCGGCAGCAGATCAAGGTTGGCCATGTCGGTATCGCGAATGGTCTTCTCGAGCGTGGCCTTGCCCTTGACCAGCTTTTCGACACCGCCGCCGCGAATTTTGGGCTTGTTGCGCAGATAAAAGGTGGTGGCGGCCTGCGGGTCCAGATCCCAGATCAGCACCCGCTGTCCGGCAAGGCTTGCTTGTGTGGCCAGATTGATGGCGGATGCCGTCTTGCCCACCCCTCCCTTGATACTGTAAAGCGCCAGCATCTGCATATCAGTGTTCCTGTTGATGGAGCCCGGGTCAGACCCGAAGTCTGTGTCGGCGTGATGACGGTTTGATGACAGGGCCTGCGCCATGGCATCGATGGCAGGGAGACTGTGTCATGATGGGGCATCACGGTGACAGCTGTTCAGGCAATAAAGGCGGTGACATGGAAGGCGATGTGACAGAAGAGACGCTTCACTGGTCGTGGGGGGGCATGAGCATCGAGGTCGGCGTAACCCGCCGTGGCCAGGGCCCGGAAGTATTGATACTGCCGGCGCTGTCGAGCATCTCGACGCGCCATGAAATGGATGCCCTGCAGACGAGGCTGGCCGAGCGATTTACCACGGTCTCGGTGGACTGGCCGGGCTTTGGCGACCGCCCGCGTCCTTTCCTGGAGGCCACGCCGGCCATGCTGACGGCCTTTATCGACTACCTGCTCGATGAGGTCATCTTCCTGCCCGAGATGATCGTCGCCGCCGGGCACGGGGCCGGGATGGTCATTCGCCATCTGGAGCAACACCCCGACGCCGCCGACCGACTGGTGCTGATCGCGCCGACCTGGCGTGGGCCGCTGCCCACCATGGCCGGCGAGCACAAGCCCTGGTTTGGGCATCTACGCACCTGGTTTGATCGCCCGGTCATTGGTGCCGGTATCTACCGGCTCAACGTCAGCAACTGGTTTTTGCGTCGTATGGCCGGCGAGCACGTCTATGAGACGCCGAACTGGCTGTCCGGCGAGCGACTGGCGGCCAAGCGCCGCGTGGCCCGCACGCCCGGTGCGCGTCATGGCTCGATCCGGTTCGTGACCGGCGCCGTGGACCCTTTCAGCCGCCGCGAGGCCTGTGTGGCGGCGCTCAAGGGCGCCAGTGCGCGCACGCTCCTGATCACCAGCGAGAAAATGCCGCCGCGCTCACGGGCCGAAATGCGCGCCATGGGGGCACTGCCTCGGGTTGATACCGTATCGCTGTCGCACGGGCGCCTGTCAGTACACGAGGAGTTTCCCGATGAGGTGGCCAGGGCCATTCTGGCATGGCTGGATATCCCACCGCAGTATGATTGAGCCCTGTCGCCGACCGGGCCCCGGGGTTACTCGCCCGGCGTGGAGTGATGAGAAATCATGGTCAGTGCCGACTGTGCCGAGCCGTCCTTATCGAGTGAAACGGCCTGGCACCCGGTGTATTCTTGGCCGGCTGACACCTCAAAAGAAGAAGAGCTTTCAGCTCTGGGAACATGATTTCAGGGGGTAATATGCTTATTGGTGATGTTCGCCTCAAGCGCGTCTACCAGCACTCGACCCATCAGGATGGGGCGCGCTGGCTGGTGGATCAGGTATGGCCTCGTGGCAAGCGCGAAGAGGAGCTGTCGGTCGAGCGGTGGTATCGCGCCGTGGCACCGTCTCGTCGACTGCGCCATGCCTGGGAAAGCGGGCGAATCGATCGCGCGACCTTTGAGCGTCGCTATCGTCTGGAGCTCAATCCGGGCGATCTCGAGCCGCTTCTGGATCAGGCGCGTCAGCGTCGACTGACGCTGGTCAGTGCCGTCCGTGACCTGGAAGGCTCGCATCTGCCGATTCTTCGTGAGGTCATTCTTGAAGCGCTGCGCGGTGAGGCCGTGGAGAGCGAGCCCGAAGCAGTGGCCGAGGCGCATTGAGTCCGGCGCCACACGAACAGCAAAACTCCCCGACTTGATCGGGGTGTTTTTTATTGTCTGCAGGGCGGTGAGAAAGCCTGCCCATAAAATCAGGCGCGACGGCGCTCATTGCAGCAGGGCGCGATAATGCCGGCGTGCTTCTTGAGCGCTGCCATATCCAGAATCTCTACGTGACGCCCCTGAATAGTGAGCAGCTCCTGCTGCTGAAAACGCCCCAGCACGCGGCTGATGGTTTCGATCGCAAGTCCGAGATAGGTACCGATATCGCTGCGTGACATTGGCAGTCGAAAGCGCTCGGCGCTATGGCCGCAGCGATCAAAGCGGATCGAGAGGTTATGAAAGAAGCTTGCCAGACGCTCATCGGCACTCTTGCTGGATAACAGGCGCATCAGGCGGCGATCATCGACAATTTCGCGGCTCATGCAGCGATAGAGCTGATGGCGAAGCTCCGGCAGATGCTCCGAGAGACTTTCCAGCCGCTTGAAGGGAATCTCGCAGACCGTGGTGCGCTCAAGCGCCGTTAGAAAACCGGGATGCACGGCACTGTCGATGCTGTCCAGCCCGACCAGTTCGCCGGGCAGGTAGAAGCTGGTGATCTGCTCTTCGCCATCGGTGTCGATGATGGTCTGCTTGAGGCTGCCGCTGCGCACGGCGTAGACATTTTCAAAGGCCTCACCCTGCATGTATAGGGTCTCTCCACGCGTCAGCGGCGCGCGCCGTCGTACGATCGTGTCGAACTGCTCAACATCGTCAAGAGACAGGGAAAGCGGCAGGCACAGTGAGCTGAGCGAGCAGGTCTGGCAGCGTGTCTGGTGAAGATGAGAGGAGGTCATCGGCCTGGCATTTTCCTTTGCGTGTGAGTGGTGTGCCGGGCGCTTTCGTGACAGGTCGTGCCCGCGTTCTGGTCCTTTGAGAGGCATTTGCCCCGTCGAACATGCCCTGTCCTCTAGAGAAGCCGTGAGAACTGCTGACGATGTTCGGTCGAAAGGTGGGCATCGAAGGCCATGGCCAGCTGACGGATCAGCAATCGTCCCATTGGGGTCACCATAAGCAAGTGCTTATCATATTCGATGAGACCGTCTCGCCGAAAGGTGGCAAGTCTTTCAAATACATTAGCGAAATAGTATGACGCCCTGATGCCAAAGTCGGCTTCGATGGCGTCAAAATCGAGTTGCATGTCACACATCAAACGATGAATCACGTGCCGGCGCAGTCGGTCATCCTCACTCAGGCGTACCCCGCGGCAGGTGGCCAGCCGTGGGTGGTCGATGGCCGTCTGCCAGGTCTCCAGTCGCGCGGTGTTCTGGGCATAGACGTCATCGACCTGGCTGATGGCCGACACCCCCAGGCCTATCAGGTCGCACTGCGCGTGGGTGGTGTACCCCTGAAAGTTACGCCGTAAATGACCCTCGCGTTGCGCGACGGCCAGGCTGTCATCGGGTCTTGCGAAGTGATCCATGCCGATATGGATGTAGCCGGCCTGTGTCAGCTTCTCGATCGTCATGCACTGAATGGCCAGGCGAGTGTCGGCATCCGGCAGGTCTGCGCGGTTGATGCGCCGCTGTGGCAAAAACCGTTCGGGCAGGTGGGCATAGTTGAAAACGCAGAGCCGGGCCGGTGCCATGTCGATTACCTGATCCAGAGTCTCGGCAAAACCTGTCACGCTCTGATGCGGCAGGCCATAGATCAGATCCAGACTCAGCGAGCGAAATCCCAGCCGGTAGGCCTCATCGATCAGGTTTTCGCTCAGTTCGCGTGGCTGGATCCGGTTAATGGCCTTCTGTACGCGAAGGTCCAGATCCTGCACGCCCAGGCTCAGGCGATTGAAGCCCAGCGACTGCAGATGACGCAGCGTATAAACGTTGGCCTCGCGAGGATCGATTTCGATGGCGAAATCGCGGTCAGGATGGTCGGAAAGATTGAAGTGCGTGCCCAGCTGATCCATCAGCCGGCTCATCTGGTCCAGATCGAGAAAGGTCGGTGTGCCGCCGCCCCAGTGCAGCTGCTCGACCCGTCGCCCGCCGTCGAGATGGCGCCTCATCAGGGTCATCTCCCGGGTCAGGCGGTCCAGATAGGGCTCGGCCATGGCGGTCTGACGAGTGGCAATGCGGTTACAGCCACAGTAAAAGCAGATGCGTCGGCAAAAGGGAATATGGACGTACAGCGATAGGTCTCGCGCGGTGGCGTTGCTGCGCTCAAGGGCCTGCGTCAGCTGTGTCGGGCCGAAGTGATCGGTAAAGGCGGTGGCCGGCGGATAGGACGTATAGCGGGGGCCCTGGCCGTCATGGCGCTTGAGCAGCTCGATATCCGGCGAGAACTGCGCATCAGGGAGAGCGGGTCGGGGAGCAGATGACAACATGAAGGATGCTCGTGGCAGGCAGTGATCATGCCATGCTACGAGCATCAGGGGTGCGGGGTCTGACCTGGATCAAATCATGACGGCCGATGGGGCCGGGCATGATGAATCAACCGACGCGCGCGTCGTCATCCATGTGACGGGCCACACGTGACATGGTGCTGGTCAATTCGATGGCCAGGGTCAGATCCGCCAGTTCGCGCGGCGAGAAGGTAGTGATCGCCATCATGCGGGTGCTGGCATCGACCGGCCGAAAATGGGTAAAGGACTCACACCAGGCAAGCGCTGCACGTTCACGAGCGGTGAAGCGGTCGGAGTCGGCCCAGCGTGCCAGCTCACGCAGCTTGTCGGCATCAATGCCCAGTGCTTCGGCTTCGCTGACCCGCAGGTTTTCGCAGTTATCGCAGCCGCCATTGATCTGCGAGGTGCGAAGCTCTGCCAGACAGCGAATGGAAGGGTCGAGGCTGCAATGTCGTACCGCACGGGTAGTGTGGTAGATATCGGTGGCATCGATTCGCCGGGGTCGTTCACTGGTCATGAGTGTGCACCTCAAAATGGTATGAATCTGGTCCTATTTAACGCTTTCGACAAAATTTAATCCACAGCCGGTATTTACAAAGTTGAGCGCGGTTTAAATTTTTGCAGGGTTGGCAACCTGCCATAGTGCCGGTGTCCTTGCGCCGCCCGATGCCATATCGGGCGGCGCAGTGCTTCAGGAAGTGGCCTGAGCCGTACGCGATTCAGTGTGATTTGATCGGCGCCTGCGCTGAAAGTAGACAATCAACGCCAGTATTAAAAGGGCCGGAATCCACAGCCACTCCTTGGCAAAACGCTCGCGTGGCAGTTCGACGCTGACAATGGTCTGATCCATGTCCAGCCCCAGTTCGCTTGCCTGACTGCCCCAGCCGACCGTATCCACAAGTGTGGTCTCTCCGTCCTGACGCAAGGCCAGCCCCAGATTGTCCAGCCGTGCCTGGCCGCTGTCGCCTTCTACCACCGGCACCTCGATCACCAGCCGCATGGGGGCGCCGTAGTCATCAAGCCCTTCGACGGCGACCCGCATCGTCTGCCCTGCCTCCAGATCGCCGTATGCCTGAGCAAACTGTGCCGGCGGCATCTCCTTGAAGGGCGGCTCGATCATGTCCTGCCAGAAGCCGGGGCGGAACAGGGTGAAGGCCACCAGCAGCAGCAAGATGGTCTCGTGCCAGCGGTTGCGTACGACAAACCAGCCCTGGGTGGCGGCGGCAAAGACCAGCATGGCGACGGTGGCCACCACAAAGATCACGATGCCGTGCCAGAGATCGACGTTGATGAGCAAAAGGTCGGTGTTGAAGATGAACAGAAACGGCAGTGCCGCGGTGCGCAGGCTATACCAGAAGGCCTGAAAACCGGTGCGTATGGGGTCGGCCCCCGAGATGGCGGCCGCGGCAAAGGAGGCCAGCCCGACCGGCGGGGTGACATCGGCCATGATGCCGAAATAGAACACGAACAGGTGCACCGCAATCAGCGGCACGATCAGCCCCTGCTGCTGACCGAGCTGCACGATAACCGGGGCCAGCAGTGCCGACACCACGATGTAGTTGGCCGTGGTCGGCAGTCCCATGCCCAGAATCAGGCTCAGCACGGCCGTGAGCAGCAGCATCAAAAAGAGACTGCCCATCGAGAGATGCTCGACCAGATCGGCCAGCACCAGGCCCACGCCGGTCTGCGAGACCGCGCCGACGATGATGCCGGCGGTGGCGGTGGCAATGCCGATGCCGACCATGTTGCGCGCGCCATCGACCAGCCCGCTCCAGAGGTCAAAAACGCCTTCGCGCAGGTTCTCGCCCAGCGCCAGACGCCCGCGGAACAGGGCATCCAGCGGCCGCTGGGTCAGCATGATGACCATCATCAACACCGTTGCCCAGAAGGCGGAAAGTCCGGGAGAGAGCCGCTCGACCATCAGGCACCAGACCAGTACCACCACCGGCAGCAGGTAGTGAAGCCCCACCATGACCGTGGGCCGGGTCTGCGGCAGGGTCGTGATGCTGGCATCGGGAGAATCATGCTCAAGCTCCGGATAGCGGGCTCCCAGCTTCAAAAGCCCGACATAGATCACCATCAGCGCAATGGAGACGACCCAGGGTGTGGATTCACCCAGTACCGGCTTGAGCCAGCCCAGCCCGTAATAGACCGCGGCGCTGAGCGCCATCAGCCCGACCAGACCGGTGGCAAAGCCCAGCAGCTTGTAAAGCCAGGGTTTTGGCGGGTTGGCGCTCTCAAGCCCCTGCATGCCGGCCTTCATCGCCTCAAGGTGCACGATATAAAACAGGGCGATATAGGAGATCATGGCCGGCAGGAAGGCGTGCTTGATGACCTCGACATAAGGAATGCCGACGTATTCGACCATCAAAAAGGCCGCGGCCCCCATGACCGGCGGCATGATCTGACCGTTGACCGAGGAGGCCACCTCGACCGCGCCGGCCTTGGTAGAGGAAAAGCCCACCCGCTTCATCATCGGAATGGTAAAGGTGCCGGTGGTGACCGTATTGGCGATCGACGAGCCCGAAATCAGACCGGTCAGCCCGGAGGCCACCACGGCGGCCTTGGCCGGGCCGCCGCGATAGTGACCCAGCATCGAAAAGGCCACCTTGATGAAATAATTGCCGGCGCCGGCCTTGTCGAGCAGCGCGCCAAACAGCACGAACAGGAAAACGAAGCTGGTGGAGACGCCCAGAGCGATACCAAACACGCCCTGAGTCGTTAACCACTGATGATTGATCAGGGCCTCGAAGCTGACGCCACGGTGGGCCAGCATGCCCGGCATGTACGGGCCGGCCAGCGAATAACCCAGAAAGACCATCGCCACGATCATCAGCGGGGGCCCGAGTGCCCGGCGAGTGCCTTCCAGCAGCAGGATCAGCCCCATCACGCCCACGATGACATCCTGAGTGATCGGGTTGCCGGGGCGACCGGAGAGCTGGTCATAAAACAGATAGATATAGAGCGCGCAGAAGGCAGCAATCGCTGCCATGATCCAGTCCGTGACCGGTACGCGATCCTTTGGAGAGCGCTTGAGCGCCGGCCAGGAGAGAAAGGCCAGAAACAGCGCAAAGGCCAGGTGGATCGATCGTGCCTCGGTGGCACTAAAGACGCCGAACCCCAGCGCGTAGGGCAGCGGGGAGGTAATCCAGAGCTGAAACATTGACCAGGCGACGGCCACGATCAGCAACAGGCGTCCGGTGATGCCCTGTAACTTGCGTCCGCCGGTATCTGCCACGGCAGCCAGTTCCCTGGCATCCACTTTCGGGCGCTCGGTCGAAGAAGGGGTTGTGTTCATGTCCGCATCCTCTGGCGGCAGGACCTTTCCGGAGCAGGTGTCCGGATCGGAAAAGACAAAACGCCCCCGGCTGGAGGCGTTGCGTCGTCAAGGATGACCCGTGTCGACATGGGGGCGGCCCGGGTCAGTCAGGCTTACTCGCTGAGCCAGCCCTTTTCCTGATAGTAGCGCTTGGCCCCTTCATGCAGCGGCGCCGACAGGCCCTGATTGACCATGGTTTTCGGGTCAAGCGTGGCGAAGGCGGGATGGAGCTTCTTGAAACGATCAAAGTTGTCGAATACAGCGCTGACGGCTGCATAGACCAGATCCGGGTTGACCTTCTCGGCGCTGACGACCGTAGCACCCACACCAAAGGTCTTGATGTCGTCCGGGTTGCCCTTGTACATGCCACCGGGAATTTCATAGAAGCTGTAGTAGGGGTTTTCTTCCACCAGCTTCTGGATCACTTCACCGTCCAGCGGAATGATGCGGGCGTCGGTCGTGGTGGTGGCTTCCTGAATCGAGCCATTGGGGTGACCTGCCACAAACACCATCGCATCGATGTTGTTATCGGCCAGTGCGGAAGCCTGTTCGGCGCTGTCCAGCTCGGAGGCGAGTGCGAAGTCGCTGGTGGTCCAGCCCTTGGCGGCCATGACGACTTCCATGGTGGCGCGATTGCCGGAACCCGGGTTGCCGATGTTGACGCGCTTGCCCTTCAGATCGTCCAGCGTCTTGATGCCGGAATCGGCGCGTGCAACCAGTGTCAGCGGCTCGCCGTGCATGGCAAAGACGCTGCGCAGGTCTTCATGCGGCTTGCCTTCGAACTGACCTTCACCGTGATAGGCGTTGTACTGCACGTCGGACTGGGCCACACCCATGTCCAGATCGCCATTTTCAATACCGTTGACGTTGGCTACCGAGGCGCCGGTTGACGGTGCATTACAGCGGTAGCCGCTATCGCCCTGATTAACGAAGCGACAGATGGACTGGCCGACCACGTAGTAGACGCCGGTCTGGCCACCGGTGCCGATGGTCATGAATTTCTGTTCCCCGGCCTGAGCGCTGGTGGTGGACATGGCGAGTGCCCCCAGCGTCATGACGGTCGCTGATAGCATTGCAGTAAGCGTCTGGCGTTTGATCATGGAAAGGTTCCTTCTTGTGGCTTGTTATTCCTTGTGACCGGCACTGCCAGCCAGGTGGCAACAAGTTACTGCGGCATCGACAGGACTGCAAAACGACCATCTAACTAGCTTAAGTTTCGAAAAAGCTTATTGCGGGTCAGATGTGAGGCACTGGCCATGATCTGATCGTGAAAATCAATCTCTTCAGGGGGTCGCCTTGCAACCATGATTTCCTATAGCATCTATATGAAACGATCGTAACGAGGTTGCCTGCCATGTCGCTTGAGTCCTTCAATCCCCCGACACGCCTTTTGATGGGTCCCGGGCCGATCAACGCCGATCCGCGCGTGCTGCGTGCCATGTCTGCGCCGTTGATCGGCCAGTATGACCCGGCGATGACCGCCTGCATGAACGAGACCCAGGCGCTCTATCGTGATGTCTTTCGTACCCAAAATGAGGCCACCCTGCTGGTCGATGGCACCTCGCGCGCCGGTATCGAGGCCGTGCTGGTCTCGTTGATCGAGCCGGGAGACCGTGTACTGGTGCCGGTCTTTGGCCGTTTTGGTCATCTGCTGCGCGAGATTGCCGAGCGCGCCGGTGCCGAGGTGCACATCATCGAAGTCGAGTGGGGCGAGGTCTTCACCCCCGAGCAGGTCGAGGCCGCCATTCGTGACGTGCGACCGAAGGTGCTGGCCATGGTGCAGGGTGATACCTCCACCACCATGTGCCAGCCGCTGGAAGAGATCGGCAGTATCTGCCGCGCCCATGACGTGCTCTTTTATACCGACGCCACCGCCTCGCTTGCCGGCAACGTGCTGGAGACCGACGCCTGGCAGCTTGATGCGGTCACGGCCGGTCTGCAGAAGTGTCTGGCAGGCCCTTCCGGCAGTGCGCCGACCACGCTGTCGCCGCGGGCGGTCGAGTGTATCCGCGGGCGCGCTCACATCGAGGCCGGGCTGGTAGGGGATGGGCATGATGCCGGTCGCGGCGTGCGCATCCGCTCGAACTACTTCGATCTGTCGATGATTCTCGACTACTGGGGAGAATCGCGACTCAATCACCACACCGAAGCCACCAGCATGCTGTACGGCGCCCGTGAATGTGCCCGTTTACTGGTCAATGAGGGGATGGATCAGGCGATTGCCCGACATGCCCTGCATGGCAGTGCGATGACAGCGGGCCTGTCGGCGATGGGGCTTGAGCTCTTTGGCGATCAGCGTCACCGCATGAACAACGTGGTCGGCATCTACATTCCTGACGGCGTCGAGGGTGAAGTGCTGCGCCGCACCCTGCTGGAAGACTACGCCATCGAGATCGGTACCTCCTTTGGGCCGCTGCACGGGCGTATCTGGCGCATTGGTACCATGGGCTACAACGCTCGCCGTGATACCGTCATGACCACTCTGGCGGCACTCGAGGAGGTGCTGCGTCGAGCCGGCGTCAGCATCACGGCCGGCAGTGGCGCAGGTGCTGCGCGCGAATATTATCAACAAACCCCACAGCAGACGCCGGAGCGTGCTCATGTATAACGGTGACGCCATCGTTGCTGCCTGCGATCAGCTGGCGGCCATTTCCGCCGATGCCGGTCAGCTGACGCGCTGCTACCTGACGCCGGAACATGCCCGCGCCAACGCGCAACTGGCACAGTGGATGCAGGATGCCGGCATGCAGATCTGGCAGGACGCCGCCGGTAATCAGTGGGGGCGACTGGAAGGCAGTGACCCGTCACTGCCGGCGCTGGTGCTGGGCTCGCACAGTGACAGCGTCATCAACGCCGGGCGCTTTGACGGCCCGCTGGGCGTTCTGCTGGCGATTGGCGTGGTGGCACGCCTGAACGGCGCCGCTCAGCGCCCGGCCCGCTCGATCGAGGTCGTGGCCTTTGCCGATGAAGAGGGCACGCGCTTTGGCACTGCACTTCTGGGCAGTCGCGCCGTGGCCGGTACCTGGGACCCGGCCTGGTGGGACATCGTCGGGCGCGATGGCGTGACCCTGCGTCAGGCGTTTGTGGATTTCGGGCTTGACCCCGACCGCGTCCATGAGGCCGCCCGTGCTCCCGAACATATTGCCGGCTACCTGGAAGCGCACATCGAGCAGGGGCCGGTGCTGGAAGCCGAGCGGCGATCGCTGGGCGTTGTCACGGCGATCGCCGGTGCCCGCCGCTTTGTCATCACGATCGGTGGTGAGGCCGGCCATGCCGGGACCACGCCGCTGGCGCTGCGTCGCGACGCGCTGTCGGGGGCCGCCGAGGCGATCGTGGCCATTGAAACCCTGGCGCGTGCTGCCGGTATCGTGGCCACGGTCGGCTCGCTGGAAACCTTTCCCGGTGCAGTCAACGTGATTCCCGGCGAGGTGCGCATGACGCTCGACATCCGCGCCGAGCGTGATGAGGATCGTGACCGTACCCTCAATGGCATTCGCGAGACCTGTGATCGCATCGGTGAGACCCGTGGGCTTGCCTGGTACTGGCAGGAGACCCATACAGCGCCGGCGGTCGCCTGTGCACCGCGCCTGGTCGAGACGCTGACGCAGGCCATCGAGGCCGCCACTGGCCCCGACGCCGGGCCCGTCCTGAGACTGGCCAGCGGTGCCGGCCATGACGGCATGGCCATGGCCGCGATCTGTGAGATCGGCATGCTGTTCGTGCGGTGTGAGCGGGGGATCAGCCATCATCCGGACGAGTCGGTACAGGCCCGCGACGTGGATGACGCGCTCAATGCCATGAGTCGCGCTGTCTCGACGCTGGTGGACTGATATCGTCCGCGCATGATCCGGGCGGCGTACTGCCCGGGTCGTGACGCCGCATTATCTTTTCTGAAACACCCTGCATCTTCGGGAATACCATGGATCAGCATCTGGGGCAGCGGCTGCGGCAGCAGTTTGATCAGCTCACGCCCAATGAGCAGAAGGTGGCGGGGTTTATCCTCGATCACTTCGATGACATCGCCGTTTACAGTGGTGCCGAACTGGCAAGACTCTCGGGTGTTTCCAAGGCCACGGTCAGTCGGCTCTTTCGTCGCCTGGGCTTTGCCAGCTTCAGCGAGGTGCGACAGCACGTCCGCGAACTGCGCTATCACGGCGTACCGCTGGTCACCGACTCAAAAGCGCTGGGCAGTGGGCTTGAGCGCTTTCATCGGCACTTCGAACGTGAGCGCGACAATCTCCATCAGATGCTGGCCGCCATCGACGCCGACACCTTCGATGCCCTGATCGAGGCGCTGGACCGCGCCCCTGAGGTGCTCATCATTGGCTATCGCAACGGCTACCCGCCGGCTTTGCATCTGCGCCAGCAGCTGATGCAGGTAAGGCCCGGTGTCCGGCTGGCACCGCTGCCCGGTCAGTCGCTGGGTGAGGAGCTGACCGGCGTGTCGCAAGGAACACTGGTCATTGTCATGGGATTTCGCCGCCGGGCTCACGGGTTTTCGAAGCTCATCGAGCAGCTTGAAAAGGGCGGGCTTGAGACGCTGCTGATTGGCGACCCGACCCTGGCAGCGACCGGCACGTCACCGACCTGGCAGCTGGAATGCCCGCTGGACAGCGTCTCTGCCTTTGACAGCTACACCTCGGTCATGAGCCTGATCAACCTGCTGGCCAACGCGCTGCTGCACAAGCGGCTGGGCGAAGGGCGTGCCCGCATCGACGCGATCAGCGACGTTTACGCCGGGCTGGATGAACTGGCCTGACAGCCCGAAAGTCTTCATCACAAGGCGGCCTGCGGGCCGCCTTTTTTTGCGTCCAGCGAGGGCATGACGCGATCGACATGCACCGCAGGTGTGCATATGAGGCGCGAACCACGACCCTGGCGCTGCGGCGTTGAGCGGCCCGATCCGGCGGCCGGGCAGGGCGCTGAGCAGCGTGCCCCGGGCTGGCACGAAGGTTGCAATACCTCTCATGGAACCCCAATAGCGCCGGCCGGGCGAAGGAGTGCACATGAGTGATGTCATCGAGCGTGTGGATCGCAGTGTCTGGGTCAAGGGACGCCCCGAGCAAACTGCCATGGGCATGGAGGACGGTCCGTTGGCCGGCCAGCGTCTGGCCGTGAAGGATCTTTTTGATATCGAAGGTGAGATCACCGGGGCAGGCAATCCCGACTGGGCGGCCGCCCAGCGACCGGCGTCTCGTACGGCACCCGGCGTACAGGCACTGCTGGAGGCCGGGGCAGCCCTTGTCGGCAAGACCCAGACCGATGAGTTCGCCTACAGCCTCAACGGTGCCAATGTGCACTACGGGACACCGATCAATCCAGCCGCCCCCGACCGTCTGCCGGGGGGCTCAAGCTCCGGCTCGGCCATTGCCGTCGCTCGCGGTGAGGCCGAGATTGGCCTGGGGACCGACACCGGTGGCTCGATTCGTATTCCGGCCAGCTATAACGGACTCTGGGGGCTTCGCCCCTCCCATGGCGCCATCAGCTGTGAGGGGTTGCTCCCGCTGGCGCCCTGCTTCGATACGGTGGGCTGGCTGTGTCGAGACCACAGCACGCTTTCAGGTGTGGCCGATGTGCTTCTGCCCGAGGCTCGAACGGCCGCCCCTGGTGGGGTCATGACGCTGCTGGTGCCTGAAGCGCTGGCCAGCGAGGCAGGGCGCTTTCACAAGGCGCTGGGCGCCCGTCAGGATCTACTGGTTCAGGCGCTGTCGGATCAGTGGCTTACCCATCTGGGACGTACCTTCCGGGTGCTTCAGGGCCGCGATATCTGGCGGGCGCACGGCGAGTGGCTCACCCGGGAGCAGCCGCGCCTGGCGCCTGATATCGAGGCGCGCTTTCAATGGTGCGCAACGTTGACCGAGCGGGATGAGCAGGCGGCACTCAGGGCCCGTACCGAGATTATCGAGGCGCTTCGCACCTTCAGCGATGACGGTGCGCAGCTTCTGGCCCTGCCGACGGCACCGGGGGCCTCGCCGCTATTGAGTCTGACCGGCCGCCCGCTCGAGGCCTATCGGGAGCGACTGATGGGCATGACCGCGCTGGCCGGGCTGTGGGGGGCACCGCAGCTTTCCATGCCGCTTTTGAAGGATGAGCGGGAAGGCGGTGGCCGGGCGCCCTGGGGGCTGTCGCTGCTGGGCGCGCCCGGTCAGGATCGTCATCTGGTAACACGTGCCCGGACGTATCGTGCATAGGCATGATTTCGTCAGGCCGTTATGATGCCCTCCTGCCCGGGCGCCATAAAAATCCCGCCATGGGAACATGATGACCAGGAGCGCCCATGGCTGCCATTCTCGCGATTTTGCCCATCTTCACGCTCATCGTACTCGGCTATGTACTGGGCTGGCGGCAATGGCTGACGCCTGCCAGTGCCGGTGGTCTTTCCTGGGCCACCTTCAAGCTCTTTCTGCCCTGCCTACTGTTAACCGGCATCGCTCGCGCCCCGCTGGGAGATGCGCTTTCACCACTGTTGCTGCTGGTCTATTTCATTCCGGCGCTGCTGCTGTTTGCCGTGTTCAGCGTCGTGATGCACCGTCATACCGGGCAGACATCTGCCGTCGGACTGGCGGCGAGCTATTCCAACAATGTCCTGATCGGCATTCCGCTGATGACGGCGCTGTTTGGTCATGACGGTCTGGTCTATCTCTTTGCCCTGCTGGCCGTGCACAGTCTGATCCTCTTTTCGACCCAGTCACTGTATGCCGCGCTCGGCCAGGGCGCGGGACAACGGCTGGATGTTCTGAATCTTCTGAAAACGCTGGCCAATCCGATCGTGATAGGGCTGCTGCTGGGGCTGGTGATCAATCTGTCCGGTCTCGGCCTGCCGAAGCCGCTATGGCAGGTGCTGGACTGGCTGGCGCGGGCAGGCCTGCCGTGCGCACTGATCGTGGTCGGTGTAGGGCTGACCCGCTATCAGCTACGCACCTCGCCAACCATCTGGGCCATCTGCATCGGCAAGCTGGCGGTCTTTCCCGTGCTGGTCCTGACCCTGGGCAGTGTCATGCCGGGGCTATCACCGCTGGCCCTGCAGGTGCTGGTGCTGGCCGCCGCCGGGCCGATCGGCGTCAACGTGTTGGCCTTTGCCCGGCCCGGCGAGGAGCAGCATACCGTTGGCGCAAGCATCTTTCTCTCGACCCTTCTGGCCGCCGCGACACTACCGCTGTGGATGCTGCTGATGGGATAGCCCGCCGCGCAGGGCGACAGGCCAGAGAAGAGAGGCAGCAGGCCTCAGCGCCCGGTCGGGGCGTGATGCTCGTGCCAGTGGCGGGCAATATCCACGCGGCGGGTGACCCACACCCGGTCGTGGGCCTCGATGTGATCGAGAAAGCGCTGCAGTGCCCGGAAGCGGCCGGGCCGGCCAATCAGGCGGCAGTGCAGGCCGATCGAGAGCATCTTCGGCGCCTCGGCCCCCTCCTCATAGAGCACGTCAAAGGCGTCCTTCAGGTAATTGAAGAACGGATCGCCATAGTTGAACCCGCCCGGAGAGGCGAAGCGCATGTCGTTGGTGTCGAGCGTATAGGGCACCACCAGATGATCGCGCGTCTCACCTTCAGCGTTGTCGACCTTTGTCCAGAAGGGCAGGTCGTCGCCGTAGTAGTCGGAGTCGTAGAGAAAGTGCTCGTGCTCGCCCACCAGTGTGCGGGTATTGGGGCTGTCGCGACCGGTGTACCAGCCCAGCGGCAGCTCGCCGGTCAGTTCACGATGCAGCTCAAGCGCCTGCGCCATCATGGTGCGCTCGCGCTCAATGCTCATGTCCTGATAGTGAATCCAGCGCAGGGCGTGGCAGGCGATCTCGTGGCCGGCGTCCTGAAACGCGCTCACCACCTCC
Organism: Kushneria konosiri; assembly: GCF_002155145.1. Taxonomy (NCBI): domain Bacteria; kingdom Pseudomonadati; phylum Pseudomonadota; class Gammaproteobacteria; order Oceanospirillales; family Halomonadaceae; genus Kushneria; species Kushneria konosiri. Next base: position 1,661,596 of record NZ_CP021323.1, read on the forward strand.
GGGTAGCGCGCCATGGCCATGCCCACGCCGAACACTGTCAGCGGCAGGTTGCGGCGTTCGAATTCACGAAGAATGCGCCAGACGCCGGCCCGCGAGCCGTATTCATAGAGTGATTCCAGACTCATGTGGCGGTCGGGATAGGGTGCGGCGCCAATAATGTCGGAGAGAAACGTCTCGCTGTGGGCGTCGCCGTGCAGCACGTTGTTCTCGCCGCCTTCCTCGTAGTTGAGCACGAACTGCACCGCGACCCGGGCGCCGCCCGGCCATTTCGGGTCCGGCGGGGTGGCGCCGTACCCGCGCAGATCACGGGGGTAATTCTCGAGGTGAAGATCGTGACTCATGAGTGGCTCCAGCTCAGGTGTTCGAAGGCGCCGCGAATGGGCTTGGCGATGGGGGCGGCGCGGTCGTTGTGCTTGGACACCGGGTAGCCGGTGGCGCTGACGGCTTCCAGCAGGGCAACGCCTGCGGTGACGCCATCGATGACCGGTACGCCGAGCGCCTCACCCAGGCGTTCGGCCAGCTCGCTCATGCCGGCGCAGCCGAGCAGGATGGCGTCGCTGTCATCGGCCTGGAGCGCGTCGCGGCAGGCGGCCAGAAGCGTTTCATGGACGCTGTCATCGTCGGACTCGAACGCCGCCACCGGCAGTTCGCAGGCGTGCAGGCCGGCGCACTGCTCGCGCTTGCCGTACTCGTGCAAGAGCCGCTCGGCGATCGGCAGGGTGCGCCCCAGCGTGGTCACCACCGAAAAGCGGCGCGCGACCATGGTGGCCATCTGCATGCCGGCCTCGGCCACACCCATCACGGGGACAGAGGCCACCTCACGGGCGGCCGCCAGGCCCGGATCGCCGAAGCAGGCGATCAGGTAGCCGTCTACGCGCGTATCGCCTTTCTCGGTCTCGATGATGCGCTCCAGAAGGCCCGGTACGGCGATGGCCTCATCGAAGTGGCCTTCAAGGCTGGCCGGCCCGTGACGCGAGGTCAGCATGAGGATCTCGCCGCGGGCAACGCGACGGGCGCTGGTGGCAATCCCTTCGCTCATGGCGGTGCTGGTGTTGGGATTGATGACACAGATGGTCGGGGTATGAGAGGTCATGACGCACTTTGCTCGCGGTGGTGGCCGAAAAGGTGTTCGAAATCGGGCAGTGCTTCGCCGCTGGCGGTGAAATCAAGGCTCGCCTCGATCCGTGTCAGATGATCGTTCATCCAGCGCTGTACCGGGGCCAGCTCACCGGCGCGGAGCAAATCGATCAGCTCGATGTGCTCGCAGGGGCAGCCGGCTCCGGCCCGCCCATAAACGGCGATGATCAGGGAGGTTCGCGAAATCAGCTGTGATAGCGCCTCGGACAGCGAAGGGCTGTCGGCCATGGCCATCAGGCGGCTGTGAAACTCGGCCGAGAGTCGAATGGCGTGCTCGCGCCTGGCACGGGTTTCGCGCTGATGAATGGCCTCGAGCGCCTTGAGATCTGCCGGGGTGAGGCGTGGAAGCACCTCGGCCAGCAGGGCATTTTCCAGAAGCCGTCGAGCCCGAAAGACATCGCGGGCTTCACTGGGCGTGGGGCTGGTGACCTGGGCGCCGCGGTTCGGGCGCAGCGTTACCAGTTGCTCGAGTGCCAGGCGTTGCAACACCCGGCGTATGGTGGTGCGGCTGACGCCAAAGGCATGAGAAAGCGCGTCCTCGGGCAACCGGGCACCGGGGGAGAGTCGATGCTCCACGATGGCCTCCCACAATGCCTGATAGATCGCCTCATCACTGCGAGCGCCTCGGTCACTGACCTGGCCGGCGAGCAAATGAAACTGACGAGTATCGTTCATGGGTCTCCTGTCATGCCTTACGATCGATTGCCTGCTTCGAAGATTGTATACAAGCATGATTCATGCCGCAGCGCTAAAAAGCCCTGAACCCGCTGACGCGCACCCCGATCTGCCTACGGTCATGAATCATCCATGTAGACGAAAAAGCGCTTTTTTGGTGCAAAAAGGCAGTTCCTGGCACTTCTTTGGTGCGCGACAGGGCCGCCATGGCAAAGGGTTTCGGTGTGGCAGGCCATGATTGAGCGAGGTCATCAGGGCGGGGGTTGTTAAAAACCGACGCCATGACAGTCTCCTGCGACGCGCAAAGAGGTTTTTAATGACTTTGCCGTCAATGTGGCACAAAGATTGTATACAGTCATTGTGACAAGCGATATCAGCCATCCGACTATCGCAGGGCTGCCGGCGGCAGCGAAACGATCCTTCATGGAGTCGCTCATGAATAACAACAGCACTCAGGGCCTTCAGCCTACGGCGCCCGACCCGCACCTTCATAATGAAGATCTGGCTCCGGCTCGACAGAACTGGAGCGCGTACAACATCTTTGCCTTCTGGATGGCCGATATTCACAGCGTCGGTGGTTATGTGCTGGCTGCCAGTCTGTTCGGTCTTGGTCTGATGGGCTGGCAGGTGCTGATTTCGTTGCTGGTCGGCATCCTTATCGTGCAGTGCTTTGCCAATGCCGTCGCGCGTCCCAGTCAGCGCACCGGCGTGCCGTTTCCGGTCATCTGCCGAATGGCCTTCGGTACGAAGGGCGCCAATGTGCCGGCGGTCATTCGCGGGCTGATCGCGGTGGTGTGGTACGGCATTCAGACCTGGCTTGCCTCCAACGCACTGCTTTTGGTGCTGCTGCGCTGGTTTCCGGGGCTCGAGTCCTGGGCTGGCACGAGCTTTCTGGGGCTGTCGGCACTCGGCTGGTTCTGTTTCGCACTGATGTGGGTGCTTCAGGCGCTGGTGTTCTGGCGTGGCATGGACACTATCCGCCGTTTCAACGACTGGGCCGGCCCGCTGGTCTATGCGGTCATGTTCGCGCTTGCCGGCTGGATCGTCTGGCGCGCCGGGCCCGGTAACATCAGCCTGTCGCTGTCGAGCGAGACACTGACCGGTGGCGAGGCACTGTGGCAGATGGTGGTCGCTGCCGTCCTGGTCGCCGGCTACTTTGCCGGCCCCACGCTCAACTTTGGTGACTTCTCGCGCTACTGCGCCACCGAGAAGGCCGTGCGTCGCGGTAACTTCTGGGGGCTGCCGGTCAACTTTCTGGTGTTTTCCATCATCACGGTGGTCGTGGTCTCCGGTACGCCACAGGTGTTCGGTGAAATGCTGACCGACCCGATTGAAACCGTGGCCCGCATCGACAGTGTCACCGCGGCCGTGCTGGGCGTGTTTGCCTTCGTGGCCGCCACCATCGGCATCAATATCGTGGCCAACTTCGTCGCGCCGGCGTTTGATTTCTCCCACGTCGCGCCCGAGAAAATCAGCTGGCGCATGGGCGGCATGATCGCCGCGGTCGGTTCGATCTTTCTCACCCCCTGGAATCTTTTCAACAACCCTGAATTGATCCACTACACGGTCGGTGTGCTGGCCGGTCTGATCGGTCCGCTCTACGGCATTATTCTGGTGGATTTCTATAAGGTGCGCCGTCAGAAGATCGATCTGGACGCGTTGTTTTCCTCCGCTGAAGGCAGCACCTACCACTATCAGCGCGGCGTGAATCCGGTGGCCCTGCGCTCGCTGATCATGGGGGGGCTGGTGAGCGTGCCGATCAGTCTGGCACCGCTGGGCGATATCAGCAGTTTTGCGGTGTTCTTCGGTGGCGGTGTGGCGGCACTGGCGCACGGCTGGCAGTCCGGCCTGTGGCGTCGTGGTGGTGCAGAAAAGCCCGTGACGTCACGCATCTGAGGTCAGTTTTCAGGCGATGTGGCCCGGATAGGGGGCATGCGTCCCTATCCGGGCCGAAACCGTTACGCGTTCATTCAGTGCTTTGACAGGTGCTCTGAATCAGCGCGCAGGGCGCCAGCCGTAAACGCGACCCGCGCCAGGGTCCCGCCACCGGCGGCTTCATGCAGCGAGATATCGGCGCTCATCGCGGTACAGATCTGGCGGGCAATGGCCAGACCCAGTCCGGTGCCGCTGATGGCGCGTCCGGCATCCTCTTCCTGAATACCTTCCCGCCGAACCCGGTAAAAGCGCTCGAAAACCCGTCCGCGCTCGTCGACGGGAATGCCGGGGCCATCGTCTTCGACCTCGATGATGGCATCACTGAGCACCCGCACGGTGATATGGCCGCCTGCGGGGGTGTAGGCCTGGGCATTGCCGATCAGAATGGCCAGCAGCTCGTTGACCAGGGCGCTATCGGCAGGCACCCAGACCGGATGTTCGGCTTCAAGCGCCATTGTCAGACCCCGCTGCCATGCCAGCGACACCATGCTCATGCAGAACTCTCGCGCCGTTTCCGAAAGATCCAGCCGGCCAAATTCCCGACGGCGGATATCATTTTCCACCCGTGCCAGTGACAGCAGACGATTGGCCAGCAGGGTCAGTGCCTCCAGATCCCGCTGGGCGCTTTCCAGCGTGTCACGCAGTGCCCTGGTGTCCTGCGCCTGCATGCCAAGCTCCAGGCGGGCTCGCAGGGCAAACAGGGGCGTGCGAAGCTCATGGGCAGCATCGGCCACGAAAGTGCGCTGGGCGCGCAGGGTGTCGTCCAGTCGGGCCGTCAGATGATTGATGGCGCCAATCAGCCCGCGGACCTCGCTTTGAACGTTTTCGGTCGGCAGCGGTTCAAGATTGTCCGGCGAGCGGCTGGCAACCATGTCGGTGATGCGTCTTAGCGGCCGCAGGGCGGCATCAATGGCCAGCATGAAGAGAATGAAGGCACCGGCAGCAAACAGGGTCAGGCGCAGCAGTGAATCGCTCAGCAGTTCGTGCATCAGCTGGAGATGAATGTCGCGGTGTTCGGCGACGCGTACCTCGACCATGTCGTGATAGCCGGGCTGGCTGACCGGTACCAGCAGCGAGACCACACGAACATCGCGCCCGCCATAGGTGGCGTCGTAAAAGCGTGCCAGAGAGGGGTAGCGCTGGGTCATGGTGCTTGAGGGCGGCGGGGCGGGCAGATCATCAAATCCGGCGATCGAGCCCTGCTGTGAGGCAATGATCTGATAAAAGGCGCTGCCGCCACTGTCGAGTGAAAAGGGGTCGAGTACGGCGCGCGATATCTTCGCCTGCAGTCGGCCATCCTGGTAGGTAAGAGACTCCCCCAGCACTCGGGCGGCAATCAGCAGGGGCCGATCATAGGCGCTGCGCGCCACCCGCCAGGCATCCAGCCAGGCCCCGGCCACCCCGATGCCGATCAACAGCAAGAGCGCGGCGCCAATGCGTCGGGTCAGGCGACCCCGCAGACTGCGGCGAGACAGGCTGGCTTTCATGTGGGCGGGTTCGTAGCGTCGGCCGGCTGGGCTTCCAGCTGATAGCCCAGGCCACGAAAGGTGACAATGCGCACGTCACTGCCTTCCAGCTTGCGCCGCAGGCGCGAGACATAGACTTCGATGGCATCGAAGGAGCCATCCTCTGCCATTGAAAATACCTGGGCGGCCAGATGCTCCTTGCTGACCGTGCGCCCGACGCGGGCCATCAGGGCTTCCAGCAGCGCCAGTTCCCTGGGCGGCAGCATCAGTGGTTGATCGAGCAGGGTGAAGCTGCGCGCGTCGAGATCGAAGGCCAGTGCGCCACAGCGATGGATCTGCTGGCCGTCATGGCGGGTACGGCGGATCAGGGCGTTGATGCGGGCCTGCAGCTCGGAAAGCGAGAAGGGTTTGATCAGATAGTCGTCCGCACCCAGATTGAGCCCCTTGACGCGGTCGTTGATGCTGCCACGAGCGGTCAGCAGCATGACCGGTAGTCGCGTATCACGCTTTCGAAGCCAGCTCAAAAGCGTAAAGCCGTCCATCTCCGGCAGGCCGATATCCAGAAGCAGCAGGGCGTAGCTTTCGGTTTCAAGGGCCGTGCGTGCCGAGGCGCCATCATGCATGACGTCGACTCGCCAGCCGGCGGACTCCAGCGAGCGCTGGATGCTCTCCGCCAGCGAGGGATGGTCTTCGACCAATAGCGTACGCATTGCCGCTCCCGTGAAAGGTTGTTGAAAGCCTGCCGCACTATCGTGCCAACAGGCGAAGCCCGGACAGATCCGATCCCGCATCAGCGCATGAAGATTGTCCACGAGGACAGTATGCATGGCCTTGGTCCGGTGACCAATGCAGGGACAGGCCGACATGGCATTCATCTTCAGGGTTTCGATCGCCGTATAACAAAAGCTCCGGGCAGTTCGCCGGGCAGACGTGAGGAACAGGCAACATGACAATGACACGACGCAGCTTTGGCAAGGGGCGCATGGCAGCACTGGCCCTGATCGGCGCCCTGGGTCTGGGTACCGGGTTTCAGGCACAGGCCTTTGACGGCCCCAAGCGGCCTGAATGTATCGCTCCGGCCGCCCCGGGCGGTGGCTTTGACCTGACCTGCAAGCTGGCTCAGACCGCACTGGTGGAGGAGGGCATTCTCTCCACACCCATGCGTGTGACCTACATGCCGGGCGGTGTTGGGGCGGTTGCCTACAACACGGTGGTCGCTCAGCGTCCCGATGATTCCGATGCGATTGTTGCCTGGTCCAGCGGTTCGCTTTTGAACCTGGCTCAGGGCAAGTTCGGTCGCTTTGATGAAAGCGCCGTGCGCTGGCTGGCCGGTGTAGGCACCAGCTATGGTGCGGTCGCGGTACGCGCCGACTCTCCCTACAAAAATCTTGATGATCTGGTTCAGGCGCTGCGCAAGGATCCCAGCAAGGTCGTGATCGGTGCCGGTGGTTCGGTCGGCGGTCAGGACTGGATGCAGACGGCACTGCTGGCGAAAGCCGCCGGTATCGATCCCAAGAAGATGCGCTACGTCGCGATGGAAGGGGGCGGTGAGCTGGCCACATCGCTGCTGGGCGGACACATTCAGGTCGCCAGTACCGATATCTCTGACTCCGTACCTCACGTACAAAGCGGTGACATGCGCATTCTGGCCGTGTTCTCCGAAGAGCGCCTGCCGGGTGATGTGACCGAAGACATCCCTACCGCGGTTGAGCAGGGCTATGACGTGCAGTGGCCGGTCATCCGTGGCTTCTACGTCGGGCCGAAGGTCAGTGATGAAGCCTACAACTGGTGGAAGGATGCCTTCGACAAGCTGCTGGCCTCCGAGGACTTCGCCGAGCTGCGTGAAAAGCGCGAACTGTATCCCTTCTCAATGACCGGTGATGAGCTTGATGCCTACGTGAAAAAGCGCGTAGGGGATTACCGTGAGCTGGCTGATCAGTTCGGTCTGGTCAAGTAAATCCGAAATCGGCGCAGGTGCCCTGTCAGGGTGCCTGCGCCGCTGGTCGTCTGTCCGGAGCCTGTCATGATTTATCAACGTCTTTTTTTGACGGCGCTGCTGATTGTCTATGCGGTGCTGGCCTATGCCGCAACCACCTATGAAGCTCCCTTTTCCTATGAGCCTGTAGGACCGCGCGCTTTCCCGCTGCTGCTACTGGCCCTGCTGGCGGTGAGTACGGTCTATCTGCTCATTCGCCCCGGTCAGATGGCTGAAGAGAACGCCGAAACACCTCTGACAGGACATGTGCTGGGACGTCTGGTGCTTTGTGTGCTGGCACTGTCGCTGTTTGCCTTCTTCTTTGAAAAGCTCGGCTTTGTGGTCGCGGCCTTTTTGTTCGCCATTGCCATGTGCCGACTCTATAACGGGCGCTGGGTGACCAGCGTGATTACCGGAGCCGTCATGTCAGTGGCCTTTTATGTGCTCTTTGACCGGCTACTGGACGTACCGCTACCGCTGGGCGTGCTATCAGGACTGGGAGTCTGAACCATGGAAACACTGGGATATCTGGGTCAGGGATTCGGCGTGGCGACAACGCCGCTGAATCTGTTGACGGCCCTGTGCGGCACGCTGATTGGTACCGTGGTCGGGCTTTTGCCCGGACTCGGGCCGATCAACGGTGTGGCGCTTCTGATTCCGATCGCCTTTGCGCTCGGCCTGCCGCCGGAAACATCCTTGATCCTGCTGGCAGCAGTGTATCTGGGCTGTGAGTATGGCGGACGTATTTCGTCGATTCTTTTGAACATCCCCGGCGAAGCCTCTGCCGTCATGACCGCCATGGACGGCCATCCGCTGGCCCGTCAGGGCAAGGGTGGCATTGCGCTGTCCATTTCGGCGGCCGGCTCCTTCATGGGTGGCCTGATTGCCACCATCGGCGTAACCATCTTCGCGCCACTGCTGGCGAAATGGGCGGTCGCATTCGGACCGGCCGAATATTTTGTCATGATGGTCTTTGCCATCACCTGTCTGGCCGGCATGGCCGGCAACAAGCCAATGAAAACGGCGGTCGCCTCACTGATCGGTCTGCTGCTGGCGTGTGTGGGCATTGACTCCAACAGCGGCGTTTATCGCTTTACCTTCGGCAGTCTGGGACTGGCGGATGGCATCCAGTTCGTGGTGCTGGTGCTGGGGCTTTTCAGTATCAGTGAGATTCTGGTACTGCTCGAGCGTACCTATTACGGCCAGAGCGCGCTCAAGACCAGCGGTCGCATGCTGTTTAATGTAAAAGAGGCCATGTTCGTTAAATGGACCGTGCTGCGCAGCGGCGTGGTGGGCTTTTTCATGGGGATTCTGCCGGGCGCCGGTGCCACCATGGCCAGTGCCGTGGCGTACATGAGTGAAAAGCGCATGGCATCGAAGGATAACCGCTTCGGTGATGGCGATCTGCGCGGTCTGGCCGCACCGGAAACCGCCAACAGTGCAGCCGCCTGTGGTTCCATGGTGCCGATGCTGACCCTGGGGGTTCCGGGTTCTGGTACTACTGCAGTCATGCTGGGGGCGCTGACGCTTTACAACATCACGCCTGGTCCGCTGCTGTTCCAGACCGACCCGCAGCTGGTCTGGGGTCTGATCGCGTCGCTGTTTATCGCCAACGTCATGCTGGTGGTGATGAATATCCCGCTGATTCGTGTGTTCACCAAGATTCTGGCCGTCCCTTACTGGGCGCTGGTGCCTGGTATCGCGATCGTTACGGCGATCGGGGTCTACGGCGTACACGCCACCACCTTTGACCTGTTTTTGATGATTGTGATCGGGGTAGTGGGCTATATCCTGCGCAAGTTCGACTTTCCGCTGTCAGCGGTGCTGCTGGGCTTTATCCTGGGCGGCATTATGGAGCAGAACCTGCGCCGCGCACTGTCGATCTCCAACGGTGATCTCTCGATTCTGTGGTCGAGCCCGATTACCTGGGGTGGCTGGGCACTGGTGGTGCTGATGATTGTGCTGCCGATGTATCGCGGCTGGCGCCAGCGTCAGGTCGCACGGCCGGCCAATCCGTAAGACAGTAACGTCACCTCCGTTCAAGGGCCCGCCAATGGCGGGCCTTTTTTATGCCGTAGAGAAGGGGATGGCCGGGTCGTGATGGGGTGTCGCCCACCTCGAGTCATCAGGTCATCATGGCGTCGCTGGCCTTGTGAAAGGACGCATGATCAAGAAAAGCATCTCATGACCGACATGACGCTCTGCTGAAGGGTGCCTGTGATCTCACCTCGTGAACTGGCGGGTGTCATGACCCAGGATCGCTGACCCACAACGCCTGGTGCTGTCGACAAATAGCGGTCACCCCCGGGGCCATGGAGTGGCCACTTCTGTCACATGACCATCAAGGGAACGGAGTGGCACCGGGGAGACGACAATGGCTGATTTGCTGGGGTAAGCAGGGTGTCGAGGGGAGCCTTCGGGTGATGCCCATATGCCTGCAAAGGAAAGGGCCCACCGAAGGTGGGCCCCTTGTCATGTCCTGCAGGTTTGCAGAGATGAAAGCTCAGCGTGCGCCGGAGCCGGTAAAGATGGTGCGAATGGTACGAATCACGACCAGCAGGTCCATCCAGAACGAGAAATTGCGGATGTAGTAAAAGTCATATTCGAGCTTGAGGCGCGAGCCCTCGACTTCCGAGGCATAACCCTGTTCGACCTGGGCCCATCCCGAAATGCCGGGCCTGACCACATGACGATAGCGAAAGAACGGAATGTCGCGCTCGTAGGCTTCGGTCAGGGAGGGTGTTTCCGGACGAGGGCCGATCAGGCTCATGTCTCCCTTGAGGACGTTGAACAGCTGCGGCAGCTCATCGATACGATACTTGCGAAGATATTTGCCGACCTTCGTGATGCGAGGATCATCGCCTTCCTGGGTAGGGCGAACGTCATCCGGATTCACATACATGCTGCGCATCTTGTAGACATCAAATTCCTCGCCCTGAAAGCCCGAGCGGCGCTGGCGAAACAGAACGGGGCCCGGGTCGTCGCGCTTGATCATGATCGCCGCTATACCCATAAGAGGCAGTGCAACCGGCATCAGCATCAATGCGGCAAAAATGTCAGCGACTCGCTTGAAAAGCTCATAGCTGGTTTTAGGCATCAGCGAGCTATAACGATTGGCATGAATCTGATCGAGCCCAATGCGTCCGAGCCGCGCCTCACTGAAGCGACGAGCATCATGCACCGGGATACGCTTGATGGTGCAGTCGGCCAGAAAACGCTGCCAGTCAGTACTCAGATCGCTGGATAGGTCCACAATGACGCCATCGACTCGAGTGTTTTCAAGATCTGGACTTTTCAACCATCGCTGGTCGATGTCTCGTCGATCAAACCATCGTGACACATTGCCCACCGGTACGATGGCCATCTTGCGTCGGCGATAGCGGTGGGCAAGACGATAGCCCGTGCAGCCAAATGCAAGAGCTGTCAGATAGGAAAACAAGAGTTGCCAGGGGGCGAAGGGAATCTCAAGACCGACAAGTAGTGCTGTTACCCCCAGGTAGACCACGGTTGCCGAAGGAATAACATAGGAAAACGCACTTGTGCCCGGATAGTGAGAGAGCTCTTTTACCGCTCGAAACGCGACCATATAGGCAGCCGCACTGGCGAGAAGCGTGATGTTGACTTCGTTCTCTTCCAGTTTCCAGGTTGACCAGCCCCATTGCCAGAGGGCAGGCAAACCTGCAACCAGTACAAGGCCGAGAAAATAGTGGGTATGAAAGCTCAATAGAATACGCTCATACCAACGGGAGTGCCGATGATTGTTGCGCAATGAACTCGTAGTCATTTGCATGGCGATATTCCTGGAAAATCCCTTTATATCAATAGTATAACGTTTTTGATGCATTCCGATGCAGGATAATCCGTGACAAAAATTCAGTCGTGGGTGCCGGCAGCAGTAATGCCTGACACGATCCTTTTATTTCAGTTTCTTGTCTATGCAACTCTGTGCATCAGAGGTAAATAATAGTAATCACCTGGTAAAAAGCGGGGCTTTTCAGGTGTGTAATTAAAAGATTGCGCGGATGGTATTATTTTTGGTTCAGCCCATCAATGAGGCGAGATTAATTATCCAGGGCTGGAAGGACTATGTTTTTCAGCGATTGATCTCCATTAAGGCCTATGGTCATGCAGTTTTTGATACCGGCTTTAGCCATCATCAACCCGGCGAGATTATATTCCAAGACATCAAGGATATCGTCCCATTGAGTAAAAATTAATTTTGCCCCAGACCATAAATCGGAGTTATTAAAAGAATATGTCGTCGCTTTAGAGAGCTATTTAAGTGCCAAGTATTTTTTGAAATTTTTTGTAATTAACATTGAGCTGTCTTTTAGTACCCTCCACTTGTTGCTAGCACGCTGCGGTTTGAATCGGCAGCCATTTGAGCACACGCTAAATCTGGCGATCCCAATAGCGCCATTGATGATCTCCCGGGCCGTCATGCCAGCTCAGCTCCAGCGCGGTTTCCCGTGCGGCCTCCTGAAAGCGCAGGTTGGCCGGGTAGAGCGCATCCTCTCGGCCACACCACTGAAACAGCGCCGGCTGACAGGGTTGGGGCGTGCGGTAGCGTTTCAACAGTGCAAAAAGATCGTCCTCGGTGCCCGAAGGTGACCGGTCAAAGATCAGCGGGTACTCCGGCGGCGGCGTGTCGCGCTCGCCTACTGCCACAATGTCCAGTGATCCTGACAGGCTGGCTGCCGCTGCAAAGCGTTCCGGGTCACGCAGTGCCCACTTGAACGCCCCGTACCCGCCCATGGAAAGCCCCGCCACGAATGTTTCCTCTCGTCGTGTCGAGATGGGAAACAGACGCTCGCTGATCACCGGCAGCTCCTCGCTTAAAAACCGGTACCAGTTCGGCCCATACGCCATATCGGTGTAATAGCTTCGTCCGACCTGCGGCATGATCACGGCAATGCCGTAATGTTCTGCATAGCGCTCGATGGCGCTAAAGCGCTGCCAGGCGCTATCATCGTCGGAAAGTCCATGCAGCAGATAGAGCACCGGCGACGGGTGACTTGCGTGTTCAGGCACGATGGCGTTGAGAGACAGCGTCACCTCAAGAATTCGCGAGGCGAAGCGGCAGGTCAGCTGTGCCATGATGGGCTCCGGCAGTCGTTTAAAAGGGGCGGGCAATGCCCTGTCAGAGGCACTGCCTTCTCATCAGCGTGCGATATTGGCCGGGGGCTGTCACGTCGGCTGCGCTCATTATCGGCACACCCTCATTTCAGCGAGACCACGAGCGACCATGGCCGCCAGCAGGAACGTCACCATTGCCGACATCGCCCGCCATGTCGGCATGACCAACATCACGGTTTCGCGCGCGCTCAACCGGCCCGAAATGGTAAGACAAGCCACGCGCGAACGGATCGAGCAGGCCGCCCTTGAACTCGGGTATGTGCCCAACGCCTTTGCCCGTGGCCTCAAGCGCAGCGACAGCCGCCTGATCGGTGTGGTGACGGCAAGCCTTGATAATCCCTTCTACGCCGAGATGATCAAGGCCATTTCGCGTCACGCCAAGCAGCATGATTACGCCATCATGCTCTTTGATACCGACGGCGATGCCCATCTCGAGTCGATGGCCATCGACACGCTCTTGAGCTATCAGGCGGCCGGCATCATTCTCTCCCCGGTCTCTGATGAACCCGACTACCGTCCCGACTATCTGCCACGGCTACGCGCCAGCGGTATTGCCGTGGTGCAGCTGGATCGCACCCTGCACGACAGCGGCTTCAGCGCGGTGGTGCTGGATAACCTCTGGGCCGGCGAGCGCGTGGCACGCTATCTGCTGACCCATGCCTTTGCATGTGATCGACGCACCGGCGACGACCGCCTGCTGGTGGTGGCCGGGCCTGAACATTCGCGTATCACGTGCGAGCGTCTTGAGGGGATTCGAGACGCGCTGGCCGGTCAGGCCGACGGGGTCGCCATTGATGTGCTGTGGGGTGACTACACTCTGGCGCCGGCCGCCGAGGCGGTGGGGGACTACCTGAAGTGTCATGGCGTGCCGCGCGCGATCTTCGGCCTCAACCAGCTCATTACCCTGGGGGCGCTCAAGGCGCTGCAGCAGGCCGGAATCGCTTGGGATCAGACTCGCGTCATCGGCATCGACCGGCTGCCCTATCTGGATATCTTCGACATCACCGTGCCGTGCGTGGTGCATGATGGCTACCACGCCGGTGCTCAGGCGCTCGAGCAGCTGCTGGCCCAGATGCGTGACCCCCAGGCCGCTTCTCGCACGCTCACCGTGCGAGGGGAGCTTTTGACGTAAGAGGTTGCCCGGAGAGAGTGCCCTGTACCGGCCGAGCGCTTGGCGCTTTTTTTCTTACCGGTCATCCGAGCCCTTGTCCTGACCATCCCTGGAGTCTTCGTTGTCATCGCGATCCCTAGCCCAGGCGTCGACGCATTTCTGACGCGTCTGCTGGCGATAGCCATAGGTCGCGCCGCGCACGGTGGCATCGCTTTCAAGCCCCGAGCCAAGTGCCCCGCCGATGGTCCCCATCGAGGCGGCAAGCCATGCCAGTGCCAGAAACTGTATCCAGCTGACGTCGTGCTGCAGGGACTGGCTCATGACTTCTGAAGGCACAAAGAGCCACGCGCTGGCAGAAAAGAGCACAAAAAGCGTGACGTAATAGAACAACACGCCAATGCCCAGTGTCACCACGGTGGTCAGGTTATAGAGCCCGGCATTGGGGAAGGCGTTTTTGTGCCGCCGGGGCTCCCAGAGGCCGTGATCCACGATGATCCAGCCCGTCATGGCCACCAGTGAGGCCAGCATCAACGCCACGAATCGCCATGGTTCATAGCTGTCGGCCAGCCGCCACATGGAAGTGAAGATCATGCTGTAGGCCCCGGTGGCAAAGGCCGCCGCGCCGATACGACGAAAGGCCGGGAAGATGGTCCAGGGGCGGTTGGCGCGCACCATGCCTCCCAGCAGCTTGATGTGGCCGGTGGTTCTGAGCTTTGAGATAAAACGAACATCAATGCGATGCTCATCATCAACGTTGAGTCGGGCGATGGGCGCAATCCACTCCGAGAGCCGCCTGCCCACCAGCTCCCGGGCGTTGCGGCGTCGGTGGGTGCTGTCACGGTGATGGCACTGCTGGGCGTTTTCGCGGCCTTCCTCGGAGCTGCCGAAGTGCAGCTCGCTGACCAGTTGCACCAGCGCTTCCTCGACCCGCCGGGTCATTGGTGACGCGCCCAGCGCCGGTTGTGAGAGCAGCGCCACCCCACGCGTCTGACTGGCCTCGGCCACCACCAGCTGCTTGCCTCGAAACAGCGGCAGATCGGTAATGCAGACCGCATAGCGCCAGTGGCAGGAAGCCTTCAACGACTCGGCCTGATCGAGAATATCCTCGCCCTTGTCGTCGGCGCCGACCAGCGGGTCCACTCGAACCTCAATGCGCCACTGCACCTCATTGGAAATCTGGTTTTCCAGCCGCTCGATCAGCGAGGCCTCGATCTTCTCGATGATCCGCTCGGGCAGTTCCGGCGCTGGTAAAAGGCCCAGCGTCCAGATCGGACGGCTGTCCCGGGCGTCGCTGGGGTCATGGGTGTGGCTGCGACGGCGCTCCTGATCGATGGGATCGTCCTTGCGATCCTGTTGATCGGTGTCGTGTTGCCTGGTGTTCATTGAAATGTACGGTTCCCTGTCAGGCATCATGATGTGCCCCTGAGCATAGCCTCTTGACCGATGTGGCGGGAAATCCATGCGGCGTATCGTCCATCCGCCCTGACCCCTGCCGGTGGCAGCGCTATACTCGGGTGATCAAAACCTCATCTCAAGGAGTGTCCATGTCGGCCCAGTTTCCACAGGCCCGTCTTCGCCGCCTGCGCTCGAGCAATGCCCTTCGCGATATCGTGCGGGAAACCTCGCTCAAGGCAGAGCACCTGGTCTACCCGATCTTTGTCGAGGAAGACACCGACGAGTACACCCCCATTGAAGGCATGCCGGGGCAGTCCCGGATTCCGGAAAGCAGACTGGGAGAGGAAGCCCGCCGCCTGAGCGCGCTGGGGCTGAGAAGCATCATGCCGTTCGGCATTTCCCATCACAAGGACGAGACCGGCAGCGACGCCCTTAAAGAGAACGGCATGGTGGCGCGCATGGTACGCATCATCAAGGAAGCCGCTCCGGAGCTGGTGGTCATCCCGGACATCTGCTTTTGCGAGTACACCAGCCACGGTCACTGCGGCATTTTGAAGGGCAACACCGTCGACAACGATCTGACCATCAAAAACCTGGGCATTCAGGCCGTGCAGGCCGCGAAGGCCGGCGCCGACATCATCGCGCCGTCGTCTGCGCAGGATGGCCAGGTCGCCGCGATTCGCGAAGCGCTGAACGAAGCGGGTTTTGAAGACATTCCCATCATGGCGTACTCCACCAAGCTCGCCTCCGCGCTGTACGGCCCTTTCCGCGAAGCCGCCGGCACCGAGCTGAAAGGCGATCGCAAGACCTACCAGATGGACCCGATGAACCGCCGCGAGGCGCTGCGCGAATCGCTGGCCGATGAAGCCGAAGGCGCGGATTTTTTGATGGTCAAACCGGCGCTGGCCTATCTCGACATCATGGCCGACATCCGCCGCAACAGCCTGCTGCCGCTGGTGGCGTATCAGGTTAGCGGCGAGTACGCGATGATCAAGTTCGCCGCCCAACAGGGCGTGATCGACGAATCCGCCGTGGTGCGCGAAACGCTCGGCTCCATGCGGCGTGCCGGCGCGGATCTGATCATGACCTACTTCGCCCCGCAGCTGCTGGAAGAGGGATTATAAGCGCCACTCGCTGAAAGAGTTTGAAATGACAACCGCGCTTCGGCGCGGTTTTTGGTGGCGTTTGTTTCTGATAGCGCCGAGCATTTCCAAGACACTGACGAAGAGATCCATCATGGAAAAAGTGAGAATTGACCTTGTATCCGATGTCGCCTGCCCGTGGTGCGCGATCGGCTATCGTCGTCTGGTGCAAGCACTGGAAACGCTTGAGGGCGAGATCGACGTTGAGCTCGTCTGGCAACCCTTTGAGCTCAACCGGGATATGCCGCCCGAGGGTGAGCCGATTCTGGAACACTTGTGCCGCAAGTACGGCAAGGATGCGGCCACCATGGAGCAGTCACAGAGTGAAATCATGGCGGTGGCTGAAGAACTTGGGTTGAATTTTCGTGGCGCCGTCGAACGTCGAGCGAACAATACGTTTGATGCCCATCGTGTGCTGGCGTGGGCCGCAACCCAGAATCGAGAGACACCCTTGCAGCTGGCACTGTTTGAGGCCTATTTCGGTGAGGCGAAAAACCCTTCAGACCCCGAAGTGCTACGCGAAAAGGCGATTGCGGTTGGACTTGACGGTGACACCGCTGAGGCCATCGCACGCTCTGATCAGTATGCGGACGAGGTTAGAGCGGCAGAACAGAAATTTATGGATGCAGGCGTGAGCGCCGTGCCGGGCTTCATCCTTGATGGCCGCTACCTGATTTCCGGCGCTCAGCCCGCCGAAGTGCTGGTCGATGCGCTTCGCCAGGTGGCGGAAGAAAACGCTAACCGCCAATGATCCAGAAGCACTGGCTCTGCGAGGCCTTGCGATAGACAACAGCGCCACCTGTTGGCTATCCCTTGACATCGAACCCAGGTTCGCCGCCCAACAGGGTGTGATCGACGAATCCGCGGTGGTGCGCGAAACGCTGGGTTCCATGCGTCGCGCCGGGGCGGATCTGATCATGACCTGCTTCGCCCCGCAGCTGCTGAAAGAGGGGTTGTCAGCACCACTCGCTGAAAGAGTTTGAAATAGGAACCGCGCCTCGGCGCGGTTTTTTATGGGCAGGGCGGCGGAAGTTTCCGGCTTTTTAGAAACTTAACACAGGGTGTCTTCCATATTTCGACAGCGCTGTCATGCATCACTACGCTCAGGATGTCATTGTTTGAAATACCCGAACATCAGGAATTTCGCACGTGGCGTCAATGTTTTACGACCAGGGGTCAAGGATGACGATCAAGACAGGACTAACGGCCATGGCCGCCGTGTTGAGCACTGCTGCTGCAGCACCGGCAATGGCGGATCAGACACAGCACGACATTCCCCCGCTCAGTGAGTGGTCCTACAATACCCTTTATGAGCAGGGTGGGCTGCATGCCGACAACCTTATGGGCGCCGAGGTCTTCAGCAAGGGGGGCGAAGAGGTCGGCAGTGTCGAGAATATCCTGATCAATGACCAGAATCAGATTCAGGCGATCATCGCTCAGGTCGGTGGGGTCTGGGATATCGGCGACACTCATATTCTGGTGCCGTGGTCGGAAACCACGCTGACAGAGGATGGCGTCAAGATCCCGGTGAACGAAGACAACGCCGATGAATATGGCCTGTTTTCCAAGGATTCGATCACCGCTGATGCGCTCAACAACACCCAGCAGGTGAGTGATAACGTCGAGGCAAAGGGCGGCGTCTGGAAGGCTTCTGATCTGCTTGATGACTATGTCAGCCTTGCCGATGGCACAGGTTACGGTTACCTGACCGACATCCTGTTTACGACCGATGGCAACATCCAGTCCATCATTGTAGATGCGTCAGAGAGCGATAACGTGACCGCCGGCACCTATGCCTACCCGTTCTACGGCTATGGTTATGGCTGGTCACCGGCTGATACGTCCTACGTGCTGAGCTATGACGTGAACGATCTCAAGAACATGACACCCTTTGATGATGATCAGTATGAGGATCAGCTCGACGACTGAGACACGACAGGTGCACAGGTAACGCCTGTAACGGCGCGAGTGAAACAGAAAACCCACCGTCACGGTGGGTTTTCTGCGTTGGAAGCATTGATATCGATTCCGCTGCCTCCCGAGACACTACGTCCTCAAATCCGGATAATAGCGGGCAATTCGCCTTGTGCGACACCCGTCACCAATCCGGTTCTGCCTCATGGAAATCAAGGTCAACTATCTCGACAACCTCCGTCAGGAGGCGAAGTTTGATGACTTTACCGTCATCACCGATCAGCCGATTCGCTACAAGGGCGATGGCTCCGCGCCCGGTCCGTTCGATTACTTTCTGGCTTCCACCGTGCTGTGCGCGGCCTATTTCGTGCGCGTGTACTGTAACGCCCGCGAGATTCCGACCGAGAACATCCGGCTCTCCCAGAACAACATCGTCGACCCGGACAACCGCTATAACCAGATTTTCCGCATTCAGGTCGAGCTGCCGGATGACATCTCCGAGAAGGACCGTACCGGTATCCTGCGCTCGATCGAGCGCTGCTCGGTCAAACGGGTGATCCAGAACAACCCCGAATTCCAGATCGAGGTGGTCGATAACATCGACGAGGATGCCCAGGCGCTGCTGATGGGCGGCGCGCTCGATAAGGACGGAGGCGAAGGGCAGGGCACCTGGATCGAGGGCAAGGATCTGCCGCTGGAGCAGACCATTGCCAACATGACCGGCATTCTCGAGCGTCTGGGCATGAAGATCGAGATCGCCTCGTGGCGCAACATCGTGCCCAACGTCTGGTCGCTGCACATCCGCGATGCGGCGTCCCCCATGTGCTTCACCAACGGCAAGGGGTCCACCAAGGAAGCCGCGCTATGCTCGGCGCTGGGCGAGTTCATCGAGCGCCTGTCGTGCAACTTCTTCTACAACGATCAGTTCTTCGGCCCCGAGATCGCCGGCAGCGATTTCGTGCACTATCCGAATGAGCGCTGGTTCCAGCCGGGCCCGGACGATGCCCTGCCGGAAGGGCTTTTGGACGATCACTGTCTCGAGATTTTTAACCCGGATGATGAACTGCGCGCCTCGCATCTGATCGACACCAATTCAGGGCGCGCGGATCGCGGCATCGTCGCGCTGCCGTTCACGCGTCACTCGGACGGCGAGACGGTCTGGTTCCCGTCGAATCTGATCGAGAACCTGTTTCTCAGCAACGGCATGAGCGCGGGCAATACGCTGGCGGAAGCCCAGGTGCAGTGTCTGTCGGAAATCTTCGAGCGGGCAGTGAAACGCCAGATCATCGAGCAGGAGATCGCGCTGCCGGACGTGCCGGAAGAGGTGATCGCGCGCTACCCCGGCATCAAGGCAGGTATCGACGCGCTCGAAGCCCAGGGCTTTCCGGTGCTGGTGAAGGATGCCTCATTAGGCGGTCGCTACCCGGTGGCCTGCGTGACGCTGATGAACCCGCGCACCGGCGGCGTGTTCGCCTCCTTCGGCGCGCATCCGAGCCTTCAGGTCGCGATCGAGCGCAGCCTGACCGAGCTTTTGCAGGGCCGCAGCTTCGAGGGCATGGACGATCTGCCCCAGCCGACTTTCAATTCGCAGGCGGTGGCGGAGCCGAACAACTTTGTCGAGCACTTCATCGACTCCTCCGGTGTGGTCTCCTGGCGCTTTTTCAGCGCCCGCGCGGACGTCGAGTTCTGCGACTGGGATTTCTCCGGCGCGACGAGCGAGGAGGCCGAGCAACTGTTCGCCATTCTGGCCGAAGATGGACACGAGGCGTATGTGACCCACCACGAGGATCTGGGCGCGCCGGTATGCCGCATTCTGGTGCCGGGCTACTCCGAGGTGTACCCGGTGGATGACCTAGTGTGGGACAACACCAACATGGCGCTCAACTACCGCGAGGACATCCTGAATCTGCACGCGCTGGAGGACGATCAGCTCGCCGGTCTTCTCGAGCGGCTGGAGGAGAGCGAACTCGACGAGCAGATGAAGATCGTCACGCTGATCGGTGTCGAGTTTGACGACAACACCGTCTGGTCGGAGCTGACGATTGCCGAGCTGAAGCTGCTGATCAGCCTCGCACTCGGCCAGTACGAGGACGCCCTCGATCGCACGCAGATGTTTTTGCAGTTCAACGACAACACCCGCGACCGCGGCCTGTTCTATCAGGCACTTACCGCGGTGCTCGAGATTGCGCTGGATGACGAACTCGAGTTCGAGGACTACTACAGGAACCTCTCGCGCATGTTCGGCGAGGAGAAGATTCTTGCCGCGGTGGGCTCGGTCAACGGTGACGTACGCTTTTACGGGCTCACCGAGACCAATATGACTCTCGAGGGCATTGATCGGCATCAGCGGCTGATTACCAGCTATCAGAAGCTGCACGCCTGGCGGGCGGCGAAGGCCAAAGGCTAGGTAATACGTTGTGCACAGCGCCCACTTTCGAGTGGGCGTTGTTGTGCTGGACAGTGTTTCGGGGCTGCTTGAGTCACTCGGTCCGAAGCGCTGCCGGTAACGACCATGCCGGGCCGGCCTCATCCCACGCCCGAGCTATCGCCAGCAGCGTCGCTTCGTGCCCCGAGCGGGCCAGAAGCTCCAGCCCGACGGGCAGACCCTGGCGGTCCAGTCCAATGGGCAGATTGATGGCGGGCATCCCGGTAACTGGCGCCAGCAGGGTGTTGATGCCGTCCTGGACGGCGCCGAGGGAAGCCGGCGGGTGCCGGGTTGTCGGATAGCACAGCACGTCCAGCTGCCGCTCGGTCATGACGGCTTCAATTCGCTCATGTAGCGCCCTCTGGCATGCAAGGGCCTGCCGATACTCCGGGCTGCCCATGCCAGCATGGTCGGCCCGGCTGCGCAGCACTGCCGCCATCTGTTCATGGTGCAGGTCTTTTTCGATGAGGGACTTGAGCGAGTCGACCGGGCTGGTCGGACGTGTCGCCAGATCGGCTGCCAGTGCGTCGGCAAATTCGTAGGCGATGACGTTGGCCTGGTCGACGGCGTCTCTCAGGTCTGGACAGTCAACAGATGCCTGCCGGGCGCCAAGGGCTTCCAGTCGTTCGACCGCCCGGTAGGCAATGGCTGAAAGGTCATGGGCGGTCTCGTTGCGATCGGCGAACCAGGCATCGAGTACGCCGATCGACACGTCGGCTCTGCCACGGGTGTCGGCGTAGGGTTTTTGTGATAACACCGCAAATGCGCGTTCCAGATCGCCGGCATAGCGAGTGATCGGTCCGGGCATGTCCTGCGTTGGCGAGAGCGGCAAAATGCCATCCAGAGGCAGCGCCCCCCGTGAGGCGCGTAATGCATAGAGGTTATTGAAGGCAGAGGGGATACGCACCGAGCCGGCCGTATCGCTGCCGATCGCCAATGGCACATAGCCTGCGGCCACCGCCACGGCCGCCCCGCTGCTGGACCCCCCGGGAGAGCGATTCAGCGCATGAGGGTTGCGGGCAAACCCGGTCAGCGACGACGCTCCGGTAATGCCGGCGGCCAGCTCATGCATGGCGGACTTGCCCACGATCACGGCGCCTGCCTGGCGCAGGCGGCGGGTCATTGTGGCGTCCCCGTCAGCGGTCAGGCCCACCAGGGCGCGAGCGCCTGCCGTGGTGGGCCAGCCCGCCACATCCATGTTGTCCTTGACGAGCACCGGGATGCCCTCCAAAAGCCCCGGAGGCTGGCCCGTGCGACGCCGCTCATCACTTGCCATTGCCGCGGCTCGCGCCTGCTCTGCAAATACATGGGCGAGCGCGCGCAGCCTCGGCCCCTGCCGGTCGAGTGCCTCGATACGCGCAAGGCTTGTCTCAACCAGATCAAGTGCCCGCCACTGCCCGGATTCCAGCCCGGAAAGCAGGGTCTCGATCGACGCCGTGGCAAACACCGTATGAATAGACATTGAAGCGCGTTCTCCTGTCATGCAAAACGCCAGTCGTAGCCAGCAGGGTGGGCGTTCGAGCGCGTGATGCGCCCGGCAGAGCTTTCGGCAAAGTGCGAGCTGCAGTACAGCGCATCATGTTGTACGCACCAGTCGAGCGCCCACTGCCTTGAGGCCACCGCGTAAGGTTTGTTCTCACAGAACGTGGAGTTCCAGTGGGGATAGCGGGTCTGAATGGGATGATGCATGACATCGCCGGCAAACAGGGCATATTCGCCCTGCGACTGCAGCACGATCGAGGCGTGGTCCGGGCTGTGCCCCGGTGAAGAGTGATAGATAAACAGCTCGTCGAGCGCCTCCCCCGCGGCCGGGTCGATGGTGTCGGCCAGACCGGCGTCCAGCAGGGGCTGAATGCTATCCTTTAAAATCGTGGCGTGCGCCGGATCGCGCTGCCAGCGATCGAGCTCGGCAGCTGAAAAGACATGGCGGGCGTTGGGGAACATCGGCCGCCAGTGGCCGTTGTCCTGATAGGTATTCCAGCCCACGTGGTCCGTATGCAGATGGGTCAGAAGCACCGTATCGACAGCGTGGCGGTCTACGCCGGCCTCGGTGAGTCTTTCGGCGTATGGCGTCTGCAGATTGTGAAATAGCGGGTGACCGCCTCGGTCCCGATGGTTGCCGGTAGCGGTATCGATGATGATCAGGCGCGTCGGGGTGCGCACGACCCAGCTATGGATGGAGATCGCGACCATGTCTGGTATGTCGGCGGCGTTCAGTTCACTGCGATGCTCCGGAAACAACTTCGCTGACGGAAATTCCGCCACCTGTTCGGTCACTCGGAAGATGTCGGCTTCACCCACCCGGTAATGGTCGGCTTCGGTGGCTTGATGAAGAGGTGAGGAGGGCATGTCATGACCTGCTGGCAAGTTCTGAAGGTGTACGCAAGGTGTCGTCATGGGGGCAGTATCCCGCTCGTATGGGCGGGCGACCAATGCTTTTACCTGCCTTGAACGATGCCTGAGGCGTATCGCTGAAGGTGCAGGGCGTGCCACTCCCTTTTCGAGACAGGCCCTTTTGATGGTCACGTCGTTGTTCGAGGCGCTTGAGCCGGAACATGAACGTTGGACGTTGGCACGACATATTCGACAGGGCTTTCACTCATGGAACTACGTCATCTGCGCTACTTCGTGGCCGCCGCCGAGCTTGGCAGCGTCCATGCCGCGGCAGAACAGCTTCACATCAGCCAGCCGTCGATATCGCGTCAGATTCATGACCTGGAAGAAGCGCTGGGCGCGACGCTTTTTTCGCGTTCCGCCAGAGGGCTCACCCTGACCCCGGTGGGGGAGATGTTTCTAGCGCGTGCGAAAAGGATTCTGGCAGATGTCGACGAAGCCAGAGTCCATGCCACTCGCATGGCGCAGGGCCTGAGCGGACGGCTGACGCTTGGGTTTATCGAAAACTCGACCTGGGGTGGCCTGCTGCCGCGGGTGCTCATGCAGTTCAAGCAGCATGCCCCGGAGGTTGATCTCGAACTGTTGCCGCTCAACTCCAGCGATCAACTCGCGCAGCTGGACGGTGGGCGTCTGGATGGTGGATTCGTCTATCCTTTCGGTGGTCTGGCCTCGCATCTGGAAATGCGGGCGCTGGAGACGCATGACGTGGTAGTGGCACTGCCCGGGGCGTGGCTATCGAACATGCCGCGGCCTCGTCGACTAACAGACATCGCGGATCGTGATTTCATTACCTTTCCGCGCCACATTTACCCCGCCTATTTCGATCATCTCCAGAGCGCCTGTCTGGCTCTGGGCGCACCACTTCGCAGCATCCAGACAGCAGAGAGCGAAACGGCGATTCTCTCGCTGGTGTCCTCGGGGATGGGGGCGGCCATCGTCAATTCGGCCAACCGGTATCGCCCGCCGGCGCTGGTAGAGCTGATCGAGCTGGACGATCTATCGATTCCCATGACACTGTCCTTTGTTCACGCATCCTCCAATCCAAACCCTGCGCTTCGATCATTTCTGGCGATTCTTGACGCCGAGCGTCTGGTCGCCCCGCCGCGCTTTTGAGGTGTCCGCCCGGAGACCGACCTGTCCTGCCTTTTCTTTCAACGCGTCATCAGGTCGATCGTCTGCCAACGGTGGGTGATCGACTCATTTTTCCAGGTTTCATCCGAGCGTCATGGATGGCCATTAGCCTGTTCTTCCCCGAGATCTACCGATCCATACGAGAGGAACCCATCATGGCACCGCCGAATGATTCACTGACCCGTCGCGATTTCCTGGCCACCAGTGTCCGAGTGGGCGCAGGCCTGGCCGGGATGACCCTGCTCGGCGCGCCGGCGATCGTGCTGGCCGAGGGACGGCGCCCGACGCTGCAGGGCGGCGTGATGAGCGGTGATGTCCTGGCCGACCGCGCCATGCTGTGGGGGCAGGCAAGCAAGCCATCGCGCATGCTGGTCGATATCGCCGACAATCCCGAGTTTCGCGGCGCCCGCCAGCTCGCGCCGGTCGATGTCCTGCCCGGCAGCGATCTGATCGGCAAGCTCGACGCCACCGGGCTTCGCGGCATGCAGGATGTTCATTATCGGGTACGTTTTGCCGCGCTGGGGGATGAGCGGGCGCTAAGCGAGCCGGTCGTCGGGCGTTTGCGCCTGCCGCCGAGCACGTCGCGTGACCTGCGCTTTGTGTGATCCGGTGATGTGGTGGGGCAGGGCTGGGGCATTGATGAATCGCGCGGTGGCATGCGGACCTGGGAGGCGATGCGACGGGTCCAGCCGGACTTTTTCATCCACTCCGGCGACAGCGTCTATGCCGACGGCCCGCTCGAATCAGAAATCGCGCTGCCCGATGGCGGCACTTGGCGCAATCTGGTGACGCCGGCCAAGCAGAAGGTGGCCGAGACGCTGGCGGAATACCGGGGCCAGCACGCCTACAACCATCTTGATGCCAACTTCCGCCGCTTCGCCGCCGAGGTGCCGATGCTGGCGCAGTAGGATGACCACGAAACGGTCAACAACTGGTATCCGCAGGAAATCCTTGATGATGAGCGCTACAGCGAGAAAAACGTCGCGCTGCTCTCGGCCCGCGCCCGCCAGGCCTTTATCGAGTACATGCCGATTCGCATGACCCCCGAGGCCCCGCAGCGCATTTACCGGCGTTTCTCCTACGGCCCGGGCATGGAGGCCTTCATGCTCGACATGCGAAGCTACCGCGGCCCCAATAGTCCCAATCTGCAAGCAAACGCATCAAGCGCGACGGCGTTTCTGGGCGAAAACCAGTTTCGCTGGCTGCGTCAGGCGCTCAATGACTCCACCGCCACCTGGAAGATTATCGCAGCCGACATGCCCATCGGCATGGTGGTGCCGGATGGTGATCACTTCGAGGCGATCGCCAACAATGATCCCGGTCAGCCGCTGGGTCGCGAGCTGGAGCTTGCCCGACTGCTGCAGGCGATTCGCGACGACGATATCCAGAACGTGGTGTGGTTCACCGCCGATGTGCACTACACCGCGGCCCACCACTACGCACCGGAGCGCGCCGCCTTCAAGCAGTTCAAGCCGTTCTGGGAGTTCGTCAGTGGCCCGCTTCACGCCGGCACCTTTGGCCCCAGCGAGATGGATGCCACCTTCGGCCCTGACGTCGTCTTCTTCAAGGCGCCGCCCGAAGGCCAGAAGAACCTGCCGCCCTCGGCGGGCTATCAGTTCTTCGGGCAGGCGGACCTTGACGGCGAAAGCGAGGCGCTGACGGTGACGCTCAAGGACAGCGACGGCGCCACCCTGCACACGCAGGTGCTGATGCCGGAGGGGCGAACCGCCTGAACCAGACCGTACGGCCGGGCCGGCGATCGACCTCGTCGCGCCCGGGGCTACAGCTCGAGGATGACTTCATCGCCTTCAAGGCGCACCGGCCAGACGGTCAGGCGCTGCTCGGGGTCTTCGAGACAGACCCCGTCGCGCAGCCGAAAGTGCTGCTTGTAGATCGGCGAGGCCACCACCCGCTCACCGCCCACATTGCCGACGATGCCGCGTCCGATCACATTGGCGCCGGAAAACGGATCGTGGTTATCCACCGCGTAGAGTGCCTCGGATCGATCCGGTACGTCGGCATCCCGGGGCTGACCGGGCAGATAGAACAGCGCGATCTGATGGCTGTCATGCCAGGCCACCACCCCGGAGTGGGCGACCAGATCCCGGCGGTGGCAGAGCGTAATGGTGGCGCGTTGTGCGGTGAGAGCGCTCATGAGGAGACCTCCATGGTCAGGGTTTCCAGCTCTTCAGGTCGAGCCGGGCGCGGTTGGTCGCGCTCGGAGACGGCGATGATGTCCGGGTCGCGGCGCTGATCGTTCACAAACGTTCTAAAGCGCTTGAGCTTGTCCGGGTCCTTGAGGGCATTGGCCCACTCGCATTCGTACTGATCGACCACGTGCTGCATCTGGTGCTCCAGCGCCTCGCAAAGGCCCAGGCTGTCATTGATGATGACGTCCTTCAGATAGTCGAGCCCGCCTTCGAGGCTTTCGCGCCACACCGAGGTGCGCTGCAGCCGGTCGGCGGTGCGGATGTAGAACATCAAAAAGCGGTCGATCAGTCCGAGCAGGGTGGCGTCGTCCAGATCGGTCGCGAACAGCTCGGCATGGCGCGGGCGCATGCCGCCGTTGCCGCAGACATAGAGGTTCCAGCCGTGCTCGGTGGCGATCACGCCGACATCCTTGCTCTGGGCCTCGGCGCATTCACGAGTGCAGCCGGACACCGCGAACTTGAGCTTGTGCGGCGAGCGCAGGCCCTTGTAGCGGTTCTCGATGGTGAGCGCCATGGCGACGCTATCCTGCACGCCGTAACGACACCAGGTGTTGCCGACGCAGGATTTCACCGTGCGGGTCGATTTGCCGTAGGCGTGGCCGGTCTCGAACCCGGCCTCGATCAGCTCGCGCCAGATCTCCGGCAGGTCCTGCAGCTCGGCGCCGAACAAATCGATGCGCTGGCCGCCGGTGATCTTGGTGTAGAGCGCATATTTCTTTGCCACCGCGCCGATGGCGATCAATTTGTCGGGGGTGATTTCGCCGCCCGGAATGCGCGGCACCACCGAATAGGTGCCGTTTTTCTGCATGTTAGCCATGAAGGTGTCGTTGGTGTCCTGCAGCGGCACCAGCGACGGGTCGGTGATCGGCGCGTTCCAGCAGGACGCCAGAATCGAGGCCACCGCCGGCTTGCAGATATCGCAGCCAAGCTCGCCCTTGCCGTGTCGTGAGTGAAGCGCCTCGAAGCTTTTGATGCCCTCGACCCGAATCAGGCCGTAGAGCTCCTGGCGGGTGTAAGCGAAGTGCTCGCACAGGCTTCTGTCGACCTCGATGCCGCGACTTTCCAGCTCATGTTCGAACACCTGCTTGAGAAGTGCCGTGCAGCCGCCGCAGCCGGTGCTGGCGCGGGTCTCGGCCTTGAGCGTTCCAAGGTCACCGCAGCCGGCCTCGACGGCCTGACACACCGCCCCCTTGGTGACGTTGTGACAGGAGCAGATCATCGCGGTCTCGGGCAGGGCGTCGGCGCCGAGCGTTGGCGCCCCCTCGCTGTGCGGCAGAATCAGGCTCGCCGGGTCCTCCGGCAGCGCGATGCCGTTTTGTACGTACTGTAGCAGGGTGTCGTAATAGCGGTTATCACCGACCAGCACCGCGCCGATCGCGGTCCTGCCGTCGGCGGAGACGACGAGCCGGCGATAACCGTGATTGGCCTCGTCGATGTAGCGATAGCTTACGGCGCCTTCGGTGGTGGCGTGGGCATCGCCGATCGAGCCGACATCGACCCCGAGCAGCTTGAGCTTGGTCGACATGTCGGCCCCGGTGAACGATGCGCCTTCAAGACCGGCCAGCGAACCAGCCACGGTGCGGGCCATGGTGTAGCCCGGGGCGACCAGTCCAAACAGGCGCCCGCTCCAGAGCGCGCACTCGCCGATGGCGTAGATCGATGGGTCGGAAGTGACGCAGGTGTCATCGATCACGATGCCGCCGCGCTCGCCAAGGGTCAGCCCGCTTTCGCGTGCCAGCCGATCCTGCGGGCGAATGCCGGCGGAGAACACGATCATATCGGCCTCGAGCGGCTCGTGATCCCTGAAATGCATGCAGTAGCGATGGTGCTCGCCGCGGGTGATCTCGGTGGTGGCGTGGTCGACGTGCACGTGCACCCCGAGCGCTTCAATCTGACGCTTGAGCGCCCGGCCGCCCTCGTCGTCGAGCTGCACCGGCATCAAGCGCGGCGCGAACTCGACCACATGCGCCTCGAGCCCGAGCGAGGTCAGCGCATTGGCCGCTTCCAGTCCCAGCAGCCCACCGCCGATCACCACACCGCGCCGCTGGTCGCGCTCGGCCACGCCGGCGGCGGCCTCACGGATGCGGTCAAGATCGTCCAGCGTGCGATAGACCAGCCCGGCGTGGCCGGTATCGTCATCCACGGTGGGAATCTGCGGCACGAACGGATAGGAGCCGGTGGCCAGCACCAGTCGGTCGTAGGCGTGATCGCCGCGTTCTGTGGTGACGGTTTGGGCGTGACGGTCGATCGACAATACGTGCTCACCCAGATGCAGCGCGATGCCGTGGCGGGCGCAGAAGTCGGCGTCGCCGAGCGACAGCGCCTCGGCGTCGCGGCCGCTGAAGTACTCCGAGAGGTGCACCCGGTCGTAGGCGCGGTGGCGCTCCTCGCCGAAGACCGTGATGGCAAGACGTTCGTGGACGCCGTGCTCGACCAGCTGTTCCAGAAAATGGTGACCGACCATGCCGTTGCCGATGACGATCAGGCGCGGCATTGACGAGGCATCGGCGTCATGGTGTGTCGGATGGATGTTGGGCGTGCTCATGCAACCTCCTCAAGGCGTTGAATGGCGTCATGGGCGCCGAAAATCAGCAGGGCGCGGGCCTTGCCCAGCGCGGTGTCGGTGGTGGCGAGGCGAAAGAGTTCCGGGCCGTCGCGGGTGTCGCCGTAAAGCACGGCGCCCTTGATGCGATCGTTGTCGATCAAAAGCCGGCGGTAATCGCCGTGTTCGGGGTCGGCATAGGTCAGCGTCTCCATGCCCTCGCTCGGCTCGACCGGGCCGAAGGCGTAGAGATCGATGCCGGCGACCTTGAGCCGGGTCGGGGAGGGGAGCGCCTGGTAGGGCGCGGGCGTCCGGTGGCACAGCACATCGACCAGCGTCTCGACCTGCTGCCAGATCGGCTCGACCAGCCCGATGGTGGCCCCATCTACCTCGGCGCATTCGCCGAGGGCAAAAATGGCCGGGTCCCGGGTGGCCAGGTGCTCATCGACGCAGATGCCGCGACCCACCTCGAGACCGGCGAGCCGGCCAAGTGTCGCGTTCGGCGTGATGCCGGCGGCCACCACCACGCAGTCAGCCGCGAGGGTGCGGCCATCACGCAGAGTCAGCGAGCGCACGTTGCCGTTTGAGTCGCCATCAAGCCGGGCAAGCTCGGCGCCGGTGTTGATCGTGATGCCGCGCCGGGTCAGGGTCTGCTCAAGCCAGCCGGCAGCCACGGCGTCGAGCTGGCGGTTCATCAATCGGTCGCTTCGCTGCAGCACGGTGACGTGCACGCCGAGCTTTCGAAGCCCTTCCGCGGCTTCAAGTCCCAGCAGGCCGCCACCGATCACGACCGCGTTGGATCCGGGGGCCTGCTGTCTCAGCCACTCACCGTCCTCCATCGTTCGAAACGCACCGACGTTGCCAAGCTGGATGCCCGCCACCTCGGGCAGCGTCGGCCGGGCGCCGGTGGCGATGACCAGCCGGTTGTAGTGCAGGCGCTCGCCGGACTCGAGCGTGAGGGTGTGGCTTGAACGGTCGATATTGATCACCCGTGCCCCCGGTCGGCATTCGACGCCCTCGGCGACCATGGCGGGCAGGGCGAGCTCATCGCGACCCAGCTCACCGGCCAGCCAGGGGGAGAGCAGAATGCGGTTATAGGCGTGTGAGGCTTCCTCGCCGAGTACCGTGATGCGGGCCGGGCGATCCTTTCGGGCCAGCAGCGTGGTGACCAGCCGATGGCCGGCCATGCCATTGCCGATGACGACGAGGTGCGTGTCGGTGTCGCGTGTCATGTCGATCTCCCGTGTCGATCTGCCGTCATAAAAAACGGCGGTCGGGCTCTGGTCCTGTCACCGCGCCGGTCGGGCCATAAAAAAAGCGCCTGATGCCGTGAAGCCAAAAAGCTTCAGGGCATCAGGCGCCGTTGCCTGACGTGAACGTGATGTCTGTGGCGTCGTCCACCCCGGCGCACGAAGCCTGGGGGTTAAGGGGCGATGCGTGCGGCCTTCGGTGGCCGCTTTTTACAACACAGCCAATGGCGTGCCACATGAAAAATTACGCTTTTGATTCAGTCGTCTGGGCGTTTTGTCGTGACGCTGTCAGGCCCCCGGGCGAAGGATCCTGCCCAAAGGCGGTGCGTTTTGCGTCAAACGTGCACCATGGCTGGACGTGTCGAGGGTAAGCGGGCTCTGGAATCTTTAGCGCTGCCATTCAGCCTTCTGTTATGAAAGGGAAAAACCGGCAGTGGCGTGGAAGGTGCAGATCATCATGACACCGCGGCCGTGGTCGCGATTCGAGCGGGGCAATGACGTCCCGAATCGGATCGACACGCTTTCCCGCCGCAAAGGTGCGCCGTTCAGGCGCCATCGAACGATTTGAAGACAGGCACAGGGGCCTGACCTCACGCTCGCGTGATGTCAGGCCCTTTTGCATTCAAGGAGGCCTCATGTCCGCGACCCAACCATCCGGAACCCGTTTATCCGTCATACCCTCATCCGTTACCCGCTCCGGCGTTTCTTCCGCCGATCACATGGGTGAGTTATCCGGTCAAACGGACAGGGGCGCGTGTCATGCTCAAACGACCTGCCCCTATTGCGGCGTCGGGTGCGGCGTGCGCGCCACCGTGAGCGGCGAGTCGATCAGCGCGGTTGAGGGGGACCCGGTGCACCCGGCCAATCAGGGTCGGCTGTGCGTCAAGGGCAGCGCCCTGCATGAGACGCTCGGCCATGCCGGGCGAGTGCTGGCGCCACGCGTCGATGGTCAAACGGTCGACTGGGACACGGCGCTCGATGTGCTTGCCCGTCGTCTTCACGCCACGCAGGCGGCCCACGGCCCTGGGTCGGTGGCAGCGTATCTCTCGGGCCAGCTTCTGACCGAGGACTATTACGTCGCCAACAAGCTCTTCAAGGGCTTTCTCGGCACGCCCCATGTGGATACCAACTCCCGGCTCTGCATGGCGTCAGCGGTGGCGGCCTACAAGCGGGCCTTCGGCGCCGACGCCGTACCCTGCTGCTATGAGGATCTGGAGCGCGCCGAGCTGGTGGTACTGGTGGGGTCCAATCTGGCCTGGAACCATCCGGTGCTCTATCAGCGCCTGAAAGCGGCGAAAACGCGCAACCCGCTGATGCGCGTGGTGGTGATCGACCCTCGCGTGACCGACAGTTGCGATATCGCCGATCTTTATCTGGGCATCGCGCCGGGCAGCGACGCGCGGCTGTTCAATGGGCTGCTGGCGTTCATGGCGCGCACGAACCGGCTGGATCGTCTCTATCTGGAGCGTCACGCCGAAGGGTTTGAGGAGACGCTGGCGGCGGTGCTCGAGGACGACACCACAATCGAGGCCATCGCGGCGGACTGCGATATTGATGCCGAGCGGCTCGAGACGTTTTATTACTGGTTTGCCACCCAGCTGCATGTGGTCACGCTCTATTCGCAGGGCATCAATCAATCGAGCAGCGGCACCGACAAGTGCCAGGCGATCATCAACTGTCATCTGGCCGGCGGCAAGCTCGGCCTGCCCGGCGCCGGGCCGTTTTCGATTACCGGCCAGCCCAACGCCATGGGCGGGCGCGAAGTCGGCGGGCTGGCCAATCAGCTGGCCGCTCACATGGATTACCACACCCCCGGGGCGATCGAGCGGGTGTCGACGTTCTGGGGCGCGCCGTCGCTGCCCACCGAGCCCGGCCACAAGGCCGTCGAGCTGTTCGAGGCCATCGAGCGCGGCGAGGTCCGGGCGGTGTGGATCATGGCGACCAACCCGGTGGTCAGCCTGCCGGATGCCGATCGCATCAAGCGCATTCTGGCCGACTGTCCGCTGGTCATCGTCTCCGAGTGCATGGAAAACGCCGAGCTGCTCGAGGTGGCCGACATCGTGCTGCCGGCGACGGGCTGGTCGGAAAAGGACGGCACCGTCACCAACTCGGAGCGGTGCATTTCGCGCCAGCGTGGCCTGCTCCCGCCCCCGGGCCAGGCGCGACACGACTGGCAGATCATGACCGATCTTGCCGGCCGGCTCGGCTTCGGGTCGGCCTTTTCCTACACCCACCCGGCCGAGATCTTTGATGAGCACGCCAGACTCTCGGGGCTTGATAACGATCCGGCGCGACCGGACTGGCGCGCCTTTGATATTTCCGGACTTTGCGGCCTCGACCGCGCGGCCTACGACGCGCTGGCCCCGATCCAGTGGCCAGTCAATGCCGATCACCCTCAAGGTGCCGCACGGCTGTTCGAGGATGGCCGCTTTCCGACCGCCTCCGGCCGTGCGCGGCTGCTGCCGGTTCGTCCGCGCCTGCCGGCTCAAACGCTGAGCGAGACCCATCCGCTGCGCCTCAACACCGGGCGCGTGCGCGATCAGTGGCACACCATGACCCGCACGGCCCGGGCGGCCCGTCTGATGAACCATCGTGACGAGCCCTTCATCGAACTGAACCCCTTTGACGCCGACGCGGCCGGCATCGAGGAAGGCCGACTGATCGAGCTTGCCGGTGAGGGCGGTCACTATCGCGGCCGGGCACGCATCAAGCGCGGCCAGCGCCGGGGCGAGGTCTTTGTGCCCATGCACTGGAACGGCGCGTTCAGCGGCCGCGCCAAGGCCAATGCGCTGATCACCCCGCTGGTCGATCCGATTTCCGGTCAGCCGGAGTCCAAGCATGGCGCCGTGGGCATTCAGCCGCTGGCGCACGGCTGGGAGGCCACGCTGCTGGTCGCCGGTGACCTGTCGGAGACGGTGACGCCGACCGAGGACTGCGCCTACTGGACGCGCATTCCGATGCGTCACGCCCTGCGTTGGCAGCTGGCCGGCACGCCTGACGCGGGTGAACGGGACTGGATGGACTGGATCGCGCGGGTGCTGCCAGGGCCGGTATCCCAGTGGAGTACGGATGAGGCCAGAGGGCGCTTGCGAGCAAGCGGGCTTGCCGGGAATCGGATAGCCTGGTGGCTGATGGTCGGCCCGCCGGCGGAACTACCATCACTGCACTGGCTGGATGCCTGCTTCGACCCCGCTGATGGCACACCGCTTGAGGCGACGACGCGCCGACGGCTGCTGGCAGGGGCCGCCAGCGGGGCCGCCGATGTGGGGCCCATTGTCTGCAGCTGTCACCAAGTGGGTCAGTACACAATTACCGCGGCGATCCGCCGGGGCCACCGAAGCGTCGAGGCGCTCGGTGCCGAGCTTGCCTGTGGCACTCAGTGCGGCTCCTGCCAACCCGAACTCAAGGCATTACTGGAAGAGGAATCCGTCCATGTCGAGCTGTAACCCCTCTCATCCCCTGCGCTTTGGCGCGTCCCGCTGGATGATGCGGCTCGGCCATGTCGCCACGCGAGCGCTGTCCACGGCGCGAGGCCGGCGGCGTGACAGCGATATACCCGAGCAGAAGGCCCCCATGGGGCAGGTGGCCCTGGTCGGCGCAGGCCCAGGTGCTGCGGATCTTCTGACGCTTCGTGCGCTGGATCGCCTTCAGGCGGCCGATGCCGTGGTTTATGACCGACTGGTCGGGCCGGAGATTCTGGCGCGGCTGCCGGCCGGGTGCGAACGCTACTACGTGGGCAAGGCCTGCGGTCAGCACAGTGTGTCTCAGGCCGAGATCGGCGCGCGGCTGGTGGCACTGGCGCGTGCGGGCAAGCGGGTCGTGCGGCTCAAGGGCGGTGACCCCGGCGTGTTCGCACGCATGGGCGAAGAGCTGGCCGCCCTTGCCGAGGCCGGCATCGACGCTGAAATTGTGCCCGGCATTACCGCAGCCTCCGGTGCTGCCGCCGCGCTCGGCCTGCCGCTGACCGATCGCGGCCACGCCCAGACGCTGCGATTCGTGACCGCTCATCAGGCGCGGGAGGACCGTCTGCCGGACTGGTCGGCGCTGGCGCGTCGCGATGAAACGCTGGTGTTCTACATGGGGCTCAATCGGGTGGCGACTATCTGTGAGGGGCTGACAGGCGCCGGTCTGCCGGCGGACTGGCCGGTAATGCTGATTGCACATGCCACGCTGCCGACACAGCAGACCCGCGTGGGAACGCTGGCCACCCTGCCTGCCCTGCTTGAGGCAGCGCCGATGCCGTCGCCCTGCCTGATCGTGGTGGGCAGTGTGGTCACGCTGTACCGTGAAGAGGCCAATGCCGATCGTCACGCGCTGGCCGGGGAAGCACCTCTCTCCTGACAGGGCCTGACGGACAGGGTCATCGATATGAAAAAACGCCGTCACATGAGTGACGGCGTTTTGTTTTTTTCTTTTGAGTCGAGTGAGTTATGGACGCCAGGCCAGTGCTGCGCGAGCACTGGCCTGATCGATCAGGAGGCCTGATGTGCGTCGCGTACCGACGCGCGGCCGGTGTCATCCTCGGCACCGGCGGCCTCGCGATAGGCGGCTTCCTCTTCGGCTTCTACCTCGGGGGTGAAGCGTACGGCCAGCGCGGCCAGCGAGATCACCACCACCGCCACGCCGAGATAGAATAGCCCTTCCTGATAGGTCAGCGCCTCGCTTCGAAACAGAAAGCCTGCGGCGACAGCGCCAGCGTTGCCCCCGGCCCCCACGATGCCGGCCACGGCGCCCAGCGCCTTTTTATTGATAAACGGCACCACGCCAAAGGTAGCGCCTTCGGCCATCTGCACGAACAGGCTGAACACCAGCATGATGCCGATGGCCAGTGCCAGCACCTCCATGTGCGCAAAGCCGATCAGGGCAATGCCTTCACACAGCATGGCCAGAAACAGCCAGCGGACCCGGCCCTTGAGCCCGCTCTTGCGGGCAAACAGATCCGAAAAGACCCCGCCCAGCGTTCGGGCGAACAGGTTCATCATCCCGAACAGCCCCGCAATCAGACCGGCGGTGGCCAGATTCAGCGAGAAGGTGTCAAAAAAGTAGATGGCGGCGATGTTGTTGATGGTCAGCTCGACCCCGAAGCAGGCGGCATAGACCAGAAACAGCGCCCAGACGCGGATGTCCTTTGCGGCGGCGGCAAAGCTCTGGAAAGCCCCATGTTCCCGAGTGGCTTCAGGCAGCTCGCCGCGGGCGCGCAGCTCATCAAAGTTGCCGTTCGGTGCGTCCTGCGTCAGCCGGTAATAGGCGATGCCGGTCAGAAACAGCACGATGCCCGGCACGACCATGGCCAGTCGCCAGCCCAGCGTTTCGCTGACCCCGAGCATCAAAACGCCCGAGAACACCAGCGGCATCAGAATCTGGGTGGTGCCGCCCCCCAGATTGCCCCAGCCGGCCGTGGTGGCGTTGGCGGTGCCGACCACGTTGGGCGCGAACATGATCGTGGAGTGGTACTGGGTAATCACAAACGATGCCCCGATGGCGCCGATGGCCAGTCGCGCCATCAAAAAGGTTTCAAAGCTGTCGGCCAGACCGATCAGCATGACCGGCAGTGAGCCCAGGCACAAAAGCCAGGTATAAGCCTTGCGTGGCCCGATGCGGTCACACAGCAGGCCGATGAGCAGCCGCACCACGATGGTGATGGCGACCGAGGCGATGATGGTGTTGCCGATCTGGGTCTTGGTCAGTCCCAGGTCATCACGGACCACGGCCATCAGCGGGGCGATACCGAACCAGCCGAAAAAGCACACGTGGAAGGCAAACCACGATAGATGGAAGGCGCGCATCTGTGGGGTCGAAAAGGTCAGTAACCGTATCCTGTTGGCTTTGTTACGGATGTCCATCACTCGTTCTCCGTGGTTGACGACACTCAAGGGACATGGCCTTACAAACGACAACGGCGCCCACCGACCTTCCCGTGTTGCAGGAAGGTGGGTGGACGCCGTTGTCCGATACACGCAGGCCCGAGGGCGCAACGTGTCATGTCTTGTCAGGGAAGGGGCAAGGGCCTGGTGGCATTGCCCGTTCGAACCGCCTTTGGCTCGGGGCATGTCACCTCAAGCAGATGTGAGGCCAGAATCAAAAGAATGCCGACATTTCAGGACACTACTACGAAGCAGAGCGTGATGGGCCCCTTGCAGGGCGGTGGGCAGGGGGGCGTCAGGGACCCTGGCGGTGCACCGGTGATGCGTGATGCACCGAAGCGGCGCCGACCTGGCATTAGGTGCAGTCGATCATCGCCCGGGCAATCGAGACCAGCGGCTGGCTCTGATCCATTGCGGCCTTGCGCATCAGGCGATAGGCGCTGTCTTCATCGATATGCTGCTGCGCCATGAGCAGGCCCTTGGCGCGCTCGATCAGCTTGCGCTCGCGCAGGGTTTTGCGGGTGTGAGCCAGTTCATCGCTTAACTGCTGAAGCCGGTGATTCTGGGTCTGGACCAGTTCCAGCAGGGAGCGGTCGAAGTATCGCACCGTGACCGGTGCGGCCGGGGCGTCGACCTCCGGGGTGGGCGACAGTGTGGTCGGCTCTGCCCGGGTCGTCACGTCATCAATACGATCACGACCGCTGGCCTGCTCAAGCGCCTGGCAACAGCTCTGGTGCAGCGCCTCGACGAGCTGATCCTCGATGGCCTTCATGGCATCGATGCGCTGGGTCGCCAGGGCGTACCACTGCTCACCGGGTGCCTCGAGATCGTCCGGCAGGACCGTCTCGGCAAGCGCCATGGCGCGGAGATGCCCCAGCGTGCTCAGCGTGGGGTGATCGGCGAGCGCGGCCCACCGGCGTCGGGCCGTCTCATCGGCGAACTCGGTAAACGTATCGAAGCAGTCCTGCTGGGCATCGATCAGCGATTGAAGGGTGTGGCGGTGGGCATCATCGAAACGCCCCAGGGTGAAGCCCAGTGCTCCACAGGCGCGCTCCTGTCCGGCCAGCTCCTTGCCCTGAATGAAATGAAAGAGGCTGACCAGCGCGCGGGTGATATCGGCATCGCTGGCGGTATCAGCCACCTCGAACACCACCGAAAGCAGCGTGCCGATGGCCCGGTTGTAGAGACGGGTCGCCTCATCGGCGCTCACCTGCTGGGCCGCCACCCGGGTGCGCAGCTCCGCGAGCGCATCCAGTGCCGTCACCGCCCCGGCCAGACGCCGGAGCAGGCGGGGAGAATAGGCGCGGGCCTCATGCGATGCCTCATCGCGAGCGCTCATCCAGTGGGTCAGTGCCGCGTGCAGCTGAGTATCGGCCTGACGACTGTGATCCGCGTGCGCCTGGTAGCGTTCGATAAAGCGTTGACCGCGCGAGCCCAGCACGATGCTTGCCGCCCCACGCTCGCGCTGCAGGGCATGCACCAGCTGGCTGAGCGGCCCTACCAGCGCACAGAGGGCAATCAGCTGATGAAGTCGGTCGATATCGGAGGCGTTGGCGGCCGCCAGCAGCCGCTCAAGGGTCGAGCTGGTCACGGTCATGTCCTCGGGCCTCGACCTGGATCAGGCCGAGACGGTCTTGTTGTTGGTGTTGTTCGAGTGTACCAGCACGACTCGCGTCGTCATCGGGGGGAGTAGTGCCGAAGGGGCACAGGCAACAAGTTTTATCAAAAACTGCCTGGATGGCCCGCTTATTGCTTGAGGTGCTGACAGTTCAATGACGGCTATCGAGGTTTCGAACATGCAAACTTCCGACTACCCCCTGCGCGAGGTACCTGTCAGCGCGCGTAAAGGGTTGTTGTCCACTTCGGTCGTATTACTGGGGTTTACCTTCTTCACTGCGACCATGTGGGCCGGTGGCTCGCTGGGTCAGGCTTTTCCTATCGGTCAGCTTTTATGGATCGTGCTGCTGGGCAACCTGCTGCTGGGCGCCTACGCTGCCGCTCTTGGCTATATTGCCTGCAAGAGCGGACTGAACGCGGTGCTCATGGGACGCTTCTGCTTCGGCGAAAAAGGCAGCAAGCTTTCGGATTTCATCCTCGGCTTCACCCAGATCGGCTGGTACGCCTGGGGCACCGCCACCATCGCCGTAGTGCTGGTACGCACCACAGGGATGCAGGAGTGGATGGAGATCCCTCTGATGGTGCTTTTTGGGTTTGGTTTTTGTATCACTGCGATGATCGGCTACCGCGGCATGGACTGGCTTTCGCGCTTCGCTGTGCCGGCGATGATGCTCTTCATCGTGCTGAGCCTGATCACGGGGCTGGTCGATGTCGGCGGTGCGACCGGTCTTGCTCGGCAGCTTCCCACCGAGAGCATGAGTGTGGCCGCGGCCATTACGTTAATCATTGGCACCTTTATCAGCGGTGGCACCCAGGCTACAAACTGGAGCCGCTTCGCCAGTAGCCCACGCATCGCGGTGATCGCGACACTGGCGGCCTTTTTGGTGGGCAACGGCCTGATGGTACTGACCGGCGCACTGGGGGCGATGATTTACCAGCAGGCAGACATCGTTGATGTGCTGATCGCCCAGGGCTTTGTCTCCATTGCGGTATTGATGCTCTTTCTCAACATCTGGACCACTCAGGACAACACCATCTACAACTTCGCAGTGGCCGGGTGCAACCTGCTCCGCACTGACCGGCGCCGCACGATCACCGTGATCGGCGCCGCCATCGGTACTGTGCTGGCGGTAGGCGGCATGTACAACTACCTGATTCCGTTTCTGGTGCTGCTCGGTACCTTCATTCCGCCGATGGGCGGGGTCATCATGGCGGATTTCTGGCTCAAGCATCAGGGCCGCTATCCTGCCCTGACGGAGGCCTCGCTTCCCGACTTCAACCGTCGTGGCCTTGGCGCCTATGCCATAGGCGCAGCGGCGGCCTATTTTTCTCCGCTTCTGCCGCCTCTGGTCGGCGTACTGGTCGCTGCCCTAAGCTACGCATTGCTTTTGAGCATTCGCCCCCGGGTGTCTGCCGATCATCCTTCCACTCCCGCCAAACCCTCTGCGAGCCACTGAATGCACATCATCAATGCCCGCTTACGTCATCGCTCCGAGCTTTTTGAGCTGAAAATCGAAAACGGCATCTTCGTCGGCATCGACGTCCAGCAGGGCCACATCGAGGCTACGGATGTACACATCGACGCCGGCGGAAAGCTCGCCTGTGCGCCTTTCATCGAACCTCATATCCATCTGGACGCCGCGCTGACCGCCGGCGAACCTGCCTGGAACGAGAGCGGCACGCTGTTCGAAGGCATTGAACGCTGGGGCGAACGCAAGCCGATGCTCTCCGAGGCGGAC
This sequence comes from Kushneria konosiri, assembly GCF_002155145.1. Lineage (NCBI taxonomy): Bacteria > Pseudomonadati > Pseudomonadota > Gammaproteobacteria > Oceanospirillales > Halomonadaceae > Kushneria > Kushneria konosiri. The sequence continues at coordinate 1,700,654 of NZ_CP021323.1, forward strand.
ATTCGCACGCGTGTTTACAAGACACTTAACCTGTTGATCAATAACGGCGTGCAGTTTGTGCGTACCCATGCCGACACCAGCGACCCGAGCCTGGTCGGTCTCAAGACATTGTGCGCATTGCGCGACGAGCTCAAGGACAGGATCGACATTCAGGTGGTCGCCTTTCCCCAGGAGGGTCTGCTCTCTTATCCCGGCGGTGAAAAGCTGATGGAGGAGGCGCTGGAGATCGGCGCCGACGTGGTAGGTGGCATCCCCCATTTCGAATACACCCGAGAGCTTGGTGTGGCCTCGATGAAGCGGGTGATCGAGCTGGCCTTGAAATATGACCGTCTGGTCGATGTGCACTGTGATGAGATCGACGATCCCAATTCGCGTTTTCTCGAAGTATTGGCCTGTGAAGCGCTATTCAATGATATGGGCTCGCGCGTTACCGCCAGCCACACGGTGGCAATGCACTCCTATGACAACGCCTACTGCTCCAAACTCTTCCGACTACTCAAGAAATCAAACATCAACTTCATCTCATGCCCCACCGAGAGTATTCATCTGCAGGGGCGTTTTGATACCTATCCCAAGCGCCGTGGCGTGACCCGGGTCAAGGAGCTTAACGAGGCCGGCATTAACGTCTGCTTCGCTGAAGACTCCATTTTTGATCCCTGGTATTCGCTGGGCAACGGTCGGCTTCTGCGCACGCTCGATTTTGGCCTGCATATCTGCCAGATGATGGGCCACAAGGATTTCAGCCAGGCGCTTGATCTGGTAACCGATAACAGCGCCCGTACACTCAGCATTGAAGCGGGCTACGGCATCGAGGTCGGCAAGCCCGCAAGCTTCAACCTGCTCGAAGGCGAGGACGACTACAGCGTGCTGCGCAACCAGGGCGATGTGTTGCTCTCGGTACGCAAGGGCGAGGTGATCATGCAGCGTGAGCCGTCGAAGGTCGTCACACCGCCCTAGATTGGCTGAGTTCGCAAAAGCGCGTCAGGTACGATGAGAGCAATGGTCAGGTCATGTAGTCACTAACCAGTTCCAGGTAGTGATTCGAGCATTTTTCTGCCTGGGCTGACTGCATGCCGCCATTATGCGGATGGGGCGTTGTCAGTTGCTGAGACCTCATCAGGTCAATGCTGATACAACGCGAAGCTTTCTGTACCTGCACATCACTCCCTGATGGAATCCGGGGAAAGGCCCCACCCCTACCTCGCCGTATATCCCCCATCGATCGGCAGACACACGCCGCTGATCATGCCCGCGCCGTCGCTGAGCATAAAGAGGATCGGTTCGACCACATCGGCAAGCTCGGCAAAGCGGTGCAGCGGTATGGCCGCGAGCATCGGGTCGCGCTTTTCCGGTGCCGACCACACCTTCTGCGCCATGGGTGTGAGCGTGACGGTCGGGTTGACGCTGTTGACCCGAATCTCGTGCGCGCCCCATTCCAGACACAGTGAACGTGTGATGGCGTCCATCGCCGCCTTGGAGGCGCTGTAGGCGAGATGGTCATCCAGCCCCACAAGGGAGGCCTGACTCGAGACGTTGACGATGCTGCCGCCTTTACCGGCCTCGATCATGCCGCGGGCCACACAGCGCGCGGCGATGGCGGCGGCGCGGGCATTGGTGTGAAACACCTGATCGATCGCGTCTGCCGGCAGGGTCAGTGCGGGTTCCACATGGGTGATGCCGGCGCTGTTGACCAGCCCGTCAAACGGGCCGTGCTCGACAATGGCCTGTTCAAGCGCCTCGGTATCGGTCAGCTCCAGCGTACAGGTGATGCAGCCGGCAGCCTCGAGCGCCGCCAGCGCCTCGAGATTGCGGCCGAGTGCGACCACCTCGGCGTGCTGCTCGCGCAGGGCCAGCGCGACGGCCTGGCCAATGCCGCTGGTCGCACCGGTGACCAGATAGCGCCGGCCCTGAAGGCCGGCGTACTGGGTGATTGCTTGTGTGTGGCTCATCTCGTCCTCGCGTGCAGCGCTCAGGGCACCAGCAGTACCTTGATGGATTCAGCGGCGGTTGCCATGCGAAAGCCCTCTTCGAACTCGGCCAGCGGCAACTCGTGGGTGACGATGCCATCGGTGGTCACCAGCCCGCGCGCCATCAGGTCGATCGCGACCGGGAACGTGTGCGGGGAGAGGTGGGCGCCGCGCACATCGAGCTCCTTGCGATCGCCGATGATCGACCAGTCCACCGTGGTCTCCTTGCCGAACACGCTGAACTCCACAAAGCGCCCCAGCTTGCGGATGATCTCAAGGCCCTGGCGCACGCCGGTCGGTGAGCCGGTCGCCTCGATATAGACATCGCAGCCATAGCCGCCGGTCAACTCCTTCACGCGGGCGTTGACGTCATCGCGCGCGGGGTTGAGCACCACATCGGCGCCAAACCGTTTGGCCAGTTCCAGACGCTCGTCGATCATGTCGATGACGATCAGCTGCTTCGGCGTCTTGAGGTGCGCCACCTGCACCATGGCAAGGCCGATCGGCCCGGCACCGGCGACCACCACGGTGTCATCAAGCTGAATGTCGCCGCGGTTGACGGCGTGAATGCCGCAGGCCAGCGGTTCGATGAACGCGGACTGGGCCAGGCTCAGGCTCTCGGGAATGCGGTGCAGGCGCGCCTTCGCCGGGATGCGCATGTACTCGGCCATGCCGCCCTCGGCAACCTCGTGCTGAAAGCCCAGAATGTTGTGGACTTCACACATCCAGTAGTGGCCGCTGTCGCAGTAGCGGCACTTGCCGCACGGCACGATCTGCTCGGCGATTGCCTGATCGCCCACGCGCACGTCGAAGTGCTCTTCCGCGCCCGGGCCCATCTCGATGACTTCACCAAAGAACTCGTGACCGGCGACGACCGGGGCCTTCACCCAGGCGGGCTGGCCGTTGCCGCCCCAGAACATCTCGGCACCGCCGCGGCATTTCACGTCGCTGGCGCAGATGCCGCAGGCGCCGATTTTCAGAATCACTTCACCGGGTCCGGCGGTGGGGCGGGCCACCGATTCCAGTCGATAGTCGTTGGGGGCGTGGCAAACCACGGCCTGCATGGTGGCGGTTGCATCGGTCATGTTCGAACTCCTGTCGTGAAAGGGGTGAGGGTCAGGCGTTGCGGCCGCGCCCGATGTAAATGGCCAGCAGGATGATGCCGCCCTTGACCACATCCTGGAGGTAGGGCGATACGCCCATCAGGTTGAGGCCGTTGTTCAGGATCGCCAGCAGCATGGCGCCCACCAGCGTGCCGAGAATCGCCCCGCGACCACCGGCAATCGCCGCGCCACCCAGTACCACGGCGGCAATGGCATCGAGCTCAAAGCCGGTGCCGGCATTGGGCTGGCCGCTCATCAGGCGGGAAGTAATGACCAGGCCCGCGATCGCGGCGGTCAGGCCGCTGATGGTGTAGACCATCAGCTTGAAGCGCGGCACGCGAATGCCGGTCAGGCGGGTGGCTTCCTCGTTGCCGCCGATGGCGTAGACGTAGCGGCCAAAGGCGGTGTGGTGCAGCACCACATAAGCGACCAGGTAAACCAGCAGCATGATCACGATCGGGGCCTGAATGCCCAGCACCTCGCCGCGACCGAAGAAGGCAAAGCCGGCCGGCAGGCCCGAGATCGGGTAGCCGCCGGTGTAGATCAGCCCCAGCCCTCGGGCGATGCCCATGGTGGCGAGCGTTACGATGATCGGTGGCATGCGGGCAAAGGCCACACAGGCGCCGTTGAAGGCGCCAAACGCCATGCCCAGCAAGAGCCCGACGATGACCGCCACGGTGGGCGGCCAGCCTCCCGCCATCAGCCCCGCCATGATGGTGCCGGAGAGCGCCATCACCGGTCCGACCGAGAGATCAATCCCGCCGGTGAAGATCGCAAAGCTCATGCCCACGGCGATGATGCCGATGATCGCGCCCTGGCGGGCGACGTTGGAGAGGTTGTTGGGCAGCAGGAAGTTGTCATTGACCAGCGCCATGACAATGAACACGGCGATAAAGCCAAGCAGCGGAAAAAAGACCGGCGAATGCACCAGCCGGGACCAGCGCGAACGGCGCTGGCGTCGGGGCTTTGAATTCACATCAGACGTTGAGGCAGACGTATTCATGAGGCGTGCTCCATGGTGGCCGCCGCGTCATCGGTGGCACCCGTGGGGTGATCAAGGGAAATCTGGCGGGTGGCGTGGGTCATGATGGTGCTGGCCTTGATTTCGTCACCGGCAAGTGTGGCCACCACATGGCCGTGGTTGAACACCAGCACGCGGTCGCACAGGCCGGTGATTTCGGGCAGCTCCGAGGAGATCATGACAATCGAGATGCCCTGGGCGGTGAGCGTTTTCATCAGGGCGTAGATCTCGGATTTCGCGCCGACATCAATGCCGCGGGTCGGTTCGTCAAAGATCAGCACCCGGCAGCCGCGCTCCAGCCAGCGGGCGATGACCACCTTTTGCTGGTTGCCGCCGGAGAGCGTGCCGACCACGGTGTCGCTACCCGGCGCCTTGACCCGAACCCGGTCCATCAGCGTCTCGGTCGCTGCCTGCTCGCGGCGGCGGCTGATAAAGGGGGCAGGGGACTGAAAGCGCTCGAGATGGTTGATCGAGATGTTGTCGGCGCAGGTGAAGGGCAGAATCAGCCCCTGCTGCTTGCGGTTTTCCGGCAACAGTCCGATGCCGCGTCTGAGCGCATCGGCGGGGGATTTGAGTGTCACCGCTTCACCTTCCAGGCGCATATGGCGCTCGGCCACCGGGTGCGCACCGATCATGGCCAGTGCCATTTCGCTGCGCCCGGAGCCGACCAGCCCGGCAAACCCCAGAATCTCACCGCGGGCCAGCTGGATGTGGTCGGTATGCTTTCGGCCGGCCATGCGAATGCGGGCATCGAGCACGATGTCGTCGGCAGGTGGCGGTGTCTGGCGCTCGGGGAAGATGTTGTCGACCCGCCGGCCGACCATCTGCTCGACCAGCGCGCCGGCATCGGTGTCCGCCACGTTGAGCGTGGTGACGTACTCGCCATCGCGCAGCACGGTGACCCGGTCGCAGATCTCAAAGATCTCTTCCATGTGGTGAGAGATGAACACCATCGCCACGCCCTGGTCCCGCAGCTGGCGCATGATGGCAAAGAGCCGTTCGACCTCGGTGGGGGTGAGCGGGGCGGTGGGCTCATCGAGCACCAGCACGCGGGCATTGAGCGACAGCGCCTTGGCGATCTCGACGAACTGCTGATCGGCCACGCTGAGATGGTGCACGTGAATCAGCGGGTCGATATCGATGCCCAGCCGTTCAAACAGGGCGCAGGCCTTATCCACCATCTCGCCGTGGCGAATCAGCCCCAGCGCATTGCGCGGCTCGCGCCCGAGAAAGATGTTGTCCACCACGCTGAGCCCGGGGATCAGGCTGAACTCCTGAAAGACGATGCCGACACCGGCGGCGCAGGCGCGTCGATAGCTCGAGAAATGCTGGGCGTGGCCGTCGATCAGGATCTCGCCGCTGTCGGGCTGATGAATGCCGCAGAGAATTTTCATCAGTGTCGACTTGCCGGCGCCGTTTTCCCCCAGCAGGGCGTGAATCTCGCCGGCCTCGACACTGAGGCTGACGTCATGCAGCGCGCGCACGCCGGGGAAGCTCTTGCTCACGCCTTCCAGTGACAATAGCGCCATGAATACCTCCTGAGCGCGGCTCTGACGAGGCGCGCTCGGGTGATCGGTTTACCAGTGAACGTCTCTACCAGCGAACGCCCTTACCAGTGAAAGTCGCCGGCGTTGTCGGCGGTCACCAGGGTGACGTCGATCGGTATCTCTTTGGGAGAGTCTTCACCACGGTATTTCTTCACGGCCAGCTCGAGGGCCTGGGTGACCATGGTGGCCGGGTGCTGGGCGGCGATCGCGATCAGCGGCGAGTTGGGCTGTTGCATGGCCTTGACCGCTTCCGGGTTGCCGTCAACGCTGGCCAGTTTCACGTCATTGCCGGACGACTGGATGGCGACCAGCGCGCCGAGCGAACCCACGTCGTTGACGCTGAAGATGCCGGCCAGATCCGGATGGGCCTGCAGCATGTTTTCGGTCACGTTCATCGCGGTGGAGCGTTCCTGATGACCGTTTTGCTTGTCGACCACCTCGATGCCGTCAAACTCGCCAAGCGCCTTTTCGCAGCCTTCGACGCGCTGGAGAATCGGCACCACCGGGATACCGTCAAGAATGGCAACCTTGCCCTTGCCGTCGAGCTGCTCGCCCATGTAGTGGCAGGCCTTGTAGCCGGCATCGAAGTTCTTCGAACCGACGAAGCCATCGATCGGCCCTTCGGCCTGGGCATCAACGGCCACGACCGGCACGCCGGCGTCATGGGCCGAGAGCACGGCCGACTGGATGCCGACAGAATCGGTCGGGTTGAGCAGCAGGATATCGATACCGCGCTGGAGCATGTCCTCGACATCGTTGATCTGTTTGGAGATGTCGTGACGGGCATCGGTGAACACGAGACTGGCACCCATGTCGTTGGCCGCTTCCTGCAGCGCACGCTGCATGGTCACGAAATAGACGTTGTTGAGCTCCTGAAAGGACATGCCGATGACAAGTTCATCGTCGGGCTTGTCATGGGCCTTGTCAGCGGCACCGGCCAGCGGAATCGTTGAGGCGGCCAGCAGTGTCGTGACGAGAGTGGCGCCCAGAAGACCTTTGGCGCTTGGGATCGTGATAGGCATGATGGTTTCCCGGCTGATCATGAAGGCATGGCAGGTGCCATGAGCGGTCAACAACGTTGGCAGCGCTTCCTCATATCACCGATTCATCGGCCGGATGCGATAATGTTAACGTTGTCATTCGGCATTTAGCGGTGTTTTATACGCCCGAGCAATTCACCTTTGGGTGATTGAACCAAGGTCGACAGGCCGTGTGCGGTCACCCTGTGTCAGGGTAGCGCCACGCCATTATCAGGAGCCGTCATGAGCGCTTATTACCTGGGAATCGATGTGGGGTCGGCCAGCGTCAGGGCCGGCGTGTTCGATGCGCGCGGGCGCTGTGTGGCGCAGGCAGCGCGCGAGATCGCGCAGTACCGACCGCGCGCCGGTTTTGTCGAGCAGTCCAGCGACAACATCTGGTCGCAGTGCGTGGCGGCCGTGCGCGCGGCGGTGAGTGAGGCCGGTATCGATGGCGGTTCGGTGCGGGCAATCGGCTTTGATGCCACCTGTTCGCTGGTGGCGCTGAATGATCAGGGCACCCCAGTTTCGGTGTCACCGGACAACATTGATGACCACAACATCGTGATGTGGATGGATCATCGCGCCATTGAAGAAGCCGAAGAGATTGTCGCAACCCGGCATCCGGCGCTGGAATACATCGGCGGGCAGGTCAGTCCGGAGCTGGAACTGCCGAAGCTTTTATGGCTCAAGCGCCAGCGCCCTGATCAGTTTGAACGGGCAGCACTGTTTCTCGATCTGGCCGATTTCATGGTGGCACGCGCCATCGGCGATCTGGACGGGCGGCATGAGCCGGAGCGCAGCGTCTGCACACAGGTCTGCAAGTGGCTCTATCTCGCCCATGAAGGGCGCTGGCCGGAGGATCTGCTCGAACGACTGGGACTCGATGAATTGATGTCGCGCCCGGCGATGCAGGGCGAGATTCGCGCCCCCGGCTCCCGGGCCGGCACGCTTTCCCCTGAAGCTGCCGAGGCGATGGGGCTGTCTTCTGACACGGTCGTGGCCATCGGGCTGATCGACGCCCACGCTGGCGCCCTTGGCATGCTGGGGGACGACCCGGAGGGAAGCCTGGCCGTGATTGCCGGCACCTCGGCCTGTCATATCGCCTTCTCTCACGAGCCCTGCTTCGTGCCGGGTGTCTGGGGCCCTTACTGGGGCGCGGTGCTGCCGGATGGCTGGATCAACGAGGGCGGGCAGAGCGCGGTGGGGGCGCTGATCGATCACGTGATTGCCGACAGCGGCGCAAGGGATGCGCTGATGGCGGCGGCCGAGCGTGATGGAATCAGCCATTTCGAGTGGCTCAATCAGCGGCTGGAGACGCTGGAAGAGGAAAGCCGCGACGAGCTGACCCGGCATCTGCACCTGCTGGACCATCACCATGGCAATCGCTCGCCGCTGGCGGATGCCTCTCTCAAGGGGATGGTCAGCGGGCTGACGCTTGATCGTGACATCGATGGCTTGGCCGTGCGCTATCTGGCCACCCTGCAGGCGGTCAGCCTGGGCACGCGCCATATCGTCGAGACGCTCAACGCTCACGGGCATGACATCAAGCGGCTGCGCCTGTGCGGCGGGGCGCTCAAGAACGCGCGCTGGCTGAAGGAGTTGAGCGATGCCACCGGGCTTGTCATCGAGCTGCCCGAGGAACGCGAGACGGTGCTGTTGGGCAGTGCGATGCTGGCAGCCACCGCCTGTGGTGATCACCCGGGACTTCGTCAGGCGGCCGCGGCGATGAGCGCGACGGCGCAGACGATCACACCGGACGTGACCCGGCGCGGCTTTTTTGACGCCAAGTACCGGGTCTATCGCCAGATGCATCAGGACCAGCTGCGCTATCGTGAGCTCATGGAAACGCGCTGACTGGATGGCTGACAAGGGCAGCGGCGCGCCGTCAGGCGTCTGATGGCGCGTTGCCGGCGAGCACCTTGCGCAGAAAGCTGCGGGTGCGTTCATCACGCGGATGGGTGAAAAGCTCGGAAGGCGGCGCCTGCTCGACGATGCGCCCGCCGTCCATGAACACGACCTGATCGGCCACTTCGCGGGCAAACTGCATCTCATGGGTCACCACGATCATGGTCTGCTGCTCGGCGGCGAGCTGCTTCATCAGGGCCAGCACTTCCTCGACCCACTCCGGGTCCAGCGCCGAGGTCGGCTCGTCAAACAGGATGACCTCGGCCTTCGCCGCCATGGCGCGGCCGATGCCGATGCGCTGCTGCTGCCCGCCGGACAGTGCGGCAGGATAAGCATCCGCCTTGTCGGCAAGGCCGATGCGCTCGAGGATCTCGCGTGCGCGCGCGTGCGCCTCGGCCTTTGACAGTCCCTCGACCACGATCATGCGCTCGGCAATGTTCTCCAGCGCCGTCTTGTGGGCAAAGAGGGCATAGTTCTGGAACACAAAAGCCGTGCGCCGGCGCAGACCGAGAATGTCGTCGCTGGTGGCGCGGGCAGCGTCCACGCTCAGATCGCCGACCGTCAGCTGCCCGGCATCGGGGCGCTCTAGGAAGTTGACGCAGCGCAGCAGGGTCGACTTGCCGGTGCCGGACGGGCCGATCACCACGATGATTTCGCCGCGCTCAAGCGACAGGTCAATCCCATCGAGCACGGTATGTTCGCCAAAGCGTTTGGTGATGCCCTTGAGTGCAATCATCGCTGGTAGGCCCGGTTGAGACGTTTTTCCAGCCGCTTCTGACACCAGGAGAGCGCCTCGACAATGATCCAGTAGATCACCGCCACGACCAGAAAGGCTTCGAAGTAGAGAAAGCTGCTGGCGGCTTCCTTCTGGGTGGCGCCCATCAGTTCGGTGACCCCCAGCGTAAAGGCCAGCGACGTCGACTTGATCATGTCGATGAAGTAGTTCATCAGCGTGGGCGTGGCCACCCGCGTGGCCTGGGGCAGGATGATGCGGCGCATGGTCTGGAACTGGGTCATGCCGATCGACTGGGCGGCCTCGGTCTGGCTGCGATCAATGCCGGTGATGGCGGCACGGATCGATTCGGCCATGTAGGCCGAAAAGTGCAGCGTCAGGCCCATGATGGTCGCGGTTACGCCGTTGATCGAGACCAGAAAGGAGAGAAACTGCGGCAGCCCGTAATAAAACAAAAAGAGCTGTACCAAAAGCGGGGTGCCGCGAAAAAACGAAATGAACAGTTTTGCGGCCTGATTGAGACCTGGCAGGCGCGAAACGCGAATGACGGCGAGCAGGCAGGACAGTATCAGGGCACAGGCCATGCCCGCGGCGGCCATGCCCAGCGTTAGCGGGAGATAGCCCAGCAGGACGGGCACCAGCCCGACCATGTAATCAAGGTTGAGTGCTTGCATGGCGATGCGCTTTAAAACGAGCGTCCCGCGTTAAAAGCCTGCGAGACGCCTGAGGGTGAAAACAAAATGCCCCGGACATGCCGGGGCCATTGGGCAGAGCATAGCGCTGATCAGCTGTTGCTGCCGGTCTTTTCCGATCCTTCGGACTGCGGGGCTTCGGTGATGTCGCTGTCAAACCACTTCTCGGAAATGGCCTTGAGCTCGCCGTTCTCACGCAGGGTGTCGAGGGCCTTGTTCACGCGGTCGCGCTGGGCGCGGCCCTTTTCGTCGTCACGAAACGGCAGGGCGTTCTCGATTTTGGAAAAGGGCTGACCGGCCAGCTGCAGTGGCAGCGGCTTGTCCTTGATCACCTGGGCGGCGCTGGTGCGGTCCATCACGAAGGCGTCGGCACGGCCGAGCGCCACGTCCTGCTCGATGTTGGACTCATAGGTCTTGAGGTTGATCTCATCGGCGTAGGGCAACTCCTTGAGCAGGGTCTCGTAGTTCGAGCCCAGATTCATGATGACCGTCTTGCCCTTGAGATCTTCCACACCGTGGATGCTGTCGTTGCCCTTTTTGACCACGACCTGAGCACCGTCATAGACGTAGGGCTCGGAGAAGGCATACTTGGCCTGGCGCTCCGGTGTGATGGTGATCTGGTTGGCGATGGTATCGATGCGACCGGAATCCAGCATGCCGGCCAGACCCGAGAAGCTGGCGGTCACGAACTGGATGTCATCACCGGTCTGCTTGCCGATGGCGTTCATGACATCGACTTCAAAGCCCTGGAGTTTGTCATGATCGACAAACGTGAAGGGGTAGTAGCCACCGGACATGCCCACGCGCAGCGTCTCGGCCTGAGCCGCCGTGGCAGTACCCATGAACGTGGCCAGTCCCAGTGAGGTGATGGCCAGCGTGCGCGCCAGAGTCTTGAAAGCCGTCATGTCATGCTCCTTTAAACGGGGAGGCGCCTGCCGGCGCCGAATGCCGTTAGCGTACCTCAACCTTCCTTAAAGGAATAAGAAAAAGTTTTTATATGCGAAGAGGTTTTTAACTATAGCGCCATTGCGGCACAGGGCTGACGCGTATTCAGCGCTTGCCGAAATGTTGTCAAGGCGGCGTTGTGTTCGTGGGATGGTCCCGCTGGCGGGACGATGTTCCGGGATTGATCAAACGCAACAGGGAAGGCAGCGAGGCATCAGAAGGATGCCAGGCTTGGGTCTGACTCGTTATCAAGCTGATTGGCCAGCACCATCTCGATGAAATCGGCAATGATGTCCTGCACGCGGTCCTGGGTGAGATTGCCACACGAAATCCAGGACTCTCCCTGCTCCTCGTGGCGGTGGTGCTTCATGAAGCTGCGATCAATGCGCAGGCCGTCGTGATCGGGATCATGGCTGATACGCAGATGATTGAAGTTGGTAAAGCCCCGTTTCATGGTGACGTGCTGAACCGGCAGCAGATGAAACTCGACAGCCTCGATTTCGCGGGTGCTGGAGTCATTTTCGCAGTGCACATGAATTTCGCTGGCATAGTGATTGCTGCCGGCGATATCGCGCGCCCATTCCATGGCAGGAATCAGAATGCGCTGGGCAATCTCGTCAAAGTTTGCCGACTCTTCAGGTTCAGCATCATCGCCCTGTTCCTGGATGGAGTGAGGACGCAGTGAGGAGCCCCTGCTGCTGACCTGCTGCTCATAGTGTTTGAATACGCGGTTCAGGTCTTTCATATTCCTCTGCCTTCAGTGCGCCGCGTGAGCGGTTCGAATGTCGGGTCAAGAAGTGAGGGGGAGATGCCGGAGTTAAAACGGTTTCAAGACGTATGGAGCGGACGCTGGCCCTCCCTTTCACGGCTCGAGATGCCATGATGAATGGGAGATATCCGGGCATTGATATCACGCTTTAAGGCCAGAGGCTACCTTACAGTATCGCCGTCATTCCTTAACACAGGTTATCAATCTGTATCGGTTTCAAAAACCATAAAGCGTTGTGAACCAGAGACATGGCCAGTTCCGGAGGCTTTGGCCGCTCTGGGGATTTGATGGCATGAACAGAGACTATGAAACCGTTTTGTTTCAGCTATCGAAAAAGATGGGTCATCCCGAAGTGGGCATTCCCCTCAAAACGGTTGCTGCCTGTCAATCTGCCTGACGCTGCCAGTCGTACTCAAGCCAGTGCTTGAGTTGTTCATCAAAGGTGCCGCTTTCACTGAGCTGGCGCAGCCACTGATCAACAAAGAGCTTGAGGTCCATGTCCTTTGGCAAGAGGACTGCCTTTTCGGAGAAATTGAACGGCTGGTCGGGATGGATGGCACACAGCTCGGGATGAAGATTGGCCTGCAGGCGCGTCTCGATGGCATCAGTCATCATCAGATCCGCCTTGCCCTGCACAATCTGATCGAAAATGGTGACGTTGTCGTCGTAGTCGACAATCGTGGCCTCTTGCAGATGCGCACGGGCGAAGCGCTCGTTGGTACCGCCGGGATTGACGATGACGCGAACGCCGGGCTGGTCGATCTGTTCAAGCGTTTGATAGTTTGATTGATCATCACATCGAGCGATCGGGGTCTTGCCATCGCGCTGATAGGGCGTGGAAAACCAGGCGTTTTTCTGACGATCCAGATTGACCGAGATGCCACTCATGGCGATGTCGAAGCGGTGGTTCTGAAAGTCCTGCATCAGGGTGGGCCAGCTGGTGGGCACCAGCTCAAGCGTGACGCCAAGCGTCTGCGCCAGATTGGCCGCCATGTCCGGATCAAGGCCGATAAAGCGATCGTCATCGGTGCGATAGCTGAAGGGCTTGTAGTCGCCGGTAGTACCCACCTTCAGCGTGCCGCGCTCGATGATCTTGTCCAGCGCAGAGGGCTCGGGGCTATCGGCCGCCTCGGCGTGTGGGGCAAGGCAGACGCCCAGCATCAACGTCAGGGCCGCAATCCAGAGGGTGGCCGCCAGCAGAGCAGAAGAAAGACGACGCGCCGGCAGGGTGCGGGCATGTGCGCGCAGCAGTCGAACCATGAGATGTTCCATCGCAGAGTAAATCCGGTCAAAAACACCGGATGGGCATTGTGTTATCAGACATCAGAAAATGCGTCGACGCGGGAGGGTACGCTGATTGCGCGCCGTTGGCGACCCTGCCTGGGCCAATGTTGAATGTACCAGGGGAACAGGCTCGCCCGGCGATGACGCCGAGCGGCTCTGTGGGTTTTGGCTGAGGTATCGGTCACACTACCCGAAACTCGATCTCCTGCCCGCTTTGCGAGCACCCGCCGATCTGCACCCGAAACAGTCCTGGCTCCTGCATATGTTCGAGCTCGGCGTTTAAAAAGCCGCGCATATCAGGGGTAATCCGGAAGGTAACGCGTTCGCACGTCCCTGGTGCCAGTTCGAGACGCTGGAAACCTTTAAGTTCACGCAGCGGCCGCACGACGCTGGCATGTACGTCCTGCAGGTAGAGCTGCACCACCTCGATGCCGTCCCGCTCGCCGGTATTGGTGACGGCAAGGCTTACCTCGAGGGTGTCGTCGAGCCCGATCTCCGAGCACGTCGTCTCGAGCGCGCCATATTCGAACGTGGTATAGGAGAGCCCGAAGCCGAAGGGGTAGAGCGGGGCGTTGGGGATATCCAGATACTTGGAGGCGTATTTGGGATCGACTCCCTTTGGCCGGCCGGTGTTGAAGGCGTTGTAGTAGACCGGAATCTGGCCGACGCTTGCTGGAAAGCTCATCGGCAGCTTGCCCGAAGGATTCACGTCACCGAACAGCACGTCCGCCACGGCGTTGCCCGCTTCGGTACCCGGCCACCAGGCTTCCAGAATGGCTGGTGCGATCTCATCAAGCTCGGTCAGCGCCAGCGGTCGGCCGTTGAACAATACGGTGGCGATAGGCATGTCGCCGGCAGCTTCCAGTACCCGGCGGGCGAGTTCAAGCTGCGCCCCGGGCAGACCGATGTCGGCCCGGCTGGCGGCCTCATCGGCGTCCGCTTCGTCCTCACCGAGTGCCAGCACCACGGCGTCGGCCTGGCGCACCAGCTCCAGTGCCGCCTCGATGCCGGATGTATCGGTATCCCCGATCCGGTTGGAAGCGCCCTCGGCGTAGAGGATCACCGCGTCCTCGACGAGCCGGTTGGCCAGACCTTCGCTCAGGGTGACGGTGTCGTTGTGATCGCCGTTGCCGTGCCAAGAGCCGATCAGTCGCCGCGTATTACCCAGTGGGCCAATGAGGGCGATTTTTTTGTGCCGGTCATTCAGCGGCAGCACATTGCCCTCATTTTTCAGCAGCACCATCGATTCACGCGCCTGTTCGCGGGCGGCGCGGCGGTGGGCGTCACTCAGCAAACACTCGGCTTCGCGGTCATCATTGGCGTAGCGGTACGGGTCCTCAAACAGGCCAAGCGCGGCCTTGAGCCAGAGAATGCGCCGCACCGCTTCGTCGATGCGCGCTTCCTCGACCTGTCCGTTCTGGACCAGATCATTCAGCGTCTTGATGAAATAGCTGGACTGCATGTCCATGTCGACGCCGGCGTTGACCGCCTTGCGTGAGGCTTCTGAAGCATTGGCGGCGACGCCGTGCTGTTCCAGTTCCATGATGGCGGTGTAGTCGGTCACCACCATGCCTTCAAAGCGCCATTCGCGGCGCAAAATCTGATCAAGCAGCAGCGGGTGGCAGGTGGCCGGGAGGGCGTTAAGGGTGTTGAACGCCGTCATGACGCTGGCACAGCCTTCCTCGAGCGCGGCCAGAAAGGGCGGCAGGTAGATCGAGCGCAGCCGCCACTCGGACATGTCGACGGTGTTGTACTCTCGACCGGCCTCTACCGCGCCGTAGGCGGCGTAGTGCTTGACGCAGGCGGCAAGCGTGTCGATGGCGCCGGGGTCACGCCCCTGAATGCCGCGTACCTGGGCCCGCGCGATCAGCGACGTCAGGTAGGTGTCTTCGCCGGCGCCTTCCATGACCCGTCCCCAGCGCGGATCACGGGCGACGTCCACCATCGGCGCGAAGGTCCAGTGCACGCCCGAGGCGGCGCCTTCAATGGCCATGATGCGGGCGGCGCGTTCGATGCCCTCGAGATGCCAGCTGGCGGCCTGACCGAGCGGAATCGGGAAGATGGTGCGAAAGCCGTGGATGATGTCGTAACCAAACAGCAGCGGAATACCAAGCCGTGAGTGTTCCACCGCCTGCTTTTGCAGCTCGCGGGTGAAGTCGACCCCGAAGGCGTTGAACACCGAGCCGACCCGACCTTCCCGCACGTCCGCCTCGATCTCGGTATTGGCCGGCGCCCCTGTGGTATCGCGACTGCCGGCCACCTGATTCATCTGGCCGATCTTCTCTTCCAGTGTCATCTGGCACAGCAGCGCTTCAACCTGTTCCTTCAATGCGCTATCGCGCTTTTGATCTGCCCCGAAGGGCCGCCCCACCGCCTTGTCTGACCACGTTGCCGCCATTGCTGCCTCCCTCAGGCCAAGCGTTCGAAGTAGTGCACGTCAAAGAGTCCTTCATCGTCACACCAGTGCGCGCGCGTTTGAAAACCCGCGTGTCCGGCGAGTTTTTCAAAGCCCTCGCGGCTGTATTTCCAGGAGTTTTCGGTGTGAATGTGCTCCCCGGTTTCCAGCGAGATGATCTGGTCATCCAAACGGAAGGTCTGGTCGCGCTGGCAGACAAGGTGCATCTCGATGCGCGAGGCAGCCTCGTTGTAAAAGGCCAGATGCTCGAAATCCTCAGGCGAGACCTCGGCGCCCAGCTCATCACGCAGGCGGTGGATCAGGTTGAGATTGAACTCGCGCGTCACACCGGCGGCGTCGTTGTAGGCGGCTTCCAGACGATCGCGATCCTTGATGCGATCGACCCCGATCAAAAGCCCGCCGCCGGGGGGCAGCTGGTCATGAATCTGCTCCAGCAGCGTCATCGCCTCGCGCGGGGTGAAGTTGCCGATCGAGGAACCGGGGAAAAACACCACCGGCCGGGCATCGCCTTCCAGTGCCGGCAGGCTGAACGGCGCGGTGAAGTCGGCGCACAGGGCGTGCACCGAAAGCCAGGGGTAGTCATTGGCCAGACGGTGGGTGCTCTCCAGCAGAAAATCTCGTGAGATATCCACACCCATATAGTGACGTGGACGCAGGGCATCGAGCAGCAGTCGAATCTTGTGGGAGGCGCCGCTGCCCAGCTCGATCAGATCAATGTTCTGACCCACACACTCGGCGATGTCCGACACCGAACGCTCAAGAATCGTTTCCTCGGTGCGGGTGGGGTAGTACTCCGGCTGCTGACAGATCCGGTCGAACAGCTCGGAGCCGCGGTGATCATAAAAGTGCTTGGGCGAGATCCAGCGGGGCGAGTCGGTCAGCCCGAGGGTGATGGCCTCCAGCAGGCTCTGTTCCCCGTCAGCGTCTGTCATCTGATCGTGAAACCACACCCGGTGGCGATTGCTCGGCGAGGAAAACGCGGTGGAGAGTGCCTGTGACATGACAGCCGGTCCTTTTGTCAGGAAGTCCAGTGATCAGGGAGTTCAGGTCAAGCCGCGCCACACGGGCGCGGACGGTACAGGATCAAATATCGCGCGCCAGCCGAATGCCGGAGAAGGCCCAGCGCGCCTGGGGCGGGAAGAAATTGCGATAGCTTGCCCGGATATGATCGCCGGGCGTGGCACAACAGCCGCCGCGCAGCACCATCTGACCGGACATGAACTTGCCGTTGTATTCGCCAAGGCTGCCTTCCAGCGGCGTAAAGCCCGGGTAGGGCAGAAAGGCGCTGCCGGTCCACTCCCAGACATCGCCATAGAGCTGCTGTGGGCCCTGACGCCGTGCGCCGGCACTCGCCTGCGGTTGCAGCACCTCGTCTTCGACAAAGTGACCGTCCGTTGGCTGGTCTTCCGCGGCGGTTTCCCATTCGGCCTCGGTCGGCAGGCGGGCACCGGCCCAGCGCGCATAGGCATCGGCTTCATAGAAGCTGACATGACACACCGGCGCGTTCAGATCGACCGGCACCAGTCCCCCCAGACTCATGGTATGCCAGCGGCCGTCGACCCTTTGCCAGTACTCGGGGGCCTGCCAGCCGGTCTGGTGGATCAGGTGCCAGCCATCAGACAGCCAAAGCTCGGTGCGCGAGTAGCCACCGTCTTCGATGAACTTGATGAATTCGGCGTTGGTGACCGGGCGGTCGGCCAGCTCGAACTCGGCCACGTACTGGCGGTGGCGTGGCGTTTCGCTGTCAAACACGAAGCCCTGACCGTCATGATCAAAGGCGGACTCGGTGGGGTAGTCCGCCCCGATCTGACGCACCCCGGCGGCATAGCGGTGCCAGCGCGGTTCATTGTTTACAGGGTCATTGTCTACAGGAGCATTGTCGTCATGGGCGGTAGGCGCCTGCTCGGCATTGGCCAGAAGCGTCTGGCGGATGTCGTCGCGGTAGACCGGGTGCAGCGGGTTGCAGGAGAGAATGTGGCGGATATCCATCACCAGCAGCTCCTGATGCTGCTGTTCGTGGTGCAGACCGATCTCGAGACGATCGATGATCTCATCAAGATGCTCAGGCGGCGGCGCACTTAAAAGCCGTTCCATCTCCTGGTCGATGTGGGCGCGAAACTGGTAGACCTGCTTGACCGTGGGGCGCGAGATGGTGCCGCGCAGATGCCGTGGAAACGGCGTGCCGTGGGTTTCGTAGTAGGAATTGAACAGAAAGTCATACGCCGGATCAGGCGTTTGATAATCCTTTAAATAAGGCGTGAGGATGAAGGCTTCAAAAAACCAGCTGACGTGCGCCAGATGCCACTTTGGCGGGCTGACATCCGCCATGCTCTGGACCATATAGTCCTCGGTCTCGAGCGGGGCGCACAGGGTTTCGCTGGCGCTTCGCACACGCTGAAAGCGGCGCAGCCACTCGAGGGTATGGGCGGCGTCAGCGGTATTGATTGGTGCCCGGGTTGTCTGGGTCATGAGGGGTCCTTTGATGAAGTCGCATCAACGGGTGAACAGGGGGCGCCCTGCGACGCCATCGGCAGAGCGTATGTGTTTTCAGCGTAGCAATGCCTCGCCGGCGTGCCCTGCCGGATGTCCGGAAATTTGTCACGGTGGGTAAGGGGATGTGACGCCATTCCTGCATGATGAAGTGCTAGACTGCGGCGCTACTCATCCCTCCCGCCGGTTATCAGGTCCTCATGTCTGACATGCCACGTCCGTCTGCTTCCCTTTTATGGCTGCTGGCCTTTGCGTTTGCCGCCCTCAATCTGCGTGCGCCCATCGTGGTGATTGGCCCGGTGCTGGAGCCGATCATGGCGTCCCTGCACATTGGCGCCGGTGCGGCGAGTCTTTTGACTACCGGCATGATTCTCTGCTTCGGGCTGCTCTCGCCGCTGGCACCGACGCTTTCGGCCCGGCTGGGGCTGGATCGGGCCATTGCACTGGCGCTGGTGGCGGTGGCCGCCGGCAGCGCGCTGCGCGGCATCGAGGCCTTTCCGATCATGCTGCTCGGCACCCTGTTTGCAGGCCTTGGCATTGCCTTTGGCAACGTCTTCATGCCGAGTCTGGTCAAGCGTGATAGAGCCGACCGGCTGGGTCAGACCATGGGGCTTTATACGGTGGTGATGGGCATTGGCGCGACGCTGGCGGCAGGGACCGCGGTCCCCCTGTTGCAGGCCAGCGGTCACTGGTCGACGCCGGTGCGGCTATGGGCAGGACTGGCCCTGGTCGCCTCGATGGGTTGGCTTTGGCTGGCGTTTCGGCGCCCGGCGGCCGCTCAGGCGGGTGGTGCGGTGCGCATGACGGCGCTGTTCAAAAGTCCGGTGGCCTGGACGCTGACGATTTTCATGGGCATGCAGTCGCTCGGCTTTTATACCCTGCAGACCTGGATGCCCTCGGTGGCCATCAGCTCGGGCGTGTCCAGCACCATGGCCGGCAACATGGTGTCGCTGCTCAATCTGGTCAGCATTCCGGTCAGCTATGTGATCGCCCGGGTCGCGGCGAGGATGCATCGTCACAGCCTGCTGGTGCTGGGGATGTGCGCTCTGATTGCCATCGGCCTTGCGGGCCTTTTGCTGGCCCCGACAAGGCTGCCGGCGCTGTGGGCGATCCTGCTGGGGGCCGGGCAGGGCGGCAGTTTCAGCTTCGCGCTGACCATGATCGTGCTGAGAACGCGCGAATCGCAGCACGCCGCGATGCTTTCCGGCATGTCGCAGAGCGTGGGCTATCTGCTCGCCGCCAGCGGGCCGCTGTTGTTCGGGGCGCTCAAGGCCCTGACCGGCGGCTGGGCTGCCTCGATGGGGCTATTGATGGTGCTGCTGGGCGTTCAGGCCGTGGCCGGTTTTCTGATTGGCCGGCCACGGATGGTGACGCTGCGCCAGGGGGGCTAGCCTGCCTTTTGAGTGCTGCTCTCGGCACACTCATCGATGCTGTTAGCGATATGGGTAATGAGTGCGTCATAAAGCCCGGGACCGGGGGCCATGCCGGCGCCCAGCGGGTCCAGCACGATCGAGGTGTTGACGGGCATGTTGCCGAAAATGCTCTCGATCATGCGCGGGTTGAACTGCGGTTCGGAAAAGATGCACTGCACGTTCAGCGACGTTACCTTTTCCTGCAGTTCACGTATCCGCGCTGGCCCCGGGCTTGAGGCATCGCCGATCGAGATGGCACCGGCGGCGTGGACATCAAAGCGCTCCTCGAAATACTGATAGGCGTCGTGGAAGACAATAAAGCGCGTGTTGTGGTCATCGGCCAGGCGCTTTTCGGTGGTCGAGACCAGTTGATCAATGCGCTTTTGAGCGTTACGAGCGTTGTCATGATAGATGTCGGCGTGCTCGGGGTCAGTCCTGGCCAGCGTGTCTGCCATGACTTTCAACCAGACCCGTGCGTTGTCAGGGTCAAGCCAGGCATGCGGGTTCAGGCCAGTGTGACCATGGTCGTGGCCGCCGTCGTGGGCATGCTCGTGATCGTGGCCGCCGTCGTGGGCATGCTCATGATCGTGGCCGTCGTCATGTTCGTGCTCGTGTCCATGGCCGTGATCATGGTTGTGGGCCTCGAACGTGGCGCCTTCGCGGTAGTCGAGGCGGGTCGTACCGGGGGCATCGAGCAGCGCGACCGCATCGGCATCGTCGGATAGTGTTTTGATGGCATCGGCCAGCCACGGCGTCAGGGGTGGCCCGACCCAGAACACCACGTCGGCATTATCCAGCGTCGAGGCTTCCGATGGGCGCATCGAATAGCCGTGTGGAGAGGCACCGGGCGGCATCACCATCTCTGGAGTCCCCAGATCACCCATGACCTGGGCGGCCAGTGACTGGACGGGGGCGATATCCACCGCCACGCGAGGCACATCGGCCAGCGCCAGTGACGGGGTCAACATTAACGGCAGCAGCCAGCGGCAGGAGTATTTCATGACAGGTTCTCTAAACGGGAGTGAATCGGCATTTAATGTTATGTTATAACGTGTCACATTAATGGTCGGCGCACCCGCTGACAAGCCTTCCATCTACGACGCGCGCGATCCCCTTTACCGGCAGGAAAATGCATGTCCCTTTTGACGCTTGATGCCATCGGTGTGGTCAGAAACGGTAACGTCATTCTTGATGACGTCAGCCTTGAGCTCTCCAGAGGTGAAATCGTGACCATCGTCGGGCCCAACGGCTCGGGCAAATCCACCCTGCTGCGGTTGATCATTGGCGCGCTGGCGCCCTCCTGTGGCCGGCTTGTTCGAGACAATCATTTGAGCATCGGCTACGTGCCGCAGCGGCTTCAGATCGACCCGACCCTGCCCATGACGGTCGGCCGCTTCATGGCACTGCCGAATCGCCACCGTCAAAGCGATATCGAGGCGGCGCTGACCAGCGCCGACGCCAGTGATCTCATCAAACGACAGCTCTCGGCGCTGTCGGGCGGTCAGCTGCAGAAGGTGCTGCTGGCCCGGGCGCTGCTGGAGCGCCCGAGTCTGCTGGTGCTTGATGAGGCCAATCAGGGGCTGGATCACCGCGCCACGGCAGAGTTCTATCGACACATTGATCGGGTGCGCACCGAGCTGGGTTGCGCCGTGCTGATGGTCAGTCACGAGCTGCATGTCGTCATGAAGGCCTCGGACCGTGTGATCTGTCTCAACACCACCGTCTGCTGTCAGGGCCACCCCGAGCACGTGGCCGCCTCGCCCGAGTGGCAGTCGCTGTTTGGTATCGAGGCGCGCGATGCGGTGGCGTTTTACTGTCACCGCGAATCCGGTCATGCCGAGCCGGACCACAACGCGTCAGAGCAGGGCGTGCAGCGTCATGCCGAGCCGGAGCAGAACGCCCGGCAAACCCTGCGGGAAAAGAGGGCCTGTCGCCATGCTGGATGATTTCATGGTGCGCGCCGCGCTTGCCGGCACCGGCGTGGCGCTGGCCGCGGCGCCACTGGGTTGTTTTGTGGTGTGGCGGCGCATGGCCTATTTCGGTGATGCCACCGCCCATGCCGCGATGCTGGGCGTGGCGCTGTCACTGGTACTGTCGGTCTCGCTGTTGGCCAGCGTGCTGGTAGTGGCGCTGATCATGGCGCTTCTGGTGTCTCTGCTCAGTGACCGCGGCTACACCATGGATACGCTTTTGGGGGTGATGGCGCACGCCGCGCTGGCCTTCGGGCTGGTGGCGGTGTCGCTGGTGCAGGTGGCCCGGCTGGATCTGATGAGTTATCTGATCGGTGACATTCTCGCCGTTGGCCGCCGGGATCTGGTCCTGATCTGGGGCGGCGCGCTTCTGGTGGTGCTGATCATCGCCCTGCGCTGGTCGGGGCTTTTGATCTCGACGCTCAATCCGGATCTGGCCCGTGCCAGTGGCGTTGACCCGCGGCGCGAGCAGCTATTGCTGACCCTGTCGCTGGCCGTGGTCGTGGCAGTAGCGCTCAAGGTGGTTGGCGTGTTGTTGATTGCGGCATTTCTGATCATTCCGGCCGCTGCCGCGAGACCCTTCAGCCGAACGCCGGAAGGCATGGCGGTGCTGGCCGCCGCGGTGGCCATTATCTCCGCCAATGGTGGGCTGGCCATCGCCTGGCATTTCGATACGCCGGCCGGGCCGTCCATGGTCAGCCTGGCCGCCCTCTGTTTTGTGCTCATGACGCTGGCGGGGCTGATGCATCGCCGCCTCGGCGAGCGCCACATTCGAACCACCTGATCGGAGAAACCGTCATGTCACCGTCCAGCACCCTCGAAACGCCTGAGCCTGCCCTGCTGATGGCCCGCGAGCTTGCCACCATTTTTGACGCTGACCGGGAGATCGCCATTGCCGCCAGAACGCTGACGGCCGATCTGGCAGCAAGTGTTGATGCCCAGTGCCGGACCGCACGTGGCTGGAGCATTGCGCTTGAGGGTGCGCCGGAGGCCGCACTTGAGGCCGAGCTGCGCGAGCGGCTGCCTGTTCCCGAGCAGGCGCAGGCGCTTGTTGAGGATGTGATGGGACTTGCCCGGTTGATGGCGTCAATGCTGGAGGCCACCGAGCTGCGGTTACGCCTGCGGCTTTTGGAAGACACCATGTGCCCGCGTTTTCACTGCGATAACGTCGCCGTACGGCTGGTGACCAGCTGGCTGGGGCCGGGCAGTGAATGGTTGCCCGAGCACGCGCTGGATCGGCGCGGGCTGGGGGCGCCATCGTCGGACAAACCCGCGATCGTAGTGGATTCAACGGCCATCGAGCGTCTTGATACAGGGGATGTGGCGCTGATCAAGGGCAGCGCCTGGCACGGAGAGGGGCGTGGCGGGCTGGTGCATCGAAGTCCGGCGCTCGAGCCCGGCCAGCGCCGGCTGATGATGAGCATCGATCCGCTCTGATCAAGGGCGCGACCAAAGACCAGGCGCCAACGACGTCGGAATTGATCACGATCAAGTCGAGGCGGTTGGTGCTGCGTCATGCTGACGGTCTCCGATGGCGCCTCCCGGCGCTGTCGATGCCACCGGAGGATGTGCCATGTTCACTTCACTGCTGGTTCCCGTGGATGGTTCGGCTCATGCCCTCAAGGCGCTGAGCATCGCCGCACAGCTGGCGTCGCCCGAGGCCACCCTGCATCTGTTG
Organism: Kushneria konosiri; assembly: GCF_002155145.1. NCBI lineage: Bacteria > Pseudomonadati > Pseudomonadota > Gammaproteobacteria > Oceanospirillales > Halomonadaceae > Kushneria > Kushneria konosiri. The sequence continues at coordinate 1,723,605 of NZ_CP021323.1, forward strand.
TATGTGCGCGAGCTGCTGCCGCACCTGCACTACGGCAGTCTGCTCAGTCTTCAGGAGGCCATTGAGGCCTCGTCGCCGGAAACCGCCGAGAAGGACATTCAGGAGGTGCTCGAGCGGGCACAGACCCACCTTCGCGAACGCTTTGACGGACGCATCGAGACCCACGGTCGCCATGGCGACCCGGCGCGCATCATCGCGTATGAAGCCGAGAAACTGGGCGCGCAGGTCATCGTGATCGGTAGCCGCGGATTGAGCGACCTGAGCGGCATGATCATGGGCAGCGTCTCCCACAAGGTCAGCCATATCGCCACCTGCATGGTCATCAGCGTGCACGAGGACGAGCGCGAAGCCCTGCCGGAGGAGGTCGACGACAACCCTTATCAGGGGCTGTAGTCGACGACGATTGAACAGGGCGCAGACGAGGGGTCAGGCAGAAGGTACAAGACCCAGCTGTTCCAGACACGCCGACAGCGAGCGTTCGCTGCGGCGTTCATAAAGGGCAAATTCGTCTTCCACCGTCGCGCCGAGTGCGGTTTCAAAATCGGCTCGGCTGTCGGTGGCAGCGTATTGCTGCGCGCCGCCGTCGCCCAGATTGGAGCGAAAGATGCCCGCGGCGCTGACAGGCAGAAAATCCTCGTAGGTGATGGGCCTTGGCTGCATCACACCCTGTTCGATCAGCGCTTCAACCAGCGCGCCGCGCTCGCTCGGCAGGTTTTGTGCATCAACCCTGCTGGCGCCGTCACTCAGCTGATACTCAAACCAGGCCAGCCCTTCGCGGCGCAGCGTCGCTTCATCATCCGGAAAGTCACGGAAGGCCTCGCGCAGCGCCTTTTGCTGCGTTTCTCCTTCCAGCCCATGGGTCACCTCGCGGGACGCCGCCAGCAGCTCGTCATACAGCTTGCGCCCGCGTCGGGTCAGCGCCGCGCCGCGCTGCTCGATCTCGCCAAAGCGCGCCGTGTGGGTGCCGCTTTGCTCGCCGCGCTCGTCTCCGTTATCGGCAGGAAAGAGGATCGGTTCTTCCAGCGCCTTGAAGCTGGTCTGGCGCAGCAGAATCGGGCAGTCACGTCGCGGTGGGCCTTCGATGGTGGCCTTGGGCGCAATACCCCACTCGGGCATGGCCTGCTGGGTGGCATCGATGTCCAGCGTGCGCGGGGTGAGATGGTTGATGTGCGGGCCGTGAAAGCACACCACATCGGCGATCAGCCGGTGGGCCTGATGAAAGGCATGGTAGGTGTCGGCATCGACCGTGGCGTGGCTGTGCCAGCGAAAGGTCTCCAGCGCCTCGATCACGAAGGCGGTGGCGTCTTCATCGCTCAGCCCGCCTTCACTGTCGAATTTGTCCAGCAGGGTCATCAGTCGATCAGTGAAAATCCGGCGCTGCTTTAAAATGGCGGCCGCGCGCGCGCGCAGGTCTTCATCTTCGATCAGCTCCAGACGCAAAAGCGAGGTGAACACCCGAAACGGGTTGCGGGCCAGCGCCTCATCCTCCACCGGACGAAAGGCCGTGGCGTGTACCGGCATGCCGGCCGGGGCCAGGTCGTAATAGCCCACCGGCGACATGCCCATTACCGCGAACACGCGACGCATGGTGTAAAGCTCATCCGGCGTACCAAGACGAATCGCGCCGTGGCGCTCGATCTCGATACGCGCCATCTCGCTGCCGCCACGGTCGGTCAGGGCCGCTTTCCCGCGGGCGTCGTGATAAAGCGTCTGCGCGTTGATATCGGCGACCAGCTTCAAAAGCGTCCCGTACTGGGGCACCTCCGAGCGGTACATGTCGGACATGGCATGGGAAAAGCGGGTGCGAATATCATCACAACTGACGTGCCGGGCCATGAGGGTGCTCCGTGACGGAAATGAACGTGCCTCGATTTAACGCCCGTCGAGGGGCCTGGTTCAAGCGTCGTGAGGGCCGTAGGCACCGCTCAGGACAAAAGCGCCCGGACATGGGCGAGCAGCGTGCCGTGATAGAGCACGCTGGCGGCCACCGTCAGCCCCACCAGGGCAACGACCAGCGCCGTTATGCGTATCACCCAGGTCGAGGCCGGCGTCACCGGGGCGCCATGGGTCAGGGCACTGGTGGCCGCCGTGCGCAAACGCCACCCCGCCCAGGCGTACAGGGCGCCGGTAGCGATCAACAGGATTACTCCCGCCCAGGCAAGCCCCGGCTCGTGATGGACGATGCCGCCGCGCAGCAGCAGCGCCGAGAACAGCAGCGTCACAAAGGCCGTGCGCGACCAGGCAAGGCCGGTGCGCTCGGGCTGAAGGCCCGGGTCCCGGGTTGGCTCGCTCACGGCCTAGCCCCACACCAGCAACAGGCCCAGCACCACCGCCACGGCCGTGACAAACAGCGCCAGAAGCCATAACAGCCGCGTATAGGGCAGGGCGGCATCGCTTCGCATGGCGCGCTCGTTGCCGGCCCAGCGGCGGTAGGCCGCCAATGAGAGCAGCGCACCGCCGAGCGAGAGCATCACCGCCAGTGCCTCCCGCGCCCAGGGCGTGGCGATATCCGGCGCGAACTGATAGATCCCCACGGCGCCTGCCATGAACGCCAGCGCCGTGCGAATCCAGGCCAGGAAGGTGCGTTCATTGGCCAGCGAAAAGCGGTAGTCCGGGTGACGGCCCTGGCGTTGCCAGCGTGGCCGGAAGGCGCGTCGGCGACTATGGTCTGGAGGCGGTGTGGTCATGTTCGGTGTGTTCCGTTCATGGGACAGGTTCAATTGATGCTGATCATGGCGCCTGAAAACCGTGAGTGGGTACAGGCCTAAATGGTCGAGCTCGAGGACAAGCGCACCGCATCACGATGATTGATGGTAGCAGGAGACAGGCATGACCCTTCTGACAAGAAGCTGCGCCCTGGGCGCATTGGTGTTGCTGGGCGGCTATCTCTTTGGCGCCGTGCTGCAGGATAACTGGGCCTTCATGCACTGGCCGCTGCCGGTGCAACTGACCGTGGTCATATTCGCCCTCGCCGTCGTTGCGGTATGGCTTCTGGTGCATCTGTTCGTTCGCGATCAGGACTGAGACGAGTAACCCGCCATGATGATCACGGCACCGGCCAATGCCAGCCCGCCGCCCAGATAATCCGTCAGCTGTAGCGGCTGGCCATCCACCAGCCGCAGCCACGCCAGCGCCGTGATGAGATAGACACCGGCATAGGCGGCATAGATGCGCCCACTGGCGGCCGGGTGCAGGGTTAAAAGCCAGGCAAACAGCGCCAGTGACGCCGCCGCCGGCACCAGCCACCACGCGCTTTTGGCCAGCACCCACCAGCGATAGACCAGATAGCAGCCGACGATCTCGGCCAGCGCCGTGAGGACAAAGAGCAAAGTGGCGATCACAGGGGGCATGAGGCGCTCAAGCAGTGAAGGAATCGCTACTCTGCCACAGGGGCTGGGCAAGGCAAAAAGGGATGGCTAGAATGATTTCCGGGTTTGCCGGTATAGCTCAGTTGGCAGAGCAACGCATTCGTAATGCGTAGGTCGGTGGTTCGAGTCCACTTACCGGCACCCGTAGAATTTCAAAGGCCCGGCACATATGTGTCGGGCCTTTTCTCGTTTGGGCATAAATTATTGCAGTGGCTCGCGGACATGGCTGGCGTTCAGGAAAAATGTTTCACCATTCCTTGTCGTGGATAAGGGACTGGCACTATCTACAATCGAAACGGTGTGTCGCCCTAAAAATTATTCCAAGTAGTCTGTTGCTGTTTTGATTAACGCTTCCCGATGAGAAAAAATTTCAGTTAATGCTGTGATGTCGTGCTTTTGTTCCTTGCCTTCTATGAATAACCCAATACGCCAGATGCTTTTTGAATTGAAGTGCAAGCGGCAAACGGGCTTGCGATTGTTATTATCCAAAAGTATTGCGCAATAGGATTTTGCATCGCGCATATGTATACGGTTTGGGTCGACCACGCTTGCTAGGATGGCACGTACAATGTTGTATGCGTCGACCTCCTCTTGAGTGGTGATAATGTCACTGTCTTCTGCAGCAGGTAACTGTGTTGCCTCAGTATCGCCGCTTTCAATAACAACTCTTTCAGATTCTTCGCCGGATGTGTTCGCCAGTGCTGATTTAAGGCGTTGAGAGACTTGCTCTTTGATATGCTGCGCCATGGCTTCGCGAACAATCGGCGTAAAATCGTCAATTACTTGCTGAGTCATGCGTCCATCATAAAAGTTCTGTGCAAGAGACTTTATGAAGTCGCGCGAGGGATCTTTTACCAGTTCGGCAAAAGCAGTTTTGGCCAGGTTGGTATATTTTAATCGATTGGCAGTGCTTAGGATGGTGTCAACGTTGAAGACTGGTTTGGCAAATTTCTTCAACTCCTCGATGTCTCGCTCGTTGTAATCAATGAGCCTGAAAGTGAAGAATGGGCGTTTGTCGAGTCGATTGGCATCATCTAAATCAGAGTAGAACCGGTATTCGATTCCATTTGTTAGAATGGCGAATTTTGCCTCAGTGCAGTTAAAGTATCGATATAGTTGGCTGAATTGAGTGTTGGCAAGATCGGTTGTACGGGGCTTACACTCCACTAAGATTGATAGTTCCCCACCATTTTTAATGGCATAGTCCACCTTCTCGCCCTTTTTCAAGCCAACGTCAGCAGTGAACTCTGGCATCACTTCTGTCGGATCAAAAACGTCGTAACCCAGGGTTTGTATGAAGGGCATAACCATTGCATTTTTGGTTGCCTCTTCATTAACCACATGATCCATCTGCTCTTTGATGCGCCCAGCCAAAATGGCAATCTTTTGAGTTATATCCACTGGTGCCCCCGCCCATTCTTAGTTTCATTTTTTTACGTGCAACTATTCGATAGTAAACATGGGCGGAGTATCAGGTAAAGTTAATATGTGATGCGTTATCTAGAACTCGAAAAAAGATGATGTGATCGTTGTAAAGATTCTTGGGTAAGCAGTTTCACCTGAAAGGTCTGTATCCTGTCCGTGCACGGACAACAAGCTTTTTCGTGAACGTGACTTGATCGATAAAGTTGGGCCCGCATGTGCTTCCGCTTCAGCCTCGTGAGGAAAAATTTGCTGAACCAAAGAGGTTGTAATCCAGCCCTACGCTACCTCAACAACCGCACCATTAACTTCCGTACTCCTCGTATCTCCGCCCCTGCACGCCGCCGCCAGCTCCACCACCACACGTCTCTGATGCACCTTGAGGCTGGTTTCCCTGTCCCGGTAGTGTGCGTTGGCGAGCCAGTTGAAGCTGCCGACAATCGCATATCGTTTATCCACAACCAGACACTTTTCGTGCGTGGGACGCTGCACGATGGTCAGTTGGCCTTTTCGGCTGCGCTTCCCAATCTCCTTTAGACGTTCCAGCGCCCTGGTCGCCGTCTCGGAAAGCCGGTGCTGCCCGTCGCGGTCGCTCGCGCCGTAGGCAATGTGGACGTTCACGCCCCGGTCGAGGGCGCCTGCCAGCAGAGTACAGAATTGATCATTCACGACCCGATCGGATAGCCAGCCGGAGACGACCACCAGTTCCTTTTTGGCAGTTCTGAGGGCGTGGGTCAGCTCGTCGTGATGAGCGCGGTTGTGCACCAGAGCGTTTGGGGTGGCTTTCCTGCGGGTGCTGGCTGTCTGTTGGCCGGTGGTTTTGGGTGTGCTCTCAACCAGCTGCTTCTGCTTGATGAAACACCAGGTGCCGTACCAGCTTATCCAGGCCGTGAAGGTCTGGACGATGATATAGCCGGGCCCTTCGAGCGTTGCGAGCGACCACAATGTCCAGCCCAGCGCGGAAACCATTCCCAGGTTGCGATGAATTCGGGTCAGGCAGAGTACCGAGACAAAAACCACCAGCTGATAATGCAAAAACGTCATCGGATAATGCCTAGAAAAATCAGCATTTTATCGATCAATGATTATTTAGGCCATGCCTGATGGCAGGTGACCTCAGGTTGCTCCGGTTCTGCTTTTGATATGAGGGCTACACTCCTGTCATGAACCGACGCAGTGCGCGGCTTCACTGAGATCAGAAGGCTGCCGTGCTTCTCTTTTCCGGGCTGTGGCCGTATCCCTTCATCCTTGCCTTTAAAGACCGAGGAGTGCTTATGCGCGTGGCGTATCGAATGCCCATGCCCACCATGCTGCCCAGAGGCGAGCAGGACCTGGCGTATAACCTTGGGGCTGAGCGCTGGCAGCAGTTTTTTGCCCCGCATTCGCACCTCACCTTTCTGGCGGAGGTGGTTCAGGATGATGAGGCGATTGATCCCTGGCAGGAGGGCGACTGGCTGGTCGTCGACCACTCGCTGTCACTGCGCGACGGCGTGCTGGTGGTGGTCAATGTCGATGAGGCGTTTTATGTCTATCGCTATGCGCATCGCATCAACGTGCCGGTACTGGAAGGGCTGGACGGCCAGCTTTGGACGGGGGATCTGACCAACGTCGAGATGGTGGGTGTGGTGTCGCATCGGGTGCAGAAGATGTATTGAGGTGCGGGCGAGGGTCAAAACAAGAGGCCCGGCGCTCATGCGCCGGGCCTCTTCGATGGGGTGCTTTAGAAGGTTTCCCACTCTTCGGCGTCACTGTGGGCCTGAACGGCCGGTTTCCGTGTGGCCGGGGGGGCCGGTTTGCGCGTGGCCGCTGCGGGCGTTCTGACGGGCTCTGTCTTTCTGGCCGGTGTAGAAGCGGACGCTGTCGTCATGTTGGGTCTTTTCAGCGCCGGTGACGCCACGGGGCGAGGGCCGGTGGCGGTAACACGGAAATAGGCCACCTGTTCCTTGAGCGCCCGAGCGCTTTGCTCCATGGAGCGGCTGGCTGCGGCCGCTTCTTCGACCAGCGCCGCATTCTGCTGCGTGACGCTGTCCATCTGGGAGATGGCCTGGTTGATCTGTTCGATGCCGGACGTCTGTTCCTGACTTGCCGAGGCAATTTCGGTCACGATTTCGGCCATGCTGTTGATGCCGGTGACGATCTCCTGCAGCGTCCGTCCGGAGTGATTGACCAGTTCGGAGCCGTTATTGACCTTCTCGACGCTATCGTTGACCAGCGCCTTGATGTCTCGCGCGGCCTCGGCACTGCGGCTGGAAAGGGTGCGCACTTCGCTGGCCACCACGGCAAAGCCGCGGCCCTGCTCGCCTGCCCGGGCCGCTTCGACGGCGGCGTTCAGGGCCAGCAGGTTGGTCTGGAAGGCGATCGAGTCGATCAGCCCGACAATTTCGGCAATCTTCTGACTGGAGGCGCTGATTTCCGCCATGGCAAGGGTGGTTTTTTCCACCACCTGGCTGCCGTCATGCGCTTTCTGACGAACGTTTTGTGCCAGCTGGCTGGCCTGAGTGGCGTTATCGGCGTTCTGGCGTACCGTGGAGGTGATCTCCTCCATGGAGGCGGCGGTTTCTTCAAGGCTTGCCGCCTGCTCCTGTGTCCGACGGGAGAGATCATCATTGCCCGAGGCAATTTCACTGGAGGCGCTGCCGACGGCTTCAGCATTGTTTCTGACGTCGCTAACCACATGGGCCAGTTGTTTTTGCATGTCGTTCAGGTTGCCAAGCAGTCCGGCAAATTCATCCCGCCCCTTGATTTCGATGGTGTTGGCCAGATTGCCCTGGGCAATTTCACCGGAAATGTCTCTGGCCTGATTCAAAGGCCCAAGAATGCCGCGGGCAAACCGCCAGAACGCCAGCGTCGTCATTGCCAGTGCAAACAGGACGGCACCGGCAATGGCCGTCAGTAGAACGTTCATGTTTTTTTGACTGGCCAGGAACTTGGCCTGCACCTGCTGTTCATTGATGTCGCCGGCCTTGCCCAGATTTCCGGAGACGGCCAGATAGGGTTCGCGGAGCTGAAGATTACCCGTGGGCGGGGAAAAATCGCCACTTTTCATGCGCTCGACATTGGCGTCAAAGCGGCGCCAGTACTCTGCAAGGTCGGGGGCGATCAGGTCGGCGAGAGCCCTTTCTTCCGGCGAGGTCACATTGCGCGTCTTGTATTCCTGCCAGTTGCTGTCGGAGGCATTGCGATAGCGCGGATAGACCGACAGCAGATTTTGCAGCCCCTGAGCGGTGCCGTCATTGCGCGCCCTTAGAAGGTCTACCTGAGAGTCGGAAATCGCGGAATCCACTTGGTCGAGTATCCGCAGGGGCAGGACATCACGGTTGTAGGCTCGATCGAAATTGTCGGTAATGCTTTTCATGCCCCAGGCGCCTGCGGCGCCGATTAAAATCAAAAGCACAGCCATGGCAGCCGCAATGGCGACCAGCCTGTGTTTCACGCTTCGATTCAGAATCATGACGAGGATATCTCTGGAGAGGTGACGGGGTCGGGGTGTTTCTTCAGCGGTTATCGACCCGCAAAGGAGGGGCTGGAGCCGGTTCCAGAGAATATTTGACCTATAGGTTTCGTGGCCTTTCGCTATTGCTTCATATGTGGCTAATTTTTATATCCATTCAGGAAGGCAAGAAACATTGCCAGTCAGGGCAGGGGGCGTGTCGTCAGGCAGAGAACAGGGCGCAGGCGAAGGCGAGAAGCCATCAGGCCGACGGCATATGCCTTGGGCGGATTTTTCAGCCGCGATGACGAGCCGTTCAGGTCACGTTCGAGTCACAAGCATGCGTTTATGACGCCGAGCTTTTTATCAGGGTCGGTCGTCGTTTGAGTTCTTGCGCTTCTCGAAATACTTGTAGAGCCTCCACCAACCAATAGCGAACACAACCCCGACTATCAACGCTGCAATAATCATCATTTTTACCTATTAACAAACTTCTCTCTTAACATAGATTAATGGTGAGTGTTTGCAAACGCCATCATGGGTTGTCTGGTGAGCTGATGTCGGCTTCATTAGGGATTGAAAAACGCTGATGTCCGGGCAGGTAAGGACAAGAAGACCGCCCTGACTGGCGGTCTTCGGGGGGTGGTCAGTGCGCCAGCATTTCCTCAACGATCTGCTGATCGCTCAGGTTGGCAGGATAGTAGGTCGGCCAGTTGACCACGTTATTCAACAGTGCCTGGCGGTCATCGCCCATGTAGAGATGGTAGTGGTGGGCATCGGTGGGGGCGATGTCGTGATCGCTGAACTGGATGAAGTCCGGTGCCCGGTCGTCGCCTTCGGTCTTTTTGAAGATAAACCGGACGCCGCGGTTGCCCGCTTCGTAATTCAGAATTTCGTAGCCGTCATTGGCGTACTGACCGCTATAGGCGTCTCCGTTGGCGTGGAAGGTCACGTCCTGGCCATGAATGTCGATGCGCTCGACGTCAGTGCGGTAGCCCTCGCGGTAGTATTTTTTGTATTCCTCGGCACTCTTGTCGCCTTTTTTGGCCTTGTGGGCAAAGACCTCATCCAGCGTACCGTTCTGCAGCAGCGGATAGACCGAGCGCCAGTCACCTTCCCAGTCCGAGAGCTGGCGGGCCTTGACCTGGTCGTCATCGAAGTAACCCGAATGGATGTCCTTGTCATGTTGATGGCCTTGCTCATGATCGTGCCCATGGTCATGCCCGTGATCATGCGTGTCGGATGCGAACACCCCCTGAGTGCCGCCGGCGGCGAGCAGCCCGGCGGTTGTGAGAAAGGTGGCGGTATAACGGACGACTGCAGACGTCATGAGAGGCTCCCGATAATGATTAAAGGCTTTAATTGAACGTTATAACATAACACTTGAAAAGTGTTGACTACAAAAGTCTTGAGCCAGAAGGCCTGTGCGGTAGTCGTCCAGCAGGTCTCTGATATCTTTGTCCGAAATGGCGCATGGAAATGGCCCGCCATTCAAAGGTGAATGAGGACGTGTCATGGGGTTGGATCGGATCGGACGTCGCTCGGAATATCTTTTCATGGTGGCCGAGTGTGGCAGCGTGCGGGCGGCGGCCGAGCACATGGGCATCAATCCTTCAGTGGTCAGTCGTCAGCTTCGGGAGCTCGAACGCGATGTCGGCATGCCGATCATGGAGCGTAACGGTCGCTATCTGTCACTGACCGAGGCAGGGCGCACGGTGGTTGATAATCACATGACGCGTCGCCAGCTGGACAAGGAGCTTGAGCACTCTCTGGAGCGGTTGCGTCATCGCCGGGCCGGCAAGGTCGTCGTGGCCGTGGGTGAAGGCTTTGTGGAGAGTCTGGTCGATTCGGTACTGACCCGGGTTGCTGCTCAATACCCGGAGGTCTTCATCGAGCTGCTCAGCGGTATTTACTATCCGCGTGAGCCGCATGAAATGGTGTTGGCGGACGAGGTGGACATCGCCATCACCTACGGGCCTGAAACCGACCCGCGACTCGTGCGTCACACCTTCTCGCGCGGGCCGCTTTGTGCCCTGATGTCGCCACGACATCCGCTGGCTTCGCAGAGCTGCGTATCCCTTGAAGCGCTGTCGTCACAGAAGTTGATCTTCCTGCCGCCGGGGTCGGGTTCGCAGATGTTTGTGGAGAGCCTGTTTCGATCGGAACAGCGTATCGTGACGCCGGCCTATCGCTGCAATCTGCACTCTACGGCCAGACGCATGGCGATTGCCGGTATCGGTATCGCGTTCATGACGAAAATGGCCGCCGGACAGGATGTTGAAACCGGAAAACTGTGCGCCCTGCCGGTGGATCATCCTGCCGCTCAGGACACCTGTGGCAATCTGATCAGACGTGCCGGCCGCCGCCTGTCGCCGGCGGCCGACTATCTGTGGAAGCTGATGACCTCGATGCGCTGAAAGTGAGGGTCAGGACGACATCATGTAGATTCCGGGTCCGAAAGGCAGCCCCATCCACATCCAGAACATCAAAAACAGCGTCCAGATCAGCAGAAAGCCCATGGACAGCGGCAGCATGGTGGCCATCAGCGTGCCCAGCCCCAGATCCGGCTTGTAGCGCTGCATATAAACCAGCGCCACTGAAAAGTAGGGGCTCATGGGGGAGATGATGTTGGTGGAGGAATCGCCAATACGAAACATGGCCAGCACAAAGGCCGGATTGAAATCCAGCAGCATCAGCATGGGAACAAACACGGGCGCCATGAGGGCCCACTGCGCCGAGCCGCTGGTCATGAAGATATTGAGCGTGGTGGCCATCAGAATAAAGGCAATGACCAGAGGCACGCCGGTAAAGCCGGTCTGTTCCAGTACATTGGAGCCCTCGATGGCGATGAACTGACCCAGCTCGGACCATTTGAAGTAGGCGATGAACTGGGAAATGGCAAAAAACAGCACCAGCGTTGGCGCCAGATCCCGCGCCGATTCGGCCATGAATCCCGGGATATCACGGGCCTTTTTGATCGCGCCGGTACACAGCCCATAGGTCAGGCCGATGGCCACGAAGTAGCCAAACAGCAAGGGGACGAAAGACTCAAGGAAGGGAGAAGGGATCAGCCCGCCTTCGGCGTTGCGCAGCGGTGAGCCGGCCGGCAGTACGGAAAGCACGACCAGGCCGAAATAGATCAGCGTGATCAGGCCGACTCTTTTAAGCCCACGTTTCTCATCGTCACTGAGCGTCTTGAGCTGTACTTCGCTCATGCGCAGGGTTTCCAGCGGCTGGGTACGCCGCAGGCGCGGCTCCACCACGTAATCGATCAGCAGTGTGCCGATCAGGGCCAGCACAAACACCGAGCAGGCGACGAAGTAGTAGTTATCGATCGGTGAGATATAGGCATCACTGTCGATAATGCGCGCCGCATCGGTGGTAATGCCGGCAAACAGCGCATCGCCGGCGGTCACGAACAGGCTGGCATCGAACCCGGCGCCTGCCGCGGCATAGGCTGCAGCGGCCCCGGCCAGCGGGTGACGGCCCACTGCCTGATACACCATGGCGGCCAGCGGAATCAAAATGAGGTAGTTGGCATCGGAGGCGATGCTGCCACAGATACCGGCCATGAAAACGCAAAAGGTCAGGAGGGAGGGGGGCGCCTTGGCCACGCTGACCTGCATGAGGGTCGACATCAGTCCGACCTTGTCGGCAAGGCCAATACCGAACATGACGACCAGAATCAGCCCCAGCGGTGGAAAGCCGACAAAGTTGTCCACCATGCTGGTCAGCATGAACACGATACCGTCACCGGACAGCAGACTGCGCACCGCGACCTCGGCATCGCTTTCCGGATTGACCGCCGTCACTCCCAGCCCTGACAGCAATGCTGACAGGACAATGATCAGCCCGGACAGAATCACAAAGAGAATAAAGGGGTGGGGCAGTTTGTTGCCGACGCGCTCGACCGTATTGAGCATACCTTTCATGACGTGGATCCCTTTTGTTGTTCAGTTTGTCGTGAGGGAACAGGCGTTACTGGCTTGAGGGCAGGCCGAGAATCTCGTCAACAATGGCGACATGAACACCGGCCGCCACCTCAAGAATGTCGTCATTGAAGTCGTAACGATCATTGTGCAGATAGGCGCTCTCCGTACCGTTGCCGACAAAGAAAAAGCAGCCGGGAATGCGCTTTAAATAGAAGGCAAAGTCTTCCGCGCCCATGGTCGGCATCTCGTCGATGGCGCGAACGCGGGTGCCCAGGCCACGCTGGCTGGCGATCTCCACGACACGCTGGCTCCAGTGGGCATCGTTGACGAGCGGAGGAATCTGACGGATGGGCGTCAGCGTATATGTGGCGCCGGCCGCGCTGCAAAGGCCTTCAATCGTGGCCTGCATTTGCTGGATCAGCACCTGGCGTGAGGCGTCCCGGTCGCTGCGAATATTGAGGGTCAGCTGTGCCGAGGCAGGGATGACATTGGCCGCTTCGCCGGCATGAAAGGTGGAGACGGTAATGACGCCCGAATGCAGCGGCGATTTGTTGCGGGCCACAACGCCCTGAAGCTGTTGAATGATGCAGCCGCCCAGATAAATCGGGTCGACGGCCAGATGCGGCATGGCCGCGTGTCCTGAATGACCATGCAGGGTCAGCTCGAAGGTGTCGTTGCCGCCCATGGCCGGGCCGGATTTGACGAAGACTTCGCCGATTTCAAATCCCGGGCGATTGTGAAAGCCAAAAATATAATCGACTGCCGGGTTATCCAGTACGCCTTCCTGAATCATCCTGTCCGCGCCATTGCCGCCTTCTTCAGCGGGCTGAAAAATGAGCTTGACCGTGCCGCAGAGCTGATCGCGTCGCCGCATCAGGGCATCGGCTGCCAGCATCAGCGCGGCGGTATGGCCGTCATGACCACAGGCATGCATGACCCCCGGGATTTCTGATACGTGGTCGTGGCTGGAAACTTCCATGATGGGGAGCGCATCCATGTCGGCACGCAGTGCCACCACAGGCCCGGGCCGTCCAGTATCGAGCAGAGCGACTACACCCGTTCCTGCAACACCTGTAGTGACCTGATACCCCTTTTGTTTTAACAGCGTGGCAACACGCTCGGCGGTTCTGAACTCCTGGTAGCGCAGTTCGGGGTGACGGTGAAGATCATGGCGTAACTCGATGGCGGCCTTGATGTCGTCGCGTTCAAACATGAGTGCTTTCCTTGTTCTTGTGATGGGCTTTTCATCATGAGAAGAAGTCAGCGCTACAAAAAGATCATTTGATGTGAGTTTTGTTGCCTGTGGGTCAACAGTCGCCTGGAAAGCCGAATAATCAGTTTGATGAGCCACCTGTGTATTGCTCGTGACACCTTGTTCGGCCTTTCATCCGGTTATGAAAGTTCCCTTCTGGCAACGATGGCTGGCGGTTTTTTCAGGCCGTCAATTTGTCATGCCCCGTCCCTTCTCTGTAACTCCGTGTCGCGTCTGGTGTCCGTGCGTCATGGATGCCTCGCATTGCGACATCCACTGTTTTGAAAGCGACTTTTTCAACTATCGGAGGGCGATACGGTGTCTATAAAACCGTGTATACGTATCTATAAGCGACAAATTAAAAGGCGACTGTTGTAGCCGGGATGATGCAAGATAAGCGTCATGGCAACCGGGCTTTCGACAGGTCGAAAACGAGTCTGCCAAAACAATGACAAAAGCAGGATATAGTTGAGGAGGCATGACGACATGTTACCTGACCACAAGGCCGGCCCTGCCCCGGGTGCCAGCGGTATCACGACGCCGCAAACCATCGGTTTTCTACTGCTTGATAACTTTACGCTGATCTCACTGGCCTCGGTGATTGAGCCGCTGCGCATGGCCAATCAGCTGGCCGGGCGTGAGCTGTATCGCTGGTACACCCTGACCCACAACGGGGCACCGGTGCGCGCCAGCGATGGCCTGCAGGTAACGCCGGATGTCTCGATTACCGTGCCCCTGTCGCTGGACTGGGTGGTGGTCTGCGGTGGCGTGGCGCCACAGCACAGCGTCACACGTGAACACGCCCACTGGCTGCAGTCACAGTCACGTCAGCTGCGACGCATCGGTGCCATCTGTACGGGCAGCTGGGCGCTGGCCAAGGCGGGGCTGCTGGATCACTACGAGGCCAGCATCCACTGGGAGTGTCTGGCCTCGATGCAGGAAGCCTTCCCCAACGTCACGCTCACCACGCGGCTTTTCTCGATCGATCGGGACCGGTTTACGGCCTCCGGTGGCACGGCGCCGATGGACATGATGCTCAATCTGATCGCTCGCGACCACGGGCATGAGCTGTCGGCCGGTATCTCCGAGATGTTCATCTGCGAGCGGGTGCGTAACGAGCAGGATCATCAGCGCGTACCGCTCAAGCATGTGCTGGGCACCACGCAGCCAAAGCTGCTGGAAATCGTCGCGCTGATGGAGTCCAACCTCGAAGAGCCAATCGAGCTCGACACGCTGGCCCGCTACGTCAACGTTTCCAGGCGTCAACTGGAGCGACTGTTCCAGCGCTATCTGCACTGCTCGCCGTCACGCTATTACCTCAAACTGCGTCTGGTACGGGCGCGACAGCTGCTCAAGCAGACGTCGCTCTCCATCATCGAGGTGGCCTCGGTGTGTGGTTTCGTGTCGACACCACACTTCTCGAAATGCTATCGCGAATATTTTGGCGTGCCGCCCCGCGGTGAGCGCTCGGGCAGTAACGTCTGGTATGGCAGTAATACCAGCGCCGCCACGGCACTTCAGCAGGGCAGAATCGTGGCGGTCGAGCCGACCTCGAGTGAGCCCATGTCGAGCGCGATGATGTCGCTGGTTCATGCCCAGGGCGAACCCACGTTTGCCAGCGTGCCGCTCACGCGCTGATTGCCGAAAGCGACCCATTGTCAGTGGTCATCAGGGAGCTGTCCCCACCCGGGCAGCTCCTTTTTTGTGCCTCTTCGATCAGGGGCAGTGCACCGGCTCAGTGCAATGTCTTGATCCACTGACGTTTTGTGGCGAGATAAAAAGTCAGGGGCAGTCGCTCGGGTACTCTTTGGCAGGGGATGACGCTTTTGGAATTTTCCCCGTCGTTTCCAGGCGTCGGATGAAGCCGGGGCAGGGATATGCTCCATGCATTAGTCACCATCTGGAGCCTGACCATGACCCCTGCCGAACTGCATGACGACGCCATTGTGATCGATGGCCTGATCATCGCCAAATGGAACCGGGAACTGCTTGAAGACATGCGCCGCGGTGGTTTGACCGCCGCCAACTGCACCGTCTCGGTCTGGGAAGGGTTCAGGGCAACGGTCGATAACATCGTGGCTTCCAAGAAGCTGATGGACGAGTGCAGCGACCTGGTTCGCCCGGTACGTACGACGGCCGACATCACTCGTGCCAAGGAAGAAGGCAAGACCGGCATCATCTTTGGTTTCCAGAACGCGCATGCCTTTGAAGACCAGATCGGCTATGTCGAGGTCTTCAAGCAGCTGGGCGTGGGCATCGTACAGATGTGCTACAACACCCAGAACCTGGTCGGCACCGGCTGTTATGAGCGTGACGGCGGCCTGTCCGGTTTCGGACGCGAGATCGTGGCTGAAATGAACCGCGTGGGCATGCTGTGTGACCTGTCACACGTTGGCGCCACCACGTCGAAAGAAGTCATCCTCGAATCCAAAAAGCCGGTGTGCTACTCCCACTGCCTGCCTTCCGGGCTCAAGGAGCACCCGCGCAACAAGTCCGATGAAGAGCTCAAGTTCATCGCCGATCACGGCGGTTTTGTCGGCGTCACCATGTTCACGCCGTTTCTCAAAAACGGTGTCGATTCGACCATCGACGACTACTGCGAAGCGATCGAATACATCATGAATATCGTGGGTGAAGATGCCATCGGTATCGGCACCGATTTCACCCAGGGTCATGATCAGAACTTCTTTGAATGGCTGACCCACGACAAGGGCTATGCCCGTCGTCTGACCAATTTCGGCAAGATCATCAATCCCGAGGGCATTCGCACCGTCGGCGAATTCCCCAACCTGACAGAAGCGCTTCTAAAGCGCGGCCTGAGTGAAACTCAGGTCAGAAAGATCATGGGCGAGAACTGGGTCAGAACCCTGAAGGATGTTTGGGGCGAATAAGTCTCAAAAGGGCCGGGGCGGCTCCCTGATTCGCTGCCCTGCCTACCTTTCCTGCCCCCTTTCAGGGCCTATTCGGCTCTTGAACAACGACAAGTTTTAGGAAGACGACCGTGACGAAACAAGCCCCTGAACTCCCGATCGAAGTCGACAGCGAAACCGGTATCTGGACGACCGATGCACTGCCGATGCTGTATGTGCCGCGCCATTTCTTCATCAACAACCACATGGCCATTGAAGAGGCCCTGGGTGCCGAGAAATACGCGGAGATTCTCTATCACGCCGGCTACAAGAGCGCCTGGCACTGGTGCGAAAAGGAAGCCGAACTCCACGGTCTGGAAGGCGTCGATGTTTTCGAGCATTACATGAAGCGCCTGTCCCAGCGCGGCTGGGGGCTTTTCATCACGGAAGAGATCGATCTGGAAGCCGGTACGGCCCGCGTGCGTCTTGAGCACAGCGCTTTCGTTTATCAGATGGGCAAGGTGGATCGCAAGGTCGAATACATGTTCACCGGCTGGTTCGCCGGCGCCATGGACCAGATCCTGAGCGCCCGTGGCAGTGATATGCGTACCGTTGCCGTACAGACCCAGAGTGGCGCCCAGCAGGGCCACGATCACGGTCTGTTTGTTGTCACGCCTGCGTAACCGAGGATCTTTGAAATGGCATTCGAGGCACTTTTCAAGCCGATCCAGATCGGCAAGCACACCATCCGTAACCGCGTGGTCAGCACGGCGCATGCCGAGGTGTATGCCACCGACGGCGGCATGACCACCGACCGCTACGTCAAATACTACGAAGAGAAGGCCAAGGGCGGCTGCGGGCTTTGCATCTGCGGCGGCTCGTCGATTGTCTCCATCGACAGTCCGCAGGCCTGGTGGAGCTCGGTCAACCTGTCGACCGATCGCATCATTCCGCACTTCCAGAATCTGGCCGATGCCGTGCACAAGCATGGCGGCAAGATCATGATCCAGATCACTCACATGGGCCGTCGCTCGCGCTGGGACGGTTTCAACTGGTCGACGCTGGTCTCTCCGTCGGGCATCCGCGAGCCGGTTCACCGCTCGACCTGCAAGACGATCGAGGAAGAGGAAATCTGGCGTATCGTTGGTGACTTCGCTCAGGCAGCTCGCCGGGCGAAAGAGGGCGGCCTTGATGGCGTTGAGCTCTCTGCTGTCCACCAGCACCTGATCGACCAGTTCTGGAGCCCGCGCGTCAACAAGCGTACCGACCAGTGGGGCGGCACCTTTGAGAACCGCATGCGTTTTGGCATGGAAGTGCTCAAGGCCGTGCGCGCCGAGGTCGGCGACGACTTCGCGGTCGGCATGCGCATCACCGGTGACGAGTTCCATCCGGACGGTCTCGATCACGAAGAGATGAAGCGCATCGCGGCCTATTACGATGCCACCGGCAAGATCGACTACTTTGGTGTCGTGGGCTCGGGTTGTGATACTCACAACACTCTGGCCAACGTTATCCCCAACATGTCCTATCCGCCGGAGCCGTTTTTGCACCTGGCCTCGGGCATCAAGGAAGTGGTCAGCGTGCCGGTGATTCACGCCCAGAACATCAAGGACCCCAACCAGGCCCAGCGTATTCTGGAAGGCGGTTATGTCGACATGGTCGGCATGACGCGTGCTCACATTGCCGACCCGCACATCATTGCCAAGATCAAGAACAACCAGGTTGATCAGATCAAGCAGTGTGTTGGCGCCAACTACTGCATCGATCGCCAGTACCAGGGGCTCGACGTCCTGTGTATCCAGAACGCGGCCACGTCGCGTGAATACATGGGCCTGCCGCACATCATCGAGAAAACCGAAGGGCCAAAGCGCAAGGTCGTGGTCGTCGGTGGTGGCCCTGGCGGTATGGAAGCCGCTCGTGTCTGCGCCGAGCGCGGCCATGATGTGACCCTGTTTGAAGCAAAAGAGCAGATCGGAGGGCAGATCACCATTGCTTCAAAAGCGCCTCAGCGTGATCAGATCGCTGGTATTACCCGCTGGTATCAGCTCGAGCTGACGCGTCTGGGCGTCGATCAGCGACTGGGTACCAAGGCCGATGAAGCCACCATCAAGGATCTGCGTCCGGACGTGGTGATTCTGGCGACCGGCGGCCGACCGTTCCTGTCGCAGGTGCCGGAGTGGGGCTATGACGAGGACAGCGGCAAGAGCCTGGTCGTCAGCACCTGGGACATCCTTGATGGCAGCGTTGAGCCGGGCAAGAACGTCCTGATCTTTGACACCATCTGCGAGTTTTCAGGGGTCTCCGCCGCTGACTATCTGGCCGACAAGGGCTCGCGGGTCGAAATCGTCACCGACGACATCAAGCCCGGTGCTGCCGTGGGCGGTACGACCTTCCCGACGTACTACCGCAGCCTCTATGAGAAGGAGGTCATCATGACCTCGGATCTCGCGCTGCATAAGGTCTATCGCGAGGGTGACTCCCTGGTGGCGGTGCTCGAAAACGAATATACCGGTGCCATGGAAGAGCGTGTCGTCGATCAGGTCGTGGTCGAAAACGGGGTTCGTCCGGATGAGGCGCTGTATTACAGCCTCAAGGATCAGTCACGCAACAAGGGCCAGACCGATATCGAGGCGCTCTACGCCATCGAGCCGCAGCCCTGCCTGTCCGAGAGCGGTGACGGCTTTGCGCTGTTCCGTCTGGGTGACTGCACCGCGCCACGCAACACGCATGCCGCCATCTATGATGCGCTGCGGTTGTGCAAGGACTTCTGAAACAATAACGCTGTAAGCTGAACGTCATGGGCCCTCGGGCCCGTGACGTTTCGTCCTTACGGTGTCTCCGAGAGGAGAGACGCCATGCTCGATATCCTTTTGCCGATACTGCTGTTTTCTGCGTTGTTGCTGGCCGCCATCGGTGCGGTGCGTCGCGTGCGCCTGTGGCGCCAGGGGCGACCCTCTCCCGTGCCCATCATGCGCGGACTGATGCAGATGCCCAGACGCTATCTGGTGGATCTGCACCACATTGTTGATCGCGACAAGTACATCTCCAAAACCCACGTGGCCACCGCCGGCGGCTTTGTACTGGCCGCGCTGCTGGCCATCATTGTCCACGGCTTTGGACTTGATAGCGCCATTCTTGCTTGGGTACTGCTGGCCGCCACGATCAGCATGTTCGTGGGCAGCCTGTTTGTCGCCAAACGCCGCAATCCGCCGCCGCAGCGACTGTCAAAAGGGCCCTGGATGCGCCTGCCCAAGAGCCTGATGGCCTTTTCGGTCGGCATGTTCATGGTGACGCTGCCGACCGCCGGCATTCTGCCGGAAGACGCCGGTGGCTGGCTGATCGCGCTGGTACTGGCCGCGGTGGTCACCTGTGGGCTTGGCGAGATGTTCTTTGGCATGACCTGGGGGGGACCGATGAAGCACGCCTTCGCCGGTGCCCTGCATCTTGCCTTTCACCGTCGTCAGGAGCGTTTTTCCGATGGCACTGGTGGTGAGCATCGCTCGACCGGTCTGAAGGCGCTGAAGCTTGATGACGACACGAAAAAGCTCGGCGTTGAAAAGCCTGCCGACTTTACCTGGAACCAGCTGCTGGGCTTTGACGCCTGCGTGCAGTGCGGTCGCTGTGAAGCCATGTGCCCGGCGTTTGCTGCCGGTCAGCCGCTCAATCCGAAAAAGCTGATTCAGGACATGGTCATCGGCATGGCCGGCGGCACCGATGCGAACTATCACGGCTCGCCTTATCCGGGTAAGCCGATCGGTGAGCATGGTGGCAGCCCGAACGGGCCGATCGTGCCCCGCGAAGGGCGTGCGCTGGTAGATGCCGAGACGCTGTGGTCCTGCACCACCTGTCGTGCCTGTGTTGAAGAGTGTCCGATGATGATCGAACACGTCGATGCCATCGTCGACATGCGTCGTTTCCTGACGCTTGAGCATGGCAACACGCCCAACAAGGGTGCCGAGGTACTGGATAATCTGATCGCCACGGACAATCCCGGCGGTTTCGATCCTGACTCGCGTCTGCACTGGGCGGCGGATCTCAATCTGCCCCTGATGGCGGATAAAAAAGAGGCCGAGGTGCTGCTGTGGCTGGGTGACGGTGTCTTTGACATGCGTAACCAGCGCACGCTGCGCTCGCTGATCAAGGTGCTGCGTGCTGCCGATGTCGACTTTGCCGTGCTCGGCAACGAGGAGCGCGACAGTGGTGATGTGGCCCGTCGCCTGGGCGATGAAGCTACCTTCCAGGCTCTGGCGAAGCGCAACATCCGCACCATGAGCCAGTATCGCTTCTCGCGCATTGTCACCTGTGACCCGCACAGCTTCCACGTACTCAAGAACGAGTATGGTGAGCTGGGCACGGCTGACATGCCGGCCAATTACGAGGTCTATCACCACAGCACCTATATCAACGAGCTGGTCAAGGCCGAGCGACTCACCTTCAAGGCCTGGAAGGGCGGCAGCGTGACCTATCACGATCCGTGCTATCTCGGGCGCTATAACGGCGAGTACGAAGCCCCGCGCGATGTACTCAAGGCGCTGGGTATCGAGGTCAAGGAAATGGCGCGTTCCGGCTATCGTTCGCGCTGCTGCGGCGGTGGCGGCGGTGCGCCGATCACCGATATTCCCGGCAAGCAGCGTATTCCCGATATGCGAATGGGCGACGTGCGTGAAACCGGTGCTGACACGGTCGCAGTCGGTTGCCCGCAGTGTACGGCCATGCTGGAAGGCGTGGTGGAACCCCGCGCCGATATCAAGGACATTGCCGAGCTGGTGGCAGATGCACTCACCACCGATGCCGCTGCAGAAAAGAAGGCGTCAGGCAAGAGTGCCTCGCAGACCGAGCGTAATGTCGAGGAGGTAACGTCATGAGCGAGCTTGTTCGTCGCGACCCCCGCAAGGAGTGGATCGCCCGTAACCGTCTGCACCCTCAGCACCTGGAAGTGCTGGCCGAGATCGGCGGTGGCAGTGTGGCCAGTGAGTGGATGGGGCCTAACGGCCTGATGCGGCGTAATCCGCATGCCGTCGGCTTCATGGGCCCCAACGGCATTCGCCGGATCGACCGCAGCGGTGCCCAGCAGGCGTCGCAGGCTACCGGACGCAGCGCCGAGGCAAAAGACAGCCGTCGCAGTGTCACCATCGAGTCGCCGGCGTTCATGGTGGCCGTGGTGCCCGACATGGCCGGTGGCCGTCTCTCCGGTCACGACCGTGATCTGCTGGGGCTTGCCCGTCAGCTGGCCGATGCTGATCCGGACCATCCCGGCGCCGTGCTGGCCATCGTCTATGGCGAGCACAAGGAATCCACCTTCGATGAGGCCGGTATCGATCGTCTGCTCTGTCTGGAAGGCGAGCAGTTTGACGGCTATACGCCTGAAAACCGTATTGCGGCTTTGCAGGGCGTGGATCGGGAGCTTTCACCGCGCTACTGGCTGATGCCGGATTCCACCCAGGGCGGCGGCGAACTGGGCCGACGTCTGGGCGTGCGCCTGGGCGAGCGTGCCGCCACCCAGGTCTGGCAGGTCGAAGCCAACAGCGACAGCGCCACCGGCTGGCGCTGCATCACCCGGGGTGCTGCCGGCACGACCGACATCGTTCGCGATCTGCCGCGCGTCGTGATTGCGCTGGCCGAGTGCGCTGATCCGATCACCGAGACCCGGCACGCAGCCGAACCCATCGAGCTCTCCCAGCCGCTGCCCAATGTGCTCGGTCGCATCGAGGACATTGGCGAAGTTGCCGTCGATCCGGCCAGCGTGTCGCTGGCGGAAGCCGAGTTCATCCTCTCTGCCGGCAACGGCGTCAAGGACTGGGATAACTATCATCACGCCGCCGAAGTGCTGGGGGCAACCAAGGGCGCCTCACGCGTGGCGGTCGACGATGGCCATATGCCGCGTGACCGTCAGGTCGGCGCCACCGGCACCTGGGTGTCGGCGAAGGTCTATGTGGCTGTGGGCATCTCGGGTGCCATTCAGCACCTGCAGGGCATTCAGACCTGCGAAAAGGTCGTGGCCATCAACCTTGATGAAGGCTGCGACATGGTCAAGCGTGCCGATCTGGCCGTGATTGGCGATGCCAACGCTATCCTTGCGGCGCTGGTTGAGCGCGTAGAGCAGTACCGCGCCGAGCAGGAGGAGAATCGCGATGCCGCTTAACGCCGAATCCTCAAGTGCTTCCGGACTCGATGTGGCCGTACTGGTCTCGATCGGGCGTCACCCGCTGACCGCGCGTACGCGTCGCGCCGACCAGGATGCCCGCGCCGTGGAAATGGCGCTGAGCCTCAAGGGCGCTTCGGTCAGTCTGATGCACGCCGGCCAGCATGACAGCAGCAATGAAGAGGCCATTCGTGGCTATCTCGGCATGGGGATTGAAGAGATCCGCCTGCTCGAGCAGATGCCTCAGGCCGATGTGGTGCCCGTGCTGACCGATGCCCTGCGCGCCAGTACGCCGCAGCTGGTGCTGACCGGTACGCGCGCCGAGACCGGGGAAGGCTCAGGCATTTTGCCCTATCTGCTCGCTGAAGCGCTGGGGTGGCCGGTCATTAACGGTCTGGCTGCCGTTGAAAAGGTCGAGAAGGGCGTGGCCACGGTGCTTCAGGCCCTGCCGCGTGGCAAGCGCCGCCGTCTGCGCGTGCGCCTGCCGGCGATCGCCACGGTGGATACCAGCGCCCCGGCGGCCCGTCAGAGTGCCTTTGGTCCGGCTCGCCGCGGCGAGCTCGAGGTCCAGTCGCAGGCCAGCGAAGCGGATGAGTCGCTGGCGCAGTGGCAGATTCAGCCGGCCCGCAAGCGTCCCAAGCGCCTCAAGGTTATCAAATCCTCTTCGGCTCGCGACCGCTTCAAGGCGGCGGCGGCCAAGGCCGACGGCGGTGGTGGACAGACCCTCACCGATGTCACGCCGGAGCAGGGCGCCGAAGCCATCTTTAAACTGCTCAGGGAAGAGGGTGTGCTGCGCTGATAACCTGCCGCGCGCCGCCATTGGTGACGCGCTAAAGGGATCACGAGCATCGGTTAAAAAAAGGGATTAAAACGCATTGTGCCCTGCCTTATGGCGGGGCGTTTTCGTTTATGGACCGCGCCGACAAGAGGATGGACCGCCAGAAGAGAAGAGAAGGGCTCAGTGGACCCGGCTGGAACAAAATGGGTCAAACGGGATGGTCTGGACAGGGCGGCTACACGGCAGGGCTGCTCGACGGATGCCGCCGAAGACACCATGGCACGTGATGGCGCCCACCACGGAAACCGGCCCCGAAGGGCCGGTCGGAAGTGCGTTGATAGCGCAGGGATCAGGAGCGGGCAGGTTGCATGTCCGTTGCGCGCTGACCGCGCTTTCGTACTACCCAGTAGCCCACGCTGCCTGCGGCCAGCAGCATCGCGCCGCAACCGGCTGCCAGCATATAGCCTCCTGTGACGGCCTGAGCAGATATGCCAAACGGGTCGGCCAGTGACTCAAGCGTCGTGGCGTACTGAACCCACAAAAAGACGCCGATGCCAATGCCGGCCAGCATGGTGCAGGCCGCAATCACACGGGTGCCGGAAATCCATGTGGCGCTGACCTCGCGGTCATACTCATGCAGAAAGTCACGATACGCCTGCTGAATGTCGGTGACCCGGGTCAGTCTGGAGGCCACGATGATCGCCACCAGTGCGGCCAGTGTGCTGAGCACGACCGGGTGAAGATAGACGGGCAGCGAGATCCACTGCGCCTGATCCATCAGCGACAGGGCGATATTACCGACAAAACCAACCGTCAGACCCCAGCCGGCTCCGGCGGCGGTAATACGACGGCTCCAGACGCTCATCAACGCCACCGGCCCCCAGGAAGACGCAAAGAGGGTAGCGGCAAACCAGACCACGGCCATGACCGCCGGCGACTGAAAGAGTGCAATGATCAGCGAGACCAGTCCGGCGCCCAGAATCGACAGGCGACTGGCACGCATGGCGGCCTTTTCGCTGCGGTTGGGCGGCAGGATGTCGTTGGAAAGACTAAAGCCGATGATCGATAAAAACGTCGAACACGAGGACAGCCCCGCGGCAAAGACACCGGTGAGAATGACCACGCCCAGCCAGGTCGGCAGGATATTGAGTGAGGCCCAGATCATGGCACGCTCGCCATCAAGGCTGCTGTCATAGAGGTTAATGGCCGCGCCGGTCATCATCATCAAGGCATAGAAAACGGCCAGGGCTACTGCCGTCAGCATGGCCGAGCGCATCACGACGTGCTCGTTGCGGGCCATGAGATAGCGACTCGACTGCCAGGGACTGGCGGCCAGCACCGCCGCCCAGACCAGTCCCAGAGTAATGCCCCAGGTCAGGGCTTCGCCCGGCGTCGAGAAGGTGGCGTCCGGTCCTTCCAGTACCCCATGCCACAGGGCGATGTCGGGCTTGTCGGTCTGGCTTAAAAGTCCTTCGATCACGCCATGCCAGCCGCCCAGATCCTGCAGGATATATATCGAACCGCCAAGCGCTGCCAGCGAAAAGATCACGAACATGATGGTATCGGTCACCATGACGCCGGGAGAGCCGGAGTAGAGAATAAAGCCGATATAGGTCAGCCATACCAGCACCAGCCCGGTCCAGTACGGCATGCCGGTCAGCTCCGAGAACATGATGCCGGCGCCCTGCATGACCCCTACCAGATACGCTCCGAGCCCAACCACGGTCGTCAGTCCGGCAATCATCTGCACGCGCCTTGAATCGAAGCGCTTGCCGAAGAACTCCGGCACTGTTCTGGCCTCGCTGCGCCGCAGATACCGGCCAAAGGCCAGCGCACCCAGCAGACACCCTGACGTACTGATGGCGGCGAAAATCAGCATCACAAAGGGATAGCCGTCGTAGGCAAAGCCGGTTTCGCCAAGAAAGGCACTGGTGCTCAGATAGCTGGCCACCAGCGTGCCCAGAATGAAAAAGGTCGGGGCATTGCGCCCGGCCACCAGGTAGTCATCGAGATGTTTGACGCGTCGCCCGGCCAGATGGCCGATCAAAAAGTAGCCGACGAGGCTGCACAGAATGGCGATGGTATAAACCATGAAAGGGCTCCAGCTTTATGAGTCTTTTATTGCTTGTATTGAAAAGCATGTCGCGAGCGACCCGAAGGCTCATGCGCGCCAGCGTCACGAGACATGGCATTTGCGACATGAAGCCTCAAAAAACAGGGCCGCCCCGAAGGGCGGCCCTGTTCTGCGTCGAGTATATCCGGTTTATCGAATTAAAGCGGCTGAGCAGCGCCGGTCGGTGACCCTGGCCCATACAGCTCTCGATGCAGGCCCATATAGAGGCTGCAACACATCAACAGCAGCACCACGGTAAACGGCAGTCCGGTAGCGACGGCACCGGCCTGAAGAGCGCTCATGGCCGTTGTGCCGCCACCGTAGAGCAGCACGCCGGCAATCGAGCCCTGCATGGTGGCCCAGAACACACGCTGGCCGCGGGGCGTATCGGTCTTGCCGCCGGCCGTAATGTTATCAATGACCAGCGAGCCCGAATCCGATGAGGTGATGAAAAACACCAGCACCAGAACAATGGCCAGAAACGAGGTCACACCGGACAGGGGAAGCTGCTCGAGCATGTGGAACATGGCAAGCGATACGTCATCGATACCGTTGGCCAGTTTGCCGATGTTGTTGGTGACCTGATAAAGCGCCAGTCCACCAAAGGTACTCATCCAGACCAGCGTGACCACGGTCGGGATCAGCAGTACGGCAATCAGGAATTCACGGACGGTGCGGCCTTTTGAAACGCGCGCGATAAACATGCCGACAAACGGGGACCAAGAGATCCACCATGCCCAGTAAAAGATGGTCCAGCCATGATACCAGGTGCCGTCATCGCGACCGATCCAGTTCGACAGCGGCAGGATATGGGTCGCGTAATCGACCGCCGTTTTGCCGATGCCGGCCAGTACGGTCAGGGTGGGTGCCACGGCAAGAACAAAGAGCAGTAGCAGGGCAGCAATGATCATATTGATGTTGGAGAAAAGCTTCACGCCGCCATCAATGCCACGCCATACCGAAATCAGGGTCAGCACGCTGACCACGATGATAATGGCCAGTTGTGTGCCCAGTGTGTTGGGGACATTGAAGAGATAGGCAAGCCCGCCGGCGGCCTGGGAGGCACCAAAGCCCAGCGAGGTGGCCAGACCAAAGACCGTGGCCAGAACGGCCAGAATGTCGATGATATGACCGGCCCAGCCACGGGTATGCTTGCCGAGAATAGGATAAAAGGCGGAGCGAAGCGTTAGCGGTAATCCGCGGTTGTAGGCAAAAAAGGCCAGTGACAATCCCACCACGGCGTAGATGGCCCAGGGGTGCAGACCCCAGTGGAACATGGTGGCACCCATGGCCGCACTGGCGCCTTCAGCCGTGCGAGCTGGTGCGTTGAGAGGCGTGCCGTACCAGTCCGTGTAGTAGGCCACGGGTTCGGCCACGCTCCAGAACATGAGACCGATCCCCATGCCGGCAGCAAAGAGCATGGCAAACCAGGACATGCGAGAATATTCGGGTCTGGCATTCTTGCCCCCCAGTCGAATGCGACCGACCGGCAGTACGATCAATGCCAGACAAAAGATCACGAAAACGTTGCCTGAAATCATGAAAAGCCAGTCGAAATGTTCAATCGACCAGCTCTTGGCCAGACCCAGCTGGGCGTTGGCCATGTCGGGATAGATCAGGGCATAGATAAGAAAGGCGAGAATGGCGGCGGCAGAAAGCGGAAAAACGGGATGGTGGAAATCCATGCCCATCATCTGCTTGTTGTCCTGGCCCGACGTCAGTAATGAATTACGATCATCCATACGCGGTCCTCTTTGTTCTTATGCAAAAGGTTATTGTGCAACCAGCCCCCTTTTTGGCTGTTACGCATTCTTTGTCTCCCCTCGAAAAGGCATTTATTTAAAAGCGACGCCAACGTATCCATTGCCGCTCGCATGAGCGCGCCATTCGTCTATTGCCTTTAATATCGATGCGTAGCGATTGATCAAAGGGCAACAACAAGAGGGCGTGAAGATGATGATTGTCGATCTGATTGATGGCGATGATTTTCGTATGCGGCTGGTGGCACTTGGCGTCCATATTCCCGAAGGTGCAGGGCCGGATACCTGTGCCCGCATGGCGCTGTGCAAGCATCGAGGAGAGGGTGTCGATGGCTTGAAGGAGCTGGTGGATGAACTGGTCAGCCGCTCGGATATCCTGCTCCCGTCGGTGCGACAGGCCATCGATCACTATCTGCTGCCGGCACTGAATGAGTCGAAGTAAGGTTTGAAACAACATAAAAAAGGGACTGGCACACGAGTCGTGGCCAGTCCCTTTAATGTTTTACCGCTCTTTCAAATGCTCCTGGGAGCAAGCGGTCTGATCGATCAACGTTTTACCGCTCTTTCAAATGCCCCTGGGAGCAAGCGGTCTGATCGATCAACCCTTGGCCAGGTGCAGTGCCGGAGCGTCGTATCCCAGATGGGTCAGCATGCGCTCGCCGTACCAGTTGACGAAGTCGATGACGCCGAACTCGTAGGTTTCGGAGTACGGGCCGGGCTGATACGCCTTCGAGTTGATACCGCGCTGGTTCTCTTCAGCCAGCTGACGATCCTGATCGTTGGTGGCATCCCAGACGTGGCGCAGGCGCTCGACGTCATAATCCTCGCCTTCAACCGCGTCCTTGTGGACCAGCCACTTGGTGGTGACCATGGTCTGCTGCGGACCGAGCGGCAGGACACGGAAGACCACGGCGTGATCACCCATGAAGTGGTTCCATGAGTTGGGCAGGTGCAGGATACGCAGCGAGCCCATATCGGGGCTGGTCAGACGGCCCATGAGCTTTTTGCAGCCCGGCTTGCCGTCCATGGTCATGGAGACCACGTTATCCAGCAGCGGGGTGCGGGTCAGACGGTTGCGCTTGCCGAAACGCTTGAGCTGCCAGGGCACCTGCTCGTTGTTCCAGTCAGCCTGCTTGCGAGTGACCAGATCCTTGTACTTGTCGGTGGCACGGGGGTCTTCCGTGTCATCGAATTCGATCAGTGAGTTGAGCAGCTCCGGGTGTGCGCCGTTGCAGTGATAGCACTCACGGTTGTTTTCGATGACCAGCTTCCAGTTGGCCTGTTCAACGATGGTGGTCTGCGTGGCCACCTTGACGTTGTCCATGTTGTACGGCTCGAGGTAGTGCTCGAGGGTGACCAGGAAGTCATCGATGACGGGCGGCTCTTCGCTCAGGTTGATGAAGATAAAGCCACCGGCAGTGCGCACATTGACCGGTTTGAGACCGAACTGATTGAGGTCGAAATCGACGCCCATGTCGCTGCCGGCAAACAGCAGGCGGCCATCAAGTTCGTAGGTCCACTGATGGTAGGGACAGACCAGTTTGGCAACCTTGCCCTTTTCCTTGGTGCACAGTCTCGAACCACGGTGACGGCAGACGTTGTGGAAGGCATGGACCACACCCTCGGCACCCCGGACGATGACGACCGGGTTGTTGCCGATCTCCAGCGTCATGAAGTTACCCTTGGCAGGGATCTCGCAGGTCATGCCGGCGAAGAGCCATTCCTTTTCGAATACCTCCTGCATGTCGAGCGCGAAAAAACGCGCGTCGTTATAAAACGGCTGGGGCAGGGAGTAGGTGGGGTTTCGGTTCTGAAGCAGGTCGGCCGCGGCCTGGCGGGCCTGGTTCAGAGGGTCATCCGGGCCATATGAAGCTGTCATGTCCATACCAAATATCCTTTTCATTGCCGCTGTTTGAGAGAAAGCGACAATACGGTTGAGCGGATGTTATTTGTTGTGTGAGACCTGGTATTCACGCATGTAAAACTGATCCATCTTGATTGATGGCGATTGTGGTATAAGGCCATGGATTTCGGTTGTCTACCCGCGACATGAAAGAGTGTCACGACGACCTTACAGGTCCGGGAAAGACCGAAAATGGGGGTGAAAGGTATGTGCGTGTCGCTGACAGACAAGCCTGGTGCGAGAGGCGTCACCAGAATGCCAGACTGAAAGGGTGTCGGACCGTGTCGTCAACACGGATCGGCGAGCGAATAGCTGCGGCACTGCCAGGCAGAGAATATCATGACAATGAACTACTTCAATCCGGTTACAACTCAGACCTGGACCAACGGCCGCCATGAGGTTCGCTGCGTCAAGATCATCCAGGAAACCTGGGATGTACGCACCTTCTGCTTCATGGCGGAACAGCCCGTACTGTTCTTCTTCAAGCCTGGTCAGTTCGTGACGCTTGAACTGGAGATCGAAGGCGAGCAGATCATGCGCTCCTATACGATCTCCAGCTCGCCCTCCATTCCCTACAGCTTCTCGATTACCGTCAAGCGTGTGCCGGGCGGCAAGGTCTCCAACTGGCTGCACGAAAACATGGAGGTCAACGACAAGATTGCCGTCCACGGTCCGGTCGGTAACTTCAACTCGATCGACTTCCCTGCCGACAAGGTGCTCTTTCTCTCCGGCGGTGTCGGCATCACGCCTTTGATGTCGATGACGCGCTGGTTTTTCGATACCAATGCCAGCGTTGATGTCGAATTCATTCACAGCGCCCGTGCCCCGCGCGATGTGATCTATCACCGTGAACTCGTGCACATGTTCTCGCGCATTCCCGAGTTCAAGCTGCACATCGTCTGTGAAAAGAAAGAGGATATCGGCGAGGCGTGGGCCGGCTATCGGGGCTTTTTGACCCAGCCCATGCTCGAGCTCATGGCGCCCGACTTTCTTGAGCGTGAAATATTTTGCTGCGGCCCCGTGCCCTACATGAATGCGATCAAGAACATCCTGCGTGCCAACAACTACGACATGGATCACTACCATGAAGAGCTGTTTGGTGCGACGCCGGCTGACGTGAAGGAAGAGGCGCTCGAGATGGCCGAGATGGCCGAGGAAGCTGCCGAAAACGTCGACGAGGCGGATCTGGTCACCGTCGAGTTTGCAACCTCCGGCAAGAGCGTCCAGGTTCAGCTGGGCGAGACGGTCCACAGTGCGGCGGCCCAGCTGGGTCTGCATATCCCCAAGGCCTGCGGTATGGGCATCTGCGGCACCTGTCGGGTCGAGCTCAAGTCAGGCGAAGTCGATATGGATCACAACGGCGGGATCACCGACGAGGACGTCGAAGAGGGTTATATTCTGTCGTGCTGCAGTCGCGTCAAGGGTGACCTGGTGGTGGACTTCTGATATCGAACCCTTCACGGGCGGCAATGTCTGGCCGCCCGTGTCGTTCGAGGCGACCCTGAAGCGGCGTTCGATGTATCGAGCGCCGTTTTTTTGATCGCGCGATCAGGGGCTGTCATTCATGCCGTCATCACGAAAGCATCCTGATCAAGGGGGCAGCCATCAAAAAACGCTCATGACCAATGGTCATGAGCGTTTTGGGTCATGCCTCTACCAGCGCATGGGACAGCTTGTGATCAGGCAGCGCCCAGCATGCCGTGCGGGTCGAGCACAAACTTGCTGGCCACGCCTGCGTCAAACTCCTCATAACCCTTCGGTGCATCTTCCAGCGTGATGATCTGTGCGTTGACGATCTCGGCAATGTTGAGACGTCCGTGCAGGATGGCCTGCATCAGCTGACGGTTGTACTGAACCACCGGCGTCTGGCCGGTATGGAAGGAGTGACCCTTCGCCCAGCCCAGACCAAAGCGCAGGCTCAGGCTGCCGGTCTGTGCGGCCTTCTCGGTCGCGCCCGGATCCTCGGTCACGTACAGGCCCGGAATGCCGATGGAGCCGCCTTCACGAGTAACTTCCATCATCTGGTTGAGCACGACAGCGGGCTGTTCCTTGCCGCCATGACCGACGGCTTCAAAACCGACGGCGTCGATGGCGCTGTCAACGCTCGGCTCGCCCACGACGGCGGCGATCATCTCGCCAAGACGATCATGCTTGTTCAGATCGATCGGCTCAAAGCCCATCTTTCGAGCATGCTCAAGACGCTTGTGATTGAAGTCACCGATCATGACCACGGCAGCACCCAGCAGGCGTGCGGACGCTGCGGCGGCCAGGCCGACCGGGCCGGCGCCGGCAACATAAACGGTAGAGCCTGCGCCCACGCCTGCTTTCAGCGCGCCGTGGAAACCGGTCGGTAGAATATCGCTGAGCATGGTCAGGTCGCGAATCTGGTTCAGTGCCTGATCGCGGTCCGGGAACTTAAGCAGGTTGAAATCAGCGTAGGGCACCATGACGTAGCGCGCCTGACCACCGACCCAGCCACCCATGTCGACATAGCCATAGGCGCCGCCGGCACGGTCATCATTGACGTGCAGACACAGGCCGGTGTGGCCTTCCTTGCAGGTCCGGCAGCGGCCGCAGGCCACGTTGAAGGGAACGGAAACGATATCGCCGATGTTGAGAAATTCGACGTCACTGCCCTTCTCGATAACCTCACCGGTGATCTCGTGACCCAGTACCATGCCGGTAGGGGCAGTGGTACGACCGCGTACCATGTGCTGGTCGGAACCACAGATGTTGGTGGAAACCACCTTCAGGATGACTCCGTGGTCGATGGGCTTGCCGTTGGGCGTTTCCATTTTCGGGTAGGCAATGTCCTGTACTTCAACCTTGCCCGGACCCATGTAAACCACGCCGCGATTGTCTGACATGCTAAATCTCCTGGTGCCATCACTTGCGTTTAAAGAAACCAGGCCAGTAGGGCGAATTGTGCACCTTGATGGTGCAAAAACGGCCAGAACGCATGCCTGGAAGTCTAGAGTGGAACAGGGACAAAAGGGAGAGTTATCCGTACGCGACGTTTGAGGATGGCTGGGCGACGTCGTTATCCCATGGTCTTATGCCTGTCGCACAGTGACAGCCATGTCGCAAATACACCAGGCAGTGACGTCGGCAAGCATTTCAGGGCAGGGGAGCAGCGATACCATCGCATCAGGATAGCGTGCGACATACCCCCCTGGCACTGCATTCGACTCATTCCCGGATAACAAACGACTTGATGATAAGGAGGCGTGATGCTTCATCATGGTTTCTCCCCCAGCGCAGAGCTGTCTGATTACGACACGGGCCTGGCCGAGGCGATCGCTGAAGAAACACAGCGACAGGAAGCGCATATCGAACTGATCGCTTCCGAAAACTATACCAGCCGCTACGTCATGCAGGCGCAGGGCTCGCAGCTGACCAACAAGTATGCCGAGGGTTATCCGGCGCGTCGTTACTACGGCGGCTGTGAATTTGTCGACAAGGTCGAGACCCTGGCCATCGAGCGTGCCTGTGAGCTGTTCGGCTGCCATTATGCCAACGTCCAGCCGCATTCCGGTGCTCAGGCCAATGCCGCCGTCTTCATGGCGCTGGTCAAGCCGGGCGATACCATCCTGGGCATGAGCCTGGCACACGGTGGCCACCTGACACACGGTGCTGCGCCGAACTTCTCCGGCAAATATTACAACGCCGTACAGTATGGCCTGAATCCTGAAACCGGCCAGATTGATTACGACGAAGTGGCCTCGCTCGCTCGTGAACACCAGCCCAAAATGATCATTGCCGGCTTTTCAGCCTATTCGCGCGTGATCGACTGGCAGCGTTTCCGCGAAATCGCCGATGAGGTTGGTGCCTATCTGATGGTCGATATGGCGCACATCGCCGGTCTGGTCGCCGCCGGTCTCTATCCGAGCCCGCTGCCCCACGCCCACGTGGTGACGACAACGACCCACAAGACCCTGCGTGGCCCACGCGGTGGCCTGATCCTGTCAGCCGACGCTGATGAGACGCTTTATAAAAAGCTCAACGGCGCGGTGTTCCCGGGTCAGCAGGGCGGCCCGCTCATGCACGTGATCGCCGCCAAGGCCGTGGCCTTCAAGGAAGCCATGACGTCGGAGTTTGCCGACTACCAGCGTCAGGTGATTGCCAATGCGCGTGCCATGGCCGGTGTCTTCA
The DNA here is from genome assembly GCF_002155145.1 of Kushneria konosiri. NCBI lineage: Bacteria > Pseudomonadati > Pseudomonadota > Gammaproteobacteria > Oceanospirillales > Halomonadaceae > Kushneria > Kushneria konosiri. Next base: position 1,756,706 of record NZ_CP021323.1, read on the forward strand.
TCAGCCGCGGCTTTGACGTGGTCTCCGGCGGCACCGATGACCATCTGTTTCTGGTGTCGCTGATCAAGCAGGGCGTGACCGGCAAGGATGCCGATGCCGCGCTCGAGCGTGCCTGCATCACCGTCAACAAGAATGCCGTCCCCAACGATCCGCAAAGCCCGTTTGTGACCTCGGGGCTGCGTATTGGCACGCCGGCCGTGACCACACGCGGATTCATGGAAGAGGACTGCCGCGAGCTGGCGTCCTGGATCTGCGACATTCTGGATGTGCTCGCAGAGCAGAAAAATACCGAAGCGGTCGAGACCGAGGTACGTGGCAAAGTGGAATCACTGTGTGCACGTCATCCGGTCTATGGCCAGAGCAACGACCGGGCGAATCAGCGACTCGAGAGTGAAGCCTCCGTAGTCTGAACACGGCCGACAGCAGGCTCCATCGGGGCCGACAAGGAGAAAGCTCATGCAACGTTATTCCGGCTTCGGTCTGGTTAAACACGCGTTCGGTCATCACGAAAACTGGGAGCGTCAGTGGCGCAACCCGGAACCCAAGAAGCGCTACGACGTCATTATCGTCGGTGGCGGCGGCCACGGGCTGGCCACGGCCTATTATCTGGCCAGGGAATTCGGCGTCAGAAACGTCGCCGTGATTGAAAAGGGCTGGCTGGGCGGTGGCAACACGGCGCGTAACACCACCATCGTGCGGTCAAACTATCTGTGGGACGAAGCGGGGCGGCTGTACAACCACTCGCTGGATCTGTGGAAGGGGCTGTCACAGGATCTCAACTACAACGTCATGTTCTCCCAGCGCGGCGTGCTCAACCTGGGCCACACCCTGCAGGACATGCGTGACATTCAGCGCCGCGTCAATGCCAACCGCCTCAACGGTATCGACAGTGAAGTGGTCACGCCGCAGCAGATCAAGGAGATCGAGCCCGAGCTCGACATCTCCAATCGGGCACGCTATCCGATCATGGGCGCTTCCTGGCAGAAAAGTGCCGGCGTGGCGCGTCACGATGCGGTCGCCTGGGGCTTTGCCCGCGGCGCCGACTCGCATGGCGTGGATCTGTTGCAGAACACCGAAGTGACCGGCTTCAAGATTCGTGATGGCAAGGTGCTGGGGGTCCACACCAACCGTGGCGACATCGAAGCCCATACGGTCGGCTGTGTGGCGGCCGGCAACTCGGGTGTGTTGGCGAAGATGGCCGGCATCAAGCTGCCGCTGGAGTCGCATCCGCTGCAGGCACTGGTCTCCGAGCCGCTCAAGCCGATTCTCAACACGGTCACCATGTCCAACCACGTTCACGGCTACGTGAGCCAGTCCGACAAGGGCGATCTGGTCATCGGTGCCGGCATCGACGGCTATCTCGGTTACGGTCAGCGCGGCAGCTACCCCACCATCGAGCACACCCTGCAGGCGATCGTCGAGATGTTCCCGATGTTCTCGCGGGTGCGCATGAACCGTCAGTGGGGCGGCATCGTGGATACCTGCCCGGATGCCTGTCCGATTCTGTCCAAGACGAAGGTCAAGGGACTGTATTTCAACTGCGGCTGGGGCACCGGCGGCTTCAAGGCCACCCCCGGTTCGGGACACGTGTTTGCGGCCAGTCTGGCGAAAGGCGAAATGCACCCGATCGCTGCGCCCTTTTCCATCGACCGTTTCCATACCGGTGCATTGATCGATGAACACGGCGCTGCCGGCGTGGCGCACTGAGGAGAGCCCGACATGTTTTATATCTTTTGCCCCTACTGCAAGGAGCACCGCGAGGAAGAGGAGTTTCATCCCCGCGGTCAGGCCCACCTCTTGCGCCCGGAAGATCCGGAAAATACCAGCGATGAAGAGTGGGGCGACTACCTGTTTTTCCGCGATAACCCGCGCGGCATTCACCACGAAATGTGGGTGCACTCGGTGGGCTGTCGCAAGTTTTTCAATATCACCCGTAACACGGTGACCTACGAGATCCTCGAGACCTATCCGATGGGCGAGCAGCCGACCATTACGGCGGATAGCCCCGAGATTCGTCACGAGCAGGGGGCTCAGGTGGCCGATGGCGGCTGGCAGACCGTCGGTGCCCGGCCCGAGAACAAGGCGCTCAACGAGGAGACCTCGTCATGACCCAGAGCAATCGACTTTCGGCAGGCGGGCGTATCGATCGCTCGCACGGTCTCGAGTTCACCTTCAATGGTCAGCGCTATCAGGGCTATGCCGGGGATACCCTGGCTTCTGCCCTGCTGGCCAACGGCGTGGATATCGTCAATCGCAGCTTCAAGTATTCCCGTGCCCGCGGCATCGTGGCTGCTGGCGCCGAAGAACCCAATGCCCTGGTGCAGCTGGGTGCGCGCAAGGATACCCAGGTGCCCAATGTGCGCGCCACGCAGCAGGCGCTCTATGACGGTCTGGTCGCGCGCAGCACCAACGGCTGGCCCAATGTCCAGCGTGACGTGATGAGCTGGGTCGGCAAGCTGGGCGGCAACTTCATGCCGCCGGGCTTCTACTACAAGACCTTCATGTCACCGGCCTCGATGTGGATGACCTACGAGAAGTACATCCGCATGGGGGCCGGTCTGGGCCGTGCCCCGACCGAATCCGATCCGGACATCTACGACCACATGCATCATCACTGTGATGTGCTGGTCATCGGCGCCGGCCCTGCCGGTCTGGCCGCCGCGCTGAGCGCCGCACGCGGCGGTGCCCGTGTCATGCTGTGCGATGAGCAGGAAGAGATGGGCGGCTCGTTGCTGGACAGCCGCGACACGCTGAATGGCGTCTCTCCCGTCTCCTGGATCGAGCAGACACTCAGTGAGCTCGCGTCCATGGAGACCGTCACGCTGCTGCCGCGCACGACCGCCAACGGTTATCACGATCACAACTTCGTCACGCTGCACGAGCGTCGTACCGAACATCTGGCCGACACTGCTGCTGATGCCGGCTTTCCGGGGCAGTCGCGTGCCCGTCTGCACCGCGTGCGTGCCACGCGGGTGGTGCTGGCCAGCGGCACTCATGAGCGCCCGGTGGTCTATGCCAACAACGACCTGCCCGGCAACATGGTCGCCGGCGCCGTGTCGACCTACATCCGTCGCTACGGCGTCATCCCCGGCAACAGCCTGGTACTCACCACCAGCAACGATCACGCCTATCGTGCGGCACTGGACTGGCAGGAAGCGGGTCGCAAGGTCGTGGCCATCGTGGATGCACGTTCCAATCCCGACGGTGATCTGGTGCGCCAGGCCCGTGACAGCGGCATTCGCGTCATCACCGGCAGCGCCGTGATCGAGGCGAAGGGCACCCAGCGCGTCAGCGGTGCTCGTGTTTCGGCCGTCGATTTGAACCACTTCGTGATCACCGGACGTATCGAGGAGCTTGAGTGCGACACCATCGCAAGCTCCGGCGGCTACAGCCCGGTAGTACATCTGGCCTCGCACACCGGCACGCGTCCGCAGTGGGATGACACGCTGCTGGGCTTTGTGCCCGGCGAGGTCAAGGGGCTGATTTCGGCCGGTGGTGTCGCCGGTCATTATGCGCTGAGCGAAACGCTGGCAGACGGCGTCCGTGCCGGCCGCCAGGCCGCCATCGACAGCGGCTTTGACGACGCCGAAGAGCTCAAGCTGCCGGAAGCCAGGGCGCGCCGCGAAGCACCGGCCTGTGCGCTCTATCAGGTACCGCACGAGAAGAAGGGCGCCCGCGCACCCAAGCAGTTCGTGGACATGCAAAACGATGTCACGGCGTCAGCCATCGAACTGGCCACGCGTGAAGGCTTTGAGTCCATCGAGCACGTCAAGCGCTACACCGCGCTGGGCTTTGGTACCGATCAGGGTAAGCTGGGCAACATCAACGGCATGGCCATTGCCGCGCGCTGCCTGGGCCGCTCGATTCCTGAAGTCGGCACCACGGTCTTTCGTCCCAACTACACGCCGATCACCTTCGGGGCGATCGTGGGACGCCATTGCGGCGAGCTTTTCGACCCCAAACGCTACACCGCACTGCATCAGTGGCATGTCGAGCATGGCGCCGAGTTCGAGGACGTCGGCCTGTGGAAGCGCCCCTGGTATTTCCCGCGCAATGCCAACGGCAAGAAGGAGAGCATGCACGAGGCCGTGGCCCGTGAATGTCTCGCCGTTCGTCAGGGTGTGGGTATCCTGGATGCCTCGACGCTGGGCAAGATCGACATTCAGGGTCCGGATGCCCGTGAATTCCTGGGGCGCGTCTACACCAACAAGTGGGCCAAACTGGCGCCGGGCCGCGTTCGTTACGGCCTGATGTGCAAGGACGACGGCATGCTGATGGACGACGGTACCACCAGCTGCCTGGGCGATAACCACTTCCTGATGACTACCACTACCGGTGGGGCCGCGGGCGTACTGGAGTGGCTGGAGCTGTGGCACCAGACCGAATGGCCGGAGCTGCAGGTCTACTTCAACTCGGTCACCGACCACTGGGCCACCATGACCGTGACCGGGCCGGACGCGCGCAAGCTGATGTCGGAAGTCACCGACATTGACCTTGACCGCGAAAAGTTCAAGTTCATGGACTGGAAGGAAGGCAACGTGGCCGGTGTCCCGGCACGCGTGTTCCGTATCTCGTTCACCGGGGAGCTGGCCTATGAGATCAACGTCCAGGCCAACTATGCCATGCAGGTCTGGAAGACCCTGTTCGAGCACGGCGAGAAGTACAACCTGACGCCCTACGGTACGGAAACGATGCACGTCCTGCGCGCCGAGAAGGGCCTGATCATCGTGGGTCAGGACACTGACGGCTCGGTGACTCCGGAAGATCTGGGCATGCAGTGGGCGATCGGTTACGACAAGCCGTTCCACTGGATCGGCAAGCGTGCCCTGAGCCGTCCGGATACCATGCGAGGTGACCGCAAGCAGCTGGTCGGCCTCAAGCCGAAGGACCCGAGCGTCGTGCTGGAAGAGGGCGCCCAGATCGTGCTCGATCCCAACGAGTCGATCCCCATGACCATGATGGGACACGTCACCTCGAGCTATTACAGCCCGTCGCTTGAAGGCAGCTTTGCGCTGGCCGTGCTGAAAAACGGGCGCGAGCGCATGGGAGAAACGGTCTATCTGCCCATGTCCGACGGCAAGGTGCACGAGGCTGAAGTCGTCAGCACCGTCTTTATCGACCCCAAGGGAGAGCGCCAGAATGTCTGACGTCAAGGAATTCGAGACCCGTCCGGCCGACGATTCGAAGGCGGAGTCACCGCTGGCCTGGTCGCTGCACGAGCAGAAGTCGCTGCCGCACGCCTCCAATCCGGGCGTGATCCTCAGCGAAAAGCCCTTCATGGGGCAGCTGATCCTGCGCGGCGGTGCCATCGTCATGGACGAGGCGGTGCGCGAGGTGATGAACATGGCTCTGCCGGCGCGGCCGCTGGCGCTGGTCACCGATGACAGCGGCGAGCGCTCGATCCAGTGGCTGTCGCCTGATGAGTGGCTGGTGATCGTGCCCGGCGGTGAAGAGTTCGAGCTGGAGCAGAAGCTGCGCCAGTCGCTGGGCCAGGCCCACTTCAGCATCGTCAACGTCAGCGGCGGTCAGACCGTCCTGTCACTGAAGGGGAAAAACTCGCGTGATGTATTGATGAAATCCATTTCCTACGACGTGCACTCAGAGGCGTTCCCGGTCGGCAAGGGGGTTTCCACGGTCTTTGCCAAGGCAACGGTCATCCTGCGCCGGCCCGAAGAGGATGGCTGGGAGCTGGTGATTCGCCGAAGCTTTGCCGACTACTGCTATCGCTGGCTGCTGGACGCTTCAAGAGAGTACGGCGTCAGCGTCACACGCTAGGCTCTGCTCAAGGGCCGGGGGCAGACGCTCCCGGCCCTTTTTTCATCTTTTCTGTCGCCCCCGGGCTCTATTGAAAACGACAAGAGAAATGCCATGACCCGAACCGTCGATACCTGGATTCTTGCGGCACAGTGTCCCAGCCTGCTGGGCACCGTCGATGTCGTCACGCGCTTTCTCAGGGAGCAGCGCTGCTACATCACCGAACTCAGTTCCTTTGACGATCGCTTGAACGAAGGGTTTTTCATTCGGGCCGAGTTTCGCCCGCTGGAGGACGGCTTCAGCAGCGAGACCTTCGAGAAGGACTTTGGCGAGCGCGCGCGGGAATTCGACATGTCGTTTGAACTGACACCGCCGAACAAGCGCACAAGGGTCGTGATCATGGTCTCAAAGGCCGACCATTGCCTGAACGATCTGCTGTATCGCTACCGCACCCATCAGCTGCCGATGGAGATCTGTGCCGTCGTCTCCAACCATCCCGACCTGGAGCCGCTGGCCCAGTGGCACGGCCTGCCCTGGTATCATCTGCCGGTCACCCCGGAGACCCGCGAACAGCAGGAGCAGCAGATTCTCGACATCATCGAGCGCACCGATGCCGAACTTGTAATACTGGCGCGCTACATGCAGGTGCTGTCGGCGCACATGTGTGATGTGCTGGCCGGACGCGCGATCAATATTCACCATTCCCTGCTGCCCGGTTTCAAGGGTGCCAGACCCTACCATCAGGCCTACGAGAAGGGCGTCAAACTGGTGGGTGCCACGGCGCACTACATCAACAACGACCTTGATGAAGGCCCCATCATCGCCCAGGGGGTCGAGACGGTGGATCACGCCCACTATCCCGAGGATCTGGTGGCAAAGGGGCGTGATATCGAGTGCCTGACGCTGTCACGCGCGATCGGCTATCACCTCGAGCGCCGCGTGTTTCTTTATTCAGGCCGCACGGTCGTGCTCGGCCACTGATGCTTCTGCGGCCTTGGCTCAGGGCCGCTTTTTAACAGGTCTTTGAGGCTTTCTTCCGGGATTTTCCGGGCGCAGGCCTCGCTCAGGTCACGTTCCCTTTGAGCCTTCTCTTGCCGGTTCCAAAGCGCCAACCGCGCAATTTTGCCCGCTTTTCTTCCCATGCCTTCCAACCGATTTTGTGCATGATTCAATGCCAGGAGGGCGAGCGCGATAAGGGCACTCAGCATTTGTCTGCCGCCGCCGTTAACTTCTGAATAGCATTCCGGAAATATTTTCGTTGAAGGCGACGTTATGACCAACCGTCTTCTTCAGCGACTGATCCTTTTTGCAGCAGGGCTGATATGCAGATCAATAAAAAGGCCTCCTCTCCTTATGCCAGTCGCTGGGCAATCCTCAGTCTGATCGCTGGCGTGATCCTCAGCGTGGCGGCCAGCCTCGCCACGGCCAACTTCAACCATCAGCGTGCCGAGCAGGCAGCCATCGCGGCGGCAGAAAAAACCGCGGATGCCGTGCTCAACCGTCTGAAGCTTTACGAATACGGGTTGCAAAGCGTTCGTGGCGCGATTCAGAGCATGGGAGAAGGAAGCATCAGCCGTGAGCGCTTTAATCGTTACAGCCGCACCCGTAACGTCGACAGGGAGTTTCCGGGGGCACGTGGTTTCGGCTTTATTCGACGCGTCGCGCGTCAGGATGTGGACACCTTTCTCGCCCGGGCAAAGGCCGATGGGTGGCCCGATTTCACGATCCGCGAGCTCGCCCCGCATGATTCAGAGCACTACATCATTGAGTACATCAGCGAGGTTGAGCGCAACCGACAGGCTGTTGGTCTTGATATCGCGTCTGAAGCCAATCGCAGGCAGGCGGCCCTATCTGCCATGCGAAGCGGAGAGGTACGGCTAAGCGGGCCCATTACACTCGTGCAGGCGACGGGGCTGCCCCAGCAGTCCTTCCTGATCCTCATGCCAATCTATCGGGGTGGGATTACGCCCGAGACGGTCGCAGAGCGCGAAGCTCAGGCGTTTGGCTGGAGCTACGCCCCGCTGATTACCGATGAAGTGCTTGGTAGCCTGAGTACACGTGAAAGGGCCATCAGTCTAGCGCTGAGTGATATCACCGATCCCACTAATCGCGTCGAGTTTTATCACTCAGTCGACGGCACGTCGCAGGAAGTCGTGTTCTCACACACGACGCAGCGCGATGTCTTTGGCCGCCACTGGCAGCTGCGGTTCGATGTCCACCCCTTGTTTGTTGACCGGTTGCACCAGCTCTCGCCCTGGCTGGTACTGAGCGTCGGGCTGATGCTGACGGGACTGTTGGCAGGCCTGATTGGCGTGCTGAACCTTAGTCGGGCACGACAGATGCAGGTCATCTCCGAGCAGGAGAAACTGGGCACTATTGTTGAGAGTTCGATCGACGGCATCATCGGCAAGGACCTCTCGGGCACGATCACCAGCTGGAACAAGGGGGCTGAGGTTCTGTTTGGCTTCAGTGCCGAAGAGGCCATCGGGCGACGCCTCGTTGACCTTTTGATCCCTGAGGACCAGCGTGACGAGGAGACGGCGATACTGGCCTCTATCTGTGAGGGTAAACCTGTTTCCGGATTAAGCACTCTGCGCCAGCATAAGAACCGGCAGCTGATTCCCGTATCAATTACGGCGTCACCGATTCGCAACTCCAACGGCAAGGTTGTAGGTGTTTCGACAACGGTGAGGGATATTTCTCGACAGGTTGAGGCAGAAAGGCAGATTCGCGAGCTCAACAGCAATCTGGAAGCTCAGGTCGCGGACCGTACCGCCAGGCTTCAGGGGCTCAACCTGCTGTTGAGCAATGTTCTGCATTCGGCTTCCGAGGTGGCCATCATCGCCACGGATCGCGATGGCATCATTCGCATTTTCAATACCGGCGCCGAGCGAATGCTGGGATACAGCGCGCAGGAGCTGATCGATCGAGGCAATCTGATCGACTTTCATCTGAGCGAAGAGGTGGCGGTTCACGCGCGTGAATTGACCGCCGAGTTTGGCCAGGACATGGAGGACCTGCAAGTCCTGGTGCACAAGGCCGATCTCAACGTTGCGGAAACCAGAGAGTGGACCTATGTCCGCAAGGATGGCTCGAAGCTGCCGGTGTCTCTGGTCATCACCGCCATGCGAGATGAGCAGGGGATATGTACCGGCTATCTGGCGATCGCCATGGACCTGACATCGCGCAAGGCCTCCGAGGTTGCCCTTGTTCTGGCCCGGGACCAGCTGTTGATGGCGGCCGAAGTGGCCGAGCTCGGGATCTGGTCATGGACGCCCACCGATAACGCTCTGAACTGGAATGGCCACATGTTCGATATCTATGGCCTGCCTGTTGATCTGCGCGAATCCGGAGTGAACTATGAGCACTGGCGCTCTCGGGTGCATCCGGCCGATATCGAGATGGTTGAAAGCATGTTGAATCGAACTCTCACGCAAGGGAGTAGATTTGACCCGGTATTCCGCATCGTGCGGCCTGATGGGCGCGAGTGTTTCGTGCAGGCTGGCGCTCAGGTGGAGCGCGATGCCATGGGTGACATACTCAGGGTTACCGGCATCAACCGCGATATCACCGCGCAGCGTGAGCTGGAATCACGCCTGCTGTATGCCAAGGAGCAGGCGGACGCCTCGAGCGCGGCCAAGTCCTATTTTCTGGCCAACATGAGCCATGAAATCCGCACGCCGATGAACGCCGTGCTGGGCATGCTGCGTCTGGTACAGAACACGGCGTTGAACACTCGGCAGCTCGATTACATCAGCAAGGCAGAGATCGCGGCAAAATCGCTGCTGGGGTTGCTCAACGATATTCTCGACTATTCCAAGATCGAAGCCGGCAAGTTACTGCTGGATGAGCATGCCTTTGAGCTGGAACCGTTGATGCGTGACCTGGCGGTGGTGCTGTCAGGCAATCAGGGAGACAAGGCGGTTGAAGTCCTGTTTGATCTGGACCCGCAACTGCCCACGGCATTGATTGGCGATAGCCAGCGCCTGCAGCAGGTGCTGATCAACCTGGCCGGCAACGCGCTCAAGTTCACCCATGTGGGCCAGGTGATCGTCCGTGTTCAGGAACTGCAGCGCCGAGACGAGACGCTTCGCCTCCGTATTGAAGTAACCGATACCGGGATCGGCATCAGCCCCGATCAACTGACACGTATTTTCGATGGTTTCACTCAGGCAGAGGCTTCCACTACCCGGCGCTTTGGTGGCACGGGATTGGGACTGGTGATTTCCAAACGACTGATCAACCTGATGGGCAGCGAATTGCAGGTCAGCAGCGAGCCTGGGGTAGGGAGTCGATTCTGGTTTGACCTTGATCTGGAGGTGTCCGAGGTCATGTCGCTACGTGCGTCATGCCCGGGCACTGATCGCCCGATGCGTATTCTGGTCGCAGACGATAACGAGGTCGCCGGTTTGATTCAGGTGCGTATGGCACAGGCGCTGGGATGGGAGACCGATCTGGTGCATAACGGCCTGCAGGCAGTGGCGCAGGCGCAGCTGATGCAGCATGCGGGCAAGGGCTACGATGTCATTTTGATGGACTGGAAAATGCCGGCCATGGATGGCTTGAGTGCCGCCAGTCTGATTCATCAGCAGAGCCTGGAGCAGCCGGCGCCCAAAATCATCATGGTGACAGCTTATGGGCGTGAGGTACTCAATGATGCCCAGCAGGAAGGGAAGGCGCCTTTTGCAGGTTTTCTCAGCAAGCCCATCACCCCCCTGCAGCTGGCAGATACCATTCACGGGTTATTGAACGAAAAAGGGGTCACTGAACCCTCCATCGCCAGTCGACGTGCAGCGCAGCCTCAGCGTCTGGCCGGTCTGCGTTTGCTGGTGGTGGAGGACAATATGCTCAACCGTCAGGTGGCCTTTGAGCTGTTACAGGGGGAGGGGGCTCTGGTCACGCTTGCCGAGGGCGGAATTGATGGTGTCCGGCAGGTGACCAATAGCGCGCAGCCGTTTGATGCGGTGCTGATGGATATTCAGATGCCCGATATTGATGGCCTGGAAGCCACCCGTCGGATCCGCCAGGATGCCGTCAGAGGGGCAGTTAAAATCATCGCCATGACAGCCAATGCGTCAGGCTCGGATGAAAGGGCCTGTCTGGAGGCGGGAATGGATGACCACCTAGGCAAGCCCATCGATCTGGAAAGGATGGTGGCTACCCTGTTGCGTCACACCGGCCGAGCCTGCGCTGAACCCGTCGTGCAGCAGCCACAGGCCGAGCCGCAGGATTCGATATTGGAGCCCATCGACGCGATCGATCGACGTTTCGGCGGTAACCGTGAGTTGATTCGCAGCGTGTTGAGCAGCTTTACTCGGGACCAGGAGAAGCAGCTCGTGCTCCTGCGGGATCACGTGGCGCAATGTGATACCACCGGCGCCGCCTTTGTGCTGCATGCCATCAAGGGCAGCAGTGCCAATATGGGCGCGCGGTCGCTCTCGCAAATGGCCGGCGCGCTCGAGAAGCGTATGCGCCATGATGATGACGCCAGCGTGAAAGCGCTATTGGCCGATACGTCATGGGTTGAAGAACTGTCCGGCCTGTTGCGCACCAGTGTCGAAAGATTGAACGCCGCTTTTGACGTGCCTTCCGATCCTCTTTCACACGATAACTCTGAGGTGCTGTCCAGGGCGCAGTGGTGTGAGGCGATGCAGAGGATTCTGGGGCTGCTGAAAGACGGTAATATGCAGGCCATCGAGCAAGGCGAAGCGTTGCAGAAGATGACGCCGCCAGAGCTGAGGGCGGGGTTCGAGGAATTTGTCGATCTGGTCAGATCGCTGGATTTTGCCGCTTCCATACCGGTCGGCCAGAAGTTGCTGGATGTGGCCTGAGGAATGACGAATGCCCCATTGGATGAAAGGCCCACAGGAAAAACCAAAACTGCTGCTGGTCGATGACCAGCGCATCAATATTCTGACCCTGCATGAACTGTTTCGGGAAGAGTGCGACATTTTCATGGCCATGTCCGGCGAGCAGGCTCTGGAAGCCTGTCAGAAGGTTTTGCCTGATTTGATCCTGCTCGATGTGCACATGGAGGGGATGGATGGTCACGAGGTGTGTCGTCGGCTCAAGAAGGACCCTAAAACCCGTGATATCCCCATCATTTTCGTGACGGCCCAGGGCGCCGAAGAAGATGAGGTGCTCGGTCTGGAACTCGGTGCAGTGGACTTCATCGCCAAGCCGATCAATCCGGTCATTGTCAAAGCTCGGGTCAATACCCATCTGACGCTCAAGTATCAGAGCGACATGCTGCGCTCAATTGCTCTGCTTGATGGTCTTACAGGCGTTGCCAACCGGCGCAGGTTCGATGAGGAGCTGGCGCGTATCTGGCGGCAGAGTCTGCGCGAGAAGACCGAACTCTCGGCGTTCATGATCGATATCGACTATTTCAAGCGCTACAACGACCATTACGGCCATATGCGGGGCGATACGTGCCTGCGATCTGTCGCCGGTGCGCTGGAAGCCGCGGTCAACCGTCCCTATGATTTGCTGGCGCGCTATGGCGGCGAGGAATTCGTCTGCCTGTTACCCAATACCCACTTGAGGGGCGCAGTGGTGGTGGCCGAACGGATGCAGGCCTGTGTCCAGGCCCTCCAGCTGGAACATTCGGCCTCCGAGATCGGGCAGCGGGTGACCGTGTCGATAGGGGTCTCGACGATGATAGCCAACGCGATCGACGGTCCGCAGGTATTGCTTGAAGCAGCCGACCGGCAGCTTTATCAGGCCAAACAGGCCGGGCGCGCCTGTATTCGGTCCGGCAGTTAGTGCCTCCTGCGTTGTGATCCTTTCCAGAACCTGGCGCAGGTCGTGTCGCCAGTCATCATCTCCTGAGCCGTTTCATGTCAGTCTGGCCACGGGCAGCTCCCCCCAGCGCGTGGTCCATCGATTCGAGCGATAGTCACAGCGCAGCTGCCAGTCGGCGTCACTGCGCTGCATGCCGACCGTGACCGTGTTGCGTCCAAACCGCGTATTGAGCTGATCCAGCGTGGCCATCAGGTGGTCGCTGCGCTGTCGCTCATCATCTGACTGCGGGGTCTGGAAGACATCGAGCTGCTGGCCGTCCACATCCTGCAGATCCATGAGCTGAACACCACACTTTTGATAAAGAATGCGGCGGGGTTTCCAGAGCCGTGCCAGCGCCCTTTGGGCCGTGGCCACGATCTCGAAGGTGTTGTCGGTCGGGCGCGGCAAGGGCAACACGACCCGGTTACGATCCTGCGCCAGATGAGACATGTGTGGATTGGTGCGCAGCATGACCATCACGGCGCCTGCAAGGCTTCGCTGTGCCCTCAGTCGCTGCGCACTGCTTGAGGCGTGCGCCCGCACGGCCTCTTCGATGTCATAACGATTGGAGGTCACCCTGCCGAACGAGCGGCTGGTCATGATCATCTTTCGACTGTCAGACGCCTCGTTCATGTCGATGCAGCTCACGCCGCGCAGTTCGCGAACGGTGCGTTCGAGCACCACCGAAAACTGCTGTCGAATCCAGGTCGGGTGGGCCTGCGCCAGCGCCAGCGCTGTGTCTATTCCGATGGAATGCAGCCGCGCCGCTACGCGCCCACCGACGCCCCAGATATCGCCCACCGGTGTGCGTGCCAGCAGTGCCTGCGTATCCGGGCTGTCGATACCGCCCAGCATGAACACGCCGCCGGTTGCCGGGTGACGCTTGGCATGGCGGTTGGCCAGCTTGGCCAGCGTGCGGGTCGGGGCGATGCCAACTGACACCGGCAATCCGGTCCATTGATACACCGTCTGGCGCAGGCCATGGCAGTGCGCAACAAGCGTTGAGACCTCAAGGCCTTCAAATCCCAGCCAGCTTTCATCGATATAAAGGAAAGAAGACTAACTATGGACATGGCTCTACGCCAAGTCACACCGCTATTCAAAACAGCATCAGGCTGTCCATGGAAAGAAGCCGTTTTCATGCGACATAGCCTGGTTATGTCCATGGTATATCGATTAATTTAATTGTACTCACTGACCGTTTATATTTGCTTTGTCCACAAATTGCGCTCTGCCTCACTCCTGTCGACACCAGAAAGGCGATGGCCAGAGAAAATGACCAAGATCAGCCTCGAACCTTTCGCAATAGACGACGATTTGGAAACGGCAGTGGCCTACTGGGTCTACATTGATATACAGACTAGGTCGACTCGCGGAGTGTTCATTATTGGCGTGCATGTTTTAGATCAAACGTTCTATCTCATGGAGTTCCAATGCCGATTTGAGCACTGGTTGCGCCAGGTACTCTCTAGCGTGCGGCACGTTCAAGGGGGCGTCCAAAAGTTGGTGGGACGCTGCCTAGGCGGCGCTGATACTTTCAAGCACCCTAAATCCAAAAATGAACAGATATCCTGCGAAACCTCTGTACTGAATGTTTTTCGCAAGCTCGGTATTGCGCGCAGTGACTGGTGTAGGTGCTATATGCTTTTCTGACGATAAGCCAATGCTGCCAGCCTTCAGTGACGGACGAGGATCTTCGCTGCGATGGGCGAGGTGATCATCTGAATTACAGCAAAAAAGGCAGCTGGGATCGCGATTTCAGATGGTAAGCCAGAAGCAGCTACAAATGCTGCGGCAATGCTGAATTCCTTTTTGCTGACAGTGAAAAGATAAGTAATTATCTCTTTGCGATCGGAGGTAAGTAACCTTGAGGCCATGCCTACCAGGTACCCAATCAAATTAAGGCACAGCGCCACGCCCGCAATCACAAATGCATACCAGCCATAACCAATGATCGTGGTGGCATTCGGTCCTACCATGGCGAGCAGGATCAGCAGATACAGAATCGACCCTATACCTGCATACGCTGAATCATGCCATGCAAAAAAAGTCGTAAACCTTGTTCGCAAGCTCACACCGATAATGGTTGGGACAAGCACGATCAGCGTTAATTCGAGAATAATTGAGCCAAGCGGAACGTCTAGCTGGATACCGGTGAGCCATAAAAACAAGAACGGAACAATAAACGGACATAACGCGGTGTTAACCGCATTGAAAACAGCGGCAAGTGCCACATTGCCTCTCGCCATCAGTACCAGAAGAGGAGATGACACATCCGTAGGCAGAGTGCCGAGCAAGGTTTGGCCAGCAGCCAGCGAGCCGCTTCCAAAAAATAGACGGCCAGTCAGCCACCCGGCAATCGACATCGGCCCATAGACTAGTCCCAGGGCCAACAACTGGCGCGATGGCTTACGGAACACGATGCGAACTGCATGTGCGTCGAACGTGAGGCTGATGATCAACATCAGTAACGCCAGCAATGGCCCAATCGCGGACTCAAGCATTATTCCGGTGGCTGGAAAGAATAAGCCTACCCCCGCGACAGCCATCACAAACCAGACAAGGTGTGCCTCGACAAAATAAATGAATCTGCTCATGGTGGCTTTGACGTTACCGGTTGAAGTGAATGGTGCTCCCAAAACAAGGTCACTTTCTGCACCGCAAGCCCAAGGCGCTGCATAGCCGTCGCTTAACCAGGCTCTAGCAGAAGCCTCAATGATTACTATCTGCCCAGCATGCCATGACTCGTTTGGGAGCTGGGGCCGCTCCTCCTGATCAAGCAGTTCAAATAGACAATGCTCAAGGGTTGAAGCTTTAGTTGCTAGAGGTTTTATAGTAACAAGAACGGATAATTCGAGAGAGGGTAATAGATGGGACATCATCATGATCATCCCCACATTGATCCTGCTTCTGGCGACCGGCGCGTTAGCATCTCCATTTGGGCCAATGGACTCTTAACCATCGCTCAAATCGTCGGTGGTATTATGGCTGGAAGCCTATCGCTGATCGCTGATGCGTTACATAACTTTTCTGACATGGCAGCGTTGGTCATTGCCTTTGCCGCTCGTAAAATCGCCAGACGGCCTGCCGATGCGCACATGACCTTTGGCTATGGCCGCATCGAGATAGTGGCAGCACTTATCAACTACACCACTCTGATTATTGTTGGCGCCTACTTGATTTACGAAGGCGCTATGCGGATGATCAATCCCCCTGAGATAGAAGGTTGGACGATCGTTATTATTGGTGGCATCGCGCTTGTCATCGACGCCCTCACTGCGGTGCTTACTTGGTCAATGCAAAAAGAGAGTGTCAATATCCGTGCCCTTTTTCTGCATAACTTATCGGATGCGTTTGCCTCCATTGCCGTGATTATCGGTGGATCACTTATTTTACTGTACGACATGCGCTGGGTAGACCCCGCGATTACGATAGGGATTGCGCTATATATCCTTTACCTTGCTTTCTCTGAAATTGGTGGCCCTATCCGTACGCTAATGCTGGGGTCTCCCCCGGACATTGACGGTCAGTCAGTCATTGAGACCGTAAAAGATGTCGAGGGTGTCCAGAATATTCACCATGTGCATCTATGGCAGATGCAGGAAAACACGGCAGCCCTTGACTGCCACGTGGTCCTGACAGAAATAGGCTGGCATCAGATTGAATCAGTCAAGGCAGAGATCAAGGAACAGCTAAAAATGCGCTTCAATATTGCTCATTCCAGTCTGGAGTTTGAGCATAGTGACCACGCTCATCAAAATGCCAGCTTATATGGACATGAGTGACAGACAGAGGCTTGTTCTCCAGATCATATTTTTAGAGATTGGCTTCATCCCATAGCGATTGGCCTATTTTTCAACTCGGATTTTCCAACCATGGCTGAAAAAAGCTCGCCAAAATCGATAGGCCTCACAAGGCGATTTTGATGAATCCGCTATCCTCGATATTGCTTACCAGGGGGGGTTGATCGAATGGCCGCCGAAAAACAACTGACTTCTGCTAAGGTGCAAACAGTGATCGACCAAAACATGACGGATGTCAGTACCAATCAGATTCGCCAAACACCAACCTTTTTCATCAATAGCGAACCTTTAGATCCCTTTGGTATGCAAGAGCTCATTGATACCGTCGAGAGTAAAGTAGAAAAGATCTCTACGAAAAAGGATAGCCAGTGATACAGCGCTGGTGGTTAATAGGTTTGGTGGGCTTATACCCCGTGCTAGCCGAAGCCAATTGGCAAACGCATCTTTCGTTGCCGCCGGCTGAATCAGTATCCCTCGGGTTACCGGCGGCTGGCGAGCAAGAAGGCACCACGATGCAGGCTGGCGTTGACACCCTGATCATTGGGCGCGATGTCGTCATTGAGACTACCCTTTATGAAGCCTTTTCAGCAGAAGAAGTTCCCACGCGTTTCGCCACCAAACTGGAAACATTGCTAAGCGAATTTATGGAGGCTCCGGTGGAGTTTTCCGCCAGTGAGCGTATCCAGTTAGTGTGGGAGGAAGATCGACGCCAGGATGGCACTCGCATTGGGCCACCGCGCCTCAATTATGTGGCTCTGCCTGATCAGGCAGAGCCTGTAGAGATCATATGGCCGGTCGCCAGAAAGGGAGGCGTAGCATTCTTTCAGGATGACATCCTGCTAGACACATTGCGATTACCGGTTCCTGGTGCCCGCTTAACGTCTCGCTTCGGGAATCGGCGACATCCTGTGTATGGAGGGGTTCGTCCTCATAATGGAATTGACCTGGCTGCGCCGGCTGGAACACCGGTCATCGCCACCGCACCCGGGCGCGTATCCTTCCTGGGTCGCCAGGGAGGGTATGGGCAGGTGATAGAGGTGGAGCACGACACGGGGGCGATCAGTCGCTATACACACCTTAGCCGATTTTCCCCACAGCTAGTGGTTGGGGATTTAGTCAACGCGGGGGAGTCGCTAGGAAAGGTAGGTTCATCTGGGCTCACCACGGGCCCCAACCTGCATTACGAAGTGAGGGTCAATAACCAGCCTTTTGACCCTCTTGATCAAGGCCAACGCATCATGCTGGGTGAACAGCCGACTCAAAAGGAGTATGAGGCTTCACTTTATGAGGCAAGAGTTCGCCTGGAACAGGCTATAGGTACTGCATCCATTTATGACTTGATCTCGCTCAACCAGCAATAACCACCCGTGTTCAACGGCTTTGCATGAAGTGTGGATAATGTGAAGATATGGTTTTGTCTTTATCGAGCCTGAGCTTTTTGATCAGCTATCCATCATTGTACAGGTAACATTTATGGAGGATGTTTCTCCCGTTACCATGGGTGTATTGGCAAGCCTTGCGGCGGGCCTGATGACGGCCATTGGTGCGTTTCCTGTCTTGTTCACCAAAACACCCAATCGCGGTGTCCAGGATTTAGCGCTGGGGTTCGCCGCTGGTGTCATGCTGGCGGCCTCTTTCTTTTCGTTGATCATACCTTCCCTGGAAGCCTCGGAGCTGCGCTATGGAGGTAGCGTTGTACCTGCGGCAATTGCCTGCGCTGCCATCTTGCTGGGAATGGGAACGGTAGCACTACTGAACGAGTTTTTGCCTCATGAGCACTTCGATCAGGGTCGAGAAGGGCCGGAGGCTGCCTCACTACGCCGTATATGGTTGTTTATTATTGCGATTACGATACACAACCTGCCAGAAGGACTCGCCGTTGGCGTGGCTTTTGGCGCAGGAGGTAGCGAAGGAGGCATGCCACTTGCGATTGGCATTGGACTTCAGAATGCACCGGAGGGGCTGGCCGTAGCAGTATCGCTGCTAGGCGTGGGCTATTCACGTTGGCGGGCATGGACGATTGCAGCCCTTACGGGGCTTGTTGAGCCATTGGGTGGCTTGTTGGGCACTGGCGTCGTCAGCATGTCACAAACGTTACTGCCCTGGGGATTGGCCTTTGCTGCCGGAGCGATGCTGTACGTGATCAGTCACGAGATTATTCCCGAAACTCATCGGAGCGGGCACCAAAAAAAGGCCACGCTGGGCCTTTCCATCGGATTGGTGCTCATGCTGTTTTTGGATGTCTCGCTGGTCTGACGCGTTGGAAGAGGAAAATAGCGTGGGCTCTAACCCAGGTCTTGAGCCCCTCCATGTGAGTTTTCAGTGATACAGAGCTGATGATCACTGATGACTTCAATGATTCGGCAGCTTTCCACTTTGCCTCCGGCACAATGCGTGACCATGCGTTGCAGCTCCTCACGCAGTGCAGACAGTCGTTGAAGACGAGACTCTACTTTTTTCAAATGATGTGTGGCAATGGCATCGACTTCCTGGCAAGACATGTCAGGCTGATCTGACATTGCCAAAAGCTCTCGCACTGAGGCCACCGAAAAGCCAAAGTCTCGGGCATGGCGGATGAAACTCAAACGCCGAACTGTGTCATCTCCATAACGGCGCTGCCCTCCGTCGGTTCGTGACGCATCGCGCAACAGCCCGATACGCTCGTAGTAGCGAACCGTTTCAGGTTTGCAATCGGCCCGCCTTGCCAACTCACCAATGCTGATACTTTGCCCCCTCATCGACATGGTAAAACTCCTTCCGAAGAGCTTGAAGCTGTAGTTGCTACAAGGTTTACACTTCGAAACCATAGTTCATATGGGAGGGGCGATTCCATGAAAACATCAACGCAGACAGCAGAGCCTACCGTCTTGACGCTGCGTGTCGAAGGCATGGACTGCGGCGGTTGTGAGCGCAAGGTAGTGTCTGCGCTGGAACGACTGGACGGCATTGAGGAGGTGACGGCAAGCTCTGTCACGGGGTCGGTGAAGATTCACCACCACGATCACAGGCCCCCCTCGCAAAAAACCATTGAAGGCACTCTGAACGAGCTAGGCTACCAAGTGGTCTCCGATGATGACCACAAACAGGCGTCCAGCTCTTCAATTCCCTGGTGGCAAACCGCCAAAGGGCGCCTGGTCATTATCACAGGAAATCTGCTGGTAGTGGCCTTCGTGCTTGGTTTGGCATGGCCTTCGTTGGGTAATATCCCTTTCATTCTGGCCACGCTGGTCGGCTTGATGCCCATCGCGAAGAGTGCCTGGGGCGCACTCAAGATGCGCAACCCTTTTACCATCGAGATGCTGATGTGCATTGCGGCGCTTGGCGCATTGGCCATCAATGCCGCTGCTGAAGCAGCAATGGTCGTGTTCTTGTTCGCCGTGGGAGAGCTGCTCGAAGGAGTAGCCGCTTCACGGGCGCGACGCAGTATCTCAGCCTTGGCAAACTTGACGCCGTCAACCGCAAGACTGATGGACAATGGCGATCTGCGTGACGTCTCGGCAGAATCGCTTGAACCCGGTCAGCGCGTGCTGGTGCGTCCCGGGGATCGCGTCCCCTGTGATGGACGTATCTTGGTGGGGACGTCAGACCTGGACGAATCGCCGGTAAACGGTGAGTCCATACCCCGTTCGCGCGCACCAGGTGATGACATTTTTGCTGGCACAGTGAACCTTGATGCCGCCCTGGAGGTGGAGGTAACACGAGGCGCAGATGACAACACCATTGCGCGTGTCATCCGTCTGGTTGAGGAAGCGCAGGCTGCCAAGGCGCCCATAGCCCGCTTCATAGATCGTTTTGCTTATTACTATATGCCCGCCGTCGTCTTGCTCGCGCTACTGATGGCGATAGTGCCACCGCTGGTATCGACCATGGCATGGTCGGAGTCGATTTACCGGGCGTTAGCATTGCTGTTGATCGCATGCCCCTGCGCACTGGTGATTTCAACCCCTGCCGCCATTGCCGCAGGGCTCTCGGCGGGCGCTCGGCGCGGCCTGCTGATCAAAGGCGGTGTCGTTCTTGAACAGTTAGGCAAGCTTCGCCTGGTAGCGCTAGACAAGACGGGCACTCTCACTGCGGGTACCCCAAAAGTCACGGATGTTGAGTCCTGGGCTATCGAGGAAGGCGATAAAAACGTATTACGGCTTGCCGCCGCGATAGAGCGAGATTCCAGTCATCCTATCGCTACGGCGATCGTCGATCATGCCCATCAGTCGGGCCTGACCCTCCCCCTGGCCACCGGCAGCCGCGCTCTGGCGGGACGCGGCGTTTCAGGCCGGGTGGAGGATCGCGAGCTAAGCTTGGTAACGCCTCGTCACCTTCATGGGCAAGTCATGCTTGATGAAAGTATCAGTGCGCGGATTGTCGAGTTGGAAGAAGCCGGCAAGAGCCTTGCTATCCTCGTCGAAGGCGAACGTCTACTGGGCTTGATCGCTGTTCGCGATGAACCACGCGAAGATGCCCTTGAGGGCCTGGCGGCGCTATCGCGGTTGGGTGTGCAAGCCGTGATGCTCAGCGGTGATAACACACGGACCGTCGCTGCCACTGGAGACCGCCTGGGCATTGAAGCGCATGGCGAACTGATGCCTGAAGACAAGGCAGAGTATATTCGTGACTGGCAAGCGACGGGCCGTGGCCCCGTCGGTAAAGTAGGCGATGGCATCAACGATGCCCCGGCCCTCGCGGCAGCCGATGTCGGTATCGCCATGGGCGGCGGCACGGATGTGGCGCTGGAAACGGCAGATGCGGCCTTGCTAAAGAATCGCGTTACCGGCATCGCCGAGCTGATAGACCTCTCTCGAACCACGCTGCGCAACGTCAAAACCAACGTCGTTCTCGCCCTTGGCCTAAAAGCCATTTTTCTAGTCACCACGGCTCTGGGTATTACCGGCATGTGGATTGCGGTGATGGCCGATACCGGTGCAACCGTCCTGGTTACGCTGAATGCCATGCGACTGCTAGGTTACCGATTTTCGCCCGATAACTCGTTGACAGGCCTGTCTCAAGGGAAAACAACGTCATGAAAGCAGCGCAAAACGACGGCCCTTCACATCGTTGGCCATGATTCACCCTCGCTGGCTTGATTGGTAGTGCAGCCATGCAAACCCCTACCACAGTCGAAAGCCTGTACGTACAGCCTGATGCTCGGCCGCGCGCTTGGTAATACCGTTAATCATTTGGCGCGAGGGCGCGTCGTCGACTATCGGGACGTTTACCGGGCGAATGGCATTGGCCCGCCTTTAACATGGCCGATATAGCGTTATTGACAAGTGTATTGATGTACGCAATGACGTTATGGCGTGAGCGTCCTGCTTTTAAGCTCTTTGAGTAACAGTATGGACTCGGTCAAGCAAGAGAAGAGAGATTCATTTTTTACTGGGCGACTCTCACCAATAGTCGATTGCCTTGTAGCGCTAGCCGCCGGGGTGTTGACCACCTTGAGTGCTGCCCCTTTCTTCCTGTGGTGGCTTGGCCCAGTGGCCGTGGCACTGGTCTATTGGAAGATACAGACACTAACGCCCGCGATGGCCACCCTGCGCGGGTGGTGCTATGGAGTAGGCCTGTTCGGCTCCGGCACGTCATGGGTCTTCGTTGCTATTCACGATTTCAGTGGCACGGGGGCCCTTGGAGCGATACTCCTTACCTCTCTTTTTGTCAGCGCCCTGGCGCTCTTTTTTGCAATCCCCTTTGGGCTCTATCGACGCATAACGGGGCCACGGTTAGCCTTTCTCAGCTTTGCCGGTGTCTGGGTGATTAGCGAATGGCTACGCACCTGGTTGTTTACCGGCTTTCCCTGGTTATTGCTGGGCACCTCTCAGATAGATTCTCCACTAGCCCCCTGGGCGCCCGTTGGGGGTGTGTACTTGCTGTCACTCTTTACTGCGCTGACAGGCACGTTAGGGGTAGAGATGCTACGCCGCCGCTGGGGTTGCCTTGTCCCGATTGCCGTGCTGTGGCTCGTTCCTTTCCTGTTGCCTACCCAATGGACAACCCCGGCTGGCGACCCCGTACGTGTGACGTTGTTGCAAGGGAATCTTGACCAGCGCATCAAATGGAGTGCCAAAGGCCAGCGTGAGGCGATCAATATCTACACAAAGATGACGCAGGAGCAATCAGGGCAGACTGATCTCATCGTTTGGCCTGAGGCAGCACTTCCCATGTTTGAGCAGGAAGCGCAAAGAATACTCGAGCAAGTATCGTCTGATCTCGGGCCGGGTACCCCGTTACTTACCGGTATCTTGCAGCGCGACAATGAAGGGCGCTCCTACAACAGCGTTATCGGTCTAAATAACGTACAAGGCCAATACCAAAAAGCCCACCTGGTACCGTTTGGCGAGTACCTGCCGCTAGAAAGCCTCCTCGCCGACACCCTCGCTTTTTTTGACCTGCCAGCACCAGGCATGGCCCCAGGATCAGACAAACAGGCACCGTTACACGTAGCCGGGACAATCATTGGCAATGCCATCTGCTATGAGATCATTTTTGCCGATCATGTAGCCCGGCAGGCACGTAATGCAGAACTGCTATTGACGGTTTCCAACGATACGTGGTTCGGGCGTTCCATTGGCCCACTCCAACATCTTCAAATGGCGCGTCTACGCGCCTTGGAAAATGGCCGTCACCTGATTCGTGCCACCAGTAATGGCGTAACGGCCATGATCGACTCCCAGGGCCATGTCACTGCCCGCGCCCCACAGTTTGAACAGACCAGTTTAACTGGCGAGGTAACCCCTATGCAGGGCCTGACCCCGTTCACTCGCACCGGTAGCTGGCCCGCCTGGATACTCGCTGCCCTGCTGATGCTGCCTGGATTATTACCACTGAACCTGTTCAAGCAGAAGAGGCACACTGAGCGCCCACAGCATTAAAGCATCACTTCCATAATGCCATGGGTTGGCCGCACCCGGGATTTACTCTGAATAATGCGCTCCGGCCCAGACAGCATGGACAACCGTCTATCAGCGCTTTCCACAGTGGCGTGATGACGGCATCTTCGATCGGATTCTGGCACGCCTACACCTTCGTCTTTGTGAAGACGGCATCATGGATATCGACACCTGAATGATGAATTCAACATCCATCAGAGCGGCTCGATCAGCCAGCGGTGCCGGTAAAAAAGGCATCGGTATAACCACCGGATCATACCCTCGGCCGTAGCCGTGGCGGTCTGGGCACGAAGATACATCTTCTGTGTGACAGCCGCGGCTTTCCTCTTGTCTTCTCCCTTTCCACAGGCCAGTGCGCCGATTCGATACACCTGACCGAACTGCTGTAGAAGGTTCGATTACCGGGGCATTCGGGTCGACCTCGCAAATGCGGCCGTTACATCGTGGCGGACAAGGGCTACAACAGCGATGTGCTGCGACGCTACTGTACACGTTACGACATGCGTCCGATCTCATCCCGCGATGCCGCATGCATCGACGCCCGCGGTCGGGTCTGCCGCATAAGTTCGACCGGCCAAAATACCGTCAGCGCAACGTGGTGGAACGCCTGTTTGGCTGGCTGAAGGAAAACGTCGGTTGAATACCCGTTACGACAAACCGGCCAGCAGCCTCAGGGCCATGGTGTCGCTGGACTGCCGAGCGATGCATGAGAGCCGACTTTTCAGACAGAACCTGATCACTGTGCTTCCATTGGACGGATCTATCACCGTTTCCGACATGTTGGTTTTGGTTCGATTGATGCTGGCTGGAACCGGCATGAAGCGGCGATTCTTTGGCTGCCATGCCTCTTTCATCGAAGGATCGGTGTGGAGAGTAGTTAATGCCAATGCGACTGGATGGCCTGACGAGCGCAATGGCACATAAAACTATCCCGTAAAGAGCTTTCCGAACGCTCTAAAGTGCGACTTCTTCTGAAATACTACCGAGTGTCAGATTCAAAGTTTTTTGCGTCCTCGTGGATCGATAGGTAAGACATTTGATGTAGGTAGTTGCCGTTCTAGCTCATCAATGCGGTCATACAGCTCAAGCATGTTGGCATCGGCCTCACTTAACAGGCTTGCAAGGTGATCTCGTTGCCGTGTAATTTCCTCGATCCGCTCCCGAAAGCCACGATTTTTCTTGCGAGTCAATAAACTGACCTGACGCGCAGATTTTGGGTATTCCTCAGCATGCACTTCAATGTACTTTTGGATTTCATCAACCAAGAGAGGAAATCGCGTTTTTTTCAAGGCAGAGGGGTCACTGCCGGCCTCTTTGGCAACGTTGTTCTGACTTAAAGGAGTACCCTTTGGCAGTCGTTCGGACTTGTTGTTTTTTAGGCGCTCGAACGCCGCGCGATACTGCTCTTCGGCGCTCGTACGCTTGGTTGAACCAGTAGAGTTACATTTGCTGGATGGCATGGCGATAGTTCTCCACACTACGTTTCTGGGCTTCGAGTGAAGCTCTCAGAGGACTTTCTGCTTCGGCAGTAGCCAGGCGCTCGTCCAGAATTGCCTCCAACGCTTCAACTTCATTGAGTTGCGCGGGGTCATACAGCACGTCCGCACATGGCTTGGGCTGCTCAAGAGAATCGCCTCCACCGCAATGTGCGATATTGTCGATACCGCCATAGGGACAAGGGGCTCTACTGGTGCAAATGCCAAGCAATACAGAACGATAAGATGCTATACCTTTCTTGGCCAGATTGATCACTTTCCTGGCATCAGTAGCTGAGATTAGCCGCACGATCTCGGATTTCCGCTTCTCACCGTGCGGGCTGACAAAACGGTCACTCGCAAGCTGTTGCAGTTGTCGTCCCAAAACTTCGTACATGGTACGGACATAAAGCGTATGGGCTTTCTCGTCCAGCCGCACTCGTGAGTGGTTCTGACCATAATAGAGGCTCATCGCTCTGGTGACATGCTTGAGCTGAAACTGCAGGGAGGCGTCGCTGACCAGTCCCGAGGCCTGCATATTAACTGCCCCGGTTCGCCTCAGCTGGTGCCAGGCCAACGGCCATATTTTGCCAACTGCGAACTCATCAGATAACGTTGGTGTAACCATACGTGCCAACTCAAAATCTTTCTGGGTAATACGCATCTGCTCAGGGTCGAATAGCTGAAGTGCTCTTGCCAAGTATGGAATCCCGGGACGAAGAGAGTGATTGGCTTTACTCCCTCTTTTGCTCCACGGTTCAGTTGCATAGCCAATTAGATAGCGCGATTCTGAGGCTGTAGCTTTTGTTTCTGGGTGTGCGTTGGGCTCAGACAAAGCACTTTCTGTACGGAGGTTAGCGACAACCTGCATGGCTTTAACCGCTACCCTGGCTGAGGGAGAGGTTACCCAAAGGGCTTGGGAGTCAGACATGGTTTTAGTCGTGCAGCCTTGCAAGATATAAATATCACCAAAGGACGGATCCTTCTCTATTTGCAGGCAATTCGTTCGGAGGTTCCAGGCCTCTTCGACTCGCATAAGACTGAAGTTCAACAAATAGCCCAGTCCGGCTCTGCTTACGAGATTTAAGTAGCTGGTCAGTGTCTGGACACGGATCTCTCTGTCGCTCCGGCCTGTCCAGCGTTCCAGAAGGTCCGCGATACCAAACCGGCGGGCCGTATCGATGAATTGACCGTAATACTGACGTCCAGTCTGTTGGCCGTTAGCTTCGTCAGTTGGCCACCTAAGCGGATAAAACGACTTGGGCTTTTTTTGCCCTTGAGGGGTTATGAAGTTGGACCTATAGGCGTTCACACAGAAGCGGAAGCACTCCTCTACAGACTCTTGATGAGCCAGAAAGTCGTCCAGGCATGCGCGTAAGCGTGTAACTTGGTAATGCCAGATGCGAGGTGGGATATACGGGGTCTGGTTAACCTGATGTTCAGGTAAGGATGCTGCAAGGCGCGCCAGTCCTGCGCGATCAAGGACAGTGAACCCTATAGTATTGCGGCGTTCATAAAGTTCACTTAATAGTGCTAAAAATTCGCCTGATCGGGATATTTGAAGCACTTTTGATAGTTGATCTGAAACTCGAGGAAACTGACTTAGCTCAGACGCTAGAATGCCTTCTTGAGTACATAGAACAAACAGCTTACGCATCTGATCGAAACGGGTTTTCAGACCTCGGACACCGCGTGCTCCATTCGGGCCATACAACCACCAACCGATAATGGTTCGCAGCAAATCTGCATTCGCAGGACTAATCACGGCTGCATATTTTTTTATCGGGCCGTCACCGAAGTTGAGGATAATCGCTTTTCCTGCCCACGGATCAAGCCGCCAAATAGGATCACCCCAACGACTCACTATGTGACCAGCTGCATCAATGATGACCGGCCAATCTCGTTGCGGTGGCCAACACGGTGGACGATAGTTGGGCGCGTCAGGAACTGCCAGAGGCGAGTCAATGGAAAGGCCAAATTGCGAAAGAGGATTTTGCATTATATTGATTGTTGTCGTAGTTCTGCCAATCGAATGAACCCTGCCCAGACCGGATGATAATCACCCTCTGTGATACGGGCACTCATCTCTTCCACCCAAAGCTTTCGTATATTGTTACTTTCTTCAAAAAAACGCAGTTTGGCCGTCAGACGCTTGATCGTAAGCAAGGCTGGATGTTCTGTCGCCACCTGACTTCCTGCACTAGGCGGGTGGTAGCATGCCAGCTCGAGTGATTTAAGGTGACGCAGGCTGCCGAGAGACCAGACATGATCTTCACTTTCGATATCCCGATGTTGCACACAAAACAGACAGCCAGCTGCATTTATGCAATCAGGACGCGGTGCATTCCGCGGAGTTTCACTTAGCAGTTCAGGTTTGGCCGATATACATTGACCTGGGGCGGGAGAAGAAAGGGATGGGTCGGTTTTTTGATGGAAGCGTGTAATCTCCGCCATGGCGGTCTGTGGATGCGGGTCGGAATATACCCTTATTAGCGTTTCAACCGTGTGTTGAGCCATCTCTGCAACCTGTTCCGGATTCTGAGACTCACGAAGCAACCAGTTGATACGCGTTCCGCGCATTTTTCTTGGCCTTACAAGTTGTATGCCGATTTTGCTGCAAACATTCATAAGACTCGTGAATTGAGGCGGCTCTACTGTGATTCGTCCTCCAATGCGCACAAGTGGAAATAGCAAATCATCTGGCTCGGTGGAAAACCATTCAGAGCGCCACACGAGATAATTTTCGAACCAGTTTCGGTAATTGGCATAAATTTCGAACAGTACTTCACCGTCGCGGCGCTTTTTAAAGGTGCGTACCTGATAGCCGTCTAGGTGACTGGCGTAATGGAAATGCTCGACTCGCATGGTATGGGCTTGCTGCAGGTTCATGCCGGTCTGAGCAATGAATATCAGCAGCTCGCTTTCAATGCGTAAATTGACAAGAGGATAACGAGTTCGCAGGGTTCGATCTTCCTGCCAGGCAGCACGAGCTGCCGCTGACGCTTCTATCTGCGCCCGGGATTGGGGTCTGGTACGTCGAGCCGCTGCTTTCTCCGGTTGCGGCAGTCCTGACCATTGTTCCAAGACTTGTCCGGTGCGTAACGGGATACAAACCGGCAGCGCTCCCTTTATTGTTTCTGACGTCAATGCGTTGCATATATCAGCTAGTAAATGTCCGAACTCGAAGGTGCTTTGCAGATTCTGTTTATCTGCTCTAGCAGTATGCACCTTGCCTTTGCTGCGTGGCTTGCGAATACGAGTGCTTTTGCTCAAGCTCGCCTGGCGGTCCAGCGCACGGTCAAGCATTGTCGCGGTGAGCCTGGTAAGGTCATATAGGGTGCCTTCACTAAAGCTGCGCTCGACTCGATAACGGTGTAGTAAGTGATCAGTCCAACGAATGAAGGTATCGGACACCGTTTCGAGATCAAGTTTTTCTCCTGTCGCATCGCTCCAGGCAAAGAAGCGTCGCAACGCAGCAATTTTATTTTGCGCCGAGTAGCGGCTTCCGCCACCAGCAAGGTCGGCAGCCATGTGTTCGTGTAGCCGCATTACCAACTCGATGCGCTCTGGTAATAGTTGACCGAGCTCGCCCTGATCGATCTGACTGTCAACTTTCTTCGTTTTTGCAGCAGCACCGCCTCTGTATAGCAGCGGTCGGAGATCCCATGGTCTCTCATGAATCCCGTACTCAAGTATCGTAAATGTAAGATCAACGGTGCAGCTACTCATGATGCGGTACCCCGGAGCCGATGCCACTGAATGCCGCCATAAAGCTATTTGAGAGCGCTTGCTTGACTGGCAATGCCTGTAAAAATCGAATGTATTTAAAAGTAGTCGCTTCCGAACTGGGACTATGAAGTAGTGCGTCTCTGACCATCGAAATTACGATAGCGACATCGGTACAACTGGAAAGGCCCAGACGTGCCAATTCGGTACCGAAGGTGCAACGTGACTGGTGGAAACGAAATTTACGAAGCGCTTGTAAACCTGCTTTTGATCCTCGCTCCCGAAACGCTGACATCTCAACATTTACTGCAGATGACTGATCGGTGCTACGTCTGCCGTAAGCATTGCCAAATCGAGTCAGGAACAGCAGATCACGCTGTTCGGGTGATGCTTTCGCCTCTCTTCTTAGCCGCCGCAATCCATTGCCATATTCAAGCAACTGATCAAGCAACGCTTCGGGAATCCAGATTTGGCCAGTCACACCAAACTTGGTGTGCACCGATGGAGAGGCGCCTGGACCTATCGCAAGGCGCAGTAGCCCTTCAGCGGAAGGGTCTGGGATAGCGTGCTTAAGGGTTTGGATCTTGAGATCACAGATACTCCCAAGCCGCATTCCAGTGAAAAAACCGAGTGCCAGCATGAGATAAAGCTCAGGCGTAGCATGCAGTGCAGCAAAATTCATGATCGCGTCGCGATCAGCCTCTGAAACTGGAAGTAATCCATCCTCAAGTGTCTGCCCAAACCGTTTACGATTCGGGATGCCAAGATCGGTCGTGATTCCACTTATTGTTCTTTCGAACCCGATCTGATCGAAGTATTTAACCAGGTAGGGCTTATCCCGCCATAAGGTAAGGGAAGGAGATAGAAGCTCCTTGTGTTTCACCCATCGATAGAACATGACGCAATTGCGCATGTACTCGGACGCTGTTGATGGACTGATCTGGCCCGCATCGCGCGTCCTTATCAACGCTCCCCGATACAACACCAAGCATCGATCAGCTTTGCGAACAGGAAACTCAAACCAATGTAGATGATGAGATTCCAAGAACTTGGCGTAATTGAGCAGGCCATTCATGTTGCTGACAACAGTCTTTAGAGAAGCATTGCCAGTTGTTGCTCGTTCTACTGCCCACAGGTTTGCTTCCCTCCAGGGCATGCAGTCTGCCCAGAAAAGCTGAGGCAAGCCTTCAATAGATGGTTGACTGTTACTGGGCGAGTAAGTGGTAGATTTATCGCCGCATACAACGTGGTGGGGTACGAAGTGAATGCGTTCTAACGTCGCCATTCATTGCTCCGAGTTAGCTTGGCCATGTCCATGGCACTAACTTCATGGTTTGGGTGTCACTACTATATAACTTACTCTTATCGATGGAGTAGGGCTCTACAAATGGTGCAAGGGTGCGCAGTGTGGCCAGCACGCGCGCGCTCATGTCGCCATAGAGTTCGTAGTTGCTGGAGCACAGCACCAGCCCGTGGCGTGCGGTTTCCGGCGGGATATGGTGCAGCGGCATGCCCATGGGGATGCCCAATGCAATGGCCTCGCTTGAGCGGGCGATCACACAGCCGTCATTGTTGGAGAGCACAACCACGGGCAGGCCATGCAGACGCGGTCGAAACACACGTTCACAGCTGGCATAGAAGTTGTTGCAGTCCACCAGTGCGATGGGCGCCTTCATCGCCGCACCGCACGCACGATGTGGGTCACCACGCCCCAGATCTGGCATTCAGCACTTCGTACCAGAATAGGCGCATGACGCGGATTGGCCGAGTGCAGGGCCGGCGTGCAGCCCCGGCAGCGCAGCTCCTTGACCAGCAGTTCGCCATCCACCACGGCAATGACGACATCGCCATGGCGGGCCTCGATGGCCCGATCCACCAGCAGCTTGTCACCGCCATGAATGCCTGACCCGTCAGGGCACTGCATTGAATCCCCTTCGGCGGTAAACATGTAGGTGGAGGTCGGGCGCGGGATCAGCTGTTCGTTAAGGTCGATGCGCCCGCCGTCATAATCCTGCGCCGGGGAGGGAAAGCCCGAAATGCCAGCCCGGACATGATAGAGGGCACAAGGGATGCTGCGTGGTGGCGGATCGATGGTCATCGCCTGTGGTGAAGTGACATGAAGCATGTCGGCGGCCTGCGATAATGAAGATGATATATGTATATATATACAGCATTCATGGCGCAGGCTGCCATGCTGTTCCCGCAGGATTACGACCAAACGATGAGTCGATTCATGCCAGAAGGGGAGGCGTCAACGCGGGAAACATCAGGCTCATCAAGGCCTGTTGCGGCACCATGATGCGAAGGAGCAGGGGTTACCTGTCAGGGACATCTTCCAGTTCGCGGCGCCAGCGCTGCAGGATGCGCCGGTGGCGGCGGGTCTTGAACTGTTCGGTACGGGCATCATCCGGGATCAGCAGCATGCGGCCATCATCGGCGCTCTGGATGTGGAACGTTCGGCGAGCACCAATCTGATGTTTTTCTGCGCCAAAAATGGCAATGAGACTGATCTCGATGGAGACCAGCGCGTCATCACCGGCAATATCATTGTGCTCGTCAAACTCGATGCCCCGGGCAAAACCGGCCTGTCGAATCATGTTGCCAAAGGTGCCGGCCTCCATGTAATCGCCCGACACCATGGGCCCCTGGCGGGTAAATTCGTGGAGGTTGATGTCCCGGCCTTCGTCCTCCCGGTCTATGTTGACCGGTCGGCCCGAGTCATCCACCACGTCGGTCACGTTGCAGAGCCACTGCGTTCTGGAGGTGGTGATGCGGGCCATGACAAGGTCAATGAAGACACTTTGCCTGCTCATGTTGCTGAACAGGCAGACCGAGTTGATGTCGCGCCCCTTGCCTCGATTGATGATGATCTGCGGACGCCGCTGCATACGAAAATTGTGCAGCAGAAGCTGGAGATAGATGGCCCAGATGATCAACATGCCTACGCTTGTGATGCCGCTGAACGTGTCGGCATTTTCGGTAATCCATTGCCACAGGCTGCTCAGCGAAGACAACATTCAAAAAATCCGGGTGGTCGATACAGGTATCTGTTGGGGGCCGATCAGGAGGCCAGTTTCAGGCTGGCCGGGGCCTTGCCGCTGATGTGAAGATAATGGTTATCAAAATCGGCAAACTCGGTCAGCCGAGGCCAGTCGAGAATGGTCAGGGTCTTGCGATACAGCGAGACCAGCTCCTGATGTCTTAAAAGCTGCAGGGAGCGGTTGAGATGCACGGGCGACAGCCCCAGGGCTTCGCCCAGAGCGACCTGGGTCAGCGGAAAATACATGCTGTTGGCATTCGTCTTTTCAATGATCGCGTAGCGGGTGAAAAGCTCACAAAGCAGATGGGCCAGACGCATGGCGGCCGGACGGCGCGTCACGTTTAAAAGCCACTCCCCCATCATGGACCTGTCGACGGCCGAGGCCAGAGCAAGGCCGTGGGCAAGGCCCGATTCCGGTGTCAAACGAGAGAGAAATTTCTGCCGGTCCAAAAGCGTTACGCGAACCTCCGACAGGGCTCTGACGTTGTAGTCCAGACGGCATTGAACGGAGGAGATATCCTCGCACTGATCGCCGGGCAGAATAAGCGAGATGATTTGATCGGCACCTTCATGGGCGCTTTTGAAACGACAGGCCCAGCCGTCTGTAATGAGGGTGATCCTGTTTGGCCTTTCACCGGCACTTGCCAGTCGCTGGCCTCTGGAAAAGCGCTGCCTGCTGTCGACACACTCCTGAATGGCCGACGTCTCTTCCTGAGTCAGGCAAGAGTAGAAATTCATTTTATTAATGAATGAATACATGTGCCTTCTGCCCCCGATTACCTTCACGGTTTGATCGTTTGTCATCATGGAAAAAGAACAGCATCTGTTCTAAAGGTACCGGCATTTCGACTGGCTTTTCGCTCTCTGAAAGGTGTAGGAAAAAATGAAAATCAGCCGCGCCAGATATCATGTCTCCCTGCTGGGACACCCTTTTTTAAAGAATCATGAATCCCGAAAAGAACCCTTCTATCTCTCTGGTGTTCATCCAGTAGGGAACGGGTTTACGGCCATGCTCAATATACTCCTCAAACCCCCTGCCTTATAAATAACGCATGTTATTGTCATTTCTGGATTTGAGGTTTTGAGACGTTTTTTTGTAATGAATCAGGTGGTTTGGGTGATGTTATGTGCAGGCTGGCGAGTAAGAACGTTGAGATACCTTGAAGGTAAAGCCGCATTGGAAAAATACGCTGATATTTTTTGGGAAGGGAGTGGTTTTTCTCAAAATTAAAAATTGATCGAGATTATTGATCCAGTATCTTTTTAAAATATTGGAGGCTTATTTTGTTCTCTTATTTAAGGCAAATGAACCGCTTTTAAAGTGAGTATTAAGTCGATGTGAAGTCAGTGGTCATTAAACCTGTTTTCCTGAAAAGGATAGGTTGACGAGAACAAGCGTTTTTTTGCCGCTTGATAAAGGAAGGGTATTCGTCTGCAACGCTTTTTAAAGCGCCATTGTTTTGAAGGGCGTCGGTCGCTCATGTTTTTGAAGGGGCATGACACGCCTTCGAATGGAGACCTGTCATGCGGTGAAAAGTATCAGGCTCTGATTGAGTCAGCAGTCTACGCGCGTTGACGCTTCCAGGCTCTGGCGCCCAGCACCGCCAGCGTCACCGCCGTCAGTGGCAGGGCATACAGCAATACGGCGTCTCCCAGCAGGGTGGCGCTGTCCTGCTGGGTGGAATACAGCACCAGATAGGCGGTATAGGCGACGTAGTAGGCGAAAAACAGCGCGCCTTCCCAGCGATCGATTCGATAGCCGGTAAAGAAAATCGGCAGACAGGCGATCGAGACGGCCACCATGACCGGGAAATCAAACACCAGCGCGTTGGTCGAGACGGCAATGGGCAGGGGCGACACCAGTGAGGCCAGTCCCAGTACGCAAAGCAGGTTAAAAAGCCCGCTACCGATCACGTTGCCCACGGCGATATCGCGCTCGCCACGCGCCGCCGCCATGATGGAGGTGGCCAGCTCCGGCAGGGAGGTGCCGATGGCCACCACGGTAAGCCCGATGACCAGATCGGAAAGCCCCAGCGCGCGGGCAAGCGTGGTGGCGCCTTCGACCAGAAAGTGTGAACCGCCGACCAGAAGCGCCAGCCCCGCCAGTACCATCACCAGATTGAGTACCCAGGAGCTGCCACCTGCCGGCGGTGTCTCGTTCGCGTGGGCATCATCGCCCCGGCGTTCACTGTTTTCTCGCTGTTCACGCCGACTGCTTTTCACCATGAAGACCGTGTAGGCGATGATGCCCGCAAACAGGATGGCGCCATCAAGGCGGCCGAGCGTGCCGTTGGCCGCCAGGGCCCAGACCAGCAGCCCGGCCACGATCAGCAGCGGAACATCCAGACGAATCAGCTGACGAGACACGATCAACGGTGCCACCATGGCCGTCAGCCCCAGAATCAGCAGGACGTTGGCAATGTTGCTGCCGACCACATTGCCGATCGCCAGATCTCCCTGGCCGCTGAGCGCCGACTGGACGCTGACCGCGGTTTCAGGCGCGCTGGTGCCAAAGGCCACCACGGTCAGACCGATCACCAGGGGGGAGATACCAAAAAGGGCGGCAAGCTTCGATGCGCCCCGCACCAGAATTTCGGCGCCCCCCACCAGCAGGATCAGGCCTGCGATCAGATATACGAAGGTCATCAATGTCATCACTGAGCATCTCTTTTATCTATGGCGTCAGAAAGTGTTCGATCACTGCCTTTGATGATCAAAAGCGTAGTCATCGCCCAAAGGGATTGCCTTGATGATGAGCTGAAGTTCGGTCGGTGGGCGCAGTCATGAAGGCCCTCGGCAATCGGTCGTGTGGTGACCGCCCTACAGACTTTCGATATTGATGTCCTGACGCCACTGATCAAGCGCTCGGCGCTGGCGTCTGGAGTAGAGCTGATGGGTTTGGTGGCTTTCCGGCACGACCAGCATTGGGCCATTGTCATTTTGAACCAGCTGGAATCGACGCCGGGCGCCGATCGGGCGTTTTTCCGTGGCCTGAATGACGATCAGATTAATGTCGATGGCCTTGATCACTTCATCGCTGCCCTTGACGGTGTAGTCGTGATCGAGCGTCAGGCCATGCTGTCTGGCCGTGTAGGCAATGATGCGATCAAAGCTGCTTGCCTTCATGTACTGCATCGAATTCAGTGGGCCCATGCGAGTGACCAGCTCGCCTTCCTCTTCACCACCGCCCTTGTCGGTGTCGCCTTTCTCGGTCGTGTCTTCATCGGAGGATGACGGCTGCTGGCGAGTATCTTCATCCGTCAGTTCGGTGATGTCACAGGTGAGCGTCTGTCGATCGGTTTCCAGCCGGGCAAGGATGGATTCCACGAAAACGACGCCATGACCCATGTTGCTGACCAGACAGGGGCCTTCGACCCGGCGGGCCTTGCCATGCTTGATCAGTAGGGCAGGACGGCGCAAGGCACGGGCGTCGCTGACGGCGACCTGCATGGCAATGCCCCAGATCAGCACGTGGCCGATACTGGCCAAACCGCCGACCACGATGGCGTTATCGGTAATCCAGCCCCACAAGGGGGATAGCTGGCTGAGCATGCTGCCCTCTCCTGCAAGACGTGGAAGATGTATGGAGCGTCATGGTAGCAGAGCCTGTCAGTGAGCCCTTCATGGATCGCGCACCTCTTTTGACGCCTTGAGGACATGGTGATTGCCGTGTCGGCAGCACCGCAATCATCCAAAGCGCTTTGATAGTAAAAAATCATTAAGTGAATCTCGATGGACTATTCAGGCTTGGCTAGGTTTACCGGTGGCTTCAGCTCTGGTTCAGTTTAAGGCCGATAGAGGTCGCGACTGCACCAGCGCGGTGCAGGCTTGCATCAGAAATTTACATTTGATGCAGGATTTAACCTCGACTAACTTTTAATTGTCTTCAGCCTGGTTTCAGTTAGACGGTCCGTCAGCGCCATGGCGTTTCCACAGGACAGCTTTCGACACCAATGATGACACCTCTAATCAAAGCAATGGAGTGCTTGACATGTCATCTGGCGTACAACTTTCCTTCACGATCGGTTGGATCGCAATGCTGCTGGGGGCGTGCTGTTCTGGCTGATCAGCCGCCGTCTGCCTCAGGTCGAAAAACGTCATGGTGTGGCCGCCATGACCATCGTTTTTGTGGCCTTTGCCAACTACTTCGCCATGGCGCTGGGTCAGGGCGACATCTTCTTTAACGGCCGTACGGTCTATTTTGCTCGCTATACGGACTGGGTCATCACGACGCCCATCCTGCTGGCAAGCCTTGCCATGTTTGCCGGTAACACGCTGAGCCGCATCGCGACGCTGCTGGCGGCACTGATCGCGGCTGACGTCTACATGATCGTGACCGGTCTGGTGGGCAATCTCTCCTCTGCCCCCTACAACTACTACTGGTGGATCATCAGCATGGTGGCCTTTCTGGTGGTGCTGGGGCTTATCTGGGGGCCGCTGCGTCAACGCGCCAGTGAAGACGGACAGATGGCACCCTTCTCGAAGCTGGCCAGTATGCTGACCGCGCTGTGGGTGTGCTATCCCATCGTCTGGCTGGTAGGCAGCTCCGGAGCCGAGTTGATCTCCGTGACCGTTGAGAGCTGGCTCTATCTGGTGCTGGACGTGACGGCCAAGGTCGGCTTCGGGTTCGTGGCGCTCAGCGCTGCCCGGCAGGGACAGTCACGAGCACACTGATGTCAGGACCGGGCCGCTGTCATGCGGCCCGGTCGGCATATTGACGGCACCTCCCAAAGGCACAGGGTCATGACATCGATCAACGCGCTACGCAAGGGCACCGGGACCATTCGGGGTCGACTGCTCTGGCTGATGGCCGGTGCCATCGTGCTGGCCCTGCTGTCACGGCAGGGAGAGTCGGCCGGCGTGATGTCGCTTTCGGTATTAACGGTGGGGGTGGCGCTTCTGGGATTGCCTCATGGCGCCTTCGACCACCTGACCGGTGCGCGACTGATTCGTCATTATCGACCTGATACGCAACATCCCAGGGCCTGTCTGGGGCTTTTCATGACGGGCTATCTGCTACTGTCACTCATGCTGCTTGAGTGCTGGTATCACTGGTCATCATTGGCCCTGACCCTGTTTTTATTGCTTTCGGCGGCCCATTTCGGCACCGACTGGCGTGGCGGACAGCGTCTGATCCATCGGCTGTGCTGGGGCGTGCTGGTGATCGGATTGCCGTTTGTCTGGCGTCCCGATGAGGTCACCGATATTGTTCGGACACTGGCGGTCCCTGATCCCTCTCCCTTTATAGAAGCTGCCCGCCCGATGGTGGCGCTGGCACTGAGCATCGTGCTGGTCGGCGCTCGTCGTGAGGGCGCCATGTTTTTACTGGCAATCGGTCTTTTGCTGCTGGGCGCGATCACGCTCAACCCCTTGATCTATTTCGTCTGCTACTTCTGCTGTTTTCACAGCCCGCTGCATCTCGGGGCCATTCGTCATGAGCATGGTCTGAGCGGACGCCGCCAGATGCTTGCAGTCGCTGCGCCTGTAGTGCTGATGACCTGGTTTGGCGCGGGCGTCGGCTATTTCTGGATGAGTCATGCTCACGTCAGTGGGGCATTGATCAAGACGATCTTTATCGGTCTTGCCTGCCTGACCGTGCCGCATATGCTGGTGGAGTGGCTGGGCGAGCGTATTGCTCACGCACCCGTAAAGGCCGCCCGCGGCTGATACGGTCTTTCCTTCGCCTGTCGTGATAGACGCAGGGCATCTGGCCGATACACCACGATTGGTCATATCCCTGTAAACTACGTCGCCACGCTATCAATGGTTTCAGGTGGTTATCGACGTGGATGTTGTCTCTTCCCGACTGCGCGCGACTCTGGCACTGGCACTTTGCCAGCTGCCGCTCGTCTGGCTGATCGCGCTGCGCTATCTCCCTTTCATGGACATGCCCCACGATGGCTGGGGCATTCTCTATCTGGTGCTGACCTGGGTCGGTCACCTTGGCTTTCTGGTGCTGCTGGGCTGGGTGATTTTGCTGTTGCCGGCGCTGGTGCTGCCGTCGCGATATCTCTGGCCGCTGGCGGCACTGCTGGCCACGCTGGGCATCAGCGCGCTGCTGGTGGATACGGTGGTGTATGCCCAGTACCGCTTCCATGTGAATTACTTCATGGTGTCGCTGTTTTTAAACGATAAAAACGGCGAAATCTTCAGCTTTTCTTCCGAGACATGGCTCGTGGTGGGCGGGGTCGCTGTGGCGCTGCTGGTAGCACAGGGTTGGCTGGCGCGAAGGTTGATCATGGCGAATCGGATGCGCCGCCTGCCGGTGGGAAAGCTGTCGGGGGTTGTGCTGCTGTCGCTGGTGGCCAGTCATCTTTTACATATCGTGGCGGATGCCCGCTACATGCGCACCGTCACTCAGCAGACCAGTATTTATCCGCTGCTCTTTCCGGCCACGGCCAAGGATTTCATGGCCGATCATGGCTGGCTGGACCCGCGAGCGGCCCGCAGTGAGCGAGCCGATGTCGGTGCCCGCGAGGCTGATGAACTCGAATGGCCGAGCCATCCACTGCAGTGCAGTCCACAGGCTTCTCCCAACATCATGCTGGTCATGATCGATTCCTGGCGCAGTGATGAATATGACGCCCGCACCACGCCCAATATTCACTCGGCGCTTGAAGAGGGCGGCCGCCGCTATACCCATCATTACAGTGGGGGCAATAGTACGCGTACCGGGGTCATGAGCCTCTTTTATGGTCTGACCGGCAACTACAATGCCTACATCAACAGTACCCAGACGCCGCCGCTGCTGGTGACCGAAATGCAGCGTCAGGGGTATGCGCTGGGTATTTTTGCGGCAGCAAGTCTGGACAGCGTGGGCTTTGATCGCACCGTGTTTTCATCGGTGTCGCCGCTGCGCATGGGCACACCCGGCGACACCCCGCACGAGCGTGATGAGCGCATGACCGATGACTGGCTTGCATGGATCGATCAGCACGAGCGCACCGAAGGAGACAGGCCCTGGTTTGGCATGCTGTTTTACGATGCGCCCCACGGTTACAGCGTCCCTGAAAATGCCGAGCTGCCCTTTCAGCCTTCGGCCCGGGGGATGAACTATCTCGAACTGGGGCCGGAAACCGACCCCGTTCCGCTGTTCAATCTGCACCGCAATGCGGTGCACTACGATGATCAGCTGATCAAGCGGGTGATCGATGATCTGAAGGCGCGGGGGGAGTGGGACAATACCCTGCTGATCGTGACTGCCGACCATGGTCAGTCCTTCAATGACTTTCACAAAAACTACTGGGGACACAACAGCCACTTTGCAGCGCCCCAGACCCATGTGCCGATGATTCTGCATGGTCCGGGTGTGTCTCCCGGCGTGGAGGAGGGCATGACCAGCCATCTCGACGTGGCGCCCATGCTGATGCGCCATGCGCTGGGCTGCACCAACCCCTTGTCGGATTATGCTCAGGGCGGCGATCTGCTCGATGAACGGCTCGACCATCCCTGGGTGGTGGCCAGCAGCTATCTGGATTACGGGATTATCGAGCCTGATCGGATCACCGTGGTGAATGGTACCGGGCAGTGGAAGATTCTTGATCGTGAGCTGACGCCGCTGGATAACGCCGACTTCTCACCGGCGGTGTTCAAGGCTCTGCAGCAGTTTCACCAGTTCTACGAGCAATAGACCGGCCGGCACCCTCGTCAACAGGGCGCCTCGAGCCCGGAACGCTGACCCGCGCCGAGGCGTCTTCATCGACGGATGCAGGAAGAACGGGTGCCTACTGCTCTTCAACCCGGTCATCGCGCTCGCCCGACCGTGCCGGCGCCACGTTGCGGGCGGTGCCCGAGGGGAAGTGATGTGAGCCGTAGCGAATCACCAGAATTGACAGGGCCAGCAGCAGAATTGAGCCTGCGATATAGATGATACCCATGTCCGGGCGATGATGGTGCTGAATGTCGCCGATCATCATGCGCGTCAGCGCGGTGATGGCCACATAGATCAGAAAGCGCACCGGCATGTGGTTGGTCTTGAAGTAGATGCCGACCATCGCGCCCAGTTCCAGATAGATAAACAGCAGCAGTACATCGTCGATGCCGGCCTGGCCTTCGGTAATCATGTCGAGAAAGGCGCCCAGGGCCGCCCAGGCGATCACGCCGCCAATGGCAAAAAGCGCCATGAAATGGAAAGTGCTCACCAGCAGGTTACCCAGGCGGTCGGCCTGATGTGGAAGTCGCGTGGCCAGGGGCTCTTTTGTCTTTGTTGGCATGATCATGTCCTGGAATACGGCGTGGAAAACGGGGGGCGTACCGAGGCCATGACGACGGGAAGGAACAGCGTCTGGCCGCGGTGCTGCGCTCAATAGTGCACGAATGTGCCATCCTGACACCATCGCAATGATTGTCATCATGTTCTGACAGACGCCACAGACAATGGAGAAGGTTCATGACGCAGGATCGGGCAACTCACGATCATCACGGCCACGGCCACGGCCACGGCCACGGCCACGGCCACGGCCATCACCATCACGATACGGATAATGAACGGCGCCTGCTCTGGGCGATGGTGCTGACCGGCGGTTTCATGGCGGCTGAAGTGGCTGGCGGCCTTTTGACCGGATCGCTGGCGCTGCTGGCCGATGCCGGCCATATGCTGACCGACAGCGCCTCGCTGGCGCTGGCCTGGGTCGCTGCCCGACTGACGCATCGTCCGGCCAACGCCCGCAAGACCTATGGCTATCATCGTGTGCAGGTGCTGGCCGCCTTCGTCAACGGTCTGGCGCTGATTTTGATCGTGGCCTGGATTTTATTTGAGGCCGTGCACCGGCTGTGGGCGCCGACCGAGGTCGCCAGTACCGGTATGCTGGCCGTGGCCGTTCTCGGGCTTGTGGTCAATATCGGCGTGTTCTGGCTGCTCCATAGCGGTGATCGAGGCAATATCAATATTCGTGGTGCGCTGCTGCATGTGCTGGGCGATCTGCTGGGGTCGGTGGCGGCCATCATCGCGGCGGTGATCATCATGGTGACCGGCTGGATGCCGATCGATCCGCTGCTCTCGCTGCTGGCGGCGGCGCTGATTGCCCGCAGTGCCTGGAAAATTACCACCCAGTCGGCGCACATCCTGCTCGAGGGGGCGCCGTCTCATATCGATAATGAGCAGCTAAGCCGTGATATCCCCGAGGCACTGCCCGATATCGACAGCGTCCATCACGTGCATATCTGGTCGCTGACCCCGGAGCGGATAATGGTCACGCTGCATGCCGTGATCCTTGATGAAGCAGATCAGGATCACGCCATCCTGGCCATCAGGTCCTATCTCAAGGAGCGCTTTGACGCCGATCACATCACGGTTCAGATCGAGCGGCAGTCGCGCTGCCTCGAGGAGGCAGGCCTCGATCACGAGGCTGGTCACGCCCATCCTGCGTGATCAGCATCACTGAATCAGCCGTGTGCCGCTCGTTGGATAACTCAGGTGATGGATGCCGCGCGGCAACTGCTTTTGAATGCGCATCACCCTTCACGTTTCAGGCAGCTTGTGAAGGTGACAAGGACAGTGCGGCGGCCTGAAGCCGCCTTTTGAATATCAATATGAAAGGAACGAGATAACGTGTCTGATAATGCCCAGAGCGCAAAATGGGACAGGATCGCCGGGCAGCTCAAGGAAAAATGGGGCGTGGTAGCCAACGATCTGTCCGCCTATGAAAAGGGCGAAGTGCAGCGTATCGCCGGCCTGCTCAAGGAGCAAAAGGGGCTTGGCGATGAGGAGTCCGAGCGAGAAGCCGAGCAGATCATGCGCAACTCCTGAACGGCCTTTTGTGAGGGTCACACTGCACGACGTCATTGAAAGAGCCCGGCGATTGCCGGGCTTGTTGCGTTAATGATCGTCAAAGGGTCAGATGGCAGCATGGCCCGAAAGGGCAGCACAGGGAGCGACGCCATGAGTGATATCAATACCGTAAGCCCATCGAAAGCACTGCGGCCGGCGCCCGTGGCCCTGACATGGGGTGTGCTGGTCGTGGCGTGGGGTGCCTTTTTGCTGCCACAGGCCGGCACCGGTCTTTTGGTCGGCTGGCCGCTCAACCTGGTGGCCTTCTGTCTGGCCATCGTGATCATGGTGCGTGGCCGCACGGTGGCCGGCATTCTGGCCATGGCGGCCTCTTTGGTGGTGTCACCGCTGATCTATCTATTTGGGCTGTTAGTGCTGCTGCTGGCCACGTCCTTCAGCGATGTCGACATCGACATTCAGGAGTCCGGTCCGGTGTATGAACATCATGCGCCTGCGCCGGTCGAGACGCCTTCGCTGCAGATGACCGCGCGCTCACTCGGGCAGCGCGAGATATAAAAGGGGCGCCATCACTGGGGCGCCCCTTTCACGTGTCGTTCTTTCGGCTGCCGATAAGTCATGACCTCGCATCGACAGTAGAAAGGTTTCATCGCTCATCGGCGGGATAGTCGGTATTGACGCTGGTTTCCCGCCACTGCTCGATTTCCTCAAGCGTCTGACGCAGATGTGCGCTGACCTGATCCACGCCCCAGGCGCCGAGCACCAGGTGATGCGGCGGCTGGTCGTGCTCGAAAATATCGATCATGGCCTGGGCGGCGCGTACCGGGTCGCCGGGCTGATTGCCGCTACCCTCGGAGGTGCCTGACATGCGCGCGCCCACCGTCTCGCGGTAATCGTCGAGGTTGGTCGTGGTCTGCTGCAGTGAACGACCGGCCCAATCGGTGCGAAAGGGGCCGGGAGCGACACTGGTCACCTTCAGACCCAACGGTTCTACCTCGGCGGCCAGCGCGGTCGAAAAGCCTTCGACGGCGTGCTTGGTGGCAGCGTAATAGCCCGAGCCCGGAAAGCCGATGAAACCGGCCACGGAGCTGATGTTGATGATGTGCCCCTGTCTGCGGGCGCGCATGCCGGGCAGCACCAGGCGGGTCATTTCGAACAGCCCGAACACGTTGGCGTCAAACTGTGCACGTACCTGCTCATCATCGGCCTCTTCAATCGAGGACTGATAGCCGTACCCCGCATTGTTGACCAGCACATCGATATGCCCGAAGTGCTGCTCGGCGCTTTTGACGACATCACGCAGCTGCTCGCTTTTGGTGACGTCCAGCCCCAGCGCCAGCACGCGATCCTCGACCCCTTCAGTCAAATCCGTCACACGTGCCCGGTCGCGTGCCGTCACTACCGCCTTCCACCCGCGCTCGATGACCAGTTGGGCCAGTTCGCGACCAAACCCGGTTGAACAGCCTGTAATCAGCCAGACAGGGTCCTTGCCTGTACTCATGTGGTTCTCCCTTTTACCTGGAAAATGACCTGCCGGTCGGGCAGGCGCTGGCCCATCCCGTTGCGGTCACTATAGGTCAGCCGTGTGGCGGGACTTATTGAATAAAATAATGCGGGGCATAGCGCCATGGTCGTTGCGCTGGCAGCGGCTCGTGAGCAGTGGTCCTTTTGCGACAGGTTTGGAAGGCATCCTGAGATGCGTAAGTATTAGTTAGTAAGTTTTTATTCTCGGGGCTACAAAACTAATACAAAAGCATTAACCTTATTAAACTGCAATGCGTTAGAAAGACGGTCACTCAATGACATCAGGAGCGGCCGCCCTTCATGCCCAGTGCATCCTTCATGAATCTGGACGCGCAGTATCGCCGTATCGAACCCCGGCTCAGAGCCGAGCTGGAAGAGGTGATGCTGTCTACCACCTTTATTGGAGGGCCGAAGGTGGACGCGCTCGAGCAGCAGCTGGCGGCCCGCGCAGGCGCAGCACAGTGCGTGAGCTGTGCCAGCGGCAGTGATGCGCTGGTACTGGCCCTGCGGGTGCTCAATATTGGTGCCGGTGACTGCGTGCTGTGTCCGGCCTACACCTTTGCCGCGACGGTCGAGTCCATCATTCGAGTCGGAGCGCAGCCGGTACTGATCGATATTGATCCTGACACGTTCAATATCGACCCGCAGGCGCTTGAGGACTGGCTGGATTGCCATGTTTCCTCCCCGG
This sequence comes from Kushneria konosiri, assembly GCF_002155145.1. NCBI lineage: Bacteria > Pseudomonadati > Pseudomonadota > Gammaproteobacteria > Oceanospirillales > Halomonadaceae > Kushneria > Kushneria konosiri. The sequence goes on from NZ_CP021323.1 coordinate 1,800,107, forward strand.
GGAAGGGGGGTGTCAAAGCCATTATTGCCGTGGATCTGTTCGGTCGACCGGCGGACTACGCTGCACTGGCTCGCCTTGCCAGGCGCTTTGAACTTGCGCTGGTGGCCGATGCCGCCCAGAGTTTTGGCGGCCATCATCACGGTCGTCCGGTCGGTTCGCTGGCCGACATCACGATCACCTCCTTTTATCCCTCCAAGCCGCTGGGCTGCTACGGCGATGGTGGTGCGCTGTTCGTCGATGACCCCTCCCTGGCCGAGCGGCTTCGCTCCCTGCGCAATCATGGGATCAGCCCTGACCGCACCCGTCATGAAGAAATCGGCATGTGCTCACGTCTGGATGCCCTGCAGGCCGGCGTACTGCTGGCCCGGCTGACCATCTTCGATGACGAGCTGGCGCAGCGTGAACGTATTGCCAATGCCTATCGGGAAGGGCTTGGAAGGCTGCTGGTCACGCCCGAGCTGCCCGCCAGCTGTCGCTCGGCCTGGGCCCAGTACACGGTACGCCTGCCGGACAGGTCCGGAGAGGACAACGCAGCGCTTGAGAGGCGTCGGGATGCCCTGGTGGCGACGCTTGGAGAGCAGGGAATTCCGGTACGCTGCTACTACTCACCGGCGCTGCACCGCCATGTGGCCTATCAGTCAATAACGCATGATGGGCTGGTTCAAACCGACCGGGTTGCCGCGGCCGCCTTCAGCCTGCCGATGCATCCCTACCTTGAACCGCATCATGTCGAGCAGGTCTGTCAGGCCGTGACAAGCGTCTGTCATGCAGACTGATCCCAAAGAGGTGCTTCGTGTGGCCGTGGCCGGCGCCGGGCGTATGGGGGCCCGGCATGTGCGTGCCTTCAATGCGCTGGCCGGGGTAGAGGTCAGTGTGATTCATGACCCTCGTCCGGCCGAGGCGTGTGATCTGTCAGAGGCCATGCAGCGCCGCTGCACCCAAAGCTATTCGACCTTTCTTGAACGAGCCCGTGAGGCCGACATGGCCGTGATCGCCAGTCCCACGGCGACACACTTTGGTATTGCGCGGGATCTCATTGGCCGTGGATTGTCGTGTCTGGTGGAAAAGCCCATGACCTTGCGCCCCGCCGAGTGCCTGTGGCTGGAGCGACTGGCGCGGGCACGGGGAACCGGGCTTTTCTGCGCCCATATCGAACGGTTCAATCCGGCGCTGCAGGCCACGGCGGAGCTTTTGCGTGCCCATCCCTGGGAGGCGGTCAACATCACCCGATACAATCCCGGCAGCGCGCGGCTCTCCAATGAGTCCCTTGTGACGGATCTGATGATTCATGATCTGGATATCGTGCAGCACGTCATGGGTCTGAGCTTTGATGCCCTGCTGGATGTCAAAAGCGATGCCGACTGTCAGGACCGCCTGACAGACGCACGCGCCGATCATGTGACCGTACGCCTGCAAGGGGATGCCGGCTATCCGGTCACCCTGAGTGCCGGGCGACTGCCGCAGCGCGGTCGTCGTCTCATCCATGCCCGCAGTACGCAGGGGAGCCTGCAGGTGGATCTGCTCAATAGTGAGCATCACGCCTGTTTCATGACCCCGGAGCACGCACCGGTACCGGTGGTTGACCCGCCGGAAGATGCCCTGACCCGCCAGGCCAGAGCGATGGTCGACAGCGTCATGGACGGGCAGCCCCATGGACTGGCCAATGCCGAGGAGTCCTGGCAGACCCTGACGCTTTGTCAGTTGATCGAACAGCGACTTCAGCTTGCCGCATGCAGGCCGCCCTCAACGATATCGGACGCGTAGCCGTAGGTGAAGGGATAAGCTAAAGTCCTTCATGTATGCCGCCGGGCGGCCAATCAAACAGGAAGATAATGTCATGAAACGCATGATGCTTTTGATGGTAGTGATGCTGTTGTCTGCCGCAGTGCTGGGCGGATGTAACACCATGCATGGCGCCGGCGAGGACATCTCCGAAGGCGGTCAGGCCATCCAGAACGCCGCTGATTAGGACGCCGGCCTTCAACGCATCAAACCCACCGCCGAGAGGCGGTGGGTTTGATGTTGATGGGATCGGTGCGCTACATGGCGTGCTTGATGCCCTTGTTGACCAGCAGCCAGTTGGCCGGATAGGAGGTCAGGAAACCGACCAGCATGGCAATCTGCATCATGAACCAGAATTCAGGCGTGGTCGCATCCATCTCACCGCCCAGAAACAGCGGTGTGGCAATCAGCATCCAGAGGTACATGCCGATCTGAAAGGCGATCAGGGACAGCGTGTCAGCCTTGATGGCATTTGTCAGGGCAGTGCGTGGTGAGTCCTCGCCCATTTCACGGATAGGCAGGTACTGAAACAGGATGCCAAAGGCATAGGCGGCGATAAAGGCGAGCAGGAAATGCCCCGCCATGTGTGAACCGAAAAGGGTAAAGCCAAGCGCCGTGGCCAGCGGGGCCGCGACGATATCTCCCAGCGTGCAGCCGCCGCCGCAGTGGGTGGCAGAGACAAACACGCCCTGCCATTTGGGCTTGTCACCGTGATGGTGATGGCCGCCCTGGTGTTCGTGGTCACCATGCTGATGTTGCTTGTTGTGGTGTGCAGGGGCCGCCCGGCCCATTTTCTGATAGACCCACCAGCCCAGTACCGGCATGTAGAGCCCCGTGATCGGCCAGGTCACATTCATGATGGCCATATGCTGAGGGCGCCTGCGCACATCCATGGCAATCAGGGCGCAGGTGGCCATCCCCAGCAGCAAAAAGATCCAGGACCAGAAGGTCAGCATGACACGCTCCCTGTTGTCTTCAGTTTGGTTTTATCTGATGACTCCAAGGTTTAGTGCAGGCGCGGCGATCCAACAAGGCTGGGGTCAGGCCATGGTATCGATCGATCTCGAAGGCTGTCTGGTCCGTTTGGCCGGTGCGGCGTCAGGCTCTCTCCGGGTGTCGACTCGCCAGCTCGACCCCCTGCCTCAGTGCTTCGATCAGACTGCGCTCGTCAGCAATGCCCTTGCCCGCAATGTCGAAGGCGGTGCCGTGGTCCACCGAAGTGCGCACCACCGGTAGCCCGACGGTGACGTTGACGCCGGCCTCCAGACCCATCACCTTCACCGGCCCGTGGCCCTGGTCGTGGTACATGGCGACGACACAGTCGAAATCGCCTCGTCCGGCGCGGAAAAACAGGGTATCCGCCGGCAGTGGCCCTTCCACGTCCCAGCCCCGGGCGCGCAGCGCCTCGATGGCCGGCACGATCTTCTCTTCCTCTTCGCCATAGCCGAACAGGCCGTTTTCACCCGCGTGGGGATTGATGCCGCATACGGCGATGCGCGGATGGTGGTTGCCCGCCCGGGCAAGCGTTTCGTGGGCACGCTCGATGGTGCGTGTCACGAGCCCCGGATTGATGCGTGCGATCGCATCGATGATGCCCATGTGAGTAGTGACGTGAATGACCTTCATCTTCGGAGTCACCAGCATCATCGAGACTTCTTCGGTACCGGTCAGGTGTGCCAGAAGCTCCGTGTGTCCCGGAAAGATGTGGCCGCCGGCGTGCAGTGCGGCCTTGTTCAGAGGGGCCGTGCAGATGGCGTCGAGTTCCCCTGCCTCGATCAGTTCCACGGTCCTGGCGATATAGCGGTAGGCGGCGTCGCCGGCCACTCTCGAGACCTGGCCCCAGGGCAGGTCCTCGGGGATCAGCCCCAGGTCGATGCACTCGATGGCATCGCGCTCGAAACGCGCTTCGGCGGGCGTTTCGACGACATGTAGCGTCAGGCTTGAACCGACCACCTCCATTGCCTTGCGCAGGCGCCCCGCATCGCCGATGACCAGGGGGCGGCAGATCTCGTGGACATCATCATGGGCCAGGGCTCTGACGATGATTTCGGGCCCGACGCCGGCGGCATCGCCCATGGTGATACCAATAACGGGACGATTGCTCATGAGCATTCCTTTTGAATAAGAGTCAGTGATGACGGGTCTGGCCCTGCCAGACGCGCTGAAAGGCGTGATCGTCGCCGAACCCACCGGCCTTGGTGATGACCTCAAGAGGGCCGGCGGTGGTGATTGCGAGCAGCCTTGCCATGCCCGTGTCCGGGGCATCGACCAGCGTCAATCTCGTGATATTGGCGCCCATCAGAATCGCCCGTGCCGTGGCCCCGCCGGTGGCAATCAGCCGTTCGACACGCTCCAGACGTGGCGACAGCAGACGGGCCAGCGCCAGACTGAGCGCTGGACCTTCGGCGGCACAGCGATCCTTGTTCTGGCGAAGACGCACCATGACATCGCAGTGCTGGGCGAGCGCAGCATCCAGACGCGCCTCAAGGGCCGAAACGACGTCTATCGCAGCATCCTGGCGCAGATCGCTCGCGTCGATATCGATAAGCGTCAGCGCGTCAACGCTCTCCAGAAGCTGCTCGGCCTGGCGGTGGGAGACGCCGCTCATGCTGCCAATCACGATCAGGGTCTGCGGATGGCCGGGCGGCATGGGCTCTACGCTGTGGCTGCCGGATAGCCCAAGGGCTCCAGGAAGATGCTCTCCGAGACCTGCCGAACCGACCCAGAAAACGCCGTCGAGCCGCGCACTCAGCGTCGCCAGACGTGCCAGGTCGGCATCGCTTTCGACGTCGCACACCAGTGCCTGGACGCCACGTGCCTGGTGAGCCTCCAGTACGGCCAGCACGTGATCGTCCTTTTGGCCGAGGCCTTCGAGATCGAGGGTGGCGGTCTCAAGCGCGGCCGCCGTCAGCATCTCAACCAGGTCTGCCCGGCCCTGAAGGCCTTCGTTGGTCCAGACTTCTGTTTCCTCGACGGGGACACCGTTCAGGTACTGGCGGCCGCCGCGTGTGGTGCGTCCGGTCGCCGGATAGGCCGGAGCAACGATGGCCATGCCAACGCTTGAAAGACTCGCAATTTCGGCAGCCACGTTGCCGCGCAGGGTCGAATCGATCTTTTTGAACAGAAAGCGAAAGTGGCCCTGCCAGGTGGTCAGCGCCAGACGGTGGCGTTGTGTCGCCTCGGCAGCGCTCACCTCGCGTGAGTCCAGATCAATGGCCACAACGTCGGCACGCTCGATGTGTTCTGCGCCCAGTACCACAGCGGTGGCAAGCCCTGCACGGGTCGCGCCCACCGCTGAATCGGCAGTGCCGGTCAGGTCATCGGCCATGATCAATAGCCGGGTATGGCCGCGGGGTTTTTGTCCGTCACTGCCGTCATGCCTCTTTGCACAAGCAGGCATGGCGGGCGTGATGCCGGGACCTTCAGAAGCACTCATGCCGGCTCCAGAAAATGGAAATAAAGATATTTTGATCTTTTCGGTCATTAAAATGATTGAATCAATCATAATTGGCAAGTTATACCATCACCAGGGGATTCAGAAAATCCTTCCTTGCGACAAAAAGCGCGCCGGGTATTGAGGACAGTGCCGCGGATGGATCTGCTCTGCAGGGGCAGAGTACTTGCTCCGGAGCGAAGCATCGCCGTCCCGGGGAGAAGACCTGCAGAGCAGGCCATGTTCGTGGTCGATGGGAGGCGTTATTTCTTGTTGAATGGGTCTTTGCGAGAAGTGATCAGCGGTGCGGAGCACCCCCGATCATCCTTTAGGGAACTGGCGCGGCGGTCTTGCGCTGCGCTCGCAGGGTGTCCACCGTATAGAGGGCAAGCCCTGCCCAGATGCAGCCAAAGGTGATCAGGTTGGCCTGATGGAAGGGCTCATTGAACAGGAAGACACCGGTGAGCAGGTGCAGGGTCGGGGTCAGATATTGAATCAGGCCCAGCGTGCCCAGCCTGAGTCGTCGGGCGCCCATGGTAAAGAGCACCAGCGGCAGCACGGTCACCAGCCCGCAGCCGATCAGCAGGGCATCGGTGAAGAGGCTGCCCTGTAAAAAGACCGCCTGCTGTTGAGCGTACAGCACGCCAAGCCAGAGCAGGGCAAACGGCAGCAGCAGCATGGTCTCGACATAGAGTCCTGTGATGCTGTCCACCCCGATGCGCTTTCGAATCGCGCCGTAGCAGCCAAAGCTGCCAGCCAGAATCAGTGAGACCCAGGGCACGCGTCCGAACCCCACCACCATGATCAGAACGCCTGCTGACGCCAGTAAAATGGCGGCCACCTGCAGCGGGCGCAGTCGCTCGCGAAAAAAGACCAGACCGAGCAGAACATTGAGCAGCGGATTGATGTAATAGCCCAGGCTTGCCTGCAGCACATGGTGGCTTGAGACCGCCCAGATGAACATGCCCCAGTTAATGCTGATCAAAAGCGCCGAAGCCATCAGCGCCAGCAGCAGTGTGCGCTGGCGCAGCACGGCCATGACCCTTTCATGGCGACGGGAGATCAGAACAAACAGCGTCAGTAAAAGTGCCGCCCATACCATGCGATGGGTCAGAATCTCCCAGGGGGAAACGTTCGGGCCGATCAGGTGAAAATAGAGCGGCAGCACGCCCCACATCGAAAAACAGCCCAGAGCGGCCAGAAGCCCCACGCTCTGTTCCCGCTTGTCCGTCATGGCGCCCTTTCTCCCGGTAAATCCCGCATCATACGCGCTATATCATGCAGCGACGATGGAAAGGACATTGACTTGTTGTCCATGTGTCCATAGTTTTGGACATATGGACAATACCACTGCCATTACCATCTTTGCAGCGCTGGCCCAGAGTACTCGCCTGGACGCCTTTCGGCTGCTGGTCCGTCACGAGCCTGACGGGCTGGCGGCCGGGGAATTGGCCCGCCGTCTTGATGTGCCGCACAACACCCTGTCGGCCCATTTGAATGTACTGTCGCGTGCAGGCCTTGTGATCTCGCAGCGCCAGAGCCGTTCGATCATCTACCGCGCCAGCCTCGAGCAGATGCAGGCCACGCTGGCTTTTCTGGCGCGTGACTGCTGCGCCGGGCGCCCTGATCTCTGCACACCCCTGCTTGAAGCCCTTCAACCTGCCTGTCGTTTTGATGAAGAGGACACGCCATGACGCCCGTGATCTATCACAACCCCAATTGCGGCACCTCGCGCAATGTGCTGGCCATGCTGCGCCAGTCCGGGGAAATGCCGGACGTGATCGAATATTTAAAGACCCCGCCCACGCGTGAGCGCCTGGTCGAACTGCTGGCGGCGATGAACATCACGCCGCGCGAGTTGCTGCGTCAAAAGGAGCCGGTCTGTGCCGAGCTGGGGCTTGGTGACTCGACAGTGAGTGACGAGCAGCTGATCGATGCCATGATGGCGCATCCGATTCTGATCAATCGCCCGATCGTGGTCACCGATCGAGGCGCACGCTTGTGCCGACCCTCCGAGCAGGTGCTGGCGCTGCTGGAGCGACCCTTGACCGAATTTACAAAGGAAGATGGCGAAGTCGTGCGCTTTGAGAGACTGGGACATGAATGACACGCTGCCTCATATCGATACCGATCAGCTTCAGGCCATTGATGTCGACGCGCTGATTCATCCGGATGATCCGCGCCATGCGCCGCGGATTCTGGTGCTGTATGGCTCGCTGCGTGAGCGTTCCTATTCGCGGCTGGTCGCCGAAGAAGCGGGCCGGCTGCTGCGCTGGTTTGGCTGTGAGGTCAAAACCTTCAACCCCTCAGGACTGCCGCTGCCCGATGATGCCGAGGCCGATCACCCGAAGGTGGCCGAGCTGCGGGAGCTGGCGCAGTGGTCGGAGGGTATGGTGTGGGTCAGTCCCGAGCGTCATGGGGCGATGACCGGCATCATGAAAACCCAGATCGACTGGATTCCGCTGTCGCTGGGCGGCGTGCGCCCGACCCAGGGCAAGACGCTGGCGGTGATGGAGGTTTCCGGCGGCAGTCAAAGCTTCAATGCGGTCAATCAGATGCGGCTGCTGGGTCGCTGGATGCGCATGCTGACCATCCCCAATCAGTCCTCGGTGCCAAAGGCCTTCAACGAATTTGATGGCGACGGGCGCATGCAGCCCTCGCCGCTGTATAACCGCATTGTCGATGTCTGCGAGGAGCTGGTGAAATTTACCTGGCTCACACGCGGTCGCGCCGGGTATCTCGTGGATCGCTACTCCGAGCGGGTGGAAAGCGCCGAAGAGGTCTCTGCCCGCGTCAATCAGCGCACCCACTAGCAGGCGGAGACCGACATGCTGGCACTGAGTATTTTCGTGATCACGCTGGTACTGGTGATCTGGCAGCCTCGCGGGCTGGGCATCGGCTGGAGCGCGATGGGCGGCGCACTGGTGGCGCTGGTCACCGGAGTGGTGGGGTGGGACGATGTCGCCACCGTCTGGGACATTGTCTGGGATGCCACCTTTACCTTTGTGGCGCTGATCATCATCTCGCTGATTCTTGATGAAGCAGGCTTTTTCAGCTGGGCGGCGCTGCATATTGCCCGCTGGGGCAATGGGCGTGGGCCCCTGCTATTTGTCTTGATCGTGATGCTCGGTGCCGTGATTGCGGCGCTTTTTGCCAACGATGGTGCGGCGCTTTTGCTTACCCCCATCGTGCTGGCGATTCTGGTACGCCTTGATTTCAGCGCCCGGGCGGCGCTGGCCTTTATCATCGCCACCGGCTTTGTGGCCGATACCACCAGTCTGCCGCTGGTGATTTCAAACCTGGTCAATATCGTGACCGCCAACTACTTCGAGATCGGGTTTGGTGAGTACGCGCTGGTGATGGTGCCGGTCAATCTGGTGTCGCTGGGGGCCACGCTTGCCGTGCTATGGCTTTATTGTCGCCGCGAGATCCCGCGCCACTATGATCAGGGCCGGCTGGAAGCACCGGCCAGTGCCATTATCGATGTCCGGGTCTTCCGTGCGGCCTTTCCATTACTCGCCGTGCTATTGATCGCCCTGTTCGTGACGGCGCACTGGGCAGTGCCCTTTACCTTCATCATGGGCGCGGCGGCGCTGGTACTGATGGCGATTGCCGGGCGCTGGGGAAGACGGGAAAAGCCGGTCATTGAGCTGTCCCGGGTGCTCAGACACGCCCCCTGGCAGATCGTGCTGTTCTCGCTGGGGATGTATCTGGTGGTTTACGGACTCGGCCAGGCCGGACTGACCGAGGACGCCGCAAACATGCTGACCCAACTGGCCGGGCAGGGCACCTTTGTGGCGACAGTGGGCACCGGCGTGGGGCTTGCGGTGCTGGCCTCGATCGTCAATAACCTGCCCTCCACCCTGATCGGTGCACTGGCGATCGATCAGGCCCAGGTGCCCGAACTCACTCGACAGCTCATGGCCTATGCCAGCGTCATCGGCAATGATCTGGGGCCGAAGTTCACCCCGATCGGCAGTCTGGCCACGCTTTTATGGCTGCATGTGCTTGCCGGCAAGGGGCACCGCATCGGCTGGGGGCAATACATGAAGGTAGGCCTTGTGATCACGCCGCCGGTGCTATTGGCCACGCTGGTCGCGCTGGCGCTCTGGGGGCCTCTGGCCATCCGACTCGGTGGCTAGCCGGGCGTTCGATCACGTCTGTAGGACTCGAAAGGTCGACTCAAGGAAATATATCGGTCGATTCTCAAGAAGTGAACGGTGTATGCCGATGCTGCCTTTAACGATGGTGCGGGCCGTCATTTGGCGCATGCCCGTTTTCACTGCCAGAGGCAGGAGTCCTTCATGTTTCGACGTACCGCTTCTTCCCGACAGGCGCCGCTGGTGGATGCCATCCACCGTTCCATGGCCGTAATCGAGTTTGATGCGCAGGGCACGATCCTGAGCGCCAATCCGGCCTTTTATGAGGCCACCGGCTATAGTGCCGAGTCTCTCGTGGGGCGTCACCACAGCGTGCTATGCCCACGCGAGCTGGTCGAAAGCGACGAATATGCTCGGCTCTGGTCCCGGCTGAATGAAGGCGAATTCATCAGCGGCCGCTGCAAGCGGGTGCGACAGGATGGTCACTCCCTCTGGCTGGAAGCGACCTATAACCCCATCCGTGACCGGCGCGGTGAGGTGGTACGTGTCATCAAGCTTGCCACCGATATTACCTCGCAGATCATCGAGGAGCAGGAGATGGGGAGCCGGCTCCGGGCCATCGATCGTTCGATGGCGGTCATCGAATTTACGCCGGATGGGCACATTCTCACCGCCAATCAGAACTTTCTGGACACGGTCGGGTATCGGCTCGAGGAGATCGAAGGCAGGCATCACCGCATCTTTTGCGGGAAAGCCCTGGCGGCAAGCCCCGAGTACCGCGACTTCTGGGCACGGCTCAATGCAGGCCAGTTCATGTCCGGCCAGTTCAAGCGCTTTGATAAAAACGGGCGGCATCTATGGCTGGAGGCCACCTATAATCCGGTCTTTGACGAGGAGGGCCGGCTCTACAAGATCATCAAGTTTGCCAGCAATATCACCGAGCGCGTTGATCGCGAATACGAAAGCCTGCGTCTGGCGTATCGTATTTCAGCCGATACCGAAAGTACCGCCGGCGACGGCAGTCGCATCATCGATGAGACCGTGTGCGAGATTCGAAGCATTGCCGAGCGAGTGGCAGCGACCTCCCGACTGCTGGACGATCTGACCGCTCAGGCTGCCGGTATTACCGCCATCGTTGAAACCATTGAGTCCATCGCCTCCCAGACCAACCTGCTCTCCCTGAACGCAGCCATCGAAGCCGCTCGCGCCGGTGAACACGGCCGGGGTTTTTCGGTAGTTGCTCATGAGGTGCGTCAGCTTGCCCGTCGCACGGCCGAAGCCACCGGTGATATCGCCGGCACGATCGAGCGGCTTCAAACGCTCTCCGGTAGTGCCAATACCAGCATGCACGCCTGTCAAAAAATCGTTGAGAAGGGTGTGGTCATGGCCGGTAATGCCGGCGAGGCGATCGTGCGCATCAGCGATTGCACCAATGACATGGTCAATGCCGTGCGCAACATGGCTTCCACCGTGGATCTGAATCAGGACGATCCCGCTTCGGGATCAATGCCGTCTTCTCCGGCCGCCACGCCGGCAAGAGCGGTCTGATGGCATCCCGATCATAACGTTATCAGCAATGCTGATTTAGCCTTGAAAGACCAAAGGGTTATATTGGCCTTCTTTTTGATAGCGTTATGACATGAGGTCGCCGTGAATTTCCAGCAACTGCGTATCGTGCGGGAGGTCGTGCGCCGTCAGTTCAACCTGACCGACGCTTCCAACGCGCTGTTTACGTCCCAGTCCGGCGCCAGCAAGCACATCCGTGATCTGGAAGACGAGTTGGGCGTGGTGCTGTTTGAGCGCCGCGGCAAGCGTATGTTGGGACTGACGCCGGCAGGCACCACGCTTTTCGAAACCGTCGAACGCATTTTGCTTGAAAGCGAGAATTTAAAGCGTCTGGCCCAGCAGTGGGTGCATGAGGACCAGGGGCGCCTGCGCATTGCCACCACTCATACCCAGGCCCGCTATGTGCTGCCGCGCATTATTGCGCACTTTCGCCGCGATTTTCCGCGGGTCCATCTGGAACTTCAGCAATGCGGTCCGGCCGAAATCGTCTCGCTGCTGCGCGCCGGCAGGGTCGATATCGGCATGGCGACCGAGGCACTGGGCGAGGCGTCCCAGGAGCTTGTGACCTTCCCCTTTCATCAATGGCAGCACGCCGTCGTGGTGCCCGAGGATCACCCGCTGTGTGACGTTGAGCCCCTGACCCTGGAGGCCATCGCCCGCTATCCGATTGTTACCTACCACGAAGGGTTTACCGGCCGCTCGCGCATCGACCAGGCCTTTGCCGCGGCCTGTGTGACGCCTGATGTGGTGATGTCGGCACTCGATGCCGATGTGATCAAGACCTATGTCGAGCTGAATCTGGGCGTTGGCATCATCGCCTCGGTCGCGTTTGATTCGATGCGTGATGCAGGACTTGCGATGCTTGAGCCTGATGATCTTTTTCCGCGCAACACGACCCTGATTGCGCTGCGCCGCGGACATCTGCTGCGCAACTTCGCCTATCGGTTTCTGGAGTGCTGCTCGCCCGAGCTGAATAGCAAGGCCGTGCAGCGGGCGCTGACGCTTCCCTGAAACGCCCCTTCAAGCATCATCACGACGTCGAATGGCATGAAAGCCATCTTTCGATTCGTCGTCGTTTTGGGATCGAGCATACAAAGAAGGGTGCAGGATCGGACGTCGGGTTTATATCTTAAAAAGTGATAAAAAATTCGTTTATATATATTTTTAAGTCATTAAGGGGCCGGATACGCTTGAGCCAACACTTTTCTCAGGCGTTATGAAGGGAGCCCGACATGCACCATTTATTCTCCGTCCCACGTCGTCGCGAGCTGACGCTTGCGGTGGCATCACTGCTGCTGTCCGGGTCGATGGCCGCTCATGCCGAGAGCGTTCGACTGCTCAACGTCTCCTATGACCCGACCCGCGAGCTTTACAGTGATTACAACCAGGTCTTCAGCCAGTGGTATGAAAAACAGACCGGAGACCAGGTCAGCGTTCAGCAAAGCCACGGTGGCTCCGGCGGTCAGGCGCGTTCGGTGATCGAGGGCAATCCGGCCGATGTCGTGACTCTGGCGCTGGCGGCCGACATCGATGCCGTTGCTGAAAAGGGTGGACTTTTGCCGACGGACTGGCAAAAGGCGTTTCCTGATGACAGCACGCCCTATACTTCCGCCATCGTCTTTCTGGTGCGCAAGGGCAATCCGAAGGATATTCATGACTGGGAGGATCTGACGCGCGATGGGGTCGAGGTCATCTCGCCCAATCCGAAAACTTCCGGTGGGGCGCGATGGAACTATCTGGCCGCCTGGACGTGGGCCCTCAAGCGTGAACTGGGCGATCTGGACCGGCTGCACGATCCGGCCGCCAGGGAGGAGGTGGCCAGAGCGCAGCAGGCCGCAGAGCAGTATGTCAAAACGCTCTATCAGCATGTGCCGGTGCTTGATACTGGCGCGCGTGGCGCGACCAACACCTTTGTTCAGCGCGGGCTTGGGGATGTGCTGCTGGCCTGGGAGAACGAGGCCCTGCTGGCCGTCAACGAACTCGGCAAGGATGACTATGAAATCGTGACGCCGTCGGTCAGCATTCTGGCCCAGCCCCCGGTGGCAGTGGTGGATGACAACGTAAAGAAAAAGGGGCCGGCCGCCGAGAAGGCCGCGCACGCCTATCTGGAGCACCTCTACTCACCGCAGGGTCAGCAGCTGGTGGCAAGTCATTATTATCGACCGATCAACGATGAGGGGGTGGACCCGACACTGCTCGAGCAGTTTCCGAAAATGGACCTTTACACCACCAACGATGTCTTTGCTGGCTGGGGTGAGGCGCAGCGGACGCATTTTGCCAACGGCGGCGTTTTTGATCGCATCACGGTGCCGGGCGCCTGAGCCTTTTCAAAAGCGGGCGTGATGACATCATAAAGCCGGGCACCGGGCCCGGTTTTATGTGTGATATCTTTCTTTTTCGATGCCTGCGGGCTCAGCCAGCATGGCCGGAGACCGTCAACGCCTTGCCTTCCTGCTCGGGAGATCGCCGTGCCCAGTGTCGATATCAAACTCGATCTCAGCGCCGAGCAGTGCCGCGCTCATTACGCCGGAGCAGTCGACAGCATTCGTACCCGAACGCTGGATGGGCGCAGCGTCATGCTGCCCTCAAGGGTGCTCCATCACATCATCAAAAGTGACGGCGTTCATGGCATCTATCGCGTCACCTTTGATGAAGAGGGACGATTTATCTCGATCCGGGCGCTGTGATGCGGCCGTTACATCTTCTGTTCGGGGTGCACATCGCCCGGGGCAGGATTGTCGGTCGCCGAGCGGTTGAGCCGGTCACAGCGGCGTCTGGCTTCTTCTTCGGTGTTATAAACACCTTCCTGCTCAAGAGAGTCTTCATCAAAAACGATGAATACGGGCGAGCGTCCTGTTGTGACGGTGGCGCCCTTCGAGGCTGGCTTGTAGGCATGGGTCATGTCGGTGCCCTCCATGGGGGAACCCTTTCACTCTACTCGCATGCAGTCCACGATATCGGTACGCAATGGTCCTGGTCTGTGGCGTCGGCAAGTAGACAAGCACGGCCCTGGGCCGTTGGAATGGTCGTTTGCCTTTCAGGACGGACTCTTCGCCCGATGACGTGCGACCAGCGCATTCCACGTCGTAAACACGGCGCCAAGGGCCAGCATGGCGGCGATGGCCAGCAGGGCCTGAGTGCCCAGATGGGTGTTGAGGGGAATGGCCAGGGCAGCACCGGCGACCAGGGCGCACCAGCGTAACAACCCATCCAGTCCGGCCTTGAAATCGCCCTGGGCGAAGGCCCGTCCGGTTCTGACCATCATGCCGGTAAGAAAGGTGACGCCTGATTCATTGCCGCTGACCTGGTTGAGCACGCCCATGGAGGAGGCAATAAAGAGGACGGTGGTAAAGGGGTATTCTTCGCCGTGGGCAAAGGGCACAGCGACACTCATGGACAGGGCGGCCAGTACCAGGATGAGCGTGGGTCTCCAGCGCCCGACCCGCATCCCGATCCACGCACCCAGTGTGGTAGCGCCAAAAAAGGCCGCAATGATGGCGGCCAGCGGGGCAATGCCGGCCCAGTCTCCCTCGCCGATATGACGACCGATATGAGAGCTGTTGCCGGTCATGTATACCGCCAGCAGGTCACGACTGTGCAGATAAATGAGCGCGTCGGTGGCTCCTGCGACCATGAACAGCAGTGCAAAGGCCGGGAAGGGGATCTTTCTATCCAGCATGGGCGTCCCTGAAGATGATTCTGTTGATCGTGAGTGTAGTGCGTTCGTGTGGTGGCATGCCGTCATCGATTCGACCCTTATTGCGAATCGGCCTGATCGACGCGTCCGTTCAAAATGGCGATGATAAGCCTTCACTCATGAGCACGGAGTCCATGACATGGCAGGGCAGCAACACCATTATCGGGTCAGGGTGCAGTGGCAGGGCGGGCGCGAGACCGGTACGACCGGCTATCACGATTACGGGCGAGAGCATCAGTTGAGCGCGCCCGGCAAGGCGCCCATCGAGGGCTCCGCTGATCCGGCCTTTCTGGGCAATGCTGATCGCTGGAACCCGGAGGAGCTGCTGGTCGGTGCGCTATCGGCCTGTCACAAGCTATGGTATTTACACCTGTGCGCCGAAGCCGGCGTGGTCGTGCTGGCCTATGAGGATCACGCCGAAGGCGAGATGGATGCTGTTCAAGGGCGCTTCACCCGGGCCACCCTGCGCCCGCACATTGTCCTGGATGCGAACAGCAGCGAGGCCCGCGCGCTCAAACTGCACGAGACGGCTCACGAGAAATGCTTCATCGCCCGCTCGGTCAACTTCAGCGTTGAATGCCAGCCGGTATTTTCCAGACAGGACAGCTGTCATGGCTGAACAGATCATCTGGTATCTTGAAATGCGTGATCCGAAGGCTCATCACGCCCGGGCGATACCCGAAACGCTCGGCGTGGTCGAGTGTGAGATCCCCCAGTTTGAACTGAACCGCTTTCTCTATCGGCTGGTCGGTACGCAGTGGCAGTGGAGCGAAATGCTCGAGGGCGATCAGAACGAGTGGCGTGCGATGGTAGAAAGCGACGCCCATCGCACCTTCGTGGCCTATTATCGCGGCGCCGTGGCCGGCTACTACGAGCTGTATCGCCCTGATGGCGTCAATGTCGAGATTCTCTATTTCGGACTGGTGGAGACGTTTATCGGTATGGGGTTCGGCGCGGGTCTTTTGAGTCATGCCATCGATCAGGCCTGGCGCTGGCGGGGTACCGATCGAGTGTGGCTGCATACCTGTTCGCTGGATCATCCGGCGGCGCTGGAGAACTATCAAAAGCGCGGTTTTGAGATCTATCACGAAGAGGTCGCGCCCTGCTGAGCGTTTTTGGGGGCGCCGGGCCTTCAGCGCTGATGTTTGAACATGACCGGTGGCGACGCATGCATGGCTCGGGGCGACGGTCTCGAGCGTTCGATGGCGTCCTTCCCCCTATACGGTTTCAGGGCGGTTATCATGAGGCGTGATCAATGCGGTGAACGACTGCCGCATTCTGCCTTTTTATGACCTTTTCGGGGTGAATGTTAATGTTAATGCCGTCTGCCGTTCAACGCCTGCTGCCGGTGGCCCTGCTGCTGGTCGCCATGAGCTCGATTCAGAGCGGCGCCTCCATTGCCCAGCAGCTTTTTCCCCTGGTGGGCGCCTCGGGTGCCACCTCCATTCGCCTGTTTCTGGCGGCCATCGTGATGCTGGTGCTCTTTCGGCCCTGGCGTCAGCCGGTGACACCCCGCGCATGGAAGGCGATTGCCGTTTACGGTGTGGCGATGGGGATGATGAATTTCCTACTTTATCAGGCGCTGGTGACCGTTCCGCTGGGCATTGCGGTGGCGCTTGAATTTACCGGGCCGTTGGCAGTCGCCGTGTTTACCTCGCGCCGGCCGCGTGATCTGGCCTGGGTGGCGCTGGCTGTGGTGGGGCTTGCCATTCTGTTGTGGCCTGACAAGAACCTTGAGCACGGGATTGATCTTCGCGGCGCGTTGTGTGCGCTGGGCGCTGGCGTGTGCTGGGCGCTCTATATTCTGTTCGGGCGTCGTGCCGGCAGCGGTAATGGCACCCAGAGTGCGGCGCTGGGCATCACCATTGCGGCGATCGCCATTGTACCGATCGGAGTGATGGAGGCGGGCACGGCGCTTCTTTCTCCGGTGGTGCTGTCCGTAGGGCTTGTCGTGGGATTACTCTCCACGGCATTGCCCTATACCCTTGAAATGTTCTCGCTGTCGCGTATGCCGACCCACATGTTCGGTACGCTGATGAGTCTGGAGCCGGCCCTTGGCGCGCTGTCGGGGCTGGTGTTTCTCGGTCAGCAGCTCTCGGTGCTGCAATGGCTGGCGATCGGCACCATCATCGCGGCCTCGATGGGCACCACGCTTACCTCACGTTCGGCCGAGCCCGCTCCGGGCGGATGATCTTCGACCTTTGACATGCCCTCCTGGCCGGCATGACGGGCTCTGGCGCTGACGGTTTATTCAGTGCTTATAACAATAAAAAACTAATGTAATAATGTTGGCCTGACAAAGGCTGGGGCGTGATCAGGTAAACGCGCCCGACGCATACCCCCGTGCACGAAACAGCGCCAGGAGCGACCATGACAGGCCAGACCCCGAACACCCTGGAACAGCATCACGATGTGGTCGTGATCGGTGCCGGCGCTGCCGGCATCGCGATTGCCCAGGGGCTTCGCCGTCGCGATCCGCGCCTTGATATTGCGCTCATTGACCCGGCCGGCGAACACTACTATCAGCCGGGCTGGACGCTGGTGGGCGGTGGCGTGCTCGATGTCGAGCGAACAAGTCGGTCGATGACAGACGTTCTGCCGGAGGGGGTCGCACATTATCCCTGCGCGGCCACCGGCATTGATCCGGAACGGCGTATCGTTTGTCTGAAGGATGCCAGCACGCTTGGCTATCGCGCCCTGGTCGTCGTACCGGGGCTCGAACTTCACTGGGACGCCATCGACGGGCTGGCGGGGGCGCTTGGCGAGTATGGGGTCACGTCCAATTACCGCTTCGATCTGTCGCCCTACACCTGGTCGCTGGTACAGGGGCTGCGGCAGGGGCGAGCGCTGTTTACCCAGCCTGCCATGCCCATCAAATGTGCCGGTGCCCCACAAAAGGCGATGTATCTGGCCTGCGATCACTGGCGTCGTCGTGGGGTGCTGGCAGGTATCAATGTGTCCTTTCACAATGCTGGTGGCGCGCTGTTTGGCGTACCGGCCTATATTCCGGCTCTAATGGAACAGGTCGAGCGCTATGGCATCGGCCTTGAATTTCATCAGCAGCTGATGGCTGTGGATGGGCCCAATCGGCAGGCACACTTTCTGATTCACGATGCTGACGGGGGGCAACGTGAACATGTCGAGTCCTTTGACATGCTTCATGTCGTGCCCCCGCAGCGCGCCCCGGCGCTGATTCGTGACAGCCTGCTTGCCAACGATGCCGGCTGGCTTGATCTCCACCCCAATACGCTACAGCACCTGCGCTATCCTGCCGTGTTTGGTGCCGGTGACGTTAGCGCGACCCCCAATGCCAAGACGGCGGCGGCCGTACGGGTGCAGGCCCCGATCGTGGCCGACAATGTCGTGGCCTATCTGCAGGGCGAGTCCCTGTCGGCGCGTTATCAGGGCTATGGCGCCTGTCCGCTGACGGTCTCGCGTGGTCGGGTAGTGCTGGCTGAATTCGGTTATGGCGGTGAACTCATGCCGACCCTGCCGGAATGGCTCAACGACGGTCAACGCGCCACGGCACTGGCCTGGCAGCTCAAGGCACATCTCATGCCGACCATCTACTGGCAGATGATGCTGAAAGGGCGGGAATGGATGGTGCCGTGACACGCGCCAACCCCTTTTAATCAAGGTCGTCCACGCCCATATGCTCTAAGCTTGTCATGACCATTTCAATGAGGAAGTGCCGTGGCTGCCAGCCTGTTGACCCTGCTTGATGATATTGCTGCCCTGATGGATGACGTGTCTGTCATGACCAAGGTGGCGGCCAAGAAAACGACGGGCGTGCTGGGGGATGATCTGGCGCTGAATGCTCAGCAGGTCACCGGCGTCCGTGCTGATCGGGAGCTTCCGATTGTCTGGGCGGTCTGCAAGGGATCGCTGCTCAACAAGCTGATGCTGGTGCCGGCCGCACTGGTGATCAGCGCCTTTGCGCCCTGGCTGGTGACGCCGCTGCTCATGCTGGGCGGCGCCTATCTGAGCTATGAAGGCGTCGAAAAGCTCGCGCACGCCTGGCATCGATACCGCCACCCCGGTGCCAGAAAAAAGGAGGCTGCACCAACCGAACGCTCCGCCGAAGAGCAGGCCGCGTTCGAGAAGCAGCGGATCAAGGGGGCTGTGCGCACCGATTTCATCCTGTCGGCAGAGATCATTGCCATTACCCTGGGCACGGTCGCCGAGGCGGCCTTCATGCAGCAGGTCATGGTGCTGTCGATCATTGCCGTGGCCATGACCCTGGGGGTTTACGGGCTGGTAGCCGCCATCGTCAAGCTGGACGATCTCGGGCTTTATCTGAGTCGTCGTAGCGCTGCCATGGCCCGCAAGGCAGGGCGTGGCATTCTCTGGGCGGCGCCCTGGCTGATGAAGTTTTTATCCATCGCCGGCACGGCGGCGATGTTCATGGTGGGCGGCGGTATTCTGACGCATGGTATCCCGGTGCTGCATCATGCCGTCCAGGCCCTGACCCTGGCCGAGGGGGATATTCCCGGTGTAGGCGTCATTTTGCAGCCGATCACTCCGACGCTGATCAACATGGTGGTAGGGCTGGTGCTTGGCGGGATGATTCTGGGGGCGGTCACGCTGGTCAAGAAAATGCGCGGCGCCCACTGATACGGCCCCATCTGAAACGATATCGTCTTCCTTAAAATGCGCATCAATGCCCCGGGGCCTGCGACATGCGGGGCTTCGGCCAGACAGGAGAGCGTCCATGACCATGCCCGACAGCGTGATACCGGAGCGCAGTGAGCTTGATGACAGTCAGGGGCCGACAGTGGTGGAGTTTGGTACGCCCTGGTGTGGCTACTGCAAGGCAGCTCAGCCGCTGATCGATGAGGTGATCGGCCAGGCTTCCGGGGTATGGCATGTCCGCGTCGAAGACGGCAAGGGCAAGCGACTGGGACGAAGTTATCAGGTCAGGCTCTGGCCGACACTGATCTTTTTGAAGGACGGGCAGGAGCAGGCACGCTGTGTGCGGCCCGAGTCACGCCAGGCGCTGGAAACAGCGCTTGAACGTATCCTGCACAACGACTCGTAGCGACCAGGGTGGACAGTGGTGTGTGTGGAGATGACCCGACAGTGTCATCACTGACAGCCATGACGTCCTGGCATGGTACTCATCCCTGAGCTCTGTCGGGTCGGCGCGGTCTGTTTCCCTGCCGCACCCTGTCTCCCTGTGGCGGACACCTCTGATCACCCGGGCAGGCGCCGAACATGAGGAATATGAATCCCTTCATCGGTCAGGTCCTTCTGTCCGGGTACCTTCCTGGTACCACCTCAAGCCATTAAAAATATATCGCGTTCCTCACCTTCCTAAATAGATGCAGATGTACGGATGCTCTCGATGCATTTGCAGGGCTGCTGAGATCTTTGATGCCGGAGCTCATGACCCCTTTTTCACTTTTGGGGCGTCGTCGAGTCCCTGCTGGCGCGCGATGATAATGGCTTCGCTGCGACTGTGAACGTTCAGCTTGCGATAGAGCGAGGCAATGTAGTTGCGCACCGTGCTGTGGGCCAGTGACAGTTCGGTCGCGATGCGTTTGTCGGAGCGCCCCTGACACAGCAGCACCAGCACATCGCGCTCGCGCTGGCTGAGGCTGGTGGCCGGTGCTGCGACCGGCTCGGGTCGATGGGTATGTCGCACGCTGGCCAGCTTGTCGACCAGGGTGCGCGTAAACCATGAGGCGTCCTGCATGACCGTATCGATGGCGGCAAAAAGTTCGGCCTCACTGCGTTTGCGCTCGGTGATATCGATCAGCGTCAACAGCACCCGATCCTGCTCGTCAATGCTCACCATGGTGGCCGAAATCAGCCAGGTCAGACACTCTCCGCCTGGCAGGATAACGTTGCTTTCAAGGCCGCTGATGGTGTCACCGGACGCCAGGGCCGAGAGAATGCGTCGGCGAACGGCCGCCGGTAACGGCGCATACTGCGTCAGAGCTTCGGTGGCCGTGACTCGGGTGTCATGTCCCAATGCATTTTTGAAGGCATCATTGACCTCAAGCAGCGACAGGGTGTGATGATCGGCCAGTGCTGTCGGCACCGGTGACAGATGAAACAGCGTCGAAAACTGGGCTTCGCTGCGCCGCAGTGCGTTTTGTGCGCGTCGGATCGGTTCGAGGTCGGTAAACGTCAGCAGCATGCAGGCCTCGTGATTGACATCGATGGGCTGGCCGGCAACCACCACGCACCGGCTTTCCCCCATCGTTTCGCTGTGCAGCACGGCTTCCATCGGCGTAATTGTCAGACCTTCCGCGAGTCGATGAAGCGCCTGCTCCCGCTGATCGGCGCCGGCAAAGACGTCGAGCTCCTGAAGGGTATATCCCAGCACATCCTGCTTGTTCAATCCGGTCAGGTCCAGAAAGCCCTGATTGGCGCGAATGAAGCGCTGATCATTAAGGCGACAGATCAGGGCCGGTGCCGGATTGATATTGAATGACTTTTCAAAGCGCTCCTCGGCGCTGGCAAGCTCCGTGATGTCCTCGACAATCAGGGCGGCCACATGCGTGGTCGAATCAATGCTCAGGATTCGGCCGCGGGAGCGATGCATTCGCAGCTGGTCGGTCTGACCGGGCAGCATGATCTCGAAGACGACATTGTCGAAGGGCATGCCCGCCAGCAGCTGGACGGCAGGCAGAATCGGATAGTCTTCTGGCGTCTTCAAACGCACCTGAAAGCGCTGGCGGTACTCATCGATGCTGGCCCCCAGATCATCGACCCGCTCGACGTCATGCATGGCCAGCGCCGCCCGATTGGCCCAGCGCAGCGCGCCGTCGTGATCAAGCAGCATGACGCCCTCTTTCATCTCCTCGATCAGCCGGGACAGCGGCGAGGCGAAAAGGTCATCCAGGCAGGGGAGATCGGTAATGGCAATCTGATCGGACACGGCGACTCCCGGAGAATGAAAACCTTGATGATGCAACGGTGCCGCGCTGGTGAACAGCACGCGATTCGTCGCAAGGACCGCTATGCTTGAAACGACTGCCCGGCCGGGCGGGTGCATTATCTTTGGGAGCAGCATGAACATGACAGAACAGGTCGATGGCCTCTGGCAGCAGCGGCTGAGCGATTTTCGCGACGCCGTTGCCTGTGAGCCGATGCCGGGCTGTGGCGCCACGGCCGTGGTCAGTGCCGATCTGGGCCTGGCGCTGGTACTCAAGGGGTTACACCTGAGTCAGCAGCATCATGCCAGTGGCGCGCGTCAGGCGCTGATCGATGAAGGCGCATCGCTTAAAAACCGCCTGAGCCCACTGGCGGAAGAGGATGTAGCAGCGTTTGAGGCGTTCATGGCCGCGGTGGGCCGTGACGAGAGCGACGACGGGCGCCAGGACGCCATTCACGAGGCGGCCGAGAGCGCAGTCGAGGTGCCACTGAGAACCGCGCAGCTGTGTGATGCGGCACTGGCGCTGGCCCATCAGGCCGGTGATCACATCGAGGCGCAGTTTGTCAGCGACGCCGTGGCCGGCGCCCGGTTGGTTCACGCCGCGCTGCACGGCGTGCTGCTCAACGTGAGTGCCAATGCCGGGCAGCTTGGCAACGACGCCGCGCGCGACCGGGCCCTGCACGCCCGTGACGGCTTGGCCCATCGCGCCGATGCGCTGCTTTCAACCATCACGGGGGCGGCGTCGGACTGAGCCTGTTCAGCCGGAGTCCGGTCAGCCCATGGCCCAGGCGCGTCGGCGGCGCTGGGCCAGTGCCACCGCACCATCGATCAGCACCAGCACGATCAGACTGACGCCCAGCACCGGCAGGGCCAGTCCCAGCAGGACGGCGGTGATGACGACGGCCAGCGCCGCCGGTCGAGGCGCCCGGAGCAGGGCCTGTATCAGCGTCACGGGGGTCAGGGCGGCGCTGGCCCGAGTCGGGCGGCGTCGCCACCACATGGCATAGCCCAGCACCAGCATCACGACCAGCGCGCTGGCAAAGACCACCAGCACCAGCTGGTTGATCCATCCGAACAGCACGCCCATGTGCAGGTCTACTCCCCATCGGGTCAGTTTGGCGGCCAGCGGGAAGGTCTCGAAGCGGGTGCGATCGATCACGGTCAGGGTTGTCGGGTCGATGGCGGCTTCATCCACCTCGGTGGGCCACTCACGACCAATCTCGCGTACCTTCCATGCGTTGCCCGGCCCGGCCGCAGGGATGATTTCAATCCTGTCGGCCTTGAGTCCTTCGTTCCGCGCAGCGGATAACACACGATCATAGAGCTGCGGGTCGAAGGCGTGATCCATCATGGCCATGTCGTGGCTCGAATGAGCAGCATGTTCGGCGTGCGGGCCCTGCTCGGCGGGCGTGACGCCATCCAGGCTTGTCGAGACCGTGGGCGTCTGCCAGCCGTACATGTGACGCAGTTCGCCGATGTTGCCCCCGGCGTATTTGGACCAGGTCAGTCCCGTGGCAGAGAAAAATACGAAGCCGATCAGCGCCCACGGCCCCAGACGGGTATGCCAGCGGCTGGCACGCTGGCCGGCCCCTGCCTGACTGCTGCGCGAGACGCTGCGTCGGCGCTTGAACCAGAGGGCCAGCCCACCGAGTGCCACGATCCAGAGCCAGGAGGCCGCCAGTTCACTGTAAACACGCCCGGGCTCACCCAGCAGCAGGCTGCGGTGGAACTTGTCTATGACGATCCGAAAGGCCGAGATGCCACTGGTGCCATAAACCGGCAGGGCGCCGCGCACCTCATTGGTGACCGGGTCGACAAAGATCGCCAGATGTTCCCACTGACCCACGCTCGGGTCCGAGAACATGACCCGGGTGGTTTCACCCGGTGCGGGCGCGGGGCGTACCGCCATGGGGGCCTCGTCGCGGCCCAGGGCCTGCCGGGCAGCGCGAATCTGGTCGGCCAGCGGCAGCGGAGTGCCACTGTCGTTGTCGGTATAAAACTGCTCGTGATAAAGCCAGTGTTCGACCTGTGGGGTCAGGGCATAGAGGATGCCGCTGAGGGCGGCGATCAGCAGAAATGGCCCGACCAGCAGGCCGATATAAAAATGCAGTCGAGCGATGAAGGCCCAGCCCCATGGCTTTTGGCCGGGGGACGCTGAGGGGGTCTGGTCTGTCATGAAATCACCTGTCATGACCATGGGTCTGATCCCATGGCGTGTTTCTGATCGGTTCCTGCAGGACAAGAGACCGATACGTCGAGAACGTGATTTGGAAACGGATCAGACAGGCAGGGGTGGGGCGCGCGACTGCGCGTTGGGAAACCAGGGGGGCGGGCATGACCCTGCAGACGAGCCATTACCGGAGCATCATGTGGCCCGGCACGGCCGGGCGGCAGCATCAGGGCTGGCTCAAGGATCAGCGGTGTATGGGCCAGCAGTGAGCAGTAGCCACACTGGGCAAGATCTACATGGCCGGCGGGATGGGTTTGTTGATGACGCCCTGCACTGGTCTTGAACGTGTCATGAGCATCCTGCAGGTCCATGACGTGTTCGGCGTGCACCGCGGACGCTGGATCATGCCAGCGGGAAGAGACATTGCCGGACTCGCGCTCATGGGCCAGCACCAGTGTCTGTGACAGCACCGGGGCCAGAAAAATGACCAGCATGGCGGCCAGGGCCAGCCAGGCCGGGAATGAACAGCGCAGACGAGTCATGAGCGGGCGGAAGCAGCGTCCGGGAATGGGCGTGTCAGAAACTGTAACCTTACCGTAAACCCGGTCTCCGGGACATCCCGTCGATCCGTCTTCCGCCTGGATGACACTGAAGCATGGTCAGTGCAGGGCGCGTCGGAAAGCCGGGTCGCCAACGCTGTCCCCGATCACAGGAGCGGGGCAGGCGGTCTAATCGGACAGGGTGTTGGCGTTGACCGTCATCGGCAGGCTGCCTGTCGCTGCTTCGTCGTCATTGACGGCCTTCAGGGGCACGGGGACATGCAGTGCCACAGCGTCCGGCTGGGCATCGAAGGGGTCATTGGCCGCACCAACGATCAGGCGTCGACGCTCGAAGGCCAGATCGCTTCGCCGGCCCAGATAGGTGTCGCAGTCCCGGCAATGCACGGGATCCTCGACCGGGCGCATGTTCCCGGATCGAATCATGATGCGTCGGCTGCCACAGTGAAAACAGCGGACATTGAGCTCTGTGGGCCTCATGAAATACCTCTGTAATTTGTTTATCCATGTTATGTGATAACGCTCATATGCCCTAGCATGAAATTGCCTTTTCATACTTCAAGCTCAGGCCAATGGACCGCCCATTTCGTGCCTTTAATGCTCCAGGCGTTGACGGTTTTGATTCTCTGGCGCGTTATCTCCCATGAGATGCCCATCGGGTGCGGGCACGCCCGCGCGGATCATGTCGGAGAAGCCTGAATCAGCATGCCCCCCCTTATCGGCCGCCTGTGCTCGAGAGTTGATGTGTCCACGCGACTTTAGTTCGACAAGGGAGCGGGAGGTGTCCAGTGCCTCAAGGTCATACAGGTAGCCGGGCAGATAGCCCGATAGCAGCAGTCGGTAATCAACGGGAAGACCCGGGATGATGCGTTTGACCATGTCAAAGACCAGCGTGGTGCAGTTGCTGGTCAGGGTGTGATAGAAGGCCGGCGTATCGCGCAGCTCCCGGGCCTTACCGAGGTAGGCCAGAAACAGTGCCCGCGCAGCGTCATCGGGCAGGGCCACTCGATAGAGATACACGTCTTCATCGCGCACGTTGGAGCGGGTCCGCACGATATCGTGTTCGTCGGCGGCGATCAGCGCCATTTCAAACTGTTTGAAAAAGCCGCCGATGGCGGAGAAGGACTCACCGCGCTGGCGGCGAATCTCGACGGAAAAGACCAGCTGTTGTCCGTCTCGAAAGCCGAAGCTGACCAGCGTATGGGCGATGGCCGGCCCCATCCAGTAGGAGACGATCAGATCCGTTGAGACCAGTTCGGAAAGACGATAGGTACGACGCTCCCAGTGCTCGGTATAGCGATCCGGCGTCTGCCAGTCGAAATTGCGCACGTTGTCGATCGTGACCTGATCCCCGTCAATAACGGCATGCGGCAGGCGTGAGACGTCCGGTGCCCAGTCACGATCGCCCCGGGGTGTAATGCCTTGCCACCAGATCAGCAGGGCCGCCAGCGCCAGCAGCCATGTCACCATGATGATTCGGTGTCCCGCGATGGGCACATGCAGGGCCGCCAGCACAGCGCTCAGCCCGAGAATTCCCCAGCCCACCACAACCGCCACGAGCACGGCATCAGACCCCGGCAGCTGGTACCAGAGAGCCAGCCCGCCCCACAGGCTTGCCAGTACCATCAAGAGTGCAATGAGTGCGCGTCCTGTCCAGCGCAGCACAGGGCGCCACCAGCGCGTCGGGGTAGAGGCCATGGCAGGGCTCCAGTCAGCAGCAGGGATGAAATTTTTGAAATGGGCATGATGTCTAATCCGCTGTCATGCGCCAGGCTTGTGGAGAATAACGCATTGCCCGAATCAGAGCCTGCCAGGAGAGCGCCATGGCCGTACAGTCCCCCGTTGCCCCGGATATCCGCCGCACCATGATCGCCGCCATTTTGCTGGGCATCGGCTTTATGGCGGCGATCGACGAAATCATCTTTCACCAGCTGCTCGCCTGGCACCATTTCGTCGACACCGGCTCCTCGGCCCTGGCGCTGGCCTCCGATGGCATCCTGCACACCATGGAGCTGGTGTTTCTGGTGGTGGGTGCCTTTCTGATGATCGAGCTGCACGGACGTCGCGCCCAGGCCCCCGGCTACCGTGGCCCGGGCTTTCTGCTCGGTATGGGGGGCTTTCAGACCTTTGACGGGATCGTTGATCACAAGATTCTCGGACTTCACCAGGTGCGTTACGTCGAGCATGTCTGGCTCTATGACATTGCCTGGATCGGTGCCGGGCTGATCATGCTGGCCATCGGCTGGAAGCTTTTGCAGCGTGCCCGACAGGGGCGGGCGATGAGCCAGAACTGATGGGGTAAACCTCGCCGTGACCGATCATGCCGCTTCGCATGCCACCATGACCATGGGGATAACCTCCATGGTCGCACTGCTTTTGATCGCGCTGTTGTGGCTGGCCTACCTGGCCGGCGCGTGGCGCACGCAACGGCAAAAACCATGGTCCCGGGGGCGAACGCTTTTGTTCACCCTGGGGTGTATGACGCTTGCCGTGGCGTTTATGCCCTCGCTTATGCACGCTGCGCATCAGGACGTACGATGGCACATGGTGCAGCATCTGTTGCTGGGCATGTTTGCGCCGCTCGGGCTGGTGTTTGCCGCGCCCATGACACTGCTGTTGCGCAATCTGCCTGCCGAGGGCGCCCGCCGGCTGGTGCGCTTTCTCGGTACCCGGCCGGTGCGAGTGCTGACGCACCCCGTTACGGCAGCCCTGTTCGATATTGGCGGCATGTATCTGCTTTATATGACGCCGCTGTATGCGCACAGTCTGGTTACGCCCTGGCTTTCGATCTTCCTGCATCTGCATTTCGTGGTCTCGGGCACCCTGTTTACCTGGGCGATTGCAGGGCCCGACCCGGCGCCACATCGGCCGTCCTGGCGTACACGGATGGGGGTTCTGCTGGTGGCCATGGCCGCACACGCAACGCTTGGCAAGCTTCTGTATGCGTTCAACTTTCCCCGCGGTACGGGTGCGGACCCCGAAGAGCTCCATCAGGCGGCGATGTGGATGTACTACTGGGGAGATCTGGCCGAAGCCACGCTGGTGGTGGCCCTGATGCTCGCCTGGCTGCGCCGTCGCAGGCGTCTTTCGGATTTCAATGAGGCGTCGCCGGACCTGCGTCCGATCCGGGAATGCCTTGCTGGCCCTATCCCGGCAGTGGGGTCTGGCCATCGGTCGAAGTAGATGAAGGATGGGCCAGCGACTGCAGCAGCGCGCCCAGTCCGTTCGGGGCACGGGCCTGATGTCTGGCACTGGTCATGACACGCAGATTGGGTGCCCAGGTAACGTTGCCATGTGCGGCCAGGTGACGTTCGATCAGATCGACATCCTCATGGCAGCGTAGCGGTCGAAAGCCACCCAGTCGCCTGTAGACGGCCATGCTGATCCCCATATTGGCCCCATGGATGTGTTGTCGCTCAACGTTCTGGCGCTGATGGGCCAGATAGCGCGCGCGTATATCCGGTGACAGCGCCTGCCATTGAACCAGATAAACCCCACCGCAAACGACCTCGGTACCCAGGCCGTACAGGTCAGTCAGCCAGCTGTTGCTCACATGGGTGTCGGCATCGGTAAAGGCCAGCCAGTCGATCCCGTCCGGTAACGCCTGAACGCCGGCATGGCGAGCCACGCCCACGTTGGCGGCGGCGATGTTGACTATGGTGATGTCATGCGACTCGGCGATTTCTGCCACTACCGTGGCCGAACGGTCCTGACAGCTGTCCAGCACTACCACAAGCGTCACGTCATGCCCGAGTGCTCGTGCATGATCGGCGGCCAGAAGCAGCGAGGCAAGACACGTGCCCAGATGCTGTTCTTCATCGTGAGCAGGGACCACGACCCCGATATGGGCCAGCGCGTTACAAAGCGTCGTCATGGAAGCCCTCTTGACGTGAGGCCACCGGAGAGGGCGTGCGCTGCCAGAGATCGATCAGGGTGTCGCTGTCCTCGTAATGGCCGTGCCGTGTGACATTCAGATGATCTGCCAGCGTGCGATGAACGCTTTCGGCATTCAGATCGCTGCCATCGATGGGATGGCGCCAGTGACAGGCCAGCAGCTCACCGTCCTCGCTCAGAGCGGTCTCAATGCGCCTGCACAGCGTGTCGAGTGCTTCCCGGCTCAGGTAGTAGCCTATCTCGCTGATTATGATCAGATCAAAACGGCCTTCCGGCCACTGTTCGGGAATGGCGCCGCAGTCGATGTTCACGTGGGGCTGATCCTTGAGGGCCTCGCGGGCACGGCGCACGGCGCTCTGGCTGATATCCTGGATGTCGAGCGCATCGCAGCGCGCGGCCAGCGCGGTGCTGAGCACGCCGATGGAGCAGCCGGGTTCGAACGCGCGGCGATAGCGCTGGCGGGTCAGCATTGCCAGCGTCAGATCGCGCTTGCGCCGTTCGTACCAGCGCGAGTGGTAGTGCCAGGGATCATCATGCGTGGCGTGCAGCTGTTCAAAGGCCTGAGCGTCCAGACGAGTCATGGATGGGCTCTCCCGGCGGACGCTGATGGCGCGTCGATAAAAAATACTTC
Source organism: Kushneria konosiri (assembly GCF_002155145.1). NCBI lineage: Bacteria > Pseudomonadati > Pseudomonadota > Gammaproteobacteria > Oceanospirillales > Halomonadaceae > Kushneria > Kushneria konosiri. Next base: position 1,828,820 of record NZ_CP021323.1, read on the forward strand.
ATGGGGGCGTGTCAGCCGGGCCAGCACGTGATCGGACAGAATCGGTGCCTGTCCGGTGGCCGGATCGATGCTCAACTGGCTCTGGTGGGCCTGAATGGCGGCCCGTTTGTCGGCCAGCATGTCATCGTCAAGCCGCAGGCGCCGGGCACGATGCCAGGGCACGCGGGTATCTCCCGGCTCGGCCCAGTGCCAGGTCCAGATCGGCACTTCGATCAGCCGCGCACCCGTGAGCTCACAGGCACGCATGCAGGCACGCCCGGTGGCTTCATGATCCGGGTGGCCGTCACCGCGCCAGGTAGTCAGCACCACGTGCGCGGGGGTGAGATAGCCCAGCAGATGATCGCACAGCGTGGATTCATGCTCGGCCACGCGCGTATCCGGCAGTGTCAGTCTTGTCATCGTGGTCTGCTGCTGACAGCCCAGACGCGACAGCGCCTCGAGGCTTTCCAGCGGGCGCTGACGGGCCAGATGCTCGGGCGTGAAATGGGCAGAGCCTGCATGACTTGCCGTGCCATCCGTTACGGCAACGATTTGCAGGGCATGCCCGGCGTCGGCGAGCTGAAGCATCAGTCCGGCAAAGCCCAGGGTTTCATCATCGGGGTGGGGGGCCACGATCACGGCGTGCTGATGCGGGGCGACCAGTGCCTCAAGGGAGGTCAGGGGCATCGCCTCCAGCCTGCCCCGGGCCTGCCAGTCGGCCTCTGGCGTGCCTTCGCCCTCGATTCGACGATCATCAGTGCTCATAACGACCACCCATGAACGTCATCGGCGCAGAGCCTGCCCAGCGCGCTCAGGTCGCGCTCGGCGTGGCTCTGACGCAGGTAGACGGGCAGGTCGGCCATCATGCGGGCAAACCGGCGGTCGCGGCAGAAGGGGCCGGCGCCCAGTGCGCGGCCGCAGTGGGTCACAATCTGCTCGACGCTGTGCTCGATGACGGCGCGGGTGCGCAGGGTCAGCGCCTGGCAGCCCTCATTGGGCGCTGTATCGATACGCCCGGCAGTCTCGCGCAGCGCGGCCAGACCGGCCTGCAGGGCAGCATCGACGTGGCCAAGATGCGCCATCATGAGCGGATCGCCCTGGCGGCTCGAGGCACTGGCCTTGAGCGTTTGGGCCAGCGCGTGCGCGCCGCCCAGCCAGCAGGCGGCGATGCCGGCGCCGCCCTGCCAGAAGCCGGGGCGGTCCAGATAGGCGTCGAGCGGACCGATCAGCGTGGCCCGGGCGTTGTCGAAATCGACCTCGACGCTGGCGCTGGCCTGCATGCCCACGGCCTGCCAGCCCCGCTCGGTGACGGTGACGCCGGGCTGATCCAGCATCACGGCGGCAAGACGCTGCTGGTCCGCCTGCCAGACGGTCATCAGCGCATGACTGACGATCGGGGCGCCCGAGCACCAGGCCTTGGTGCCGTCAAGCGTGATCTGTGCCGGGTCGTGGCCACTGACCTGCTCCCTGACCTTCACCCTGGCCTGCGGCGGCTCGGCAGCCCACATGGCCCAGCGGGCATCATCAGGGGCGTCAGGCATGACACCCAGTTCGGCCATGATGGCCAGCGCGTCCGTGTGGCCCTCATATAGCTTGATCAGGGCCAGATCATGACCTGCCACCTGATACAGGGCGCGCCAGCGCGCGAGCGTCTCGCTTGATCCGGGCCGGGGCAGCGGTCCCAGCGCAATCAGCTGATCCAGCCGTGCGGCCAGCTCGGTGATGTCCTCGGCGGGCATGTCGTGACATGCCAGAACATTATTTAAACGCTGAAAGAAGGTGGCCTCCATGCAAACTCCTCGTTCGGCCTGTCGTGGGCGATCCTTGCCGGTAAAGGAGACGGACCAGAGCTTGAGAGTAGTTGCGAAGCCTTCGGGCAATATTGCTCGGGGTTAAGCTTTTGCAGTCGGATACAAAAAGGACCGCCCGAAGGCAGTCCTGCATCCATGCTGGCAACGTTTTAGTTGCCCTGATCAGGTCGGCTGGCCTCATCAAGGATCTTCAGCGCGTCATCATCAAGTTTGAGCTGCGTGGCCTGCACGAGCTGGTCGAACTGACGTTGCGAGGTGGCACTGGCAATCGGCGCCGTGACCGCAGGCTGGGCGATCAGCCAGGCCAGTGACACCGCAGCCGGTGTGGCCTCAAGGCGTTCGGCCACCTGATCGAGGGCATTCAGCACGCGCATGCCACGCTTGTTGAAATACTGCTCGACGAACTGTTCACGGGCCTTGCCCTTGGCGTCTTCGCGCGAGCGATACTTGCCGGTGAGAAAACCGCTGGCCAGCGAGAAGTACGGCGTCACACCCAGATCATGTTGCTGGCAGACACCGGCCAGGTCGTTTTCAAACTCGTGGCGATCATAAAGGTTGTAGAACGGCTGCAATGCCTCATAGCGCGGCAGGCCGTTGTCGCCGGCGATACGCATGGCTTCCTCAAGGCGCTCGCCCGAGTAGTTCGAGGCCGCAACGTAGCGCACCTTGCCCTGTTCGATCAGGCGCTGATAAGCCTCCAGCGTTTCTTCAAGCGGCGTGTCAGGATCATCCCGATGCGAGAAATAGAGATCCAGATGATCGGTCTGCAGCCGTTTGAGGGAATCCTCGACCGCCTGCATGATCCAGTCGCGTGAGAGCCCCTTGCCGCCGGGCATTTCCATGCCGACCTTGCTGGCAAGCGTTATCCGGTCGCGATTGCCGCGGGCCCTGAAGTAACGGCCCAGCACGGATTCGGATTCACCGCCCTGATGACCCTCGGCCCAGCGCGAATAGACATCGGCGGTGTCGATCATGTTGAAGCCGGCATCCAGCCAGGCATCCAGCATCTCGAAGGACTGCTGCTCATCGAGCGTCCAGCCAAAGACGTTACCGCCAAAGATGATCGGGGCCGTTTTGAGCTCGCTGCGGCCCAGCTGACGCATGTCCATGATCACTCCCTGTTCGATGGATATGTCATCAAGCGTAGTCGGTGTGGGCGGTCTCTACAGCGCCTTGCAGCCTGCCTCGTATCACATGTCGAGCCGGATGGAGGGATTGGGTTTCGAGATCAGCGCGAGGCGAGCTGGCGTACGGTGTCGCCGGTCAGAAGACGTCTTGCGCCCAGATAGTGGCGCTGCCAGTAGTCGCCGGAAAGCGAGCTGATGCGGATGTTCTCGCCGGTGCGCGGCGCCTGAACGAACTGGCCATCGCCCAGATAGACACCTACGTGGTCGGCGGCGCTGGCCGCCTTGATGCGGAAAAAGACCAGATCGCCGCGCTTGAGTGAATCGATGGCCACCGGAGTGGATTTTGACCAGTGATACATGCCGTTGGCGGTGCGCGGCATCTCCGAGGAGAGCAGGTCACGAAAGGCATAATAGATCAGGCCGCTGCAGTCAAAGCCCGCCTGAGGCGTGGTGCCCCCCCAGAGATAGGGTCGGCCGATCTGATCCATGACGGTATCCATGGCACGCGCCATGGCGATCTCGCCGGGTCGATCGATCTCCTCGTTGAAGGCATATTTCTTGTAATTGAAGTTATCCACACCCGCTGCAATCGCTCGGGTCGAGCTGGCGGGGGCAATCGAGCGCCCCTGTGCGGCCGCCTTTTTGAGCTGTGTTTCGGAAAGGCCCAACTGTCGGGCGCGTGCCTGTTCGCGCTTGCGTTTGGCGCGCAGTTCGCTGGCCGTGCCGTGCTCCGGCTGGATCAACTGACGGGCGTGCGCCTGCGTCGCTGTCAGAGGCAGGGCGGTCACCAGCAGCGCCGCGATCAAAAGACCGGTGGATAACTGGTTCAGGGCATAACGAAACGCAGTATGCGAGGGCATGGGCGTGCTCATGAAATCGGTGTCGTGTCGGGGGATCGACCACGTTGGCGCCAGTGGCACATGGTCATGGATCACGGCAGATGCATTGATAACATTGAGCGGGACCCGAAAACATGATCGATGCGCGCATTGTACAAAGTGATGCCTTACCTCGCGATCAAGGTAACCTGGGTTATGGAAGGCGAAGGGTTCCCATGTTCACGTAGTGCCCTCCCGGACATTCGGCCAGGTGGCCGGAGCGTTATTCGGGGGCCCTGAAAGGGTCAGGCGATGGTCATGATCTGTTGACGTCCCGGGACCAGAAGCATGTATCGACAGGCGCGGATGGCGCCGGATACCCAGAGCGCCCCATGAGGGGGTGACGTCAGGCAGGACGCCGTCGTCTTTTTGTTGACCAAGGAGGACACATGTCAGCTGTACACGCACAGCGTCACAATACGTTGATGGAAGATCCGTACCCTACGCGCCTGGCGACAGCGCCGGAGCGGTCCTGGCTGCCGCGTCAGGAAAAGATCCTGCGCGGGCCGCAGGAGGGGCCGCTGAGCCGCGAGCAGCGTGAGGAGTTTCGCCGCAAGGGGTTTGTCTTTATCCCGAATTTTCTCGATGGCGCCGAGCTTGAAGACTATCAGCGCGAGCTTGAAGCCCTGCTCCAGCGTGATGACTACCGCGATCAGGACTTCACCATCACCGAGCCGAGCAGCAATGACATCCGCTCTATCTTTGCCATGCATTTTCTCTCGGAGAAATTCGGGCAGCTGGCGCAGTCGCCGAAGCTGGTCAAAAGCGTCGAGCAGTTGATCGGTGAGGATGTCTACGTGATGCAGGGTCGCATTAACTACAAGCCCGGCTTTGAAGGCAAGGGCTTTGACTGGCACTCCGATTTCGAGACCTGGCACGCCGAGGACGGCATGCCGCGCATGAATGCCGTCAGTGCCTCGATCGTGCTCACCGACAACCATGAGTTCAACGGCCCCTTGATGCTGATTCCGGGCTCGCATGAGAAGTTCGTGCCCTGCATTGGCGAGACGCCGGAAGACAACTACAAGAGCTCGCTGAAAAAGCAGGAGGCGGGCGTGCCGGGCCGTGAGGCACTGGCTGAACTGGTGGCCGAACATGGCATCGAGGCGCCCAAGGGGCGTGCCGGCGGGCTGCTGCTGTTTGACTGCAATACGCTGCACGGCTCCAATGCCAACATGTCACCGGATGCGCGCAGCAACATCTTTTTCGTGTTCAACCAGCGCGATAACGCCCTTGATACACCGTTTGCGGCCAGCAGGCAGCGCCCTGACTTTCTGGCCCATACACCGGACGGTCGCTGGCGCGATCTTGCTCTGTAGACCTGTCCGGTTCAGACATGGTTCGTGATTTGCCTTTCGACATGCAAGGGCGAACATGATCTGCAGGCGGCAGGGCGTTGATCGCGCCCTGCCGCTTTTTTATGGCGGCAGGCTTGTGATGGTCGTGATAAGACGTACATTGAATCAATAAAAACGCATGGATCTTCAAGAGGAACAGGCCATGGCCTTTCAGCCCGTCTTCACTGATAGACGCACGTTCGACGCGCCTCTGGGCAAGATTGTCTGTGTGGGACGCAACTACGCCGCCCACGCCAGAGAGCTCAACAATGATGTCCCCACCGCACCGCTTTTGTTTATCAAACCGGCCACCAGCGCCACGTCCATGCGCGAGCGCATCCGGGTGCCGCGCCATCTGGGGGAAGTCCATTTTGAAACCGAGGTGGCCCTGCTGGTCAGTCAGCGCCTGTGCCGGGCACGACCGGAGAAGGTGCTGGAGGCCATTGCAGGTGTTGGGCTGGCGCTGGATCTGACCCTGCGCGATGTCCAGTCACGACTCAAGGACAAGGGGCACCCCTGGGAGCGGGCCAAGGGATTTGATGGCGCCTGTCCGCTCAGTGACTTCGTGCCCTTTGACCCCGAACACATGGATCTTGATGATCTGCGTTTCAGCCTGACCATCGATGGCGAGCGCCGACAGACGGGCCACACTGCGCTGATGCTGTTCAAGGCGGCCGAGCTTCTGGCAGACATGTCGCATTCGTTTACGCTCGAGCCCGGGGATGTAATCCTGACCGGCACGCCCGAAGGGGTCGGTGCGCTGCCGGAAGGGGCGCGCCTGGCGCTCACCCTGGACGGCTATCTCGACATCGCTGCTCGCAGCTGATTTCACGCTGAACCGTGCTGGGCGTATACTCGATATCCTGTGCCGGGCCTGACACCCGGTCGCGCTATCCGCGCAGTGAGTGTCGCCCGCTCCCGAGGATCCGGGAACGGTGGGGCGGCACTTTTCTGTCGATGTCCGCGCTGCCCTGAAGCGGGCGTTCCTGCCGTCTCGGGCAGGCACCATCGACAGCGCTTTCGTTGGTCCCGGGCATTGTGCCCCTGCGGGATGTCCGGGACCTGTTCGTATTCATTACCATCAAAAGTGATCAGATCATGAGCCAGGAAGACCGGCCGGATAGCCCCTCTACCGCACCGCTTGCCAATGACCGCAGCCATACCCGCCGCCACTCCTCTCCGGTGGTCGATGGCCCCGGCAAGGCGGCCAGCCGCGCCATGCTGCGCGCCGTGGGGTTCAGTGATGAGGATTTCACCAAGCCGCAGGTCGGGATCGCTTCGACCTGGAGTCGTGTCACTCCGTGCAACAGCCACATCAACGTGCTGGCCGACGCCGCCAGTGATGGCGCTGACGAGGCCGGCGGCAAGGGCGTGGTGTTCAACACCATCACCATCAGTGACGGCATCGCCAACGGCACCGAGGGCATGAAGTACTCGATGATCTCGCGTGAGGTCATTGCCGACTCCATCGAGACCGTCGCCGGCTGCGAGGGCTTTGACGGCGTGGTCGCCATCGGCGGCTGTGACAAGAACATGCCCGGCTGCATGATGGGACTGGCGCGTCTCGACCGCCCCGGCATCTTCGTTTACGGCGGTACCATCCTGCCGGGTGAAGGCCACACCGACATCGTTTCGGTCTTTGAGGCGATGGGCGCCCACTCCCAGGGCAACATGGATCTCATTGACGTCAAGCGCATCGAGGAGACCGCGATTCCCGGACCGGGCTCGTGCGGCGGCATGTACACCGCCAACACCATGGCCTCTGCCATCGAGGCACTGGGCATGAGTCTGCCCAACTCCTCGGCGCAGAACGCCGTGTCCCAGACCAAGCAGGACGACAGCCGCGCCGCGGGCGCTGCCGTGCTCAAGCTGCTCGAACTCGACATCAAGCCGTCTGACATCATGACCCGCAAGGCGTTTGAAAACGCCATTACCTTGGTCATCAGCCTGGGCGGTTCCACCAATGCGGTGCTGCACCTGATCGCGATTGCCAACACCATTGGCGTTGAACTGACCCTCGATGATTTCACCGAGATCGGCAAGCGCGTACCGGTGGTGGCGGATCTGCGCCCCAGCGGTCACTACATGATGAGCGAGCTGGTCGCCATCGGCGGTATTCAGCCGCTGATGAAGATCCTGCTCGATGCCGGACTGCTGCACGGCGACTGCCTGACCGTCACCGGTCAGACGCTGGCTGAAAACCTGGCAGACGTTGCGCCCTATCCGGAAGGTCAGGAAATCATCAAGCCGCTGGACAACCCCATCAAGGCCTCCAGTCACCTGCGCATTCTCTACGGCAATCTGGCGCCGGAGGGGTCGGTGGCCAAGATCACCGGCAAGGAAGGCACCCGCTTTACCGGCAAGGCGCGCGTGTTCAACTCCGAAGAGGAAGCTCAGGCGCGCATCAACGACCTGACCGTGGTCGCCGGTGACGTGCTGGTGATTCGCTACGAAGGTCCGCGTGGCGGTCCGGGCATGCGCGAGATGCTCACGCCGACCTCGGCCATCATGGGACGTGGTCTGGGGGACAAGGTCGCCCTGATTACCGATGGTCGCTTCTCCGGCGGCAGTCACGGTTTCGTGGTCGGCCACATCACGCCTGAAGCCTTCAACGGCGGGCCGATTGCGCTGGTAGAAGACGGCGATCAGATCACCATCGATGCCGAAAATGACGTCATGACCCTGCACATCGATGAGGCCGAAATGCAGCGCCGCCGTGACGCCTGGCAGCGTCCGAAACCGCGCTATACCCGCGGCGCGATGGCCAAGTACGCGCGCATGGTCAGCTCGGCATCGCTGGGTGCCATTACCGACTTGCCGGATGACACCGATGCGCTGTGATCTGACCTGATCCTTGCGCTGGTTTTGTCAAAAAACGCCCCGGCCATGGCCGGGGCGTTTTTTATGCGGCCTTGCAGGACTTATCCGGCCAGCGGCTGTGTCTTCTCGGCAAGCCAGAGGCGAGTGTCTTCATCCAGCAGGGGGGCCAGGCGCTCAAATACCGTACGGTGATAGTCATCCAGCCAGGTGATTTCATCCTCATGCAGCAGTGAAGACTCGATCAGGCGGGTATCGATGGGGCACAGGGTGAGCGTTTCAAACTCGAGAAAGGCCTCGGCATCGGCGTCGATGTTGTCGGTGACCCGGCGATTGGCGACCAGATTCTCGATGCGAATGCCCCATCGATTCGGGCGGTAAAGCCCCGGCTCGATCGAGGTGATCATGCCTTCCCGCATGGCGGTCTGCGGTGTGGGCTGCGCCCCGCGGGAGATCACCTGCGGGCCTTCATGGACGTTGAGAAAATAGCCCACCCCGTGGCCGGTGCCGTGGCCGTAATCAAGGCCCACCTCCCAGAGCGGTGCGCGGGCGATGGCGTCCAGCCGCGGGGCTTCGATGCCTTCCGGAAAACGGGTACGCGACAGCGCCATCATGCCCTTGAGCACGCGGGTGTAATCGGCCTTCTGGGCAGCGTCGGGTTCGCCGATTGGAATGACCCGGGTAATGTCGGTGGTGCCATCGAGATACTGAGCCCCGGAGTCGATCAGAAGCAGCCCCTGCCCCTCGATGCTGGCATGCGCTGTTTCGGTGGCGCGGTAGTGCGGCAGGGCGCCATTGGCATTAAAGCCGGCAATGGTGGGGAAACTGCGCGAGATAAAGTGCTTCTCCCGCGTGCGCTCGGCCGTCAGGCGGGCATCGATGGTGATTTCCGAGATGACCTCGCCACTGGCCAGCGCCTCGTCAAGCCAGCAGAGAAACCGGCACAGGGCGGCACCATCGCGAGCCATGGCTGCATGGACGTGATCGATCTCCGAGGCACTTTTGCAGGCCTTGGCAAGCGTTGTCGGCTGAAAGGATTCCACCAGTGTGACGTGCGCCGGCAGGGCCTGAATCAGCCCGAGCGTGACCCGGGCCGGGTCGATCAGAAGCCGCGTGGCTTCAGGCAGACGGGCCAGATGATCCCGGATATCGGCATAGTCATGCAGCACAACGCCATCGTCGGCCAGTGCCTCGTAAAGCGTGTCCGACACCTTGTCCCGATCAATAAAGAGCCGGGTATGGTGGGCATCCACCAGGGCGTGGGACAGAAAGACCGGGTTGTAGTCCACGTCGCTGCCGCGCAGGTTGAACAGCCAGGCAATGTCATCCAGCGTCGAGATCAGATGCGTATCGGCATTGGCCTCGTTCATGGCCTGATAAAGCCGGGTCAGCCGCTCGGCGCGGGACTGTCCGGCATGGGTCGCCTCATGTGCCGTGATCGGCAGCGACGGCAGAGCCGGCCGGTCGGTCCAGATATCCTCGAGCAGGTCGCGGGTGCTTTTGATTGTTACACGCTCACCCAGGCGTGTCTTGAAGGCGCGGTGGGCTGCCAGCGGCAGTACGGCGCCATCAAGGCCCAGCGTCAGCGGCCCGGAGCGGTTGACGTCGAGCCACTCGATCGGCGCCAGAATCTGTTGCCCCTGGGCCACCTTCATCATCTCGATACCGCTGCCGGCGAGCTCCTTGTCGGCCTGTACCCAGTAGCGACTGTCGACCCAGAGTCCGGCAAAGTTATGGGTGACCAGCAGTGTGCCCACCGAGCCGGTAAAGCCGGTCAGCCATTCGCGCCCCTGCCAGTGTCCGGGTAAATATTCCGACAGATGCGGGTCGGAGGAGGGCACCAGCCAGGCATCGATGCCGGAGGCTGTCATGGTCTGGCGCAGGGCGTCGATGCGCTGTGAAGGGGTATCGACTGGAGCGGTCATGGCAATGTCTCCGAAGGGCCTGATGCAGCGGTGCGGCCATGGGCCAGCAGCTGGCGGATGGGTCTGATCAATATCATGAGTATGACGGCTTCGCAGCAATTTCGGGTAAGTTGCGACAAGAGTTTCTACACTCAACAGGAAGCCAAACGTCAGGGATGAATCATGAAAGTAGCCAAGGGTATATGGTGCGCCGGTGCGATGGCACTTGCGATGACGGGTGTCAGCCAGATGGCACAGGCCGAAGTTGAAGAGTCTGCCGACGTGCCCCAGGCCGAGCGCGAGCTGGTCATGCAGTGCCATGATGCTGCACTGGCCAGCAAGGATGGTGATGACTTTGAAAGCACGAAGCTGCTGATGGAGCAGCAAAATGCGGGTGACTATGAGCAGGGTGAAGAACTGCTTTTGCACATCAATCTTCTGGGACACGGCACGACCATCTATAACATCAGCTGCAACGTGGACGAACAGGGCAACGTGACCTACAAGGAGTATCAGAAAGCAGGCACGCCGGCCGGTTCCACACGCTGAGCCATTTAATGCTTGAGCCATTCAACGCTTGAGTCCGTCATGTAAAAGGCCCCCGTTGGGGCCTTTTTGCTGTCAGAAGCGCATATTCAGGAGGAGAGCATGACGCTGCCATTGTGCGAGCGCGCCGTCTTTACCATCGATACCCCTGTCGGTGTCATCAGCGATACACACGGCCTGCTGCGCGATGAGGCTCTGGAGACGCTCAAGGGCTGCGCGCTGATTCTGCATCTGGGCGATGTCGGTCATCCGGAGATTCTCCAGCAACTGGCCGAACAGGCACCGCTGATTGCCATACGAGGCAATGTAGATCGGGAGGCATGGTGCGAGGCACTGCCGATGCGGCGCGATATCGTGGTCAATGGCTGGCGGCTGCATCTGGTGCATGACATCGCTGATGTCGATACCGACACGGGCTGGGATGCGGTACTGCATGGCCATTCCCACAAGCCGCGGCAGCAGTGGGTCGATGACGGGACAGGCGTTCGACGGCTTTATTTCAATCCCGGCAGCGCCGGCAAGCGGCGGTTCAGGTTGCCCATCACGGCCGGTCGATTGTGGGTTGGCAAGGACAGGCTGTGCAGTGGCGTCATGCATCTTCTAAGGGAGTGATACCCGTAAAGGATTGATGCCCGGCGATGGCCGGGCATCAGAGCAGGAATTGTCTTACATGGGCGGTACGGTGCCATCAAGCCCTACAATCACGACCTTTGCCGGTACGGGGGAGGCGGACAGGTCACCGGCGACAAAGACGGCTTCTCCCTTCTTGATGTCATCCATGGTGGCCTTCTGAACGGCCACGACCGGTACATCTCGCGGCACCATGATCTGCTTTTTGCCGTCGCCATAATCGACGGTCAGCGTCATCATGCCCTTGTCACCGCTATCGGACTGGTTGACGGTACCGTTGGTCATGGTGGAGCCGCCACCAGTGCCGCCCATCTTGCCGCTGTCGGCCTGGCTGACGGTGCCGTTGGTCATGGTCGAGCCGCCACCGGCCCCACCCATCTTGCCGCTGTCGGTCTGGCTGACGGTGCCATTGGTCATGGTCGAGCCACCACCGGAGCCACCCATCTTGCCACCTGATGAACCGCTCTGGTCATGGCCGCGCGGGGTATCCCATGGGTAGTCACCCTCACCGGTGCCTTTCATGGATTCCGGAAAGACCACTACCTCCAGCGCCTTTGAGGGCTGGCCGTCGGCCCCGGGCGCGTTGGCGGTGCCGATAAAGGTACCTTCCTGAATGGCATCAAGGCTTGAAGGCGTTACGCCAGCCAGACGGGTGTCATCGCTGATGCTGACGTCATGGGTCTTGCCATCGCTGGTCGATTCGACGCTGAAACCGTGATCGCTGACGGCGGTAATGGTGCCACGCAGATGTTTGGGTATGTCGCTCTGACCATCAGCGGCCATGGCGGCGCCGGCAGAAAGGGCGCAGACCAGCGAAACGGCCGAGGCAAGCAGGGTCGGGCGAGCCATGTTACGTAGGATCATCAAGCATCTCCTGAATCGGATAAAAATCGGTCGCAGTGGCGAGGTACCATTGTTCCCGGCTGGTGTTCAGTTCAGCCTGGCCACTGTTTTTGTCAAACAGTGACGGGTCATACACGACCAAAGCCGTAGGCTAGATGCCGGCATACCAGGTATAGCCGCGATCTTCCCAGTAGCCCCCCTTGCCGCCCTGGATGTCATCGAAATGCTCGACCAGAGTGATGCCCTTGAGATACTTGGCCATCTTGTAGCCGAGCTGTCGCTCCACGCGCAGACGCAGGGGGGCGCCGTTGCCGACCGGAAGCGGTTCCCCGTTGAGGGAGTGGGCCAACAGGGTCTGTGGGTGAAAGGCCTCGACCATATCAATGCTTTCATAATAATCGTGTGCGCCATCGAGCTGGTCCATGCAGTGAAACACCACGTAGCGGGCCGAGCGGTGCACGCCGGCCTGCTCCAGAATGTCGCCCAGCACCGGCCCGGTCCACTGTCCGATGGCGCTCCAGCCCTCCACGCAATCGTGGCGGGTAATCTGGGTGCGCGAGGGCAGGGCTCTAAGCGTGTCCAGCGAGAGCTCCAGCGGCGTTTGTACCAGACCGCCGACCGTAAGCCGCCAGTCCGCGAAGTTGTTGGTCGCCAGCTGTCGGTACAGTGCCGTTTGCGGATCCACTGTCCCGTTGGGTCGAAAGACCGGTGAGATCATCGAGGCCGGATACTCAACGGCCAGCGACTCTCGTCCGGCCAGCAGACGCTGTGCCCTGAGGTTGAGGGTCTCGGCGCTGCCCAGCAGTCGCACTACGGACTCGTTTTCCGACAGCCGGTCGCAGCCGGTAAGCCCCAGAGCTGCGGCACCCAGCAGCGTACGCTGCAGCAGGGCTCGACGGGTCAGGGAAGTACCTGTGGGCGGTCGACGGCTCATGAGGATGACTCCTGATCGGAAGACGAAGGGCTTCGTGGGACACGCCCGGTAATCATGCCGCGCAGCTGACGCAGCGGATTCGATAGCAGCACCATGACCACATGGACCACGGCGAAGAGCACCAGCGAGAAGGCCGTGATGAAATGAATCGAGCGGGCGCTCTGACGGCCACCGAACAGGTCCAGAAGCCAGGGAGCGGCGGCATTGATGGTGGGGGACATGCAAAGACCCGTCACGATCATCAGAGGCAGTGCCAAAAAGACCACGCTCAGATAGCTCAGTTTCTGCAGGCTGTTGTATTTGCCTGAGTGAGCGTTAAAACGCAGCTTCACATGCTCGAGGATATCTCGCCCGAGCCCACGCCAGTCGCGGGTGCCGAGCCAGAAATTGCGACGAAAATGACCGCTGAACAGCGCGTAAAGGGCAAAAAGCGCACCGCTGATGGCAAAAAGCCAGGCAAAGAAAAAATGCCATATCCGGCCCATGCTCAAGAACTGATAGCTGGGCAGTGTCGCCCAGGCAGGAAAGCCGCGCACGCTCTCGTCTGAATAGCCCAGAAATCCGGTCGTCGTGAATTGCCAGGGGCCAAGCGCTGTAATGCCGTGGACGCTGCCATCGGCGCCACGCATGGCGTACATCTCAAGCCAGGGCGCATCAAAGTTGGACGCACTGCCCCAGTACAGCGCGGGGTGGGCATTAAAGATCTGAAAGCCGCTTAACAGTAAAACGATCAGACACCACAGGTTGATCCAGTGCCATGCGCGCACCGGCAGGCGATGACGCAGACGGCGTGTACCATTTTGATCCGATGCATGTTGGGACATGTTGATGTCCTGCAGAAACAGGGAGGAGGCTGAAGTATGGGTCGAGACCGGCATTGTTCGCCAGTCAACCGAGTTGCAGCATCACCGGCCAGGCCGCGAGCACTGTACTGGCACTGGCCATCTGCACTGGCAGCCGGCGGCGTGGAGAGCAGGTCATGAAGGAGGCGTACACGGGGCGTGACGCTCGCCGAAGCGAGCGTCGTCAGGAGGTTACTGGCCAGGGCCGCCGGCGCGCCAGGCCACGGAAGAAATGAAGGAAGACGAACCGCTGATCAGGGCTTCGGTAACGCCGCACTCGGTGCACCACGTCTGACTCTTTGACTGGCCCAGTCGGGCACTGGTCGTGCGAATGGACTGGCTGTCATTGTCGATATAGATACACTCCAGCGGCGTATCCCGTGGCGGTGCCTGCTCGGAAGTCAGGGTGTAGCCGCCTTCGCGCACAATATTGCGATAGTTGCTGACAATACCTTCCATGGTGCTACTCCTTGAAACGTGTTTCGGGTTTTGCAGACCATGTCGCCTTCATTGGCAACACTGGTTATCTCTCATCCAAGCACTCATTGCACGCCCGCGCCATAACATGAGTTGCTATCGATGCAATGCGTCATTAGTCAAATCTCTTTACCAATTTCATCGCACCATAAGTCACCGATCTTTCAGGCCGGTGGCGCTGGAAGGGGCAGATGGCTACAAGGGGCGTGCATTCAACGCATCATAAGCTATATTTTTATCCAGTATTCAAAAGGCGTTCACGGAGAGAACCACATGACGAACCGCACGGAAGACCCCAGCCATAACGAACAGGCCAGCAATCTTGAAAAGGACCCCAATGACTGGGCCACCGGCGATGAAAGCATGACCGGTGCCCAGGCCTCCTATCTGCGCACACTGTGCGAGGAAGCCGGTGTCGAGTTTGATGACTCACTCAACAAGGCCGATGCCTCGAAAATGATTGACGACCTGCAGCACAAGACCGGACGCGGTGAGGATCACTGAGCCGGTTGTCGAGCGAATGGCATTGAGGAACAAAAGCGCTCAAGGGCGCTTTTTCCATGTCTGGCCTGGCGTGATGGCCGGCTCGTGCCAAAGTCGTAGTGCTGGCGTATGATCTATAAAGGGTCGGGCCAGAACCCGGCTGATCCATCCTTCCAGAATGCCTGAACCCCGAGTCTGCCGTGTCTCTACTTGCCCGTCTCAATATTGACAGGTTCCTTCTATACCTTGTCTGCACCGTGGTGCTGGCTTCGCTGCTGCCGATATCGGGGCGCTATGCCGAGTGGTTTTCCATCGCCACCACCATTGCCATTGGCATGCTGTTTTTCCTCCATGGTGCGCGGCTGTCGCCCAGAACCGTTGTGAAGGGCATGGCCCACTGGCGTCTGCATCTGGTGATCTTTCTGACCACCTTTGCGCTCTTTCCGATACTCGGACTGATCATCGGGCTGCTGCCCCCGACACTGCTGTCCCCGGCGCTGTATACCGGCATCCTGTTTTTGTGTGTGCTGCCCTCGACCGTGCAGTCCTCGATCGCCTTTACCTCGATCGGCGGCGGCAACGTGGCGGCCGCGATCTGTTCCGCCACAGCGTCCAACATTCTGGGCATGTTCATTACCCCGATCCTTCTCGGGCTGGTGTTGAGCGTCAATGCCGATGGCGGCGCCGGGCCATCGCTGGGGCCATCGGTAATATTCTCATGCAGCTGCTGGCCCCGTTTTTACTGGGCCAGCTCCTGCAACCCTGGATCGGGAAGTGGATTCGCGAGCACAAGGCGCCACTGGCCATCGTGGATCGCGGCTCGATTCTGATGGTGGTTTATCTGGCCTTCAGCGAAGCGATCGTGGGCGGCCTTTGGCAACAGGTCGATGGGGTCAGTATCGCGACCATGATCGTGGTGGACGGCGTGCTGCTGGCGGTGGTGCTTATGGTGACCCGTACCGTCAGCCGGTTGATGGGCTTTTCACGTGAAGATGAGGTCGCCATCGTCTTTTGTGGTTCCAAAAAGACGCTGGCTTCGGGCGTGCCCATGGCCAACGTGCTCTTCCCCGCCGCACAGGTCGGCAGTGCGCTGCTACCCTTGATGCTGTTCCACCAGATTCAGCTGTTTGTGTGTGCCATGCTGGCGCGGCGCTATGCGACGCGTCGGGCGGCGGCGACCGCCGAGACTCGAACCGCGTCGT
Source organism: Kushneria konosiri (assembly GCF_002155145.1). NCBI lineage: Bacteria > Pseudomonadati > Pseudomonadota > Gammaproteobacteria > Oceanospirillales > Halomonadaceae > Kushneria > Kushneria konosiri. Next base: position 1,844,630 of record NZ_CP021323.1, read on the forward strand.
CGAGCGCTTGAGCCGTGGCGTTTGAGACCGTTTCATTGACCCTCGATTCAGGAGAAAGCACGTGAATAAAACCGTTTTCATTACCGGTGCCACCTCAGGGTTTGGCCGCGCCGCGGCCCGCCGCTTTGCCGAGGCCGGCTGGTCGCTGGTGCTGACCGGGCGTCGTCGCGAACGTCTGGAAGAGCTGGAGCAGGAGCTCTCCGGCAAGGTGGCCGTTCATGTCGTCGAGCTGGACGTGCGCGATGAGGCGGCGGTGAAAAGGGCCGTCGATGAGCTGCCGCAGGACTTTGCTTCTGTGCATGTGCTGCTTAATAACGCCGGTCTCGCACTGGCCCCGGAGCCCGCTCAGGACGCGGCACTGGAAGACTGGCATACCATGATCGATACCAACGTGAAGGGGCTGGTGAACGTCACTCACGCGCTGCTGCCGACCCTGATCAAGCTCGGTGCCGGTACCAGCATCGTCAATATCGGCTCCACCGCCGGCAAGTGGCCCTACAAGGGCAGTCACGTCTATGGCGCCACCAAGGCCTTTGTCGAGCAGTTCAGCTACAACCTGCGCTGTGACCTTCATGGCACCGGCGTGCGTGTGACCGATATCGCCCCCGGCATGGCCGAAACCGAATTCACGCTGGTGCGTACCAAGGGCGATCAGGCGGCCTCCGACCAGCTCTATGGCAACACCACGCCGATGTCAGCCGAAGACATCGCCGAGCAGATGTTTTATGTCGCCACACTTCCGGCGCATCTCAATATCAACTTTCTTGAAATCCAGCCGGTGCGTCAGGTCTGGGCCGGTATGGCGGTTGATCGCGACGAGTAATCGCGTCTGTGTGAGCAATGAACAACGCCGACCCATGGGTCGGCGTTGTCATGATCAGGCGGGTCTTGATGTGCCCTGAAAGGGTCAGGCGCGTCCGGTACCAGCCTCGTATTGATCGTCAATGATCTGTCCATCGGAGAGCGTAGGCAGCTCGGCTTCACTGGCAGGCTGATCATCCTCGCTCATGCGCGTGACGCGAAAGCCGACCAGGGCATAGAGCACGGCAATCCCCAAATTGATCAGATTGAAAAAGGCGAAGGGCGCATAGCTCAGCGTGGCCACCCCCAGCGTTGCCGCCATGTAGGCGCCGCAGCTGTTCCACGGGATCAGCGGTGAGGTGATTGTGCCGGAGTCCTCCAGCGCCCGCGACAGATTGACCGGCTTGAGCCGGCGACGCTGAAACTCGGCCTTGTAGATACGCCCGGGCAGCACCACGGAAAGATACTGATCGCCGGTCACGATGTTGGTGGCAAGCCCTGTGGCCAGCGTCGAGATGATCAGGGACGAGGTGCTGCGCGCCACGCGCAGAAGACCGCTGACTGCGCGCTCCAAAAGCCCCAGACGTTCAATGACGCCGCCAAAGGTCATGGCCGACAGGATCAGCCAGACCGTGGTCAGCATGCTGTCCATGCCACCGTTGGTGAGTAGCGCATCGATTGCCTCGTTGCCCGTATGGGCGCTGTAGCCGTCGTAGAGCGCAATCCAGCTGCCCTTCAAAAGGGCCATGGCATTTGCCAGCGAAGGCGTGTCGGCCAGCCCGATCACGGCGTCGCGCTGAAAGATCAGGGCAAACAGTACCCCCAGCATGGCGCCGATAAAGATGGTCGGAAACGCCGGCATCTGTTTCCAGGCCATGACCAAAAGCGCCAGCAGCGGCAGAAGTAGCCAGGCGCTGATGGTGAAGTGGTCGCTCAGGGTCTGCTGAATATCGGTGATGCGTTCGGGCGTGGCCACCTGGTCGGGGCCGCCCAGCCCCAGCATCAAAAAGGCGATCAGCGCCAGAATGAGACTCGGCGTGGTGGTCCAGAGCATATGGCGGATATGGGCGAACAGCTCGGCCTCGGCCGAAGCGGGGGCCAGATTGGTAGTGTCGGACAGCGGCGACATCTTGTCGCCGAAATAGCCACCGGAAATGATGGCGCCAGCCGTGATCGCGCTCGACAGTCCCAGCCCGTTGGCGATGCCGATCAGGCCAATGCCGATGGTGCCGGCCACCGTCCAGGAGCTGCCGACCGACACCGAGACCAGCGCGCACAGCAGACAGGCCGTGGCGTAGAAGTAGTGAGGGGAGAGGATCTCGAGTCCGTAATAGATCATCGTCGGCACCACGCCCCCCATCGTCCAGGTGCCGATCATGGCGCCGACTGACAGCAAAATCAGGATCGCCCCGAGCGAGAGATGAATGCCGCGGTTGATGCCCTCTTCTATGGCCTGCCACTGATGGCCGTTTTTCAGACCCACGATAGCGGCCAGCATGGCCCCCAGAATCAGTGCGATCTGGGTCGGACCGCTGGAGGAGTCCGCGCCAAACAGCGTCACGCTCAGTGCCAGCATGACAATGACGGCCACAATGGGGAAAAGTGCATCCAGCATGCCGGGGGCACGTGGCGAGGAAGTATCGGCCTCGTGACGGGAAAGGAAAGCCATGGTGTCTCTCGTTGCTGCAACCGGAAAGAACAGCACCCCATCGATGGCTCGACGGGGTGCTGTTGTCGTAATGGGCGCGGATTATTCCAGAATCGCGATCGTTTGTCCGCGATCACGCCCCATCGGTTGGCAGCACTGCCCCGACTCTCGGTTGGGGCAGCGTTACGCTAGTCCACCATCGGCAGCAGTGCCGTGAGGCTTTCACGGGCATCGCCGTAGAACATGCGGCTGTTGTCCTTGTAAAACAGCGGATTTTCGATGCCGGAGTAGCCGGTACCCTGACCGCGCTTGGAAATGAACACCTGCTTGGCTTCCCAGACCTTGAGTACCGGCATGCCGGCAATCGGGCTGTTGGGATCTTCCTGAGCGGCCGGATTGACGATGTCGTTGGAGCCGATGACGATGACCACGTCGGTCGAGGCGAAATCATCGTTGATCTCATCCATCTCCAGCACGATGTCGTAGGGCACTTTCGCCTCCGCCAGCAGCACGTTCATGTGCCCCGGCAGCCGCCCGGCAACCGGGTGGATGGCAAAGCGCACTTCCTTGCCTGCCGCGCGCAGCTTGCGCACCAGATCGCTGACGGCAGTCTGAGCCTGGGCCACCGCCATGCCATAACCCGGCACGATGATGACGCTGTCGGCATCGTTGAGCGCACTGGCCACGCCGCTGGCATCGATCGCCACCTGCTCGCCCTCGATCTCCGCGGCCGGACCCTGGCTGCCACCAAAACCGCCCAGAATCACGTTGACGAAGTTACGGTTCATCGCCTTGCACATGATGTAGGAGAGAATGGCACCCGAGGAGCCTACCAGCGCGCCGGTCACGATCAGAAGGTCGTTGGAGAGCGTAAAGCCGATGGCTGCCGCGGCCCAGCCCGAGTAGCTGTTGAGCATCGACACCACCACCGGCATGTCGGCGCCGCCGATGCCCATGATCAGGTGGTAGCCGATGAAAAACGCCAGGGCGGCCAGCAGCAGCAGCGTCCAGAAGCCCGCGCCGTTGAGGTAAAAAATGGCCAGCAGCAGCGAGAGCACGGCCGCAGCGGCATTGAGAAGGTGCCCGCCGGGCAATTGACGCGGTTTGCCGTCGACCTTGCCGGCCAGTTTCCCAAAGGCCACCACCGAGCCGGTGAAGGTCACCGCGCCGATGAAGATGCCCAGCACCACTTCGACCTGCAAAAACATCAGCTCATCCGGCGCCTTGTGCGCCAGAAGCGCTGCAAAGGCCGAGAAATCCTGCATGACGCCATCTGCTGCGCGGGCGGCCAGCACCCGGCGACGCTCCAGGTCGGCGCTCCAGGCCACGAACACGGCGGCCAGACCGACAAAACTGTGCAGTGCCGCCACCAGCTGTGGCATCTCGGTCATCTCGACCCGGCGTGCCAGTCGAGTACCAATGATGGCACCGATGATGATCATCGGAATCATCAGCCAATAGCCGCCGATCCCCGGGCCGAAGGCGGTGAAAAACACGGCCACGGCCATGCCGATGATGCCGTACCAGACGGCGCGCTTGGCCTTCTCCTGATTGCTCAGGCCACCCAGCGACAGAATAAACAGAACACTTGCCGCGATCGCCGCGGCAGATACGAACCCTTGACTCAACATAGCGTTTCTCGGCCGCTCAGGATTTTTGGAACATGGCGAGCATTCGGCGTGTCACCAGAAAGCCCCCCACGATATTGATGGTCGCAATCAGCACTGAAATCGCCGCCAGAATGCTGACGATCACGCTGCCCGAGCCAATCTGCAGCACCGCCCCCAGAACGATGATGCCCGAGATGGCATTGGTGACCGCCATCAGCGGCGTATGCAGCGAGTGACTGACCTTCCAGATCACCTGAAAGCCGATAAAGCAGGCCAGAACAAAGACAATGAAGTGCTGCATGAACGACGCAGGCGCGACTTCACCGAGCAATAGCATCAGCGCACCGCCGACGGCCAGCATGCCGACCTGACGTTTGGTCTGGGACTTGAACGTGGCGTGCTCGGCAGCCCTTTTCTCCTCGGCCGTAGGCTCCTTTTCCTTCGGCTTGGGCCTGGCGGCACCGATGGCCTTTGTCTTGGGCGGCGGCGGCGGGAACGTGATCTCGCCCTGATGAGTGACCGTGGCGCCGCGGATGACGTCGTCTTCCATGTTGTGCTGGAGGACACCGTCCTTGTCAGGCGTCAGGTCGGTCAGCATGTGGCGGATATTGGTGGCATACAAAAGCGACGACTGGGTCGCCATGCGCGAGGGATAGTCGGTGTAGCCGACCACCACAACACCATTGTCCGAGACCACGCGCTCATCGGCACGGGTCAGGTCGCAGTTGCCGCCTTTTTCGGCAGCAAGGTCGATGACCACCGAGCCGGGCTTCATGGCTGCGACCATGTCCTCAAGCCACAGCTTGGGCGCCGGACGGCCGGGAATCAGCGCGGTGGTGATGACGATATCGACGTCCGCGGCCTGTTCGCGGAAGCACTCAAGCTGCTTTTCGCGAAACTCCGGGCTTGAGGGCGAGGCATAGCCACCACTTTCCGAGCCGTCCTGGGCGTTATCGAAATCAAGGAACAAAAACTCGGCGCCCATCGATTCGATCTGCTCGGAGACTTCCGGGCGTACGTCAAAGGCGCGCACGACGGCGCCGAGGCTTGTGGCGGTGCCGATGGCGGCAAGGCCGGCCACGCCTGCGCCAATGACCAGTACCTTCGCCGGGGGCACCTTGCCTGCGGCGGTGACCTGACCGGTAAAGAAGCGCCCGAAGTTATTGCCGGCCTCAATCACCGCGCGGTAGCCCGCGATGTTGGCCATGGAGGAGAGCGCGTCCATTTTCTGTGCCCGCGAAATGCGCGGCACCATGTCCATGGCGATGACGCTTGCGCCCTTGTCACGGCACTTCTCAAGCATGGCCTCGTTCTGGGCGGGCCAGAAAAACGAGATCAAGGTCTGCCCCTTGTGCAGGCGCTCGGCTTCCTCATCATTGGGCTCGCGCACCTTGATGATGACTTCTGCGTCATCAAACAGGACCTGAGCACTGTCGACCACCGTGACGCCTGCATCGCGATAGGCCTGGTCGTCAAAGCCGGCGGCAACGCCTGCGCCGGTTTCGATCAAACACGTATGACCCAGCTTCTGAATCTGTGTCGCGCTCTCCGGCGTCAGCGCGACACGCGCTTCCCCCCGAGCACTCTCCCTTGGTGCGCCTATCTTCACTCTTGTTCCCCTTTGGTGTGAAAAGCGGGCCATTTGCCTCGATCATCGGCTCTTTTGTCAGGCATGGGCCTTTGGACATGATCTGCCATGGCCGTTGCCCCCTTGCTCAAACGGACTAGGCTCGCACGGCATCTGGCAAAAAGCCGTTCGACCTTTGATTAATAGACCAAGGGGGAGTCGTGGATCGAACGGTGAGTGTCGTTCTGCCCGAATAAATCGAGCAGGAGATAACGGACGAAGTCGCAAAGCGCGAATCTCCAGCGGCCGCGCAGGCAGGGAAAGCGCGTTGGTCGGCGGGAAAGGGAGTGGCTGTTACGCCAGAAGAGACACACATGAAGGGATATCGTCCCGTCCGGGCCATAGGGCCGGACGGGAGAAGAAATGGCTGGTGCGGCATCAAACCGCACGTGATGATACAAGGCCCGCGATTCCTGGAACGCCACTATTCCAGGTAGGTGTACCCTTCGAGTCCGGCTTCAAGCTCTTCGAGAAACATCTCGCGTTCCTGACCGGAGACATCGCTGCGCAGGAGCTGGCGCTGGAAGCGGCCCTTGAGACGGTCCGGATCAAAGTTCACGTAGCGCAGCACGTTGGCCACACTGTCGCCGACGATCGGCGTGCCCAGCTGCCATTGCCCCCGGTCATCAAGGCTGACATCGATGGAGTCTGTATCGCCGAACAGATTGTGCAGATCGCCCAGAATTTCCTGATAGGCGCCCACCAGAAACAGCCCCAGCAGGCGCTCATCGCCCGCTTTCCATTCCGGCAGCGGCAGCGTGCTCTCCACGCCCTGACCATCGACATAGCGCTCGATACGGCCATCACTGTCGCAGGTGATGTCCTGAATCACGCCGCGCCGTGTTGACGGCTGGTCAAGATTGGACAGCGGCAGCACCGGGAAGATCTGATCGATCCCCCAGACGTCCGGCAGGGACTGGAACAGCGAGAAGTTGACGAACAGCTTGTCCGCGAGCTTTTCATCCAGCTCATCGAGAATTTCGCGGTGGGCACGGTTGCGTCGATCGAGCTTGGCACGCAGGCGCTTGCAGGCGGCCGTGTAGAGGGCTTCGCCCTCGGCGCGCACGCCCAGCGTGGCGCTGCCGAGCACGAAGCGGTCCTGAATGTCGATCATGGCCTGATAGAGGTCGTGATAGTACTCGACCAGCAGGCGTGGTTCGGCAGGCTCGGCCAGCCAGTCATAGGTCTGCCACAGCACATCGAGGTGCGTATCGCCCTCATGCTGACCGCGCTCGGGAACGGCCACTTCATGGCGCTCCTCGTCGATCACGTTGGTGATCAGCACTGCATGATGGGCGGTCAGCGCCCGGCCGGATTCCGAAATGATGTCCGGGTGCGGAATGTCCATGCTCTGGCACAGCTGAGAAAAGGCACCGACCACGTTGTTGGCATACTCGGCCATCGAATAGTTGGTCGAGCAGTAGCTGCGTGAGCGGGTGCCTTCATAGTCCACGCCCAGACCGCCGCCGACGTCGACCACGGCGACCGGTGCGCCGACATCGCGCAGGCTCTTGTAGAACTGGGTGCACTCGCGCAGACCACGCTGAATGTCACGAATATTGGCGATCTGGGAGCCCAGATGGAAATGCACCAGCTGCAGCGCCTCGAGGCGATCATGGCTGCGCAGATGGTCCACGACATGCTGGATCTGGCGTGCCGTCAGACCAAACTTGGACTTGTCGCCGCCGGTGCTTTCCCAGTTGCCCTTGCCTACGGAGGAAAGCCGCGCGCGCACGCCGATGCGGGGCATGACGCCCAGGTTATCGGCTTCTTCAAGAATCAGTTCGAGCTCGGCCTGTTTTTCGACCACCAGAAAGACCCGGTGACCCAGCTTTTCGCCCATCAGTGCCAGTCGGACGTATTCGCGGTCCTTGTAGCCGTTACAGACGATGGTCGAGGTGGTTTCCGATGAGAGTGCCAGCACGGCCAGAAGCTCCGGCTTGCTGCCGGCTTCAAGCCCGACACGACCACGCCCGCGTTCCGGGGTGGCCAGAAGCTCCTCAACGACACGTCGCTGCTGATTGACCTTGATGGGGTAGACGGCCGTATAGCGGCCCTGGTACTCCAGCTCGTCAATGGCGCGATCAAAGGCCTGACACAGCTGCTCGACACGGTCGTGCAGGATGTCGGTAAAACGTACCAGCATCGGCAGACGCAATCCGGCGTCCTGCAGTTTCCCGACCAGCCCCTTCAGCGGCAGAGCCGGTCCGTTCTGGCCGTCGGCGTCGCCAAACGGGCGCACCACGGCCAGCCCCTGTTCGTTGACATCAAAATAGCCGCTGCCCCACTGATCGATGTTGTAGGTGCGGCGGGCCTCCGACTGGGCGTGGGCCTGGTCAGTTACGGATGAATCATTGGACATGGGCGGGCTCCGGTCAGAATTGGCCGCAAACGACATTGTGAAGGTAAGGTAGCGACATAAGGAAAAGGCAGCAAATGGCTGTCCCCGGATCATTTTAGCGCTTTTGCGCCATGGGGGGCAGTCAGGTCCGAAAGGGCGCTCAGGCGGTTTTCGTCATGGGGACGACCTGACGGACAGGCAGCCATTGCTGATGATCCAGACACCACTGCGCCAGATGCTGCACCCCGGTGGCCAGCGGCATGGTGGGTCGATAGTCGATGACGGCTTCCAGTTTCGACGTGTCTGCCCAGGTGCGCGTGACATCGCCCTCCTGCATGGGTAGCCACTCGCGCGGCGCCTGCTGCCCCAGCGCCTCTTCAAGCCAGGTGATAAAGTCCATCAGGGCCGTGGGCTCGCCCCGCCCGATATTGAAGACCTGATGACGACCGGTTTCGCCGCTTTCGCCATGAACATTGATCAGGCGTACCACGGACTCGATGATGTCACCGACCCAGGTGAAATCCCGCGCCATCTGACCATGATTGAAGATCTGAAGCGGCTGGTGGTTCATGATGCTGCCGGCAAACAGCATGGGGGCCATGTCCGGTCGGCCCCAGGGGCCATACACCGTGAAAAAGCGCAGGCCGGTCAGGGACATGCCATAGAGGCTGGCATAGCTGTCGGCCATGAGCTCGTTGGCTCGCTTGGTGGCAGCATACAGGGAAACGGGATGGTCGACCGGGTCCCTTTCGTTGAAGACCTCACGGCTTGAGTGTCCGTACACCGAGCTTGAAGAGGCGTAGTAGAGATGTTGAATGCCATGCTGCCGGCAGGCTTCGAGCACATTGAGAAAACCGGTCAGGTTGCTCTGCCCATACACATGCGGATGGGTGACGCTGTAGCGCACGCCGGCCTGGGCGGCCAGATGAACGACATGCGTGAACCCTTCGCGCCTGAAAAGGGCATCTACCGCGTCACGGTCACTGACGTCCAGCAACCGGCAATCCCTGATGTCCAGCGCTTCAAGACGCGCGCGCTTGTAGTCCACGCTGTAATAGTCCGAAAAATTATCGACACCGACCGTCGTTACGCCGTCTTCCGTGAGTCGCTTTGTCAGCCATGCACCAATGAAGCCGGCGGCACCTGTTACCAATACTTTTCTGTTCATAAGGGCTCCGGGCAGAGATAGAAGGGCGTTGCGATCTGCATTGCCGATACCGGTATGACCATCAGCGTGCGGGAACGCCATGGAAAGCGGTGTGCCAGCGCCGGCACATGAAGCGAGGGCAGTTGCCGACTGTCGCCAATGACCCAGCCATCAGAATGGTTTTGTCGCCAGTGACACAAATCAGGCAGATCCGAGTCAATGATCTGCAACGGGGTGGTCAGGCGGCCGGCAAACTGGAAGCTGGCCTGATAGTTGTTGCCATACCAGACCACCGGATAACCCTGGCTCTCCAGACGGGACAAGAGCGCTCCAGGGCGCTGGGTATCCATACTTGGCCACAGGGGGGACATCATGACCGTAAGCATCAACGTCAGGCTTGCCGTGCCAATCATGGCCAGTAACGTTGCAGCCGCTCGTGTCTGGAGGCGTACCACGGCGGCGGCAGCCGCGAGTACCCATAAAAGCCAGACACCATGGAGGGAAAACATCCCGGCCAGCTGGTCGCTGCCGACCATTTTCACAACCAGAGCGAGGGCGCCGGTGGCGAACAGGGCGATCGCCGGCACTCTCAGGGTGTGACGCCGTTCGGGAGCAGGGCGTATCAGCGCCTCGGCAATGAGCAGGGCAAGCGGAGGCAGGATGGGCATCAGGTAGTGCACCTGTTTGCCACTGACCAGGGAAAACAGGACCAGTGGCGCCAGTGCCCAGCACCAGAGCAATCGGCGTGCCCTGCGCGGCGCGGCATAGGAATCCCAGCGCCAGAGTTGCAGTGCCGGCAGCCACAGTGACCAGGGCAGTAACAACACCGGCAGCATGGGGAGATACCACCAGAAGGGGCGGGCGTGATCGGCCACCTGCTCCAGTCGGTCGACGCTCTGGTGCCACAGGAGATTACTGGCATAGGCATCGCCGCCGACCCGGGCCGAACTCAGGGCCCAGCCAAGCAGTATCAAAAGGGCCGCGCCAGTGGCCAGCCAGAACATGAGCGGGCGGCGTTCACCTTTCGGCCGTTCGCTCCAAAGCGGCAGGGTCACAGGAATCGGCAGCCAGCTCAGCAGCACCGCCGGTCCCTTGGCGAGCAGCGCCAGTCCCAGCCACAGGGTGACACTAGGGGCTCGCCTTCGCAGGGCAGCCTGGCCGGTCAGGGCGGCCACGGCGCCCAGCAGGCAGGTGGTCAGAAGCACATCGAACATCAATGTGGCGCTATAGAGCCACCACATCAGCATCGACATCAATACCAGCAGAGCCATTCGCGCTGTTCGAGCGTCATAGCCGAGGTTCAATGCGATACGTCGCAGTTGAAAAAGCCCCAGCAGCGATGCCAGCGGCATGATCAGGCGTGGCCACCAGTCGTTGACGCCAAACATGCCCCAGCCCAGATTGATCAGCCAGAACAGCAGCGGTGGCTTGTCGGCATAGGGCGTGCCGTTCATGTGCGCGACCCACCACTGATTGCCTTGCCACATCTCCCAGGCCACCGAGATATAGCGCGTCTCATCGATCGGCATGATCGGGCGCAGCTGAAAACTCACTACGCCGGCCAGCCAGATCAGCAAAAGCGCCCCCCACTGCAGGCCCGGGCGATCAATCAGCCGCTCAGAATGCCGGTCCGATCCGTTCATGGCATCGAGTCGGCGCCGGAAGACGCACTGTCATGATGCCAGGTGGTCGGGGCCTGATAGAGTGGCGCTGCATGCTCATCACCCGCGCACTGTGCCACGCTGTCGGCGCGCAGAAGCTGCCAATCCGCGTCGCCGCGCTCCTTCACAGGTGTCAGGGTGCTGCGATCAACGCAGGCCTTGTCCTTGAGCTCATTGTTTTGCACCAGTGCCCAGCGCGTCTCGGGCGCTTCTTCAAGCCATGCGGTCATGCGTACAAACTGATCATCCGCCGGCGTGCCATCGCCGAACTGCACGATGGGCTGCTGCGCCTGCAAAACGTTTTCTTCATCAAAATCGATCAGTGCCAGGGGCTGGTGGTGGGTGGTCATGGCGACCTCCGCCATCAGTGCACTGCGCGAGCGATGATCATCCATGACCTCATAGCCCCAGCTGGCCCAGAGTATCCAGAACATCGCAAGCCACAGTCCAAGCGCTGCCAGACCACGCCGTGGCGGAAGCCGCCAGGCGATCAGGGCGGTCAGCGCCCCGATGCTCAGCCACCATCCCCAGGGATTGATGATGAAGTCATCGCCAAGGGTCTTGCTGTCGAGCAGGCCGACAGCCAGGAGCAGGCCGACAACACCGATGACGCCCCCCAGAGCCACCGCCAGTCCCCAGGCGAGCCGATTGAGTCCGGGGCGTCGGATCAGGCCCGGTAGCGCCGGCGCCAGCGCCAGCACGAACATCGACATGCCCGGCGTCATGTAGACGCCACGCTTGCCGGGACTCATGGAGAAAAACAGCACCATCAGGATGACCCAGGACAGCGGCAGCCAGAGGCGGATATCGCCGCGTCGCAAACGGCGCCACCAGTGAGGCGCAACCCAGGGCAGGGCCAGCACGCCGGGCAGCCAGGCCCAGGGCAACACTTCAAGCACGTAGTAATAAAAGGGCTTCAGGTGGTGCCAGGCGTCGGCGTAGCGCTCGCCGGTCTGACGAAAGAGAATATTGTCGCGATAGGCCGCCAGCGCCGGGTCACCGCTGAAACTGGTGTAGAGCACCATGGGGATGACCCAGCAGGCAATGGCGGCCAGCACAAGCCCCAGACCGATCAGCAGCTGGCGCAGGGTCAGCGGCACAATGCGGTGGACACTGTTGGAGTATCGGCGCTGATACCAGAACAGTCCGAACCAGACCGGCAACAGCAGCAGCGGCAAAAAGCCGACGCCCTTGGTAATCACGCCCAGTCCCATGGAGACGCAGCCTGCATACCACCAGCCCGGTGCCGGGCCGAGCAGGGCATGACGCAGCGCCCCGTAAAGCCCCAGCGTGATGAATCCCGTGACCAGCATGTCGATCTGAGCCGTGCGCGCCTGCAGGGTGAACTGCGCGGTCAGCAACAGCGTCAGGCCGGCCAGCCACGCGATGCGGGGGCCATAAAGACGGCGGGTCAGGTCAGTGGTCAGGCCGAGGGTCGTCAGCGCGCCCAGCAGGGACGGCAGCATGAAGGCCACCTTGACGCTGCCGGTGACCAGAATGCCCAGCGCGATCAGCCACATGAAGATCGGTGGCTTGTCCGGATAAAGCTCGCCGGCCCGATGGGGAATCAACCACTGATGGGTCGTGATCATCTCCTGGGCGATCAGGGCAAAGCGCGGCTCATCGGCCGGCCATGGCCAGCGCCAGCCAATCCCGAGGCCCAGAAAGACCAGCGCGATGACCAGCAGTGACAGTACCGGTGCATTGATCAGCCCTCGCTGCAGCCCCCGGGCAACGCGTGTCTTCGTCATGCCTTTTCCACCCCTTGATCCGTGGTGTCAGCAGGCACTGCCTGTCGAGCCTGGCGCTTTTCCTTCTGGATCAGCATCAGGTTGCGTACATAGATGAAAAGGCCGGAGCCCTGACCGATGATAAAGACCGGGTCACGTCGATAGATGGCGTACATCAGCAGGATCAGGCCGCCCCCGATGCTGAGATACCAGAAAAGATGCGGCACGATACTGCGCCTAGCGCGTTCACTGGCCAGCCATTGCACGATAAAGCGCGCCGAGAACAGGGCCTGACCGAGCAGGCCGATCGTGATCCAGAGGGCTGCACTATCCATGGGCTTCAGGGCTCCTGACGAGAGTGGAGATCCTTGTCGACGTCTATCCCGGCATGCAGATCAAGAGGCGCCGGCAATCTGGAGCGATGCGCCAGCCACATGACCCCGCCAAGGTCCAGCAGCCCGGCCATCAGTCGATCCAGGGTGCCGTAGTTGGAGCTTCCGGCCTGGCGGGCACGGTGATTGACCGGCCAGGAAAGGGTCGTGCCGCCCTGGGCGCGTATCAGCGCCGGCAAAAAGCGGTGCATGTGGTTGAAGTAGGGCAGCCGCAGAAAGGCCTCGCGCTCAAAGATCTTGATGCCACAGCCGGTATCAGGGGTGTCATCCTTCAAAAGACGCGAGCGCACGGCATTGGCGATACGCGAGGAGAGGCGCTTGATTTCGCTGTCGTTGCGCTTGTGGCGATAGCCGGCCAGCAGCGTGATGTCTCTTTTTTGAACGCGCTCGAACATGGCAGGCAGGTCGGCCGGATCATTCTGGCCATCCCCGTCCAGTGTGGCCAGCCATGTCCCGCGGGCCTGCCATGCGGCCTGCCAGATGGAGGTGCTTTGTCCGGCGCTGTACTGATGGTGATAGACCCGAAGACGCTCGTCACGGGCGGCATACGCTGTCAGGACCTGCAGACTGTTATCGCTTGAGCCGTCGTTGACCACAAGCATTTCGAATTTGATGCCGGCGCCGTCAAGCGCTGTGCATACCTCATCAAGCAAGTGGGGCAGGTTGTCGGCTTCGTTGCGTGCCGGAATCAGGACAGACAGGGGGAGATCAGTCATAGGAAGGCTGGGCCAGTCGCGGTCATGTAAAGTCAAGAAATTATACGGCAGTGGTTTTCAAGTTAAATTAAGCAATTATTAGTCTTGCCGTCATGATGAAAAGTTCAGTCATGAAGGCACAGAGCGCCGTATGAGGCCGTTGAGGCAGGGTTGGGGAGAGTAACAGAGAAAAATGAGCCCTTTAGTGCAACGAGCAAAAAGTATTAGGGCTCATCAGAGACGGGGCAGGAACGTGTTACAGGCGCCGCCGACATCTGACCGGGGCGCCATGGGGATCAGGGCAGGGGCGCTGGGGGATGATCGATGCGTGCCTTCAGGATCTGGCGATACTGGGCGGGGTCCTTGGGCGTAAGCGCGTGCGCCGGTGGGTCGACATAGACTACCAGAAGCCGCGACAGCCAATAGCGCAGTGCCGTCAGCTCCAGCATCGTGGGCCAGACCCGGCGCTCCTCGTCGGTGAAGGCACGTTCATGGGCATAGGCATTGATGATGGCCTCATAGCGCTCGGGGATAAGCGCGCCGTCATCGTCGCTGCACCAGTCGTTGATGACAATGGCCAGATCAAACAGCAGATCCCCGGTGCAGCCGTTATAAAAGTCGATCACCCCGGAGAGCCGGTCACCCTCGTAGAGGGTGTTGTCACGAAAAAGGTCGCCATGGAGCGCCCCCTGGGGCAGCACCACCTGTCTCAGACGACTGTCCAGTGTATCGATGCGATCACGAATCAGGGTCTGGTCGTCCGGGCCCAGATAGCTCATGACCCTTGAATGTACGGCATGTACCCAGCGAAGGTCGCGTGGATTGGGTCGGCTGCCCTGAAACCCCTGCGAGATGCGATGCATCTGACCCAGTACCCGGCCGATGGCGGCACACTGGACAACCCCGGGCTGCTCGGGATGGCGTCCGGCAAGGCGTGGAAACAAGAGGGCGGGACGGTCGGCCAGACGCTGAAGCGCCACACCGGTACGGTCAAACAGCGGTCCCGGTACTGGCAGCTGATGTTGATCAAGCCAGGCCAGCAGGTCGACAAAAAAGGGCAGCTCCTCCTGTTCGCCCTGCTCGAACAGGGTCAGCACCAGTACTTCCCGGTCGGTGGTGACAAAAAAGGTGCTGTTTTCCGTACCGCCGGCCACACCCTCGACGGCCAGCAGATTGCCGACATCGTAGCGTTCTAGAAAATGTGCGACCTGCTCATCGCTTAAGGGGGTAAAAACCGCCATGTTGCTCCTGGCGCACTGCGGAGGCGCTCATCGTGCTGGGTAACCAATACCGCGACCAGTGCCGGTCGACGGCCGTGACGTGTTCGGGCGCGGCATGCCGGAACGCACCGCACCCCGGCGTGGCCTGACATCGCGCCGCGCGGAGTCTATCACCGAAAGGGCATATTCTGCCCACCGTATGTCCCATGGCAGTACTGACGCTCTCGGTGCCAATACCATTGAAAGCTATTGCGACTGTTTTTGAGTCCAGGATGGTGGCCTGATCTCGGTATCCGCGGGCTGACGGCGAAAATTGCCGTCGCCATCGGCGTCTACAAGCACCGTGCGCTGATCGCCTTCAATGATTTCGATGGCGTAGAGCCTTCCCTCGAGGCGGTATTCATGCACGAGGCGATCACCTTGCTGCTGGGTGGTGACCTGACCCTGGGAGGCGGCCAGTGCCACAGGGCTGAGGGTAGCCAGCGCCAGCAGTGCTGACGCTGCCAGGACAGGCAGAATCCGTCCAATGGTCATGATGAGCTCCGAAGGCTGCGTCCTGAATGTTGCGTAGTGTAAAGCGCCTGTCGATAAATAGCAGCCGCCGTGATGGCTCGGGTGGACGGGTGCTTTCGCCACTGACGCCAGCGCCAGGCTTGCGTATCATGGCACCATATTCGAGTCGTTAGCTGGAGCTTCCATGGCCGCTGCCCCGATCGTCCTTGTGGACGGTTCTGCCTACCTGTACCGCGCCTTTCATGCCCTGCCGCCCCTGTCGACCTCGACCGGTGAGCCGACCGGCGCCGTTCGTGGCGTCGTCTCCATGCTCAAGAGCCTGATCCGTCAGTATCCCGAAAGCCCCATGGCGGTGGTGTTTGATGCCAAGGGCAAGACCTTTCGCGATGAGCTCTATGAGCAGTACAAGGCCCATCGTCCGCCCATGCCCGATGAGCTGCGTGCTCAGGTCGGGCCGCTGCACGAGTGTGTTCGGGCGCTCGGCCTGCCGCTTCTATGCATCGAGGGCGTCGAGGCCGATGACGTGATCGGCACGCTGGCGCGCATGGCCACCGAAGCCGGGCGCGATGCGATTATCTCGACCGGCGACAAGGACATGGCGCAGCTGGTCAACGAGCACATCACCATGGTCAATACCATGAAAAACGAGACGCTCGATGTGGCCGGCGTCGAAGAGAAGTTCGGCATTCCGCCGCATCTGATCATCGACTATCTGGCCCTGATGGGGGATAGCGTCGATAACATTCCGGGGGTTCCGGGCGTGGGCCAGAAGACGGCGCTGGCGCTTTTGACCGGCATGGATGGGGGGCTCGAGACCATCTATGGCGATCTCGACCGGATCAGGACGCTCTCCTTTCGCGGCGCCAAAACGATGGCCAAAAAGCTTGAGGAGCATCGCGAGCAGGCGTTTCTTTCCTATCAACTGGCCACCATTCGCACCGATTGCGAACTGCCGGTCGGTCTCGACGGTCTCGACATTGCCCATCCCGACCGCGAAGCGCTGCTGGCGCTCTATCAGCGCCTTGAATTCAAGGGCTGGCTCAACGAGCTGCTGGAGGGTGGCAGTACCGGCGAGGCTTCCCCGGATGTGCCAGCCGGCGAAGGGGATCTCGACGATGGTAACGGCAGCGATGAAACGTCAGCCATGGCGAGCGAGCCGCGTGACTATCGTGCGGTATTCGAGCAGGAAGACTTTGATTGCTGGATCGAGCGTTTGAAGCAGAGCCCCACCTTCTGTTTTGACCTGGAAACCACCAGCCTTAACTACATGGAGGCCGAGATCGTCGGCATCGGCCTTGGCATTACGCCGGGCGAGGCGGTCTATGTGCCGGTGGCGCACGACTATCTCGACGCGCCGGATCAGCTTGATCGCGGCGCCGTGCTGGCCGCGCTCAAGCCGCTGCTGGAAAACCCGGCGATCGCCAAGATCGGCCAGAACCTCAAATACGATATCGAGGTGCTGGCGCGCTATGACATCGGCGTGGAAGGCGCGCTGATCGATACCATGCTCGAGTCCTACGTGCTCAACTCGACCGCCACGCGCCATGACATGGATTCGCTGGCGCAGGCCTATCTGGGCCATCGCACCATCTCGTTCGAAGAGATTGCCGGCAAGGGCGTCAAGCAGCTGACCTTCAATCAGGTCGCGCTCGAACAGGCGGTGGAATATGCCTGCGAAGACATCGACGTCACCCTGCGCCTGCATGCTCATCTGCGCCCGCGCCTTGAGCAGGAGGGAAGGCTTGCCGAGGTCATCGACACGCTCGAGCTGCCGCTGATTTCAGTGCTCACGCGCATGGAGCGCACCGGTGTGGCGGTAGACACTGCGAAGCTCGGCGAGCAGAGCCGGTCGCTGGGCGAGCGCATCACCGAACTTGAGCGCGACGCCTTTGAGCTGGCCGGGCGTGAGTTCAACCTGGGCTCACCCAAGCAGCTCGGCGAGATCCTGTTCGAGGAGCAGAAGATCCCGGTGATCAAGAAAACGCCCAAGGGCGCACCGTCGACCGCAGAGGCCGTGCTTGAGGAGCTGGCGCTGGACTATCCGCTGCCGAAAGTCATCATGGAGCATCGCGGGTTGTCCAAGCTCAAGTCGACCTACACCGATAAGCTGCCGCAGCTGATCAACGCCACTACCGGGCGCATTCATACCAGCTATCACCAGGCGGTGACCGCGACCGGACGACTCTCGTCCAGCGATCCCAACCTGCAAAACATTCCGATCCGAAGTGATATCGGTCGGCGCATTCGCACCGCCTTTATCGCCACGCCCGGCTATCAGCTGGTGGCGGCGGATTACTCGCAGATTGAGCTGCGCATCATGGCACACCTCTCGGGCGACGAGAGCCTGCTCACGGCCTTCGCCGAGGATCGTGATATTCATACCGCGACCGCCGCCGAAGTCTTTGGCACCTCGCTTGAGAAGGTCACCAGCGATCAACGCCGCAGTGCCAAGGCGATCAACTTCGGGTTGATCTACGGCATGAGCGCCTGGGGGCTGGCGCGCCAGCTGCGGGTCGAGCAGCGTGATGCCAAAACATGGATCGAGCGCTACTTCGACCGCTATCCGGGTGTGGCACGCTATATGGAGCGCATTCGCGCCGAGGCGGCAGAAAACGGTTTTGTGGAAACCGTCTTTGGTCGGCGTCTCTATGTGCCCGAGATCAACTCGCGCAATCATGCCCGTCGACAGGGGGCCGAGCGTACCGCCATCAATGCGCCGATGCAGGGTACCGCCGCGGATATCATCAAACGCGCCATGATTGACGTGGATGCCTGGCTTCGTGAAGGCGAGTTCGACGCCAAAATGGTCATGCAGGTGCATGACGAATTGATCTTCGAGGTGCGTCGCGAACAGGTCGAGGCGTTCAAGGCCGAGGTCGTTAGCCGTATGCAGGGCGCAGGTCAGCTCGATGTGGCGCTGATTGTCGAGGCCGGCCACGGCGATAACTGGGAAGAGGCGCACTAGGGTTCAAGGCTGGGTGCCCTTCATGGAAAAGCCGGCCCTGGGGCCGGCTTTTTTGTCGAAAACGCAGAGGCTTACATGGCCCAGGACGTGTGTCCCGGCAGGGCATGAGCGGCGGTCGCGTCACTGTCAGAAGAAGAGGCGCCCTCGGTGCTCTGAAAGCCTGCCATCAACTGTTCGAGCGACCGGGCCTGTTCTTCCAGTGCCGAGGCCGCACTGGCAACTTCTTCGACCAGGGCTGCGTTTTGCTGGGTCACCCCATCCATGTCGGCCACGGCATGGTTGACATCATTGATGCCGGCCGCCTGCTCTCGGGAGGCCAGCGCGATTTCGTTGACCAGCCCGGTGACGCGTTCCACGGCCGCCACCACATCCTTCATGACATCGCCCGCTTCATGGGCATGGCGGGTTCCTTCATCAATGCGCGTCATGGAGGTCTTGATCAGCACGCCGATCTCGCTGGCGGCGGTGGCGCTTCGGGAGGCAAGATTGCGTACTTCGCCGGCCACCACTGCAAAGCCGCGTCCCTGCTCACCGGCACGGGCGGCTTCGACGGCAGCGTTCAGCGCCAGCAGATTGGTCTGAAAGGCGATGCCATCGATCATGCTGACGATATCGGCCATTTTCCGCGACCCTTCGCTGATCTCCTCCATTGACGTGATGACACGGGTCACGCGGGTGCTACCCTGTTCGGCCACGCTTGAAGCCTCACCGGCCAGTCGGCTGGCTTCGCCGGCGCTGTCGGCGTTATGGCCGACCGTAGAAGAGAGTTCTTCCATGGCCGAGGCGGTCTCCTCAAGGGCTGCCGCCTGTGATTCGGTGCGCCGCGACAGATCCATATTGCCTACCGAAATTTCACGGGAGCGGCTGCCAATGGTCTCGGAGACCATGCTGACGTCGTCGAAAAGCTGGTTGAGCCTGGCCGCGTAGCGGTTGACGGCGCCTCGCAGGGCACCGATTTCGTCGGGGCGGGTGATGCTGAGCGCATCGCGCTGCGCGCCGCCTTCTCCCATCCGTTCGATCTGTCGGGTGGTTTCACTGATCTGGGCCAGCAACATGCGACTGCCCAGCCAGGCCAGGCCCAGCAGCAGTGCGACAACCGGCAGGATAAAGAGCAGCAGGTCCCGAATCAGGGAGCTGGCCAGATGCGTGACGGTCCGCATGGGCGTCACAAGCCCGATGGTCCAGCCGGTACCCGCCATGGTGAACTGCTTGACCATGGCCTGATCCTGCAGGGTCGGGTCTTCAAGACGTACCTCGCCGTCCTTTTGAACGGCCGTGGTCAGCGGGGCAAGCCAGGGCAGACGTGATGCCAGCTGTGACAGGCTCTGCATGCCGTTCCTGAAATCGGTGCCCGGGAAGTACATGACGTTGCCTTCCTTGTCCAGCACATAGGCATAGCCACCGGTGGCGTTGCCATGCGTCGTCATGAAGTCGGCAAGGCCTGCAAGGCTGACATCGGTGGTCGCCACGCCCGCAAATTGGCCATTTCGCTGATAGGGGATGCTGCAGGTCACCATCGGGGCCTGAGTCACCGGGTCAAGATAGGCCGCTGACCAGACGCACTGGCCGCCCGGGGCACCCACGGCGGCGCGATACCAGGGTTCGCTCTGGTAGGGGCTGCTGTCAGGCGCGTTATACTCCTCGGTATAGGCCAGCGCGCCATTCTGACCGCGGCCCCAGAAAAAGCTTCGTTTCTCGACGCCGGGGGTAAAGGCGCCCGGCTCCGGCCACAGTCCGCCACCGGCGATGGCGCGATTGCCATTGGCATCAATGATGTCCGGCAGGGTGGTGACATAGAGCGCGGGATCGGTTGGCATGGTCGCGGCCATGCTGGCGACGCTGGCCGTCAGGCTTTCAATGCGTCCCATCTGCGCCTGCAGACCATTAACCATGGACTGTCCGCTCTGACTGACCAGTGTGTTACTCGCCTCGATCAGGCGGGGTTTTCCTCTGAGCGTCATGACGCCGTAGATGGAAAGGCCGATCAGTGTCGTGAGCAGTATCCCGCCCAGGGTAATCTTTCCTGCAATGGTGCGCGGCAGCAGTGGCATTTTTTGTGCTCCCCGTTATTTGCCCAACTGCTGTTATCGGCACGTCTGGACGTACCATTGAGGGACACTCTTCACATTCATCGGTATCACAGGGGCTGACACATGAATCGTTTCCATGCCGCGCTTTCCGTAACGGGGCTGGTGCTGGCGACCGGCCTGGCCGGCTGTGCCACACAAGAATCACAGACTTCCCAACAGGATGAGGCGCTGGCGCAGGCAACGCTGAGCTTTGACGGTTATCGCGTCAGCGGTAGCGGCGGCTGCAACCGGATCTTTGGTCCGGCACAGGTCGAGAATGGCCGGCTGATCGTCGGCCATCTGGCCTCGACCCGTATGGCCTGTCCGGATGGAGCGGCGGGGGATCAGGCGCTGATCGATTTTCTGGAAAGCGAGCCGCGTCTGATTCAGGGCGATAATGACGAATGGCGTCTTGAGGGAGCGTCCCTGCAAATGCCGATCGAGCGTGTGCTCATGCAGTAGGGCGCCGCCCGGGGCGGCTAGCCCATCGGTGCCTCACTGTCGTTGGGATCGACTTCGAGCATGTGGGTCAGATCGAGCTGAATGTAGGTTTCATCGAACTGGGCTTCACGATAAAGACGTTCATAGTCGAGGATTTCCAGCGTGCGGCGCTGCTTTTTTACCATGCCCTCCCGGGTCAGTTCGCCGAGCATGCGGCTGACGTGCACGCTGGTCAGCCCCAGAAGGCTTGCCATCAGCTTCTGGTTCATCGGAAATTCAAAGCGAAGGCCCATCTCGGGGTGCGTATGCTTCAGGCGCAGGTACATTTCGATGATGAAATGGGCAATCTTCATGCGAGCGCTGCAGTGCATGAGGTTGGTCACACGTTCGGTCATCAGCGCCTGATCCCGCGAGGCGGTCGCAAAAAAGGCGGCCGACAGCGCGCGTGATTGCTGGCAGGCTTCCAGAATGTAGCGATAGGGGAAGGCGCAGACGGTGCCGTCGGTCATCATGCGCACGTCGGTCAGGTGACGACCGAAGGTAAAGTCGCGCAGGCCGATGATGTCGCCAGGCGTGAAAATTTCGACCACCTTCATTTCACCCATCAGGGAGATCTTGTAGGCGTAGGCCCAGCCCTCCTGCAGCGTGTAGAGCGTCTGCGTCGGCTCGCGGAAATGCCACAGGCTCTCGTGGCGCCTGACCGCTCGGGCATCCTTTTCAAAATGCGCCAGTAGTGCCTTTTCGTGCTCGCTGAGTGAAATCAGATTGCTGAAGTTTTCAACGATACAGCCATGACTCATCGTCATCTCCTGCTGTGTCGGTCGCTGGTGCCAGTAGCGCTCTGGTCAAGGCCCACTCATCAAACCGGAAGATTCCGGCGATTGTCATGAGACTCTGTCACCATTAGCGTGTATTTATTAGCTTTTTTCATGGTGAAGCGCACAATGAGCATGGCTCATGTGGCCTTTGTTCACCACCTCTGACAAGGTAATGACGACGAAATGATCATTCGTGCGTAGTCTGTGCGCACACGCGCAGGGACAATCGCTGCGCGCTCTGCCAGACTGGCCTGTCACCGCGTTGGCGTGGCACATTCTTCAAGCGACAGCATGCTGTCCATCCCGTACGGGACATCAGGGCGTGTTGCCGGACCGCAGCGTCGGCAACACGTCGTAGTTCAATGACTGCTGGAGTAGTGAAAGGCAATGACCAGACAACAGATTGGTGTCATGGGAATGGCAGTAATGGGGCGCAATCTGGCGCTGAATATCGAAAGCCGTGGCTATACGGTGTCGATCTATAACCGTTCCTCTGAGAAAACCGACGAAGTACTGGCTGAAAACCCCGATAGCAAGCTGGTCCCGTTCTATGAGATCGAGACGTTTGTGGCCTCTCTTGAAAAGCCGCGTCGTATTCTGTTGATGGTGGCCGCCGGTGAAGCGACCGACAAGACCATCGAGTCCCTGAAGCCGTATCTCGACAAGGGCGATATCCTGATCGATGGGGGCAACACCTACTATCCGGATACCATTCGCCGTAACCGCGAGCTTTCCGAGGCGGGCCTGAACTTTATCGGCACCGGCGTTTCCGGTGGTGAGGAGGGTGCCCTCAAGGGACCATCGATCATGCCCAGCGGTCAGCGTGAAGCCTATGACATGGTGGCGCCGATCCTTGAAAAGATCGCCGCGCGCGCCGAAGACGGCGAGCCGTGCGTCAACTATGTGGGTCCCGATGGCGCCGGTCACTACGTCAAGATGGTGCACAACGGCATTGAATACGGTGACATGCAGCTCATCAGCGAAGCCTACGCCATCCTCAAGGAAGGTCTGGCACTGTCCAACGACGAGCTGGCCGATGTCTTCACCGAATGGAACGAAGGCGAGCTCGACAGCTACCTGATCGACATCACCGCGCGCATCTTCAGAAAGCGTGATGAAAACGGCGAATACGTGGTCGACACGATTCTCGACTCCGCCGGCCAGAAGGGCACCGGCAAGTGGACCAGCAAGAGCGCGCTGGATCTGGGCGTTCCGCTGCCGCTGATCACCGAGTCCGTCTTTGCCCGTTTTATCTCTTCTCTCAAGGAAGAGCGCGTGGCGGCCTCGAAAGTGCTCAAGGGTCCGGCCGAAAAGCCCTTTGAAGGCGATCGCGCCGAGTTTATCGAGAAAGTGCGTCAGGCGCTTTATTTCAGCAAGATTGCCTCCTACGCCCAGGGCTTTGCCCAGATGCGTTCGGCCAGCGATCACTACGACTGGAATCTCGACTACGGTCAGGTGGCCAAGCTCTTCCGCGCCGGCTGCATTATCCGTGCCCGGTTTTTGCAGAAGATTACCGATGCCTACCAGGAAACGCCTGATCTGTCGAACCTGCTGATGGCGCCGTATTTCTCCGACATTGCTGATCGTTACCAGCAGTCGCTGCGTGACGTGATCAGCCATGCGGTGCAAAACGGCATTCCGGTCCCGACCTTCTCGTCTGCCGTGGCCTACTACGACAGCTACCGCGCCGAGAAGCTGCCGGCCAACCTGGTACAGGCCCAGCGTGACTTCTTCGGTGCCCACACCTACAAGCGCCTTGATCGCGACGGTGTCTTCCATACCGAATGGCTCGAAAAGTAAGCACCACTGCTTTTTGATGCACCAAAACCCCGCGCCTGTCGCGGGGTTTTTTTATTCTGACAGCAACGAGTCGGTCCGGCCGTGGCTCACCAGCGCCTCGAGCAGCGCAAGGCCGCCGCCGGGCAGGGCGGTGGCATCCCGCACTACTACGCTGCGCTCGCGTACCGCCCAGGGCGCGTCGATATGAATCATGGCCAGCGTCATGAGCAGGCAGTGGCGCCGTGCCGCACTCTCCGGAATGATGCCGATCCCGACGCCGGCGGCCACCAGCCGGCAGATCGCCTCGAAACTCGAGACCTGAACGCGCAGTTTCAATGTCGCGCCGATGTCCTGAAACCGGTGCGTGAGAAACTGCATCAGACTGCTGCTGTCATGCAGGCCCACATGGTAGTGATCGACCATGTCGCCGAGTGTAATGCCTTCGCATTCGGCCAGCGCATGATCGGGCGGAGTAATCAGCACCAGCCGGTCGGTGCTGAAGTGATAACGCTCAAGCGTGCCTGCCGCCACGGGCCCTGCCACGATGCCCATGTCGGCACTGCCTCGGGCCACGCCCCGTACGATGTCATGATTGAGCCGCTCGCGAAGATCGATGGTCAGGCGCGGTCGTTTGGCCAGAAAAGTGCTCAGTACGGCCGGCATCAGCTCGGTGACGGCGGTGGTGTTGGCCAGAATGCGCAGATGGCCTTCCGGTGACTGTGTCTCCGACATGTCTTCGATGAGGTCATCCATCTGGTGCAGGACGCGCCGGGCATGAATAAGCAGGCGCTGACCGGCAAGGGTCATCTCCATGCCGCGGGAGCTTCGATAAAAAAGCTGCTGGCCCAGTCGAGCCTCGAGTTGCTGAATGCGAGCGCTGGCGGCAGCCGTCGAGATATGGGCGCGACGAGCGCCCCGGGTAAGGCTGGGGGCTTCGGCAATATGGACAAAAAGGCGCAGATCGATCAGATCGGGAGACATGAGCATTTACTCTGGAAAGTCGAGCGTTAGGCCGAGCCTAACGCGGGGTCATGAAAAGACCAATTCTGGCATGTCCTGAAACCGGGCATTCTGGAGGCAAACGCATGACGTAAAAGGCCTGTTATGACGACTCATGTCCCTCCAACAGCGCAATCTGCCATCGGTGCCCGTCCGCTGGACGGCGTGCGGGTGATCAGCCTGGAACATGCCATCGCGGCGCCCTTTTGCTCGCGTCAGCTGGCAGATCTGGGCGCGGAAGTGATCAAGATCGAACGCCCCGGCACAGGAGATTTCGCCCGACATTACGACAGTCGCACCCGCGGGCTGGCTTCTCACTTTGTCTGGACCAACCGTGGCAAGCAGAGCCTGACGCTGGACGTCAAAACGCGTGAGGGCCACGAGGTGTTGCTGGCGCTTCTGGAGGATGCTGATGTGCTGATTCAGAACCTGAGTCCCGGCGCCAGTGCACGACTCGGGCTCTCCTTTGAGGCCCTTCACGAGCGGTTTCCTCGCCTGATCGTCTGCGATATTTCGGGCTACGGCAATGATGGCCCCTACGCCAGCAAGAAGGCCTATGACCTGCTGATTCAGAGCGAATCGGGCCTGGTGTCGCAGACCGGCACGCCTGACATCCCGGTCAAGGCCGGGGTTTCGATCTCCGATATCGCGGCCGGCATGTATGCCTACAGCAACATCCTCGCTGCACTTCTGGCGCGTGCGCGCAGCGGCGAGGGTCGCCATATCGATGTCTCGATGCTGGAGGCGACCGTCGAGTGGATGGGTTATCCACTTTATTACGCCTTCGAGGGAGCCGAGCCGCCGCCGCGTGCCGGGGCATCACATTCGACCATCTATCCTTACGGCCCTTTTCCGGCAGGCGACGGTCAATCGGTGATGCTGGGGCTTCAGAACGAACGCGAATGGGTGCTGTTCTGTGAGCAGGTGCTCAGGCGTCCGGCCCTGATTGACGATCCACGCTTTGCTACCAATGCCGATCGCAGCGAGGCGCGCCGGGCGCTGGATGGCGTCATCGATGAGGTCTTCTCGACCCTGACCGCCGATGACATCGTGGCGCGGCTGGGTCAGGCCGGCATCGCCAATGCTCACGTCAACGATATGGCCGGGGTGTGGGCGCATCCACAGCTGGCGGCCCGTGACCGCTGGCGTGAGGTTTCTTCGCCCGCGGGGCCACTGCCGGCGCTACTGCCGCCGGGGCAGGGGCGTGACTTCAATACGGTCATGGGCGCCATTCCGGCGCTGGGTGAACATACCCGGGAGATTCTGGTCTCACTGGGTCATGACGACATAACCATCGCCGCTTGGCGGGAGAGAGGAGTGGTGTAAATGACAGTATCCAACGAGGCGGCGAGTCTCATGCGCCAGGCACGTTCAGCGCTTTTTGTCCCGGCGACCCGACCTGATCGCATCAAAAAGGCGCTCGCCAGTGAGGCGGATCTGGTCATCATCGACCTCGAGGATGCCGTCGCACTGGAGGACAAGTCATCGGCGCGCGAGATGCTGGAGCAGTTTTTGGAGGAGGCGCCGCAGGTGTCGCTGTACGTGCGTATCAATGCCCCTGGTAGCGAACACTTTGATGCCGATCTGGATCTTTGTGCCCGCCTGTCAGGCGTCTCGATGATCATGGTGCCCAAGGCGGAATCGGCCATGGCGCTTCAGCAGGCCGCCGCGCTTGGTCGCCCCCTGTGGCCGCTGATTGAAAGTGCGGCCGGTCTTGACTGGATCGACGAGCTGGCGGCTGTGGAGGGTGTGGAGCGGCTGAGTTTCGGCGCGCTGGATCTGGCGCTGGATCTTGGACTTGAAAGCGAGACGCCAGGCGCCGAGGCGATCCTGGATCAGGCGCGCTATCAGCTGGTGCTGCATTCGCGGCTCGCCGGGCTGGCGCCGCCGATGGCGGGTGTCTCGCCCGTGCTTGACGATGACGAGGTGCTCCATGGTATGGCGCTGCGGGCCCGTCAGATGGGCTTTGGCGGCATGCTCTGCATTCATCCGCGCCAGCTTGACCCGGTGCATCGCGTCTTTACCCCCGATGCCGAGCAGCTTGCGTGGGCGCAGAAAATTGTCACGGCGGCCCGAACGCAGGGCGGTGCCTTTCGAGTCGATGGGCAAATGGTGGACGCCCCGGTGATCGAACGGGCCCGACGGCTGCTGGCGCGCGTCGACCCGTCATCGACGGGCACCGTGGCCTGAGGGCTGACGGGGTGACCATTTCCGTACGGCCCTCTCGGTCCGGCGCTTGCCTTCAGACCGGGTCTGGAGGTCCTTTCCCGTTTTTCATTGCCAGGCCCATGGCGGCCAGCAGGGTGATAATCGTTGCCAGTACCAGCGCCCATGTCGGGTCACGATCGGCCCTGAGCAGGTAGCCCGACCACGTGCCCGCCAGCATGAAAAGCGAGGCCAGTGAAAAGGCGATACCGACCATGTCGGGATATCGCCTGCCGGCAAAGCGTTTCTGACGGGCGCAGAGGTTGGCCACATTGCAGTAGGAAGCTGACAGATAAAGACCGAAATTCAGGGCCATATAGAGGGCAAGCACCGACATCGACAGGTCGTTGCCATACACCAGCACCATGGCCAGCGTGATCAGCTCGTCAAGCGCTACGATGAACATGGCCAGCGTCACATGCAGGCGATAGTGTCCCAGGTGTTTCAGGGCATGAAACAAAAGCGGCCCGACCATCGAACCCAGTCCCCCGAAAATGCCCGCAACGGCCACGATCTCTCCCTTGTTATCGGCTCCGGCGGCCAGCCACAGCGGCATGTAATAGAGAAACAGTCCCATGGACAGATAGACCAGCGGTGTGGTCATGGGTGAGCTGGCTGAAAGGCACAATATATGGCCACGAAAATAGCGCAGGCCTTCCATCAGGTTGAGTCGTGGCGTGTCGCTGTCCTCGAGCGTCTGTTGGTTCTGATCGGCAGCAAAAAGAGTGTCGCGCTTCATTGCTGCCCAGCGAAAGACAAACGAGGCCAGCGTCATCATCAGATTGATGGCGAGCACGAGGTTGATGGAGTAATCGATCAGCCAGCTCCCCAGCGGTCGGCCGATCACCAGCGTGGCAAGGGTCAGAAAGCTCAGGGAAAAGGCGTTGAAACGGACGGCAGTTCTTTCCGATCTCAGCGCTATGGCGCCGGCATAGGTGCCGTTGGCGATATTGGTGATGACCGGAATCACGGACGTCAGGATGACGTAGGTGATCAGCACGATCGGCGTTGACAGTGAGCCCACATGGAGTAGCCACAGTGCTCCAAGGGTGATGACCATGTCGTAGACTTCGCAGATCAACAGCACCCGGTAGGGCGAGTAGTGCCCGAGCAGTCTTGCCATGACATAGGCACAGGCACTGATGACTCTGGAAAAGGTGGTGTAAAGCGCAATCCAGGCCGGGGAGAGCATGCCTGCCGCGACCAGCGTCGGGACGGCACCCTCGATCACGGAGGAGCCGGCATAGGAAAACATCAACCCCACAAGCATCAGCACATGGGGTTGTCGTAAAAGGGCCACTAGCGACATGCACGACCCTGATAGCAAGGTTGGCCCCTCAAACGGGAGGATATCTTCAGAGGGGGCAGCATCCTCTGGGGACGTGCCCCGGTCGACACTACTGTTGACCGGCCCGGCAACAGGCATGAGGTGTTATGGATGCGCCTTCCCCTCACACCAGTAGCCCATGGCGGACACCTGCCGTTTGGGGACCGCCAGCTCATTGATCAGGTAGCGACGAATGTTGAGACAGACCCTGGATTCGGACGCAATCCAGGCGTAAAAGCTGTCGCTGGATTCGGGGACGGAAGCCTCCCAGAGGATCTCTTCATCGATATCGATGGCCGGCTCGGCACCGTCGACAGACGCCGCTGACGTGGATGGCTGCTTCAGCGGCAGGGTACGCACGGCACGGGAAAGTCTCTCGCCGTGACAGCACCGGGTCTCCTCACGCGGCAGCCAGTGGGCGTCAATCCACTGTGGGATACAGCGACAGTCCGCTTTCAAGGGGACCTCGAGCAGGGCCTGCACTCTGGGTTTGGGCGCATCGGCAAAGCGCTTGTCAAGTTCCTCGATGATCCCCATGACAGCAGGCAGGGCGGTTTCATCCGCGACCAGCAGAAGATGCTCGATATTGGCGGGTGGGCGCCACTCGCAGCCGATCGCCTTGCCGGTGTAGTGGCTGCACGGGGCATTGATCGAGAGGGCATCCCCCGGGCGGGCTCTGCTTGCCCAGCGTGAGGCAGGGCCGGTATCGCCGTGCAGCACAAACTCGATATCCAGCTCCTTTTTTTGCGGCCGGACCGCGCGAATCGTATAGGTTCGCATGGGCGGGCGCTGCTCGGCCGCCATGTTTTTATAGGCACTGTACCAGTCTTCCCCGTCGGCAAATTTTGCCGCCATGCCGACGCTGCCCTGATTTTCGGGAGGGAAAAAGAGCTTCACTCTCTGATCCGGTGCAAACGTCGTGGCGATATCCAGATCATTGGCCGTGAAGGTGAAGTTCACCATGGACGGCGAGAGCTGCTCTCGTCGCTTGAGCGTCATGTCAAAAAGCCGATAGGCCGTCGTTGCTGGCATGTTGGTAACACCTGAGTGTAGGAGGCGCGTCGCCTTAAAAAGAATAATAATATTTCTCATTTGGAATCAAGGCGTCGGCCATGAAATGTGATGTTGTCCTGATTGTGATCCCGCCATGGCTCAAATCATGTGACCTGCCGACGAGGGGCATCCGGCAATCCTTGTGAGGGGCGGGATGGCTCATTGGGTAGATTCATCGTCTCCAGTTCGGCCTGGCAGGTTGTCACGGCCCGAGCGATATAGCGCCCGGCCATGCGCTCGGAAACGCCCAGCCGCTCGCCGATCTCACGCTGGGTCAGCCCCTCCATTCGGTGCCAGATCAGGGCCTGACGCAGGTGGTCGGGCAGTGTCGATAGCGCCTCACCCAGACGATGGACGCACTGCTGCTGTTCACACAGTCTTGCCTCGGGGCAGGCCCGCGGGCACACCAGCACTGGTGTCAGCGTATCGATGGCAATCAGGTGATTGGCCTGACGGCGATGGTGGTCGGTCAGCAGATTGCGCGCGATGCGAAACAGATAGGCCCGCGGGTTGTCGAGCGCAGGGATGTCATCGGACCGGATCAATCGCAGATAGACCTCGTGACACAGATCCGCCGCCTGCTCGTGGCAGGGGAGCTGGCGCTTGAGAAAGCGCATCAGCTGCTGATGATGTTCACGGTAGAGCGAATCGATGGTCGCTGCGTGCATCGTGTAACCCCACTGGCAATATCATGAATGCCGGATAACCACGGGCAGTGGTTATCCGGTACGGGCCGTGGCCAGAGCTGGCAGGCAGCCGGCGTTTCAGGGCTCGCCTGTTATCCCTGCCATGTCTGTCACCTCTGAAGTGCTCGTCAAGCCCTCGGGAGGCGTCTGGACCTGCGGACGATACCTGGCGATCGGGTTGACCAGCTCGCCGGCGAACTGCAGATTTTTGGCCGGGTCGGCAAGGTCGATCATCTGGCGGTTGTTGCGCAGTTGCAGCCGGTTGAGACATGAGAGCGTGAAGGTCGGTGCGAACAGGTCAAAGCGTGCGAACCTTTCTGCAAGTTCCGGATGGCGGCGCTGGTAGTCGACCACGCAGGTCCCGACCCGAGCCCAGAACGTCTGAGCCTCCAGGGTGTCGGTTTCGACCAGAATCTGCGCCAGAAAGCGGAAGAAGCAGTCGAACAGGTCATTGAAGATCGACAGGATTCTCAGGTGCTCCGGGACTTCAACGGCAATGCGTCGAGCCGTTTCGGGCAGTGCCTGGCCGTTGTCGAAAATGGCGGTTTCCTCGCCGATGTCCTTGAGAATTGCCCCCACCGGCACGTGATCTTCAAGTTTCAGGATCAGGTTCTCGCCATGGGGCATGAAGACCATGTCGTAGGCGTAGAAACAGTGCAGCAGCGGCGTCATATAGGCGGCGAGGTAGCGATCGATCCACGTCGCCGCGTCGAGTCCGGAGGCCTTGATCAGCGCCGGCAGCAGCGGGCGGTCTTCGGCGTCGCGATGCAGCAGCGCCGCCATGGTCATCAGCCCTTGACGGTCGGAAACCTGCTCACAGGGACTTTCGCGCCACAGACAGGCGAGCATCTTCTGATAGGGACTGTGCTTGTCACAGGCGGCCTCGAAACCGGCGTGGTGATAGCCAAGCGTTGCCACCTCACGCAGCACGCCAAAGCCCAGGGCCTTGAGTTCAGGGTCGTCGTTGACCACCTCTTGGACCCAGCTGTTGATGGCCGGCGTGCCATGCATGTAGTGAGGCGAGAGCCCGCGCATGAAGCCCATGTTGATAATCGACAGCGCGAACTTGACGTAGCGGCGCTGTGGACGGGAAGCGTTGAACCAGGTCCGGATCGACTGCTGCGGCTGATAATCGTCGTCGCCCTCGCCCAGCAGTACGATGCGCTGTTCGGCGACCTCGCCGGCAAAGGTGATGGCGAGCTTGTGCCGCCACTGCCATGGATGCACCGGCATAAAGTAGTAGTCGGCGGGATCAAGCGTCAGGCCTTCCAGCCGGGCGGTGAAGCGCTGGTAGGTACGCTCGTCGAGCTCGTCGCGCAACAGGGTATCGATATCCAGCCCGTCGATGGCGCTGTAGTCGGTGCATGCCCGGGCCACTGCCAGCCACAGCGGGCGCACCCGTGCGCCGGCTTCCGGGGCGTAGCGGTGATAGTCCTCGGCGTCGAAGCCGATACGGCCGCTGTTGGCAATGAAGCACGGATGGCCCTCGCTCATGGCCGCCTCCAGCGTCTGAAAATCGGCCAGCGCCAGCGTTTCGGCATCAGGCAGGCCGCGCCCCAGCTTGTAAGCCATGCCGGCAAGCGTACTGGCGATCTCTTCCAGGTAGGTCGGCAGGTTGTCGGGATCGATCCCGAGACGCTGGCGAAACTCGAGCAGAAAGGCTTCGACCGACAGCGGTCGCGGCTCGTCGCCTGCCTCCTGCGCCGTTGGCTCAAGCGAACGCTTCTCCAGCGAGTGTTTGTCGATCCACCACTGGTCAAGCTCGAGCCGACGGGCCCGGAAGCGATACTGCATCGATGCTGCCTCAAGACGATACTCTCCCCACCCTGAGGCGTCCGGCACGACTGTCTGCTCCGGAATCAGCAGGCGCTCGTGGGCAAGCTCGGCAATCGCTTTGGTCAGCAGATCGCGATTGGCGCGTGCCCATCGCCGTGGTTCGAGATGGGCGCTGGTCTGGTCGCCCCTGATGGGCTGATGGGCGTCGGCGGTTTCGGCGCTTGATCGCGTACAAAACGCCAGGTGGGCGGTCTTCTTGCCGAGGCGGATTTCGCGGTCATAGACAAAGCCGGCGCGGCGGTTGAGCGAATGAATCGCGTCGTTGTTGACGTCGGGTTCGACCACGATGCGCTGCGTGGACGACTCCCTGAACAAAAACGCCACGATGGTATTAATCACCGCCTGACTGAAGCCGTGAATCGGCGCCGTCGCCGGCGGTCCTACCAGAAAGTGCATGCCGCGATCGCCCGGCGCTACCTCGTACTGCGTTCCGACCGGGTCATGGCGCGGGTCGTAGCACTCGACCAAAAACGCGGGGCCGCCATCGTGGAGCCCCAGATACGCCCGGGCCGTCGTGCCCTTTTGCATGTGGCGATAAAAGGCGTCGACCTGCTTTCGGCTGTCGCCGATCATGCCCCAGAAGCGGGCGAAGGGGTGACTCACCCAGTCGTAAACCGTATCGAGATCGTGTTCCGGATCAAGCGGGCGCAGCGACAGCGTGCCGATGCCGGGCCAGTCGCGGTAAAAGCGCTCATCAGGGGTATCAGGATCGGTGCCGGCCTGCCCGGCATGAAACGGTGTCGTGGAAAGCGGGTTCATCGAAGGCTTCCTGTTTTTTCAACGTCATGTTCTGGAATACGCGTCCTCGGAGGTCGCGTCGGTGCATGTCGCGAGACGGGTGAATTCAGGCATCGGTGGGGCGTCGCGCCTCGCAGGTACGCTCGGGCGAGAAGACGCTGTTGTCCGGCGCACCGAAGCTCTGGAACGTGACGCTGCGTTCGACCGGATAGACCTCACGGCCGGTCAGTTCGCGGATGATGCAGGCATTGCGATAGCACGCCATGCCCAGATCCGGCGCGACCAGCCCATGCGTATGCAGCTCGGCGTTTTGAACGAAAAGGTCGTCATGAGCGTTGATGCTGTAGTAGCGCCCGACCACGTAGCGACCGGCGTCGTCGCGGCGGATGCGGTGCTCGATCGGGGCCAGAAAGTCCGATGCGCGGGGCATGTAGCCGGTGGCCAGGATCAACCCCTCGGTGCGGTGGTTAAAGCGCCGGGCCTGCTCGGTATGGCCAAACGTCAGCTCGAAGCTCTGGTTCGCGGTGTTGTAATGGCACTGCTCGAGCGCGGCGCAGGTCAGCAGGTTCGTGTCCACCGGGCCGTTGAGGCTCAGGGTGTAGAGCCGGTCGTAGATGGCGTTGATCAGCTCGAGGTTGATGCCCTTGTAGAGTCCCTTCTGCTCGCGCATCAGACGGTCGCGGGTCGAGCGGGGCAGGGCGTGGAAATAGTCGATGTAGTCCGGCGAGGTCATCTCGAGCGTGAGCTTGCCGTACTCGAGCGGGAAAAAGCGTGGCGAGCGCGTCACCCAGTTGAGGGTATAGCCGTGCTTATCGAGGCCTTCGAGCAGGTCGAGATAGATCTCTGCCGCGCTCTGGCCGCTGCCCACCAGGGTGATGGAAGGCTTCGCCTGCAGCGCCGCCTTTTGCTCGAGATACGCCGATGAATGCACCAGATGGTCACGCACCTCGCGGCAGCAGGTCGGAATCATCGGTTCGGTGCCGGTGCCGAGCACCAGCCGTCGGGCCCGGTGAATACGCAGCTCACCGCTCAGGGTGTCGCGGCTGTGTACCTGATAACAGCCGGCCGTCTCGTCGTAATCGACACGTGTCACATCGCGATTGAATCGCAGCGTCCTGAGCTGGGTGGTGACCCACTGGCAGTACTGGTTGTACTCGTTGCGCAGCAAAAAAAACTGTTCGCGGATATAGAAGTTATAGAGCCGGCCCTGGGATTTCAGATAGTTGAGAAAGCTGAAGCGGCTGGTGGGATCGGCCAGCGTCACCAGGTCGGCCAGAAACGGCGTCTGCAGCGTGGCCTCTTCCAGCAGCAGCCCGGGATGCCAGTTGAAGCTCGGGCGGCGCTCGAGAAACAGTCCGTCGAGATCGTCAATGGGGTCGGTCAGACAGGCCAGGCCAAGATTGAATGGCCCCAGCCCGATGGCGATGAAATCGTGAATGCGACGGTGCATGAAACTCTCCTCGTTGGCCGGATCAGCGTGCAATGGACGGGGCATGGCGTGTCCCGGTGTGGTTATCGCTGGCAGGCGTGGTGGTCTCTTTGGAGCCGTTGTCGGCATCCATCGTGGTGGTAAACGCCTCGCCGTGGATCGCAATCCGTGTGATCAGTCGGTTCATGTCCTCAAGGCGCGTCTGCGGGTTGAGCAGGGTGAACTTGAGATAGAAGCGTCCGTTGACGCGGGTCCCGGCAACGACGCCTTCGCCGCGCCGGGAGAGGGTGTGGCGAATGTGATGGTTGATGGTTTCGATGGTGGTCTCATCGCTGATGCCGGCAGGGCAGTAGCGAAAGATCAGGGTGCTCAGCGCCGGCGTGGTCAGCACGTCGATATCGTCGCGCTCGCGCTCGCGCATCAGGCGGCAGGTCTGGCGGGTCAACGCGATCACGTCATCGAGATAGCCGCCGAGTGCGTCCGCCCCCAGGGTGCGCAGGGTCAGCCATAGCTTGAGAGCATCGAAGCGCCGGGTGGTCTGCAGGCTCTTGTTGACCAGATCCGGAGTGCCGGCGTCGGCCTGGTCGTGCGGATTGAGGTAATCGGCATGATAGGTGACGTGGCCGAGCTGGTGTCGGTCGCGCACCAGGCAGGCACTGCAGCTGACCGGCTGAAAGAAGGTCTTGTGATAGTCGATACTGACCGAGTCGGCCTGCTCGATACCGGCCAGCCAGTGGCGATAGCGTCGCGACAGCAGCAGCCCTCCGCCGTAGGCGGCATCCACGTGCAGCCATATCCCGCGAGACTGGCACAGCTCGGCGATACCAGGGAGCGGGTCGATACTGCCGAAATCGGTGGTGCCTGCGGTGGCGACCACGGCGAAGGGCAGTAACCCATCGTTGTGGCAGTCATCGAGACGCGCGCGCAGCGCAGCGACATCCATGCGATTGTCATCGTCGCACGGCACTGGGATCACGGCGTTATGGCCCAGTCCGAGCAGGGCGGCGGCTTTCTGTACGCTGAAGTGGCTCACCGCTGAGGCGAGGATGCGCAGCCGGTGATGATCGGCGGGCAGTCCGTGGTGGCGGTTGCCGCCATGGCCGGACAACCGTTCACAGGCGGCATCTCGTGCCATTAAAAGCGCCATCAGGTTGGACTGGGTCCCGCCGCTGGTGAAGACGCCATCGGCTGCCTCGCCAAGGCCGATGCGTGCGGTGACCCAGTCAATCAGCTTTTGCTCGATCAGTGTGGCACCGGCGCTCTGGTCCCAGGTCTCCACCGCGGTATTGAGTGGCGTGGCGATCGCTTCGGCGAGAATCGAGGGCAGAGTGATCGGGCAGTTGAGGTGGGCGACGTAGCCCGGGTCGTGAAAGTGGACGGCGTGATCAAGATAAAGCCGCTGGATCTCTTCGAGACCCGCGTCGACATCTGCCAGCGGCCGGTCGAGATCGATGGCGTCGAACTCGGGTTGCAGTTCGCCGGGCTCAACCCCGCTGCAAGGCCTCTGGTGACGAATCAGCGAGCGCTGCACCAGTGATACGCAGCGCTGCATGCCCAGGCGATAGGGCTCAAGGGAGTGATTGCCGAACAGCGTCAGCAGGTGCTCCGGCCTTGGCTCGTGACGGCGCAGGGGTATGGCGGTGGCGAACTCCGTGTCGTAGCGCAAGACATCTTCCTCCTGAACGTGGATTGACGGCGTTGTTCCGTCATTGCAGCGGCCTCACCAGTTCTTCTTTAATGAGAATGAAAATCATTATTTAGTGGTGTGGGTCAGAAGACGCATCGACTCGAATTTTCTGAATCAAATTAACAATTTGTTTCAAAAACATGGCTGTGGAGTTACGACAGGCTCAGGAAAAGCACCATCAGGCGGCCGAGCGGAAAGATGAAGATTGCCATCATATGCTAATGAGAATTATTATCTTTTGGGAAAATTGAATAATGATTTAAATCCGGTCGTCGTGAAGGCGGCGCATTCCTTTCGAGACAGGGGAGTCGTTTTTCCAATGTTGTCAGGCAAGTCCTTCAAGGGACCCATGAAAGGTCTTTCCCGTGTGCCACTGCTTGCGGGCGTCGTACTGAGTGGATGGGCGGGCGATGCGCCGAGCCAATCGGCGCAGGCCGGCGAGCAGGCCACGGACACAATGGTGATCACCGGTCAGAATCTATCGGATGTCGATGGTCCGACGCAGGGGTATACCGCGCAGGCCAGCGAGGCTGGCACCAAGACGGCCACACCATTGGCGGAGACCGCACGCACGATCAACGTGGTCACGCGCCAGCAGCTGGATGATCAGGGCGTTGACAACATCAACGATGCCCTGCTCTATACGCCGGGCGCCTTTACGGGGCTGGCGGGGGCATCCAAACGCTCGGATGTGGTCTCGTTGCGCGGCTTTCATGGTGGCGACGTGGACAACACCTTCCTTGATGGTCTGCGACTGCAGTCGGACCCCGGCGCCTACTCGGCGATGCAGATCGATCCGTTCTTTCTGGAGCGCATCGATGTGGTCAAGGGGCCGGCCTCTGCGCTGTATGGCCGGACCATGCCGGGTGGCATGGTGTCGATGACCACAAAAAAACCACAGCAGAAGCAGCAGGGGATGTTTCGCCTTTATGGCGGCAGCTTTGACAGCTACGGGGCCGGCATCGATGTCACCGGCCCTCTGAACGATCCGGACCTGGGCGCCTATCGCGTCACGGCGCTGGGCAGCAGTTCCGACACCCAGTTCGATGTCGCTGGACGCGAGCGCTATGCGGTCATGCCGCAGCTGACGCTCTACCCGGACGAAGACACCGACCTCACCCTGCAGGCCTATCTTCAGCATGACCCGGCCGGAGACTATCATGGCGCGGTGCCCTATGACCTGAGCGTGAGCGGCGCTCGCTTTGGCCGAACGGTTGATCCTTCCTGGTCGGACGCCGATCCGGCCAATGACGTTTTCAGGCGCAACCAGCGCATCTTCTCCTATCAGCTGCAGCACCGCTTCAACGATCAGCTGACATTCAACTCGCGCGCTCGCTACACCAACATGGATGTGGAGGTAGGCCAGGTTTATCAGACCGGGTTCACCGGCAACGGTGCGGAGCTTTCACGTTACTACTCCGGCTCTGATGAGGACCTCAAGGCCTTCTCGTCCGACAACAACCTGCAGTACGAACTCATGACGGGCGAGGTGAAGCACACCCTGCTGGCAGGCTTTGACTTTCAGCGGCGTAAAAATGACGTGAGGTTCAGCAGTGCCGGTGCCAGAGCGCTTGATCCCTTCAATCCGGATTATTCCGGCAGTGCGCTGATTGATGCGCCGAGCAGAAGCAGCGATGACACCCGCAGAGTGCAGCAGGGCGGCCTCTATCTGAAGGATCAGATGCGCTGGAATCAATGGCACCTGACGCTTGGCGGGCGTCAGGATTTTCTGGATCGCGAGTATCACTCTCACCTCAGTGGTGCCACCGACAGCCG
Source organism: Kushneria konosiri (assembly GCF_002155145.1). NCBI lineage: Bacteria > Pseudomonadati > Pseudomonadota > Gammaproteobacteria > Oceanospirillales > Halomonadaceae > Kushneria > Kushneria konosiri. The sequence continues at coordinate 1,881,823 of NZ_CP021323.1, forward strand.
CAGCGACGAGGCGTTTTCGGGCAGTGCGTCCCTGCTGTATCGCTTCGATTCAGGCATCGCACCCTATTATTCCTACAGCGAAGGGTTCAATCCCAGTCCTGATGCCTCGGTGGATGGGATCGTACCGGAGCCGGTAAAGAGTCATCAGCATGAAATCGGCGTCAAGTATCAGCCGCCCGGCACAGAGGATCTCTATCAGCTCGCCTTCTATGACCTGACGCAGAAAAACGTTCAGCAGCGCACCAGCGTTAGCCCGGTAAGCTATATCAGTGCCGGCGACATTCGCTCGCGCGGGGTGGAACTGTCCGCCAACGCGGCGCTCACCGATCGGCTCCACGCCATCGCCGGCTACAGTTACAACGATATCGAGTATCGCGATAGCGTCAGTCAGGACGGCGTCAACATTGAATCCGGCAATACGCCGGTGCTGTCTCCCGAGCAGACCGCATCGCTATGGATGCAGTACGACTTTCCGCGGGGTATTCGCGGCGGTATTGGCGGTCGCTACGTCAAGGGCAGCTACGCCAATGCCGAGAATACGCGCAAAACCGATGACTACATGCTGGCCGATGCCTTTGTCAGCGTGGATCTGGGTGAGTTCTCCAATGAGCTGGACGGCGCCACGCTCAAGCTCAACGCGACCAATTTGTTTGACAAAAAGCATGTGACGGGCTGTTTCAGCGAAGACTATTGCTATTTCGGCGATGAACGACAGGTGACCGCGACGCTGGACTACCGCTTCTAGGACCTGCGTCTTCTGCGCGTCAGGAGCAGGGCGTCAACCGGTTGCATGACAATGAAGTCCGCGCCGCATCGGCGCGGTTTTACTGCGTTTTTATCCACTTTTGGATTGACGCTGGTGTGATCAGTGCGCAGGCCAGTGGCGCTTGGCGTGCGTGGAAATGCCATACTGGGGCTTCATGTTATCCACACCCGGTAGGCCTTCGATGACCCGATTACTCGTGCTGGTACTGACGGCTGCGCTGGCCGCCGGGGCACTGTCTGCTGCCGCCACAGCCACTCCGTTTGAATCCCGTTTCCTGCGCGCCTCGGCCTTTGATGCGCTGCCGGAGACGGTCGTGCGCACGCTCGATCATGAGTCAGAGGCGCTCAATACGCTGTTTCTGGCCTGGTCTGACGATCAGGCACTGGTGTTCAACGGCACGCTGGCGCTGATCCGTCACAGCGATACTGCCCGTCGGGTCCTCACGGAATATGGCTTTGACCCCGGCTTTCAACAGGTGCTATCGCGTTTCGGGCCCGACGCTGTCCTGCCGGTGGGCTGGTTTCACGATAACGACATGCCGAGCCTGGCCGCGCGCCACTGGGCGACACAGCGCTATCGCGAGGCCCGTGGTGCCATTACCGGCTGGTGGAACGATAAAGGCAGTGACACCGCCGCCTCGGATACCGATGAGCAGCGCGGCCTGACGCCGCACCAGCGTGGTCTCTACGCCGTCGCCTTTTTGCAGCAGGAGGGCTACGGCTTTCTCGACCAGTTCGTGGTGGATGAGCATGACGCCGTGCACTGGTTGCAGGGTGAGCGGCTGGTGGCGGGCGTGAGCGATTTTCTTACCGGCGGGCTGCGCGATCTGGAGCGCACCGTACAGGGGCCGGCCGCCGTCGGGCCTGCCGATATTGCCTGGGCCGGGGTCGATGTCGTCATGATGGCGGGGGCCATCAAATGGCTGAGGGCCGGTCGGGCCATGCGTATCGGCGCACTGGAAAGCCGCACGGCGGCAGGAGCCAGCGGCGAGCTGCGCACCGGTCGGGCGCTGGTGCCGGCCGGGCTTCGCTTTACCCGTCTGTCACGGCCGGCAAAACTGGCCGCCGTAGGTGCCACGGCCTGGGTGGTCGTGCGCCATCCCGACCTGATCAACGGGCTCGGAGTCAGTCTGGCACAGTGGCTGGGCTGGCCGGCCAGGCTCGGCCAGTTTGTGCTCTGGTTCATGATAATACTGCCGTTTTTGTGGCTTGGACGGCAGCTCTGGCGCTGGTTGATTCGACCCCTTTTGTGGATTTTGCTCACCGTGAGGCAAGGGTCCAGGCGGTTATATACCAAGGTCTAATACTTTTTTCTCCACCAACGGCCGTATATGCACTCGTGCCGACGCCCTAACGTCCCGTGTCGGCGTTCCAATGGCTCGTTGTGGAGAATGCCCATGTTTCCTGTCTCTCTAGTTCGTGCGCTGGGTCTGGCTGGCGCAACCTGCATGCTGACCCTTGGCAGCCATGCCATGGCGGCCGATGATCCCATCGTGATCAAGTTCTCCCATGTGGTGGCCGACAGCACCCCCAAGGGGCAGGGCGCGCTGATGTTCCAGAAGCTGGTCAAGGAACGCCTGGGCGACAAGGTCAAGGTCGAGGTTTACCCCAACTCATCGCTTTATGGTGATGGCAAGGAGATGGAAGCCCTGCTGCTGGGTGATGTGCAGATGCTGGCACCTTCGCTTGCCAAGTTCGACAAGTACAACGAATCACTGCAGATCTTTGATTTGCCGTTCCTGTTTGACAACCTGGCGGCCGTCGACCGCTTCCAGGCCAGCGAGGATGGCAAGAAGCTGCTGTCTTCGATGGAAGACAAGGGCATCATCGGGCTGGGCTACTGGCATAACGGCATGAAGCAGCTTTCGGCCAACAAGGCGCTGCATGAGCCGAAGGACGCGCGCGGGCTCAAGTTCCGCGTGCAGGCCTCCAACGTGCTGGAAGAGCAGTTCAAGGAGTTGCGTGCGGTGCCGCGCAAGATGAGCTTTGCCGAGGTCTATCAGGGGCTTCAGACCGGTGTGGTCAACGGCGCCGAAAACCCCTGGTCCAACATCTACAGCCAGAAGTTCTACGAGGTGCAGGACTACATCACCGAGTCCAACCACGGCGTACTGGACTACATGCTGATCACCAACGCCAAGTTCTGGAACGGCCTGCCGGATGACGTGCGCACCGAGCTGACCGACATTCTCGACGAGGTCACCACCGAGGTGAATGACCAGGCGCGGGCCATCAACGACCGCGATCGTCAGGCGATCATCGATGCCGGCACCAGCGAAATCATCGAACTGACCCCCGAGCAGCGTGAAGACTGGCGTGAGGCGCTGCGTCCGGTCTGGAAGAAGTTTGAAGGCCAGATTGGTGCCGACTTGATCAAGTCCGCTGAAAACGCCAACAGTGCGAGCTGAGACGGCGACGCCACGGGAGTCATGGCAATGAAGACATTGCTCAATCTCTGGAACCATCTTGAAGAGGGCCTGGTGGCCCTCTTTTTGACGGCCATGACGCTGATCACGTTTGTCTACGTGATGTTCAATAACCTCTACGTGGTGTTCTACGCCGGTGCCGACGCCTTCCCGGCGCTGGAAGGGCCCATGTTTGCCATCGGCGATGTGCTGCTCGATACCGCGCAGAACATGACCTGGAGTTCGGCGCTGACGCGGGTGTTTTTTGGCTGGCTGATCTTTCTGGGGATCTCCTATGGCATTCGCACCGGCGCCCACATCGGCGTGGATCTACTGGTAAGAACCTTCAGTGCTCCGATCAGACGGGTCTGCTCCATACTCGTGCTGCTGATTGTGCTGGGCTACGCGGTACTGATGATGATCTCGAGCTATGACTGGGTGAAAGCGCTGTATGACGCAAGACTCGGTGCCGAGGATCTCGATGAGTTTCATATCATGCAGTGGCATATCACGATGATCGTGCCGCTTGGCTTTGCGCTGGTGATCGCCCGTCTGGTGGAGGCCTTCGTGCTAACGCTCAAGGGGCAGCAACATGGTCTGCAGATGGCGGATGAAGCCGCCGATGCACTCAAGCTGGCGACCGATGTCCACCCGGACATCTCGAAGGAATCACGGTCATGACCATCGCCTTTTTGTTTGTCGCCCTGTTTGTACTGCTGTTTTTAAGCGTGCCGATTGCAATCTCGCTGGGGCTTTCAGGTGCACTGACGATTCTGCTGTTCAGTCAGGACTCGATTCGTTCACTGGCCATCAAGCTCTTTGAAACCTCCGAGCACTATACGCTGCTGGCCATTCCGTTTTTCCTGCTTTCCGGGGCCTTCATGACCAGCGGTGGCGTGGCGCGTCGATTGATCGACTTTGCCAACGCCTGCGTGGGGCATTTTCGCGGCGGTCTGCCGATCGCCTCGGTCATGGCCTGCGTGCTCTTTGCGGCCCTGTCCGGCTCCTCGCCGGCCACCGTTGCGGCCGTTGGCTCGGTGGTCATTGCCGGCATGGTGCGCTCGGGCTATACGCAGTCGTTTGCCACCGGCATTGTCTGTAACGCCGGGACGCTGGGCATTCTGATCCCGCCCTCGATCGTGATGGTGGTCTACGGTGCGGCGACCGAAACCTCGGTGGGCAAGCTCTTCATGGCCGGTGTGGTACCGGGACTGTCGCTGGGCCTTCTGCTGATGGTGACGATCTATATCATCGCACGCATCAAGAACATGCCGGCCCTGCCGCGCGTCCCCCTGAAGGAAACCCTGCGGCTGGCGCGCAAGTCCTTCTGGGGACTGATGCTGATCGTGATCATTCTGGGGGGCATCTATACCGGCATGTTTACGCCCACCGAAGCGGCCGCCGTCGCGGCGGTATATGCGGCCTTCGTGGCGCTGGTGGTCTATCGCGACATCAGCTGGCGCGAGTGCCCGAAGGTGATTCTGGAGGCGGCAAAACTGAGCATTGTGCTGATGTTCATCATCGCCAATGCCATGCTCTTTGCCCATGTGCTGACCACCGAGCAGATCCCCCAGGTGATCACCCAGTGGGTGGTGGATCAGCAGTTCTCACCGATTACCTTCCTGCTGGTGGTCAACATCATCCTGCTGGTGGCGGGCAGCTTCATGGAGCCTTCGGCGATCATCCTGATTCTGGCACCGATCCTGTTCCCGATTGCCATGCAGCTGGGCATCGACCCGGTCCATCTGGGCATCATCATGGTGGTCAACATGGAGATCGGCATGCTCACGCCGCCCACCGGACTCAACCTGTTCGTGGCCTCGGCCGTCACCGGCCAGCCGCTGACGGCGGTCATCCGCGCCTCCAGCCCGTGGCTTCTGCTGCTGATCAGTTTCCTTTTGCTGATCACCTACGTGCCCTTTATCTCGCTGGGGCTGCCCAATCTGCTCGGCATGTAACGGCCCGCCGCGTTCTGCCTCGATTGACCTGCTGCCCCCTGACGACTCGTCGCAGGGGGCAGACAGGCGTATGATGCGCCGGTCACCGAGAGACTCACTTCGACCGGGTAGCGCCCTTGTCACCGGCGCTGCATGAGAATCGAAAGGAACAAGGAAAACCGTGTCATGACCGTGATTCGCCAGAATGACCTGATCGACAGCGTGACCAATGCGCTGCAGTACATCTCCTACTACCATCCGAAAGACTTCATCGATGCCATGCATCAGGCGTATCAGCGCGAGGAAAACCCCGCGGCGCGTGATGCCATTGCCCAGATCCTGATCAATTCGCGCATGTGCGCCACCGGCCATCGTCCCATCTGTCAGGACACCGGCATCGTGACCGTGTTCATCAACGTGGGCATGAACGTGCAGTGGGACGCCGACATGAGCTTGGATGACATGATCAACGAAGGTGTGCGTCGGGCCTACAACCATCCGGACAACATCCTGCGCGCCTCGATTCTCGAGGACCCGGACGGTGCACGTCGCAATACGAAGGACAATACCCCCGCCATCATCCACCACCGGCTGGTGCCGGGCGATCAGGTCGAGATTCATGTGGCGGCCAAGGGCGGCGGCAGTGAGGCGAAATCGAAGTTCGCGATGCTCAATCCTTCTGACAGCGTGGTGGACTGGGTGCTCGAGCAGGTGCCGAAAATGGGTGCCGGCTGGTGCCCGCCGGGCATGCTGGGCATCGGCATCGGCGGTACCGCCGAACAGGCGATGAAGATGGCCAAGGAGTCGCTGCTGGATCCGATCGATATTCAGGATCTTCAGGCGCGCGGCGCCTCGAGCCGGTCTGAGGAGCTGCGGCTGGAACTGTTCGAAAAGGTCAATCGCCTGGGCATCGGTGCCCAGGGGCTGGGCGGGCTGACCACGGTGCTCGACATCAAGGTCAGGGACTGTCCGACGCATGCGGCCAACAAGCCGGTGGCGATCATTCCCAACTGTGCCGCCACCCGCCACGTGCATTTCCATCTCGATGGCAGTGGACCGGCGAGTCTGCCGGTGCCGGAAATTGACGACTGGCCGGAAATTGCCTGGGAAGCCGGCGAGGGCGTCAAGCGCGTCAATCTGGACGGCATTACCCCGGAAGAAGTGGCCACCTGGTCGCCGGGCGACACGCTGCTGCTCTCCGGCAAGCTGTTGACCGGGCGTGATGCTGCGCACAAGCGCATGGTCGACATGATCTCGAAGGGCGAGCCGCTGCCGGTCGACCTCAAGGGCCGCTTCATCTACTACGTGGGTCCGGTGGACCCGATGGAAGGCGAGGTCGTGGGTCCGGCCGGGCCGACCACCGCCACGCGCATGGACAAGTTCACCCGCACCATTCTCGAAGAGACCGGTCTTCTGGGCATGGTGGGTAAATCCGAGCGCGGCCCGAGCGCCATCGAGGCGATTCGCGATAACGGGGCGGCCTATCTGATGGCCGTGGGTGGGGCCGCCTATCTGGTCGCGCAGGCGATCAAGGGCTCGAAGGTGCTGGCCTTTGAAGATCTTGGCATGGAGGCGATCTACGAGTTTGACGTCAAGGACATGCCGGTGACCGTCGCCGTGGATACCCGGGGTGACAGCGTTCACACGCTGGGCCCGGTCAAGTGGCAGGAGATCATCGCGCGTCGTTGAGTCGTATCTGCGTGAGCATCATGTAGCGCCGCCCCGGTCCGGGGCGGCGCTGTCGTTTCAGGGCTCCTGTGACCTCGTTGGCTGGTCAAACGGACTTAACGCGCTCGGGGGACGGTGGTCTAATAAGCCCTCTTCATCCTTTATTCCTATCGTTCAAGCGAGGCAGTCATGGCCGGTCATCACGGCAATAATCAGGAGCCCGGTGCAGCACTGGGATTCATGGGGCGACTAAGTGGCGCCATGGTCGCACCGGTCGCGGTCTATATGCTGCTTTGGCAGGTCGGCCTGCGGCTGGTTCACGAGTTTGCCGGCACTGCACAACAGGGGGTAAGGATCAGCATTTTGTCCGTGGCCATCCCGGCGCTGGGCGTGCTGGCGTCGGTGGCCATTGCCGGTCGTCGCTCCGGCGCGCTGGTGGGCGGTGGGGTCATGATGCTGTTCTTTTTATACCTCTATATCTCTTCGGCGGCGACGCTCGAATGGGGGCCACCGCTTCTGACCCTATTGGGGGTAGGCATTGCCGCGGCGCTGGCCCGTTGGTGCCCCACGATGGGCGAGGAACTCTTTGATACCTTCAAGCGCTGAATGGGTTCAGTCTGTGCTGCATCGATATTCACCCTGAGTCTATAGACTTAAGTCTGATTCCGGGGGTGATGCCCTCCTGTAAGATGCCTCGGGTCATAACGTTCGTTATTGGCAGGGGTTCGTTCAAGGGGATACAAGATGGATGGTTGGACACAGACAATGACGGCCGGCCCCCTGCTGGGGATTGCCGCGGCGGCCGTTGCGGCACTGCTGGTACTGGTGATTCGATTCAAGCTGCATGCCTTTCTGGCACTGATTCTGGTGAGTCTGATCACGGCCTTTGCCACCGGTATTCCGGTCGATCAGATTGTGCCGACACTGGTCAACAACTTCGGCAAGACCCTGGGCGCAGTGGCCCTGCTGGTAGGCCTTGGCGCCATGCTGGGACGGCTGGTTGAAAACTCCGGCGGTGCCCGGGTACTGGCCGATCGCATGATCGAGCTGTTCGGTGAAAAGCGGGCGCCGCTGGCACTGGGTGTGGCCTCTCTTTTGATGGGCTTCCCGATCTTTTTTGATGCCGGTCTGATCGTGATGCTGCCGATCGTTTTCGCCGTCGCGCGTCGTCTCGGCGGGCCGATTCTCCTGTACGCCATTCCCACCGCCGCGGCCTTTTCCGTCATGCACGTGTTTGTGCCGCCGCATCCGGGGCCTGTCACCGCGTCGGAACTTTACGGGGCCAACCTGGGGCTTTTGATGCTGTCCGGTCTCGTGATCGTTCTGCCCATGTGGTATCTCTCCGGCTATCTGTGGGGCAAGTTCTGCGCCAGACACTACAGCTTTCAGCTGGCCGAGAGCTTTTTTGGCGGTGCCGATGATGACGAGATCAAGAATCCGCCTTCGGTCGGTACGGTCATCAGCATGCTGCTGCTGCCGCTGGTCCTGATCTTCATGAACACCGGTCTGGATTTTCTGCGCGCCGCCGGCGTCGTCGATGCCGATCAGACCTGGTTTCAGGTGCTCTCAACGCTGGGCAGCACGCCCATTGCGCTGCTGATCTCGGTACTGGTGGCCGCCCTCGTACTGGGCAAACGCCGGGGTGAAAACGGCAGTGCGATCGAAAAGATTCTGGAAAGCTCGCTGGGCCCGATCTGCTCGGTGGTATTGATTACCGGTGCCGGCGGCATGTTCGGCGGGGTGCTGCGGGCCTCGGGTATCGGGGATGCGCTGGCGGACTCGCTGGGCAATCTGGGCCTGCCGGTGATTGTAGCGGCCTACGTGGTGGCCGTGGTCATGCGTCTGGCCCAGGGTTCGGCGACCGTGGCGCTGGTGACGGCGGCCGGTCTGATGGCGCCGGCTCTGGCGGCAGGCGATTACAGCACCATGCAGGTTATCGCGGTAACGCTGGCCACGGCGGCGGGCTCGGTCTTTGCCGGCCACGTCAACGATTCCGGCTTCTGGCTGGTTGGACGTCTGCTGGGCATGGATGTGCGCAACACGCTCAAGACATGGACCGTTCAGCAGACCATTGAGTCACTGGTCGGCTTCGTTCTGGCCTACATCATGTTCATTATTTTCTAGAGGACGCTTTCATGGCGGTTAACCCGTTTGACATCAAGGGAAAGCTGGCACTGATTACCGGCTCCTCACGTGGCCTGGGCTTTGCCCTGGCTCAGGGGCTTGCCGAGCAGGGGGCCCGCGTCATCATTCACGGACGCAATGAAGAGACGGTCCAGCAGGCGGTGCAGGCCATTGTGGAGGCTACCGGTGCCGAAGCGTTCGGGGTGACCTTTGATGTCACCCGCAGCGACGAGGTCAAAACGGCGCTGACCGATCTGATCGAGACCCATGGGGTGCCGGAGATCCTGGTCAACAACGCAGGCCTCCAGCGCCGGGCGCCGTTTACCGAGTTTGACCCGGCCGACTGGGACGCGGTCATTGCCACCAACCTCTCCAGCGCGTTCTACGTGTCCAGCGCGCTGGGACGTCACATGGCCGAGCGCGGTCATGGCAAGATCGTCAACATCGGCTCGGTGCAGTCGTTGCTGGCGCGCCAGACGATCGTGCCCTATTCGGCCTCCAAGGGGGGCGTGGCGATGCTGACCAAGGGCATGGCGGCGGATCTGGCGCGCTTTAATATCCAGGTGAACTGCATCTCACCGGGGTATTTCAAGACCGACATGAATACGGCGCTGTGGCAGGACGAGGCGTTCAATAGCTGGGTCGAGAATCGCACACCGGCGCAGCGCTGGGGCAATGTCCAGGAGCTGGTCGGTACGCTGCTTTATTTCTGCTCGGATGCCTCGAGCTTTGTCTCGGGTCAGAACATCTTCGTGGATGGCGGCATGACCTCGGTGGTCTGAGTTGCCAGCAGGGGCCTTCGGGCCCCTGCATTGTTTGTGTCATCCAATTTTTTGCCTGTAACGGAGCATGACGATGAAAGCACTGGTCATTCATGGCAAGCAGGATCTGCGCGAGCAGGAGTGGGCCACCCCCGAGCCGCAGGACGGTCAGGTGCGTGTGCGTATTGCCTGGGGCGGTATCTGTGGCTCCGATCTTCATTACTATCACGAAGGGGCCAATGGCGCCTTTGTGGTGCGCGAACCCCTGATTCCGGGCCATGAGCTCTCGGGCACCGTTGATCTCGATCCTTCCGGCGAGCTGGCGCCGGGTACGCCGGTGACCTTCCACCCGGCGACCTTCGGTGAGTGCCAGCCGGGGCTCGAGGAGCTGCCACACCTGTGGCCGAAGGGCGCCTATCTGGGTTCGGCCTCGACCACGCCTCACACTCAGGGGGGCATGAGCGAATACCTGGTGGTCACACGCGGCATGATTCGCGTACTGCCCGAAGGGCTCTCGCTCAAGCGCGCTGCGCTGACAGAGCCATTGGCCGTGGCCCTGCATGGCATCAACGTGGCCGGCGGTGTCGAAGGCAAGCGGGTACTGGTGTGCGGCTCCGGCCCGATCGGGCTTCTGACCGCTGCCGCCGCACTGGCGAAGGGCGCGCGTGAAGTCACCGCCACGGACGTTTTTGAAGGGCCGCTTGAGCGTGCCCGCGGGCTTGGTGTCCATCACACCATTCGCATCGGTGAGCAGACACCGGATGCCGAAGCCTATGATGTGGCGCTGGAGTGCTCCGGTGTGCCGGCCTCGATTGATACCGCCATTCGCGCCGTGCGCCGGGCCGGTATCATCGCCCAGATCGGCATGATGGGCGCCGGCCCCCAGCCGCTGGAGCTGGCCATGCTGATCTCGAAGGAGATTCAACTGCGTGGCTGCTTCCGGTTCAATCAGGAAGTCGACGAGGCCATCGAGCTGCTCGCGCGTGATGACCGCTTTGACCAGGTCATCACCCACGAAGTGCCGGCCGATCGAGCCGTGGACGCCTTTGCCACCGCAAAGGATGCCCAGGTGTCCGGCAAGGTGCTGGTCAGCCTCTGGCCTCAGCAGCAAGGCACTTAAAAGACAGGCGTCGCACAGGAGAACGAGATGCATATTGTCATTACCGACTGTGACCACGACAGTGTCGCGATCGAACGCGACGCCGTTGAGGCCGCCGGTGGCCGTCTAACGCTGTGTCAGGACATCACGCCCGAGGGCATTATCGACAATGCTCGTGATGCCCAGGGGCTGATCGTGCAGTACGGCCGTATCACCGATGAGGTGCTCTCGGCGCTGCCCGAATTGCGCGTGGTGTCGCGCTATGGGGTCGGGGTGGATACCGTCGACGTTGAGGCGGCCACCCGTCACGGGGTGGCGGTGTGCAATGTGCCGGACTACGGCACCGAGGCCGTCTCGGATCATGCGATCACGCTCGCACTTGCCGTACTGCGCGACGTCACCGGACTGGATCGACGCCTTCGTGAAGGTCAGCCATCACTGGGACCGGCGCAGCCGATCTTTCAGCTGCGCGGGCGTCGCTTCGGTGTGGTGGGCGCCGGCGCCATTGGTATGGCGACGGCGCACAAGGCGGCAGGACTGGGTTTTGAGGTCATGCTCAGTGATCCGCGACTGACGCCGGGGGAAACCACGCCCGAAGGCTTCACGGTAGTGTCCTTCGAGGATCTGCTGGCCTTGTCACAGGTGGTGTCACTGCACCTGCCGCTGATCGAGCAGACCCATCACTTGATTGATGCGGCGGCGCTGGGTGCCATGCGCGAGGATGCCATCCTGATCAATACCGCCCGCGGCGGTGTGGTAGACACCGAGGCGCTGGTCGAGGCGCTCTCGCAGGGGCGTCTGATGGGGGCAGGCCTTGACGTGCTGGAGGAAGAACCGCTGGCCGTGGATCATCCGCTGACCCGCCTCGAGCGTGTGATTCTCACCCCGCACGCCGGGTTTTATACCGAGGAGTCCTACGCCGAGCTCAAGGCGCGTACGGTGCAAAACGCCGTGGACGTTATTGCCGGCAGGCGTCCGCGCAACATTCTCAATCCGGAAGTGCTGCACGGATAAGGTCTCATCACAAGCATCAGTAAAATTGCGGAGAAATGCCCGGCGCTTCTCCGCTTTTTTATATCCCTTCCCATCGTATACCTCGCACCAATGACATCGATAGCTTGCGTGACCCTCAATCCTTGCCATGCTGTTAGCCGGCTAATTCAAATGACGGCGGATAAGCCGGTCGTCATGTCGACGAGGAGGGCATGTCATGGACTACCGCAATCTGGGCCGCACCGGGCTCAAGGTATCACCGCTATGTCTGGGCACCATGACCTATGGCACGCCACAGTGGCGCGACTGGGTACTGGATGACCAGCAAAGCCGACCGTTCATTCAGCAGGCGCTCGATGCCGGTATCAACTTTTTCGATACCGCTGATATGTACTCCGACGGTGCCTCCGAAGAGGTCGTGGGGCGAGCGCTCAGGGATTTTGCCCGCCGTGAGGAAGTGGTACTGGCCACCAAGGTCTATAACCCGACCGGCAACAAAACGCCCAACGAGCAGGGGCTGTCACGCAAGCATATTCATCATGCCATTGATGCCTCACTTACCCGGCTGGGGATGGATTACGTCGATCTCTATCAGACCCATCGCTGGGACTACGACACGCCCATCGAGGAGACCATGGAAGCGCTGCACGAGGTCGTCAAGGCCGGCAAGGCGCGCTACATCGGTGCCTCAAGCATGCACGCCTAGCAGTTCGCGAAAGCACAGCACATCGCCGAGAAAAACGGCTGGACGTCATTTTCTACCATGCAGCCGATGGTCAATCTCATCTATCGCGAGGAAGAACGCGAGATGATTCCTCAGTGCCTCGATCAGGGCGTAGGGGTCATCCCCTGGAGTCCGCTGGCGCGTGGTATCCTGGCTGGCAGCAAGCCGGTGGGCGGTCAGGGTCAGACCACGCGTGCCAGAAGCGATGAGCAGATGCGGGCATGGAATCTGGGACTTGAGCGGGATACGCCGGTCATCGAGGCATTACACGATGTGGCCGAGGCGCGAGGGGCATCCCCGGCGCAGGTCGCGCTGGCCTGGCTGTTGCAAAAGCCCGGTATTACGGCGCCAATCGTGGGCGCCAGCAAGTCCCATCACATGGATCAGGCCCTCGGGGCGCTCGAGATCACGTTAAGCGAGGCCGAGGTCGAACAGCTCGAGTCCCCCTACGTGCCTCACGAGGTGGTCGGCTTCGTATAAATCACACTACTTCGATGACATCGTGTTGACACAAAAGCCCCGGCGCCTGCCGGGGCTTTTGTGTGTGTCATCTGACAGGTTACCTGAAGGTGACAGGCGGGCGTGCGGATAAAAAAACGACGCCTGCAGGCGTCGTTTTTTACCGATTCACATCAGCGGGGCAACTACCGGGGAGTGTTGCCCGGCACATGATCCGTTGAAGTGCTGCCAAAGCGCGGCTCGCGATCACTGCTGTCTGAAGACGACGGGCCGTGATTGCTCGACGACGGGCTGCTCGATGACGATGCGTGACGATCACTTGAGGACTGCTGATCAGTGCTGCCTGAATCGTTGCTATCGGAAGTGCGCTTGTCTGCTTCTTCCTGCGCCTTTTCACTGGCGCGTTCCATTTGCTCGGAGCCCATCTCGCTGGCGCGATCGACCAGCTGATCGCGGGTATCGCCCATGGCTCGTCGTTCGGCACGCGAGGCAGGGAGAAGCGAGCCCAGCAACGCACCGGCGGCCAGACCCAGAGCGCCGGCGGCGACCGGGTTATCATGCGCCATGTCGCTCAGCCATGAGCCGGTGTCACGCGCCCTGGAGGAGGCACTGTGAAGGCGATCGCTCGAGCCCTGCTTCATGCGATGCATTCGGTCACCGGCACCGCTTTTCATGTTGCGCGCCCGATCACCGGCCCCATGCAGGGCATCACTGGCGCGCTGGCCCACCCCGCCACTGCTGCTTTGGGAGGCGCTTTCGCGACGGTACTGATCAACGGACTCGCCTTCGCTGTAAAGCGGCTCATCAAAAAGCGGTTCGTCGTAGAGCTCATCATATTCGTGCGTCTGCGGGGTGGTTTCAGCCGCTGCGTGACGCGCCTGTTTCTGACGCTTGTCGTTAAAATGGTTCGGCACACTGCCACGGCCTGAACCTGAATTGCTGGAGTAGATCAGCCAGCTGATGCCGACGCCGATCAGCGCGGCCGGCATCGGGTTATCCCGTACCGAACGTCCCAGGTTGGAGAAATAATCCCGGGCGGAATCACTTTTCACGTATTCCATGGCGCTGTGCATCATGCTGTCGGAAGAAAAACGCTCCTGGAAATCGCTGAGCGTGTCATCCAGATGAGAGCGGGTCCTGTTGATATCGGCCTCGATCTCTTCGGGGCTGCGAGTATCCTGCTGATCCTGATTCTGGTCCTGATCGCTCATTGCTTGTTCTCCTCATCCTTGTGGCGGCCGGCATGTTCCTTGAGCATGGACTGATCCTGCTGCAGGTTGTCCATGGTGCGATCCGGCGTCATGGCCTGTGTGCTCAGCGTATCTCTGGCCTTTTTCATCATGCTCATGCCGATCAGGGCGACAATCCCCCCACGATCAGGGCCGACAGCCACGGGGCCAGCACATGACTGAGACCCAGTACGGCAGCGGCCAGCAATACCAGAAGGCCCGCATTGAGTACGGCACCTGCGACCACCATGGAGGCAATTGCAGCACCGGCCCGCTTGATGTTCTGCTGCATCTCGGCCTTGCCGAGTGCAATCTCCTGTCTTACTAGGGTAGTCACGTCATTGAGCAGCGAAGAGAGCATGCCTACCATGCCGCGCGATTCACCGCTGTCTTCCTCGCTGTGTCGGCGCTCTTCGATGCTGGGGTCTTTATGACCAGAAGGTTGTGTCATGATCGAACTCTCCCTGTTGATCCGAACAATACAAGATGGTGTGCCTGTCGGGTGGCCCGACCAGGGACGTGATCAGCGATTGGAGCTTTTCAGAAAACGCGACAGCAAAAAGCCGCCTGCGACCATGCCACCGATAAACAGCGCCGGTTCACGGCGAGAGAAATCCTGCGCCTGTTTCAACAGTGATTCGCTGTTTTCGTCGCGTAGACGGTCGGCAAGCGTGTCGGTTCGATCGGCCAGCCGATAGGTATAGTCCGCCAGCGAGACCTGATCCTGATCCTTGAACTGCATGGCCATGCTGCGTACGGCTTCAGAGAAGTTCGAGATATAGTCGGCAACAAAACCCTTCTGGGCATCAGCACGCCTCAGGGCTTCCTCACGGGCCCGATCGGCGGTTTCCCTTGCCTTCTGCTGCGCCTGCTCCCTGTTTTGCCGAGCCTGGTCGCTGCCCTGCGATCCACCAGTGCCATTGTTGCTCTGCTGGCGGTTATCGCCATGCATGAAACGGTCATCCGTGTCGCTCATGATGTGCACCTTAAAACCAGTAAATTTAATCTGAATCAAGAATGTCGAGAGACTCGAATTTTCTCTTCAACGCCTGCCTTGAAACAGTAGATTGCAGCAGCACATCGTCAAGGTGACTGATACCAATGACACTATTATCCGCCCGGAAATGCGGTTATTAATGGTTAAATCATGCTTCATGTTAAGAAACATGTGGCGCGGTGGTCGCAGGCAACAAAGGCCGTTATGACGGGGCGATGGCGAAAAAAAAGGGTAGGGGACCGAATATAAAAGGCTGTGTTTTTATTTCGAATAAAGAAAATGAAGGACCTTTTATTTTTCAGTAACTGCTCGTCAGATGTCAGGAGCCCTTTGCCAGATCACAATGCTACCGAGCAGCGTACTGACCACCTTGTCACTATCATGCGCCAGTTCAAAAAGGGTCTGTCTGACCAGCCAGTCCGTCACTACACCCTTGATGCAGGAGAGCAGCATCGAGGCCGCGATTTCGGGAGAAAGACCGTTACGGAGCGTGATTTCACCGCAGTCGATGCCACGACAAAGTGTCTGACGGATCATGTCACGACATTCGTGCATGTGGAGGTCGAGCTGATCATTGACCCAGGCGAATTCCCCAATGAACTCATTGCGTGATGAGGTCAGCAGCAAAATGCGTTGCAGTCGATGATCCCTGGACAGGGATTCAAGATCCTGTATCAACGTCATGCGAAGAATGGATACCGGTGCATGAGCACGCTGTTCGCACTGCGCCAGGTGGGCGGCAAGGCGTTCGGTCATCTGGCGCTTGCGCTCCAGAAGGGCCGCCAGAATACCGGTCTTGCCCTCCGGAAAATGCCAGTTCAATGCGCCCCGGGTCACACCGGCGCGCGTGGCAATATCATTGTGTGTGGTGCGGTTGAGCCCCTTTTCAATGAAAAGATGCTCTGCGGCATTCATCAGTGACTGCCGGGTCAGTTCCGCTTCTTCCTTGGTCTTTCGCATGGACGTCGTCTCGACGTTAACCTGTCATGGATAAGCATGCTGCGCGGACAGGGCTTTCACGCAGGCGGATGCACGATAATGCATACATGCGCGATTGTATATTTGCGTCCTGCCATCAGGAATAGATCATTGGTCGTTTTCATGACTTTCAGCGTTTTAGCACGATGACCGACATGTGCATCGCATCAGGCTTTGTGTATTAGCGAGTTGATGGCCCGGAATTCGTTACCTACCTTATAAACTGCTGGCTGAACGTAGACTGAACCCATAAGGCCCATGACCACGTATCGTGGCGCCCCTCAAGCATGACCAACACTAAAACGGTTCCACGCATGAACCGCATTCGAGACCTGCAAGCGTGATCCAGCACCTGTCCTGTCGGGTGCCTGAAGTGATCACGACAACGTAGTGACCGTACAAGACGACTGATGAGGATCTGACTCATGGCACCTGTTAACCGTCCTTCCACGGGCGTGGGATTTTGTTCTCCCAGCGCTCAGGCAGACATTGCCGAACGCCCCAGCGCCGCTTCCGGCAAAACCTCCGAGACTCGCCACATCACCCTGACCGTCAACGGACAGCAGCATGGGCTCAAGGTAACGCCCAATGCCGTACTGCTGGATGTGCTGCGTGAACAGCTCGGACTTTTCGGCACCAAAAAGGGCTGTGACCACGGCCAGTGCGGTGCCTGCACCATTCATGTCAATGGCCGCAGCGTCAACAGCTGCCTGATGCTGGCCTGCCTGCAGGAAGGTGCCGAGATCGTCACCATCGAAGGGCTGGCCGAAAGCGCAGGCTTTGAGCAGGGCCATCATCCGGTACAGGAAGCCTTTCTTGCCCACGATGCCTATCAATGCGGCTACTGCACGGCGGGTCAGATGATGACCGCCTCGGCAGTGATCAGCGATGAGAGCATCGACGGCGATGAAACTTCGCTGCGCGAGGCCATGAGCGGCAACATCTGCCGCTGCGGGGCCTACAAGAACATTCTTGATGCGGTCCAGAGTGCCCGCGGCAAGATGCGGGGAGGGCAATAACATGCGCGCGTTTGAACTTGAAAGTGTCGAGGCCGTCGATCAGGCCGTCAGTCATCGCCGTGTCCACGATGGCGACGCCTTTATTGCCGGTGGTACCACGCTGCTGGATCTGGTCAAGCTGGATGTCATGCAGCCCGAGAAGGTGGTCGACGTTTCCCGCCTGCCGCTCAAGCAGATCGAGGTGCAAGGCGACGGACGTCTCAAGGTGGGTACGCTGGTCTCCAATACTGACCTTGCCAAGCACGAGATCGTGATGCGCGACTACCCGGTGATCAGCGAGGCGCTGCTTTCCGGCGCCTCGACCGGGCTTCGCAACATGGCCTCCACCGGTGGCAACGTCATGCAGCGCACCCGTTGCCCCTATTTCCGTGACCCGGACATGCCGTGCAACAAGCGCGAGCCGGGCACGGGCTGTTCGGCCATCGACGGCATCAACCGCAATCACGCCGTGCTGGGCACCAGCGAGCAGTGCATCGCCACGCACCCCTCCGACATGTGTGTCGGCATGGTGGCCGCTGGTGCCACGCTGCTGCTTGAAGGCCCCGACGGTCAGCGTGAAGTGGCCTTTGAAGACTATCACCTGCTGCCGGGCGATACCCCCGAGCGTGAGCATGACCTGAAGCCTGGCGAGTTGATCACCCACGTGCTTCTCGATGCACCCCGCGGCGGCGGTCAGCACTACCTCAAGCTGCGTGATCGCGCCTCATACGAGTTCGCGCTCGCCTCCTGTGCCGCCATCGTCAACCTGGACGGCGACAGCATCAGCGAGGTGCGTCTGGCACTGGGCGGTGTGGCGACCAAACCCTGGCGCGCGACTGCCGCCGAAGAGGCCCTTAAAGGGCAGCCGGCCACACAGGAAAGCTTTGAACGTGCGGCCGAGGCCGCCTTCAAGGATGCCGTGGCCTACAGCCACAACGGCTTCAAGATCACGCTGGGCAAGCAGGCCATCGTGCGTGCGCTCAGAGACGCTACCGCTGCCGCCCGCGGCTGATCACGGAGAGATCACATGACCACCGAAACACAAAAGCCGCAGCGCGTTGACGGCACGTTGACCAGCATCGGTCAGAAAAAGCCGCGCATTGATGGCACGCTCAAGCTGACCGGCGGTGCCGACTATGCCGCCGACCGCAATCTGCCCAACCAGACCTGGGGCTATCCGGTCTCCAGCACCATCGCCAAGGGGCGACTGGTCGCGCTGGAGCTGGATGAGGCGCTGGCAATGCCAGGCGTGCTGGATATTTTCCACCACGACAACTTCGATAAGCTCAGCCGCTCACCCAACGATTTCGCCGCGGCCAACAAGGTCGGTGAGTCGCGTCTGCCGTTTGAAGACAACGAGATCTACTATCACGGCCAGTACATTGCGCTGGTCGTGGCCGACACCTTTGAGCATGCCCGCGCGGCGGCCAGAAAGGTCAGGGCGCAGTACGAGAAAAGCGATGATCAGCTCACTGACATCCTCGCTCTCGACAGCGGTCAGGGTGATCTGCCGGGCGAGGACGTCCCGGGAGACGCCAGCAGCCGCGGGGATGCCGACTCGGCGTTTGAATCAGCCAGTATTCAACTCGATCAGCGTTACTCGATCGCCCACGAAAACCACAGCGTCATGGAAATGCACGCCTCGGTGGCGCAGTGGGAAAACGACATGCTGACCGTGTACGAATCCTCCCAGGGCGTGGTCTTTCAGCGCAATGCGCTGGCAAAGATCTTCGGCATCCCGCAGGAGAAGGTCACGGTCATCTCGCACTTTATCGGCTCGGGCTTTGGCAGCAAGCTCTTCATGTGGCCACACGCCGTCATGACGTCCGTGGCTGCCCGTCGCCTGGGTCGTCCGGTCAAGACGGTCGTGCCGCGCGAGCTTGAATATCTCAACACCGGCTATCGCCCGACCTCGCTGCAGCGTGTTCGTCTGGGCGCCGATGACAGCGGCAAGCTGCTGTCCATCCATCACGACGGCTGCAACGAGACGTCGCCGGCCGGTCTGCACGATGACACCGTCAGCGGTGCCACCCCCAGCATGTATGCCTGCGACAACGTGGCCGTGACCAATCGGCTGGTAACGGTCAACAAGGGCACGCCGACCTCCATGCGGGCCCCGGGTGAGGCTTCCGGTGCCTTCGCACTGGAAACGGCGCTGGATGAGCTGGCGGTCAAACTTGATATGGACCCGCTGGCACTGCGCCATAAAAACTTCGCTGACCGCGACCCCGCGGCCGACCTGCCCTGGTCGAGCAACCATCTCAAGGAGTGCTGGGACAACGCGGCCCAGCGCTTTGGCTGGAACAAGCGCAACCCGACGCCCGGGGCGATGAAGGACGGTGACGAAATCATCGGCTACGGCATGGCGACCCAGAGCTGGGAAGCGATGCGTCTGCACTGCAGCGCACGCTTTGGCTTTCGCGATGACGGCACACTGCTGGTCGCCTGCGGCACGCAGGATATCGGTACCGGCACCTATACGATCGTGGCGCAGACTGCCAGTGAAATGACCGGCGTGCCCATCGAGATGATCGATGTGCGCCTCGGGGATTCCTCGCTGCCGTCGGGCCCGCTTTCCGGGGGCTCGTTTGCCACGGCGACCGTGCTGCCGGCAGTCTCCGCGGCCATGAAGGAAGCACTTGCCGAGCTCAAAACGCTGGCCACGGCTGAAGGCGGCGTGTTTGAAAACGTCGATCAGGACAGTATCACCCTCCGTGACGGCCGGCTGGTCAGCGGTGACAACAGCATCGAGATTGCCGAGCTGCTGCGCCAGAACCGGATCGGATTGGTCGATGGCGAGGCGAGCACGAAGCCCGGCGACGAGCAGGATCAGTACAGCTTCCGCTCCTTTGGCGCCGTGTTCGTGGAGGTGCGTTGGGATCCGGGCATTTCGCGCCTGCGCGTGGCGCGCGTCTGTTCGACCATCGATATCGGCCGCGCCATCAACCCGCTCACGGCAACCAATCAGGTCGAAGGCAGCATCGTGATGGGCATGGGCATGGGGATGTTCGAGCAGATCGAATACGACGCTCATGGCTATCCCTACAACAACAGTCTGGCGGACTACGTCGTGCCGGTAAATGCCGACATGCCGCAGATTGAAGTGGAGCTGCTCGACTATCCCGACTACCTGCGCAACGAGTTTGGTGCGCGCGGCGTGGGCGAGGTCGGCCTGACCGGCGTGGCGGCCGCCATTTCCAACGCGGTCTACAACGCCACCGGCAAGCGCATTCGCGATATGCCGATCTCGATCGAGAAACTGCTGGCCTCCTGAGTCCTACGCGGTAACTCGTGACCAACGGGCCGGCTCCTGCAGAGGAGCCGGCCCTTTTATCAAATGCCATCTTCCCGGGATGAGTCGGCCTGAACAGGGTCTGAAAGCCCCTCGCCTGTCGCTGGCAATCTTGCTGCTGCCGGTCCAGGCTTGAATCGTTCGCCAGCAAACGAGTTGCCCGGCCACCACTGATGTTCCACACCATTTCAGAGCGCCCGAAGGCGCCATTACTGGCAGCCGACACTGCCAGAGCTCATATCGACCGTGACGAGACAGGGTGCGATACAACACCAATGCCCTGATGCAATGAGGAGTGACACATGAGTGATCACCACAAGGATGATGGATCAAGGGTCGAGACCTTCGATGCCCGGTCGCCTTCCAGGCGACGTTTTCTCAAAACCATGGGGGCGTCGAGCCTTGCCGCGGCGACGGCGCCGGCCTGGGCACAGATTGCCCAGGCCGGCCAGCAGTCCGAGCCTGTCAGGCCGCAGACCGATGGCGCACCCGGTGAGGGCGAGCAGCAGATTCAGCTGGTCGTCAATGGCGTGGAACATACCCTGAACGTCACCCCCAACGCCGTGCTGCTTGATGTACTGCGTGATCGCCTGATGCTGACCGGCACCAAGAAGGGCTGTGATCAGGGCCAGTGCGGCGCCTGTACGCTGCTGGTCAACGATACGGCGATCAATTCCTGCCTGTCACTGGCCGTGTCCCACGATGGCGACGAGATCACCACCATTGAAGGGCTCTCGAAAGGCGATGAGCTGCATCCGGTGCAGGCCGCCTTCTGGGAACACGATGCCTACCAGTGTGGCTACTGCACATCGGGTCAGATCATGAGTGCGGTCGCGATTCTCAAGGATGACAACATCGGGCGCGATGATGCCTCGGTCCGAGAAGCGATGAGCGGCAATATCTGCCGCTGCGGTGCCTACAAGAACATTCTGGCCGCCGTGCAGGATGCCCGTGGCAAGATGGAAGGAGCGAGCTGATGCGTTCATTTGACTATGCACGTGCCGACAGCACCGGTCAGGCTGTGTCCACACACGGCGCGAATGAGCAGGCCGCCTACCTGGCCGGTGGTACCACGCTGCTGGATCTGGTCAAGATCGACATCATGCGGCCGGATCAGGTGGTCGATATCAACCGGCTTGATCTCAATGAGATTGAAACGCTGGGTGACGGCCGCACCCGCATCGGCGCGCTGGTGACCAACACGGCACTGGCACGTCATGACCGGATCAGGAGTGATTACGCCGTGCTCAGCGAAGCGCTCTTGTCAGGCGCCACCACGCAACTGCGCAACAAGGCCACCACCGCCGGCAACGTCATGCAGCGTGTGCGCTGTCCGTACTTCCGGGATGGTGTCTCGAGCTGCAACAAGCGCGAGCCGGGCTCGGGCTGTGCCGCCATCGAAGGTCACAATCGCAGCGTGCACGCCGTACTCGGCACCAGCGAGCAATGCATTGCTACCCACCCGTCTGACATGTGCGTGGCCATGGCCGCCATCGGCGCGACGGTCACGGTCGAAGGCCCGGACGGCCAGCGCGATATCGGCTTTCTCGACTTTCACCTGCTGCCGGGTGATACCCCCGAGCGCGAGCACGCCCTCAAGCCGGGCGAGCTGATCACCCACGTGACGCTGGACGCGCCGCTTGAAAACAGCCGCTCGGGCTATCTCAAGCTGCGCGACCGCGCCTCCTATCAGTTTGCACTGGCCTCGAGTGCCGTGATCGTCACGCTGGAGGGCGACACCATCACGAACGCTCGCGTGGCGCTGGGCGGGGTGGGGACCAAACCCTGGCGGGCCCTTGAGGCCGAGAAGGCGCTCAAGGGCCAGAAGATCGGTGAGGCGAGCTTTACGCATGCCGCCGGGATCGCGTTCAAGGGCGCCACACCCTACGCCCACAACGCCTTCAAGATTCCGCTGGGTCAGCAGGCCATCGTGCGCAATCTCACCACCCTGACGGCGCAGGAAGACAGGAGAACGTCATGAGTGACAGCATCATGGACGCCGGTGTCATTGGCTCAGGTCCCAGGCGCATCGACGGGCAGCGCAAGGTCACGGGCGCAGCGCCCTACGCCGCCGACCATCATCCCGACAACATGGCTTACGGCTACGGCGTCTTCAGTACCATCGCCAGTGGCACCATCACCGGGCTCGACCTGGACGCGGCGCGCCAGTCCCCCGGGGTGATCGATATCTTTTATCACGATCACTTCCCGGAGCTTCACCGCTCGCCGGCCTCCTTTGCTCAGGGCAACAAGGTTGAGGAAACCCGGCTGCCGTTCGAGGACAATCACGTCTACTACGAAGGCCAGTTCGTGGCACTGGTGGTCGCGGACACGTTCGAAAATGCCCGCGCCGCCGCACGCAAGGTGGGCGTGAGCTACAAAAGCTCCGAAGCGATTGCCAATCTGGATCAGGGCGTGAAGGCCCACGGCACAACCTCCGGTAGCGGCAATCATGAGCGTGGCGACGCCGCGGCGCATTTTGACGGTGCTGCCCACAGCATCGATGTGACCTACACCACGCCGGTCGAGACCCACAATCCGATGGAAATGCATGCCTCTGTGGCAAGCTGGGACAATGATCGCCTGACCATTTTTGAATCCTCCCAGGGGGTGGTGGTACAGCGCAACGCGCTTGCCAAAATCTTTGGCCTTCCACCGTCGCATGTTCGGGTTGAATCACCGTTTATCGGTTCAGGCTTTGGCTCAAAGCTCTGGATGTGGCCGCATGCGGTGGCCGCGTCCGCGGCTGCCCGCGAGATCGGCCGCCCGGTACAGCTGGTGGTGCCGCGCCAGCAGATGTTCACGACCACCGGTCATCGCCCCGAGACACGTCAGCGTCTGAGGCTTGCCACCGACAACAACGGTCGGCTGGTGTCGCTGCGTCACGAGTCGATCAACACGACCTCGTTTACCGACCAGTACGTTGAAACCTGTGGCAGCGTGACCAAAAGCCTCTATTCGTGCCCCAATCTGCTGGTCAGTCATGAGACCACGCAGGTCAATCGCGGCACGCCCACCTCGATGCGCGCACCGGGGGCGGCGCCGGGACTTTTTGCGCTGGAGTCGGCCATTGATGAGATGGCACATGAGATCGGCGTCGATCCGCTCGAATTTCGCATGAACAACTATGCCGACCGCGACGAGAGTCTGGATCTCGATTTCTCCAGCAACCACATCCGCGAGGCCACCGAAAGGGCCGCCGAGAAGTTCGGCTGGCATGACCGCAACCCGGAAGTCGGGTCCATGCGCGAAGGCCATGAAATCATCGGCTATGGCATGGCGGCCTGTAACTGGGAGGCGCTCAAGCGCGAATGCGAGGCGCGGGTGTCGCTGCGCGCCGATGGCACGGCGTATGTCACCTGTGCCACTCAGGATATCGGCACCGGCACCTACACCATCATTGCCCAGACCGTGAGCGAGCTGACCGGGCTGCCGCTTGAGAAGGTCACCGTGCGACTGGGGGATACCAGCTATCCTGCCGGCCCGGTTTCGGGGGCTCCTGGGCCACGGCCACCACGCTGCCGGCCATCGCCGCGGCGACGCGTGAAGCCATCCAGGAACTCAAGGGCTACGCCACCAGTGACAAGGGCGACTTCTCTGGTGTCGATGGTGACAGCCTCACGTTTGAAAACGGCCAGCTCACCCATGATGGGCAGCGCGTGGATTACGTTGACGTACTCAAGGGCCAGCGGCTTGCCAGCGCTGATGGGCATGCACACACCAAGGGCGCTGACGACAAATACTCCTATCGCTCCTTCGGGGCGCATTTTGTCGAAGTGCGCTGGGACCCGGGCATTTCGAATCTGCGTATTGCGCGCGTGGTCAGCGCCATCGATGTCGGGCGCGTGATCAACTCGATGACGGCCCGCAATCAGGTCGAAGGGGCGATCGTGATGGGACTGGGCATGGCCCATTTCGAGGCCACCGAGTATGACGCGCGCAATGGTCGGCCGGTGAACAACAACTATGCCGAGTACGTGGTGCCGGTGCATGCCGATCAGCCGCCGGAGGTCGATGTGATTCTGCTCGACTATCCTGATCTTGAATTCAACGAATTTGGCGCCCGCGGCATCGGTGAGATCGGCATCACCGGCATGGCGGCGGCAGTGGCCAACGCCGTCCATCACGCCACCGGCAAGCGCATCCGCGATCTGCCGATCTTCAAGGAGAAGCTGATGGAAAACGTGCCTGACGTGCGCTCTGCCTGAGCCATTTCGCGTTGTCTTCATGTCTGCCGGTGCCCGCGGGTGCCGGCATTTTATTATCCGAAGCGGCCCCGTGAGGTCGGCACGATCACTGTTACCCAGGAGAGCACGACATGCCGTTGAATCATCTACGCCATCACGAGCGCTTTGACTATCGCCCGATCACCGATCGCGACGATTTTCGCTGGCCCGGTGATACCCGTCTGGCGGTCTACGTTGGCATCAACCTGGAGCATTTTGCCTTTGGCGAGGGCCGCGGTCCCGGCATTGCACCGCCGGCGCCGGAAGGCGAGCCGGATGTGCTCAACTACGCCTGGCGGGAATACGGCAACCGTGTGGGTGCCTGGCGCTTTCTCGAGATGCTGGAAGCGCTGTCACTGCCGGCCGGCGTGATCGCCAACACCTCGATTCTCGATCACTGCCCCGAACTGCTGGAGGCCTTCATGGCCCGCGGCGATGAGTTGATCGGCCACGGCCACACCAATGCCGAGCGTCAGGGGCTGATGTCGCCGAGTGAGGAGACCGCGCTGATCAAGCGCTGTCGCGAACGCATGGCGAATCACTTCGGCACCGCCCCTGAAGGCTGGCTGTCGCCGTGGATTTCGGAAAGCGATCGTACGCCGGACCTTCTTCAGGAAGCCGGGTTTTCCTATACGCTCAACTGGTCGCATGATGACCGCCCTACAGCCATGCGCACGCGTCATGGGCAGCTTCTGTCGATTCCCTATCCTCAGGAGCTTAACGACATCCCGACCATTTCGACCCATCGCGTCAGCATGAACGAGTTTGCCACCATGATGCGCGATCAGTTTTTCGAGCTGCTGGAGCAGTCCCGCCATCAGCCGCTGGTCATGGGAATCGCCCTGCATCCCTGGCTGACCGGTCAGCCCTTCCGGCTGCGTCTGCTGCGCAAGGTACTTGCCGATCTGGCCGAACATCGCGAAGCCGAAGGGGTGTGGTGGACCACGCCGGGCGCCATTGCCCGCCACGTGACCAGGCCCTCGATTACCTGAGCGCTCAGCCCCAGGCCGGGAAGGGGTCGCTGAGCCCGGCCGTCGCCTCAGGAATGGGCACCTCCCGGGGCAGATCGATCAGGCAGCTCTCCAGCGCCGAGCGGATGGCATGCTCATCCATGTGCTGGCCGATAAAGACCAGTTCGGTACGGCGATCCCCATACTGCGTGTCCCAGTAGCGATCCATGACCTCTCGCCAGTGTGGGTCGTCCGGCCAGCGCGACTGCGGTATGCCGGCCCACCAGAACCCGTAGCGCTCGGTACGAATGAAGGCGCCGGCCTGACTCATGACGCCTACATGGTCGGGGCGGGTGGCCAGCCAGAACAGCCCCTTGGCACGTACCACGCCGGTCCA
The DNA here is from genome assembly GCF_002155145.1 of Kushneria konosiri. Lineage (NCBI taxonomy): Bacteria > Pseudomonadati > Pseudomonadota > Gammaproteobacteria > Oceanospirillales > Halomonadaceae > Kushneria > Kushneria konosiri. The sequence continues at coordinate 1,907,825 of NZ_CP021323.1, forward strand.
GAGCGGATGATTCTTGATAAAGTCATTGAGCCGCTGCGGGTGGAAGGGACGTCGGGCCCGGAACACGAAGCTCTTGATGCCGTACTCCTCGGTCTCCGGCACGTGGGTATCGAATCCATTGAGCTCACGAAACCAGAGCGGGTGCTGGCGTGAGCGCTCGGGGTCGTAGAGTCCGGTATCGAGCAGCTGATCGATCGCCACGTCGGCGTAGTCGGTCTCGACGACATCGGCCCCGCCGTTGAGGCTTTTGATGATCTCGCGCACTGAAACCTGTGCCGTCGGAGAAGCATCGCTGATCTTGTTGAGAATGATACGATCGGCGAATTCGATCTGATCGACCATCAGGTCCACCAGCGTGCGGGCATCCGCATCGCCGTTGACCTCACCTCGCTCCTGCAGGAATTCTGTCGAGGCGTAGTCCTTGAGCAGGCTGGCGGCATCCACGACCGTAATCATGGCATCGATGCGGGCGATATCGGCCAGTGAAAACCCCGCCTCGTCGCGAAAGTCGAACGTGGCCGCCACCGGCATGGGCTCCGAAATGCCGGTGGATTCGATCACCAGCGCGTCAAAGCGGCGTTCCCCTGCCAGGCGACTGACCTCCTCGATCAAATCACCGCGCAGCGTGCAGCAAATGCAGCCGTTGGACATCTCCACCATGGTCTCTTCCGTGCGCGAGAGGCTGTTGTCTCCACCTCGCACCAGCTCGGCATCGATATTGACCTCTGACATGTCATTGACGATGACAGCGACTTTTCGATTGTCCCGATTGGCCAGAAGTCGGTTGAGCAGGGTGGTCTTGCCGGCCCCCAGAAACCCCGAAAGAATCGTGACCGGAAGCCGGTCGTCTGAAGCTTTTGTGGTCATGTTGGTGTCTCGCAATGATATATCGTAACGTTTAAGGTGGCATCGCCGTCCAGGTCGACGCGCCCCGTGAGGTGAGCGCGTCGTCAGGGCAGATCAGCTATTCAGAAAGTCACCCAGCGTCATTTCAAGCGTCTCTCTTGGAATGTCGCGGGTAATGAAGACCAGCCGAGAGAAGCGCTCACCGCCCGGCCAGGCCTCGAGTTCGACCGGAGGGTGGAAGAGATGCTGTACGCCATGGATGACCAGTGGCCTGTCGCGCCCCTCGATATCGAGCATGCCCTTGATACGCAGCATGTCGTGGCCCATGAGGCTGGTGACCAGTGACAGCCAGGCCTCAAGACGTGCGGCCTTGATCGGGTGTTCGAACACGAAGCAGTGTGCCCGGATATGGTCGTCGTGGCGGTTGAGGTCGGGTGACGGCGCCGTCGGCATCTGGCCTGCGCGCACCTCGGCCTTGCCGACGCTTGCAAACAGGGCATTGGGGGAGAGTGTCGGGGCATGAGGAGCCGCGCGCTGCGAAGCCGCCTCGCCCAGCCAGCGCTGAATGTCGTCGTTTCGGGCCTCCATGTCTTCCGGCCCCAGGCCGAGCAGCGCGTCGGCTTCGATGTGACCATGATCCAGCAGCTGCAGGGGCGCGCTCGGGTTGATCGCGCTCAGCCGCTGTCGCAGGGCGTCGAGCTGATCTTTTGAAGCTACATCCTGTTTGGTGATCAGCAGCAAATCCGCCATGGCGGCCTGACGCAGAGCCTCTTCGTGACGATCCAGGGTTGTGCTGCCATTGGCGGCATCCACGACCGTCACGATGCCGTCCAGGGCGTAGTGGCGTGCCACCCGCGTCTCGCTCATCAGGGTATGTACGATGGGCGCCGGGTCAGCCAGTCCCGTGGTCTCGATGATCAGGCGATCAAACTGACGCTTTCCTTCGCGGGCAAAGCGCCACACCGCATTTGTGAGGGTTTGCGCCAGGTCGGTGCGAATCGAGCAGCAGATACAGCCGTTGCTGAGCTCGATCTGCTCACCATCGGTACTGGCGGAAAAGAGCTCGTGATCCAGTCCGATCTCGCCAAACTCGTTGATGATGACCAGCGCCCGCGACATGCTCGGCTGCTGTACCAGCTGATTGAGCAGGGTCGTCTTGCCGCTGCCCAGAAACCCTGTCAGAAGGGTGACCGGGATGCGTTTTGCGGGCGGTGAAGAGGTATCGAAATAGGACATGTCATGGCCTGAAGAAAAGCGGCGGTGTTGTGTGCCAATAATGTTACTTTATAACAAAATGGTCAACCGCTTGCGTCTTTCAGGTGCTGACCGAGGCGCCTGGTCTGCGTGAGGCCGGAATGGGAAAGACGATGTCATAGAGCCAGTTGAAGACAAAGGCATAGATCACATAGAAGAGCGCCAGCGAAGTGACCAGCGGTGCGGTCTCAGCAAGTGTCTGGCTCAGATAGAGCGCGATCAGCGGCAACAGCACGCAGATCAGACCCAGTTCGAAACAGATGGCATGAAAAACCCGCATGATGACGGTCTTCTGCACGTGGCCCCGCAGTCGCAGCAGGGCATGATCCACCCCCAGGTTGTAGAGATAGTTCCAGAGCGTGGCGACCACGGCGCTGATCACGCCGACCAGGCCCATGTGGGTCGTGTCCAGCGAAAAGAGCAGATGGCCCAGCGGAATGACGATCAACAGGCCGATGATTTCAAACATCACCGTATGGCGAATACGGTCAAGGGTGGTGCGCATGGTGAGAGCTTCCGGTCAGTGTTGCCACGCACTATCATTCATGAAAGTGCCAAACCCAAGTTGGAATCCATCTGTTTAATAGATGGCTTCTGAATCAATGACGTCATGATGGAGCCCTTGATGACGCCGACGCTTGAACAGCTCAATGCACTGGTGGCCACTGCCGATACCGGTTCGTTCTCGGCCGCGGCCCGGCGGCTGGGCAAGGCGCAGTCGCTGGTCAGCACCCATGTGGCCAATCTGGAGCTGGATCTGGGGCTGAGCCTGTTTGATCGCAGCGCCCGGCTGCCGGTGTTGACGGCAAATGGGGCGCGCATGGTGGAGGAGGCCAGAGGTGTGCTGGCCCGGCGCGAGCGTTTTCTGGGCGTGGCGCGCCAGCTCGAAGCCCATATTGAGCCGCGTCTGAGTCTGGCGATCGATGAGTTCTATCCCGAGCATCTGATCGGCGCACTGATGCAGGATTTTGCCCATCAGTTCCCGGGCGTGGAGCTCGAGATGCATTTTCCATTGCTGGAGGATGTCGGGCGCATGCTGGAATCCGGCCAGGCCGATCTGGGCGTCATCTGCCGCCCGCAGCCCCTGTTCCCGGCGCTCGAGACGCGTCCGCTGGGGCGGGTGCCCCTGAGACTGGTCTGTGGACAGAGCCACCCGCTGTCCGATGAGGCCAGCGTGACGCTGGAGGCGCTGAGGCAGCATCGCCAGCTGATTGTCGCGACCCGGGGTCAGCCCGGCTCAAGACGAGCCGAGCGTGTAGGGGCCGATGTCTGGTGGGTCGAAAGTCATTTCGTGATGCTGGAACTGGTCAAGCACGGCGTTGGCTGGACGCTGATGTCCGATCATGTGATCGCAGCGTCACCGGCGCGCCCGTCACTGGTCACGCTCGCAGCGCCGGCGCTCGAGCGCTGGGTGGCGCTGGAGCTGGGCTGGCATGCCGGACGCGGGCTGGGCGTTGCCGGCTGCTGGCTGCGCGATCGCTTTCTCGCTCAGCCCCTGACGCCGCCGGTACCGCTCGAGCGCGGCCTGGTACCCTAAAAGGGCGTCAGGCCGAAACTTTCAGGACGCACGAGCGCTTCAAGCGTCCCGAGCTGGGGGAAATCGACCCGGCTCAGAATGTCGTTCAGGTTCTGTTCTCCCCGTCCAAGGTGGCGTACCACGCGAACACGCTGAGGCTGTCCGCTGTCATCGAGCTCCATCACCCACGCCAGATAGCCGTTGGAAAACTTCACCAGACTGCCGATGGGATAGAAGCCGTGGCGCTGAACGTAGCGCGTGACCCAGTGTTTATCGAAGCACTCCGGTTTCTGATAGAGGTAGCGATAGGCTTCAACGGCCGTTTTGCCCGGACGATCGCCACGGGTACGTGTCATCGCATCCACGGTGTCGATCACGGCAGCCATGCGGGCGATCGGAGAAAGGGACGCTGCCCCGAGTCCCCGGGGTAGCCACTGCCATCCATGCGCTCGTTGATGCATTCAATCACCTCGTGACGCATGAACGGTGTCAGCCAGGCCGCGCCTTCCAGCGGTTTCAACAGCTCGGCGACATGGCTGCGAAGATGCTGGCGCTGACGGGCATCAAGCTGGCCGTCGATGGAGGGAAGATGATCGTTGATCAGCATCATCTTGCCCATATCGTGTAACAGGGCCGCAACCACGGCCTCGCGTGCCCGGTGGGCATGCTCGGGTTCGCTCAGCACCAGATCTCCCAGCCGTACACTCACATTGAGCGAGTGCTGTATCCATGCCGGTTCATCATTGAGGCAGTGCAGGGCGTAGAAAAGATGCTGGCGGTTGACCTCCAGCAGACGCAGCAGTATATCGGCCGCTTTAAGCACACACTTTGCGGGCAGTGGACGATGGTTCTGCAGGGCCAGTAAAAAGATATGCAGCTGCCGGGCCACTTCGAGCAGGGCATTCACCAGCGGCGAGCACTCGGTATGCCTGCGAGCGCGCCCCGTACGCTTGTAGCCGGGCTCGCTGGAGGAGTAAAGCGGCGACGGAAAGCTCATCCGACCGCCTTCACCATTACGGTAAGCCACCTCCCGCTCGGTTTCGTTGGCCAGGTAGGTCAGGCGCTGTACATCAGCGCGATTGGTATTGATAAAGCTCACGCCGATGGCGGCAAAGCGTGACCGTCCTGCCGGATTGACGTGGAGAATGTGCGCCATCGTGGTGAAGTTCTCGGCATTGGGAAAAGCGATCGCCAGTTGCGCGATGAACTCATTCACTCTCAGTGGGGCACTGTCCCCCAGCGCCACCTCAAGCAGTGCGCCACCAATGGAAAGATTGTTCAGCCGCCCGGTGATGGGGGCTGCGTTTTCATACAGGCTGATGCTGACGGGCACCTGCATGCCATCCAGCAGCGTGATGCGCCGGCTGTTGCGCTTGGAGGTGGTATGCATCGTCTCGGGCAGAGAACAGGTGATTTTGAGCACATCCTTCTGGCGCAGCACCTCAAGCGCAATCAGCTGCTCAAAGCGCAGCGCTTCAGTATCCTCTTCTGCCAGCAGGGTCAGCGACTGATTCACAAGCCCCGCAGCATCAAGGCTCTGGGCATCCAGCAGGGAAAGCGAGAGCGTGCGGGCCTTGTCATCAACGCGACGCAGCGTGACCGGATAGGCGGTTGAAGTGTCGCCTGAACGAATCGACAGCGCATGCGTGTGATAGCTCAGAGCCTCGATAACCTCTGCAATATGCTTGGTATCGCGGATTTCGATCTGTGGCAGATCTTCTGCCTCGATGGTTTCCATTAATGACGCCTGCTCAAGAGTTTTGGGCACGCGACGACGTGTCACGGTTCTGGCCATGCTATCGGCAAGGGATGAATTAAATTGAGGGGTTACAGAAGGAACGGTTGATGTTCGGGCGTGTATGGAACCCGCTGTCAGCGAACGTTTTCCTAACGAAAATCATGCTGGTGAGCGCCCTGAGGCATGCGTTCGGAGGGCAACATAGACAAGGCCAAATAGCGCCTTAGGGAGAAATCATCATCGCGTGCGTGCATTGCCTCGTAATTAATATATGTTTGTATTTTGACGTTGATGCCAGGTTGTATGCGACAACAGTGCTAACGCCCTGATTCATCGGACGTGCGGTCAGACGCCGTTGACATCGACAAGAGGCAGCGGAAGTCGAATCAATAAGGAAAGGACGTACAGCATGAGCGAAGAGATAAAGATTACTGGCAAGTGCCCGTTCGCAGGCGATTCAGTGGGCGGTGCTGCCGGTTCAGCGCCCACCACCGACCACTGGTGGCCCAACCGCCTCAAGGTAGAACTGCTGCATCAGGACCCGCGCGAAGCCAATCCGCAGGATGAGGATTTCAACTACGCAGAAGCCTTCAGCCAGCTGGACCTGGCCGAAGTCAAAAAGGACATCAAGGCGCTTTTGACCTCATCACAGGACTGGTGGCCCTCGGACTACGGCAACTACGGCCCGCAGATGATCCGCATGGCGTGGCACTCCGCCGGTACCTATCGTATCGCCGATGGTCGCGGTGGCGCGGGTGAAGCCATGCAGCGCTTTGCGCCCATCAACAGCTGGTGGGACAACGGTAACGTCGACAAGTCCCGGCGTCTTTTGTGGCCGATCAAGCAGAAATACGGCGCCGCGCTTTCCTGGGCGGATCTGATCGTGCTCACCGGCAACTGCTCGCTGGAGATCATGGGCTTTCCGACTTTCGGCTTTGCCGGCGGTCGTATCGATGCATGGGAGCCGGATAACCTGACCTACTGGGGCCCTGAATCCTGGTATGGCAAGAAGATCGAGGATGCGCCGCGTGGCCCGTTCGAAGGCCATCCGGATCAGATGGTCAACCGTGACCTGCGCTGGACCGGTGAAGCCGGCGACGAGAACTACGATCTCGAAGCGCCGCTGGCCGCCTCCAATTCCAACCTGATCTACGTCGATCCGGAAGGCTCCGCCAAAAAGGGCATACCGGAAGACTCCGCAGCCGATATTCGCATCACTTTCGGCCGCATGGCGATGAACGATGAAGAGACCGTGGCGCTGATCGCCGGCGGTCACGCCTTCGGTAAATCCCACGGCATGACCCCGCCGGACCAGATCGGCTTCGCGCCTGAAGGCGCACCGATGGAAGCCCAGGGGCTTGGCTGGCATAACCCGCGTGGCAAGGGTAATGCCGAAGACACCATGACCAACGGCATCGAAGGCTCCTGGACGCAGAACCCGATCCAGTGGGACAACAGCTATCTCGAGAACCTGTTCAACTTCGAATGGGAGCAGACGCGCAGCCCTGCAGGCGCCCTGCAGTGGACGCCGGTCGACAAGAACGCACCGCGTACGCCTGACGCGCACCTTGAAGGCGTCGATCATCCGCTGATGATGATGACTTCCGACATCGCCCTGAAGGTCGATCCGTCCTATCGCAAGATCTGCGAGAAGTTTCTCGAGGACTTTGACTACTTCACCGACGCCTTCTCGCGCGCCTGGTACAAGCTGACTCACCGTGACATGGGACCGAAGGCGCGTTATCTCGGCCCGGAAGTCCCGCAGGAAGATCTGATCTGGCAGGACCCGATTCCCGCCGTCGACTTTGAACTCGTCGATGCCGGTGACATTGCCGATCTCAAGCGTCGCATTCTCGACAGCGACGTCAGTGTCTCCCAGCTGGCCGCCGTGGCGTGGGGCTCTGCCTCCACCTTCCGTACTTCCGACAAGCGCGGTGGTGCCGACGGTGCCCGCATTCGTCTGGCCCCCATGAAGGACTGGCCGGTCAATAACCCGGATGACCTTTCGAAGGTGCTCAACGTACTGGAAGGCATCAAGCGTGACTTCGATGGTGCCCAGAGTGGCAACAAGAAGGTCTCGCTGGCGGATCTGATTGTGCTGGGCGGCTGTGCGGCAGTTGAAAAGGCAGCCAGCGATGCCGGTGTTTCCGTTGAAGTGCCCTTTACGCCGGGCCGCAATGACGCCACCGCCGAACAGACCGACGTACAGACCTTCCGCTGGCTCGAACCGGTCTCCGACGGTTTCCGCAATTTCCATCGCGATGACATCAAGTACAACGTCTCGCCGGAAGAGATCTTCATGGATCGTGCGGCCCTGCTGGGTCTGTCAGCGCCTGAATGGACCGCTCTGGTGGGTGGCCTGCGTGTGCTCGACGTCAATGCGAAGGGCGCCTATCAACAGCACGGTGTCTTCACGGATCGTCCGGGTGTGTTGACCAATGACTTCTTCCTCAATCTGACCTCACCTGATTTCGAGTGGAAAAAGGTGGATTCCGAAGGGCTGGAGTTTACGCTCAACGATCGCAGGTCAGGCGAGACGAAGTTCAAGGCGACCCGTTGCGACCTGATCTTCGGCGCCAACTCTCAGCTGCGTCAGCTTGCCGAGTTCTACGCCCAGAAGGGTGGTCACGAGAAGCTCGTGCGTGACTTCGCGGCGGCCTGGAACAAGGTCATGATGCACGACCGCTTCGACGTCTAAGCCCGCCTTTCAGGCGAGACGATGTCAAATGATACCCGGCGCCCATGGCGCCGGGTTTTTTTATGCGGCCTATGCGGCAGCCAAGGCAAAAAGCCTTTTGAAACCCTTTAAGGGTAATTTCTGAGCTGCCTGGGCGGCAGCCAACGGACATCGGTCGATGATGTCTGGGGCGTTGGTTTTCTGAGCTGCCTGTGCGGCAGCCAACTGATCGCTGCTTGTTACCAATCAAGCCGATGTTTTCTGAGCTGCCTGTGCGGCAGCCAACGCGTACTCGTTCTCGAGCGTGGACACGTACCATTTCTGAGCTGCCTGTGCGGCAGCCAACAACCGCCCCATGGGGTACGCCCTGTCACGGCATTTCTGAGCTGCCTGTGCGGCAGCCAACAAGCCGTGAGCCTTTCGCGAAGACGTGGAGCGTTTCTGAGCTGCCTGGGCGGCAGCCAACTACATCAAAGTCGACGCCGGCGACGGTCTCCCTTTCTGAGCTGCCTGGGCGGCAGCCAACACGGCCCACAGGTGCGCCTCAGCGATCGAGTCTTTCTGAGCTGCCTGGGCGGCAGCCAACCGTAATCGTTGACGACACACTGAACATGGGTGTTTCTGAGCTGCCTGGGCGGCAGCCAACAGCTGGCGCAACACACCTAGCAAACCTGTGCCTTTCTGAGCTGCCTGGGCGGCAGCCAACTTGAGGGCGCGAAAGCAGGCCGAGCATCCGCATTTCTGAGCTGCCTGGGCGGCAGCCAACAACTGCCAGTGCTTTCCCAGCATTACCAGCCATTTCTGAGCTGCCTGGGCGGCAGCCAACGATGAGGCGACCAGCTACGCGGTGGACGATGATTTCTGAGCTGCCTGGGCGGCAGCCAACGTGTCACCTTCTGCAGTTGTCCAGCCGTTGATTTTCTGAGCTGCCTGGGCGGCAGCCAACCACAGAACAGCTCCCATGCCTCGACGTGCTCCTTTCTGAGCTGCCTGGGCGGCAGCCAACGCGCCTTTTATCTTGCCCGAAAGAAAGTCCCATTTCTGAGCTGCCTGGGCGGCAGCCAACGCGCCCACCCTCCCAAATGTTGATCGAGCGCATTTCTGAGCTGCCTGGGCGGCAGCCAACGCAGGGTTGCCGCCACTTCCCAGAACGGCTTGTTTCTGAGCTGCCTGGGCGGCAGCCAACCTCAAGCTGCACCTGGAGGCCGAGGCCCGTGCTTTCTGAGCTGCCTGGGCGGCAGCCAACTTGTACTGCTGGGACTCAGATTGATAGCGTTCTTTCTGAGCTGCCTGGGCGGCAGCCAACACTGTTGTGTTGCAAAGCCGCCGCCCGTCATGTTTCTGAGCTGCCTGGGCGGCAGCCAACGGCTCGGGCGCGCTCGAGCGGCTGGTCAAGCTTTTCTGAGCTGCCTGGGCGGCAGCCAACCCGCCCGTCATGGGCGACGCCTCCTCTGACATTTTCTGAGCTGCCTGGGCGGCAGCCAACATGGAGCCATTGACCGGGATCGACATTGTAATTTTCTGAGCTGCCTGGGCGGCAGCCAACCTCAGCTGTGCGGTTATCTGGCGGGTGGTGTTTTTCTGAGCTGCCTGGGCGGCAGCCAACTAGATAAAAATATATTTAATGCCCGGTTTTTAAAGAGCTTTCGAGCCAATTACCCTATCGAACCCTTTTTCAAAGCCTTTCTATAAGTCATTGATTTTGCGAGCGTCGAAAAACGCTCGCAAAAAAGGGTCAAAACCAGGGGATCGTGGCTTCGTGGCTCAGGCCGTAGTGGTTAAAGCGACCATTGGCGGGCTGTGATTGCGGCTTGCCGTGCTCGATAAAGAGGCAAAAGCGCTGCCGGGTCGAGCGACTGGCCAGTTCAACGAAGGGAAGCGAGATCTGCTTGCCCGCCACTCCGGCGTAGATCTCTCGAGCCTGTGCTTCGGATACGTCGTGACGCTTGGCATAGCGTCGGACCCGACTGGGGCTGCCGGTATTGAACTGCCGTCGCTGTACGACGCAATGATGCACTCCGGCCGGAACAGGCGCGATCTCACTGCACGCCACAAGCTCACGAAGCCCTTTCAGCCATGGTTGCGCCAACAGCGTCTCAAGACGCTTTTTTTCGCCATGAAGTCGGAGTCGGTCGCCTGGGGTGCGCGCTCGTACGCCGGTTTTGTGGTCAGGAAAACTGACGCCGATGTCATTGGCGTCAAGGTCCTGAAGCGTCCGATGCAGCTTGCCGTACAGCGCCCCCATCAGCATGGGAGGGGGGAAGTCCGGGTCCGGCCTCAGCCGAATGTCCACATAATGGTCCATGGTTTACCCCGCATCGCCGAAGACGCCGCCGCGGATCAGGGTCGCCATCACGAAGTGCTGGTTTTCGACCGACGGTGTTTGATCTTTTAACAACCAGTTGTCCAGCAGATTGTAGAAGTCGACCTTCTGCTTCGGCTGACGGTAGGCCGCACCCTGCGTCGTGACCGAACCGTAGGGCTCCACGGCGATAGGGCCCAGGTCGGCGCCGTCTTCAGGGGCCGGATACCAGGTATCGATGGTACGCAGGGCATTGCCGAGCTTTTGCGAGTGGATGGCGGCGTTTTTGTCGTCGCCAATGCTGTAGAGTGTTTTGCTCTTGTCACCGCGCGCGCGATCCAGAATCAGCTCCTGGGACGGAAAGACTTCCTGACCGGTCCCCACGCGCGCGAACGCCACCACGTCGAGCAGCAGATACTGCTCGCCAGCGAGCGCGGCGGCGATGCTCTCGCCCAGCTGGCGGGTATCTTCGGTGCCGGCGAAATCACGCATCGAGTGCTCGAGCGCGTCAAAGGTCCACGTCTTTTCCGCCTGACCGCCTTTCATCTGACGGACCGTGACCGCCACCTGCTCGGCGCCCATGCGGTTGCGCCAGAGAAAGCGACCGTTGGCAAGGTTGCAGGCATAGCGGTGCGCCAGCTCATGAAAACCGTGTTCGCTGACGTAGCCGCTCACGGTTTGTTTGAGCTTGTGCTGATACTCGGCATTGTTGCAGGCGGAGGGTTTGCCGGCACCGGCCAGCACGCGCAGGGTGAAACGCACCGCAAGCGTATCGGCGTTGTGGGGCAGGGCGGCGACATCAACAGTTTGAAGATTGGGGTTTTCAATGGCGGCGTCGAGTTTGGCCGGATCCTGATCCTTTGCCTTCAGTCGGTTGGAAATGGTGCCACGCACCGATTTCTCGCGAACCGGAATGCCGGGCCATGTCATGTATTGCTCGCGTGCGTCCCATGAGCCTGCGCTGAACAGCGCATCGGAAGGGTCGAGCTTGCGCTCGAATGCGAGGACGGAGGCAGTCTTGAGAGCGTCACTTTTAGCCATGGTGTTCTCCTTGATGATCAGTCGTTGTCAGCGTGGGTAAGGACATAGTCGTTGGTCAGGCGATAGACGCCGCGTTCAAGATCGTTGTTGACGAACCACAGCAGTGCATCGGCCGAACGCAGGCGGTGCGGGCTGACCCACTCGCCGATTGAATAGAGGCTTTCGACGAACTGAAACGGCACGCTCGGATCGCGGGCATTGGCAACGTCGCCGGGATCAAACAGTTCGGAAATGGCGCCGTAGCCGACCGGAATCGGCACCAGCCAGCCGGGGTAGGGGCGGCGAATCCCCCACGTCGCCACGTCCTTGTCCTGACCATTTGAATCCTGCTGTGTCTCGATCCGGCACTCATGATTTAAACGGCAGAGGTCGAGCCAGGCATCGAGCGCGGTGGCACTGTCGTTCGTGGCCTTTAGCGTTTCGGTGTGCTCGGTCAGATAGTCATCGCGCAGCACCAGTGCAAATCCGGGCAGCAGCCGACGTTTGAGCCGGCGCCATTGCCTGGCGCGCTTTTCCTCGTCGGCATCGAAAGTGATCAGTTCGGGACGCTGACGTGTCGAATCGCTCAGGGGTGGCATCACGCTGCCGCCGGCAATGCGCATACCCTGCACCTGTTCGAATAATCGCCTGGCGATATCCAGGCGGCGCTCAATGCTGGCGAGGTCATCGCCATCGGACTCGACGCCGATCAGTAGCGAGACCTCCAGGTGCGCACGCCCCTCTTCGACGATGGCCGCCGTGTTGCCAGACTTGTCCACCGGGTTGCGCGTGAGGTGGAATGCCCTGGTGAAACCGCCCTCTATCACCTGCGGTTCGATGTGATGACACACCACACCGATACCTTCGAAGAGAAGCTTGATATCTTCGGGCAGGTGGCGCTCCAGTGCATGAATCGCGCCCATGAACGCGCTCATGGCGGGAAAACCCCATGTCATGGCGCTCGAGATGGCATTAGCGTTTTGAATGCGCAGGCGCGGCAGGATGAGAAGATGCTGGATAGGCTCGGTCACGCTGCGTCTCCTTCGGCTTCGTCGTCATCACGCAGAACGTCCTGCAGGTCGTCGAGCTGGCGGCGGAAGCTTTTCAGCACGCCATCGAACCGGTTTTTCCAGTGTTCGTGCTCAACGTCGCCAAGGTTAAGAGAGCTTTTGCGGTTCAGCGCGCGATTGAGCCACACGGCGGCTCGTTGACGGATGTCCTCGTGCCATTCGGTCTTTCGGCGAGCCTCGGCAAACTCAACATCCTGCTCGGCGCGTCCGGGGTCGAGCCAGTACTGCTCTTCCGGTGCGAGCTGACAGCGTTCGTCGGTTGTCCATCCGGCCTGAATCGAATGAATGTCGAAAGTGAACAGCATCAACTCGTCGACCAGCATGGCGGTCAGGTCGTCGCGCAGATCGCGTGTATGCATGTTCGCCGCGGGGTCGGATTCGAGAAAGCGCTTGAGGTCATCGAGCGTGCGTCGGACGTTCTGACGCCGGCCAAACGTTTGAAACGCATCGCGCATGGGGGGGTAAACATCGCGTGATTGCCAGTGGGGCGGTAGTGAGGCGAGCAGGTAGTTCTGGCCGCCGCGCTCGCTATTGAGCTGGGAGATATTCTGCGGCTTGGTGCCGCCGAATTTCTGCACGGCCAGATTGAGATAGTCGGCGTAACCGCCTTCAAACACTGCATTGTCTCGCCGCGCTTTACGACCGGCTTTGGCACGTTCGCCGAAGCGCGCCTCGCTCAGCTGTGCGTAGAAGGGATGCGCCAGGGCCGTGGCATAGAGCGGCGACAGCAGGCGATAGTTTGCATCCTCGCAGGGATCATCACCGACCAGCCAGTACAGCTGTTTGCCGCGCGCGTGAGAGCTCGGTGTACCCTTGGGTTCGACGATATCTGCGAAGGCCTGCACCCAGGACTGTGCCTCGTCGCAGTCGTCACTGAGCGCTTCTATCAGGGCTTTATCGCCTTCCAGCGCCCGCTCCAGCAGGGAGCGTCCTTCCCACTGAAGCTTCAGGAACTTGTAGACGTCCAGGGCGGCTGCATTGCCGACCACATCGCCATCAAAATTGACAGGTAGGCAGTGGCTGCCGACCAGCGCGCTGCGCTCGAGCTGGCCGGGCTCTACGTAGAGATTGGTGCCTTTGGCGTCCGGGTGAATCGCCTTGAGTGAATGGGTGACCACCTGAAGCTGACTGACGCGTCGTGCGGCGTCGGCCAGCCAGGCCTGCGGCTCGAACTGCTGCTGCAATTTGAGATAAGCGGGATCATCCGGGGCAAGCTTTTCCGTTTTGGTCTGAAAACGGTCTCGGATAAAGCCATGAAGCAACGCTTTTAGTGATGGCGGTGGGCTATCGACTGGTTCTGACATGCTTCCCCCATTGATAGAGTTGATGGTCATTTCCTCCTCACAAATCCCAGCGCGGGATGAAAGTGCCATCCCTGCGGGGCGCGATCGGGTTTTAAACGAATGCGGCCAAAGCGCTCCGCGCAACGCGTCAGCGTCATGTCCATGGCATCGGCTTGTTCGGTCAGCGCAGCAATGTAGTCGTGCTCGTTCCAGGGTGTGATGCGAGGATTCATCAGTCCCTCGTCTGACAGACGATCCAGCTCGGACTCAGTCGGTATCAGCCTTTCCTCTTTGCCATCCTGCTCTATACGTCGAAATCCATAATTCTCTTCGCTCTCATCCGGATACAGCACGAATTCGGCATCCGGTTCGTTATCCTCGCGAAAGGGTTGTTGCTGGATTGGCACGGCGCTCAACGACATCGCTGACGGCCGATAAAATAGATAAGCGCCCAGATGGATCGGTTTCCTGCGACGGGAGCGTCGCTGTTCGTATGCGGATAGGTCTGCAACGCCTTCGACCATCAGCGCCCTGAGTCGCGCGTGCTCCAGATCGACCAGCCTGGTCGCGGGTTCAGGCGGCTCGGCCGCCAGCAGTCGAGGTCGGGAGTCGATGACGTCAATCTCTTCATCGCGCAGTAGCGCGGTGAGCCGGTGCTTGCTCAGCGGCCATACCTGTTCTGTCTCAAAGCCGGGGCGGCAGAAGGCCGGGCGCTTGCGCGAAAGATGACGCACGTTGGCATCGAGCAGCGCAATATTGGAGGCAGTGACAGGCTCATGGCGGTGACGACGTACACGTCCGGCAAGCTGAATAATCGAGCGCATGGACGATGGCTCAACCACAGCCCAATCGTAGTCATGATCCCGCCCTACCTCGGTTACCGGTGAGCCGAGCACGATAAACAGGTGGTCCCTGGGCTTGCCATTTAACCGCTGGCGAATATCCGGCAGCTCGAATACGGCCTCGGGCACGCGTCGATCGAGTGCCTGATCCAGCCGATACTCCAGGCGCGAGCGCAGCAACAGCGGAAACTGAGAGTGGTAGACGCAGAGATGAATCTGCGTGCCCTTGGGAATCTCGGCGCGGTAGAGGGCCTGTGCCACCGCCACCAGCGGCTCGATGTTGGCCATGCGTATCAGGCCGAAACTGACGCGCTTGCCGCTGTTCGGGTCGATGCTGTGGTGGTGCCGGTGAAGCGTCATGGCCTCTTCAAGGACCGTACCGGCCACGGCATCATGCACGTCATCAGGATGGGGCGAGGCGGCGGAGATCGGGACGATATAACCCCGTCGGCGTGGCGTCAGTGCGGCAAGTTTCGAGGCGCGCTGACGAGCAAATGTCTCATGCGCAGCGTCAAATGCCTCGCCCCTGGCGCAGTGTTGATGCGTGCAGCCGTGCTCGTCGAACCAAGCACACACTGGATTAACCGGAGCGCCGGGCATGCCACGGTGGCGCTGATATTCGGCGCGGCCTTCCCGATAGGCATCGAATAAACCACGCACCAATGCCGGCGGCAGGGTGGCGGAAGAGAGCAGCACGCGCGAGCCCAGCAGGCCGGTCCAGTAGACCAGCCTTGTCAGCGCAGGCAGATCATCAATATCGAAGTCATCCGGCTCATCCAGTACCAGATCGCCACTCATTAAACGCAGCATGGGAGCGATTTGGTGGCCGCCTCGGAGGCTTTCCGTCGCGGGCATCAGATGATCGATGGTGCACACCAGCACAGGCGCCTGAATCAATGCCTGTGCCTGTGGATCTGCCACGATCCTGCCCAGCACGCGGTGCGCCTCAGGGTCGCCTTCAAACACCACGTGACTCTCATCATCGAGCAGCTCGGCGCGGGACTCCGAGCCGCCGGATCTCTGCTGATGTTCAAACAGCGCGCGGCTGGCGCTACCGCCCACCCGAATGGCCAGTTCGTCACCATTCAGCCCGAGCCGTTCGCGATAGGCCTGCCCGGTCTGCAGGGTCAGGGTGCGCAGGCCGAGTGCAATCGAGAAGCGCGCGCCGGTCTCCGGATCCGCCAGCGCGTAGAGAATACGGCCGTTGGCGATGGTCTTGCCGCAGCCGGTCGAGGCCATGTTGATGCCAAAAAAGCCATGCTCATGGGCCTTGTTGCGTAGCCCTGCCGCCAGGTCGTACGCCTTGTCCTGCCAGCGAAAACGCGCGTCGCGGCTGCGGGCCCTGAATCCTTTATGACGGGCGATGCGTGGCAGCGCCGAGGTCATGTCCGGCAGGTGATGGATGATCTCACCGGTCGCCCGCACCACGCCCAGAAGATGCTCGATCAACGGCTGGCACAGATGACGTTTGCCATTAATGAACGTGGTGTTGGCGTACAGTGGGCCGGTCCACTGACCGTCCAGACGCCCTTTGTCGGTCAGACTGGAGTAATGGTGGTCTGCCAGCATCAGCGCCAGCCGTGCCAAGTGCATCACCCAGGGCGATTCGAGCGGCGGTGTTTCCCAGCGGCATTCGCTTAGTTGACGTGCCAACCGGGCGGCGCGTCCCCGCCAGGCGTCTTCTGTTACCGGCAGTCCGTGTGAGAACTGCCACCACGGGGTGAGGGTCTCGGTATCCGTCCTTTCGACACGCTCATTCCATGCAGCAGTAATGGCCTGCGGTAGTGTCGGTAGGCTGCCAGCATTGAGAGTAGCCCGGGCACCGACCCATTTCTGCGAACCGTCATCGTTTGTGGCGGGCAGCGCCGGCAGTCGATGGTGACTGATGATCAGCCAGCCGATAGCGGCAGCGAGTGGCGGCAGATACTGAAATGGCGCGTCGCACTCCTTGAAGGCCTCCAGCCCATCGCGCTTGAGGCGTGCCAGCCAACAGGCATCATCCTCAAGGGTTGGGGTTTGCAGCCGTGTGAGCCAGGCAGCATCGTCATCCTCACCCACGAACGCCTCAAGCAATCTGAGCGATACCCACTCATGCCGGTAGCGGTTGCGTCCCTCCAGCGTGCCGACAAGACGTTGCTGGAACGCATCCGTTGCCTTGCCCAGATCGTGAAAGAGCGCCGCCATCGAGGCGAGCAGATGCATTAGCCGCAGTGAGTGCCAGTCGTTTTCGTCCTCCGTGCGTAAAATGTTACGCCGCGTGGTATTGGTCGGCGTGGCGCCCCGGGCGTTGAATTGTGAGGTGTCGCCGACAATCCAGAGAAGCTCGCTATGATCATGGCCACGAATCCAGTGACAGGCGACGGCAGTGTTCTTGCGCGCTTTCTGGCGCAGCAGTTTTCGCAGTGTGTCGAGTCCGGCTCTCGTAATCGCGGTCTGCCAGGTACGTTCACCGCGGCGCTCGGCGAACTGATCCAGAATGCGCCGGGTCTCCCTGAGCGCATTCTTGTGACATTGCGAGACAATCAGGACATTCATTGCACCGCCTCGTGGCCGAGCCGCTCGGCGACCTCCTTGAGCGTATCGATCATGGTGTCGAGGGCCTCGACCTGTGTGAGTCGCTCAATGCACGCCTGGCGAAACTCCTGCTCTTCGTCACCCCGGCTGGCGGAAATGAACGCCTGCGGCAGAATGACGGCGTCCTTGATCAGATCAGCGACATCAAATACCAGCCCGCCGCGGCGGGTCTTGCCGTGCAGCACCGCAAGACCATGAGGAAGCCCCAGCACCCAGGTCGCGGTCGCTCCCAGGCCATAGGCCAGATAGTTTCCGTGGTCGAGAAAACGGTTGGCGGGGTCAGCGCCGTTGCCGCGTTTGGCGCGAGTGAAGTCACCGTAATCGGTCGCAAGACTTGCCAGTCGGAACAGCTGTTTGGTTAACCGTGCCTCTTCGGTCAGCAGGGCAGTCGTATCCGGCGCCTGAGCGATGGCCGCGCGGCTGCGCTCAAGCAGTGCCTTGAGCTCTGGCATGGAAGGCGTAAAGTCGGTGGCACGCTGGAAACGAGCATCGCCCCATAGCTGTTCGACTCGCTTCAATCGTTGAATCTGAAAGGCGCGAGCAGCCTCCAGTCTGAGCGCATCAACAAACCAGAAGCGCACCCAGTGCTGCAGATATTCGGTAGGGCGGTATTCACTCTGCGGATTGAACCAGGCGACCTCGACATCGATTTCGTTGGCCGAGAACAGTGGCGTGCCGCCACCGCCGCAAAACCCGACCAATACACCGGCCTTTGAAAGTTCCCGCATGGCGGCCTGTGTAATCGAGGTGCCGGTGCCCAGCAGTATCGAGGTGGTGTTGGCAATCGGGATGTTCCAGTACTTCGAGCGCTTGCCTTCGTCCGTCACGTATTCGACCCGCCCGCCGTTGACCAGCACCCGGCAGTGCTGCAGGTAGTACAGGTTGGCGCGTTTGGAGTGCAGAATCGTTTTTAAATCACTGGCGGCAAGATCATCCATGAGGCACTCATGTTTCGGTGGTTCAGGACGTTATCGTCCAAAGCAGGCTTTATGTTAGTGATATATGAAAATACGTACAGGCGAAAGCAGAGCAGGAATGTTGTCGACCAAATGATTACAATGATGGCATTGATGGCAAAAGGAGAGAGCACATGGCCAACATTACCATTCGCAATCTGGATGAGGGTCTGAAGGGCCGTCTTCGCATGGCGGCAGCGCAGCACGGGCATTCCATGGAAGAAGAAGTTCGCGTCATTCTTCGTCAGGCACTGACACCTGCTGAACAGACAAAAGGGCTGGGAAGCCGAATAAAACGGCGCTTCGCGGAAGACGGGGTGGAGCTTGATCTGGCACCGCGCACGGACGCGCCTCGCTCGGCAATGCTTGAAGAATGATTGTTCTTGATACCAATGTGCTTTCCGAACTGATGCGGCCGACACCCAATGACAACGTGGTGCGATGGCTCGATGGCCAGACCAGCGAGCAGGTGTTTGTGACCGCCATCACCGTGGCTGAAATTCTGCATAGTATTGCTCGTCTGCCGGCGGGCGCGCGGCGCCAGAGACTGGGTAACATCGCTGCGGCCATGTTCGAGGAGGATCTGGCCGGCAGGATACTGTCCTTTGATGCAGATTCAGCGGTGGTGTATAGCCAGTGTGTCGCCACGCGTGAAAACAGTGGACGACCGATCAGCATGGCCGATGCGCAGATTGCCGCCATCTGTCTACAGCATCAGGCTGCACTGGCCACACGTAATCTAAAGGACTTTGAAGGATTGTCGATGACACTGCATGATCCATGGCAGGTGCATCAAACGGGATGACCCTTTTTTTATCGACGGTTATCGCTCCTTAACAATCAAGGCGTTATACAGCAGGCTGAAAAAAGGGTTTTTGAAGGTTGGCACCAGTGAACCCTGTAAGGCAGGGCTTTCCGGTGAAACCGTCTCTAGTTCTGCCGCCCAGGCAGCTCAGAAATTGCGGTCGAGCGGTTCGCCGCGCACGCCCTCGTTCTGCCGCCTAGGCAGCTCAGAAAACGTCCGACCGTCCAGCTATCGCCCCCGCTGGGTTCGCTGCCGCCCAGGCAGCTCAGAAAATCATCGACCGGCAAGCCTGGGGGGAAGAAAAGTTCGCTGCCGCCCAGGCAGCTCAGAAACACATCAGCAAGTGCCAGTGCGGTGTGCCGTCGTTCGCTGCCGCCCAGGCCGCTTGGAAAGAAAATAAAAGAGCCGCCCGGATGGGCGGCTCGAAAGGATGCATACGGCATCGACAATGCAGCTCAGGCCCCGATCTCAGGCCGTCTCATTTCGGGGCTCTCCTTCCAGGCGCTGTCTGGCCCTCGGGGAGCGACAGGCCGCGGCAGTAAAGAGCACGTCGGTCGAGGAGTTGAGGGCGGTTTCGGTGGAGTCCTGCAGCACGCTGATGACGAAGCCGACGGCGACAATCTGCATCGCGACGTCGGCGGAAATGCCGAACAGGCTCGCCGCCATCGGAATCAGCAGCAGCGAGCCGCCGGCCACGCCGGAGACGCCGCAGGCGGCGAGTGCCGAGACCACGCACAGCAGAAACGCCGTCAGGAAATCGACACCCAGCCCCAGCGTGTTGGTGGCGGCCAGCGTCATCACGGTAATCGTGATCGCCGCCCCGGACATGTTGATCGTCGCCCCCAGCGGGATCGACACCGAGTAGGTGTCCCGGTGCAGCTCGAGGCGTTCGCACAGCGCCATGTTGACCGGGATGTTGGCAGCACTGCTGCGGGTGAAAAAGGCAGTGATGGCGCTGCCTCGCAGGCAGGCAAAGACCAGCGGATAAGGATTCTGGCGCGTGTGGGCGAACACGATGAGCGGGTTGGTCACCAGCGCCACGAACGCCATGCAGCCCAGCAGGACGGCCAGCAGATGAGCGTAGTTGGCCAGTTCGCCAAGGCCCGTATCGGCGAGCGTGTTGGCCACCAGCCCGAAGATGCCCAGCGGGGCGAAGCGGATGATAAAACGCACCAGCCCCGAGACTGCGTCAGACAGATCACCCAGCGCGTTGCGGGTGGTGTCGCTTGCCTGGCGCAGCAGCAGTCCCAGACCCACTGCCCAGGCGAGAATGCCGATGAAGTTGGCCTCTACCAGTGCGTTGATCGGGTTGTCGACGGCGCTCAGGGCCAGATTGCGCAATACCTCGATGATATCGGAAGGCGGTGCGCCGTCGGCGGGCGGGGCATCGATCGCCAGCGTCGTTGGAAAGGCGAAGCTTGCAACGACCGCGACCAGCGCGGCGACCAGGGTGCCGACCAGATAGAGGCCGAGGACGCCATGAACCTGTGTCGGCCGGCCGCGCTGATGCGCAGCGATAGCCGCCATTACCAGTACGAAGACCAGAATCGGCGCGATCGCCTTCAGGGCGTTGATGAAAAGATCACCAAGTATGGCAACGGACTTCGCGATGTCGGGCGCCCAGAGTGCCAGCAGCGTGCCGGCGACGATACCTATCAGGATCTGCGGAATCAGCCCCAGGCGGGGCAGTGATGCTCGAGAGGAGCGATGATCGGAACTGGCGGACATGGAGCACTCTTGTAGGCCGGGATGTGTAAGGCGCAGGCACGACGCGGCCGCCAGGGAAATCTCGATGGGCGTCCGCGAAACGGCGCATTCTAGCACCGCCATGCCGGCTGTACGCCATTGCCTGTGTCATACCCTCAGAGAGTGTGCCCAGCAGGGGCCTGGTTTGATCAGAAGATCGGCATGGTTTGGTGGAGAGAGAGAAGGTATGCGCACCGTTTGGTGGCCAGGCAGGCCGTTACTTCGTCGACCAGGTACGCCCGCCCGGTGGGTTGGCATTGCCGTCTTCACAGGTCATGCCAGAGCTTGAGTAGCTGCGCGAGCCGTCACGATGGCGGCAGACATTGGCCTCACCCTTGCGAACATCATCGTAGCCGTTGAGGCGGTAGCTGTCGGGGACATAGTTGCTGCGCCAGTGTTCAAGCTGCTCGGGCGGCAGGATGACGCCGACGTCCACGTCGCGGACGGGGTCGAACTGCTGAGGGTTGCGAATGCCAAAGGGCGGAAAGCGCGGTGGCGGACGGTGGTAGTTCAGGTCCGGGCTGCGGTGTTCCAGAATGACGGATTCACTGGCCGTGGCCACGCAGGAAAGGGCAGGGAGCATCGTCATCGCGACAAGCGCGGCCAGAAAACAGCCCGATATCGTGGGCCTGAATATGGTGCGTTGCATGGCGTCTCTCCCGGTGCCTGACCCGCAGGGAAGCGGGCCTGAATGGCTTTATCGGCGCGGCAGGCGCCTTCTGAAGCCCTTGAGGAGTATAGCGCGTCCTATCCTTGCCGCCGCCGCATCAGTCGAAGGAGAAAGGGCAGCGCCATGACTACCGCCACGCCCAGAATGATCACTTCCAGATGATTGC
This sequence comes from Kushneria konosiri, assembly GCF_002155145.1. NCBI lineage: Bacteria > Pseudomonadati > Pseudomonadota > Gammaproteobacteria > Oceanospirillales > Halomonadaceae > Kushneria > Kushneria konosiri. The sequence goes on from NZ_CP021323.1 coordinate 1,929,290, forward strand.
GCAGCAGCGGCACGTTGCCCAGAAAGTAGCCCAGCGTGACCAGAGTGCCGGTCCAGAGCAGCGCGCCCAGCACGCTGAAGCCGGTGAAAACGACCCAGGGCATGTGGCCGATGCCGGCGACGAACGGGGCGAAGGTGCGCACCAGCGGTACAAAGCGTGCCAGCATGACCATCTTGCCGCCGTGATGGGCGTAGAAGGCCTCGGTTCGCGTCAGGTGCTCCCGGCGCAGCCAGCGCGAATGCTCGTTGAAAAGCCGTGTGCCGTAGAGTCGCCCGATCCAGTAATTAAGGTTGTCTCCCACAATCGCTGCGGTGGCAATGACGGTGCCGGTCGCCCACAGGTTCAGGTGACCGCTGCCGGCCAGGGCACCGGTGATGAACAAAAGGGAATCACCGGGCAGAAAGGGCATGATGATCAGGCCGGTCTCACAGAAGATGACGGCAAACACCAGCGCGTAAATCCACATGCCATGATGCGTGACCAGGCTCAAAAGGTGTTGATCCAGATGCAGAAAAAAATCGAGCAAGGCCGCTGCCTCTGACAATGGTTGGCGGCCAATACTGCGCCTGCGTTGTGGAAAAAGGCAATGATCGCCTGTGGCGTGTGTCCAGGTCACACTGGAGCGCCTTGAGGCGCGCCGCGTTGCGATACTTTTGAGATTTTGCCCATGAGGTTGTCTTGTTCGACGACGATATAAATGCCCTTTGCCATTGGCACCAGATCCTGAATTCCCGCCGCCACCGCGGGTTTTTATGGCTGTCCGGCCCCGCCGGGGAGGTGCGTGCGCGCACCCAGACCCTGATCGAGCGTCTGGCGCTGACTGACGTTGTATGGGCCAGCGCCGCATCGCCTGATGCCTTCAGGACTTCGGTCGAGCCGCTGGCGATGAAAAAGGCCCGCACCCGGCTGGGCACCGAGCAGGGCGCCGTCGTGTTTGATGCCTTCAACGGTCTCGACCCGGATGCCTTCGGCGCACTGGCCGGCACCGTACGCGCCGGCGGGCTGCTGATCCTGCTCACACCCGACGACTGGGGAACGTCGCCGGATGCCGACTACGCCCGTCTGGCCGATTATCCATTTGAGTGGTCATCGCTTGACTCGCGCTATCTGGCCCGGCTGGTGCGCCTTTTGAGGGCAGACGATCAGGTGGCGTATCTGGCCGAGGGGCAGCCGCTTGTCGTGCCGCAGAATGAAGAAAAAACGGCGGTCGTACCCGTACCGGTCGAGGACGCCGACTGTTTGAGTCCAGATCAGGCCCGGGCGGTGGCGGCCATTACGAAACTGCGTCGGCGACGCCCGCTGGTGCTCACGGCCGATCGCGGTCGCGGCAAGAGTGCCGCGCTGGGCATTGGTGCGGCGCGGCGTCTCATGCAGGGCGATCCCCGGATTCTGATCACCGCGCCCCGGTTTTCAAGCGTCGCCCCGGTGTTTGAGCGTCTCGCCGCGCAGCTGCCGGAGGGCGTTTTACAGGATCAGCGTTTTGTCTGGCAGGGCCGCGAGGTCTGTTTTGTCGCCCCTGACCGGCTGCAGGCGAGCCTTGATGAGCGGGGCGGCGATGGCAGCGTACTGCTGGTCGATGAGGCCGCAGCGCTTCCGGCAGCGGCGCTGCATGACGCCCTTCGTGCGTTCCCGCGCGTGGTCTTTGCCACCACCGTGCACGGCTACGAGGGCAGCGGCCGTGGGTTTGCGCTGCGCTTTCGTGATCGACTGGATCGGCTCACGCCGCAGTGGAAGGCAATGACGCTCGAGACGCCGATTCGCTGGGCGGATAATGACCCTCTGGAGCGCAGCGTTACCCGACTTCTGGCGCTGGCCGCCGATCCACCCCCTGATGACGACACCGCCGCAGAGCTTTATCACCATCGACTTGACCGCGACGCGCTCTCACGTGATGAAACGCGCCTTGAAGCGCTGTTTGCGCTGCTGGTGCAGGCGCATTACCGCACCTCGCCAACGGATCTTCGCACCCTGCTCGATGGCCCCGGTATTGGCATCGAAACGCTGGAGAGCGCCTCCGTCGCGGGGGAGGGCCAGCTACTGGCGGTGGCGGTTACCGTTGATGAAGGGGGCTTTGACGAAAGGCTTGCCGAGCAGATTGCCCGCGGCGAGCGGCGCCCGAGGGGTCATCTGATGGCGCAGTCGCTGGCGCTGCATGCCGGGGTGGTGGACGTTGCAACACACCGGCTGCGTCGCATCATGCGCCTGGCGGTGCTGCCCACGCGCCAGCGCCAGGGGCTGGGGCAGACGCTGGTCGAGAAGGTATGTGACGGCGCGCGCGGTGATGACATGGCACTTCTCGGTGCCAGTCTGGGCGCCGAGCCCGGGCTCATGGCCTTCTGGCAGCGCTGCGGCCTTGTGAGCGTGCGGCTGGGGCTGCATCCGGAAACCTCGACCGGTGAGCACCCGGTCATGATGATCCGGCCCTTGAACAGGCAGGGCGATACGCTCAAGCACCTTTTGGGCGACGCCCAGCGCGAGCAGTTGCCACAGCTGCTGGCCTTTGAACTTTCTGACCTGTCGCCTGAGGTGGTGGCGCAAACGCTTTCGGATCAGGCGGTCATGGCATCGGTTCCCTCCCTTAAAGCTCGCATGCAGCTGGAGCGGCTGGCGCTCGGGCAGGCGCCGCTGGTACCGAGTCGTCAGGCGCTGGCCTGGCAGGTGCATCAACGGTTGCGGGCATGTGCCGGGGAGACGATTCCTGCCGAGCTGAGCACGCTATGCGGGCTGGTATGGCAGGGACGCTCGCTGGCCTGGCTGGCCCGGCGCGAGGGACTGACCGGCAGTGCACAGGCAATGTGCTGGGTGCGCCAACAGGTGCGTCTGTTGCTGGAGGTCGAGGCGTCTCATGAGCACGCCGATGCGGCAAGGGGTGAGGGGGGAGGCTGAAGGAAAAGGTCGAATGGCGTATTCTTGGGAGCAATCATCAAGTCATATCGCACAGGGAGAATTTGCGTGAACGAACATCTGGAGACACTGGCCCCCATCCCGCTTTGGCGCCACTTTCGTACCTTCTGTGAAGTGCCACGCCCGTCCGGCAAGGAGGAGGCGCTGGCCCAGCGACTGGTGGCCTGGGCGACCGAGAAGGGGTTCGAGCACGAGCGCGATGATGCCGGCAATCTCCTGATTCGCAAGGCCGCCACTCCCGGCCACGAAGATCGTCCCGGCGTGGTACTGCAGGGGCATCTGGACATGGTCTCTCAGGCCGCCCCCGGCGTGACCCACGACTTTGATCGCGATTCGATCGACACTGAAATCCGTGACGGCTGGCTCTACGCCCGCGGTACGACGCTGGGCGCGGACAATGGCGTAGGCGCCTGTGCGGCGCTTGCCATCCTCGAAGAGGAGGGGCTCACCCATGGGCCGCTTGAAGCGTTGATGACGGTCGAGGAGGAAGCTTCGCTGGTCGGTGCCATCAACCTGAAGCCGGGCTGGCTCAAGGGCCAATACCTGCTGAATCTGGACTCCGAAGACGAGGGGCAGGTCTACATCGGCTGCGCCGGCGGTGCCTCGGTGCGCACGAAGGCCACCCTGGTGAGGGCGCCTTTTGATGGGCCCATGGAAACGCTAATCATCAGTGTGCATGGTCTCAAGGGCGGTCACTCGGGGCTCGATATTCATCTGGGGCTGGGTAACGCCAATCGGCTGCTGTCCCGCCTGCTGCATCGACTCTGCGACCACGGTCTGCGGCTGGTCGATTACGAGGGCGGCACCATGGGCAACGCCATTACCCGTGAAGCGAAAGCCACGGTGGCACTGCCGAAGCAGCATCATGAGACGGTGATGGCACAGATCGAGCACTATCAGGAGATCTATCGCCAGGAACTGGCAGGGCTCGATGATGGCGTGACCATCAGCGTATCGTCTGCACAGGCCGAGCGGGCACTGTCGAGTGAAGACACCTACCGCCTGATGGGGCTGATGCATGGCCTGCCCTACGGCGTGGCAGGCATGAGTCGTTCGGCCTCGGGCGTGGTCGAGACGTCCAACAACCAGGGCATCGTGAGCCTGAAGGACGGCACCTTCTCGATTCAGCTGATGGTGCGTTCGCTGCGCGACTCGACCCGTGACGAGCTGGTGGCGCGCATTGCCACCCTGATGCGTCTGACCGGCTTCGAGCCTGCCATCAACGAAGGCTATCCGGGCTGGACGCCCGAGCCGGAATCCGAACTGCTCGCGCGCTTTGAGCGGGTCCACGAGCGCGTCACCGGAGAGGCGCCCGAGGTACGGGTCATTCATGCCGGGCTCGAGTGCGGGCTGATCGGTTCGAAAAACCCGGGCATGCAGATGATCTCGTTCGGGCCCACCATCCGCGGTGCCCACACCCCGGATGAGCGTGTGGAGCTCAGCGCGGTGGAAAATTTCTATGGTGTGCTCAAGGCCATGGTCGAGGACCTGGCACAGCGCTGAAGACAGGTCACCGCGTCGTCAGGGGAGGGCTTTCGAGCCCTCCCTTCTGGTATCTGGCGCTGGTCGCCCTGGCACGATAGCCTTGCAGAATATCGCTGATATAGCGTCCGGCCGACCGTCATGACGGCTGTAGAATCATCCGTACACAATCAAAAAGAGCGTTTCATGCAGACCCCGGTTCTTTCCCGTCGCCGTCTGGCGGCGCTCGCGGCGCTGGGTGCCGCCGTGATGGTGACCGCCACGCCGGCGGGTGCCGATGAGTCTCCCACGTATCGTACCGCCGAAGTCATGGCCGAACTTCGCGATCAGCCCCCGAAACTTCGCATGTTCCTGCAGCGCATGCCCAAGGGCGGTGACATTCACCATCATCTGTGGGGCACCCCCTGGCCGGAAACCCTGCTAAAAGAGGCCGGTCGTGCCGGCATGTGCGTGCGCGCCGACGGGTCGGCGATTGCGCCAGCGCCCTGCGAAGGCGATGCGCTGGTCGAAGCAGAGGGGCTGGCGCAGCGTGACAGCGTCCTGTACGCGGATCTGCTCAATGCCCTGTCGATGCGCAATACACCCAGCGGCCCTGGTACGCCACCGGTCGAGGGCCATGACCAGTTCTTTGCGACCTTCGATCGTTTTGCGCCGGTCGCTGCTGCCTCGTCCGGCGCGCTGCTGAGTGCCTCGAAGCAGCTGGCAGCGGGTGATCATCTGAGCTATCTCGAAACCATTTCCAACCCGGGCGCCGTGCATGGCTTCGGCGCCATGGCGCAGTCCCGCGGGCTCGATGCCGATGATCTGGACGCCGCCTGGCAGGCGCTGTCGCCGAAGCTCGAGGCGTCGCTGGCAGACGCCCGCCGTGAAACCGATGAGATGTTTGCCACTGCCGACAAACGGCTGGGCTGTGACGGCAATAATGCCGCGCCTGGTTGTGACGTGACGGTGCGTCTGCAGGGCTTTGCCGTGCGTACCCAGCCGCCGATGGCAGTCTTTGGCGAGCTGATGATGGCCTTTGCGCTTGCCGATGCCGATCCGCGCTATGTGGGCGTCAATATCGTTGCACCGGAAGACAATCCGGTGGCGCTTGAAGACTATGATCGTCACATGAAGATGCTGGCCTTCCTCTCGAAACACTATCCCGATGTGCCGCTGGCGTTGCACGCCGGGGAGCTGACGCTCGGGCTGGTACCGCCGTTTGCGCTGCGGGATCACATTCAAAAGGCGGTCGATATGGCCGGTGCCCAACGCATCGGCCATGGCGTGGACATCGCTCATGAGCAGAATGCGCCAGAGCTTTTGCAGGCCATGGCGGACAACAACGTGGCGGTGGAAATCAACCTGACCAGCAACGATGTGATCCTCGGCGTTCGCGGTGATGAGCATCCGCTCAATCTCTATCGCGATGCGGGGGTGCCGCTGGTGCTGGCCACCGACGATCAGGGCGTCTCCCGCATTGACCTGACCCACGAGTACGAGCGTGCCGTCACGGAGCAGGGCCTTGACTACCCGGCGCTCAAGCAGATGGCGCGTAACAGCCTCGAGTACAGCTTTTTGCAGGGCGAGAGTCTGTGGTCGCCCGGTGCGGCGGGCAAGGCGCGCGTCGCGGCCTGCCAGGGTGCATCGCTCGACGTCGCCCCGAAAGGAGAGTGCGCCGATCTGCTGGAACACAGCGATCGTGCCCGGCTGCAGTGGCAGCTCGAGCAGGATCTGATGCGCTTTGAGGCGCAGATTGCGCAGTGGCCGAAGTGGCTGGGCGGTGACAGGCCCTGAACATCAGATGCAGGCGCCGTCGGTACTACGCCGCTGTACACGTGGTCATCGGGCGGCGCAGGACGCTGATCAGCACGCTCAGTGACAGCGCCATCACGAAGGCACCGTAAACATATACCGTGGCCTCCAGCCCAAGGCGCTGGGTGGCCACGCCCGCCGCCAGTGCCGGCAGACTGGCGGAGAGATAGCTCACCACATAAAACACCGCCATTAATGATGAGCGCTCGCCGGCCGGCGCCAGCGGCATGACGGCGCGCAGCGCGCCCATGAATCCCGAACCGAATCCAAGACCTGCCACGCTGTAGCCGATGATTAAAAGCGCCAGGCTGTGTAGATGGACGCTGATCAGTACCAGCACCAGCCCGGCAGGCAACAGGGTGCTCGAGAGCAGCAGGATGGTGCGGATCGTGAAGCGTCGAAAGCGCCACACGCTGATGCCGCCCATGACTGACAGAATACAGGCCGGCAGTCCGCCCATCAGGGCGCTGTGAAATCCGGCGACCTGCTCGGCCAGGGCCGGCCCCAGTGACAGGCTGAAACCGCCCAGTGCCCAGGCGGCCACGTTGGCCGGCATGGTGCGCACAAACGTGGGCAGCACCACGGCCGGTACCCGGGCGCGGGGTGTCATCGAGGCCAGCGCGCCGGGGCGGCGTGTCACGCTCTCGCTCATGCGGCCAAGCCCCAGCACCTGCCAGGCGAATATCACGAGCATCACGACATACACCAGCCGCATCGGCCAGGGAGCGCCGGCGACCAGCACACTGGCGCCCAGCGCGCCCAGTCCCATGCCGATCATGGGGGCGACGCTGGCCATCACCGGGCCGCGCTGATGATCACTGTCCATTAGGGCAGCGCTCAACGCGCTGGTCACCACCCCGGTGGCCATGCCCTGCAGGATGCGAGCGGCGAACAGCCAGCCGAGATCGGAGGCCATCAAAAAGCAGCCCATCGAGGCCAGTTCGATCACAAGACCCGCGGCAATGACCGGGCGGCGACCGAGATAATCCGACAGCGCCCCGGTAAATAAAAGCGTCAGCAGCAGCGCAAACAGATAGCTGGCAAACACCAGCGTCAGCATGGAGGTGGAGAAGTCCCAGCTGGACTGATAGAGCTGATACAGCGGCGTAGGCACACCGGAGGCGGCCAGAAAGGCCATCAGCACCAGGGTGTAAAACACCAGTTCCCGCGGACGTGACATCGCCGGGGCAGTGGAAGAGGGCATGAGGCACACCTTAAAGCAAAGGTTTTGCGTTAGAATGCGCGCAGTGTAGGTGATTCGCCTGCTAAAGCAAATATTTTGCGTTAAGAGGCCTCATGAGCCATAAACCGCTTCCTCGCCCCGGCGGACGCAGTGCCCGGGTGCAGCAGGCTGTCCACGCCGCCGTCAGCGCCCTGGATGACGGCGAGGGACGCACGCAGCTGACTATCCCGATGATCGCCGAGCACGCCGGGGTCACCCCGTCGACCATCTATCGACGCTGGGGCTCGCTGCGTGAACTGCTGGCCGACGTGGCGGCCGAGCGGCTGCGGCCGGAAGCGCCGTTAAGCGATACCGGCTCGCTCGAGGAAGATCTGATGGTCTGGGCCGGTGAGTTCATGGAGGAGATGACTTCAAGGCCCGGCCAGCAGGCGCTGGCCGATGCACTCGGCAGTGCCAGCCACGACCCTCGGACGCGCTGTTACGACTGGCAGTGCGAGCAGATCGCGCTGATGCTGTCGCGCGCGCGCGATCGCGGTGAGTCATCGCTGCCATCGGTCGATACGCTGATCGATGTCATCATGGCACCCCTGCTCTATCGGGTCAGTCATGCCCCCGAGAGCCTGAGCGAGACGCGATTGCGCCACTGGGTGCGACGGGCCCTCGGCAGCGCCTGCGAAAACTTTAGGGCGAATACCGAATAAGGCATGAATTCGGGCCCATTCCTCCTGATTGCCCCCGGCGTGCTCGTGGCACCCTTGGCGGCATGACATGAAGGCCGCCGTTTAAGGATGACACCCGGCGGCCGGCACCATCGCCGCCGATCAGGAGAGCCAGGGCATGGGGGTACACCGTTTTATCGGCACCAGCGCGCGTGACGCCATGCGTCAGGTGCGCGAGTCACTGGGTGACGAGGCGCTGATTCTTTCCAACCGTCAGGTTGAGGGCGGCGTCGAGATCGTCGCGATGCTCGATGCCGACCAGGAAAGCCTGACCGGTCAGCCGGCCGAACCCGCGCCGCCCGAGCCTGTTGCCCCGACGCCTGACCCGATGCCTGCTTCGTCCTCGGCGGCGGTGACTGCCCCACAGGAAACGCAGGCCTTCAGCGCCCGGCTGATGGATGAGTTCGCCGCCATGCGCGATCTGCTCGACGCTCGCCTGAGCACGCCCACTGCGCCCGAGGAGAAGGCCACACCGGCCACGCGTCTGCGCCAGCGCATGATCGGCGTGGGCTTTAGTCAGACGCTGGTGCGCGAGCTGATCGCGCTGCTGCCGGCGGAATTTGCCGATACCGCCGATGAGGACATTGATGAGGCGCTCAACGGCTGGATCAGTCGGCAGCTGGCGGCGCGACTTGAAACTCTGGAGACCGACAGTGACCTGCTTGCCGAAGGCGGCGTGATGGCGCTGATCGGGCCGACCGGCGTGGGCAAGACCACCACCACCGCCAAGCTTGCCTCACGCTACGTGATGGCGCATGGCAACCGCGACGCGGCACTGATCACCACTGACAGCTATCGTATCGGCGCCCAGGAGCAGCTGCGCATCTATGCACGCCTTCTGGGGGTGGAGGTGCATGCGCTGGAAGGCGACGGTGATCTGGGCGCGCTGCTGGCGCGTCTCATGACGCCGCGCCGGGCGCTGTTGCAGATGCAGCGGGCCACGCCCAAGCGCACCATCCTGATCGACACCCTCGGCATGAGTCAGCGCGACCCGCGCCTTGCCACTGAAGTGGCGCGCCTTGGCGAGGCAGGCGTGCCCATTGCGACCCTGCTGGTGCTGGACGCCGCCAGCCACGGCGACACGCTCGAGCAGGTGGTCGCGGCCTATCAGCAGGCCGCCGACCGGGCCGGCACACCGATTCGTGGCTGCATCATTACCAAACTCGATGAGTCTGCCCGTCCGGCCACCGTACTGGATATTCTGGCCCGCCATCGGCTGCAGGTGCTGTTTGTGGCCAACGGGCAGCGTGTGCCGGAAGACCTGGCCGCGGTGGATGTCGCCGCGCTGGTTCATGAGGCGCTCTCGGTCGACAGCGCCTCGCCGTTTGGCTACGACGCGGCAACTCTTGCCGAGATGGCCGGGCAGACGCGCCAGTCAAAGGCCCATGCCCTGTCCCGAGATGTGGTCAGCCACGGGCGCGCCCTGCATGCAATGTTTGATACCCTGGCCCGCCGGGCGCCCGGCACGCCGCTGCTGGAGCAGCTCTGGGCCCATGGGTTGAGCAATGCCCCCGGGGAAAGTTTTGCGGCCCACATGGCGGCGCGCTCCCCGTTGACGGTCGCCCCCAACGAGGAGCACGCCCTGTGGTGGTCAAAGGAGAAGGGCTCACGTCAACAGGACTGGAGCATGCCGCTGGTGTCGCTGGATGACCACGGGCTGCCGTTGCCCCAGACCTGGTTGCGACATCGACTGCCGACCTCGGAAGCCGAGCGCATGCGCTGGGCGCGCGAGACCCATCAGAGCGCGTGGCATCTGATGGCCGCGCTACCGCAGATTGATGAAATGCACCGTCTGGCGGCCGACCGGCAGCTGTGGATGTCGGCCGCCACGGCGTCGCGCCGGGTGCGCTATCAGGGAGAGCGTCAGCGGCTGGCCGATCTGGCCGGGCTTGCTGCCGAGATCAATCAGCGTCAGTGTCGCTGGCGCGCCCGTCCGGTCAACATGGTGCTCTCCTGTCTGCCGGCGCTGTATGAAACGCGCGGTAGTGGGGACCCTGTCGAGGTACTGGTGTGGTTTGCAAGGCTTCACGATGTGGATGACAACCGCGTGCTGGCGCAGCGCTACTGGCTCTCCAATGCCGTCACCGGGCGCGATGTGGCCTCCAGGCTGGCTCGTGCCGTGGCGCTGGAAGGGCTTGAGGGATTGACCCGCCAGGCCATGCGCCGACTGGAAGAGAGTGGCGTGGCGCGAAGCGATCGCGAAACCCGGCTGCAGCTGGCGTCGGGCCTGGCGGCACTGGCCACGCGGCTGGAGCTTTGCAGCGAGGACTGGGCCATGGACGTGCGGGCGCAGCTGTTCAATCTCTCCGGCGGCACCCGCCGCCGTACCGGCACGGTACTGCTGGAGGCATTGATGCAGGCTTTCACGGCCCGCGATGCGCTGATGGATGCCCGCGAGGCGCGCTCGTGAGGTTGGATCATTGGGAGCGCGCCTGATGTCGGGGGATCAGGCCAGCGGTCTGCGTCAGTGGTCGCAGACGCACACCGCAAGAGAGGATGCCCGAACGGTGCCGGCCAGACTGGTCATCATGACCTGGCAGGGGAGAGGCACGGGCCCTGACAGGCTGGCCTCCCGGTTAAGCCTGCCAGAAGGTGTGTCACACTGGCAGCCACACGAGCTGGTGCTGTCTGCGCCCCTGCCGGAAGCCGTGCCGGATTCCCCCTGGTGGGTGCTTGATCTGAGACAGCTCGAGGCCCGCAGTGCCCCGGGGCTTGCCGAGGCACTGCGCGCGTTATACCACACCGGCATGCCGCGAACCGTGCTGTTGAACGCGCCTGATGCGACATGGGCGTCGGGGCTGATCAGTGCCGCCCGTGCCCATCTGGGCGTGTCACTGATGCAGGAGGTACAGGCCTGGCATCAGGCCGTCACGGCATCACTGACGTGGGGTTAAGGTAGACGTCAGCTCATTGTTAATGAAATACTTCGCACCCTTACGATATTTCCCTTGCGCCTGTCGCCGTCCGCCTGTGGGCTTTCATGCCCGCCAGGCGGCGGCATGCGTCGTTCACGATACTGATCATTGTCGATGAGAATTGCCTCGAGTATTACCGGTGACCACTGGGTGCTGGCGCTGCGCACCGTGCTGGCGGTCTGGCTGGCGCTCTATGTCGCGCTGCGTCTGGACCTGGCGCAACCGGCCTGGGCGATTCTGGCCGTCATGATCGTGACCCTGCAGCCGGTCATGTTCACCGGCGGTACACCGCCGCTGGGCATTATCATCCATCGCTGCATCGGTCGGTTGATCGGTACCTTTCTGGGCGCGCTGATGGGGCTGGTGCTGATCGCGCTTTTTGCCCAGCAACCGATGCTCTATCTGCTGGCCGCCGGGGCCTGGCTGGCCTTTTGTACCTTCTGCGTGATGCTGTTAAACGATGAGCCGGCCAGCTACATCATGATGCTCAGCGGCTATACCGCAACGCTGGTCTCGCTGACGGCCATCGGCACCGGGGTGGACAACATCTTTGATCTGGCGCTGGCGCGGACCACCGAGACGGCGCTGGGCATCGGGGCCGGCTTTTTGATGCACGTGCTCATTGCGCCGCGCTTTGGCAGTCGTGCGTTGCCGGGTACGCTTGCGGCCCTGATCAGTGGCGCGGCCGATGAAGCACGCGTGGCGATCACTCAAGCACGCCCAAAAGCGGTGCTTAATGAACGCCTGCGCCACCTGATGGGCAAGCATCAGCAGTTCGAGGCCCAGCACGCTCTGGCACGCTTCGAGTTTCGCCGCTTTCGCCGGCTCCTGCCGGCACTGGACCGCTTTGCCGGGGACAGTCTGGCGCTGATGACCGGACTTCGTGAGCTCGAAGAGGCCATCGACCGGCTATCGCACTGCGAGGGCTGTGATGACCTCATGATGGCCCTGCGCACGCCGACGTTGCCCTTTCTGGCGGCGCTGGATCAGGACGACGATCAGCTCCCCGAACTGCCGAAGCTTCCGGATGTCGCAACGCTGGTCTCGCCGGAAGACTCCGTGACGCTGGTGCGGGCCACGCTGGTGCGCGAGCGCCTGGGCGAGGTCATGCAGCTTTTGCATCACGGCCGGGCGCTGAGTCTTGCCATGCGCCATCATCGCCATGCCGGGCTGATCAGGCTGACCGGGCGCCGCCCGCGCCGGACACATCACCCCGAATATGGCGTGGCGCGCTACAACGCCTTTCGCGTGTTTATCGCCTTTGAGCTTCTGGGGCTTTTCTGGATTCACAGCGGCTGGACCTCCGGCTATCTCTCCATGATGCTGCTGGGGGTGTTTATCGTGCTGTTTGCCAAGGCACCCAACCCGGCGGCGGTAGTGAGACAGTTTCTGACCGGCACGATCTGGGCGGTGATCATTGGCTGTCTGTTTTCCTATGTCGTCTTTCCTTCCATTACCGGATTTCCGCTTCTGGCGCTGAGCATCGCGGTGCCGGTGGTGATCGGTACCCTGATGACGCCGCACATGCGCTACGCCGCCGTCGGGCTTGCCGGCGCGGTCACGCTGATGACGCTTTTGAACCTGCACCGCACGTACGTCTTCCATCCGACCCAGTTCATCAACGGGGGACTGGCCTCGATTCTGGGCACCATCGTGACCATGGTGACCTATTCGCTCTTTCGTCAGCGCGCGCCTGCCGAGCGGCTTGAAACCCTGGTGGCGGCCTACTGGCGCGGTCTTGAGCGGGTGACGCGGGCCCGGCGGCTGCCGTCGCGGGCCTGGCTTGAAAGCCGGCTGTATGACCGGCTGAGCCGCCTGCTGGCGCTGGGCAGCGGTGAGCAGATGCTGCGCGAGGCGGTGGATCTGCATGCCCTGGCCATGTGCCTGTGGCGGCTGAGGCGTCTGGCACGCGCAAGCGGGCCGCAGCAGCGCGAGATCGAACGCTGGGTTGCAGGGCTTGGTCGACAGCTGCTTCTGGCCGGGCGCGACGAGCAGGCCTGGCGCCGCCTGGCCGCCGACAGCGAGGCGCAGGCGACGGCCCTTTATGATTTAAAACCGTTGCCCACGGCGTTGATCGGAGAGTTCGAGATGCTCTCGCATCTGCTGCGGGATCTGCCGGGTGCTGCGGCCCAGGCCCGCGAGGCCCTGTCGCAGGGCGAGGATGAACAAGGAGCCATGGATGCTCGATGAGTGGTCGTTTCTGGGGTTTCTGACGCCGCCCCTGTTTTTGCCGGTGTTTCTGGCCCTGCTGCTGTTCTGGGGCGTGCGCCGCGTGATGTCATATTTCGCGCTATATCGATTTTTCTGGCAGCCGGTGCTGGCGGATATCGCCATTTTTACGCTGCTGTTGTGGGCGGTGCTGATGCTCAGCGGTGCACTGCCGGCCGGAGGAAGAACATGACGGACAAGGAGTCGGGTATGAACGGCGTGTCTGCGCTGGCCGGGCGCTTTTTGCGTGTGGTGCTGACGCTTTTGCTGGTGGGGGCTGCGCTGCTGGCGGCCTGGTGGATCTGGCATCACTACATGCATGATCCCTGGACACGCGATGGGCGCATTCGCGCCGATATCGTTCAGGTCGGCGTGGATGTCTCGGGGCTGGTCGATACCCTTGAGGTTCATGACAACGATCTGGTTGAGAAGGGCGATGTGCTCTTTACCATCGACCAGGCACGCTATCAGCTGGCCCTTGATCAGGCCCAGGCCAATCTGGCCCAGCTCAGGGAGCAACGCGACGAAGCGAAGGCCACCAGCAACCGGCGCGACCGGCTGAACAACTACGTTTCCCAGGAAGCGCGTGACAACGCCCGCTTCGAGTATCGCTCGGCTCAGGCCGGCGTCCAGAACGCCGAAGTAGCGGTGCGCGCGGCAAGGCTTGATCTGGAGCGCTCGAAGGTACGCGCCCCGGTGGACGGTTATGTCACCAATCAGCAGCTGCGTCCGGGGCAGTACGTCAGTTCCGGCACCCAGGCCATGACGCTGGTCGATCAGCACAGCTTCTATGCGCTGGGCTATTTCGAGGAGACCAAGCTGGGGGCCATTCATCCGGGGGACCCGGCGCGCGTGCGCCTGCTGGGACGCGACCGCGACCTGCACGGCCACGTGGACTCGATTGCGCGCGGCATCGTTGATAACAGTCTGACCGGGCAGTCCGGCGGGCTGGCGGCAGTGAATCCTTCCTTTGACTGGGTGCGTTTGTCTCAGCGAATTCCGGTACGCATCCGCCTTGATGATATATCTGACGATCTGGTGCTCTCCGCTGGTCAGACGGCGACCATCTACGTTGACGCCCCCGGTCACGAGCCGAATGAGCATGGCTGGGGTGCGGCACTGCGTCGCCAGCTTGAATCCCTGTTCGACATCTAGCAGCCGCCGGAGGGGCTAGCGGCTGTAGGGGGTTGCCGGGGCCGGGCCGCGTGGGTCCGCGTAGAGATCCGCGCCGCGGTCGGGCTGACTGAAGGCGGGTGGGCGCGCCTGGCCGGGCAGTGGATAGCCGTGAGGCGGCAGCGGGTAGCCGGCCGAGGGCGGCCGATAACCACTTGGTGGGCGATAACCGCTCGGTGGGCGATAGCCGGGGTGCTGCCAGCGATCGGGCCCGTAGTAGCCGTTGCCGTGCGGGGCAGTGCCGTAGATGGTGTCGCGCTGTTCTCGCTCGAACTGGCGGCGCTGGGCGTCATACAGACGTTCGTAGTGACGCCTGAGCTGCTCGTCGGGATCGATGCGCTGAGGACGATGCCAGCCAAATCCCGGTCGGCCGTCATAGCCCCATTGACCGTCATACACCGGAGGGTTGCCAAATCCCGGACGGTCGTAAAACCCGGGCCGACCGTCAAACCCGGGGCGGTCATCGAATCCGGGTCGGTCATCGAATCCGGGTCGGTCATCGAATCCGGGTCGGTCATCGAATCCGGGGCGACCGTCGAAGCCCGGCCGACCGGCATGGTGCCAGTCGCGCTCGCCAAAGGCGTCGTTCTGGCGAAACTGCGACCGGTGTTGTGAAAACCAGGATGGGTTCTGCGAAAAGTGCGATCGGTCCTGAGAAAAGTGCGAACGTATCGGTGCCTGATCATCGGCCGCAGCCGTATTGCTGATCATCAGTGCCACCAGCCCTGCCAGTAACGGTCTCATGACGGTCCCTCCCGGGAGTCGTTCAGCGCAGTCCCCATTCTAGCCTGGCGAGTGCTGGTACGCGCCATGCCGGGGTTACCCTTTGGCCTTGTCCTGGCGTGCCGCCCTTTTTTCGAGCTGGCGTCGCAGCTGCGGCGTGACAATGCGAAGCCGCCAGGGCGCGTCACGGTGTTCAGGCTGGGCATAGTCGATACCGATGCGCGGACTGCGGATAATGTCGTCCTCATTCACGGGCGTGCCCGGCTCGATCCAGAGGCCTTCGCCGCGGCACACATCAATCCGGTTAAAGGCCGTCTTGGTAATGCCCATGGCCCGGGTCAGCTTGCCGGGGCCGTTGAGCATCTCGCGACCGCGCTTGCCGTTGCGCCGGGCGATCATGGTCTCTTCGCCCTGAACCGGCTCGATGGCGCGGATCAGTACGGCGCAGGGATCATCCTCGACCTCGGTGACCAGGTTGAGCATGTCGTAGATGCCGTAAATGATGTAGACGTAGGCATAACCCGGCGGGCCGAACATGACCTCGGTGCGCTGAGTGCGCCCGTGCGAAGAGTGACAGGCGGTGTCCTGAAGGCCGAGATAGGCCTCGGTTTCGGTGATTCGGCCGATCAGGCGCTCCCGGCCATCGTCAACGATGAGATGACATCCCAGCAGATGGCGGGCCACCTCCAGGGTCGGTTGCCGGTAAAAGCTTCTGGGCAGCGGGGCGGGCCTGGGGATTTCCTGCATTGAACCTCCTTGTCGAGACACCTGACCCGCAGAGACGTTGTCTGTCCGGGCGGCGGATGCGATAGCATGGCCCTCCATCATGGATGAGCACGGCGCGTTTCGCTGTCTCATGAGGTCCGAATTTTCCTTTATGGCGTGGTTGAACGCTCATGTTGCCTGAACCGAATGACTTCAATGAACGGCGCCTGCCCGGTTGGCAGGGCGCGCGGGGTGCCTGCCCGTCACTGAGTGCGCCCATGGAAACCGGAGACGGCTGGCTGGCGCGCCTGCCACCGCTGGTGGCGCCACTCGAAGGCGAGGAGGTCATTACGCTGTGCGAGGCGGCAGAGCGCTTCGGTAATGGCCTGATCGAGGTCACTCGTCGCGGCAATCTCCAGTTGCGCGGGCTGGCCGCTGGCGCGCACCGGGAACTGGCAGACTATCTGACCCGGCGTCTGTCGCGTCACTGGCTGGAAAGCGCAGGGCCTGCGGTATCGATCGACCCGTTGATGGACAGTGACGAGGCCATTGATGCCTCTGCAGGACTGCTGGCGCGCCGCCTGCGCGATCAGATTCTGACCGGGGCGCCGGCGACGCTTGCGCCCAAGTGTGCCGTGGTGATTGATGCCGGCGGCTGGGCGGGGCTTGCCGGGCTTTCCGGTGATGTCCACATACGTCTGGACGGCGCCCGCGGTGGCTGGGTGGGTCTGGCCGGCGATCACGGCAGTGCTACCTGGCTGGGCTGGATGGTGGCGTCAAAGCTTGCCAGCGCCGTGCTGGGGCTTCTCGGTGAAATCGATATGCTCGGGCCGCGCGCGCGCGCCCATCACCTGCTGACCGATGTTTCGATCTATGCGCTCTGCGACCTGCTGGGCTGTCGTCCCGGGGCCCCGCCGCCGCGTAGCGGCCTCTATCAGGGGCCGGATGCGGGTGCCCGGCGCCAGCGCGACGTGCTGGATGTGGTCTGGCCGTTTGGTCAGGTACCGGCGCTGTCACTGCTGCGTTTCACGCGCGAGGCGCAGCGACTCGGTGCGCTGAGCTTTGCCGCCGCACCCGGTCGGCACTGGCGAATCCTGTGTCGGGAGCATGCCGATATCGACGGGATTATCCGGGCGGCGCGCGAGGCCGGACTAATCGTGGCCGATGACGATGCCCGCCTGGCCATCGTGGCCTGTACCGGGGCGCCGGGCTGTGCCAGTGCCTTCATGAGCACGCATGACACGGCAGGGACGTTGAGCACGTGCTGGTCGACGCTTTTTGACGCCTCGGTCAGGCTGCATCTGTCCGGCTGCGCCAAGGGCTGTGCCAGCCTGGACCCGGTCACGTTCACGCTGGTCGGCACGGCCCGCGGCATCGGCCTGGTCTTTCAGGGCAACCCTCGCGGTGTGCCTCGCCTGATCGCCGAGAATACTGCCTCGCTTGAGGCGGCGTTCGAACATCTGGCGCAGACACTTGCCGAAGAAGGTCATGCGTTGCCGCTGGATTCAAAAAGCCTGGCCTGCGTCGGTGAGGAGCGCATCGTGGCCCTGCTGCGCGCCGGCAGCGCGCATGATACCGATGCGTAAGGGCGGACGCTGAGGCAGCGCCGGTGTAGAATGGCGCGCCTGACCGCCCCGACACCCATCCTTGAGACGAGGGAACCAATGACCGATCGCCATGGCACTCATGACGCACCTGCCAAACGTTCCCTGTATGAATACGAACATGACGGGCAGGCCATCTATCGTCAATCGTTTGCCATCATCCGTTCGGAAGCGGATCTGACCCGCTTTTCACCGCTGGAAGCCGAAGTGGCCGTGCGCATGATTCATGCCTGCGGCGTGGTGGCCCTGACCGAGCAGATTGTTTTTGGCGGTGGCGATATCACCCGCGCGCGCGAGGCCATTTTTCAGGGCGCCCCGATTTTATGCGACGCCGGCATGGTCGAGCGTGGCGTGACGAGAGCCCGTCTGCCGGCGAACAATGACGTGGTCTGTACCCTGCATGATGCGCGCACGCCGGCGCTTGCCTCTCGCATCGGCAATACCCGCACGGCCGCGGCGATCGAACTCTGGGGCGAGCAGCTTGACGGTGGTGTGGTGGTCATTGGTAATGCGCCGACGGCACTCTTTCATCTGCTGGATCTGCTCGATCAGGGTGCACCGCGGCCGGCGGCCATTATCGGCGTGCCGGTGGGTTTTGTCGGTGCTGTGGAATCCAAGCAGGCCCTGATCGATGCCGGGCTCGACATTCCCTTTATCACGGTGCGCGGACGCATGGGCGGCAGTGCCATTGCGTCTGCCACCATCAATGCGCTCGCAAGCGACCGACTGTGATGCGATCAACTTCCGAATTTTTGGCATCTTCCGGCGGTCAGCCGCCTGCTTCCGGGCGTCTTTACGGTGTTGGCACCGGCCCCGGCGATCCGGAGCTTTTGACTCTCAAGGCCGCGCGGGTACTGGCCGAGGCCGATGTGGTCGCCTGGTTTGCCAAGGCCGGCAATCAAAGCAATGCTCGCCGCGTGATCAGTGAACATTTGCGCCCCGGTCAGCCGGAGCTGGCGCTGTATTATCCGGTGACCACCGAGCTGCATCGCCACTCCAGTGGCTATCGCCAGGCCATTGCCGAATTTTACGAGCAAAGCGCCGAGCGACTGGCACTTGAGCTGTCCGCCGGGCGCAGTGTCGCCGTGCTTTCGGAAGGCGACCCGCTCTTTTTCGGCTCCTGGATGCATCTGCATGTGCGCCTGCGCGAGCGTTTCGAGGTCGAAGTCATCCCCGGAGTGACCGGCATGGCCGGGGGCTGGTCGAGCGCCGGCGTACCGATCTGTCAGGGTGATGACGTGCTCACCATCCTGCCGGGGACGCTTGACGAGGCAGCGCTGGTGGATCGCCTGTCGCGCAGCGAGGCGGCCGTGATCATGAAGGTCGGTCGCAATCTGCCCCATATTCGCGCGGCGCTGAGCCGGGCGGGCCTTCTGGAGCGGGCGCTGTACGTCGAGCGCGCCACCATGCAAGGGGAGCAGATCATGCGACTCATTGAACGTGATGATCGCCCGGCACCGTATTTCTCGATCGTGCTGGTCCCTGGCTGGGCGGCCTGCACGCATCCGGTCGCGCTTGATACCCTGGCGGCACGCTCATGAGCGGTCGTTTGATCGTGATCGGACTGGGACCGGGTGAGGCCGACTACATGACGGCGCAGGCGGTTGAGGCGCTGGCCCGCGCCGACTGGTTTTACGGCTATGGCCCCTATGTAGACCGTGTGGTTGCCCTCGATGATCCGCGCCGGGTGGTGTCGGACAACCGCGAGGAGGGCGCGCGTGCCCGTGAGGCGCTGGGCCTGGCGGCCGGCGGCGAATGCGTGGCAATGCTCTCCGGCGGCGATCCGGGGGTGTTTGCCATGGCCGCGGCCGTCTGTGAGCAGATCGAGCGAGGTCCCGATGCGTGGCGCGCGCTGCCCCTTGAAATCGTGCCCGGCGTGAGTGCCATGCTGGCCGCGGCGGCGGCCTGTGGTGCGCCGCTGGGACATGACTTTGCAGCCATTTCGCTGTCCGACAATTTAAAGCCCTGGGCGCTGATTGAGCGACGGCTCAAGGCGTGTGCCGGCGCTGGTCTGGTCATGGCGCTGTATAACCCGATCTCGAAGGCCCGTCCCTGGCAGCTGGGGGTCGCGCTTGAGCGTCTGCGTGAGGTACTTGCCCCGCAGACGCTGGTGATTTTCGCTCGCGCCGCCGGGCGTGCGGATGAACGGATCACGACCACGACCCTCGGTCAGGCTCGTGCCGAGCAGGCCGACATGGCAACGCTTGTGATCATCGGCAGTGAAGAGACTCGCGAGGTCACAAGACCGGGGCAGGCGTCGCTGGTCTATACCCCACGCTTTGCACCCGGCTGGGACCCCGAGCCCGATGGTTCAGCACACTGAGAGCCAGTCGAGCAGCCGCGTCATGCCGGTTTCATCAACGCCTTCGACGGTTGGCGTGTCGGGCATGGCGGGCCTTCGCATCATGATGACGTCAACACCCTGTTCGCGTGCGGCCACCAGCTTGGGCCGGGTGGCCTCGCCACCACTGTGCTTGGTCACCAGCGTGTCGATGGCGTAGTCGCGCAGCACTTGCCGCTCCTGTTCCAGCGTAAAGGGACCGCGTGCCATCAGGTTATCCACATGGGGTAGGGCCAGCGGCGGGTCGATAGGATCGATGCTGCGAATCACATAATGATGCATCGGCGCGGCTTCAAAATGGGCGGCCTGCTGCCGTCCGAAGGTGAGCAGCACCCGTCGGGGTATCTCGCCCAACAGACTGACGGCCTGCTCGGGAGTGTCGCATTCAAGCCAGCGGTCGTCTGCCTGTGGCTGCCAGCCGGGGCGGGTGATCCGCACAATGGGCAAACCGAGGTGCCGCGCCGCTTTGTGGGCATGGTGTGCCATCTGGGCAGCAAAGGGATGAGTGGCCACAATGATGGCATCAATGTGCTGTGTCTTCAGCCAGTGCACAAGCCCCGTGACACCCCCAAAGCCGCCGCTGCGGGTGGTCACGCCATTGTCGATGGGCGTACGGGTACGCCCTGCCAGCGACAGAGTGACCGATATCGAGGGTATGCCAGCCAGTCGCGCGGCAATTCGACGGGCTTCCAGCGTACCGCCCAGCAGCAGGACACGTTTATGATGACAAAAGGGTGATGTAGACATGGCCGGTCTGTGCCGTAATTGATCTGGTGGTAATGGAAACGCACAAGGCGCTGGTCACTGTATACCCGATGGGGTGATGGGTGGCGTAATAAAACAGGAGAGTGATGCATGAGCCTCAATGATGCCCCTTTTGATGCGTCGGTCGCAGGCGATGGCAATGACCGTGATGCGTGGCTTTCCATCGTCGGTATCCAGGAGTCCGGGCCCGAGGAGCTGTGTGAAAAGGCACGCGAGGCGATCAGCCAGGCCTCGGTGGTCTTTGGTGGTACCCGACATCTGGCACTGACCGGCACGCTGATTCGTGGCACGCCCATTGCCTGGCCCTCCCCGCTGAGCGAGGGCATCGAGCAGCTGCTGGCGCTGCGCGGCCAGCGGGTGTGCGTACTGGCTTCGGGCGACCCCTTTCATTACGGCATCGGCTCGACCCTGTCGGAATACATTCCGGCTGCCGAGATGGAGGTGTTTCCGGCGCCGTCGGCCTTTTCACTGGCCTGTGCACGCCTTGGCTGGCCGCTGCAGAAAAGCCGACTGCTGTCGCTTCATGGGCGCGCCATGAGCCGCCTCAACGGTCATTTGCATCAGGGGGTGCGCGTTGTAGCGCTCACCAGCGATGGGGCCGCACCGGCCTTGATGGCCAGCATGCTTACCGAGCGCAATATGGGCGAGAGTCGCATGACCGTGCTCGAGGCACTGGGTGGGCCGCGTGAAAACATTCAAAGCTTTACTGCCCAGGCGCTGGCACGTGAAGCGCGCACCTTTGATGCCCTTAATGTCGTGGCCCTCGAGATCGTCCAGCAGGGCGAGGGCACGGTGGCCGGACTGGCACCGGGACGCAGCGACGTACTCTTTGAACACGACGGCCAGATCACCCGCCGGGATATCCGGGCCATGACGCTTGGGCGGCTGTCACCGCGCCCGGGTGAACGGCTGTGGGACATCGGCGCCGGTGCCGGCTCCATTGCCATCGAGTGGCTGTTGCTGGATGACTCGCTTGAGGCCGTGGCCATCGAGCGTGACGAGCAGCGCTGTCAGCGCATTCGTCTCAATGCTGAAACGCTGGGCGCGCCGCGGCTGGATATTGTTCAGGGCGAGGCTCCCGATGCGCTCGACGGCCTGGACACGCCACAGGCCATCTTCGTCGGTGGCGGCGTGAGCAACATGGCACTGATGGCGCGCTGCTTTGACGCGCTGGCCCCCGGCGGACGACTGGTTGCCAATGCGGTGACGCTTGAAAGCGAACTGGCCCTTGGCGAGTGCCACCGGCTGCTGGGCGGTGAGCTGCTGCGTCTGAGCCTTGAGCAGACCGCACCGCTGGGCAGCATGATCGGCTGGACGCCGGCGCGTACCATCACCCAGTGGGTCTGGAGCAAACCGATGGACTTTCAGGGGATATCATGACGGTTCATTTCATCGGCGCCGGCCCCGGGGCGGCCGATCTGATCACCGTACGCGGCCAGCGCCTGCTGGCGCAGTGCCCGGTATGTCTTTATGCCGGCTCCACGGTCGCGACCGAGCTGCTGGAGCACTGTCCACCAGGCGTGCGGCTGGTCAACACGGCACCACTGGATCTCGAGGCGATCGAGGCCGAATACGTGCGCGCGCATCAAAATGGTGAGGCGGTAGCGCGACTGCATTCGGGCGATCTCTCCGTCTACAGCGCGCTGGCCGAACAGCTTCGTCGACTGAAGCATCACGGCATCGAGTACACCCTGACGCCAGGGGTTCCAGCCTTTTCCGCCGCTGCTGCCCTGATCGAGCGTGAGCTGACAGTGCCGGAGGTGGCCCAGAGCGTGGTGCTGACAAGGCTTTCCGGGCGAGCCTCGAAAATGCCCGAGCGCGAGCAGCTGGAAACCTTTGCCGAGAGCGGGGCGACGCTGGCGATTCATCTGGCGATTCATCGCCTGGACGAGATCGTCACGCGGTTGACGCCCTTTTATGGGGCAGACTGTCCGGTGGCGGTAGTCTACCGGGCCAGCTGGCCGGAAGAGCGTCTGGTTCAGGGCATGTTGAGCGATATTGTCGAGCGTCTGGCGGCGGATCCGATCGAGCGCAGTGCGCTGATTCTGGTGGGGCCTGCGCTGGCCGACCGCGATTTTCGCGACAGTGCGCTCTATGAGAGCGGCTACTGTCGGCGGTTTCGTCACGGTTTTGAGGATTCGATCATGTCAGAGAGGGAAAAGGTGAGGCATGCAAAATGACCTGCCCGGTCGGGGCGCCGATGACGAGGCGTCCCTGGCCTTCAGGGAGCACCGGCTGTCATGGGTGGCCTATGGTGCCGCCCTTTTCAAGGGCGTTGTGGCGATCGCCATCAGCGTTGCGCTGATGCTCTCGCCGCGCTGGATCATGATGACGCCCATCACGGCGCAGATTCTGTTTTATGCCGGCATGGCCTTTGTGGTCTGTGCGCTGGGCATGCTGGTTTATCGGCTCTGCTACCTTCGCCGCGTGCGTCTGTATACCGATCAGGACGGCGTGTGGTGCTACCGCGGTATTCTGCCCTGGCGACGTGGCATCGTCGGGACCAACTGGCGCGATGTACGTCAGGCCAGCTATGGCACCGGCTTTGTGCGCTGGGCCACGAAGGCCTATCCGATCCAAGTGGACAATCGCTTTACCGATACCGACCCCATCACACTTTCCCACGTGCATCGGGGCCATGAGTTTGTCGGTCACGTGAATGCCTGGCGCAATCGAATGCTGCGCCAGGACGGTGAGACGCTGCGCTAGCGTCAGCTCTCGATGGGCGGTTGATGCTCTTTGACGACCTTTCGATCACGGATGCAGTCCTCTTCGTGAGAGTCCTCGCGCCAGGGTTCCTGAATGCCGGTAGTGACCCACTGCGCCACGCTGGGGTGGGACAGCAGTCGATCCACGTAGGCCATGGCCTGCTCACCGAGGTCAAGCTGATAGTTTCTGACCCGTACCGCCACCGGGGCAAAAAAGGCATCAACCGCCGTAAAGCGATCGCCGGCAAGCCAGGGACCGCCAAAGCGATCAAGCCCGGCACGCCACAGAGCGTCAAGGCGCTCAAGATCCCGCGCCAGTGCCTCGCTCGGTGCGGTCAGGGCAATCACCAGTCGACAGTTCATCGAGCACTTATCGCGCAGGGCCGCAAAACCTGAATGCATCTCGGCGGCGGCGCAGCGCGCAAAGGCGCGCGCCACTGGCTCATGGGGCCACACCTGTGGGTGCGCCTCGGCCAGATATTCGCAGATGGCCAGTGAATCCCATACCGTCAGTGATCCGTCAACCAGACACGGCACCTTGCCACTCGGCGAGAAGGTGTCAAACGAGGGCTGACGTATCCCGTATTCAAAGGGCGTCAGCACCTCCTCGAAGTCGATGCCAAGCGCATGCATCAATACCCACGGCCGCATCGACCATGACGAATAGTTCTTGTTGGCAATGTGAAGACGGTATCGCATGACATCCCTTCCTGGCGGGTGATCAGATCATCCCCAGCATACCCAGAAATACCCGCAGCGCCAGCAGGCAGACGATCAGCATGACCCCGCCATAGACCAGGTTTTGTCTGAACGTATTGGCGAGCGCGCCCAAAAGCGTTCGCTGATTGCACAACACCCAGATCGAGCCGACGATCGCTGGCAGCAGCAGACCGTTGATCATTTGTGCCGTCAGAATCAGTTCGATGGGCGTGCTGCCAAACAGTGCCACGATAACCACCGGTGCCAGCGCAGCCAGCAGCATGACCCCCCGATTACGCGAACTGCGCGCACGCTCGTGTCGCCCGGTCGCCTCACCCAGCAGCGGCGGCTGTACGGCGATATTGAAAAGCCCCGAAGAGAAGCCGGCGGCCCATAATCCCAGCGAGAACAGCACGCCGGCATATTGCCCCAGCACCGGGGTGAGCTGACCGGCCATGTCAGCCGCCCCGGAGACGCTGGTACCCAGCGGGTGAAGGGCGGCTGCCGAGCACAGGAAGATGGCGACCATCACCACGCCGGTAATGATCACATTGGTCGTATGGTCAAAGCGTGACAGTGCCAGACGCTTGTCCAGCGGCGTAGTGGTATCGCCTGAATACTTGCGCTTGATGAAAGCCGACAGTCCCAGCACGGTGTTGGGCGGCAGGGTGGTGGCGATCAGGGCGAGAATCAGCCAGTAGTTGCCTTCAGGGATCTGAAACGAGAAGCCGGTGGCGGCCACTTCACCGGGATTCGGGCCGGCCAGCGCCAGGGTCAGGACAAACGATAGAACGATCAGAGCGACAATGGCCCGATTGATGTTTTCCAGCAGGCGATAGATGCCGACCCAGCACATCAACAGCGCAGCGATGGCCAGAATGCCCACCCAGGCAAGAATGGGGATCGAGGGTAAAAGATAGTTGAGTGCCAGCGCCGCCCCGGTGAAGTTGCCGGCCTGAAAGGCCACGGCGCCCAAAAGGAGTGCAATGTAGAGCGTAATGGCCCACTTTCGGCCCATGCGCTGGCGAATGCCTTCCATGGCCGTCATTCCGGTGGCCAGAGTAAAGCGAATCACCGGACGTTGAAAGCAAAAGGCCACCACCGAGGCGCCCAGCACGGCCCAGAGCAGGACGAAGCCATATTCGGCACCGGCGACCGATAGCGTGGTGATCGAGCCGGGGCCGAGAATGCAGGCTGCGACCATGGCGCCGGGGCCCAGCGCTTTCAGCCGTTCAACGATCCCTGGTGATACGCGCTCCTGGTAAAGCGCGCTGTCGTGAGTGGACACGGTTTTCATGGCAGGCCTCCTGGCAGATGGGCATGATGCTTTCCCATGCAATTGCCATGCCTGATGCGAGAGGTGATGTCATGTGGAGTTGCATCAAGGCGTCAGGCCTGAACTGCCAGCGGCCTCGAAAGAGAAGATGGGTCGTGGCAACAGACCCGATTGCGGCCTTCACGCTTGGCTTTATAAAGCGCCTCATCGGCATTTTGAAGCACCGAGTCGAAATCGCAGGTATTGGCGGGAGTGACGGCCACGCCGAGGCTGATGGTGATGTTCAGTGCTTTTGGTTCGAGCGCAAAGGGCGTGCCTTCTACCCGCGCCCGCAGACGCTCGGCAAGAAGGGCGGCTTTTTCAACAGGCGTGTCGGGCAGCAGAATCAGAAACTCTTCGCCGCCCCACCGGACGGCCATGTCCTGACAACGAGTGATGGCGATCAGATGCTGTGAGAACTGCCTGAGTACGGCATCGCCGGCATCATGTCCCAGCCGGTCATTGATCGCCTTGAAATGATCAAGATCGATGATGATCATGCTCAGGACCTGACCGGGACGATAAAGTGCTTTCTGTCTTTTCAATGCGCTTTGCAAGCCACGGCGGTTGGACAGCCCCGTCAGTTGATCGGTCTCCGACAGATGCTTGAGCGTCATGCCGGAGCGTTCGCTGGTCATGGCAATAAAGCCCG
This sequence comes from Kushneria konosiri, assembly GCF_002155145.1. Taxonomy (NCBI): domain Bacteria; kingdom Pseudomonadati; phylum Pseudomonadota; class Gammaproteobacteria; order Oceanospirillales; family Halomonadaceae; genus Kushneria; species Kushneria konosiri. The sequence continues at coordinate 1,955,180 of NZ_CP021323.1, forward strand.
AGTGAATCAGGATGCAGAGAATTTGATCCGCCAGAATGGCCGCCTGTCCGCTGACCATCATCTCCATGGTCATCACACCAGTCACCAGCATGGCCAGCGGAATAAACAGGGCCAGAAAATAGATAAAAAAGGCCATTGCCACCACATACTGCGACAGTATCCGCCTGCGGGGTGGTCTGAGGATTTCAACCATGGCCAGCACGGCCATGATGGCCGTGACCAGAAAGGTCGTGGACATGTGAAGGATCTGCGAGGTCTCCAGCCACAGCAATAGCAGGTGCAACATCCCCGGCGTCAGGGTAATCACCATCAAGGTCGGTAGATGGACGCTGCGATGATAGAAACGTCTCAGCCCGCTCCAGGCCAGACCCAGGCTCAGGGAGAAAAGCGTGGTGGCGATCAATGAGAGAGGAAAAGGGGCGACCGGATAGCTCGGGCTTTGTGACATGCAAAAACACCCTGCCGCTGATGCCATCAGAGAGGTGAGCCAGTGCCGCAGGCAGCGCTCTTCGGGCTGGCAGATCACTGTGGTCAAAAAGACCACCATAAAGGTGCAGCGACTGGTGCCACCAATCAGGTAAAGGATCTCGGGGTGGATGAACATGATGTGGCGTGACCTCACGCAGGTTCCGGGCCTTTAAAAACGAGCTAGAATCGATATCCCAGTCCAAGTCCCGTGAGAAGCGTGTCCATGTCAACCTCGGCGCTGAATCCTTCGCCTTCAAAGTGATAGGTCGGCACGCTGATATACACCATGGCAGCACTGGCGAACCAGCGGCCGCTCAGGTGGTAGTCAAGCCCGGCACCCAGCATCACACTGTTGAGGGATTCGACGTCAAAATCGGGAATATTGTCGGCTGGATTCACCCGAAGCGTATGAGAGCGTGCCACGCCAGCCCCCAGGTAGGGGTTCAGGGCGGCTCCCGGTCGAAAATGATATTGCGCCATCAGCGCCAGTGTGGCGGTTTTAACGGTGCCGATATCGAAATCACCAAACGCTGAATCGGTCAGCCGGTAAGCGGTGGAGGAAATCCCGCCTGCCACCTGAAGGGCCCAGTGATCGGTCAGAAAATAGCTGATATCCAGCGTGGGCACGGTCTCATCCAGCGTCTCGACGTTTCCGCCAATGACAGGGATGTTTGATTGCATGCCGACCGGTGCAAGGCGCGCCGCGCCTGCCCTGACAAGCCAGTCACCCTGCATGAGCCCGGAAGGACTATTGGCGGCCATCGCGAATGGCCCGCACAGCGCCATGGCAAGCGTCGCCCCTGCAACCTGAGATAACCCTCTGGGATATGACAGCATGATGCGCCGGTGACTCCGCTTTTGTAACATTGTGTTATGTTGATAGCGGCATGACGGCTTCTAAACTTTAGTATCCACAACGTCGGTAGCCGGACAGGTATTGATCCGGCTGAACAAAAAAGCCCTGCTCAGGGCAGGGCGAAGGAGAGAGACGGTAGAAAAAGGAAGTTAGTGGGCGACGCTTCCGGAGGCGCCGATGCCGGTCTGGGAGCGGACGAACTGGGCATCGAACAGGGCCCGTTCACGCTCGGCAGAGGCGGAGTTGTCCGTCACCGAGAACAGCCAGATGCCGATGAAGGCCACCGCCATTGAGAACAGCGCCGGATAGTCGTACGGATAGACCGGCGTTTCATGGCCCAGCACCTGTACCCAGATGGTCGGACCAAGAATCATCAGCACGATGGCGGTGATCAGCCCCAGCCCACCGCCGATAACGGCGCCGCGGGTGGTCAGCCGACGCCAGTACATGGAAAGCAGCAGTACCGGGAAGTTGCAGCTCGCCGCGATCGAGAAGGCAAGACCCACCATGAAGGCCACATTCTGGGTCTCAAAGGCGATACCCAGCACGATGGCGACCACCCCCAGTACCAGTACGGAAATCTTGGAAATGCGCACTTCTCTTTTCTCGTCGGCGTTGTCCTTTTTGATCACGCCGGCGTAAAGGTCATGCGAAATGGCCGAGGCCCCCGCCAGCGCCAGGCCCGCGACCACGGCAAGGATGGTGGCAAAGGCCACCGCCGAGATGAAGCCCAGGAAAATGCTGCCGCCCACGGCATTGGCCAGATGCACCGCCACCATGTTGGTCCCGCCGATGATCGCCCCCGTGCTGTCCTTGAAGGCCGGGTTGGTGCTCACCAGAATGATGGCGCCAAAGCCGATGATGAAGGTGAGAATGTAGAAGTAACCGATGAAACCGGTCGCCACGAACACGCTTTTGCGCGCCTCCTTGGCGTTGCCGACGGTGAAAAAGCGCATCAGGATGTGTGGCAGGCCGGCAGTACCAAACATCAGCGCCAGTCCCAGCGAAATGGCGGATATCGGGTCCTTGACCAGCCCGCCCGGGCTCATGATCGAGGCGCCGTTGGCATGTACGGCCACCGCTTCATTGAAAAGCCCCTCCAGACTGAAATCCACATGCATCAGTACCATCAGTGCCATGAAGCTGGCCCCGAACAACAGGATGGCGGCCTTGATCATCTGTACCCAGGTGGTGGCCAGCATGCCGCCAAAGAGCACGTAACAGACCATCAGTGCGCCGACCACGACCACGGCGATGTGATAATTGAGGCCGAACAGAAGCTGAATCAGCTTGCCGGCGCCGACCATCTGGGCGATCAGGTAAAGCGCCACCACCGCCAGTGAGCCGAAGGCGGACAGCGTTCTGACCGGTCGCTTGCTCAGACGAAACGAGGCGACGTCGGCAAAGGTATAACGCCCCAGGTTACGCAGACGCTCGGCGATCAGAAACATGATCATCGGCCAGCCGACCAGAAAGCCCATCGAATAGATCAGGCCGTCATAGCCTGACGTGAAGACCAGCGCCGAGATCCCCAGAAACGAGGCCGCCGACATGAAATCGCCGGAAATTGCCAGCCCGTTCTGAAAGCCGGTGATGTTGCCGCCGGCGGCGTAGTAGTCCGAGGCCGACTGGCTCTTTTTCGAGGCCCACCAGGTGATGTAGAGCGTGATGCCGACAAAGATCAGAAACATGATGATGGCCGGCACATTGAGGGCCTGCCTTGTCACGGGGCCGGTCAGGGCATCGGCCATGGCCGTGGCACTGGTGAGCAGGCTGCCTGCGGCGACCAGTGTCAGCTTGAATACTGCGGTCATCATTGGCTGATCTCCTCAAGCACCCGGGCATTGAGGCGATCGAATTCACCGTTGGCGCGACGCACATAGAGTCCGGTCAGGACGATGGCCACAAGAATCAGCCCCAGACCGATGAGGATGCCCCAGGTGGTGGTCATGCCCTGGGCCAGCGGAGTACCCAGCACGCCGGGTGCGAAGGCAATGAGCAGGATGAAGGCCATGTAGAGGCTCAGCATGATGACGGAAAGCGTCATGGCAAAGCGGGAGCGTTTTTGCACCAGCTCCTGGAAGCTGGCATTGCGCTGAATGTCGCGCCACTGGGTATCGTTGTGCGTTGGTCCGCTCATGGCTCATCCTTGTTGTCCCGGTGTATGACCGTTTTTATGTGCAGGGCCACTAATACTTGCGCGGAAACGGGACAAAAGAGCAGAGCACTTTAGTCGCGATTCGACCAAAGAGACGTTCAGGGGCAAAAGCACTGCCGACCATAAAGGCAGTCAACACGCTTCATGAGCAGAATCATCAAAGACGATGTATCGTCATGGCGATACACGCAGGGCAAGCCAGGGAGCAGCAAGCGGATGGATATCGAACAGCTGGAAATTCGCCAGCACATGGCGCAGTTCGCGCCCTTTGAATATCTCGGCGATGAATGGCTGGATCAGGTGGCCACCCAGGTCGAGATCAGCTATTTCCAGGCCGGGACCGACATTCTGGCGCTGGATCAGGAAATCAACGAGCTCTGCTACGTGCGCAGCGGCGCCGTTGAAGTATCAAAGCGCAGCGGCCAGCTGTTCGACCGCCTGGTGGAAGGCGATATCTTTGGCTACTCGGACATCATGCGCAATCGTCGTGTGCGGTTCCCGGTACGCGCCATCGAAGACACGCTGATCTATTTCGTCCCGGCCGAGCTTTTTGAATCGCTGCGGGCGGACAACGACGATTTTGCCGACTTTGTCGAAACCGGCGGCGACCGTCTCAAGGCCACGGTCGACCAGCAGCGCAATGATAATCAGATGAGCAGCACGCGAGTGCGTCGTCTGATCCGTCGCAAGCCAACCATGGTGGATATTCATACGCCGATCGTTGAGGTGGCGCGTCGCATGCGCGAAGACAATGTCACCTGTGTATTGATCCTCAGTGAAGAGCAGGAGGGGATCAACGGTCCGCGTCACTTCACGACCCAGGAAGGGCAGGTGCGTCGTCTGGCCGGTCTTCTGACCGACCGCGACTGCTGTGTGCGGGCTCTGGCGGAAGATCTCAGCGGCGAGACGCCGGTGGGCGAGATCATGTCGACCAGTCTGTTGACCGCGCCATCGGATGCGTCGATCTATGAGGCGATGATGACGATGCTCAATCACAACGTTCAGCATCTGCCCATTCTCTATCGGCGGCGTCCGATCGGGGTGCTGCAGCTCAGCGACGTCATGCGCTATGAGACCCGCAGCAGCCTTTATCTGGTCAGTTCGATCTTCAATCAGGCAGGGCTTGCCGGGCTGGTGCGCTTGAGCGGCGATGTGCCGCTGGCCTTCGCGCGCCTGGTGGATGAAGGGGCCGATGCCCAGATGATCGGTCGCACCATGGCAACGATCTGTCGAAGCTTTATTCGCAAGCTGCTGGAGCTGGGTGAAGCCGAGCTGGGGCCGCCGCCGATTCCCTATTGCTTCATGGTGCTGGGGTCATGTGCGCGTGACGAGCAGACGGTCTTTGCCGATCAGGATCATGGCATGATCCTGGACAACAGCTTCATCCCCGAGCAGCACGATGAATATTTCCAGTCACTGGCCCGTTTTGTCAGCGACGGGCTGGCGGCGTGCAGCTATCCGCTGTGCAAGGGCGATATCATGGCCACCAACCAGCGCTGGCGACAGCCGCTGTCGGTCTGGCAGAACTATTTCCGCGACTGGATCGAGAACCCCGACCCCGAAGCGCTGCTGCACAGCTCGATCTTTTTTGATCTGGGCTTTGTCCATGGCGAACTCGACATGCTGGAAGACCTTCAGGCACTGATCGCCAGGATGGCGCCCCAGCACCCGTTATTTCTGGCGGCCATGGCGCGTAATGCGCTCAACCGTACGCCGCCGCTGGGTCTTTTTCGCACCTTTATTCTGGAAAAGGATGGTCAGCACAACGATGCCATCGATCTCAAGCGCCGGGGGACGGCGCCACTGGTGGATCTGGTGCGCGTTCATGCCCTGGCCTGCGGGTCCAGCTCACATAACACCATCGACCGGCTCAAGGACATTGCCGAGACGCGCCTGCTGCCCGAAGGGGTCAACGATCGGCTGCGCTACGCTTTCGAGTTCATCTCGATGGTGCGTATCCGTCACCAGGCCCTGGCCATCGAGAGTAACGAGTCGCCGGACAATCGCTTGAGGCCCAGTAACGTCGAAAGCCACGAGCGTCATAACCTCAAGGATGCCTTTGAAGTTCTCAGTCATGCTCAGAAATTCCTGAAGTTCCGCTATCCGGTGCCCTCGGGTGCCAGTCGAGGAAGGAGCCGCTGATGCGTGACTGGCCACAGCGATTGCAAAAGCACTATCGACGCTGGCAATGGCACCGGCGCGGAAAACTGGTTTCCGAGTGGCCGGCCTATCTGGCAGACCGGGAAAACACCACCCGTGATGATCGGCTGGCCTGTTATTTCGGGGCGGGCACACTGGATCCCCAGACGCCCATCAGTGAGGTGCCGCTGGTGGCGCTGGATATCGAGACCACCGGCCTTGACCCTGCCCGCGACAGTATTGTCAGCATTGGCGTGCAGCCGTTTACGCTGAACCGCATCCCGGTGGCCAAAAGCCATTACTGGGTGGTCTCACCACGTCGAGCGCTCAGCAGTCGTTCCGTGATCTATCATCGACTGACCCACAGTGACCTGGTTGATGCACCCCGTTTTGACCAGATCATCGGGGAGGTGCTCGAGCAGCTGGCCGGTCGCCTGGTCGTGGTGCATTACACCCGCATCGAGCGCGAGTTTCTGAATGCGGCCGCCCGCCACTACCTCAAGGAGTCACTGCTGTTTCCGCTGATCGATACCATGGCCATTGAAGCCTGGCAGCACCGTCGTCTGACCTGGTTTCAGCGCCTGATTGGCCGACGTCCGGTGTCACTGCGGCTGCATCCCAGTCGCGAGCGCTATAATCTGCCGCCTTATCAGGCCCACCATGCGCTGATCGATGCGCTGGCCACGGCCGAACTTTTACAGGCACAGATCGCTCGGCATTACGCGCCGGATACCCCGGTCGGAGTGCTCTGGGAGTAGTGTTTTTCCTGCATGAAAAAGGCGGACCGCAGGCCGCCTTTTTTGATGCACACCATGTGTGCTGACGTGACGAATCACCCTAGTAGCGAGGCTCCGAGCGCAGCCCCTGGATGATGGCGTAACACGCGGCCAGCAGAACAATGGTGAAGGGCAGGCCGGTAGTGATAACGGCTGCCTGCAGTGCGGTGAGACCGCCACCCAGTAGCAGGGCAATGGCAATGGCGCCTTCGATCAGTGCCCAGAACACGCGCTGCGGCTTGGGTGCATCGACCTTGCCGCCGGCAGTGATGGAGTCAATGACCAGCGAACCGGAGTCCGAAGAGGTAATGAAGAACACCATGACCAGAATAATGCCGACAAAGGAGGTGATCTCCGTCAGCGGCAGCTGCCCCAGCATGACAAACAGCTGAAGTTCCAGCGCCGCATCCTTGACGCCTTCAAAACCGCTGGTCAGCTGTGAAATGGCAGTGTCACCGAAGGCCGTCATCCAGATCACGGACACGACGGTCGGGACCAGCAGCACGGCGATCAGGAATTCACGCACGGTACGACCACGGCTGACGCGTGCGATGAACATGCCGACAAACGGAGACCAGGAGATCCACCAGGCCCAGTAGAAGGCCGTCCAGCCATGAACGAAGTTGGTGTCTTCACGTCCGAAGGGCATTGAAAGCGCCGGCAGATTCTTGAGATACGAGCCCATGTTCTCAATGAATCCGGTGGCGATCAGCATGGTCGGGCCGACAAAAATCACGAACAGCAGCAGCAGGAAGGCGAGTGCCATATTGATCTGTGACAGGCGCTGTACCCCCTTGTCCACGCCCAGCATGACCGACAACAGCGCGACCAGCGTGATGCCGATGATCAAAAGGACCATGGTCACATTGGTGTTGGGGATATCAAACAGATAATTCAGACCGGCAGAAGCCTGAGAAGCCCCAAGACCCAGTGAGGTTGCGAGGCCAAACAGCGTCGCAAACACGGCCAGGATATCGATGATATGGCCCGGCCAGCCCCAGATACGCTCACCCAGAATCGGGTAGAAGATCGAGCGCATGGTCAGCGGCAGACCCTTGTTGAAGGAAAAGAGCGCCAGCGACAGCGCCACGATGGCGTAGATGCCCCAAGGGTGCAGGCCCCAGTGGAAAATGGTGGCAGCCATGGCCATGGATTGCGCCTGGGCTGAGTCGCCCTGTGCGCCACCCAGCGGTGCCCAGGAGTCGCCGGTGATGGCCGTACCGTAATGGGTAATCGGTTCCGATACTCCATAGAACATCAGCCCGATGCCCATGCCGGCGGCGAAGAGCATGGCGAACCAGCCTGCGTAGCTGAAGTCCGGTTTGGCATGCATGCCGCCGATGCGCACCCGGCTCAGTGGCGTGAAGATCAGTACCACCGCGAGGATGACAAATATGTTGGCCGCCAGCAGAAACAGCCAGCTCAGGTTGTCGGTCAGAAAGCTTTTGGCGCCGTTGAAGACGGGTCCCATCTGTTCCGGCAATGCAAGCGTGATGATCACGAACAGCAGGATCACCAGAGAAGAGACGGTGAAGACCTTGCCGTGGAGATCTACGCTGAAACCGAACTTGTTCGTCTGAATATTGTCCTGACCAATGACATAGTCGGTATCGATCAGGTTGGCCTTGCCAGTCGGGGCGGGTATGCCCTCACTGGCCTGATCCTTCTCGTTATCATTGTTTCCGGATGTTTGACTCAAGGCATTTCTCCATTGCAGTCGTAAGAAAGCGGTCTGGGCCGGCGACATGACCCAGTGTAGTTAAAATAGTGAGGCGAATTGATGGTTTGGTCACTTGATTGCGACAGAGTGTAAGTGAATTACGCTGTATGGCAATCCTTCATGTGCGATCTGCTCGTTCGGCGTTGCCAATTTAGCGTTATGGAAAAGCGTTAATAGTGTACGTTTTATTTTATGACGTGGTCGGCTCAGTCGGTGTGGCCGTTTGTTGGCACCGTCCATAGGCATCGATAAAACATGCAAAAAAAGGAGCTGCCTATGGGCAGCTCCTTTTTTAATGTCACTATTTCAAAATGATATCAATTTTGATTGCGCGGTTCTGACATCAACCCCTTGATAATCCCGAAGCTGCCGATCAAAAGGACGACGGCAAACGGTAGGCCTGTAGAGATGACCATGGCTTGAAGCGCGCCCAGGCCACCGCCCAGCAGCAGCGCAATGGCGATCACACCGCTGATCAGTGCCCAGAAGACGCGTTGCGGTGTCGGGGCATCGATCTTGCCGCCGGCTGTAATGGCATCAATGACCAGTGAACCGGAGTCCGAAGAGGTGATGAAAAATACCATCACCAGTATGATGCCGATCAGCGAGGTGATCGTGGACAGCGGCAGATGCGAAAGCATCATGAACAGCTTGAGCTCAAGCGCAGCGTTAGCGACATCGTCCATACCGCTTTCGACCTGGCCGATGGCGGTACCGCCGAAGACGGTCATCCACAGCACACAGACCAGCGTTGGCACCACCAAAACGGCTATCAGGAACTCGCGTACTGTACGGCCACGGCTCACACGGGCGATGAACATGCCGACAAATGGCGACCAGCTGATCCACCATGCCCAGTAAAATGCGGTCCATCCCTGGCTGTATTCCATATCGTCACGGCTAAAGGGCATGGATAGTGCCGGCAGGTGAGTGGCATAGGAGAGCAGGTTGGTGAAAAAGTCGCTGACCAGCTCCGTTGTGGGGCCGACGAAGAAGACAAACAGCAGCAGCAAAAACGCCAGTCCCATGTTGAGCTCGGAGAGGCGTTTTACACCACTGTTCACTCCTGCCACTACCGAGCAAAGCGCAATCAGCGTGATGGCCGTAATCAGCAGCACGCGCGTTACGTTGGTATCGGGCACATCAAACAGGTAGTGCAGACCCGCAGTGGCCTGTTCGGCGCCATAGCCCAGTGAGGTGGCCAGACCAAATAGAGTTGAGAATACGGCCAGAATATCGACAATATGGCCGGGCCATCCCCATACCCGTTCACCCAGAATCGGGTAGAAGATTGAACGGATGGTGAGCGGCAATCCCTTGTTATAGGAAAAAAGCGCCAGCGCCAGGGCTACGATCGCATAGATGGCCCAAGGGTGAAGACCCCAGTGCAAGATAGTGGCGGCCATGCCCAGCTCTCTGGCAGCAGCTGCATCGCCAGCAGCGGCCCCAAGGGGCGCCCAGTCGGTACGCATGCCGTTTTCTACGGTGATGCCTGCCATGGCAGTATCGTAATGCGATATGGGCTCGGAAACCCCGTAAAACATCAGTCCGATGCCCATGCCGGCGGCAAACAGCATGGCAAACCAGCCGATATAGGAGTGATCCGGTTTGGCCTCGGCACCCCCCAGGCGCACCTTGCCCAGTGGCGTAAAAATCAGTCCGACTGCCAGCAATACAAAAATGTTGGCGGCCGACAGAAAAAACCACGACAGATTGTTCGTCAGCCATTCGCGCATGCCGTTGAAAAGGGGAGATACCTCTTCCTGCAGAGCCAGCGTCAGGACCACAAACAGTAAAATCAACAGTGCCGAGATACCGAAGACCTTACCGTGCAGGTCCACGCTGAAGAACATTTTGCCCTGAAAATTATCCTGACCGATAACATAGTCGGTATCGATCATGTCGGACTTTCCCGACGGAGATGGGATACCCTCCCGAGGCGAGGAATTATCATTATCCGGTAATTGCTGAACCAAAAAATTTCTCCATTTTGTATAAATTTAATTTATGGATCGGGCTTTTTTAAGTCGAATTTTTATAGTTCATAATGTCGCTAATGTGAATTCCTGCTTTAAAACCGCAGAAAACATCATGTCCAGTAATCGCAGAAAACTATAGACAGAAAAAGTGAGGCAGGTCGCTGCCCAAAAAACATAAGGCGCTCTTTTGAAGCATTGCCTTTATCGATACCAGCGCGCCTTATGTCGCCAGAGTCGAGAAAACAACAAGTGTAACCGGTTTTCCTCAACAATTTCGGATATGGCCATGTTTATTGGAAATGTTTCAACAGTCCTGCAATGAGCTGTGTCCGACACATTGCCCCTGGCGGTCAAACACCATGACATCAAGCTCTATACCGCTGTGTTGAATAACCTGTGCCGCGCAGTTCAGGGCGCTTTCTGCCAGCCTGTCGCCCAGCGCGATGCCGGCATCACTTGCCAGTTCAAACGCCTCCAGCCCCGAATTGGCACCCGCAATACGTTCAAACAGATCATTATCGCCGCCGGTCTCGCGCGTCAGACGCGCCAGCCGTTCAAGGTCGATGACGCCGCGCTTTGAGTGCACATCCAGCATCCCCTGGCCGAGCTTGGCCATCTTGGCGATACCGCCGGCAATGGTGACTCTGGGGACCGGATGCTTGCGCAGATACTTGAGCATGCCGCCGACAAAGTCGCCCATTTCGATCAGTGCACTTTCTTCCAGGCCGTAATGGGCCTGCACGGCGGTTTCCGAGGTCGAGCCGGTGGAGCCGGCAATGTGGGGCAGGCCGCGAGCACGAGCGACGTCGATGCCGCGGTGGATGGAGTGAATCCAGGCCGAGCAGGAAAATGGAATCACGATACCGGTCGTGCCCAGTATCGAGAGGCCGCCGACGATGCCCAGTCGTCCATTGAGGGTATCCAGTGCGATGCGCTCACCATCATCGATGGCGATGGTCACTTCCAGATCCACCTGGTGGTGGCCGGGCGCCTCGTGGGCAACCGCTTCAAGCGCCTGACGAATCATGCGGCGTGGGACCGGGTTGATTGCGGGCTCTCCGGGCGGGATCGGCAGCCCTGGTCGGGTCACGGTGCCCACGCCGGGACCGGCCTTGAACACCAGGCCCGAGCCGGCCTTGAGTGGTCGAACCGTTGCACGCACCAGCACTCCGTGCGTGGCGTCCGGGTCATCGCCGGCGTCCTTGATGATGCCTGCCATGGCCCAGCCATCGCCGTGCTCGTGAACGGCCAGCGCAAAGGAGGGCGTCTGTCCCCTCGGAAGGGTAATGGCCACCGGGTCGGGGAATTCGCCGCACAGCAGTGCGGCATAGGCCGCACGCGCCGCGGCGGTCGCGCAGCATCCGGTGGTCCAGCCACGTTTAAGAGGAGCGCGTTCCTGGGTCATGGCGCATCGGCATTGGATGAGACGACCGCAATTCTAGCATGCGCGCCTGAAAGACCCCATCGACGCATTACAGCGCTCTGCACGGTCGCACCCGCCTGCTGACATGATCCGGGTCGGCAGGCGGGCACGGTCAGACCGTTTACTTGCGCGGCGTTTGCGCCTCGCCCACCTTGATCGGGATGCGGTAGAGGCTGGTGGTCGCAGTCACGAAGAGGTAGTGCTGCCCGTCGTGTTCGGCAAAGGCCAGATTGGCGGTGCGCTCGGGCAGATCAACGCGGCCCAGACGCTTGCCTTCAGGATTGAAGACCTGCAGCCCGCTGTCGCTGCTGGTCCAGACGTTGCCCTGCTCATCGACCTTGAGGCCGTCCGGTACACCCGGTGAGATCTCGGCGAACACACGTTCATTGGACAGCGTGCCGTCATCGCTCACATCGTAGGCCACGATATGATGGTTGAGACTGTCGTCCTCCCGGTCGTGGCCCTGCTCGGAGTCGGCGATATAAAGGGTGGTTTCACCCGGTGCAAAGGCCAGACCGTTGGGGGTCTTGACCTCAGGCGTGGACAGCCGGGTCAGTTCACTGCTTTTCGGATCAAAGCGATAAACGTACTCGCCACCGGTCATGGGTGTGCCCCCGTAGCCCTCCTCGGGCTGGTCGATACCGAAGGTGGGGTCGGTGAACCAGATGCGCCCGCGGGCATCGACCACCAGGTCGTTGGGGCTGTTGAGTTTTTGCTCACCGTCAAGATCGACCAGCACTTCCCATCGACCGTCCTCGTTTTGTCGTTCCACGGCGCGCTTGCCGTGGGAGGCGGCCAGTATTCGGCCTTCATGATCCAGCGTATGGCCGTTGTGAAACTGTGCCGGTCGCAGCCATTCACGGACCTCTTCTCCCTCGCGCCAGATCATCACGCGGTTGTTCTTGATATCACTCCAGATCACGCTGCCGTCGGGTAGTGCCAGGGGGCCTTCACTCCATATGCCGCCATCGTAGAGTCGTTCGATATCGGCATTTTGATCCACCAGGTCGGTAAAGCCGGGCGTTTCCGCAACGACCTCGGCGGAATCACCTGTGGAGGCCAGCGCACTGCCGGTGCCCATGCCGGCCATCAAAAGACCGGTGCACAATGAGCGCGAAACATGTTGAAGCCAGCGGGACATGAGCGGTGTTCCTTGTGCCTGAAATGATGGACATAGCCTGACGTTTAAAACAGCTTTCGCCAATATGACCATTTGCGATTGACATGTGCCGGCGGGGATTGCTCGAGCGGAATTTGCAGGATAGGCTGAGCCCGATTCTATTGTTGAGTCAGATCCTCAGGGCGGGGTGAAAGTCCCCACCGGCGGTGATGTCAAAACCGGATGCTGATATCCGGCAGCGAACAAGCCCGCGAGCGCATACGCGCAGGAATCGGTGAGATCCCGATGCCGACGGTGATAGTCCGGATGGGAGAGGATCGACGTCATTGCCCCTTGATCGGGCGAGGCGTCGCTGTACGTGTCGTACAAGAACTCCTGTCTTGCCCTGTTCCTTGTCCCTCGCCAATGAAAGGCGATCCTGGAGCAGCCTTTATGTCCCGCAATATTGAAAATGATGGTTCCCTTTCTGAAGCCGCACGCTCGCGTGTCCAGCAGGCACTCGATAGTCTGGCCCGTGGTCATGGCGTGGTGGTCACCGATGATCCCGATCGGGAAAACGAAGGCGACCTGATCTTTGCCGCCACCACACTGGAAGATCATCAGATGGCCCAGATGATCCGTTTTGGCAGTGGCATCGTCTGTCTGTGTCTCACCGGTGATCATGCCGACCGGCTGGAATTGCCGCCGATGGTGGTCAACAATGAAAGCCCCTATTCGACCGGTTTTACCGTCACCATCGAGGCCCGAGAGGGTGTGACCACCGGCGTCAGCGCCTACGACCGTACCGTTACCGTTCGGGCAGCGGTAGCGGATAACGCTCGGGCCGATGATCTCGTTCGCCCGGGGCATATTTTTCCGCTGCGTGCCCGTGACGGTGGTGTGCTGACGCGCCGTGGCCATACCGAAGCCACGATCGATCTGGTGCGTCTGTCCGGTCATGGCGCCTCAGGTGTGCTCTGCGAGCTGATGAACGATGACGGCACCATGATGCGTGGCGAGGCGCTGGAAGCCTTCGCGCGCGAGCGGGACTATCCGATGGTCTCGATCGCCGAGCTGGTGACCTGGCGCGAGCAGCATGATCCGGTTCAAGCCTATGATGTGGCCGCGTTTGCCTCGATGTAGGCCTCTCGCCAAACATGCCTTGCGATAGCCTTCGCCTCTGACCGACAGCACGCCGGACGTGCTGTCGGTTGTCTGCAGGGGACCCGTTCAATGAAGACGCTCGACTCGTCTGCCTTTTTCATGCGCCAGGCGCTGGCCGCATCACGTCTGGCGCTGCCGCACTGCCTGCCCAATCCACCCGTGGGATGTGTGCTGGTGAGTCGCGGCACCATCGTGGCCCGGGGCCATACCCAGCCGCCGGGTCATTGTCATGCCGAAGCGCATGCCCTGTCGCAGCTTGCAACGGCCAGCGATCTCGAGGCCTTTGTGACGCTGGAGCCGTGTTCCTTTCACGGGCGCACGCCCTCCTGCGCGCAGGCGCTGATTGACTTCGGCATTCGGCGTGTCAATGTCGCCATGATTGATCCGCACCCGCTCAACCAGGGGCGCGGCATCGAGATGATGCGTCGTGCAGGCATCGAGGTACGGATCGGTATCGAACAGGCGCTGGTGGCTCGCTTTATCAGTCCCCATCTGGATATCGATCCGCGCTACCAATCGTTGAAATGCTGCCAGGAGTTCTCATGACATCCGTACTGCTTCATCATTTCGATCCCTCACCGTTTTCCGAGAAAGTACGCCTGCTGCTGGGGCATTGCGATCTGGCGTGGGGCTCGGTGCGTATCCCCCGCATGATGCCCAAGCCGCATTTCACGGCGCTGACCGGCGGCTACCGCAAGACGCCGGCGCTGCAGATGGGTCGCGATATCTACTGCGACACCGCACTGATCGTGCGTGTCATCGAGCGGCTGTCAGGGAAGTCCACGCTGGTACCGCCGGGTCAGGCGGCCAGTGTCAGGGCGCTGGAGGAAATGGGAGATCGTCTCTTTCTGGCGGCCATTCCGATTCTCTTTCGTCCCGAAGGGCGGGCGGTGCTGGTAGATCAGCTCGGCGAGGAGGGACTGGCGCGTTTCCAGGCCGATCGCGCCGAGCTCTTCAGCGGCGGCAATGTCTCAAGGCCCGATGATCAGTTCTCGCGCGCCGTCTGGACATCGACGCTTGAAATGCTTGATGCCCAGCTGGCCCGTCAGCCGTTCGTGCTGGGTGAGCATCCGACGCTGGCTGACTTCTCGCTCTATCATCCAATCTGGTATGTGAGAAATAACCCCGGCGTGCGTGGCATCACGCAGGACTATCCCCATCTGATGGCCTGGTTTGAGCGCCTTGGCGCCATCGGCCACGGCAGGCGTCACGACGCAAGCGAGGCTCAGGCGCACGAGATTGCTGCCGCCTGCGATCACTGGCAGCCGCTGGCAGACGAGTTTGATGACAGCCTCAACATGGCCCCGGGCGATGAAGTGACCGTTGGTGCCGTGGATTACGGCGTTGACCGCGTTCATGGCCGGCTGGTGCATATCAGTCGAGAGGCGCTCACGCTCGAGCGTGAGGCCACGTTCGAGGGTCGCGTCTTGGGGCCTGTACGCCTCCATTTTCCACGTGATGGCTTTACCCTGAGCCCGGCATCGTCTTTTTGATTCAAGGAGTGCTTCATGACCGATACGACCTATCAGCAGCTTGAGGGCCGTTTCACTCGGCTGCACCGCTACGCGCATCTGGGCGCGATGGCCGGCTGGGATCAACTGACCATGATGCCCACCGGGGGCAATGAGGCCCGCGCCGAAGCGATGGCGGAGCTGAGCGTGTTGATGCATGAAACGCTGACTGCGCCGGAGACCCGTCGGCTGCTTGCAGCCGTCGAGCCCTCATCGCTGAATGAGGCGCAGCAGGCCAATCTGCGTGAAATCCGGCGTGAAGTGGACGACGCCACCATCATGCCGCCATCACTGGTTGAGGCGCAGTCGCTGGCCGGGGCCCGCTGTGAAAAGGTCTGGCGAACCTGTCGACCCAACAATGACTGGGAAGGTTTTTTGCCCACGTTTCGGGAGGTGGTACGCCTTTCTCGCGAGGAGGCACGTATCCGCGCCGAAGCGGCAGGCTGCAGTCGCTACGAGGCGCTGCTGCAGAAATTCGAGCCGGGTCTGACGCTTGAGGCACTGGATAACATTTTCAACGATCTGCGCCAGTGGTTGCCGGGGTTGCTGAGTGAGGCCGTCGAGCGTCAACGCGGGCAGGATCCCGTTCTTCCTCGGGGGCCCTTTGGAGAGGCTGATCAGCGCCGTTTGGGCGAGCGTGTCATGCGCTGGCTGGGGTTTGATTTCGAGCATGGTCGACTGGATGTCAGTCTGCATCCCTTCTGTGGCGGCGTGCCGGATGATGTTCGCCTGACCACCCGCTATCGCAGCGATGAATGCCTGACAGCGCTGATGGGCATCATTCACGAGACCGGACATGCCCGCTATGAGCAGAACCTTCCCGAGGCATGGCGTCGTCAGCCGGCCGGCCGTGCCCGCTCGATGGCGGTACATGAATCCCAGAGTCTCAGCTTCGAGATGCAGCTTGGGCGCAGCGCGGCGTTTGTTCGACAGCTCAGGCCGTGGCTGATCGAGGCGCTGGGTGATCAGCCGGCGTTTGACGCAGACAATCTGGTTCGCCTGTCACAGCAGGTCAGGCCCGGCCTGATCCGGGTGGATGCCGACGAGGTCAGCTACCCGGCGCACATTCTGCTGCGCTATGACATCGAGCGCGCCCTGATCGAGGGCGAGATCGAAGTCGAGGACATTCCGGCACGCTGGGATGAGGCCATGCAGCACCTGCTGGGGCTGGATACCCGTGGCAACTACCGCGATGGCTGTCTGCAGGATATTCACTGGACCGACGGCTCGTTTGGCTATTTCCCCACCTATAGCCTCGGCGCCATGCTGGCTGCTCAGCTGATGGCGGCAGCGCGCCGCGCCGAACCGCAGCTCGATGCACGCATCGCCGAGGGTGACCCGAGTCTGCTGCTTGAATGGCTCAGGACCCATATCTGGCAGCAGGGCAGTCTGCTCGAAACGCCTGAGCTGATTACGCGCGCGACCGGGGAGGCGCTCAATCCCGAGTACTACCGTCGTCATCTGCGCGCGCGCTACCTGGAGGGCTGATACAGGCGTGTCATCGCGGTATCCATGCGCCACATGATGTGTCGGATTGAAGCCTCGTTGCTACCAGGTGTTACAACAAGACAGCGATAAAGAGGGGCCGGCGGTGTGACATTCGTACGGCAGGGCACCACACTTGGGCGTTCAAAACTTCTGAATGTCGAGAGTGCTGGCGATGGGTGTACAGGTACTGTTCCACGGCTGTCTCGATGACTTTCTGCCACCTGACGGACGAGGGCAGCCGGCCACGCAACGCACCTCAAGGCGCACATCGCTCAAGGATCTGGTGGAGTCGTTCGGCGTGCCGCATACCGAAGTCGCCGCGCTGACCCTCAATGATGCCCCGGCCGCGTTCGAGACGCTGATCGAGCCGCTGGAAAGTGATCATTATCTGATCAGGGCCTGGCCGGCCGGTTTGTCTGGCGGATTGCCGGGTGGACATGCCCTGCAGCCGCCGCGTCCGCGTCCGGCCCGGTTTGTGCTCGATGTTCATCTGGGCCGATTGGCGCGCTATCTGCGGCTACTGGGATTTGATGTGTGCTGGCGCAACGATTTCGAGGATGAGGAGATTGCCGATACGTCGTCGGCACAACGGCGCATTCTGCTCACCCGCGATAGGCGCCTGTTGTATCGCCGCCAGATCGTGCATGGCTATTTCGTGCGCGCCACCGATCCGTCACAACAAATCGAAGAGATCTGCCAGCGTTTTGAGCTGCATGACGAGATTGATGCCTTCAAGCGCTGCGCGCGCTGTAACGGTCTTTTGATGAAGGTAGACAAGGCCTCGGTGGCTCATCGGCTAAAAGCGCGCACGCTCGATTATTATGACGATTTCTACCGATGCAACAAATGCCGCCATGTCTATTGGCAGGGCAGCCATTTTGCACGCATGTCTGACTGGGTCGAGGCCCTCAAACAGACTGCCATCGAAGGTTAGGCATTGGCTGGCCGCGCCATGAAAAGACGTTCCGTACCCTCTTTTTAACCACGGTATAATTGTATTACCCTAGTGTTCTTAAGGCCTGCTTCAACGAAGGAATCCTCATGAGCGCAAGACCCGACCAGCCGGCGTCGCTGCTGGGTACCGATATCGTGCCAGGCAGCATCAGTGTTCCACGAGGTGGCAGTGCCTTTCGACGTTTTCTGGCCTTTCTGGGGCCGGGCGCCATGGTCTCGGTGGGCTATATCGATCCGGGCAACTGGGCGACCTCGCTGGAGGGGGGCTCACGCTTTGGCTATACGCTTTTGTGCGTCATCCTGCTGTCCAACCTGATGGCGGTACTCTTGCAATCACTGTGCGCACGTCTTGGGATCGCCAGTGGGCGCGATCTGGCGCAGTGCTGTCGCGAGCATTATTCAAAACCGGTCAGCGTCGCGCTCTGGGCACTGTGTGAACTGGCCATCATCGCCACGGATCTGGCCGAGGTCATCGGTACCGCCGTGGCACTCAAGCTTCTCTTCGGGATTCCGCTGGCCTGGGGCGCGGCAATCACCATCGTGGATACGGTGGTGCTCCTGATGCTGATGCGACGCGGTTTCCGCTGGCTTGAAGCCTTCGTGATGTCGCTGATGGCGATGATCTTCGGCTGCTTTGTGATCGAACTTGCGCTGGCACAGCCCTCGCTTGCCGGCATTGCCGATGGTTTTCTGAGTCCTGACCCTGCGATCGTGACCAACCCTCAGATGCTCTACATTGCCATTGGCATCATCGGGGCCACCGTCATGCCGCATAACCTGTATCTGCATTCGGCGCTGGTCAAGACCCGGGATTTCGAACAACACGAGCACGGCAAGCGTGAAGCGCTGCGCTTTGCCACGCTCGACAGCACGATTTCCCTGTCGCTGGCGCTGTTCGTCAACGCCGGCATCCTGATTCTGGCCGCTGCGGTCTTTCACAGTGCCGGTAAAACGGTGGTCGAGATCGAGGAAGCCTACGGGCTCTTGAGCCCTTTGCTGGGCGCAGGGATTGCCGCCACGCTGTTTGGGGTGGCACTGCTGGCTTCGGGGCTCAATTCAACCGTGACGGCCACGCTTGCCGGCCAGATCGTGATGGAAGGGTTTTTGCACTTTCGCATGAAACCCTGGTTGCGACGTTTGATTACCCGAGGGCTGGCGATTCTGCCGGTGCTGTATGTGACCCAGGTCTATGGTGACCAGGGCGTGGGGCGGCTGCTGGTGTTGAGTCAGGTCGTGCTGTCGCTACAGCTGCCGTTTGCCATCATTCCGCTGATTCGCTTTGTCTCACGGCGTGACTGGATGGGCGCGCTGGCAATTGGCTGGAAGATCAAAACGCTCACCTGGGCCATCGCGAGTCTGATTCTGGTGCTTAATGTTCGGCTGATCATGGAAGTCTTTCAGGGGCTTTAGCGCCCTGAAAGACCTGAAACAGGATACAAGCGAGGATTCAGGCGCCAGAGATCAGGCATCCACATTGCGAAAACGAGCGTTGACCAGGCAGTAACTGCCGTAGGCCATCAGCCCCATGGCGACCAGTCCGAGCAGCCAGGGGCCGAAGGGCTGTTCGGCCACGGCCGCCAGAGCGCCCCCCAGCCCGCGCGCATCGGAGGGGTCGGTATTGATGGCGGCAAGGCATAGAAAAAGCGCCACGATCATGAACACGACACCGCGTGCGATCAGCCCGACCCGCGACACGTTGGCCGCAATCAGGCGCTGCATTCGGGTCATCTCGTTGAGATGCCAGTTCTTTTCATAGCTGTGTTGCCAGCCTCGCCAGATCTGGCGAAGCCCGACGCCAAGAAAGCCGAGTCCGATCAGAAAGATCGCCACAATACCGCCGGGATGAGACATGATCTCGCGGGTATGGCTTGCGGTCGAACCTGAACTGCCGCCGCTGTCGAGCAGCAGTTCAACACAATTGATGGCGATGCCGGCATAGATCAATCCGCTCAACGCATAGCCCAGTCGGGTCAGAATGCCCTTCCAGCCACGGCCCTTTTGTTCGGCGTCAAAAATGGCCTGCACCAGGCGCCAGGCGGTATAACCAAACAGCCCGATCGCCAGCAGGGTGATGAGCACGCTTCCAAAGGGCTGGGTGGCCAGTTTGTTGATGGCGGCCGAGGAGCCTCCATTACTCCCCCCCATCCCCAGTACCGCCATCATGGAGAGCCAGCCGATGGTGATATAGATCATGCCCTTGGCCGTGTAGCCACATCGGGCTGCAATGGTCACAAGACGCTGGGTATTGCCTCTGGGATGGTCCAAGCCAACTCCGAATTATCAATGATGGGCGTTTCAAGGGCTTCAAGTCTGGGAAACAACGCCCGCTTTTACCAGCGCTATCGCTCGGCACAGCACTTCTTGTATTTCCTGCCGCTGCCACATGGACAGGGGTCATTACGACCGGCACGAGCCATGGCGGGTGGGTCAATGACGCCATCGACATAGCGCCAGAGCCCGGCACTGCGACGAAACCGAGAGCGCTCGTGCAGTACCTGTTCCTGGCCGTCTTCGAAATACCATGCCTTGAATTCCACCATGCCCTGGGCACCGTGCGTACTTGTCTGCACGATCTCCAGACGCTGCCAGTCGACGGTACGCACATTGAGCATGGCAGCGTCCTGTGGCGGTCGTCCCGGGGCATTCTCCGCCCAGGTTTTAAACAGATAATCTCCTAGCCCGCCGAGGGCGAAAGCGCTGTAACGAGAGCGCATGAGGGCTTCGGGGGTGGCCGCGATTTCCTGTTCTCGGTGAAGTGGGCCGCAGCAGTGGTCATAGTCATGCCCGCTGCAGCAGGGACAAATGAAATCAGGGGTCATGGTTCAAGCCTTGGGTAGTGCGCTGATCGATGCCGTGGCAACAGTGGGGGTACCAACGACCGTCGTGCAGATCAAAAAAAGACCGGCCGACAGTGTAGAGACTGTCGGCCGGATGTCGAGCGGCGGGTCAATCGAAGGATCAGGCCTGCCAGCGAGCGCTCAGCCAGTTCAGGGCGCGGGCGGTGGTGGCGCGAACGCCACGCTCAAGAGCACTTTCATCCAGACGCGAGGTCGTGATGATGCTCTTGTCCTTGAGCGTGTCGCGGTCGGTCAGCTCAGGCGCCGACTTTTTCTGATGCTGCTCGTCGGACAGAACCTTTTCCTGAGCCTGGTTGATTGGCTCACCCGAGTACAGGACCCACTGATTGCTCTCTCTGACGGCGTAGGAGCGAATTTCACGCGGGGCGGTCACGGTCATGTCGGGCAGCTGGTCTGCGGTATCGCCCTTGAGCAGGCTGGCAAACCAGGCAAGACGCGAGGTCTCAACGGCCGGCTGCCAGGGCGCATTTTCCTGCGGGCTGTGCTGGGGCGCGAGCTGCCAGCTGTCGGCACCCATCTGCTGCCACAGATCAAGACGCGGCGACTGCTGTGCCAGCGTCGGCGTTTCGAATTGCTCAAGGCGAGAGGCCTGAACGGCTTCCTGCGGGGCCAGTGCCATGGTGGTGGCACCGCGCGGTGCCGGCCGGCTCTGGGCAACCTGTACCGGTGCGCTTTGCGCAGGGGCCTGCTGAACGGCAGCCGGTGCCGTTCTGGCGACGACATTGCCGGTATGGATCTCGTCGTTCAACGCCACGGGCTCCCGCTCGGAAGCGGTATTGATCGGCTCGGCGGCAGGGGCCTGAGCGATGGTGCGTGTCGGTGCAGGCGCGACGGTGTCGCCGGTACGAATTTCGTTGCTCACCCCAATGGGGGCCTGCTCGGGCGCGGTACGAATCGGCTCGACGGCAGGGGCCTGAGCGATGGTGCGTGCCGATGCAGGCGCGACGGTATCCCCGGTGAGAATCTCGTTGCTCACACCGATGGGGGCTCGCTCGGGGGCGGTATGGATCGGCTCAACGGCCGGGGCCTGAGCGACAGTGCGTGCCGGCGCAGGAGCGACGGTATCCCCGGTGCGAATCTCGTTGCTGACCCCAATGGGGGCTCGCTCGGGCGCGGTGCGGATCGGCTCGGCGGCAGGCGCCTGGGCGACCGCATGTGTCGGAGCGGGGGCAATGGCGCGTGCTCTGGCATGAGTGACCGGTGCGCCGGCATCGACCTGGCTGTAGAACTCAAGCGAGGGGCGAGGTTCAACAGGTCTGGAGGCGACAGTGCGCGCTTTGGGCTGCTCGGGGGCGGCAGTCGCCGGCTTGACCGAGGGCTCGGAGGCGCGGGCGGCAGCGACTTCAGGCTTTTGCACACTGGCCGGCTGGCGGACAGCCTGTTCACGGGTTTCACGCTCGATGGCGCGATCCATGGCCAGAGCGCTTTCAGTGGCGCTGGCATCTGCACTGCGGCTGGCCGGGTTCGGGCCAAAGCTGGCATGCGTCAGTTGCGGGTCGGAATTGGTATGGACGACCACGGCGTGAACGTTATCGCGCAGCAGCCACATGTCGCCGGTCTTGTCGAGCTTGGGTCCTCGCTTGAGGAATTCGGCAAGCACCTGCTCGCGACGGTCGTCTCCGGGCTGACAGGCCATTCTGGTCGAGGCGATGTCGCCAACTTCCAGTCTGGTATCGTCCGGCTGAGCCGTGGCGCTTAGATGGTTGCAGCCGACCCAGGCATCAAGACGGTTGCCGGTCAGATTGACCTTGGCACCGCTGATGTTGGTCAGCGCCGTGGCGTAATAGCCTGAAGATGAAGACCCGGAACTGGCGCATCCTGCCATCAGGGTGGCCAGTGCCAGCGTGGTGAGCGTTGGCCTGAATGCGTGTCGCATTGAAACTCCTGTTGCGTTGATCATGCTACCTGTCCCGGGTAGGCGTTCGGTTTGATGAAAATATCGGCACATAAGGGTTATAAGGCGCAAGCATACCCTGGTGTGAGTGCAAAGATGTGATCGAAGTGATGATTGTTACATGCTGTGGCATCACACTGTTATCCTTTGCCTCTTTTTCGGGTTGACATGGCCCGCACCCGGGGGTGTCACATCAGGACGGGATATGACAGATCGTAATATCGGCCGGGACGGCAAAACATTGCGTCAAAGGCTTATCTTGCCCCGCACTCGTCGCGCGCGTGGGCTGCTGTTGGCATTTTTACTGCTGCTGGCCGCCGGATGCTGGCCGGTGATCATGCTGTTCAATCGGCCGGTGGTGGTGGCCGGTCTGCCGCTGATGGCGCTCTGGAGCTATGTCATTGTGTTTGCAAGCGTCGCGCTCATGGCGCTGGGCAATCGACTGCTGACGCGCGAGACGACGCAGGACGAGCATTATCCGTCATCAGAGGAGTCGCGCAAACCATGATGGACATGACCCCGCTGTGGCTGACGCTTTTATATATAGCACTGGCCCTGTGGATTGGCATCCGGGCACGCCGTGGTCATGCCATGACGGCTCTTGAACAATGGGGTGTGGCCGGGCGCAGCATGAACGCCATGATGCTCTATCTGTTGATCGGGGCCGGCAGCGTCAGCGCCTACACCTTCATGGGCGCGCCAGGATGGGCGTTCTCGCGAGGTGTGGCGGTCTTTTATGTCGTGATCTATCTCTCCTATCTGGCGGTGGTCGCCTGGTATTTTGGCCCCAGAGTGTGGACGCTGGGTGCGCGCTTTGGCCATGTTACCCAGGCCAGCGCCATTCGGGACCGGTTTGAAAGCATGGCGCTGGGCGCACTGGCCTCACTGGTCATGGCGATCGGCACGCTGGCCTATGCGGTGCTTCAGACCATGGGTGCCGCCTACATCCTGAGCGTCATGAGTGGCGGCATGATCCCGATATGGGCCGGGGTGCTCATGGTACTCGGCGTCATGGGGAGCTATCTCTATATCAGCGGCCAGCGCGCCATCGGCATGACCAATGCCTTTCAGGGCGGGCTCATGCTGTTCGTGGCCTGGCTGGTGGGGCTGTGGGCCGTGCATGACTTCACCGGTGGCTGGACAGGTGCACCCCTTTTCGAGCGCCTGGCCGCCGAGCGGCCCGAGTTCATGACCCTGCCGGGGGCCAGTGGCAACATGAGTTTTGCCTTCTGGACAACGTCGATCATCGTGTCGATGCTCTCCTTTCTGCCGCCGGTCTGGACACAGTGGATGAGCGCACGTTCGCGCGAGACCATTCGTCGCTCGGCGACCTGGCTGCCCACCTACTATGTGGTCATTCTGCCCATGGTGGTGGTGGGCTTTATTGGCATTTTTACGCTGCCGGAGCTGTCGCGTGCCGATACCGTGGCGCTCGAGATGGCGATGCAGACCATGCCGGCCTGGGTGGCCGGGCTTCTGGGCGCGGGCACGCTGGCGGCGGCGATGTCGTCGTGTGAGCCCTTTGTTCATTCGGTGGCGCTGTCGATCACCCGTGATGTCATTCAACCGGCACTGCGACTCGAGGATGCCTTCACCGCGCGTCTGGCGCGCTGGATGCTTTTGCCGGTCCTGGCGCTGGTGGCGGTGCTTGCGATCAGCGAGCCCGGCAACCTGGTGATGATCCTGCTGGTGGGGCTCGGATTTGCCGCTCAGGTGCTGCCGGCGTTCATCGGCATGTTCTTCTGGTTCGGTGCGACCCGCAGTGGTGTCATGGCAGGCCTTCTGGCCGGGTTTGCAGTGACGTTTGCCCTGACGGTGATCTGGCCCAACCCGCTGGGTGTACATGCCGGTTTCTGGGGGCTTTTGCTTAACCTGCCGCTATTTGTCGCGGTCTCACGGCGTACTCGCTTGGCTTCTGAAGAGACGCTGCAACGGTTTTATGAGGTGGCACGACAACCCTGATGACAAGCAATCAATGCCGACTGACATGGCGCTGGTGGTGTCTGCTGTTATGGCTGCCGATACTGTCTGGCTGTTCGGGCGTGGAGGTCATCAACGCCCTGACGCCGGCAGGGCAGACGCAAACGCTGGATTCGATTGCCTACGGTGAGCTGCCGCGCCAGCAGCTGGACATCTACCGTCCGCAGGATGCCGATGGCCATGCCCCGGTAGTGGTGTTTTTCTACGGTGGCACCTGGCGGGAAGGGGATCGAAAGGATTACCGCTTTGTGGGTCGGGCACTGGCGTCACGCGGTATCGTGACCGTTGTGGCCGATTACCGGCTCTACCCCGAGGTGCGCTATCCGGCCTTTGTCGAGGACAGCGCGCAGGCGCTGGCCTGGAGCCATCGCCACATTGCTCGCTACGGGGGAGACCCTGAAAGGCTCTTTGTCATGGGCCACAGTGCAGGGGCCTATAACGCTGCCATGGTCGCACTGGACCCGCGCTGGCTGGCGGCGCAGTCGCTGTCACCCGACATTTTGTCCGGCTGGATCGGACTGGCCGGGCCCTATGACTTCCTGCCGATCACCAATGAAGATGCCCGTCCGGTCTTCGATTGGCCACATACTTCCAGTGACACCCAGCCCATCAACCACGTGAGTGATCAGTCACCGCCAGCGCTTTTGATGGCCTCGCACCGCGATACCACGGTCAATCCGATTCGCAATACGGCCGGCATGGCCCGCGCTCTGCGCGCCCATGGGGTCGCGGTGACCGAAGATTATCTTGATCGAACCAGTCATGTGACGCTGATCGCCTCGCTGGCCTGGCCCCTGCGCTGGCTGGGGCCGACCCTTGAGGATATCGACACGTTCGTGCACGACACCCCGGCTCGCCATGACGCCGGGGCGGATAACCCTCAATGATGGGCATGGCCGGTATCGCCGGTCAGCGCCGTTTCGGCCAGATCCACTTCCCGCACCAGTTTTCGCAGCACGTCATCGTTGATGTGATGCTTGCCGCGCAGGCGATAATATTCGCGCCGCTCGGCGCGCAGCGCCTCGACGCGGGTTTCCCGCTCCAGCGAACGAATGGCCTCCAGTCTGGGCGTGGAGACGGTGGTGTCGCCCAGCTCAAGGCGCTGTCGATACCAGGTCATCAGCTGTGAGCTGATGTCATTGAAGGCGATGATGAACTCTTCACTGTGATGTTCCCGGGTGAAGGTTTCCGCCCGCTGATGGTGAAAGTCCTCGATGCGCCGGATGGCGGCTTCGGCCGCGGCAATCCGGGCGCGACGCTCCTCTTCAAACTCATGGGTGTCACGGGGCAGGTCGAGATTTTTCAACACCAGCGGCAGGCCGATACTGCCGGTGATCAGGGTAAACATGATCACGCCGGTGGCCAGAAAGATCAGCAACTCGCGTGCCGGAAAGGGCGTGCCGTCATTCATCAACTGCGGCAGCGACAGCGCCGCGGCCAGCGTGATGGTGCCGCGAATGCCGGCCAGCGTCGCGGCCAGCATGACCCGCATCGAAAGAGCCGCGCGGCGCTCCTTTGAAAAGCGGCGCTGAAGCCAGGTGGCGCTCAGAATCCAGACAAACCGCGACAGCAGCAGCGCAATTGAAATGACGGCCACATAGCCCAGAAGGCGCAGAAACTCGTAATCGCCCACGTCATGCAGTGAATGATCCAGCGCCCCGCCGACGATATCCGGCAGCTGAAAGCCCAGCAGCAGAAAGACCAGCGCGTTGAGCGTGAACTCCAGCATCTCCCAGACGCTTTTGGTCTGCATGCGCATGTTGACCTGGCTTTCGCGTTTCAGGTCCGTGCGGTTGATGACCATGCCGGCGGCGACCGCGGCCAGAATGCCGGACATGCCGAAGTGCTCGGCCAGCAGGTAGGCGGCAAACGGCAACAGCAGCAGCAGAAGCAGAATCTGAATGGTCGAGCCTTCGCCCAGATGGCGCTCGATCAGGCGTGTCCGGATGACGTTGAAGACCAGCGCCACCGCTGCACCTACCGCCAGTCCGCCAACGGAAATGATGAAAAAGCCAAGCGTGGCATCGGCCACTGAAAAGGTGCCGGTCAGGGCGGCGGCGACGGCAAACTTGAAGGCCACCAGCCCCGAGGCATCGTTCATCAGCGACTCGCCTTCAAGGATTCTCATCAATCGTGGCGGCACCGGTAGACGCCCGGAAATGGCCGACACTGCCACGGCATCGGTCGGAGAAAGAATGGCGGCCAGGGCAAAGCAGACCGGCAGGGCCAGCGCCGGGAACAGCCAGTGAATGAAGGCGCCCACGCCCAGCACGGTAAAGAGCACCAGCCCCAGCGCCAGCGCCAGGATCGGCCCGCGCAGCACCATGAACTCGCGCTGGGGAAAGCGTCTGGCATCGGCAAACAGCAGCGGGGCAATAAATACCAGCAAAAAGAGCTCGGGTTCGAGCTCCACGTTCAGACCGATGCCCGGCAGGGCCAGTAAAACACCAAAGGCGATCTGCACCAGAGGTGTCGGCAGTGCGGGCAGAAAACGGGCCGCAACACCGGTCGCAGAAGCGATCAGCAGCAGTATCAGTACGAGAAAGACGGCATCCATGGGATCAGATTATCTGTGGCCTGAAGGGCATAAGTGATGAGGCAGGGCAGCATAGCGCATTTCCCGCTTCAACAAGGAGGGCCATCGCTTGCGTCCCGGGCGGTCAAAAAAAGGGAGTTCAAAGCTGTGATACAGTGGGTTTTCCTTCGGCAGATCGGTGTCAAAACCTGTTACTCGATTTGACAAGGAGATACCGCTGTCCTGTTCTGAAATCGGATAAACAACTACTAAAGGTATCCGTATGCAGATTCGTAATGTCGTGACCGGAGTGTTTGCTCTCTCGATGATGGGTGCAGCAACGTCTGCGCTCGCCGATACCTGGCGCTTTGGCCTTGAGGAGACCGAAGGGAGTGTTCAGTACGCTTATGCAGAGGCTTTCAAGGACCTGATCGAAGAAAAAAGTGACGGTGACATTACCGTTCAGATCCTTCCCTATGGGGTCTGGGGGTCCAACTATTCGGCGCTGTATGACGCACTGCAAAGTGGTGCCATCCCCCTCTCCTTCGGTTCAGGCTTCCTGGGCGGTACGGTGCCGGAAAGTCAGCTGATGAGCCTTAACTACGTCATGCCCAATGACCAGCTGGAAACCGCCGAGATCCTCAACTCTGATGCCTTCATGCAAAGCGAGGCGTGGCAGCAATCGTTTCGCAGTCGCGGGCTGGTGCCGCTGGCCGCCGTGCCTGAAGGCTTTCAGGTATGGACTGCCAACAAGGAAATTCGCACGCCCGAAGACATGAAGGGGCTGCAGATTCGCGTCATGGACAACAGCCTTTTGCGCGCCACCTATCAGGCCTATGGCGCCTCGCCCATCACCATTGCCTACGGCGAGCTTTACAGCGCCCTGCAGCAGGGCCAGGCCGAAGGCAACATTCAGCCCGTCTTTGCCCATGAAAACATGGGTTTTTATGAGGTGCAGGACTACATGATCTTCGCCGAACAGGCGCAGTTCATTGGCAATCTGATCGCCAATCAGGACTGGTACGAAGCCCTGCCTGACGATCAGCAGGAAATGCTGCAGTCCACGCTGGATGAAATGGTCCAGAAGGGGAACGATATCCAGACGCAGTTCAACGCCGAGCGTCTTGAGACCATCAAGGACAACAGCGACATCAAGATCATTCACCTTGATGAAAAGGAGCGCAGTCGCTTTCGTGAACTGGCTCGCCCGGTTCGTCAGGTCTATGTCGACATGGTCGGTGAACGTGGCAAGCAGGCCCTGGATATCCTGCTCAAGCAGGTCGAGGAGAGCAAGTCCGGCTCCAGTGACAGTGACGACGGTCAGGCCTCCTGATTCACCTGACCCTTTAATGGCATGAAAAAACGCCCGCAGGCACTGCCTGCGGGCGTTTTTTATGCCGTATCCCCGGCTCAGTCACCACCCAGCGAGGGCAACAGCAGAGAAATCTGCGGAAACACGATCAGAATCAGCGTGGCCAGCAACAAAATGAGGATAAAGGGTGGCGTGCCTCGAATGACCTCCAGATAGGGGCGGCGAAAGACGGCGATGGCCGTAAAGATATCGCAGCCAAAGGGAGGCGTTGCCGAGCCGATGGCTGCCTGTAGCGTCACGATGACCCCGACGTGTACCGGGTCCAGCCCGGTCGACTGCACCAGCGGCTTGAAGATGGGCACCAGGATCAGGATCACCACGATGGGGTCGACAAACATGCAGCCAATGAAGAAGGCCACGGCAATCAGCAGCAGCGCCAGAAACTGACTGTCGCCGATGCTGTCGATGATCGGCCCCAGAATCTGTTCGGGAATGCCTGCCGTGGCGAGCGCCTGGGAAAAGGCTGCGCCGATCGCTACCAGAATAAAGACCACGGCGGTAATCATGCCGGTCGAGAGCGCCAGGCTGCCAAGGTCGCGAATGCTGACCTGTCGATAGATCACCACTTCCAGCAGCAGGGCATAGGCCACCGCCACGGCCGAGGCCTCAACGGCACTGAAAAACCCTCCATAGATACCGCCGACCACCAGGATCGGAAAGCCCATTGGCAGGATAACGCGACGCAGGGCGCGTCCGCGCTCTCGCCATGAAGCCTTCGGGTCGGGCTCAATGCCCTTTACACGGGAGTCGATCCAGCAGTAGATCGAAAACATCACCATGATCAAAAGCCCGGGCAGAATACCGGCCAGAAAGAGATCGCCGATCGAGGTCTGCATCGCCACGCCGTAGATGATGAAACCGATACTGGGCGGAATCAGCAGAGCCACATCACTGGCATTGATGATCAGGGCCAGCGTAAAGGCGTCGGAATATCCCTTCTTGAGCAGGCGAGGGCGCATGGGCCCGCCCATGGCCACGACGGTGGCCTGAGTGGAGCCCGAGACGGCACCAAAAAGAGCACAGGAGGCTGCGGTGGTAATGGGAAGACCGCCTCGCAGATGACGGGTAAAGGCATCCACCACATCCAGCAGGCGATTGGCGGTATGGCCCTTGGTCAGGATATCGGCCGCAAAGATGAACATGGGCACGGCGGCCAGTACCCAGCTGCCGACGCCGTTGATCATCCAGCTGACCGCCTGATCCGGACCAAAAAAAGTCATTCCGGTAAACATCATGTAAAGCGTGCCGGCTGCCAGAGGCACCATCATGGGAAACCCCAGAAACAGCAGCACGAGCATGAGCACACCAAGCCCTGTCAGCATGATCCTTTCCCTCGCATTCTTGTCATTGGATGGTTGTTGCAAGTGCCATACGGATGGTGATCAATCGCGGGTCGTGTCGGCTTCCTCGTTTTCGCTATCGGGCAGTGGCGCGTCGTCGTAATCCTCCCTTTCCGTCAGCGAGCGCCAGATGCCGGGTGTGGTCAGGTTGCGAATGAGGGTCAGAACATACTGGATACCGGCCAGTGCAAAGCCGATGGGCAGGGCGAGATAAACGATCCACAGCGGCATCTGCAGTGAGGCACTGGTACGGCCGCGGTCATGAATGGTGATGACATATTCGATGGACTTGTAGCTGAAGTAGAACATCAAAAGCGCTGTCCCCAGACAGATCAGCACCAGAAGGGCCTTGCGGCGCTGGCCACTGAGCTGTTCATAAAACGCTGACATGCTGATGTGCCGGGCGTGACGGGCGGCATAGCCCACCCCCACAAAGGTGATGATCACGATCAGCATCTCGGTCATTTCATAAGTACCCGTGATGCCCTGACCCAGAACAATGTTGCCCACGACATGGGCGCTCATCAAAAGCGCCATGACGAGAATGCTGCCGGCAACGATGGTTTTCTCGATCAGGCCCAGTCCGCGATCCAGCATCAGCAGGGCGCGCAGCAGTGCACTCGAGGGTTGATCATCACTTTTTAAGGAAGAGGTCTGGCTCATGAGTCTTTATCCTTGTTGTGAAGAGCACACCTCAGACAATACAGCCTTGCCTCTTTATAACAAGTGGCGGGGCGATCGCCAGCATCGTCCTAGCGCGTACCGGGCGCCAGCGCCATCTCGACCAGATCCAGTTCGCGCACCAGCCGTCGCAGGGTGTGGTCATCGATCTGATGCGTTGAGCGCAGCCGATAGTACTCGCGTCGTTCTGCACGGATGGCCGCCAGGCGCATCTCGCGGGAAAAGCGCTGGTCATGTTCGTGACGCTCGGAGCTTGAGCGCTTGTCGTTGATGGTCATCAGGTTACGGTAGTAGCCGATCATGCGAGCGCTGGTCTCGGCCAGCACCGAGCGTTCAAGCTCCGTGTCATGGCGCTTTTGGGCGTCGCTGTACCAGCCCTCGATCGCCTCGATGGCGGCAAGGGAGGCGGCATGGCGTGCCGAGCGGGCCTCTTCATCGCGCCAGCTGTCGTCTGGCTTGTCCATGCGGCGCAACAGCAGGGGCAGGACGATGCTGCCCAGCAGCAGGGTAAATAAAATGACCCCGGTGGCCAGAAAGATGACCAGCTCGCGTCCCGGGAAGGCCTCGCCATCAGGCAGCGTCAGCGGCAGTGACAGCGCGGCGGCCAGCGTAATGGTGCCGCGAATGCCGGCGACCGTCCCGATGGCCATGATGCGGCTGGACAGGGGCACATGTGCCGTGCGGCGCCGCCGCGACGAGAGTCTGGAGAGATAGACGGCGCCCATGATCCAGACAAGACGCAGCGCCATCAGGGCCAGCGAGATGGCCACCACATAAAATGCAAGTTCCGGCAGGTTAAAGCTGCGGGTGTTGTTGAGCGATACCTCGATGGCCCCGCCAATGATGTCCGGCAGCTGCAGACCCAGCAGCAAGAAGACCATCGCGTTGAGCAAAAAGGTCAGAATCTCCCAGAAGTGGTTCATCTGCATGCGGGTACGGGTCTGGGCGTAGCGCTTGAGCTCGGTGCGGTTAATGGTAATGCCGGCCGAGACGGCAGCCATGATGCCCGAGCCATCCAGATGTTCGGCGATCAGGTAGGCCGCAAAGGGGATCGTCAGCATGACCAGCAGGATTTCGGTCGAGGATTCGGTGCCACGTCGGTCGATCAGCTTGCGGCGAATGGTCGAGAACAAAAAGGCCAGTGCAATCCCGACCGAAATGCCGATAAAGGTGATCAGGGCAAACTGCAGGCTCACCTGACCGAAAGAGAAGGCGCCGGTCATGGCTGCGGCCACGGCAAACTTGAGCGATACCAGGGCGGAGGCATCGTTCATCAGTGATTCGCCCTCAAGGATATGCATCAGGCGGGGCGGAATGCCCAGCCGGCCGGAAATGGCAGAGACCGCCACGGCATCGGTAGGGGAGAGTATGGCGGCCAGGGCAAAGCACACGGCCAGCGGCAGGTTGGGCAGCAGCCAGTGAATCAAAAAGCCGGCGCACACCACGGTAAATAGAACAAGGCCCACCGCCAGGGCAATGATTGGATGGCGCAGCGAGGTCAGCTCCCGCTGGGGGAACTGCCAGGCATCGGCAAACAGCAGCGGCGGCACAAACAGCAGCATGAAGGTCTCGGGCTCGAGACTGATATCCAGCGGTGTTTCCAGCCAGGCCAGCAGGGCGCCGATCGCAATCTGCAGGATGGGCAGGGGAATGCGCGGCACAAAGCGCGCCATGATACCGCTGCCGGCGGCCACCAGAATCAGGGCCAGTGCCAGTAAAACAATATGCATCAATGACTTCCTGTCACGTTATTCCTGTTTTTTGATGGGTGCCGGAGGAAATGGTTGCATCCACTTTTGACATGACGCGCCATCAGTCAGTTTGAATCTGTCGTCTCTCGTCATTGAGCCCATGAAGGCGCGCACAAAAAACCGGCATCTCAAAGGAGATGCCGGCAGGACTGACCCTTCGTGCACAGGGCACGCCAAAGGGCGGTATCAGGCGTGCTGGTTGCGGTGACGCCCTTCCTTGATCTCTTCAATCAACTTGTTGTTGAAGGCGTTGAGATCCTTTGGCGTGCGGCTGGTGACCAGCGCGCTGTCGCAGACTACTTCGCTGTCTTCCCACTGGGCGCCGGCGTTTTTCAGATCCTGCGCGATGGTGGGGACGGACGTCATGCGTCGGCCATCGACCACTTCGGCGTTGATCAGGATCCATGGGGCATGGCAGATCGCGCCGACCGGCTTGCCGGCCTTGAAGAAGTCGCGCACAAAATTCAGCGCCTTTTCCTCGGTGCGCAGGGTATCCGGATTGAAGTGACCGCCCGGCAGCATCAGCGCGTCATAATCATCGGCGCTGACTTCTTCGAGAACCTTGTCGACCGGATACTCATCGCCCCAGTCGGTCTCTGCCCACGCCTTGATGCCATGTTTTTTCAGCGACACCACGTGCACTTCGATGCTTTGCGCTTCCAGCGCCTTTTTCGGCGAGGCAAGCTCGGACTCTTCAAAACCGTCGGTGGCCAGAATGGCGACCTTGGTGCCTTTCAATTCGCTCATGTCAGAACACTCCTTATTCTTGACAGTGAAGGGTAGAGATCGGGCTCGTCTTACGCGTGCTGATGGCGATGACGGCCTTCATGAATTTCTTCGATCAGTTTGCTGCAAAAGGCATCCAGATCCTTCGGCAGACGGCTGGTAACAAAGGCGCTGTCGCAGACGACTTCGCTGTCTTCCCACTTCGCACCGGCGTTTTCCAGATCCTTGCGCAGGGCGGGGACCGAAGTCATGCGACGGCCCTCGACCACGCCTGCGTTGATCAGCGTCCAGGCGGCGTGGCAGATGGCACCGACCGGTTTGCCTTCCTGAAAAAAGCCGCGGGCGAAGGTCAGCGCCTTCTCATTGGTGCGCAGATTATCCGGGTTGAGCACGCCACCCGGCAGTACCAGCGCGTGGTAATCGTGTGAGCTGACCTCATCAAGGCTCTTGTCGACGGGGTAGTCCTCACCCCACTGGGTCTCGGCCCAGGCGCGAATCGTGCCGCGTTCGGGCGATACAATATGTACCTCGATGCCTTCGGCGGCCAGCGTGGCCTGTGGTACGGCAAGCTCCGACTCTTCAAAACCGTCGGTGGCCATAATCGCGACGCGAACGCCCATTAGATCCTGACTCATGTTTCTCCCCCAATCCTTTGGTGGTTTCAATATGTGCCTTCAAACGACCTGTGGCCGATAAAAAGGCATTTCAAGGGTAGTGCACTGCCGTGTCGTGGCGAGGGTCAATTCTGTGTCATGGATCAAGTCCTGAGCACTTTGTTGACGGATCGCCGGTGCCTTGCGGTTCACCGGTGACCTGACAGCGGTCCCGAGGCAATGTGGCCTTACGCCTCGTTTTTCGTCGGCGGCGCCATGCTTTCCAGCAACACCTTCATGTCGCCTTACGCTTCGTTCCTCGTCGGCGGCGCCATCCTCTCCAGCAACATCTTCATGTAGCCTTACGCCTCGTTCCTCGTCGGCGGCGCCATGAACTCCGGCCCGACCGGGTCGGTGATGCATTCCGAGAGGATGGCGTCGATGTCACGCATGGCCTTGTCATCGAGTGACCAGCCCATGACCTCGTTGGCCGGGTCGAGCTGATCCGGACGACGGGCGCCCCACAGCGCGACCGAAACACCGGGCTGATCAAGCAGCCAGCGCAGGGCCAGGTGCAGCACGCGCTTGTTGTAGTGCTCCTGGGCGTAGGCATCGAGCTTTTCAACGGCGCTGATGTACTGTTCAAAGCGCGGCGACTGGAATTTCGGGTCACTTTTGCGCAGATCATCACCATTAAAGGTGGTGTCGCGGTTTATCTTGCCGGAGAGCAGGCCGCGGCACAGGGCGCCATAGGTCAGGGTGCCCACACCGTCTTCGCGGATCGCCGGCAGGATGTCGTGCTCGATGTCGCGCTCGAACAGGTTATAGGGCGGCTGCATGGTGGAGAGCGGGCAGATCTGCTGGAAAGCGCGCATCTGCTCGACCGAGAAGTTGGAAACCCCTACGGCCCGAATCTTGCCGCTGTCCTTCAGTTCACGCAGTACCGTGGCGGCTTCCTCGATTTCAACGGTCGGGTCCGGCCAGTGCAGCTGGTACAGATCGATATAGTCGGTCTGCAGCCGCTTCAGACTGTCATTGATCTCCTGCTCGATGCGCCCACGGCTGGCATCACGATAGGGGCCGTCATCGTTCCAGTTCAGGCCACACTTGGTCGCCAGCACCGCCTTGTCACGGATGCCGCCTTCCTTGAGCGCCTTGCCGACCAGTCGCTCGGATTCGCCAAAGCCATAGACTGCGGCAGTGTCGATGCAGGTAATGCCGCGCTCGATGGCGCTCTGCACGGTCGCAATGGACTGCTTTTCGTCGGTGCCACCCCATTTCCAGCCACCAATGGCCCAGGTGCCGAGCGCAATGCGTGACGGTGTGAGATCACTGTTGGGGAGTTGAATCGTTTCCATCGAAAGACTACCTCCTTGAGACGCTGATTTTTGAAGCAGGGCCCGCTCATGATTAGGCCGCTATGAAAATCGTCACTCAAGCGTAGACGCCGGCAGGGCATCGTGCATGCAGCACCTGCTAATCAAGTCCCGGCCTTACGGATGCACCGCTTTCGGGGCTCGGTTAAGCTGGCGCCTTACAGATCGTGTCCTGTCCCGCTGGAACCCCGTCTGTCATGAAAATTGAGCTGCCATGAATAGTGACCTGCCATGAATAGTGCTGTGCTGATCTCTTTTGCGGTAATGGCGCTGGCCGTTGCTGTAGCCCTTGCCCTGTGGTGGCGCAGTCAGCACCAGCGCGCGCTGGTGGAAACGCTTGAGGAGGACAATGAGCGTCTGCGCGAGCAGGTCGGGGAGACCGAGCGCATGCTGGCCGAGCGCGAGGCCCTGCTCGAGCGTGAGCAGACCCATACCCAGGAGCTGCGAACGCAGCTGTCACAGCGTGAGCATCGGCTGGCAGAGGTCAATGAGGCGCTATCGGATTACCGTGAGCGCACCACACGACTGGAAGTGGAAAAGCAGCGGGATACGGCCCATTTCGAGGAGCGCCTGAATCTTCTGGGCAGCGCGCGTCAGGAGCTGACCCATGAGTTCGAACGGCTGGCCGGGCGCATCTTTGATGAGCGCCAGCAGCAGTTCTCCCACCAGTCAAAAGAGAGCGTCAGCGCCTTGATGGCGCCGGTGCGCGAACAGATCGAACAGTTTCGGGCTCGTCTTGAAACCCTGCATGGCGAGCAGCAGCAGGGCCGCACCCAGCTCACCACCCAGCTGGAGTATCTGGCCGGGCTCAATCGTCAGATGAGCGAGGATGCCAGCAATCTGACCCGGGCCCTCAAGGGGGACAGCAAGTCGCAGGGCAACTGGGGCGAGCTGATTCTGGAGCGGGTGCTGGAGCGCTCGGGGCTGAGACAGGGCATCGAGTACGAGCGCGAAGTCGTGCTGACCCATGACCAGGGCCGGTCACGTCCGGATGCCGTCATCTATCTGCCCGAGTCGCGTCATTTGATCATCGACGCCAAGGTATCGCTCACCGCCTGGAGCGAAGTGGTGGCGGCAGAAAGCGCCGTGGCCCGCGAGCAGGCCATGCGCCGGCATTTGCGTTCGGTGCGCAGCCACATCGAGACGCTGTCCGACAAGGGCTATGCGCGCCTGCCGGGGCTCAATGCCCCGGACATGGTGTTTTTGTTCATGCCCATCGAGCCAGCCTTTGCCGCGGTGTTCGAGCATGATGATCGACTCTTTCATGAAGCCTTTGATCGCCATGTCGTACTGGTCACGCCCTCGACGCTACTGGCCAGCCTGCGCACGGTGGCGGGTCTCTGGCGGCTGGAGCGCCAGAACGATAACGCGCGCGATATTGTTGCTCGCGCCGAAAAGCTGCTGGAAAAGTGCCAGGGTTTTGTGACCAGCATGGAGGAGGTCGGCACGCACCTTGAACGCGCCACCGGCAGCCATCGTCAGGCGATGAATCGACTGCGAGATGGCCAGGGCAGCCTCATTGCTCAGGCCGGACGGCTCAACGCGCTGGGCGTTCGCAATCGTAAACCCTGGCCGGAGAGCGTCAGCGAGAGTGCCCGAAGCGGACGTGAGGCGCAGGAGGCTTTGCACAACGAACGCTCGTCCCCGTTTGCCGAGTCGCGCGACGCCTCCGGAACGCTGAGCTTTGATGAGGACTGAGGCGCCATGGCGGGCGAGGCGTTTTAGCGTCCGTTCCGGCTCGGGTAGCCAAACAGCCGCATGATCGAGGCGCTGCGCGCGCTTAAAAGCTCGGGCGTGCGCTTGAGCGCCTCTTCCAGCGCCATCGGGCCATCCGCCAGTGCAAAGGCAGCCGTTACGCCTTCTTCGAGCGCCTGCTCCCAACCGCTGTCGAGTTTTCCGGCCAGCACCACGCAGGGCACCCCCTGACGGCGGGCCGCGCGGGAAACGCCGATGGGCGTCTTGCCGGACAGGCTCTGGCCATCCAGCCGGCCCTCGCCGGTGATGACCAGATCGGTGTGCTCCAGCGTCTTTTCAAAGCCGACCTGTTCCATCACAAGCTCGATGCCCGGGCGCAGCGTGGCGTTCAAAAAGGCCAGCGCGGCAAAGCCCATCCCACCGGCCGCACCCGCTCCGGCGCTGTCGCGATGATCCTGGCCGGTCGCATCCAGCGTGATGTCGGCAAGCCTTGCCAGGGCTTGATCCAGCTGATCGACCTGCTCTTTTGTGGCGCCCTTCTGCGGCCCGAAAATGGCACTGGCGCCCTGATCGCCGCATAACGGGTTGTTCACATCCACGGCAGCCTCGACCGTGAGCTGCGCCAGACGCGGGTCGATCCCGGAAAGGTCGATGCGGGAAAGCCCGGCCAGAGCGGCGCCGCCTGGCTCAAGAGGTTGATCATTGTCATTCAGAAAGCGCACGCCCAGCGCACTCATCATGCCGGCGCCGCCGTCGTTGGTGGCGCTGCCGCCGAGTGTCAGGATCAGGTGCTCGGCGCCGGCCTCGAGTGCAGCATGAATCAGCTCGCCCACGCCTCTGGTGGTGGTATGCAGGGCATCGCGCTCCTCCGGCTGCAGGTGCTGCAGACCGCTGGCCTCCGCCAGTTCGACGATGGCGGTGCGGCGGCTGGCGATCCAGCCCCACTGTGCCATGCGAGGACGGTTTAAAGCGTCATGAACTTCCAGACTGCGTGCCTCGGCTCCGCTGGCCGTCAGCAGGGCTTCCAGCGTCCCTTCGCCGCCATCACCCAGCGGGCAGAGCGTCCAGTCGGCATCGGGCGCGGCCTGGCGGATTCCTTCAGCGATGGCGTTGGCAGCGTCGGTGGCGCCCAGGGCATCCTTGAAGCTGTCGGGGGCAATCAGAATGTGCATGCAGGCGCTCCGTTCGAAACAGTGAGCCATGAGCATACCCGGCACGTCGGATACCGGCCACCAGCGCCTTTTGCTCTTGTATTAAAAGGCCCACCGAGGCGGGCCTGATCAAAAGAGAAGGGGAGCGATCATCTGCCGTGAAGCGCAATGGCGTCGTCACCGGCTTTCAGGGTTGGAAGAGCCGGGCAGGGCGAGCCCGAGCCGGCCTCCCGTCAGTGCCTTTTTTTCGGATACGTTGACCCTGCTGCCCCCTGAACGTCGATATTGCGGGCGTTTCGTATTCGCTCTACTGTTTTAGCAAGGGTAGGGACCGTGTGCCTTCCCGTGGGAGCACCTTCGGGTGTCAGGGGTATTTCACCGGGGACGCACGCCATGTCCATTCAGTCGTTCATGACCCTGTCATTGCTGAGCCTTGTGCTGACAGGCTGTAGTTCCCTGTCCTCGAGCCGGCCGCTGGATGTTCAGGAGCAGTTCCTGCCGGCGTCGTGCTACGCCACCTACGGTGGGACGCGTCTGACACAGATTCGTGCCATTGCCGCCGCGCTTGAAGCTCAGGGCTATGAGGTGCGAACCAGCGATGTCGAGCTGGGGCTGGTCAGTGCCGAGCGCATCACGCGTCAGCCGGGGCTGGGCGCGACTCGCCAGTGGCGGGGCAGCAGTATGGGATGGTTTGGCGGCCACCGTAGAGGAGGCATGCTGGGTGTCGGGTTCGCAGACCCCTTCAATGTCTTTCGCTCGGACCCCTATAGCGTTGAGCGCGTCTCGGTCAGTGCCGACGGACAGCGCTACTTGGCAGTGCGCAGTGTGACGGTCGTATCACCGGACGGTTTCGTTATCGATGCTCGTTCGGCCTCCCACAACCCTTCTGTCAGCAGACGCATGCGGCGATCGATCAGGCGCTGGCGCACTCGGGAGAAGGCTCATGACCCCAGGATATGAACGCGGCGTGCGACGCATCAGGCAGGCGCTGATCATGCTGGTACTGATGGCGGGCATGACTGCCTGTGCCACGACTTCCTCGCTGCCGCCGCCCGAGCGCCTCCAGCATTTCAATGCCTCGCCTGACCAGGTCATGCAGGCCACCATGGCGACCCTGGCCGAGCGAGGCTTTGTCATCGTTTACGGCGATCACGCGCTTGGTGAGCTTCGCGCCCGCTACGCTTCCCGCCCCGAGTGGCGCGTTGAGGCGCACGTGGCAGGCGATGCGAGCGGAAGTGAGCTTCAGCTCAAGGGCTGGCAGGGCAATGCAGCGCTGGGCGTGGGCGATTTTGACCGGCTCACCACTGACATTGCCGAGCGTCTTGGCGAAGGGCCGCTGTCAGCACCGGCCTCCGTGACGCCCTGAGTCAGACACTTTTGAACTCGTCAGCAAAACGCTTCAGCAGCGCCAGGCGTGTCTGCCGGGTGTCTTCTGTCAGCGGCTGTGCCTGACCTGCGCCCCAGACCGGGCCGGGCCAGGCATCATCTCCCTGTGCGCGCGCGATCACATGTACATGCAGCTGGGGCACCATGTTGCCCAGCGCGCCGATGTTGATCTTGTCGGCGCCGGTATGGCGCATCATGAACTCCCCCAGCTGATCGACTTCCTGCCAGAGCCGTGCACGCTCCTGTCGTGGCAGTTCAAAGCTTTCACGAATGCCGTCCCGCTGTGGTATCAGCAACGCCCAGACAAAGCGGGCGTCGTTCATCAAACGCAGCTCGCAAAGTTCAAGCGAGGCCACAAACAGCGTGTCTGCGGCCAGTCTTTCATGTAGCGCAAAGGCCATGCTGTCGCTCCATGGTCAATAAAAGGTTAGATGGATCAGGGCATTGGAGGCGATCGCTGGTGAAAATGCAAACTGGCGAAAAAGATGCCAGGCTCGTGTCATGGGCGCGCAACGATCAGGTCCACCCGTCTGGACAGGGGCACCCATATCACCCGATCAACAAGGAGTTGTGACATGAAAAAATGGATGAGCATGATGCTGATTGCCCTCTTTTCCGCCGCGGCGCTGTCGGCCTGCAATACGGTCGGTGGTGCAGGTCAGGACATTGAAGAAGGTGGTGAGTCCATTCAGGACGCTGCCAACTAAGTGTGCTTTCCCGGGCAGGGGCGCAACGCCACCTGCCCGTACCCTTCAATACTGCCTTTCTGTCTCCTCCGCTTCGTGTTTTCTGCCCTGACGGTTTCCCTGCCCGTCCAGTGCCCTCTGTCACCTGTTGCCTTTGTCTGATCATCGCCCCCTGACAGCGATGATTTGACCCGGCTCAAATGATATAAATATACGCTTGATAATCCTTATCATTAAACTTAATGTGGCGTCGCTCGGTTTGACGCCTTCATACGCCTGAGCGCGGGATTTTGCGCCGATCAACAATGCGGCAGTGATCTATAACAGTCAGGGGAACAGTCATGAATCAAACGGGGAAGTTCTGTCCCGGTGCAGGAGAAGTACGCTATCTGACCTCGCTTCTGGCCGGTGCCGTCCTGTTGCCGGTCGCCGGCGGCGTATGGGCAGCCGAGCAGCAGGGGGATGGCGCTGCGACGACCACGACGGTCACCACGACCACTGCCACGGCTTCCGGAGGCGACGGCTCACGTCTTGATACGATCACCGTGGAAGGCAACCGGCTCTATGACATGCTGCCCTCCGAGCAGACCGGCGGCTATGGCGTGGATGCCGCGACCGTGGGCACCAAGACACCGGCGGCCCTGCGTGACATTCCCCAGTCGATCAGCGTGGTGACCCGCGAGGCGATCGAGGATCAGAACTTCGACACGCTCGATGAGCTCGCCAAACGCACCCCCGGCGTGCGCGTGCTCTCCAATGATGACGGTCGCTCCTCGATCTACTCGCGCGGCTATGAATACGACGAATACAACATCGATGGCCTGCCGGCCCCCATGGCCAGCATCAATGGCACCGTGCCCAATCTCTCGGCGTTTGATCGCGTGGAGATCATGCGTGGGCCATCCGGCCTGTTTAACAGCACTAGTGAAATGGGCGGTATCGTCAATCTGGTCCGCAAGCGCCCGACCGATGAGTTTCAGGGCCATGTGACCGGCCGCTATGGCAGCTGGGACCAGAATTACGTCGAGACAGACCTGTCCGGCCCGATCAATGCCGATGGCAGCGTGCGGGGTCGGCTGGTGATCGACAACAGCGACACCAACGGTTTTGTTGATCGCAACGACAATACCCATCAGACGTTTTACGGTGCCTTGGATGTTGATCTGGATGAGGCCACCACCCTGTCACTGGCCTACCTGCGTCAGCACAAGGACATTACCGTCAACAATGGCCTTCCGACGGGTGCTGACGGAAACCTGCTGGATATCAAACGTTCTACCTTCGCTGGCGCGGATTGGAACCGCTTTGAAATGCAAAGCAATGACTACATTGCCGAGCTGACCCACCAGTTCGATAACGGTGGCTATGGCCGATTTGGCGCGCGGTATTCCGACCGGCAGGCCAACTACAACTATATATTTGGCGGCACCGGGGTCGATGCCAACGGCGGTTTTGACGCTCGAGGCACGGGTGGGGATATCGACCAGCAGTCTCTCTCCATGGATGCCAGCTATAGCCAGCCTTTCGATGCCCTGGGCAATGTCAGTGAGTTTGTGGTCGGTACGGATTACAAGCGCTACGAAACCGACACGGTTCGAAGTGCCGTATCTGCAAAAGGCCGTAACGGTGTCTATTTCAATGACGGTCTCGGGGATGGGCCAACGTCGTTTGATGGCATCAGAAACATTACCGAGATCGATTTTCTTGACCCCGACCGACGTGGTGCCCGAATTTCCGATCAGCTTGAAACGCTTGAAGAATATGGCCTCTATTCCAAGCTGACCTTCCGCCCGATTCAGGATCTGGCCCTGATCGGGGGCGCTCGGCTGAGTTCCTATCAGGCGCGTGTCACCACTCATGGCAACAATGATGTGGTCAGCAGTCGTAGTGATGATGGCAAGGTCACGCCCTACGGCGGTCTGGTATACGACCTTGATCGCCATCATTCGCTGTATGCCAGCTACTCAGAGGTGTTCAAGCCGCAGACGCAAACGGATGCCAATAACGATCTGCTCAAGGCGCGTGAGGGCACCCAGTATGAAGTCGGCATCAAGGGCAGCTACTTCAATGGCGATCTGAATGCGCGCATGAGTGCCTTCCGTCTCTATGATGAAAACTATGCGGCCAGTGTGACCGGACAAAACTACAGTGCCGATACCGGCAAGCGGCGTATCCAGGGGGCAGAACTCGAGCTGACCGGCAGCATTACCGATCAGTGGGACGTGATTGCCGGTTACACCTATCTCGATACCGAGGTAAAGGATGGCGATGAAGAGGCGACCTTCCTGCTGATGCCGCACAACATGGTCAATCTGTGGACCCAGTACGGCTTTGAAGGCGGGGCACTGGACGGTTTCCGTATCGGTGGCGGCGTGACGGCGATGGATGGTTTCCATTCCAGCCAAGGGGTCGAGGCCCCGGGCTATGCGGTCGTCGATGCCATGGTCGGCTACGACTTCACGCCGAACCTGTCGGGTCAGCTCAATTTCAACAACATTCTCGACAAGAAATACTACGAGCGTGTAGGCAGTACCGGCACTTTCAATATGTACGGTGCGCCTTCCAATGTCGTGGCCTCACTGCGCTACGATTTCTGATCGATGCCGCGCCGGCCCTGTCGGCGCGGCTTCCACGAGAGACAAGGCATCAAAAACCCGGCACATGGCCGGGTTTTTTTGATGCCTGAGTAGTGGCGCTGGCGGATCAGCGAATGCCGAGCGTGGCGCCACCGTCGATGCGCATGTCGTGCATGGTGATATGGCGGGCACGATCACTGAGCAGAAAACGAATCGCCTCGCTGACATCGCCAGGTTCGGCAATACGCTTTAATGGAATGCCCAGTTTCCAGCCTTCCAGCGAGCCGCGAATCACATTGTCGCGACCGCTGTCGTCAAGCCACATGCCGCGCTGCATGTCGGTATCGGTGGAGCCCGGGGAGACGAGGTTGCATCGTACATTGTGCTCAGCCATTTCCAGCCCCAGACAGCGCACCAGCTGATGGGTGGCCGCCTTGGAAGCGCAGTAGGCGCCCATGGCCTGACGCGGCGTGTCGGCGGCGTTGGAGCCCACCACCACGATGGCCCCCTGCTGACGCTCGGCCATTCGCCGGGCCACGGCGCGGGTCACGTTGAACACGCCGGTGGTATTAACGTTGAGCGCATGCAGCCACTGGGCATCGGTCAACTCCGTGATGCGGCCCATCTGCAACACGCCGGCAACATGGGCCAGACGCGTGATGGGCGCCCGGGCTTCGATCTCGGCAATGGTGGCGTCTACCGCACCTGAGTCGCTGACATCCACAATGTGGGCGCTGACCCGCTCGGCGCCGAATTCACGTTCCAGCTGCGCTGACGTCTCTTTCAGGGTGTCTGCAAGATGGTCCAGCAGGGCAACGCTTGCGCCTTCGCGAAGAAGGTCACGGGCGAGCGTCGCACCGATCCCGCGGGCGGCACCGGTGATGACGATATGATCGCTTTGGAATTCACCGCTCATTTGAGTTCATCCATGATGCGATGGCGCTCCTGATGGTAGCGCTCCTCGTTCCAGCAGTGGCGCCAGTAGGGCACCGCGTAGAGCTGACGTTTGGTCAGACCGCGAATGCCCATCAGATGCTCGCGCAGGGAGAGTACGGCCGAATTCTCGCCGCCGACCCAGGCCGAGACGCTGCCGGACTCGGGAAAG
The DNA here is from genome assembly GCF_002155145.1 of Kushneria konosiri. Taxonomy (NCBI): domain Bacteria; kingdom Pseudomonadati; phylum Pseudomonadota; class Gammaproteobacteria; order Oceanospirillales; family Halomonadaceae; genus Kushneria; species Kushneria konosiri. The sequence continues at coordinate 1,998,600 of NZ_CP021323.1, forward strand.
TCCATGGCACGCACCGCATCGATCTGCAGGGTCGACAGACACGACGGAATGTCACCGCGATAGAGCCAGTGCACCTTTACACCTGAAGGATGGCGCAACGTCTGGCACTCGGAGGGGCTCTCCACTTCAATCAACACCACGCCGCGGGCGTCCTCGCTCATGGCCTCGAGCAGCGCGCTGATGGCGGGCAGGGCGGTCATGTCACCTGCGATCAGCGACCAGTCGGCCGGTGGCAGCAGTGGGTCGGGGCCGCCCGGTCCGCTGATGCCGATCAGGTCGCCCGGACCTGCGGCCAGCGCCCAGCGCGAGGCCGGGCCTTCATCGCCGTGCGCGACGAAATCCACACTCAGTTCGCGCCGCTCGACATCGAAATGACGCACGCTGTAAGTGCGAGTGATCGGTTTTTCCTCAAGCGCCGGCCAGACCACGCCGGCCTCGGTCAGCTGCGGCAGCACCGGTGCACTTTGATGCTCAAGGGGCAGAAAGACCTTGATATGACCGCCACCGCGATGCGTGGGAAAACCTTCCAGCGCTTCACCGCCGAGCACGATACGAATCATGTGCTCGGTGATGATTTCACGGCGCACCACTTCCAGCAGCATCGGCGGGCGCTTTTTGCCCTTTGGCGCCGCTTGCGCGGTGGCCTGAGGCGGGATCGTTTCAGTAGCGCTCATGCACTCACTCCCTGACGATTGAGCAGCGCGACCCAGTCGGTAATGGTCGGCGCTTCGACCAGATCCATGAAGCTGACATCAAAGCCTTCCCGGCGCAGTTCCTCGACAAACGTCATCATGCGCATCGAGTCGAGCCCGTAGAAGAGCAGACTGTCATCGGCAGGAATCTCCTCGACGCTGACACCGGCAAGGGTGGCGACCCGTTCGGTCAGTGCCGCCTGTGTCATGGTGCCGACCTGCTGGATGCCCTGCGCCGATTCGAGCGCTTCAAGGGCGCGGGCGCTGGTGGTAACCACACCGCAGCGGCCGGCGACGTACTCAAGTGCCATGTCGTGACGTTCGCGGGAAAAATCCGCCACGCCGTCGGTGAGCATGAAACACTGCACATCCTGCATGAAGCCTTCCAGCGCCGTGGCCATGCAACCAATGTGGGCATAGACCCCGCCGATGATCAGCTGATCGCGGCCCCAGTCACGCATGCGCTCGCGCAGGTCGCTGCGCTGAAAGGCGCTGTAGCGCCACTTGGTCAGCACCACGTCACTGTCCTGCGGGGCCAGCTCGTCCACCACCGGATACTGCTCGGGGTGTGCCGGCAGTCCTGGCCCCCAGAAATCGTTGAGCAGGGCGCGATCATCATCGGGCTGATCGGTGGGCTGGGCGGTATAGACCACCGGCACGCCCGCGGCGCGCGCGGCCTTGATCAGCGCGGCCAGATGACGGATCACCTCGGGGACAGGCGCCGCCGTCACGTCATACTTGGCCAGAAAGTAGCGCTGCATGTCGTGAATCAAAAGCACCGCGCGTGATGGCTCGACCTGCCAGTGGACCCGATTGTCGGGCAGCTCGCTGGTGGTGGGCAGTGAATAGCTCGCGATGGCGGGAATGGCCATGTTACCTCTCCTGTAATCTTTCAGCGCCGCGACGTATGGTCACTTGCTCTCGGGCGCGTCACCGGTAAACCATTGCGCCTTGAGCGTCTGGCGCAGCGCCTTTTTACTGATCTTGCCTACTCCGGTCTGGGGGAAGGCCTCAAGAAACTCAAAGCGTTCGGGCACCTTGTAATGGGCAAGGCCACGGTCACGCAGAAATCGTGCCAGCACCATCGGCTTTGGCGTCTCGCCGCGGGGTACGACAAAGGCACAGACGCGTTCGCCCAGATAGGGGTCCGGCATGGCCACCACGGCCACGTCATGGACGCTGTCATGGGCCAGTAGCTGGTTTTCGACTTCCTCGGCGGCGACCTTCTCGCCGCCGCGGTTGATCTGATCCTTGTCACGTCCTTCGACAATCAAATAGCCATCAGGTGTCCTCTGGACGCGATCGCCGGTGCGATAAAAGCCCTCTTTGGTGAAGGCGCGCTGGTTGTGCGCGTCTTCAGGCTCATCGCCTTCGGCCGGCGCCACAAAATAGCCCGGAATGGTATAGGGCCCGCGCGTGATCAGATGGCCCACGCCGCCCGGCGGAATCGGCTGATCGTCGTCATCGACCACCAGTACCTCATCAAGGGCCGACATCGGCTGACCCTGAGTGGTGTTGATCAGCTCGATCGGATCATCAAGGCCGGTGTAGTTGACCAGCCCTTCTGCCATGCCAAAGACCTGCTGCAGTCGACAGCCCAGCGTTGGTGCCACCCGGCGCGCCGCCTCGCTGACCAGCTTTGCCCCGCCGACCTGCAGAATGTCCAGACTCGACAGGTCTGCCTGAGCATGGGGGGCGCTATCCAGCCACAGCATGGCCAGCGGCGGCACCAGCGAGGTCATGGTGACCCACTCGCGCTCGATCAGGGCAAAGCACTCATCCGGACTGGGACGCGGGGCGATGACCAGACGTCCGCCGCCGAGCAGTACGCCGAGAAAGCCCGGCGAACTCATGGGGAAATTGTGCGCGATCGGCAGTGCGACCAGATAGACCGTGTCACTCGTGACGGCGCAGGCGCGATTGCTCTCGCGCAGGCTGTAGTGATAGTCGTCATGGCGGCGAGGAATCAGTTTGGGGACGCCGGTGGTGCCGCCGGAGAGCTGGAAAAAGGCCAGGTCATGGGCGCTCGGAACATCCGCGACCGGCTCGCCCTCGTGGTCCAGCAGGCGGTCAAACGCGGTAAATTCCTCGGCTTCGCCGCAGACAATGATCTGTTCGAGCGTGGGGACGGTCTCGCGCACCTCGCGGGCCATGGTGCGATAGTCAAAACCGCCGTCGCGGTCACAGATCAAAAGCGCTCTTGCCGTGGCGGCGCGACAGAAGTGCTCGATTTCAAAGCGGCGATGCGCCGGCAGGGCAAAGACCGGCAGCGCGCCCAGTCGGAACAGCGCGAAGCAGGCCACCACGAATTCGTGACGGTTGGGCAACTGAATGACGACCCGGTCGCCGCGCTCAATGCCTGCCCGGCGCAGGCCGCGGGCAAAGGCATCGACACGCCGGTCGAGTTCGGCATAGCTCAGGCGCAGATCGCCTTCGACCAGCGCCTCGCGTGGGCCGTGCTCAGCGGCCAGACGGCGCAGCATGGCGCCGAAGGTTTCATCGATCCAGCAGCCCTGCTCGCGATACAGGCGCTGGCGTTCAAGCGGATAGTCCGGGCAGCGCGCGATGATGTCGTCAAGCGAGGCGCGTCGGGACGGCGCCGATGTGGAAGTCGTGGTCATGATCAGGCAGTCGTGTTCGGTTTGTCGTCTTCGTAATCAAGGCCCATGGCATCGAGCATGGTTCGCATCTTGGCTGCCGTCTCTTCCAGTTCGCCTTGCGGGCTGGAGCCTGGCACCACGCCGGCGCCGGCAAACACTCGCACGTGATCGGGGGCCAGCTCGGCGCAGCGTATGGTAATGGCCCACTCGCCGTCGCCCGTGGCGTCACACCAGCCCACCAGACCCGTGAAATAGCCGCGTTCGAAACCTTCCAGCGCCTCGATGGCCTGATGGGCGTCCTGCCAGGGTGCGCCGCAGACGGCAGGGGTGGGGTGCAGCGCTGCGGCAACAGCCAGCGACGTCATGCCGGGGTCGGCCAGCTCGCCTTCAAGCGTGGTGGAAAGATGCCACATGCGGTCGGTGGCGATCACTTCCGGCCCCTCCGGAACCTCCAGCGTATGGCACAGGGGGCGCAGGGCGGCCACGATGGCTTCTACCACCAGGGCGTGCTCGCGCAGGTCCTTGTCGGAGACGCGCAGCCCATCGGCGCGGCGCTGGTCTTCCTGCGGGTCACGATGACGCGGGATAGAGCCTGCCAGCGGATTGGCGATCACGCGATGGCCTTCTCGGCGAATCAAAAGCTCGGGGCTGGCGCCGACCAGACTTTCGGCTTTACCGGTGGGCAGGGCAAAGTTGTAGCCCTGCGGATTGATGCTCACCAGCCGCTTCAAAAGGGCCTGGGCATCGATCGGCGCACCGGTCTGCACGCGCAGTGAGCGGGCCAGCACCACCTTGTTGAGCGCCGTGGTATCAAACAGGGTCAGCGCACTCTCCACGGCGTGACAGTAATGCCCGGGTGCCGGCTCGGGGGTGATGCCGAAGGCAGAGGTTTCCAGTGGTGCGCTGACCAGGGGAACGCCGGACGTGTCGGGCGCCGCGCGCAGCAGTGCTTCAGGCACGAAAAGGCGGGCACTGTCAGCGTGATCAAACGGGATCAGTCCCATGATGACCGGGTCGGGATGGCCCTGACGCCGGGCGGTATCAAACAGGGCGCGAGCGGCGTCATCCAGTGTTTGAGGACGGGCATCGGCGGTCTGGCACTCGTGGGCTGCGCCACGCCCGAGCAGGGTAATGGCCGGCGAGGAGAAAAAGGCGTCACCCGGCCTGAGCCCTTCAAGCAGTCCCCAGGGGGCCTGAGAGAGAGATAACCGGGAGGGAAGTGGCTGATTCACGTTGACTCCTGACAAGTCGCGTTGTCAGTGGACGGACACCGGAAGGTTTGAATCGGTGCGATAACTGGGAAGCACCATAGCTCAAATGAGAAGCATTATCAAAATCATTTGTGTTGGCAAATGAGGCGCTTCATTGGGCTCAAAGGCCCGGCGCAGGCTTTTACGGGATCGACTATGCTTGCTTCCACGCCCGAAGATGCCCGGTCAATATGACCCTGACAGGAGTGCTCGATGCAGGACTTTTCTCGCCGCCCAACGTCCCCCGCCAGCCTCGAGTGGGCCGATCGGCTGGCGGCGACCAGTTTTTTCAACGCGTTGCTGCGCGAAACCTCGCACTGGTGGCTGGAGGACAACGGCAGTGACGAAACGGCCGTGATTCCCCTGACGGCTTCGCGCGATATCAGCCTGCGCCTTCACCTCAAGCATCGAAGCCTCTCGGGACGCTGTCGCATCGAACTGCCGGTGATCAGGGCCCGGGAAGATGAGCGTCAGGCCATCTCCCTTGAACAGGCCGTCGAAGCGCTGCTTGAAAGCCCCTGGCTGTGTGAGCATCCGCTGGTCGGCCGGCTTGATGAGGCGCGTCGTGACACCTTTTTCAAAAGTGTCATGGGCAGTCGGGATACCATCGCGGCAGCGCTTGCCGGGCGCGATGATCTCGAGCACCTCGGTCATGGGCCGCTCGGGTTTCTCGAGGCCGAGCAGGGGCTTTTGGTCGGTCATGATTTCCACCCGGCCCCCAAGTCGCAGGCGCCCTTTAATGCCGAGCAGGCGCGGGATCATACCCCGGAGCATCGGGCCTCCTTCGCCCTTGTCTGGTGGGGCGTCTCGCCGGCACGTGCCGCAGGCGACAGCAGCCGTGAGACTGCAGCGGCGGCCATGATGCACGACCTTTTGCCCGAAGCGCTGGCCGAGCGTCTGCCGGTGGGCTTCAGCGCCCTGCCGATGCATCCCTGGCAGTCACGCTTTCTTCAAGGGCGCGACGATGTCGCGGCCATGATCAACGCCGGCGAGCTGATCGTACTGGGCGATGAGGGGGGGCAGCACGTGCGCCGCTGGTATCCAACCTCATCGCATCGCTCGCTTTACTGCCCGCAGGCAGAATGGATGGTCAAGGGGTCGCTGTCGGCGAAGTTGACCAACTCCCTGCGGGTGCTGCACAGCGATGAGGTCATGCGCGGGCTGCGACTGGATCGCTGGTGGCCCGACGTTCGTCCTGACATTAGCGAGTACTTTCATCTGATGCAGGAGCCGGCCTGGCTCGGCTTTAAAAATGACGACGGCGAGATCGACGAGGCGAGCCTGGCGCTGTTGCGTGAAAACCGTATCCCGTCGCCTGAGGCCACCAGCAATGTGCTGGCCACGCTGACCCAGCCGCTGGGTGAGCCCGGGCAGACGCTGCTGGCCAATGGCGTTCGACGGCTGGCGGCACGGGAGAGCCTCAGCGAGCGTGACGCCGCGCTTGAGTGGTTTGATGCCTTCTGCCGGCGGGTATTGTCACCCCTCATCCGTCTGGTGGTCGAAGAGGGCATTGTGCTGCTGGCCCATCAGCAAAACATCGTGGTGCGCCTTGAGGACGAGCGACCGGTGGGGGTGGACTATCGCGACTGCCAGGGCAGCGGCGTGACGGATCACTTCCTGGCGCGTCATCCTGGTGAGCACGTCAGTCAGGACCATCGCATCACGTCGGACATGCTCAAGCGCTATTTTCCCTATTATGTCATCGTCAACTCGACGCTTGCGGTCACGGCGGCCCTGGCCGAGGCAGATCTGATCGAGGAGGGAGTGCTGGTGTCGCATCTGCGTGATCACCTCACAGCGCTGCGCGAGCGTGCCGGCAGCGGAGATACCACACTGCTTGATCATCTGCTGGACTCGGACACGCTGGAGGTCAAAAGCAACTTCTTCTGCTATCTGTCCGGCATCAACGAATCCACGCTGGATGACCCGGCCAGAATCTATCTGGACATGCCCAATCCCTTGTCGATCCCGTCTGCTGACGACTGAGGCCGGCACGTCCTGACCCATGACCCTGATACCGCGAGAAATCACCATGTCCAGCCATGACGACCTGTCTGCCAGTGAAAGGCTTGCGCCCTCGCAGACACTGACGCTTCTGGAAGCCATCGATCACCACTTCGCGACCCATCCGGCGTGTCGTCTGCTGATCCTTGATGACGCCTGGCGCGCTGATCCTCACTGGTACCCGCTGTGCCAGGCGCTGGGCGCGCCAAGGGTGCTGCGCGAGAGTTTCTATCAGCGCCCGTGGCACTGGCTTAAATCCGACTACGCCGCCCAGCCCTTCGAGATTGAACTGGGTCGACCCTGGCGCCCGGTCAAGCCCCGGGGCGTGGTCTATGAGCGCTTTGATCCGAGGCTCAGGCAGCGTCTGACCCTGCGTCTCTGTGACGCCGAGCGCGATCTTGATCGTCTGCATCAGTGGATGCACTGCGAGCGGGTCGCGCGCTTCTGGCAGCAGAATAAACCGCGTGAGGCGTTTGCCGAGTGGCTGGATCACCGACTGGCCGAGCCGCACCGGCTGTCGCTGATCGGTGAGCTGGACGGCGCGGCATTTGGTTATTTCGAACTCTACTGGGCACCTGAAGACGTGCTGGGCGAGTACTACGACTGGCAGGCCTTTGACCGCGGCCTGCACGTACTGGTAGGTGAGGAAAGCTGCCGCGGTGCGCAGTTCGTGGATGCCTGGCTGACCGGACTTCAGCACTACGCCTATCTGAGCGAGCCGCGCACCGATCGTATCGTGCTGGAGCCGGATGCCGGCAACGAACGCATCTTTCGCCATCTCGAGCGTCTGGGGCTTTTCAGCCTGCGCGAGTTCGATCTGCCTGACAAGCGCGCCATGCTGGTCATGGGGACCCGCCATCACTTCTTTGGACAGGTGATGTGATGTCAGCCGAATCCGGTTCATCGATTCTGCCGTTGATGCTGGCCACCATCGATGCCGAGGAAGCCATCCGACGGCACTGGTCGCATGCCAATCGTGCGCTGATCAGCAAGATGATCAGCGAGCTGGCCTACGAGCAGGTGCTGCTGCCCGATCGCGGGCCGGACGGCTGGTGGCTGGATATCGAGGCGGTCGACTCGGAGGATCGCAGCACGTCGGCCGAAAGTCGGGCCTGTGGGCGCTGGCACTTTCAGGCGCAGACCAACCTGTGGGGGCAGCTTTTGATCGAGGTCGAGAGCCTGTGCAGCCCGAGCGGGGTGGGTGAGATGCCGGAGGCCGCCGAATTTCTGCTGGCTCTGGCCCCCGGCATGGGCATGAGTGATGCTCAGCTGGCCGAGCATCTGGAGGACCTTTACAACACCCTGCGCGGTGACTGCTATCTGATCGAGGTGCATCAGCGTTTGAATGCTGACGAGGCGATCAGACTTGCCGAGCCACAGCGCCAGGCCGTGCTGGATGGGCATCCCAAGTTCTTGTTCAACAAGGGGCGGCGCGGCTGGGGCGTGCAGTCCCTTGAGCGTTACGCGCCGGAATACGCCCATCCCTTTCAGGTCGAGTGGCTGATGGTGCGTCGCGCGCGCCTCAAAAGCAGTCGAATGGCCATCGATGAGGCCGTGCTGCTGGACAGCGTGCTTGATGATGAACAGCGTCGCCTGCTGCTGGCGGCGCGCGATGGCAAGTGTGCGGTGCTGGGCGAGAAGGCCGAGGCGTTTGCCCTGATGCCGGTGCATCCCTGGCAGTGGGCCCGCATGCTCTCCATGCTGCATGTTGGCGACATCGGGCGCGGCGACATGGTCTGGCTGGGCGCCTTTGGTGATCGTTTCGTGGCCCAGCAGTCGCTGCGCACGCTGACCAACGCCAGCCGCCCGGGGCAGTATGATCTGAAGCTGCCGATTACCATCATGAACACCTCGAGCTATCGAGGTATTCCGGGCCAGTACATGCTGGCAGGGCCTGCGGCCTCACAGTGGCTTCAGGCACGTGCCCGTGATGACGAGGAGCTGCGTCGTGCCGGGCTCGAGATCCTGGCCGAGCCGGCATCTGCCGTGGTCGAGCACGACCAGTATGGCCGGCTTGATGAAGCACCGTATCGCTTTCGCGAACTTTGCGGCGTGATCTGGCGCGAAGGGCTGGCACCGCGAATCAACGAGGGTGAGCAGGCGCTTTTGATGTCGGAGTTGATGCAGTGCGACGCCCATGGTCGCGCCTGGCTTGCCGCCTATATCGAGGCCTCCGGAATCGATCCCGAGCAGTGGCTCTGGCGCATGTTCGAGGCAACCCTGATCCCGATGTATCATCTGATCTGCCGATTCGGGATCATCATCATTGCCCATGGGCAGAATCTGACCCTGATCCTGCGTGACGGCGTGCCGCACCGACTGGCGCTCAAGGATTTTCAGGGCGATCTGCGCCTGGTTGATGAGGACTTTCCCGAGGCGCAGGATCTGCCGCAGGAGCTTGTGGACGTGACCGTGCGTCTCCCGCCGGAAAAGCTGATTCATGACCTTCAGACCGGCCACTTCGTGACGCTTTTGCGTTTCGTGGCGCCTTTGGCCGTGCAGGTCGGCGTCAGCGAGACCCGGTTTTACCGGATTTGTGCGAAAGTGCTTGAGGCGTATATGGCACGCAACGAGGCGCTTGAGGAGCGCTTTGGCATGTTCAGTCTCTTCAAGCCACGTATCCTGCGTCTGGGGCTTAACCGCTCGAAGTTTTTACATGCCAATGACCGTTCGGCGGCGCGCATGCTGCCGGACATGGATCATTTGATCGATAATCCGCTTTATCACTGCCTGAGTGATGATGACCCGCTGCGTCGCCACGGCGAAGCAGCGCTGTCACGTCAGGGCGCGTAGCTATCCGAGATACTGTTCACCATGGCTGATACCCCCGAGCTTCTGGATCTGGCCGGCATCGGTGCCGGTCCTTTCAACCTGAGCATTGCCGCGCTGGCCGATGATCTGCCAGGGCTTTCAACGCGGTTTTTTGATCGGCAAAAGCGCTATGTCTGGCACGAAGGCATGATGCTGCCGGACACTCATCTGCAGACCGGCTTTCTCAAGGATCTGGTCACGGCGATCAATCCGACCAGTCGCTGGTCGTTTCTCAACTACCTGGTTGAGCATCGCCGCTTTTATCGCTTTCTGAATGCCGAGCTCTCCACGGTTTCTCGAGCCGAGTTCTCCGACTACCTGCGCTGGGCGGCCGAAGGTCTTGATAACGTCTGGCTGGATCACAGCGTGCGTGAAGTCGATCATGACGGGGAGCATTTTCAGCTTCGAACCGATACCCGTACCTTTCGGGCGCGGCATCTGTGTCTGGGCAGCGGCAAAACGCCCTGGCTGCCGGCGTTTGCGCGCGAGCATCAGAGTGAGCGCTGCCTGCACGCCGAATCGATTGCCTGGCATGCGCGCGATTTCACCAATCAGCGCGTGGTGATTGTCGGCGGTGGTCAGAGCGGGGCAGATATTTTCATCAACGCCCTGCGGGGGCACTGGGGGCCGCCGAAGTCACTGCACTGGCTCTCGCGGCGGCGCAATTTCCAGCCGCTTGATGAGACCGCCTTCACCAACGAATACTTCACGCCCGGCTATACCTCACAGTTCGCAAGGCTTGAGGATGACGTTCGCCGACGTGAGGTCAACGCCCAGAAATACGCCAGCGACGGGATTACCCCGGCGGCCCTGGCCGAGATCTATCAGACGCTCTATCACCGTTTTGATGTGATGAACGAGCCACGCTGGGCACATCTGCTGCCTCATCGTGAAGCGGTCGACATGACGCGCGTCGGCAATGGCTTTATGCTTGACGCTCGACACGGCATGACCGGCGTGCTGGAGCGATTTGATGCCGACGTGGTCATTTTTGCCACCGGCTTCGAGTCCAGCCTGCCCGAGTGCATGACCCCGCTTATGGACCGCATTCAGCGAAACGCCTACGACGAGCCGAGCATGGGAGATCATTTCATGCTCGACTGGCAGGGCAGCGGTGACAGTCGACTCTATGCGGTCAACGCCGGGCGGACCCGCTACGGGATCGCCGAGCCGCAGCTCTCGCTGATGGCCTGGCGCTCGGCGGTGATTCTCAATCACCTGAGCGGTGAGGCACATTTTGACCTGGAAGACGATCCCGGCCCGGTGGCATGGTCGCCAATGGGGCGCGAATCATCATAACGGCAAGGTGTTGTTCAGGTGGCCAGGGCACACTGTGTGCCTGCTCGCTCGTGAACGGCGCACATCAGGGCCGGGTCGCGCGGCGATGAACCAATTCATCGGCGCCGATGTCACAGGCAGGACATGACGGTCAGACAGACCGTGTCGGACCCCGCACCATCGACCAGACAGGACATGAGGACAATGAACAATCAAGCGTTGCGCAAGCGAGCGATCGTGATGTGGGCAGTGGTGTCACTGCCCATCCTGTGGCTTTTTGCCGTGATTACCAGTCCGGCCTTCGGTATTTTCCAGATTGTAAGCTTTGCGCTGCTGCTGGTATCCGCCGCGGCTACCTTCCACGTGCTGACCGACATTCTCTGGCGTCGCGGCGTGGGTTATAGCCAGAACGGGTTCTGGCAGAGCCTGGATAAATCCCTGCGTCGTGCAGTGGGTGGCTACGTCTTCTGTGCAGCGGCGGCAGCGCTGTATGCCATCTTCCAGAACCCCTTCATGGCAGCCGTTGCCTTTTTGCTGGCCATCTTTGGTGTCTGGTGGATTCTGAGCGGGCTGTTACAGGTCATGGAGCAGATGTACGAAGAGGAGCTTCGTTCACGCCGTGAAGCCGGCATCGCTCGTCGCGAGAATGCCGAGGACGCTTCCCGGCAGGACAACGCTCAGGCCTGAGCCGGCTGATCGTCCGCTCGGGTGGTTTTCAGCCGCGGGCAGTTGCCGCAAAGTCCGAGCGCGTCATCGAGATAGCGCAGACAGCATACGCGACGACAGCGCCATGGTTCGGTGGCGCCGTCGTCGTCAGCCACGTCGATATAGTCCACGGGTCGATAGAAGGGGTTGCGCTGTCGATCCGGTAGCTGGCGCAGTGCCATCATGGCTCGCGCGCCGTTGATTTCAAAGGGACTCGCCAGCCCCTGGCGGTCCAGCTCGTTAACGGCGAATTCAAAATAGACCGCCGCATTGCTCCAGAGGACCCGGGGCGAAAAATGTACCCGGCGCGCCAGTGTGTCGATCAACGGTGTGAGATGGCGAGCAATCAGCGGACAAAATCGTGCGCAGCCGTTATCCAGACTGATGGTCCCTTCATGGGGCAGCACGAACCGTTCAGGCGTGCCGTCCTCTGCCAGGATCACCCCCATCTCATCAAGATTTGTCGGTAGATGAACGTCCCGGCAGAGCTCGATGACCGTCACGGGGATGATCAATTGGCTCAGATAGTGCTTTGACCACTGCGTGGCGAGTGCCCGACGCTCGCTCGGGCCGTGATGTTCACTGAAGCGTTTCAGAACCCCCTCCAGCACGTTCCCTTCCAGCAGCCGGCGCAGCGGCATGACCGTGTCCATGCCCTCACGCCGTCGCGTCAGGACGGGGGCGAAGCGGGCCAGTCGTTCATTGAACAGTGCATCATGCATGACAAGCTCTCTCCGGGATGCCGGCATCTTCCGTGGGCGGCATTCAGCTGTGAATGAGAATGATTCTAGCAACGAACCCGGCGCCCTGCAGTTGTCAGGGCGAGCAGGTTGCTGGACCATGTCGATATCCCCATACAAGGAGTCGCTGCATGCAGTCCACCGGAAAGTATCGCGCCGTTTTGTTCGACTTTGACGGCACGCTGGCCGATTCCGAAAGTGCCCATCATCGGGTATGGAACGAGATACTCGGCGAGATGGGTAGCCACATCGACGACGAGGAGTACAAGCGCGAAAGCTCGGGGGTGCCGGTCACTCAGGAGGTCGAGCGTCTGATTCGAACCCGCGGGCTTGCCATCTCGCCCCAGGCGCTGGTGGCACGCAAGGTCGAGCGCACCGTGGCCAGCTTCACCCGGGACCCGATTGCGCTGATGGATCACGCGCTCGAGATGCTTGAGTGGTGTCGTGACAGTGGCCTGCCCATGGCACTGATCACCGGCAGTGGACGTGAAGAGATCGCCCCGACCCTTGAGCACTACGATCTGGCGCGCTTTTTTGATCACATCGTGACCCGTAACGACGTCACGCATTCCAAGCCGCACCCCGAGTGCTATCTCAAGGGGCTGTCCCTTTGTGGTCTCGAGGCGGCTCAGGCCGTGGCCATCGAGGACACCTGCCACGGCGTCAATGCAGCTCAGGCTGCCGGCATCGACGTGATCGCCATTCCCAATGCCTATTCGCGCGGTCAGGACGTCAGCCGGGCCACGGTCGAGCTGGCAGGTCTTGCTCAGGCGCGTGACTGGGTCGATGCGCGGCGCGTGAAGCGTCAGCCCTGAGATGGATCATCGACAGCTCGGCTTTCTGGTCGCACTGGCCCGTGAGCGCCATTTCGGGCGTGCGGCCACCGCCTGCAACGTCACTCAGCCCACGCTCTCGGCCCGGCTCAAACAACTGGAAGAGGAGCTCGGATGTGCCCTGATCATTCGCGGTCACCGCTTCGAGGGTCTGACACCGGAAGGCGAGCATGTGCTCAGCCACGCTCGACGTATCCTCGCCTCGCTTGATGAACTCAATGCCGAACTTGATCCCTCAAGCCCGCCCAGCGGTCTGCTGCGACTCGGGCTGATTCCTTCGGCGCTGGATGCCGTCGGCAGCTGGATCGTGCCGCTGCGAGCGCGTTATCCGGCTCTGACGCTGCGACTGATGGAGCGCGCGACACTGCCGTTGATGCAGTCGCTGATGGAAGGCGACATTGACGTGGCGGTAGGGTATCTCGATGTCCCTGCCGCCGAACCCTTCGTGGCGCGTCGCCTTCATACCGAGCGCTATGCCCTGCTGGCGCGCGAGGACTGTTTTACCCTGCCGGAGCGTCCCGTCTGGGCCGATATCGGCAAGTTCCCGCTGTGTCTTCTGACGCCGGACATGCAGCATCGTCATCGCATCGATCTTCACGCCCGGCGAGAGGGCATAACGCTTTCTCCCGTGCTTGAGGCCGAGTCCATGGCCGTGCTGGAGCGGCTGGTAGGGCAGGGGGCCGGCGTCGGGGTGGTCGAGCAGCACGGGCCCGACGTTCGGCGTCACTCCGGCCTGGTGCATCGCCTGCTGCCGGCGACCGGTGAGGACCCGCCGGTCGGGCTGTTGTGGCGTGCCGGCGCGCCGCCGTCGCGACGCCTGCAGGCGCTGCTGGAGTGGCTGCGTCAGTCCGGCGAGACGTCCCCATGATGGACGCCGGGCCCTGTGCCTGGGTGGCGTTGAAAACGCCATGGCGTTCATGCCATCGATCATGTTCGAGGAATCAATAGAGGCGCTCGATCAATTCATGTCGTTGCTCCATTGGAGTGGCATGCGAGCGCGGCGTTATACTTTCTGTCAATCGTCATCGGGGCCTTCAGGTGTCGATGCCCCGCCCGGGGCCGCCGTATCCAGGCAACGCCCGCCCGTCAGAGGAGCCGTACTGCCATGTCGCTTTCTGATTACGAAGACGCCACTCAAGCGCCCAGCGATCAGCTTAAGGGCCCTTCCGAACTGCCGGTGACCCTGTCATTCAACGAGACTGCCTACGCCTCCGTGCTGGCCACGCCCGAGGCGCTGGAACTCTGGGCGGTGGGATTTGCCTTCAGTGAAGGCATGATCACGCGGGCCTCGCAGGTCGGGGAGATCACCATTGATCGACTGCGACACGGGGTGCGTGTACGCATGAGCGTGCCGGCGCATATCGAGCGGCTGGCGGGCGAGCGTCGGCGTGTTACCTCGGCGTCTTCGAGCTGTGGGCGCTGCGGCAGTGCCGAAGAGGCGCAGATGCTGGAAGGGCTGCAGCGGCTGCCCGCCAGTCCGCCGCCACCGCCGGCACAGCTTGAAAGGGCACTTGCGCAGCTTTCCGATGATGGCCAGCCGGGGCTTCACATGGCGCTTGGCTTTGACGCCGAAGGCCAGTGGCTGGGCAGCGGTGTTGATATCGGTCGTCACAATGCACTGGACAAGTTGATCGGCGCGTCGCTGATCGAGAGCCGGCCGGTTGCCATGGTATTGCTGTCGAGTCGCTGCAGTCTCGAACTGGTGCAAAAGGCGGTGCGTGCCGGCATCCCGACGCTGGCCACGCTGTCCCATCCCTCGCCGCTGGCCGTTGATATCGCCCGCCTGTGTGCGCTGAATCTGATCTGCTGTCACCGGGGCCGCCGCCTGACCCTGCTCAGCAGCGGCTGATCCACAGCGTCAGCCCGCCCAGCCCCAGCCCCTCTGACCGTTCGCTTTCAGTGAGCCGTTTGTTCTTATCGTCTGCCATAAAGAGTTCTTCGTGATCCACTCCAGGGAACGCATTTTCGAATACACCCATCCGGCCGCTGGCTGGGGGGCGCTGATCTCCGTCGGTCGCCACCTTCGTCATAGTCGTGCACCGCTGTCCAACGTCCGCGCGCTTTTGAAGCTCAACCAGCCCGATGGTTTTGACTGTCCGGGCTGTGCGTGGGGCGACCCCGAGCACGCCTCGTCGTTCGAGTTCTGTGAAAACGGCGTCAAGGCCGTGACCTGGGAGACCACCGCCAAACGGGTCACGCCACGTTTTTTCAAGCGCTGGTCGGTGTCCGAGATGAAGACGTGGGACGACTACCGGCTGGAGGATCAGGGGCGGCTGACTTCGCCGATGCGCTACAACCCGGAGACCGATCACTATGAGACGATCCGCTGGGAAGACGCCTTTCAGCTGGTGGCCGATCGGCTGAAGGCGCTGGACCATCCCGATCAGGCGCTTTTCTACACCTCGGGCAAGGCGTGCAATGAGTCGGCCTGGATCTTTCAGCTGCTGGCACGCCTTTACGGCACCAACAACCTGCCGGACTGCTCCAACATGTGCCACGAGGCCAGCGGTACGGGGCTTGTCGAAGGCCTTGGCAGCGGCAAGGGCAGCGTGTTGCTGGAAGACTTCGAGAAGGCCGAGGCGATCTTTACCTTTGGCCAGAACCCGGGCACCAATCATCCGCGCATGCTGGGCACTCTGCGAGAGGCGGCCGATCACGGCTGTCAGATCGTGGCCTTCAATACCTTAAAGGAGCGTGGGCTGGAGCGTTTTGCCGACCCACAGCGCAAGCTGGAAATGGCCACCGGCGGCAGCGGGCGCATCAGCTCGCTCTATCTCTGCCCGGCGCTGGGCGGTGATATGGCCGCCATTCGCGGCATGGCCCGGATCGTGTTTGAGCGCGATGACCGTGATGGCGACGTGATCGACCATGATTTCATCCAGCAGCACACTGATGGTTTCGAGGCCTGGCGCGCCGTGGTCGAGGCCACGCCCTGGACGGCGATCGAGGCTCAGTCGGGGCTGTCGCGCGATGAGATCACTCAGGCCGCCGAGGTCTACATTCAATCGAATGCCA
This sequence comes from Kushneria konosiri, assembly GCF_002155145.1. Lineage (NCBI taxonomy): Bacteria > Pseudomonadati > Pseudomonadota > Gammaproteobacteria > Oceanospirillales > Halomonadaceae > Kushneria > Kushneria konosiri. The sequence goes on from NZ_CP021323.1 coordinate 2,014,528, forward strand.
CCATCTGTGCCTGGGCAATGGGCATTACCCAGCACGAGCATTCGGTCGCCACGGTACGCGAGATCGTCAATTTCCTGCTGCTCAGGGGCAATATTGGCAAGCCCGGTGCCGGCACCTGCCCGGTACGTGGGCACTCCAACGTCCAGGGCGATCGCACCATGGGCATCTATGAAAAGCCCGATGCGGCATTTCTGGATGCGCTGGAGGGTTTCTATGGCGTCCCGATGCCGCGCAAACACGGCCACGATACGGTCTCGGCCATTCGCGCCATGCGTGACGGGCAGTGTCGGGTATTTGTCGGGCTGGGCGGCAACTTTGCCCGCGCCACCTCCGATTCTCATGTCTGCGAGGCGGCACTTGAGCGCTGCGATCTGACGGTTCACATGAGCACCAAGCTCAACCGCAGCCATCTGGTCACCGGACGTGACGCCCTGATTTTGCCGGTCATTGGTCGCGTCGAGGTAGATCGCCGCGCCGATGGCAAGCCACAGCTGATTACCGTGGAAGATTCGATGAGCATGGTTCACGGCTCGGCCGGGATTCACAAGCCGGCATCCAAGGCGCTGCGCTCCGAGATCGCCATCCTCACCGGCATCGCGCAGAGACTGCTGGGCAATGATGTGGTGGACTGGGCCGCGCTTGCCGGCGACTACGATCGCATCCGCGACCATGTCGCCGCGGTTCTGCCGGGCTTTAAAGACTTTAACGCCCGGGTGCGTCAGGAGCGCGGCTTCTGGTTGGGCAATCCCGGCGCGCGGCGTGAATTCCCCACCGACACGGGCCTTGCCAGGTTCTCCAGTGAGCCGCTCCCCGAGGCGGTGCTGCATCAGAAACTGGCCCGGCGCGAAGGCTGGCTGACGCTTCAGACCCTGCGCAGTCACGATCAGTACAACACCACGATCTATGGCTACAACGACCGCTATCGCGGGGTGGAGGGGGCGCGTCGGGTGATCTTCATGAGCCCGTCTGACATGGCCCGCCTGGGCGTGGCCGGAAACGACTGGGTCAACCTGATCGGTGAGTCCGAGGATGGCATCGAGCGTCGGGCCGATGGCTTTCGGGTAGTGGAATACGACACGCCCAATGGCTGTGCGGCGGCCTATTATCCTGAAACCAATCCGCTGATTCCGCTGGATAGCGTCGGCATCAAGAGCAATACGCCCAACTCCAAGTCGGTGGCCATCCGGCTTGAAAAAAGCCGGCGTCTGGCCTGATGGAGATCGAGTCGCTTACGCATGGCCAGCTGGCGCACCTGGAACGTCTGATGCAGCGTCACCCACAGCTCGAGGGTCTTGAGGCGCTGCTGCTGGTCTCTCTGGAAGACGATGCACAGGCCGGGCGGAAAGGGCTGGACAGCGGCCGACTGTCCCGCCGGTTTGACGTGGCGCATGCACTGGTACGGCGCAGCGCCGCCTCGCTGGAGGCGCGCGGGCTGATCGAGATCACCGAGCGCCGCGGTGCCGGGCCCGGCGTGTGGCTGGCGCTTGTCGACAAGCGCGCGGTGGCCGGTGTCTGAGTCTTTGCCGATGTGCGCAGCCTCGGACATGAACGGGACTGCCTTGCCTTCCTGACTTGATTCTGTCGGCAACGACGGGGCACGATGCGAGCTTCCTGAACAAGACGTGTTCGCACGTGGGGAGCACATGATGTCTCGGCTCTGGTTCAGCCGGCGTCTCTGTTGGCGTCTGGCCTCCGGCATGCTGATGGGGGTGATTCTGGCGTCACCGGCCGGCGCCGGTGAGCGTGGCGTTGCCTCGCCATCAAACGATCAGTCTCTGCATCTTGAACGCAGGACCCTGCCCGAGCTGCGCGACATGCTCGATCGCGGCAGGGTGACCTCCGAGCAGTTGACCCGCTTTTATCTGGCCCGTATTGGTGCGCTGGATGATAGGGGACCCACCATCAATGCCATGCTGGATCTGGCGCCGGGGGCGATCGCCCGTGCCCGTGAGCTGGACCGCCATCGCGATGAAGGGGGGCATGGCCCGCTTTACGGCATCCCCTTCGTGGTCAAGGACAATATCGATGTGAAGGGGCTGCCCACTTCGGGTGGTTCCATGGTGCTTGCGCACGCCTACCCGAAAGACAGTGCTCATGTGGTCCAGCGCCTGGAGAAGGCCGGGGCCATCCTGCTGGGCAAGACCAACATGACCGAATTTGCTGCCAGCTATGGCGAGCCGGGTTATAGCTCCAGGGGCGGCATTACCCGCAATCCGTGGCGGCTGGATCGCAGTGTGCTGGGCTCCAGCAGCGGTTCGGCCGCCGCCGTGGCGGCAGGCTTTGCCCCCTTTGCCATCGGTACCGATACGGAGGGCTCCGTGCGTGGCCCGGCGCATGCGGCAGGGCTTGTGGCCATGCGGCCGACGCTGGGTCGAGTCAGCCGTGACGGCATCATCCCGCTGGCGATGTCCTTTGATACGCCGGCACCCATGACGCGCACGGTACAGGGCAATGCCTGGGTGCTCTCCGCGATGGCCGGTCATGACAAGACCGACGATGCCACCTGGTTCAATGACGACGCCCCACTGAAGGGACTTGATCCTCTCACCGTACCCGATACGCCCACACCGCTTGAAGGGCTGCGCGTGGGCGTCATTGAGCACCGTGAAGCGGGCAATGCCGAGATCGAGGCGCATTTCGCTCGAGCGCTCAAGCGCCTTGAAACACTGGGCGCCACGCCGGTGCAGGTCATGCTTGAAAAACACTATCTGGATCTCTGGCCCACGGCGGTGGGGCCGGTTCATCAGGCAGAGTTTCAGCCTCAGCTGGAGCGCTATCTACGTCAGTTCGATAAGGGGCAGCCTCGCACGCTCAAGGAGATCATGGAGGGATGTGAGACGCTCAACCAGCATGCCAAGGGTCATCCACCGGTGACGCCCGGGCGGATTCGCGGCATGCAGACGCGTCTGGATCAACGTCTTGAGGGCTCGCCGGAGTATCTGGATGTGGTGTCGCGTCGCCTGCCCGAGCTTCGCGAGCATCTGGCGCAGTTCATGGCGAACAACCATCTGGACGCCCTGGTCTTTCCCACCGAAGCCTGTCCGGCCCCGCCGCTGGCCGACGGTAAACACCCGGACTACGAATGCAGGGCCAGAGCGCCGTTTGCACTGGGCTATATCGCCTCTGCCACCGGCTTTCCGGAATTGACCGTGCCGATGGGCATGACCCGCGCCGGTGTGCCCGTTGGTCTCTCCCTGCTGGGCAGCGAGCGTCAGGAAGCCGGGCTCTATCGGATGGGCCTGGCGTTCATGCGCGATGTTGCCGATGATAAAACGCTTTCACTGCCTGCCATGGCCCCGCTGACGGGGCCGAAACAGGCCCATGAACCCTCTGATCGGAGATCATCATGAAACATGCCCTGCTTGCCGCACTGGTCACCACCACACTTCTGGGGCTTAACGGCTGCGCCTGGTTTGGCGGGGGCAGTGACGCGACGGCTCCGAAGGATCAGGCCGGTGCGGACGCGGCTGCGCAGTCCTCCGATGACGCTCAAAAGGTCTGTGGCGCTGACCGTTTGAAGGACCTTACCGGTGTGACGCTTGATCAGGGCGTTCGCCAGCAGATCGTTGATCAGAGTCAGGCTCAGCAGTTTCGGGTGCTGGCACCGGAGACCATCAAGACGATGGATTACCGCGAAGACCGCCTGAACATCAACGTCAATCAGCAGGGCGTGATCCAGTCCTTTGACTGCGGTTAAGTCTCCAGCATGGCCGTTAGACGGTGGCGGGCGATATGGCCGATCTGCATCAGGCTCTCGGTGATCTCGGTATCGCTGTCCCGCGGCAGGCGCTTTTCGATCATGGCAAGAATCGTCTCGGGCGTCAGTCCGGCCACGGCGATGACAAACGGAAAGCCATGACGCCGCCGATAGGCCTCGTTGAGCGCCCGCAGCCGTTCAAGCCGCTCCTGATCCTCTGCCAGTCCGGCACCGCGCTGTTCGGCCTGTGATGCCGGCGTCAGGCGGGCAAGCTGGCGATCGCCCAGTTCGGGGTGGGCGCAGATCAGATCAAGCTGTGCCCTGGCGTCTGCTCGATGGACATGAGCCTGAGCGGTGTCGATCAGGGCATCAGGGCTGGCAAAGGGGCGCTGTGCGGCGATGTCCCGGACAATCCAGGGCGAGTGTTCGTAAAGTCCTTCCAGTTGCGAGACGAACTGCGCCTCGGGCATGTGATTCAGGGTTTCCAGCGTGACGGACATATTGGGCTTTCCTTTGACGGTGAATCCTGGCAGGCTCGGGAATATCGACAGCTGTGTTCTCTCCACGACCCGGTAATGACAATGACAACCCTGAGCACCCATGTTCTCGATCAGCACGGCGGTCTGCCGGCGGCTGGCCTTCACGTTGATCTCTTTGCCCACGGCGCCACCACGGCGTGCGCCCATGGCGTCACCAATCAGGATGGTCGCCTCGATGCCCCGCTGCTCGAAAACGGTGAGGGCGGGCACTACACCCTGCATTTCCACGTGCGAGACTACTTCCTGGCCCGCGGGGTGGATTCGCCGTTTCTGGACCGGGTGCCGGTCAGCGTGACGCTGGCCAATGGACAGCGCTACCACGTGCCGCTGTTGATTACTCCCTGGGGCTACAACGTCTACCGCGGCAGCTAGCGCGCCCGCTCAACCTTACCCGGTTTCGCGGGTGTCGACAGCCGCCTCAAGACAGGTCAGTGCTTCCCGCGGCAGCCCCCTCAAAATGGGGGGCGTCGGCGGCTGGTTCAGCGCAAGCAGCTCGGCGGCAATGGCGATGGCAATGGCCTGCGGGCGCTTGTCACCGCCGCTGTTGCCCAGCGGGCAGCGCAGGGTTTCTATCTCGGGTTCGGCAATCCCCTTGTTGCGCAGGCGACGGGCAAAGCGCGCCCGCTTGCTTTCGGAGCCGATCAGCCCCAGCGACGCCTGGTCGCGTCGCGCCATGATCGTGACCAGCAGCACTTCATCAAGGGCGTGATCATGGGTCATGACCAGACAGTGGCTATCGGGTGTCAGGCGGGCCATCTGCTCATCGAGGCTCAGCCCGAAATGACAGTGCGTGGTGGGGGCGGGCGCCGTGACCTCAAGCAGCGACGGTGAACGTGTGTCAAACCAGTCAACGCGCCAGCCCAGACCTGCCATCAGCGGTTCCAGTGCCTGCGCCACATGGCCTGCGCCAAAGAGCGCAATCTGCATGCGGGGTCGTGGGTAGAGCGTGATCAGTACCTCGACATGACCTCCGCAGCACTGCCCCGAGCGGGCCCCGAGTGAAAAACTTTCCAGCCGACAGCCCGAGTCCCCTCGGGCGAGCGCCTGTTGCGTCAGTTCGATGATTTCCTGCTCGAAATGGCCTCCCCCCAGGGTGTCAAAGCTCTGCGTTTCGGTAATCACCATCTGGCTGCCGGGTTCACGGGGTGTTGAACCGGCGCTGGTGACGATCTGGGCACAGGCATGGGCAATACCGCGGCGCTGACAGTCGGCCAGCGCCTCGTACCAGTGCTTTGGCCCGGGTTGCGGCTCACTTGGCTGACAGGACATGCGCCGTCTCCTCCTGAGGTCGAGGGGCATTGTGAAGGCGCGCCTTGCGTACTGCCTCACAGGCCATCAGCACCCGTTCCGGTGTGGCCGGCGTGTCCAGTCGTGGGCTTGAGCGGTCATCGGCAAGGCTTGCGACGGCATCGCGCAGTGCCGACCATACCGAGATGGCCAGCATCAGCGGGGGTTCCCCAACGGCCTTGGAGCGATAGATCGTGGCCTGCGAATTGGGATGGCCTTCCAGCAGGGCGACCCGAAAGTCGCGCGGGGCATCACCACAGGCCGGAATCTTGTAGGTGGCAGGTCCCGTGGTCAGCAGATGCCCCTGATCGTCCCACTTGAGTTCTTCGGTGGTGAGCCAGCCCATGCCCTGAATGAAGCCGCCCTCGATCTGGCCGCGATCGATGGCCGGATTGAGCGACTCCCCCACGTCATGAAGGATATCGACCCGAGCCACGCGATATTCGCCGGTAAGGGTGTCCACGTGGACCTCGCTGACCGCCGCGCCCCAGGCATAGTAATAAAAGGGCCGGCCGCGGCCGGTTTGGCGGTCGTAGTGAATCTCCGGGGTGGCGTAGAACCCGATCGCCGAGAGCGGGACGCGAGCCAGATAAGCCTGCTGGATCAGCTCGGACCATTCGATGCGCGCCTCACCCGCTGTCAGCCCGTCCTCTTCAAGGGTCAACCGTTCGCGGGGCAGCGTCTGCCACTGTGCGGCGAAATCCATAAGACGTTCGCGCAGGGTAATGGCGGCATTGCGAGCCGCCATGGCGTTGAGATCAGCGCCCGAGGAGGCCGCCGTAGGGGAAGTGTTGGGTACCTTGTCGGTGCGTGTCGCACTGATGCGCACTCGGTGATAGGCGATGCCCAGTTCCCGGGCCACGACCTGACAGACCTTGGTGTGTAGTCCCTGGCCCATCTCGGTGCCGCCATGATTGACCAACACGCTGCCGTCGGTATAGATCATCAGCAGCGCGCCGGCCTGGTTGAGGTGTCTGGCGGTAAAGGAGATGCCAAACTTGACCGGTGTCAGGGCCAGCCCCTTGCGGATGACGGGGCTTTTTGCATTGAAGGCGGTGATCTCGCGTCGCCGCGCGCGGTAGTCGCTGGAGGCTTCGAGCGTTTCGATCAACTCGCCAATCAGTGGCTGGTCGATCTGCTGGCCGTAGTGGGTCTCGCAGCGCTCGGCGTCATAGAGGTTGCGCTTTCGCACGTCCAGCGGATCAAGCCCCAGGGTTCGGGCGATATCATCCATGGCGCCTTCGATCGGCATCATGCCCTGGGGGCCGCCGAAGCCGCGAAAGGCGGTATTGGACGCGGTATGGGTCATGGCCCGATGGCCGGTGACGCGGGCATGGCCCAGATAATAGGCGTTGTCGGCATGAAACATGGCGCGATCCACCACCCCCTCGGAAAGGTCCGGCGAATGGCCGCAGTTGCCAATCAGGGTGATGTCGGCCCCCATCAGGCGGCCGCTGTCGTCAAAGCCCACCCGGTAGCGGTTGTGAAACGGGTGGCGCTTGCCGGTGGCCTGCATGTCATCGGCGCGAGGCAGGCGAAAGCGAATGGCACAGCCGTTGCGATGGGCCGCCAGCGCTGCCATCGCGCCCAGGGCGGCGGCCTGGCTCTCCTTGCCGCCAAATCCACCGCCCATGCGACGAACCTCGGCGACAATGCCGTGAAGCGGGATGCCGAGCACTTCGGCGACCAGCTTCTGGACTTCGCTGGGGTGCTGGCTGGAGGTCAGCACTCGCAGGCCGTCGTCATCAAGTCTCTCGGCCTGGGCGATCTGGCCTTCAAGATAAAAATGTTCCTGACCGCCGATGCACTGTTCACCTTCGAGCACATGGGGCGCCGCCTGCAGCGCTTGGTCCACATGGCCGCTGGTCTGGGTGTCCTCGCTCATGGCCGCCCCGCGATCGAGTGCCGGCGCCGGCAGCGGGCGCTCGTGCATATGCTGGGGCAGTACGGTCAGACCGGCCTCGATCGAGGCGACCGGGTCCAGCGCCGGTGTTTGCAGCTCGTAGTCGATACGGGCATGGGTCACGGCGCAGCGCGCGTTAAAGAGTGTGTCGGCCACGACGGCAAAGACCATCTGACCGGCGTAGCGCACCTCGTCTTCGGCCAGCAAAGGGTCGCCCGGATAGACCGCGCCGACCTCGTTATGGCCCGGAATATCAGCGGCGGTGATGACATCGATCACCCCGGGCTGGCACCGGACCTCGCTCAGGTCCATGTGCAGGATCCGGGCACTGGCATGCGGTGAAAGCCCTACCGCCAGATGGCGCATGCCCGCCGGACCCGGCAGGTCGTCAATATAGGCGGCCCGGCCGGTGACATGGCCGATGGCACTATCGTGTCCCGGCACCTTCCCACTGGCCGGCACCGTAGATGAGCTGCCGTGCTGAATCAGCTTGCGCATGGTCAGATCTCCTCCAGCGTCATGGGGATGGCATCGTGTCGAGATGTGAGCCGATGCCGAGCGCGGGCCAGCAGGCCGGCCACCGCTGCGAGTCGATAGTCGCGACTGGCGCGGACATCGTCGATTGGTGAGAAATCCTCGGCCAGTGCCCTGCAGGCATTGTCCAGGGTTTCATCATTCAGGACCTGTCCTTCAAGCGCTGCCTCGACATGGCGCGCCCGCTTTGGGGTGGCTGCCATGCCTCCACACGCCACCCTGACATCATTGAGCTGCCCCTCTTCGCCCATCGAAATCCGCAGGGCCAGCATCACGGCAGAGATGTCATCATCCCGGCGCTTGCTGATCTTCCAGGCCAGTAGCTGCTCGCGGTCCTGCAGGCGTGGCAGGTAGACGGCATCGAGATACTCTCCCTCGTTCAGCGCGGTAGACCGATAGCCGGTAAAGAAGTCATCGATGGGCAGCTCGCGCATGCCTTGAGCGCCGTCAAGACGCAGTCGGGCACCAAGTGCCATCAGAATCGGTGGGGTGTCGCCGATGGGCGAGGCGTTGGCAATATTGCCGGCCAGAGTGGCGCGATGACGAATCTGCAGCGAGCCAAGCCGCTCAAGCAGGGCATGAAAGGCCGGGTAATGATCGGCCAGCAGCGGTGCCAATCGGTGATAGGTGACGCCGGCGCCAATCCACCAGCCGTCGGCCTGCTCATCAATATGAGCCAGTTCGGCAACGCCTGATAGATCAATCAGCTCCGGCAGCGGCTTGAGCGCCAGGGTGTGTTCGAGCATCAGATCGGTACCCCCGGCAATCAGGCGGGCCCGGGGGTGCTGCGTCAATATCTCGATCAGCGCGTGTCGACTTTCGGGATGATGGAAACCGTTGGTGATCGCACCGGACGCGGGCGGCAGATCGTCCGGTTCATCCATGGTAGGGCGGGGCAGGGTGTGCATGGCACGAGCTGCATCCCGGATGGCTCGATAACCGGTGCAGCGACAAAGATTGCCACCAAGTGCGGCATCAATGGTGTCATCGTCCGGCGGGCCATTCATGCCCAGGCGGCGACGTTCATTGTCCAGGCAAAACAGCGACATGACGATGCCGGATGTGCAAAAGCCACACTGGCTGCCGTGGTGCTCGATCATGGCCTGCTGTACCGGATGAAGACTTTCCTTGCGGGCCAGCCCTTCCACCGTCAGGACATGGCATCCGTGCAGCTGATGGGCGGGCAGGATACAGGCGTTGGCACTGTGATAGTGCAGCTCGCCCCGGTCGTTTCGAGTGCCTATCGCAATGGTACAGGCGCCACAGTCGCCGGAAGCGCAGCCTTCCTTGGTGCCGCAGGCACCGAGATGACCGCGCAGCAGCGACAGCGCCGTTGTGGCCGCCGGCAGATCGTTCAGACAGTGACGCTGTCCGTTGAGGGTCAGGCTAAGCATTGTAGGGGCCTCCATGGTATCCGCTGATCGTTACCATGCAATTTCCTGACCAACTGTTCAGGAAAACATCGCGTTTGTCGATTCGACCCTTGGCGAGACGTGAGGCACTATCGCGTTAATGCCGCCAGGCGACAGGATTTTCGAGAGACGTCAAAGGGACGATGATGGCCAGTAAACGCCAGACAGGCAGTGCTTCAAACGTTTCCGGAACAGGGGCCGTCCGGGCCCGTAATCAGGCGCGCATTCTGGATGCGGCCGAAGCGGTTTTTGCAGTCCATGGCTATCGCGGTGGCAGTCTGAGCGCCATCGCACAAACAGCCGGTCTGGCCCGTGCCAACCTGTTGTATTACTTCAAGAGCAAGCGTGGGCTTTACGTGGCGCTGCTGGAGCGCACCATGGCGCGATGGAACGACCTGCTCGAGGAGATTGACGTCAATGATGAGCCCGCACAGGTGCTGAGTGCCTTCATACGGGCCAAGCTGGCGCTGGTGCGACAGTATCCTCAGGCCTCGCGCCTGTTTGCCGGTGAGGTGCTGCAGGGCGCGCCGATGCTGCAGGATTATCTGCGCGGTCCGCTGCGGTCATGGATCGATGCGCGTGCGGCCGTTCTTTCAGGCTGGATCGAGCGCGGGCAGATTGATGCTCGCGTTGATCCGCATGCGCTGATCTTTTTGATCTGGTCGACCACCCAGCACTACGCCGACTATGAGGCGCAGGTACTGGCCCTGACCGGTCGCGAGGCCCTGACGGATGATGACGAGCGACGCATCGGTGACTTCCTCTGCCACATGGTGCTTGCCGGCTGCGGCCTGACCGGCCGGCAAGCGCCTGACAGCGACGCCTGAGTCAGGTCAGCGGGCCGCCTTCGATGGTTTTTTGCATGCCTGCCATGATGTGGCGTCCATCCTCGCGGGTCAGCTCCTGGTACCACTGATCGGTGACGGCGGGGTCATGGCCGTGCGTCATGTCGGCCCGCTTGCGCGCGCGCAGGATGATATCGCCGACGCGATCCACGCGCGCACGGTCATAGGCTTCAAGGGCCCTGTGAAGACTGCTGTGTTCGCTCAGGGCCTGCGCCAATACCCAGGCATCTTCCATGGCCTGACAGCCGCCCTGACCCAGATCCGGCGCCATGGCGTGGGCGGCGTCGCCCAGCAGGGCAACCCGGTCGCTCACCAGAGAGTCGAGCGGGTCGATATCGTGAATCGGTATCCGTGCCATCAGGGCCGGGTCGAATCGCTCGATCAGGCGCGTCACTTCCGGTGCCCAGCCGGAGAAATGGCGCCGCAGTTCGGCCTTGTAATCCCCATCGGCATCCAGAGCATCAAGAGGCAGCGGCACGTCAAAAAAGCAGTAAAACTCGGGCTGGTGATCGTCGTTGCCGCCGCTGCCCATCGGCATCAGCGAGACGCGCTGATGATGGCCGATGTACTGATCCCAGTGATCCAGAAGCGCGAGGTCGGTCTGCGCCGGGACACGAACGTTCCAGTTCACGTAGCCGCAGTAGCGTCGCTGGATGGTTTTGCCCGCTACGCGATTGCGAAGCTTCGAATGAGTGCCATCGGCGACGATCAGCAGGTCGGCGCGGCGCGTTTGAGCGTTGTCGAAATGCACCGTCACGCCCTGTGCGTCGGTCTGAAAATCGAGACAGTGCTCGCCGAGATGGACGTGCTCATGCCCTACGGCTGCCAGCAGCAGGCGCTGAAGTTCACTGCGGGCAATCGGACAGGCCGGCTGGCCAACGGCGTCATAGAGCGGGGTCAGGCTGAATCCGGTCAGCAGTGCGCCATCATGACTGAAATAGCGCATCGCCTGCATGTTGCCGCTGGCCTGCTCGATGCTGGGCCCAAGGCCCAGCTGATGGAGGATTCTGGCACCGTTGGACCAGATCGACAGGGCCGCGCCGGCCGGACGCAGTTCCCGCACCCGGTCATGCACGCTGACACGGTGGCCCTGTTGCTGCAGGGCGAGCGCTGCGGTCAGACCGCCCATGCCGGCCCCGATAATGACGATGTTCATGGCATTACCCGCTGTTATTGTTGGAAGGTCATCGGGGCAACCTGCTCCCGTGACTTTTTAGACTAACGTGGGTCGAGCGCTTTGGAAACGATCCTGGCAGGCCGCACGACAGGCGGGCCATTGGCATCAAAAAATGCATGATTCTGGTGCATGTATGCCCCCTGTTGGCGCATCAACGGGATATGCAAGGCGTGCTGTCATGAGGACGGTATTGGCAGCCGGCCCTGTGGATTGACCAATTGGTCAGCTTTTGGGACGTTTGGCCGAACTCTTGCATGGGGTCTGGCTCATTGCCTTCAGGAGTGCTCCGGCCATGCCTCGATCCACAATGCAGACGTCCTCATCGGAGGAGCTGATCCACGCCCTCGAAGACCGGCCCGCGCCGGGGCCGGCACTTTTGGCCGCCGTTCAGCACGTACTGGCCTGTTTTATTGCCATTGTGACCCCGACGCTGGTCATTGCCGGGATTCTTGGACTTGATCGGCAGCTGCCCTATCTGCTCAGCATGGGGCTGATGGTCTCGGGGGTGGGCACGTTCCTGCAGGCTCGACGACCGTGGGGAATCGGAGCCGGCATGATCTGTCTACAGGGCACGAGCTTTTCCTTTCTGGGCGCAATCACGGCGGCAGGGCTATTGGTGAAGTCGCGTGGTGGCAGCCCGGATGACATGCTCGCCATGATCTTTGGTCTGTGCTTTTTCGGCGCGTTCGTAGAGATCGTGCTAAGCCGGTTTCTTCATCAGTTGCGTCGAATCTTTACGCCACTGGTGACCGGTGTCGTGATTACCATCATCGGCATGAGCCTGATTCCGGTCGGGATGACGAGCCTTGGCGGGGGTGAGGGCGCCGACAATTTCGGCGACCCGGGCTATCTGGGGGTGGGTGCGTTGACCCTTTTGATCATCGTGATTCTGGGGCAGGCGCGCAATCCCTGGTTGAGGCTTTCAGCCATCGCCATCGCGCTGATCATCGGCACGGCCGTGGCCTGGCTGACCGGTCTGACCCGCTTTACGACACTTGAAGCGCAGCCCCTGATCAGTCTGCCCATTCCGTTTCGTTACGGCTTCGATTTTGAGTGGTCGGTGTTTTTGCCGATTGCCATGATCTATCTGATCACCGCAATCGAGTCGGTAGGGGATCTGACGGCGAACTGTCTGATCTCGCGCCAGCCCATTGAAGGACCGCGCTATATTGAGCGCATCAGTGGCGGTGTGCTGGGCGATGGCGTCAATTCGATGCTGGCGGCAGTATTCAATACCTTTCCCAACACGACCTTTTCCCAGAACAATGGCGTGATCCAGCTCAGCGGCGTGGCCAGTCGTCATGTGGGGCAGTATGTGGGGGCGATTCTGGTGGTTCTGGGACTTTTTCCCGTACTGGGCGCGGTGCTGTCGCAGATTCCCCCACCGGTGCTGGGGGGCGCCTTGCTGGTCATGTTCGGCAGTGTGGCGGCTGCCGGCATCCGCATTCTGGCACGGGTAACGCTGGATCGACGCAGTCTGACCATCATGGCGGTGTCCTTCGGCGTAGGACTGGGCGTGGCAAGCCAGCCGGCAATATTCGAGCAGCTTCCGGCAATGGTGAAGGTGCTGTTGAGCTCATCAATCAGTGCCGGTGGGTTGGTCGCCATGGTTTTGAATCTGCTGCTGCCGGATCACACCGTTCGTGAGCAGGCCGCTTCAAAGGCAGAAGCAGGGCGCTCGACGACCTGAAGCCGCCGGCGATCGATTCCGTCGGCAGGGAACGCATCCAGTTGCGGCAGATCCGGTGGCGAGTGGTCTTGCAGGGGGGATACGCGCTTTCGGAAGCGACTGCGTTATTGCTCCCGATTGGCGCGCGCTAGAGCCTGCTGATAGGCGCTGGCCACCTGCTCGGGCGATAGCCCCAGTGATGCCAGACCGGGCCAGTCAATTCTGTCCCAATAAGCCTTTTGATAATCGGTGGCCGTCTGCAGAATCAGTCCCAGTGCGCCGGCGCGGTGCATCAGGGCGGCTTCGATATCCGGGTGGACAGGAATCTGCGCCAGAATCTCTTCCATCGGCTGATCCATGAAGCTGTCCAGACAGGAGAAAAGACCGACGGTAAAGCCCATCTCGCTGGCCTGGCCGGGCAGATGCTGCGTCAGCTGATGACAGAAATGACCCAGCATCATGGCCAGATTCTGCAGGGCATGGGGTTTGTCTTCAAAGCGCGACAGCACCAGAAGGCTTGCCAGACTTCGAATGCGTGAAAGCCCCAGTGCCATGACCGCCCCATGAAGCGAGGTCACCGGTCGACTTTGCTGGGCAAAGGCAGAGTTGGCCATGCGCAGCAGGCGAACACTGAGAAACGGGTCGCGCTGAACGGTTTCAGCCATATTGCGCATTGATATGTCGGGTGCGTTGAGCTCGGCCAGCAGTTTCAGGGTATTGAGTCGATTGATCGGCATGACCCGACCACGGACGGGTTCAGGGCGCGCCAGAAAATATCCCTGAAACAGATGGCATCCGGCCTCCATGGCAATGCGATAGTCTTCCTGTGTTTCGATCTTTTCGGCCAGCAGTCGAAGTCCTGGATAGCGAGCCTTCAGGGCCATGATGGTGCTGACGAGGGTGTCGCTGGTATAGGCGGGGTAGTCGAGCTTGACGATATCCACGAACGGCAGGAGAGGGTGGCTGGCATCGCTGAGAGCGTAGTCATCAAGCGCCATGACATGACCTTCCTCACGCAGTCGTGTCAGCGCGTCGATGACATCGGTCGTGTCGGTCACATCCTCGAGAATCTCGATGACCAGAACCCGCGAATCAAAGGGGATGTCCTGAATCAGACTGTCGGATGTGAAGTTCACATAAGCGGGCTGCTGGTTGCACACTTCATTGATGTCGGCCGCCGTAAAGGCATTGATCAACACCTGACTGGTGGCACGATTGCCATCAAAGTCGGCTGCGACGATGGGGCCGCCGCCGTAGGGACGAAACAGCAGTTCGTAACCGGCCAGGTTTAGCTGACGATCATAGATGGGCTGGCGGGCGAACAAAATACCGCTGGTGTCGTTTGAAGTGTCGCTCATGGTGTCTTGGGTATCGTTGAAATGACGCCTGCGCCGTAACCATGAAGAACGGTAATGTCGACGACATCCATTAGCGTTCTCCCATGGGTTTTCATGGTTATCGTCAGGCGTTGCTACGGCTTGAGGGTCCGGCCGTCGAAATCTTCAACAAGGCGTTGAAATATCACACGCCATGACACTATCCATCAGGTGATGGAGGCTGCTGGCACCGTATCGTCGGGAATGTCCTGCATCGATACAAACCCGGGGATTTCCTCGATACGTCCACACCAGTTCACGACATGCGGCCAGTCCAGCAGCAAAAGGCCGGCCTGATCGGCGATATGGGTATGGGCAAACAGGGCAATGTCGGCCAGCGTCAGCGTCTCTCCGGCCAGAAAGGGCTGGGTGCTCAGCGTTTGTTCCATGATGTCCAGTGCCTGACGAGCACTTTCCTGACGTGCTACCAACTCTTCAAGACGCTCGCTCGGGTCGCCCTGATACCAGTGAATCAGGCGGGCCACGGAGAGCGAGGGCTCATGACGGTGCTGTTCGAAAAACATCCACTGCAGCATGCGGGCCCGGTCGAAATCATCCTCGGGGACCAGTGCACTGTTGTGTCCCAGGTAATACAGGATGGCGTTGGATTCCACCAGCGTGCGACCGTCATGGCGCTCCAGCATCGGGATGCGGCGCGCCGGATTGCGAACGGCAAAGTCGTCGCTACGGGTCTCGCCGGTGAGAAAATCGACGTTGAACCAGCGGTGGCCGATCTCCAGCAGTGCCAGCGTCAGTCGAACCTTGTAGCAGTTGCCTGAACGGTAGTCGCCGTAGACGGTGATCATGGGCTCGTCTCCGTGATCCTTGGGTACATGAAAGGTTTCAGACATTGTGGCACAAGCGTTCGGCACCATCCTTAAGCCTTTGATCATGTCACGACACAGGGCCCTGCCATCGTCATGGCAGGGCCCTGGAAGGAGCGTATCAGTGCGGTCGTGATCAGGCGGTGGCGAGCATGCCGGTCTGCTTTTGTACCTGCTCGGTATCCATCAGATGAATGGTAACCGGCACCGACTTGGCCGCAATGGTGTGACTGCGTTCATCGCGATTGGCGATCGGAATCAGGCCGTTGGTTTCCGGGTAGTAGGCCGCCGCGCAGCCTTCGGGCACGTCGTAGGGCATGACACGAAAGCCGGAGGCGTGGCGCTCGATGCCATCTTCCGCCACGGCGCGAAACTCGATCAGGTTGCCTTCTTCAAGACCAAGCCGTTCGATGTCGGCCGGATTCATCATCACCACCATGCGCGTGCCATAGACATCGCGATAGCGGTCATCAAGCGAGTACACCGTGGTGTTGAACTGATCGTGCCCGCGGGTGGTGATCAACTGGAAATGATCGGCCTCGGGCCCGGTCATGCCGGTATCCAGGGTGTCTCCCGGGAACAGGAAGTTGGCACGGCCGGTATCGGTCTCCCACACACGCTCACGGGCGGCGTTGTAGAGATGAAAGCCGCCGGGCTCGCCCACGCGTGCGTTGTAGTCCTTGAACATATCCGGGAAGACCGCCTCAATGCGATCGCGGATGCGGGCATAATCTTCGCTGAGCCATTCCCAGTCGACCTTGTGGTGCGGCGGCAGCGTCGCGCGCGCGATGCCGGCAATGATGGCAATCTCGGATTTGAGATGAGGCGATGCCGGCTCGATCTGGCCGGTCGAGCCATTGACGTTGCTCATGCCATCTTCAAGCGTCACGGTCTGCAGGACGCCGGCCTGAATATCCTTCTCGGTGCGCGCCAGACACGGCAGGATGAAGGCCTTTTTGCCGTGAATCAGATGGCTGCGGTTGAGCTTGGTCGAGATCTGCACGGTCATCTTCAACGTGTTGAGCGTTTTCTCGGCCACGCGCTCGATGTCAGGAATGGCCCGGAAGAAGTTGCCGCCCAGTCCGATGAAGGCGTCTACCCCCCCGGCCAGAATCGACTCACAGCACTGGGCGACATCATCGCCATGCTTGCGTGGGGATTGAATCTCGAACACCTTGTCGAGCTGGCTCAAAAACGCTTCGCCGGGCTTTTGATAGATACCCATGGTGCGATCGCCCTGCACATTGGAATGTCCGCGAACCGGGCAGGCCCCTGTACCGCGACGACCGATGTTACCGCGCAGCAGCAGCAGGTTGACGATCTGCTGCACCCCATCGCCGCCATGGGTCTGCTGGGTGATGCCCATGCCCCAGCAGCAGATGACGCGCTCGGAGGTCATGTAGACCTCGGCGGCCTGCTCGATCGCCTCGCGCCTGAGCCCCGAATGGCGCTCGATGCGGTCCCAATCCAGTGCACGGCAATGCTCGGCAAAGGCTTCCAGACCGTGAGTGTGAGCTTCGATGAACTCATGATCGAGCACGCGTTTTTCGCCGTTGGCCTGCGCTCGGTCGTCGGCTTCGATCAGGACCTTGCACATGCCCTGAATGGCGGCGATATCACCGCCGATGCGCACCTGATGATACTGCGAACTGATGGTCGTGCCGGAAGGGCTCAGCATGTCCTTTGGGCTCTGCGGGTCGGCAAAGCGTACCAGTGCCTTTTCACGCAGCGGGTTGAAGGTCACGACAGAACCGCCACGACCAACCAGCTCATGCAGGTTGCCCATCATGCGCGGGCTGTTGGTGCCGGTGTTCTGGCCAAAGATAAACACGGCGTCGGCGTGATCAAAGTCATCCAGCGTGGTGGTTGCCTTGCCTACACCAAGACTCTCGGGCAGCGAGACCGTGGTGGTCTCGTGACACATGTTGGAGCAGTCAGGGAAGTTGTTGATGCCATACATTCGGCCGAACAGCTGAAACATGAAGGCCGACTCGTTGGGGGCATGGCCCGAGGTATAGAGCTGGACACGCCAGCGGTCCTCGTAGCTTTTAAGCTCTTCGCCGATCTCGCGGAAGGCGTCTTCCCAGCTGAGCGCCTCATACTTGTCCGTGCCGGCGTTGTAGCGCATGGGATGGGTCAGACGTCCCTCGCTTTCCAGCTCATGATCGCTCCATTTCGAGAGCTCGGTCACGGTGTGGCGTTCAAAAAATTCCGGACGTGCGCGTTTGCGAGTGGTCTCCCAGGCCACGGCCTTGGCACCGTTTTCACAGAACTCGGCCATCGCCGGCTTGACCGGGTCCGGCCAGGCGCAGCTGGGGCACTTGAAGCCGGTATGCTTGTTCATCGACAGCATCAGGCGGTTGCCCATAAAGGGAACCTGCTGGCGAAACATGTGCTCCTGAACGGCTTTGAGGGCCAGCCAGCCGCCACCGGGGGAGGTGCCGTCGTCCTGGGTGCCATAAACCTGGGCGTTGCTTTCGTGCGCGGTATGCTTTTTCACCATGATGGCCTCCGTGCCAATACGGTTGAAAGATGACAGACGGCACTGACGGCCCCTGAAACCCGGAAGAACAGAGCGCAAGGAAATGTTGACTGGCAAGGGGCGTGTTGGATGGCGTCAGCACCAAGTGTTCGTTGCCAACTATAGCCTGGTACATGAACTTAATCGGTGCTGAATAGAAATTGAAGACGACAGCGATTGTCTCAGTGCATTGGACCGCCGGCAGGAAAGGGCGGGCGGGCCAGCCAGATCAGGCCGATGGCCACGACAAAGATGATGGCAAACAGCCAGATGACGTCATTGAAGGCCATGGTCGCCGCCTGGGCATTGACGACCTCGTTGATCATGGCATAAGCGCGCTGATCCTGTAGCCCCAGCGTGCCCAGTTGATCCAGATAGTGCTCGGTGGCGGGACTGCCGGGCACCACCGATTCTGTCAGGCGCGCATGGTGATAGATGCTGCGATGATCATAGAGGGTGACCGACACCGCCGTGGAGATACTGGTGGCCAGCGTTCTGCAGAAGTTGGAAAGCCCGGACGCATCCGCGATCTGATCATCCCTGAGTCCGGCAAAGATGATCTGGTTGATGGGCACGAAAAAGAACGCCACGCCTGCGCCCATCATGAAGCGGGGCATGGCCAGCTCTTCATAGGCAATCTGGTCGTTGAAGCCTGCCGCCCAGAACGAGCAGAAGGCGAAGATGGCAAAGCCGAAGGTGACCAGAAAACGCAGGTCAAAATGGCTCTGAAAGCGTCCGACCAGCGGTGAGGCAAACAGTGCCAGAATACCGATGGGCGCGACGGCGAGTCCCGCCCAGGTCGCGTTGTAGCCCATTACCTGCTGCACCCAGTTGGGGGTAATCACCGTATTGCCGAAAAAGGCAAACATGCCCAGTGACAGACACAGCGTGCCGATGGCGAAATTGCGCTGACCGAACAGGCGCAGATTGACCACCGGACGGCGATGCATCAGTACCCAGGCTACCAGAAAGGTGATGCCGACCAGCGCCACGATGCCCAGCGTCAGGATCATGGGGGAGGCAAACCAGTCATGATCGTTGCCGTTATCGAGCATGAACTGCAGCGCGCCCACACCGACGATCAACAGTCCCAGTCCGATGACATCCACCGGCACGCGCGTGGTTTTCGATTCGCGTCCGCGCAGCAGCCAAAGACTCAGTACCAGCGACAGGATGCCGACCGGGATATTGATGTAGAAAATCCACGGCCACGAGTAGTTATCGGTCAGCCAGCCACCCAGAATCGGGCCGCAGATGGGGGCCACCACCACCGTCATGGCCCAGAGCCCGATGGCCATGCTGCGCTTCTCGGCCGGATAGTTCTTCAACAGCAGCGTCTGGGTCAGCGGCACCAGCGGGCCGGATACCGCGCCCTGCAAGAGGCGAAAGACCACCAGCATGATCATGCTGTTGGCAAAACCACATAGGGCCGAGAACAGCACGAACAGTGAAATGGAGGTGCAAAACAGTCGCACTTCGCCAAAGCGGCGTGCCAGCCAGCCGGTCAGGGGCTGGGCGATGGCACTGGAAAGGGCATAGGCACTGATCGCCCAGGTGCCTTCACTGGTACTGACCCCCATATCGCCGGCAATGGTATGCACCGACACGTTGACGATGGAGATGTCGAGCACCTCCATGAAGGTGGCAAGCCCCATCGCCAGGGTCAGCAGGACCAGCTTGATACCGCGCAGGGGCGCGATGGCCTCCTGTTCGCCGGAGACGACAGTCGCCTCGCTCATGGGGCAGCGCCGTCGTCGGCATCCTTGAGCAGGTTGCCGGCGTTGTCGCGGATGATAGACATGGCAGCGTCATCGGCCTGACGTTGTCGCGCATCAAATACCGTGGTGTGGCGGGAGACTCGGACTTCGGGAGCCTCTTTCAGACGAGGGCCGTCGGCGTCACTGTCCAGTTCGATCCGCGTATAGGTGGAGAGCCCCACTCGCAGCGGGTGAGTGTCAAGCGTGTCCCCCTCAAGGGCAATACGTACCGGCACACGCTGGACCACCTTGATCCAGTTGCCGGTGGCGTTCTGGGCCGGCAGCAGGGAAAACGCTGATCCGGTACCGGCGGACAGTCCGGCTACGTGGCCGTGATAGACCACATCATCACCGTAGAAATCGGTGGTCACGGTCGCGGCTTGCCCGATGCGTACTCGTCCCAGCTGCGTTTCCTTGAAGTTGGCTTCTACCCACAGGTCCTGAAGGGGGACAACCGTCAAAAGGGGCTGGCCGGCCTGCACGCTCTGACCCAGCTGTACCTGTCGGCTGGCAACACGACCGGCGACCGGTGCGATCACCTGTGTTCTCTGCTGGGCAATCCAGGCGTTGCGATAGGCGGCGCGCGCCTGCATGACGCCGGGGTCGTGCCAGAGATCGGTGCCATCAATCAGGGCATGGGCCGCGCGTGCCTGTGCCTGTGCCTGCTCGAGCTGTGCCCGGGCGGCGTCATACTGGCGCCGGGCGCTGTCCACTTCCTCTTTTGAGGCGGCGCGCTGGGCCAGCAGTGGCTTGCGGCGCTGATACTCGTCGCGGGCGCGTTCAAATTGTGCCCGAGCGGTCACCACGGCGGCATCAAACTGCACGGCCTGCGCCAGCTGTTGACGATACTGGCGCACGGCCTGCGCCAGCTGCGCGGCGGCCTGGTCCAGGGCGTTACGGGTATCACTGTCATCCAGGGTGACCAGTACCTGGCCACGCTCGACCGGCTCGGTATCCTCGACGTTGATGGCCGTCACCGTGGCGTTGATTTGCGAGGAGATGCTGACCTGATCGCCCTGGACATAGGCATCATCGGTAATGACCCGGGTGCTGAGTACCAGGGTCTCCAGCAGATACCAGCCGATGCCGGCCAGGATGAACACCAGTGCGATGACCAGCAGGATGATGTTGCGCTTTTTACGTGAGACCGGCGCCTTGTCGTGACCATCGGACTGATGTAAGGCGTCCTGATCGGTGGCGGCGTCGTTGTTATGGCTCATCAGTGACAGTGTCCGTGGTCAGATAGCGCGTATCGCGTTCGGGAACGCGTCCATGGTAGCCCCCGCCCAGGGCATGAATCAGCTGTATTCGGGTGTCCAGCAGTTCGCCGTCCAGTGCCAGGCGATTCATCCGTTCGCGGATCAACCCCTGCTGCGCCTCGATCAGCGCGCGTGGGTCCTCGACACCGCGGGCGTCGCGCTCCCGAGCCAGTTCAAGTCGATGCTGATAGCTCTTGAGTGCCTGTGACTGCGCCTCGAGCTGATTCTCAAGGCGTGTCATCGCCACGCTCTGGCGGGCCACGTCCTGGGCGGCATCCACGACACGCTGGTTGTAGTCGGCAATGGCGCTTTCCAGCTGGGCGCGGCTGGCGTTATAGCGGGCATCAAGCCTGCCGCCTTCAAAGATGGGCAGCGTGACGGCCGGGCCGAATGAGGCCAGCGATACATCCTCGTTGCGCCCGGTGCCCAACGGGTGAAGGCGTAAAAATCCGGCCAGTGCCGACAGGCTGACGTTGGGGTAGTAATCGGCGCGCGCCTGATCGATGCCGCGCATGCGGGCCTCGACCTGCCAGCGACTGGCCATGATGTCCGGCCGCCGGGCAATCAGTTCCAGCCCGGCTTCATCTGGCAGCGTTGTGTCCAGCGGTGGCAGCGGTTTCGGTGTCAGGTCATCAAGCTGATCCAGGGACACGCCCATCAGGGCGGCCAGCTGTACCAGGTCCTGATGGGCTGCCCCGTCGATCCGAGCGCGCTGCTGTTCAAGGTTGGCGACCTGCTCACGGCCCTGATCCAGTCGTGCGGGATTTTCAATGTCTCGATCGACGCGCAGGGTGGTAATGCGCACGCTCTCGCGAGCGGCGTCCAGAAGCATGTCCAGCTGCGACAGCTGGGCCTGTCGCAGCTGCCAGTCCATGTAGGCGCGGGTAATGCCGGCCTGCAGAGCGTTGGCGGCGGCCGCCTGTTCCAGCCGCGCAGCGTGACGCTGATCAAGCGCGGCCTCGATGGCGGCCCGTTTCTTGCCCCACCAGTCAAGGCCCCAGTCAAATGACAGGGTGGCCAGACCCACATTGCTGCGCTGGCTGTTGCCGGTACTGCCGGCGCCAAAGCCCGGTAGCCCGAGGGCCGGATATTCAAGATCGGTATGGCTGTAACTCTGATTGGCCCGGGCGCTGCCTTCGAGCTGTGCGCGGGTATCGGCCTGACGGCCCTTCAGCTGACGTGAGGCGATCTCGAAGCGTGCGCGCGCGCTGTCCAGTGACGGCGCGCTGGCCATGGCGCGCTCGATCAGCGCATTGAGCTGTGGGTCGTTGAAACCCTGCCACCACCTGGCATCCGGCCAGCGTCCGGGGATGTCCTGATCGTGAGTCAGCCCGGCCAGCGGGGCATGCTCGCGAAGGGCCAGTTCGACCGGCTTCATGGTCGGCGCCCCACAGGCGCTCAGCAGCACACACATCACCATGGGGGCGAAAAAACGCGCGAAGGTACGGTGCGAAAGGACCGCAGGAAACTGGGGCATCATGCTCTCAATAGATGGCAGGCAGGCGCCATGGTAATACACATATACCTTATATGGGGAAAGGCCAGCTTTTTCAGCACCAGACAAGCCGGCTGAACTAATGTAGGCCTGTCCGTCGCGCGTGTCGCGCGGCCCGGTATTCAAGGAGCCTTTTGTGCCTTCCATCGCCTGGCGAGATACTCGTGAATATTATGGGCGTATCAGCCGTCTTTTTCACTGGCTGATGGCGGCGCTTTTGCTATGGCAATTTGCCGGCATGATCGCAGCCGGCCTGGTCGGTCGCGCGCCCTGGGTCTCCTTTATGGTGGGAACGCACAAAAGTATCGGGTTTATGCTGATGCTTCTTGTGGTGCTGCGCTCAACATGGGGACTTTATAATCTTTCCAATCGCCCGCCGCATGACCGGGGGGCAGAAATGCTGGTCGCCTTTGGCCAGCTTCTTTTGTATCTGCTGATGATTCTGGTCCCGCTGCTGGGACTGACCATGAACTGGGCGTCCGGCAAGCCACTGCTGGTATTTGGCGCGCAGCTCATGAGCGGCGGGCGCGAAATGGAGGGGCTGGCCGGGCTGACCGCACAGTGGCATGTCTGGATGGCCTGGACGCTGGGCATACTGATCGGCGGTCACGTGCTGCTGGCCGTGGTATGGCATGGTCTTGTTCGGCGTGATGGCACCCTGAAAAGGATGGCCTCTCACCCCGATCGTTGATGGTCTTCCAGCGATGGCGTCGGATACGACAATGGCGCACCCCGATGTGTTCAGCCGCGATGTGGCGCCAGACCGGCGTCACATCGCGGCCGTTGTCGGCACTAGTGATAGCGCTCCTTCCACCGCTGCACCTTCACTTCACTCTTGAGGACATCCAGCACCTCGACCAGCACCTGTTCGAGCGCCTGATAGTCGCTGGCGCTGACGGGGACACTGCGATCAATGGTTCGATTGGCCAGCTCTTCGATCAGTGACCGGAAATCCGGGGAACGAATGCCGATCACGGCTTCGCGAATTAGTCGGCTGGCCACATCCGCCATCGCTTCATCCATGGCCTCCACCATCTGGGCGCCCAACGGTAAACGCTGCAGGCTGCGAACGGTCGGGTTTTCCGTAATGGCACGATGGACCAGGCCACTGACCCAGTCATTGATGTCCTCGCGGTGCTCGGCATAGCTTTCGCCCAGTATGCGCTGAATGCGGTGGGCCACATCATCGACAAGCTGCTGCTTGCGGGGCAGCAGAACCTCATCGGTTACGCGGCGTGAAATGTTGCCCTTGGAGAGAAAACCTTCCTGCACGTCAGTCAGCATTCTGACAATGACGCGGTCGGAGACCTCCTCGAGCACAATCTCGTAATACTTGTAGAAGAAACGGTAGATGCCCCAGGTGCGAATATCGATCAGACGCGTGCGCTGCAACCGAACCAGAAGCCCGATGACACGCAGGACACGCAGCAGACGCAGCCCGCCGACCGGAATGCAGCCAAGTACGTCGTACCAGTGAACGAACGGGTAGAAAAACCAGCGATGGTAACGCCTGTCCCAGATGGCAAACGCCCAGCCCATCAGTACGTCGAACACGAAGACCGCCACGAACCAGAGGTCGATGGTTTCAAAATTGGCATGCAGCCAGCCACCCCATTGCTCAAGCGTCGGCGAAATGGCCGAAAGCAGGTCACGAAAGGGGCCTGTCAGATACAGCGTGTCGAAAAGAATCAGCAGGAGACTGGTCGATACCAGTACCATGATGACCAGATCCCAGACGAGATAAAACCGCTCCAGCCAGAGCGGAATATCCCTTTTGGGCTCGTGCTTGTCCTCCTCGGGATCATCGCTGCGCGGCTGATCGGCCCAGCTGTTGGCCGGTGGATAACGATCGCGCGGGGTGTGATTGTCCGAGGGGGAATCCTCTTGATGCATGTGTGCCTCCTTGCGTGAGAGGCTATCTCAGAGGCTTGAACGCCTCGCGTCAAGTCGCGGGCACTCAAGCCTCCGGCAGCATCCGGGGTTCAGGGTTCATGAAAGGTTATGGAGAGCGCGGCAGGTCACGCTTGTGCGCCGTACGCTCGAAGGTGCTGATAATGTGCTGCGCTGCTTCCTGATCGATCTCCTTGCCTTCCAGGAAGTCATCGATCTGATCATAGCTGACGCCCAGCGCATCTTCATCGGTACGACCCGGCGAGAGGGATTCAAGATCAGCGGTCGGCACCTTGTTGACCAGCGACTCGGGGCCATCCAGCACGCTGAGCATGGCACGTACCCGGCGCTTGTTGAGGCCAAACAGTGGAGTGATATCGCAGGCGCCATCACCATGCTTGGTGAAAAAGCCCATCACTGCCTCGGCGCCATGATCGGTGCCCACGACCAGACCGCCATGACGGCCGGCCACGGCATACTGCGCAATCATGCGCGCACGCGCCTTGATATTGCCATGAATGAAATCGCGCTGGTGCTCGCTTTCAAATTCAAGGCCGCTCTTTTCGAGGCTTTCAAGCATGGCATCCGCCGAGGGCTTGATGTTCACATCCAGCTGCCTGTCTGCCCGGATGTAGTTGATGGCGGCCTGGGCATCGTCTTCATCATGCTGCTCGCCGTAGGGCAAGCGCATGGCATGGAACGTCGCGCTGCCCCCCTGTTCGCGAATTCGCTCGACGGCAAGCTGACACAGACGGCCCGTTGTAGTGGAGTCCACACCGCCGCTGATGCCCAGTACCAGCGCTTTGGCGCCGGTCTCTTTCAGATAGGCCGTCAGGAAGTCGATGCGTCGCTCCACTTCCTGTCGAGCGTCAAAGCGCTGTTCGATATCGAGCGCGTCAATAATCTGCTGCTGGGTGGTCATGAGCGATCATCATCCTGCGTTCAGTGAATGTAGTAACTACCGACAGCGTAGCCGGAAATCAGCGCTGATAACATTTCGTCAGGCGTCGGCAGCGTCGTATCAGGTCTTTCCATGATAATGGCTGATGCATGAAAGCGCATGGCTTGCTGATGCACCATCAAGGCCCGCCTTTCGTGATCGGCAGGTGTCATGTGTGCGCAAGGTATCAGCCCTGACTCTCGGGTGATGAGGGGAGAGACAGCACATGAACATTGTGCTGGTAAAAGGACGCCAGCATCTGCTCATTACTGGCATCGGTGATCAGTGTCCAGCCGGCGGGTAGTGGCGTCCAGTGCTGCTGGCTGGTGCGACCCAGCTTGGTGTGGTCGGCGATGACATAGCACCGGGCACTGCGCTGGATCATCAGCTCCTTGAGCCAGGCCTGTTCGGGGCTTGCCTCGCAGAGGCCCAGATCGGCGGTGACGCCATCGGCGCTCATGAAGACACGATCGACCGATAGCCGTGTCAGCATGGCCTGCGCGGCAGGGCCCATGGTGGTCATGCTGGAGGGGCGCAGCTCGCCCCCCAGTATGGTCACTCGTCCCTCGGGAAGGTGCTCAAGTGCTGATAGCGCCGCCAGATTGTTGGTGATGACATGCAGGCCGCGTCGCTGGTGCAGTACGGCGGCCAGGGCTGCGGTAGTGGTACCGCCATCCAGCAGCAGGGTGTCGTTATCGTTGATCTGCTCAAGCGCCAGCGCGGCAAGGTGTGCCTTGATGTCTTCATGACAGGACTGACGCTGGGCCAGCGTCAGCTCCGGTTCGCGCAGGCCGACATGGGCAGCACCCCCGTAGGTACGCACGATCAGCCCCTGCTCGGCCAGTGCCCCCAGATCTCGCCTGACCGTCGCTTCCGACACGCCAAAGTGAGCGCACAAGGTATCTACATCGGTCAGGCCGGAGAGTACGGCATCCAGCATGGCCTGGCGGCGTCGGGCGACTTTCATTTCTACCTCTTGTGGTGAGCGTGGGGATGATGATCCCTGGAGAAAAAGGGAGGCACGCCGACAGTATCGCATGTTGTCGGCGTTCAGGCCGCTCGGAGAAAGCTCAGAGGAGCCCCGTGCGGAATGTGACCTCTACAGGTTCAGCCGAGCTGAGGCAGGGCGGTCTGGACATGCTCCAGCACCTGGCTCAGTGATAGATCATGAGTCATCGCCAGGCGTCGAATGTCTTCGTATTCCGGCGTTCTCCTCAGCACGTGATCGTCCAGTCGGCCAACCTTGACCCGAATGTCGCCCAGTGGCGTCGTTAACGTCTCGATATGGCGTTCGAGAATCCGTCGATGGCAGATGTGACGCCGAACGCCAAAGGTGGGCGTATGGATCAGCATCAGTCTCTCCAGACGATCAGCCTCCTGCATTCGGGCCAGTACGGTCACCAGGACCCCGGGCCTTGATTTCTTCATGGTGATCGGCGTGTGAAAGACATCCAGCGCACCGGCCTCCATTAGCAGGGTCAGTGCATGGCCCAGCTGCTCTCCGGTGGCGTCATCCAGCTGGCATGATAAAACCGTGATCTGCTCTCGGGTGTCGTCCGGGTGCTCATCCTGATCTGAAGGTGTGCGGGTGTCAGGATCAAACATGACAGCCCGCAGCACGTTGGGATGGCGTGGATTACGATTGCCGGCGCCATAGCCGATGCGGGTCGGCGTCTGTGCCGGCAGGGTGCCAAAGCGAGACACCAGTACGCCGAGAAAGGCGGCACCCGTGGGGGTGGTCAGCTCGCCCGGCGCGTAAAAGTCGGACAGCGGTACGCCCTTCAAAAGCTCGAGCGTGGCCGGGGCCGGAATCGGAAAGCGCCCGTGCGCCATGGACACCACACCATGGCCAACCGGTACTGGGCAGGCCGTGATGTGATCCACGCCCAGGTTTTCCAGCGCCAGACAGACCCCGATGATGTCGATGATCGAGTCCATCGCGCCGACTTCATGCAGGTGGACCTCTTCGGGCGCAATGCCATGAATGCTGCCCTCTGCGTTGGCAATGGCGGTAAACAGCGCCGTGGCACGTGAGAGCACCCGCTCGGGCAGGGTGGCATGCGCCAGCATCTCCAGAATCTCGCCGGCCGGACGATGCGGATGGTGGTGTGCATCACCATGCTGATGGTCGTGGTCGTGGTCGTGGTCGTGGTCGTGGTCGTGGTCGTGGTCGTGGTCGTGGTCGTGGTCGTGGTCGTGGTCGTGGTCGTGGTCGTGGGTGTGGTGGTCGTGGCCACCATGACCATGGTGATGCCCGTGATGATGAGAGTGAGACGTCTGCTCGTCCAACTGTATCGAGAGCAGTCGCGCACTGATGCCGCAACGATCCACGCGTTCGCTGGAAAGCCTGAACGAATCAATGGGAAGCTGGCGCAGGCTCTGTTCGATCCAGGCCTGATCGGCACCCAGATCGATCAGGGCGGCCAGCAGCATGTCGCCGGCAATGCCGAAGGTGCAGTCGATATGCAGCGTGGTCATGATCCTGATGATTCCCGTGATGAGGCAAACTGAAGTGGCGTGTCGTGCACACCCCGTGCCGCCAGACGCAGAATGCCGGCCGCCTGCCAGGCGGCGCCAAAGCCGTTGTCGATATTGACCACGCTCATGCCGGTAGCGCACGCCGACAGCATGCCCAGCAGTGCCGTCACACCCTGAAGACTGGCGCCATAGCCCACCGAGGTCGGTACCGCGATGACGGGGCTGTTGACCAGCCCGGTCACGACGCTGGGCAGCGCGCCTTCCATGCCGGCCACGACAATCAGGACATCGGCGCGGGTCAGTGCCTCGCGGTGTGCAAGAAGTCGATCGATACCGGCCACGCCCACATCGTTGAGCCGCGGGGCATGGACGCCCAGCCACTCAAGCGTCTGCGCGGCTTCTTCCGCAACCGGCAGGTCTGAAGTGCCCGCGCAGATGACCGCGGCACTGCCGGGGAGCTGTTGTGGCGCCTGCCCCCACCAGAGCAGTCGACTGATGGGGTCGTAATGGCCTTCGGGGTGGTCCCGCAGCACTGTCTCGGCCTGCGTTTCATCCACACGAGTGACCAGTGCGCGCCGATGACGTGCCAGCAGTCGAGAAACAATGGCGCTGATCTGCTCGGCACGCTTGCCTTCACCAAAGACTACTTCCGGGACGCCGTTGCGGGCTTCGCGATCATGATCGACACGGGCAAACCCCAGATCGGAAATGGGCTCGGGAGAGCGTTCAGACATTGGGTATTTCCTTGTCGTTGCGCAATAGCCGGTTCATGCTGCCGCTGCGATAGCCTGCCAGATCAAGCGTTACCCAGGCATAGCCCAGCCCGGTCAGCGTCTCGACCAGCCAGTCATGGTGTTCGAGCAGACGCGGCATCTCTTCAGGCGTGACTTCAATGCGTGCCAGCTCGCCGTGATGGCGCACCCGTAGCTGCGTCACCCCCAGTCGGCGTATGCGGCGCTCGGCCTCGGCAATGCGCTCGAGCTTTTCAAGCGTAATGCGCTCGCCATAGGCCACGCGCGAGGAAAGACAGGCCAGCGACGGTTTGTTCCAGTTGGGCAGCCCCATCGCCTGGGAGAGTTCACGAATCTCGGCCTTGTAGAGGCCGGCTTCATGCAGAGGGCCGCGCACGCCGTACTCACGGGCTGCCACGGTGCCCGGGCGGTGCTCACCATCATCGTCGGCAATCAGGCCGAACACGATATTGTGAAAGCCTGCCTCGACCATGATGGGCGCCAGATGAGTAAACAGTCCCGTCTTGCAGTAGTAGCAGCGCTGGGCATCGTTATCGGCATAGCCGGGGATGGCAATCTCGGAGGTTTCGATGACCCGGTGCGGTGCTTCCAGCCGTTCGGCCAGTGAGCGGGCAGCATCGAGTTCCTCGAAAGGATAGGATTCGGAATCGGCCGTGACCGCCAGTACCCGGTCCTTGCCCAGGGTGTCCAGTGCCACGGCCAGTAGAAAGGTGCTGTCCACACCGCCCGAGAAGGCGACGACCACGTCACCCATCTTTCTCAGTATGTCGCGCAGTGCTTCCAGCTTTTGATCCAGAGCCTGTCCGTGACTGACGTGATGTTCGAGCTCCGGGCCTGCCAGGGCGGTATCGGGTCCCTGGCGTGTAATCAGCGAATCGCTCATGTCACTCTCCTGACGTCCATTCAGGCATTGTCTTCATCCACATAGGGTACCGTCAGAGGGCCCAGCGGCATGACGGCCACGCGCATGTGATCGCCATAACGTTCTTTCAGAGCCGTGAGGGTGCCTTCAATATCATGGACCGGCGTCATCATGGCCAGGCGCGTCTGGTCATCGTTGAGGGTTGAGTAGAGCATGACATCTGCCCAGCACTGGATGACGGCCTGCTTTTGTACCTGCCACTGATCAAGCATGCTGAATTCGGGGTTTTCGATCATCTCCAGAAGCGCTTGAGGCGAGTCGGCCATGCCGAGTATCTCGGCAAAGCGACCGTGATCGGGCAGGCCATCCGAACATTCGGCCGCCATGAGAATGGTGCCCCCTTCCCGAACGATCTTGTGCGCTGCGCTCATTCCCTTGACGGCCTGATACAGGTTTTGATCCAGCGGATAGCCGGAATTACCCGTAATGACAACATCAAAGCGCTCATCGCAACGCACCATGGCGTGCTTGAGCTCATGTTCGCAGCCCAGGCGGTGCGCCTTTGTCATGTCGCCGGCAAAGACTTTCGTGATGGCCTTGTCGCGGTTGAGCGTGACGTTGAGCATGAAATGTGGCGGACACAGCGCATTGATTTCGCGCGTCATGGCCTGCAGCGGGTTGTCTTCCATATTGCCCCAGGTCGAGCGAGGGTCACCGATCATGCGGGCATTGTGAAAGGTCAGGATGGTCTCAAGGCCTGCGATACCGGGCATGATGCCCTTGGGGCCGCCCGAGAAGCCGGCAAAGAAGTGCGGCTCGATAAAACCGGTAACGATACGAAAATCGGCCTCGACATAGCGCTTGTTGAGCCATGACGGACAGCCGAAGCTGTTGTCGCCCACATTGACCAGCTCATCGTAGCGGTCACAGTGATTGTTGATGATCTCGATGTGATCCACCACCCAGTCACCCAGCATGGTGCGCAGTTCTGCCTCGGTCTGATCGCGATGGGTGCCGGTGCCGTTGATGATGACAAACTGCTCGTGAGGGACGTGCTCTAACGCCTCGATCAGAAGCGGCACCAGAATGTGATTGGGCGTGGGGCGGGTAATGTCGCTGATGACGATCGCCACTCGATCCGTGGCGTTCACCATTTGCGACAGGGGCGGCGTCTCGATGGGCGCAGCAAGGGCGTCGCGAACGGCCTGTTGCGGTGACTCAAGGGCCGGTTGCTCCGGCGGTGTCACGATAAAGGCATCGTCAGGCACGTCGAGTGTCAGCTCGCCCCGGCCGTACAGTAGTGAGGTTTTCATGGGCGCTCCCGGCAGAGTGCCGGCACACAGGGTGCCGGCACGGGTGGTCACGGATGTGATGAGGGTAATCAGACTAGCTTACGCGCCCGGGCTGGAAGAGGCATCTGCCTGTCTGGCAGCCCGTGCCGGTTCGTCCTCCAGTGTGCCATCAATGCCATGACGGCGCTGCCATCGGTCAATGATGATGACCGCGGCAGGCCCAAGAATGGCCGTGGTCAGAGTGGCAATCGAGATCTGTGAGGTGGCAATGTTGACCAGGTCCTGATAGCTCTGAGCCTCGGCCGCACTCATCATCCCGGAGCTCGCGGCCACGGCAGCGGCGGCGGCAATCGCTGCCGGCGTACCCGCTGCATTGCCGGCCGTGGTGGCCTCGGAGACCGGGGCAATGACGCTGCGCTCACGAAACACCTTGAAGATCAGAATGCCGGCAGCGCCGGTGAGTACCGTGGTCATCACGCCCAGCAAGAGCCCCGCACCCACAACCTGCGGGTTGAAGAACACGGCCAGGTTCATGTTGGCACCAAGCGCGAAGGCAAAAAAGGGCACCGGCAGGATTTCGCCAGGTTTGAGAAAGGTGCGGATGTCTTCATCCAGGTTGCCCAGCAGCATGCCCAGCGCAATCGGCAGCAGTACGGCAATAAAGGCAATCATGGGGAACTGCGACCCCAGCAGTCCCAGTGACATGAGCGTGAAAAAGGGGCCATCGTTGAGCGAAAGGATCGCCACGGCGCCGGTATCGGAGCGATTGCCGTACTGGCTGGTCAGTGCCGCATACATGCCGCCGTTACCATTGGTCATGGCCGCGATGATGGCCACCGTTGAAAGCCCCAGAAGGCCGTTGATGGGGTCAAACAAAAAGCCCAGAGCCAGCCCGACAGCCAGGCCGGTCAGGTACTTGGCACTGACCAGCAGTACACCCTTCTTGAGTGCTTTTCCGCCGACGCGCAGGTTCATCTGACTTCCCGAGCAAAACAGAAACAGTGCAATCAGGACCAGAGCGCCGTCCTTGAAAAGTTCCTGGGAGAAGCCGCCGATACGTAAAAATTCGTAGTTTCCACTGTCGGTCTGGCCGGCCCCCAACCATTGCAGAACCGCGGTGATCCAGGGCAGATGCAGTTGATCGATGGTATTCAGCGTCGCGCCAAGAATCAGCGGCACGACCATAAGGCCCCCTGGAACCTTCTGCACCGTGGCAAGTAAACGCATAAGCCTGTGTCTCCCGCTGACCGTAATCGACACCTGCAGAATGCAGATGAGATGATTGGAACGAGAGAAAAAATGATCGAATCGATCACGATGAGCAATGCGACCAACGTGGCATGTCCTGTCGATATGCCTCGCTTTTGTCGATGGGCCGGTGATTCAAGAGACAGTTATCAGTGCGCCTCTACGACCAAAGAGAGAGGGGCGTATTCCGGCTCGACAGGAGTGTTCGGGCAAATCAGGTGGATATCAGGGCATCATCAAACTGGTGTACGCGGCCGCGTCCGGCATGCTTGGCGCTATACAGTGCACGGTCTGCCAGTTCGATCAGGGCGTTCATGTCATGGCCCTGGCGGGGGGCCTCGACCAGTCCGGCTGAAAACGTAAGATGACTGATTCGATCATCTCCGGCCTGCATGGACCATTGACCAAACTGCTCGAGCACCTCACTGAGCCGTATCATGGCAATGGCGGCAGAGGCGCCCGGCAGGACCACAATGAACTCTTCGCCACCATAGCGACAGGCGATGTCCGTGGCACGTAGCCGCTGGGTCAGAATGTCGCCGAGTGCGACGAGGACCTGGTCGCCGGCATCGTGACCCCAGGTGTCGTTGAGTCGCTTGAAGTGATCCAGATCCAGCAGTGCCAGCGAGACCGGCGACGCCGCGCTGGCGCCTGCAAGCAGGTCGGGGAGTGTCTCGTTGAGATAGCGTCGGTTATAAAGTCCGGTCAAGGCATCCCGGTAGGCGTGATTGGTCAGCTGAGTGCGCAGACGCAGATTGATCAACATCAGTGTCAGAATTCGGGCCGTTTCATCGGTCATGCGTTCAAGACGATGACGGTCTTCGTCGTCCAGTGGCTCCGCTTGCAGGGTCATGCGCCCCAGTGCGCCAGTGGTGGTCGTCAGGCGCTGGCGGTATTCAAATGCAGGGTGTCTGGCCAGAGTGCCTCCCCAGGTAATGCAGTGCGCCTGACCCAGCTCCTCGATGCGCAGGGCCAGTTCGCCACGAGTGTCAGGAAAGCATTGGGGTAGATGTTCCTCCAGCAGCGGGATGACGCCGACAATGTCATTGAGCTCAAACAGTCGTGTGCTCAGCTCATTGAGATGCTGTCGATGCAGGCCGTCACGAGAGAGGCGCTGATTCAGCAGCACCAGACCCTGTTCAGCCTCCTTGCGCGCCGTGATGTCATGCACCATTTCATAAATCAGCGTCCTTCCGCCGATGACAATAGAGGCCACAAACACTTCCACATCGCGGATGGTGCCATCGGCCAGACGGTGACGGGTCTCGAAATGCCCTTCCCGTTTCAGCAGTGTCAGTCGGGCGCGCTCCTGACGGGTTTCATGAGGCGTCAGTGAAATGTCAGCCATGGTCATCGTCTTGAGCGTATCCAGCGAATGGCCGTAATAGTCGCTGGCCGCCGCATTGGCATCTGTTACGGCACCACTGACCGGGTCAATGAGCAGTTTGATGGCATTGCCGCTTTCAAAGGTACTGCGATAAAGCCCGGCGTTTTCAATCAACAGTTCGGTCGCCTGTCTACGGGCGCTGATGTCCTCGATCAACAGAAGGTACATGTCTTCTTCAGGCAGCGATGAGATGACCCATTCGGTCCACAGTGACTGTTCGGTTCGATCATGGCCACAAAGGCTCATGCGCAGCTCGTGTTGCCAGATCGATTCGCGACTTGCCGTATCACCTTGTTGCTGCCATTCCTGCCAGTATTGCAGAGCTTCCGAGCACTCCTCGGCGTTGACCCACTCCCAGATATTGTCCTGACCGATGACAATCTCATGTGGTTTTAGAAGCTGTTCCAGCATGGAGTTGTGCTGGTGTATGACGCCCTGTCGGTCGAGCACCAGCATGCTGAGCGGGGTGGTATCAAACAGGGTCTGCAAGCGCTGACGGGTTTCTGCCAGGCGCTGTTCCTGTTCGCGACGTGCCTGAATATCGATGGTGATGCCTGTCACCCGAGTGGGGCGTTGTGCCTCGTCAAAGGCCATGATCTGGCCGTTGGCCAGTACCCAGCGCCATTGCTGGCGGGCATCAAGCAGACGATATTCACAGCGCCAGTGCTCGCTGTGGCCCGTGACGTGCTCATTAAAGCTTGCCAGTACCCGTTCCCGATCATCGGGGTGAAACATGCGCTCATGCCAGATTTCGGCAGCGCGAGGCATGGTGCCGTTGCGATACCCCAGCATCTGATGAAACTGGGGCGAAGCAAAGACTTCATTGGTCTCTAGGTTCATGTCCCATACGCCGGTGCCGGAACCGGTCAGTGCAAGATTCCAGCGCTGCTCCTGATCTGCCAGCCGGGAGCGGGCATCGTTCAGGGCCTGCCATGGATAGCGCAGGTGGCTCAAAAAGAGCGCCCGAAAGATGAGGATGTAGGAAATGGCCTTGTAGACATGTCCGAGAATGTTGAACTCGTCATTGGCGGAGCCATAGAGCGTAAAGCAGATTTCGGCCAGCGCCGTCACCCAGGCCGCCAGGGTGAGCATCTCCCTGTCACGTCGCTGACGCAGGCGGGCAGAGCGCAGCAAAATGATGCCGGCCAGCACGGCCAGCACGGCCAGCCCCCATTCGAGCATGATCTTGAGCAGCGTCAATCCCTGATTTGGGATGTAGAGGGCAGGCAGCTGCCGTGAAAAGCCAAGGACAGCGATCACCACCAGGGTACCTGCGGCAAGAAACAGCATCATTGTCAGGCGAGGGAATCGGGCTGCCTTGTCCGAAAAATGGGAAAGCGACAGCAGCAGCAGCGCGCTGATCGCGCACAGCCGAGCGAAAAGCCAGAAGTAGATGGCCTTGTCGAGCGTATTGGTCGAGAAGAATTCCGCCATTCCCGGCATGGAGAGCAGATGCAGGGTGTCCATGACGGCCGACAGCGCCAGCAGGCTACCCACGCAAAGATACTGATAGGACAGGGTTCGGTAACTGTTGAAAATGGCCAGCGCAGAAAGAACCGCCACGACCACACAGGTCAGCTCTACAAGAGAGTGAAAGCTCAGGTAGCTGTGCATCAGGCCGAAGCTCTGCTGACCGGGCATCAGCCTCATGATGATCATGAGCATCAGCAGCAGTGCAAAAAGGCCGCCCATCGGGCCGGTCAGAAGGTGTTTGAGAGCTGTCTTGAGCGTTGCCATTCCGTTTTCCGGCGTTAAGAGGCGCAGGTCTGCATATTAAGGCAATGGGTACAGGACGTTAACGTTGGAAAATCGCGCTTTCCTGGGGGTTATTCATGGCAACGGAGAGCATTTCCCCGATCCGCCCATCGGCCCCGACGTCTTGAAAGATAGATCATGCCCAATCCCAGCGAGCGCACCAGTGTGAAGATCGTAAAGGCCAGCCAGAGCCCGTGATTGCCCAGTGGCTGCGTCAGCCACCATACCGGCAGATAGGTCAGTAGTGCCGCAATGATCGTGTCGCGCATGGCGCGCGTATCCGTCGTGCCGATAAAGACCCCGTCCAGCAGATAGCTCCAGACGGCAATCAGCGGCATGATGACCAGCCACGGCAAATAGGTTCCCGCCAGCTGTCGAATGGCCTCGATATCGGTCAGGCGGGCAATCAGCCAGGGGCCGATCATTGCAAAGACCAGCGCGGCCAGTGCTGCTGTCACGATCGAAAATACCGCGCAGGCGCGTACCGAGCGGCCGAATTCGTCCCAGTCGGAGCGCCCGGCCGCCTTGCCGGTCAGGGCCTCGGCGGCGTTGGCAAAACCATCCAGACCGTAGGAGATCATCATGACCAGCTGCATCAGGATGGCGTTGGCGGCCAGCGTTTGATCTCCCATCCGGGCGCCCTGGGAGGTGAAAAAGGCCATGGCAAAAAGCAGGCACAAGGTGCGAATAAAAAGGTGACGATTGACGCGAAAAAGCTCGCCATAGGCGGCCAGACGCTTGAGTGGTGTGGGATCGAACCGTCCGCCCAGCGTTTTCAGTGCGCGGCATACCATCCATAGCCCGAAGGCCAGGGCCGTGTAGTCGCCAATCAGCGAGGCCGTGGCCACGCCCTTGACGTTCATGTCGAGCCCGACCACCAGTACGATATCCAGCACGATGTTGACGCCATTGGTGATCAGCATCAAAAGCAGGGTCACTCGAGCATTCTGGCGCCCCAGAAACCAGCCGATGATGGCGTAGTTCATCAGTACGGCCGGGGCAGAAAAAATACGCACGTGAGCGTAATCGGCGGCCAGCTGCGCGGTGACGTCACTGTCGGGCTGCAACAGCCAGAGGCCCAGGTTGACCAGCGGTGTCGATAGCGCGATCAATCCCAGACCAATGACCACGGCAATCAAAAGGGACTGGCCGAGCAGATTGCGAACGGCTTGATCCTCGCCGCGTCCGACGGCCTGGGAGGTCAGGCCGGTAGTCCCCATGCGCAGAAAGCCAAACCCCCAGAACAGGAAACTGAACAGTGTACTGCCAAGGGTCACGGCCGCCAGGTAGCGCGCATGCGGCAGGTGTCCGATCACGGCGGTATCGACCAGTCCCAGCAGCGGTACGCTGGCATTGGAGATGATGATGGGCCATGAAAGACGCCAGACATCATGCAGGCGCCGTGAAAAATCGGAAGAGGGTAAAAGCGACATGGGGGTACCGACTGTTTTGGGCTCGTGGAGCTTGCCATACGTTGCAGGCGACGTCAGTCGACCAGCTATTTCGGGTGGTGGCACATGCCCGGCTTCTGATGTTCTCGCTCAGCAAAAGGGGGTGGCCTGTGGGCCACCCCCTTTTGAATCACATGCTGGGTCGCAGAACTCAGCTTTCGACCGCGGTAATACGCTCGTATTTTTCCATCAGCTGCTCGCGCGATTCCTCGCGCTCGGGATCAAGCGGGATGCAGTCGACCGGACAGACCTGCTGACATTGCGGTTCATCAAAGTGGCCGACGCATTCGGTACAAAGCCCCGGGTCGATCACATAGATCTCCTCGCCCGGTGAGATGGCGTTATTGGGACATTCCGGCTCGCAAACGTCGCAGTTGATGCACTCATCGGTGATCATCAGGGACATGGTAACCTCCTGGTTCGCGCGCGCCGCCCTGGACGCTGCGCGGCTGTCATCCGCCGGCCCCTGGGCCGTTTGCCGGTTCAGGCGCCCTGAAAATGTTCTTCCAGCGCCTGGGCGATGCGGGGATGCACCATCGATGAAACGTCACCGCCAAGGCGGGCGATTTCACGCACGATGGTGGATGAAATATAGGAATTCTCGACTTCAGGCGTCAAAAAAAGACTTTCAACATGGGGGGCCAGTGCCCGGTTCATGTTGGCCAGCTGCAGCTCGTACTCGAAATCCGACACGGCTCTCAGTCCGCGCAGAATAATGCGTGCGCCAACCCGATCCACCAGTTGGGTCAAAAGACAGCTGAATCCGACGACTTCGACATTGCCAAGATGGCCCAGAATTTCCCGGGCAAGCTGCACCCGCTCATCGAGCGACAGGGTCGGCTGCTTGCGCGGGCTTTGCGCCACGGCGACGATGACCCGATCAAACATCGATGCCGCGCGCTCGATCAGGTCGGTATGACCATTGGTGATCGGATCAAAGGTTCCAGGATACACCACAATGTTCATGTACGGACTCCATTCATCTCCGAACTGCCGGCAGGGTCATGTCGTTGATACGCCGGGTGCTATCAGGTCGGGGCCGCGAGATTACTGTAAAGCATCATGGTCGACAACCATGCCGGTCGAACCGGCACGGGGGCGGTTCAGTTCGTTAATCGAGCGTGCCGAACGGGTTGTCGACTTCAAGCGACACCGGCTTGTGATAGCCTGGAATAAGGATCTCCCGGGCGCCGACCTCGAGTTCGGGGCCTTCAAGCACGCCTTCACCAAAGCGATAGGTGGGCGAGAACTCGCCCTTTTGCGACTGTGCCTCGAAATGCGCCTGACGCGCCTGTACCTGTTCACGGCGACGGCGCCACTGGGTCATGGCGGCCTCACCGTGGCGCTGCGTCAATAGCCTTTCGGTGACTTCCGGCGACAGCAGGGGCGCAGTGGCATTATTGCCACCAAAACCCTTGGCGTTGATGAAGCTGACGTCAGCGCGAAACTCGCGGTGCTCGCGGAAAAGATCCAGACGTTCGCCATGGACATCATCGGCCACGGCATCGAGGGTAAAGATACCCGGCAGCAGGCCGGTTTTGAAACTGCCCAGAGCGCTTGTAAGCTGATCGCCGGCCGCGCTGCCCTGGGAATGCCCCAGATAGGCCTTGATGGCGGTGACCGGCCAGTGCTCGATGTTGTTGGCGCGTGCGACGCTGTCGAGCACGTGGGATTCGGTAGTCCGATTCTTGGGCGTGCTGGTGCCATGAGAGTGGATGTAGCTGCGCTCGCGTACGGCCTTTTCACCCAGAATATCTCGAGCCAGCGCCACACTCTTGCCCAGTGTAATGTAGTTGCCGATGCCCGGTGCCGAGATGGAGCGCTTGTAGCCGTCGGCGTTGATAAAGACTTCCGGCACGGCGCCGAGAATGTCGGCCCCCAGTTCCAGCGCCAGGCTGTCATCCATGAGCATGACAAACTGGGCCGACTCGGCAATGGTAAAGCCACAGTTGCGTGCAAAGGGCCGGCAGACGCGCTGATAATCCTCGTCGGTCAGAAGCTCCAGTGCATCGAGTGCCTTGACGCTGGCGTCGTCGGCCAGCGCGCTCATCACACGAAAGCCTTCAATGATTTCCGGTGTGATCGGCGCATCTGCCGTGCCGACCATGACCAGTCGACGCCTGCCCATGCGAATGTCGTCCACACCCAGGCGCAGGTTATACAAAAAGGTCGCACAGGCCCCCTGCATGGCGCCCGTGGCGCCAACGCTGCCCAGAACATAGGCATTGAGGAAGTCGGCCGGCATCTGGCCGTAGCCCAGCGGCATCTGTTTGGACGTCGCGCGCTGGCCGGTGACAAAGCTGTTGATCAAACCGCCCCAGCCCTGGGCATCCAGCTGTCCGATCGAATTGCCGGCGTAGACGGCGATCTGATCGGGGTCGAGCTGCTGACTCAGGCTATCCCATTCGAAACCGCTCTGGCCCAGACAGTCGGAGGCTGCAAAGATGGTCATCGACAGGGCGCGCGGGTGGTGCACGCTGCGATAGAAGCTGGCCGGGTCAAATCCGGTTGGCAGCTGACCGGCACTCTTGACCAGTGCCTCGCGACGTTCGGGCAGCAGCACCTCAAACTCGCCGGCCGGGACGGTGACGCTGACATGGCGTTCATCGATCGTCTCGATCTGCCAGTGTGCCGGCGGATTTTCAGGCAGCTGCCGGCGGCTGAGACTGACCGTCAAGGGCGCATCGAGGGTCATGCTGGCCTGACGGTTGGCTGGAATACCGGCGTCGCCAAAGCGTTCATCCTCGAGACGACGAATCAGGGTATGACGGCGCACATGCTGCTCATGGCGTTTGGCCAGCTCTGCATCATCAAGGGGGGTACCGTGATCATCCGGTCCGTTTGACGGGTGTTGTCCCATCAGCCGAGCGAGTCCCGAGAGGGTATACTGCCGGGCCTTTTCGGGCAGCGCATCGATCACGGTCCGATTAAAGGACTGATGACCGGACGTTCTGCCAGCGGGATTAATACCGCCCATGCCGACGATCACCGGTAACTGTGACAAGCCGAAACCCTCGTGTTGATGCCTATAAGGAAGCGATAAAGCCATGGCGACCGCGTCGCTGAAAGGATGGCGTCATATCACCACCACTTGCCGTGGTGAGTCCGCCAAAACAGGGCAGTCATGATAGCATCGCCCCGGGCAGGACGTCATGTCGGCCGGTCAACGAGTTGTCATGTCGGGGTGGCAGGGTAGTGAGCGTGCTGTCCAGAGCATGCGGACCGCCCGGCAGTGTCGATTCGCTCGATCAGGGGTTGGCGCCGCAGAGCGTCAATGAAGCTTCCTCCATATTGTTAAAAGTGCCATGTTCGCCAACTCCACGCCGGTATATTCCCCCCAGGAAGGGCTGCATCCCGACCTTGCCCATCATGTTCAGCGCGCCCTTGATAATGAGTGGCGCCGCCCGGTGGCCGAGCACACCCAAAACGCCTTTGAGGAGGCGAAGCGCTTTTATCAGGCTCACGGTGGCCCACTGATTCTGGATGCGGGCTGTGGGACAGGACGCTCGACCCGACATCTGGCGGGCGAGTATCCTCACGCCTGTGTGCTGGGCATCGATCGCAGTGCCGATCGCCTGTCGCGGGATTACACCCGGGAGCTGGGAGATTTTCCCGACAATGCTCTGCTGGTGCGCGCCGATCTGGTTGATTTCTGGCGACTGGCGCATCTGGCCGGCTGGCGGCCGGAGCGTCACTGCATTTTCTATCCCAACCCATACCCCAAGGCGTCTCAGCTCAAGCGGCGCTGGCATGCTCATCCGGTATTTCCGGTGGTGCTGGCGCTTGGCGGGAGGCTTGAGCTACGCAGCAACTGGCAGATCTATGTCGAGGAGTTTGCCTGCGCTGTTGAGCAGATCACGGGGCAGGCGCCAAAGATCGATACGCTATCGCTGACACCGGACAGCGAGTTCATCAGCGCTTTCGAGCAAAAGTATTTTGAAAGTCGGCATACCCTCTGGCGATTGCAGTATTCGCCAGGCGTTTCGATGTGAAACCCTGCCTCCGTCGCCATCCAATATATAAAGGAACATGCCGTGTCCTTGCAGCTCTATCTGTATCTGATTTTGGCCATTTTCGCCGAAGTCATCGCCACCAATGCGCTCAAGGCCTCCAACACCTTCACGCGCTGGGGGCCGAGTCTGATCACGGTGGTGGGTTACGGACTGGCATTTTATCTGCTGTCCGTGGTGCTCAAGAGTATGCCGGTAGGCGTGGCCTATGCCATCTGGGCAGGGCTTGGCATGGTATTGACCCTGCTGGTAGCCATGATCGTGTTTGGCGAGCGACCTGACCTGCCGGCGATGCTGGGTATCGCGCTGATTGTCTCCGGTGTGGTCGTGCTGCAGTGCTTTTCAAAAATGAACGCGCACTAGCGCGCCTGAAAAACCGCGGATATTGGTGGCGCACATTGCCACGGTACAGGCATGCCCATTACTCTGAGGCTTAAACAAGATGCTTCTGGAACAGGGAATTTTTCATGCCTGCAAGGTTTACTGTCGTAGGTGCCTGTCGTCCGACTGGCTTACGTCTTTTGTCCTGCCTGCTGTTTACTTCCACGATGCTGATGATCGCCCCGGCTCTGACCATGCAGGCCCATGCCGAGGGTTTTCCCGCCACACAGGCGCTGGCGGAGAAAGGCTTTGTGGTCGGCGCCCAGGCGCGCCTGCTGGACAGCGGTGAGTCGCTGGGCAGCATCGCCCCCGATCAGCAGATGACGCCGGCCTCTGTCTCCAAGCTTTACACTGCGGCAGCGGCCCTCGCGCAGTGGGGGCCCCAAAAGCGCTTCACGACCGAACTTCGCAGCAGTGGTGCCATCGTGGATGGTGTCCTCAAGGGAGATCTGATCCTGGACGGTGGTGGTGATCCGGGCATGACCAGCGAGGATTACTGGCTGCTGATCCAGGGACTGGCACAGCGCGGTATTCGTCGTGTCGATGGTCGGGTACTGGCCAGCCAGTGGCGCTTTGGGCCGGTGACCTGTGTCACCACGGATCGATGTGATGCCCGTACACGTACCCGGCATGCCTTTGATGCTCAGCTCACTTCCACTGCAGTGGACTTTGCCACCTGGTGCATGCGGGTCATGCCGGGCGAGGCCGAAGGCGTGCCGGCGCGCGTGACCAGCTGTGCCGGCGCCACACCACTGACGCGTGTGGACAACCGCGTCACTACGGTGTCACAGGGCAGTACCGGCATCAGTGCCGAGCGTACGACAAGCGGTGGCGAAGACACGCTGGTGATCTCTGGGCAGATTCGCATGGACAGTGATCCCGCCAGCGTTTATCGCTCCAGTGCCGATCCGGTCGAGCAGACGCTGGTCACGGTGCAATCCATCATGCAGGACGCCGGTATTGCCGTGACCGGTGGCTTCTCGGCCACGTCCAGTCGGCCCGGCAGCGAGTCGCGCGTGCTCTCTGCCGTGGAGGGCAAGCCGCTGCAGGAACAACTGCTGCGCATGCTCAACTATTCCAACAATTTCATGGCCGATACGCTGGCGCTCGATCTGGTGAACGGCACGCCCAGCATGCAAAGTGCCGGGGCAGCGCTGGACGCCTTTGCTCGAGACATCCCCGGACACGGTCCGATCAATCTGCGCTCCGGCAGTGGGCTGACGCCTGAGAGCCATACCAGTGCGCGCGGCGTCACGGCATTGCTGGATCACATGTATCACCAGCCGGCGCTTTTTCCGGTATTCGTGGCGGGGATGCAGACGCCCGTTAACGGCCCCATGAATTTCACTCGTCGCGGCAGTGAACGTTTTCAGCAAAACGTCATGATCAAGACCGGTACCCTTAATGAGCCGGTGCCAGTGCGTGCCGTAGCCGGGTATTTTCGCACGCTGTCGGGACGGTGGGGGGCCTTCACTGTCATGGTCAACGGTCGGGCGCCCACCCCCTATATCAACTGGACGACCACTCTGGAAGCCGTGGCCAGTGATATTGATACCATGATCGCCAGTCATTGAATCCTGATTCGGTCGGGCCGTCTGCCGGCCGAATCAGAACGGATGAAAGGGCCGCGTGAAGGGGGAGTGCCCATCTTTTGCCGGCATGACAGCACTGGCCGTGGCCCCCTGGCCCACTGCTTTGGTAGGATGCCTTCTTCCCCTTAAAGATGGCAGGTAGCCTGCGATACCTGTGATCCATGGACAGGAACCCATTGCATGAAGCCCGCGCATACCGGTATCAAGCGGCTATTTCATTCCACTCGCTATTCCTGGAAAGGGCTTACGGCGGCCTGGCACAATGAGGCCGCCTTTCGTCAGGAGCTGATGTTGAGCATCCTGCTGCTGCCGGCCACTTTCTGGCTGGGGAACTCGCTGATCGAATGGCTCCTGCTGATCGGTAGTGCCGTTCTGGTCATGGCCGTGGAGCTTCTCAATTCTGCGGTGGAAACCGTGGTGGATCGCATCGGCGTTGAACACCATGAGCTTTCCGGGCGTGCCAAGGATCTTGGATCAGCGGCCGTCTTCCTTTGTGTCCTATTCGCCTTTCTGGTCTGGGGCAGTCTGCTGATCATGCGTCTGGCCTGAAGTTTTATCCTGCATCCGTTTCTTTAACGGCCCAAAGCGAATCGCTTCGGGCCGTTTTTTTCAGGTCTGAAACCGGCCAGAACTCAAGGGGTATGCGCTCAGGTCATGCCCTCATGCCCATTTATCGATTGCAAGGCCGGCCTCAAAGGCTTTGGATGAAGAGGGTATTCCGGTGTGGCATGGGCACCATATCGCTAGGGCGATGGTGCGGCAATATCCCCGGAATACCCGAGTCATGCAGGACAAATAACGATAAACGAAGGGTGAAATCGCAATGACGCACTCCATTCGACCATGGGTCTTCTGGCCCGTGTTTCTGGTGCTGCTGGGCGCCGTCATCACAAGCTTTATCAATATGGATGGCTTCGTCAGCATTGCCAGCTCGCTCAACAGCTTTGTGCTTGTGCATTTTTCATGGCTGTTCAGTCTGGGCAGTCTCTATCTACTGGTGCTGGGCGCCATCATCTATGTGTCCCCGCTGGGGCGTATTCGCATTGGCGGAGAGAATGCCACGCCGCTGCTTTCCAGACTGCGCTGGTTTTCCATCACGCTTTGTACCACCCTGGCCGTCGGTATCCTTTTCTGGACCACCTCGGAGCCGCTGTATCACTTTCATGGTCCCGCTCCCGGCCTCGGTATCGAGCCTGCCTCTCCCGACGCTGCTCGCTTTGCCATCTCCAGCATGTTCCTTCACTGGACCTTTACCCCCTACGCCATTTACGCCGTGCCCGCGCTGGTCTTTGCGCTGGTGTTTTACAACCGGCGTCAGCGTTTTTCGATTGCCAGCTTTTTCGAGCCCCTTTTTGGCCGCAGGCGCGTGCGCCGTGTGGGTGGGCTGATTGATGCGGTCGCACTTTATGCACTGGTCGCCGGCATGGCGTCATCACTGGGCACG
The DNA here is from genome assembly GCF_002155145.1 of Kushneria konosiri. Classification (NCBI taxonomy): domain Bacteria; kingdom Pseudomonadati; phylum Pseudomonadota; class Gammaproteobacteria; order Oceanospirillales; family Halomonadaceae; genus Kushneria; species Kushneria konosiri. Next base: position 2,058,305 of record NZ_CP021323.1, read on the forward strand.
GGAACGCTGACCATTACCGGTGGCCTTAACGGCTATGTCGGTGGAGAGACCAGCCCCTGGAAGCTGGGCATCGTCACGGCATTGATTGTGACTACCTTCGTGATCTCGGCCGCCACCGGATTACAGCGTGGTATTGCCAGACTCTCATCACTGAATGCCATTTTGATGCTGGTGGTAGGCATTTTCGTCCTTGTCTGTGGCCCCACGCTTTACATGCTGGGACTCGGTGTGGAGTCGATCGGTACCTATCTGGACAATTTTTTCTCGAAAAGCCTTTATACCGGTACAGCGGCCAACGACACCTGGGCGCAGTCCTGGAGTATCTTCTACTGGGCGGTCTGGTTTGCCTGGGCGCCGGTCACCTCCCTGTTTCTGGGGCGCATCTCGCGCGGCTACACGGTGCGAGAGTTTCTCAATATCAATCTGATCTTTCCGGCCCTGTGCTCGATGATCTGGATCATTATCTTCTCGACCAGTGCCCTGCATCTGGACATGGCGGAAAACTCAAGGCTCTACGCTCTTCTTAATGACTCGGGGATCGAGCAGGTGCTCTACAGCTTCTTTGGTGAGCTGCAGCTGTCGAGCATCACCGTGCCGCTTTTGCTTTTCATTGCCTTCATCTCTTATGTGACCGCTGCCGATTCCAATACGGATGCCATTGGCAATCTATGTACCCGGGGATTGACCGCTGATTCTGACATGGGCAGCTCCCTGCCCATGAAGGTGGTCTGGGGCATGATCATCGGTACCGTGTCCTGGGTGATGACCAGTTTCGTTGGTATCGATGGCATCAAAATGCTCTCCAATCTCGGCGGCCTGCCGGCCATGTTGATGATCCTGCTCGCCAGCGTCTCGATCTGGCGATGGATCGGTGATCCGTCACGCCTCAATGAGCCGCCCCTGTTTGAACGCGTCGTTCATCAGGTTTCGGAAAGTCTCGCCACCGACAGTGCCGCGACCGGCGCCTCATCGACAGACCAGCGACCCTCCACGACCTAACGGGCAGTGAAATAATGCAGATCAGAGAGAGCTTCCCCCATCGCGTGCGCGAGATTGAAAACGCCTGGATCACGCTTGCCGACGGCACGCGTCTGGCCGCACGCATCTGGCTGCCGGAAGAGGCCGAGCAGCATCCGGTACCGGCGATCCTTGAATATCTGCCGTATCGAAAGCGCGATGGAACCGCGGTGCGCGATGAGCTGACGCACCCGTATCTTGCCGGGCATGGCTATGCCTGCGTGCGGGTCGACATGCGCGGCAACGGGGAATCCGACGGGCTGATGCACGATGAATATGCCCCACAGGAGCAGGCTGATGGCCTTGAGGTGATCGACTGGATCGCCGCGCAGCCCTGGTGCAATGGCAGCCTCGGCATGATGGGAATCTCATGGGGGGGCTTTAACAGCCTGCAGCTGGCCGCGCTGCGCCCCGAGCCGCTCAAGGCGATCATCACGCTGTGTTCCACGGATGATCGTTACGCCGATGATATCCACTACAAGGGCGGCAACATGCTGCTGGAAAATCTTGGCTGGGCGGCCACCATGCTGAGCTTTTCCGCCGCGGTGCCGGACCCGCTGCTGGTCGGCGAGCGCTGGCGCGAGATGTGGCTCAACCGGCTTGAGAACATGCCCCTGCTGGCGGAAACCTGGCTTGCCCATCAGCATCGCGATGAGTACTGGCGTCACGGCTCGGTGTGCGAAAGCTACGGTGATATCAAGGCCGCCGTCTATGCCATCAGCGGCTGGGGGGATGCCTACATGAATTCGATCCCGCGCATGATGGAACACCTCCAGTGCCCCAAAAAGGCCCTGGTGGGCCCCTGGATTCACAAGTATCCGCACTTTGCGATTCCTGACCCGGCGATCGGCTTTCTACAGGAAGCCCTTCGCTGGTGGGATTACTGGCTCAAGGACATTGACACCGGCATCATGAATGAACCCGAGTGCACCTTCTATCTGCAGGATGGTCTGAAGCCGGCACCGAAATATGACAAACGTCCGGGACAGTGGGTGCGCACCCACGGTTGGCCTGCCCCCGCGTCCGAGATCGAGACGACCACGCTGGTGCTGAGCGATCACGGTTTGACAGCAGACGGGGCGCTGAGTGAGCCTTGCCGGATAACGTCACCGCTGACGACCGGGTCGCTGCAGGGGGAGTATATCGGGCTCTGGTACGGTGCTGACTTCCCGCCGGATCAGCGCCGCGACGACGGCCTGGCGCTGACCTTTGATTCCACGCCCTGGCCGGAAGGCATCGATCTTTTGGGGCAGCCCGCCGTCGAGCTTGAACTGGCCAGCGACACCGACTGTGGCCAGCTCAACGTGCGTCTTTGCGATGTCTCGCCCGAAGGGGAGAGTGCGCTGGTGACCTATGGCACGCTCAATCTCAATCTGCGTAATGATCCAGGCGTCATCGATCCTCTGACCCCGGGCAGGCCCCTGAGGGTGCGCCTTGCCATGGATCTGATTGGTTATCGGCTCCCGCCGGGACATCGTTTGCGTGTGGCGCTCTCGAGTGCCAGCTTCCCGCTGGTATGGTCACCGAAGAAACGATCGGATCTGACCGTGCTGGCCGGCAGGCCGACACTTTCGCTGCCACTCTGCAGGACCGGGTACATCGATATGCCCTTTGAGCCGCCGGAGGCAGCCACGCCCTGCCGGCTCGAGACCCTGCGCGCCGGGGCGCCCAAACGCACCATCAGCGAGGATGTCGGCAGCGGCGAGGTGAGCGTGATCGTTGAAGACGACATGGGCGACGTGCGCTTTCTCGATCATGGGCTGCGCGTCGATCAGCGCGCCCGTGAGGTGTATACCAGCCATCCCGAGGATGCCACGAAAACCCGGGCCGAGATTCACTGGACCTACAAGGCCGGTCGCGAAAAAGGAGATGGCGCGTTTTCGGTCAGGGTGGACAGCCACTATGAGCTTCGCTGTGACGAAGAGAATTTCTATCTGAGTGCGTCACAAAAAGCTCATGAGGGCGATCGGGTGGTCAGCGATAAACGCTGGGAGCGATGTCTGCCGCGTACGGCGATCTGAGTCGGCCCTCAGCCTGATCCGGCCGGCATGCTATGCTGGCCCTTTCCGCTGTCACGAGCGCTTTTCATGTCTTCTCGCCATGCGTTGCCGCCCCTGAACTGCCTGCGTGCCTTTGAGGCGGCGGCCCGCCTTGCCAGCATTACCCGGGCAAGCCATGAGCTTGCCCTGACCCAGAGCGCGGTCAGCCGCCAGATTCAGCGACTGGAGAGCGACCTGGGCCAGCCTCTTTTTGAGCGCCAGCTGACCGGGCTCGCCCTGACTGACGCCGGTGAGCGTTATTATCACGTGGTCCAGCGCGTGCTTAGAGAGCTGGGCGAGGCCAGCGCCGAGATTCGCCGCCGCCCGGCTGAACAGAGCCTGACCATTGCCTCATCGCCCACCATTGCTTCCTTCTGGCTGTCACGTCAGCTGAGCGGCTTTCAGGCGCGCTATCCGGAGATCAGCATTCGCATGCTGATCATCGAAGACCCCAACCGGCTGGAACCCGGCGAGTGTGATCTGGGTGTCTATTATCATCTGCAGGGAGAAGTGGACCCTGTCGGCATGACTGCAGAGACGATCTTTGATCATGAAGAAGTCGCCGTGCTGTGTTCACCCACCTATCTGACTCGTGAAGGCCGACCGAAAGACGTCATCGACCTGCTTGAACATCATGCTCTGATGGTGGTCGAGGATCACTATCATGACTGGCTGACCTGGCAGTGCTGGTGCGAAACGCTGGGGGCGGTATGGCATACGCCGATGCGCACGCTGTCGGCCAACAGTTATCAGCTTTTAATGAATGCCACGCTTGCCGGTCAGGGGGTTACGCTGGGCTGGACGCGTCTGCTGGCACACGAGCTTGAGCAGGGGCTTCTGGTCGAGGCGCTCGATATCCGCATCGAAAGCCGTGGACGGTTATCACTGCTGACGCCGGGACAACATCCGGGCTCATACGCTGCCAGAGCATTCAGACAGTGGCTGATGTCAGAAGGTACTGATGCTGGTGGCCTCTCTCTTACCTGACAGCGCAGCGCTCGATATGGCCCCCGATTGCGAAACGTGCGGCCCGCTGGAAGACGCTTTTTGTCAACCGTGACTGTCTATTCCCTATTCCTGCTGGCGGGAGGTACTGGCCTGCGGATCGATCAGCGATGCCAGTGCCGGCATGACCTGCAACTCAATGGCCGGCTCGATCATGTCTTCAGGGGGGCGGGTGATCAGCGGCGCCCATGCCGGGCGCCAGTCGGTATCGCGCTGCAGCCGGGCCTTCCCAAGGCGCGCCACATAAACTTCCAGCATATCAAGCTGGCCGTTGTCGTCAGGCGCGGCAAACCGACCCAGCCATGCGCGCTCTGTCACCGGCTGATCTTCGGCCAGCAGTGCGGCCTGAAGGGCTGTTGCGGCCTGCATCAGCGTGTCATCGTCAGCGTCCATGGCCACGCTGGTCGTGGGTAGACGATAGTGTGCCCGGGGTGGCTGATGGATCAGCAGAACCTCGTCACGATCGCTGAGCAGGGCGAGCGCCACAAGGCGCTCGGGGGCACGTCTGGTGGTCCTGGGTGCGTCAGCGTCTGTCATGTCAGTCAAACCTCTGGCGCAGCGCCGGTAGCACTTCATCACTGAGCAGGGGCGCCAGCGTCAGTGACTCGTCATCGAGGGCCATCCAGCGTATCTCCTCGATTTCACCATGGGCCTGTGGGGTGCCTTCCATGTCCTCGATGATGAAGACATCTGCATCGATATGGGTATCGGGCTCGTTGGCCGCCCGAGTGCGAAAGCGCCCCAGCATGGCCAGTTCGTCTTCTCCGATCGAGGTGCCAAGTTCCTCCTGGCATTCGCGAGCGAGGGTCACCAGAGGCGTCTCGCCATGCTCCGGCTTGCCGCCGGGCAGCATGAAGTGCGAGGTATCGCGCTTTCGGACAACCAGTAACCGTTGGTCCTGGTCGAGCAGACAGCCGGCAACAATGTGAATGATGGGCATTGAAGGAGGCTCCGAATGGGGTAGGTGTGAATCAAGACAGTGCCATCATCGGGCAGTCAGGACACTAGTGTGGACAAGGTGACGGTTCGCGGGCAAAGCGGGCGATAAAGCGTGCCATGGATGGCCCGATAAGCACCACGGTGAACAGGCGCAGGGCCTGCAGGGCCGCGACAATGGCCACATCGGCGTGGGTGTCGAGTGCGATAATGGTCATCGAGTCCAGCCCGCCAGGGCTTGTGGCCAGATACAGCGTCAGAAAGTCGCTGTGCATCATGGGTACCAGCATCAGCGCAGAAAGCGCGCAGAAGCCGATCAGCATGAGGGAGGCCAGCAGCATCCACTTGAAGGCATGCATGACGCTGCGTACGGTCTGGCGATCAAAGCGTAGCCCCACATAGATGCCAATGCAGGCGTAGGCGGCTTCCAGAAGCGGTAGCGGCAGTTGAATATCGATGAGGCCGGAAACCTGCACGACGGTGCCCAAAAGCATCGGGCCCAGCAGGGCGCCGGCCGGCAGCAGCCGGTCACAGATGCTGATGCCCAGCGCGATCAGCGCAAGCGAGACCCCCAGCGACAGCAGTCCGTGAACGTTCCATTCCATGCCGTGAGAAGTGGTATGGTCGCTCTCCGAGACGCCCAGGAAATGGCTAACCAGCGCGCCGGCCATGATCACGCAGATGACGCGTACATACTGCATGGTGGCCACAATCCGCGGATCGGCGTTGGCCTGCTCCGACATGGCGACCATCGCGGCGGCAGCGCCAGGTGTGGTGCCCCAGGCCGCCGTCGTGCCGGGCAGCCCGCCGTAGCGCACCAGCAGGATGCCGACCACGGTGCTCAGCACCAGCGTCACCACGGTGGCCAGCATCATGGCCGGCCAGCTCTCGGCGATGGTGGAAAGCACGGTCAGCGTCATGGCCTGAGCGATCAGAAGCCCGATAACGCCCTGGCCCGACTTGAACAGGATCCGCGGCAGCTTCAATCCACCAATCATGACGCCAAACACCACGGAAACCGCCATCGGACCAATCAGGGCCCCGGCCGGCATCTGCAGCCACTGAAGCAGAAAGCTTGCCAGCGCACAGGCGCCCAACAGCAGAATCCATCGGAAAAGGGGCGAGGTGGGCAGGCGATCGGCAAGCAAGTTGGTCAGACTCCGGCAGCATGCGGGTTGAAAGGCATGATCATATGATATCAGGCCACGCTGTTGCTGCCGCGCGGCCGATAAAGGGCAACGGCATTGTCATGCAGCGCCAGCATGGCGTGGGCATCGCCCAGGGTGTTGTGTAAAAGCTCGATATCCCCCTCCCGGAAGGGGCGCGGCGCGCGTGTTCCCGGCAGATCGGTGCCAAAGAGAAGGGCGTGCGGGTTGATGTCGGCAATGGCGGCAAGCGTTGCCGGTACATCCAGTGACACACGTCCAAAACCACTGGCCTTGACGCGTGCACCGGCCTCGACCAGTGCCAGAAGCGTCGGCAGACCCGCCTGAGAAAGCCCCAGATGGTCAATCACAATGGCCGGAAGCGTGCGCAATAGTGTCAGGTGCGGGGCGAGGTCGCCGGCATCGGCATAAATCTCGCAGTGCCAGCCGACCACATCAAAAACACGCTGGGCCTGGCGGGCCATGGCTTCGATATCGGTGGCCATACCCCGTTTGAGATTGAATCGAATGGCTCGAACACCGGCCTCGTCAAGTTCGAGCAGGCGTGCATCGCTGATGTCGTCGGGCAGTTGTGTCACCCCCACAAAATCGCCGCCCAGCGCTTCAAGGGCCGCCAGCAGGTAGTCCTGGTCCGTGCCCTGAAAGGAGCCCGAAACGATGGCACCGCCCCGGATGTCCAGCCCACGGGTGAGCTTTTGATAGTCCTCGACGGTGAAGGGAGAGGGGCGAAATCCCTGGTTGTCGATCAGGGGGAAGCGGGGATCGATGATATGTAGATGTGCATCGAAGCAGCCGTGTGGTTCACGATGATCGTGTCGGTAGTGTCCGGTAAAGGGAATAACCTCAGCCATGGCAGCTCCTTGAGCATCCAGCGATCATGAGATAGTACATTTTATACCTTTGGTGGGTATAACAAGCATGCGGGGTGATGGCTCTGACTGCAATCTTCGTTATGCTGGCAGGTAACGGATCAAAGAGAGGCCCTTCCATGTCCCTGCAAGCTGCCCTGACAGGCCTTCCTGAAGCCCTGCAGTCTCAGGCACGTCGTACCCTTGAGACATTTGATGAGGCCCTGCTGGCCCGTCTGGGCGAGGAGCGCCTGCGCGAACTGGTCACCACCATTACGGCCAGTGATTTTGTGGCCCGGGCCCTCTCCAATGATGGTGTCATGCTTGATCGCCTGCTGGCGCATGAGGAGCTTGTCGCGGCGCCGAGTCGGGAAACCCTGGACAGCTGGCTCGACAGGGCGCTTGAGGGAGCCGACACCGAGGCGGATCTTCAGCGCGTGCTGCGACGGTTTCGGCGCGAGCGCATGGTGGCGATTATCTGGCGCGACCGTAACGACTACGCCGATGCCTGGGCAATCGCGGCGGCTGTCTCGCGGCTTGCCGAGGTCTGCATGGAGGCGGCGCTTCGCTGGCATGAAAAGGCGCTGGCCACGCGCTATGGCAAGCCCTCACCGGACAGCGATGGCCGACCCCAGCGCATGGTAATACTGGGCATGGGCAAGCTCGGGGCCGGCGAGCTCAATCTCTCTTCCGATATTGATCTAATCTTTGCCTATCCCGAAAAGGGACAGACGCAGGGCGGTGAGCGTGCGCTGGAGCATCAGGAGTATTTCACCCGCCTGGGGCAGAAGGTCATTGCCTCACTGGATGCCGTCACGGCGGATGGTTTTGTCTTTCGCGTCGACATGCGTCTTCGTCCTCTTGGGGATGGCGGGCCCTTGACTGGCAGCTTTGCAAGCCTTCTGTCCTACTACCAGAGCCAGGGGCGCGAATGGGAGCGCTATGCCATGCTCAAGGCGCGTCCGGTAGCGGGCGACCTTGAGGCCGGCCAGCGTCTGTTGAGTGAGCTGCGGCCCTTTGTCTATCGCAAGTACATTGATTTTGGAGCGATCGAATCGCTGCGGGAAATGAAGGCGTTGATCAATCGCGAGGTTCGGCGTCGCGGTCGCGAGGATGACATCAAGCTGGGCGCCGGCGGTATTCGTGAGGTGGAATTTGTCGTTCAGGCCTTTCAGCTGATTCGCGGTGGGCGCGTGACCGAGCTGCAGACGCCGTCGCTCAAACGGGCGCTGGCCGAGCTTGAGCGTCTTGAAATCATGTCGCGTCACGATGTGCGTGCCCTGCAGTCTGACTATGTCTTTCTGCGCGATCTCGAACATGCCCTGCAGGGGCTGGAGGATCGTCAGACCCAGTCCCTGCCCGAGGACGAGCTTCCACGCGCCCGCATCGCCTTTGCCATGGGCCATGAGCACTGGGATGGACTGATAGCCGATCTCGGAGAGGTACGCCGCCGGGTGCGTGAGCGCTTTGACGAAGTCGTGGCCCCGCCTGAAGAGGAGGATCACGAGCTGATCGAGGCCGGTGCGCTCGAAGAGTGGCGGGCGCTCTGGCAGGAGGCCTTTGACGATGAGGCGGCGATCGCGTTGTTGTCCGAGTCCGGCTTTCGCGACCCGCCCCGGGCACGCGAGCGCCTGCTCAAGCTGCGTCACGGGCGTGCCGTGACCGGTATGCAACGCATCGGCTTTGAGCGTCTCGAGGCGCTGATGCCGGTACTTTTATCCAATGTCGCGACCACCGAGACACCGGATATTACGCTTGAGCGGGTGCTGGCGCTGGTGGAGGCGGTGCTGCGCCGCACGGCTTACCTGTCCCTGCTCAAGGAAAACCCCGATGCGCTGACGCAGTTTGTGCGTCTTTGCAGTGCCAGTGCCTGGATCAGCGAACAGCTGGCGCGCTATCCGGTACTGCTTGATGAGCTGCTTGATCCGCGCAATCTCTATACCCCGCCCGAGCGGGGCGAGCTGGAAGATGAGTTGCGACAGACCCTGTCACGGTTGCCACCCAATGATGAAGAGAGCCAGCTCGAAGCGTTACGACTGTTTCGCCATGCTCGTGTGCTCAATGTGGCGGCCGCCGATGTGGCCGGTGCGCGCCCGCTGATGGTGGTCAGCGATCATCTGACCATGATCGCCGAAGTGGTACTGGAAGCCGTGGTAAAACTGGCCTGGCAAGGGCTGACGTCACGTCACGGCTATCCTCGTCGACGCGATGGCAGTTACGCCGGCGCCGAGGATATCGATTTTCTGGTCGTGGGTTATGGCAAGCTCGGCGGGATCGAGATGGGCTACGGCTCCGATCTGGATCTGGTCTTTTTGCACGATGCCGACCCGCGAGGCAGTACCAATGGCGCGCGCAGCCTCGACAACCCGGTCTTCTATGCCCGCATGGGTCAGCGTATCATTCACATGCTGACCACCACGACGCCTGCCGGCGTGCTCTATGAGGTGGATATGCGTCTGCGGCCGTCGGGCAATTCAGGGCTTCTGGTGTCATCGCTGGAGGCCTTTGCCGATTATCAGCACCGCGAGGCCTGGGTGTGGGAGCATCAGGCACTGGTACGTGCCCGCGCCGTGGCCGGTAGTCCGGCGCTTGCGCGACGTTTTGAAGACATTCGTCGTGAGACGCTCTCAAGGGTGCCGGACGTGGCGACGCTCAAGCGCGAAGTGGTCGCCATGCGAGAGAAGATGCGCCAGCACCTGGGCAGCAGTCAGCAGTCACGAACCGCTGGCTGGTTTCATCTCAAGCAGGACCCGGGTGGCATGGTCGACATCGAATTCATGAACCAGTTTGCCGTGCTGGCCATGGGGCACAGGGAAAAGGCCCTGCTGACCTATACCGACAACATGCGGATTCTGGAGACGCTGGAGTCTTCCGGACATCTGCCGTTTGAAGGTGCCGAACAGCTGCGCAAGGCCTGGCTTGCCTATCGGGATGCCAGCCACCGAGGAGCATTGACGCGTGCCGGATCACTGGTGCCGGAGGCCGGGTTCGCTGAGCACCGCCAGGCCGTGCAGGCCCTCTGGCATCGCTATCTCGAGGCCGAGGAGACAACTTCCGATGGTGTCGAGGGAGCCAGCGACTGACCACAGGCCGCCCTGATGGGCGGCCCGGTGCGATGGCCTGATCCCGGGTTAGTGGTTCTGGTCGGTGCGCGGATTGCGCCCGATGGGATGGGCTTCTCCGCGTGCCCTTGCCAGTTCGATCTGGCGCTGACGCTCACGGGCACCTGCGCGCGTCTTTTCGGGCAGATTATCCCAGCAGTGCGGGCAGCTGATGCCCGGTTCATAGTACTCGGACTGCTGGTCTCGGGCCGAGATGGGTCGCCGGCAGGCGTGGCACTGATCGAAATCCCCCTCGCTCAGGTCGTGGCGCACGGTGACCCGGTTGTCGAACACGAAGCAGTCGCCGCGCCAGCGCGAATCTTGCTTGGGCACCGTTTCCAGATATTTCAGGATGCCTCCCTTGAGGTGATATACCTCTTCAAACCCCTGCTCCAGCATGTAGCTGGAAGCCTTTTCGCAGCGAATGCCGCCGGTACAGAACATGGCGACCTTCTTGTGTCTGGCCGGGTCGTAATGAGCCTTCACATACTCGGGGAACTCGCGAAATGAGCGGGTCTTCGGGTCTACTGCGCCTTCAAAGGTGCCGATCTCGACTTCGTAGTCATTGCGCGTGTCGATCAGCAGCACTTCCGGGTCGCTGATCAGTTCGTTCCACTGCTCGGGTTCGACATAGGTTCCGACCCGGCGATTGGGATCGACGCCGTCCACGCCCAGCGTCACGATCTCGCGCTTCAATTTGACCTTGGTGCGGTAAAACGGCTGCTCCTGCGCTCGGGATTCCTTGTGCTCGAGATCCGCCAGTCGCGGATCGTTTTTCAGCCAGCCCAGCAGGGCATCGATGCTGTCCCGCGTGCCGGAGACAGTGCCATTGATACCTTCCTCGGCCAGCAATAATGTGCCCTTGACGTCATTGGTGCGCATGGCCTCGAGCAGCGGTTCACGAAGGGCCTCATAATCGGGCAGGGAGACAAACTTGTAGAGGGCGGCCACCACAATGGGGCCCTCATCGGGTAGATCAGGGGGTGTCATGCAGTTCTCCAGGCAGTCGCCCTCGCAAGGGGCGGACCAGGGGGATGTCATGCGCCCGAACGGGCGACGGCGCGCATTTTACGCCTGTCCTTTTCCGGTTGCACCCCCGGCCACCACCATGTCCGAGATCATCACCGCCCGGGCAGACCCCTTTCCTGACGCGCAGCGCCCTGGCGGCACTGATATGATCGGGGCAGCGGGTCGCGGCAAATGACCTGATAATAAATAATGTCACCCATGCGCGCTGATGGCGCAGGATAACGCACAGTGGAAGGGATCATGTCACGAACAGTCTACGTCAACGGTCGGTACGTACCCGAAAGTGAAGCCAGCGTTTCAGTCTTTGATCGCGGCTTTCTGTTTGCCGACGGTATCTATGAGGTCACAGCCGTGCTCAAGGGCCGGCTGGTGGATTTCGAAGGGCATGCCGCGCGTCTGCATCGCTCGCTCAATGAGCTGAACATGCATCTCTCACTCAACGATAATGCCCTGCGCGATATCCATCGTCAGCTCATTGATAAAAATGCCCTTCAGGAAGGACTGGTGTACCTGCAGGTGACCCGTGGTGCGGCCGACCGTGACTTTGCCTACCCCGAGGCGCAGACGCCGGCTACGGTTGTGGCGTTTACCCAGCAAAAGGCCATCATCGACAGCCCGCTGGCCGAGCGAGGGCTCAAGGTGATCTCCTTGCCCGACATGCGGTGGGGACGTCGCGATATCAAGACCGTTCAGTTGCTGTACCCGTCCATGGCCAAGATGGAGGCCAAAAAGCGCGGCGCCGATGATGCCTGGCTGGTGGAGTCGGGGCTGGTCACGGAAGGCTCTTCCAGCAATGCCTGGATCGTTGATCATGACAACACGCTGATCACTCGCGAGCTGTCGCGTTCACTGTTGCATGGCATCACCCGCCGTACCGTCATGCAGCTTGCCAAAGCGCACGACATGAAGGTCGAGGAGCGCGGGTTTACCATCAAGGAGGCACAAAATGCCCGGGAGGCTTTCATGACCTCGGCCACATCGCTGGTGTATCCGGTGGTGTCCATTGATCAGCGTCCTGTTGGAGAAGGGCAGCCGGGAGAGATCACCAGAGCCCTGCGTCGTCTTTATATCGAAGCAAGCCTTGAGGCGATGGATGCCGGACAGGCCTGAATCATGGATTAAGCTTCTTCCTTCGTGATCAAGTCGAGGCGCCTTTCGGTCGATAAAAGTGCCACAGTAGCCTGGCTTTATAGAAGAGTGTGCCAGGGACTGGCACTGCAGGGCGCTGTTCTAAAGGAGAGGCGCTAATGGCGAAAGACGATGAAGGTTGGGTAGAGGAGAAGGAGAAGAAGCGACTGGCGGCATTGAATGTGCTTGGAATGTTGTATACCCCGCGCGAAGAGCGCTTTGATGCCATTACACGCCTTATAGCGAGCCACTTTGATGTGCCGATCGCGATGATCTCGCTGGTCGGCGACAGACAGGTCTGGCTCAAGTCGGAAGTCGGTCTGACAGGGATTGAAGAGGTGCCTCGTGAGATCTCCTTTTGCGATCAGGCGATCAGGGAGCCGCAAATTCTGGTGGTTGAAGATGCCACGCTGGATGAGCGTTTCAAGGACAGCCCGCTCGTGACCGGAGAGGCCGGCCTGCGGTTTTATGCGGGCGCGGTGATTCATGCATCGCAGCGAGAGCCGATGGGCGCTGTTTGTATTATCGATCGCAAGCCGCGCCAGATGAGCTATCGGGACAGGCGACAGCTGATCGATTTTGCAGCTTATGCCAGGCGTGAAATGTCCAGGGCCGATGCCGAGATGCAGGACATCCCTTCAGTACAGACATCAAGGGAATAATAAAAGGAAGGGAGGCTCCGGCCAGGGCCGGAGCTTCAAACAAGATCAGAGTGTGGGCGACCAGACGTGAGGCAAAAAGCGATAGCCCTGCGTGTCTTCCACGATATGGCCAATGCCGGGGAAATCCAGATGGTGACCGGCGATCATGATCTTCTCCCGGACCACACGCGCAAGAATGTCCTTTCGTGTGGCCATGGCCTGTTGGCCATCCACGTCAAAAAGCACACCGGCACCGGGCTCTGGCAGCTGAATCTGTGGCAGATGCACGATATCCCCCCACAACAGCAGTCGCTCACTGCCGGATTCAATCAGGTAGCCACTGTGTCCCGGTGTATGCCCGGGCAGCGCGACGCGGGTCACACCCTCCATGACCTGATCACCATCGAGGCGCTCGATACGGTCGCGATTGATCTCGAGCACACGATGCGCCACGTCGAATTGCTGGGCGAACATGTCCGAAGCATCATCGGGCGCTGGCTGCTGCCAGAAGTCCAGTTCCTCCCCCGGCACCAGAATGCGGGCATTGGCAAACGCCGGCTGATCGCTGGCGGTGATCAGACCACCAATATGGTCCGGGTGCAGGTGTGTGATCAGGATGACATCGATGGCATCAGGCAGGATGCCGATATCGCTCAGGCCCTGTGACAGGCGAGCCCCTTCGCCACTGGCCAGCGCGCCATAACCGGTATCCACCAGCACGCGCTGATCGCCAATGTGCAGCAGATAGGCATTGAGCGTGATGCGAGGCGGGTTGGGTCGCAGACTCTGGGCCTGAAGCGCTTCGGCGCGCGAGGCATCAACGTGCTGGATCAGCTCCAGTGATCCCTGCATATAGGCATCCATCAGGGTAGTGACGACGATCTCGCCGACGCGTAGATGATGAACATTGGCAGGCTGCTGATCGGGAAACAGGCTATCGCTCACGGGGCCTCCGGTCTTGAATGTCGATGGGGGCAGCATAGCGTTTTGCAGCAGGATCGCCAGCCGGATGACGTATAAGCCCGATTCGATCAGGGGGAAGGGCGGACATAAAAAAAGCGCCTGTCGATGAAGACAGGCGCTTTGGAAACTGGTCGGAATAGCAGGATTCGAACCTACGACCTCTGCCTCCCGAAGGCAGCGCTCTACCAAGCTGAGCTATATTCCGAAGGTCATGAGCTCGTCATGACGGTGCGCATTATACTGCGCATTTCACGTAATGCAAGCCTTGCGTCAGGAGTGGCGATCCACGGCCTGGCGCACCAGCAGTTCCAGACTTTCGCGATAGGGTGACGGTGGCAGCGTTGCGAGCTGCTCGAGCGCGCGATCCACCATCTCGTGAGCACGCGCTCGTGTGTATTCCAGCGCACCGGTATCACGCACAATGGCCAGCACTTCGTCCAGATAGGACAGTCCGCCTTCGCTGATGGCACGACGAACCACGTTGGCCTGTGCCGGGCTGCCCACGGCCATGGCACGAATCAGGGGCAGTGTCGGCTTGCCCTCGGCCAGGTCATCACCCACGTTCTTGCCCATTTCGCTGGCATCGCCCTGATAGTCCAGCAGATCGTCGATGAGCTGAAATGCCAGTCCCAGATAGCGACCATAGAGCTTGAGGGCCTCGATCTGCGCTTCGCTGCCGCCAGCGACCAGAGCGCCGGTATGGGAGGCCGCCTCGAACAGCATCGCTGTCTTGCCCTGAATGGTATCAAAGTAGGCAGATTCATCGATGTCGGCGTTGCCGATATTGGTCAGCTGCAGGACTTCGCCTTCCGCGATGATGGAGGTCGCGTTGGAAAGTACCGCCATGATGGGCATGGAGCCCACCTCGACCATCATTTCAAACGAGCGTGAATAGAGAAAATCACCCACCAGCACCGACGGGGCATTGCCCCAGGTGTCGTTGGCCGTAGCGCGGCCGCGACGCATATGGGACTCATCCACGACATCGTCGTGCAGGAGTGTCGAGGTGTGCATGAACTCGATCAGGGCGGCCAGCGTAATGTGCTGTTGACCTTCATATCCCAGTGCTCTGGCCGATAGAAGGGCCAGCAATGGGCGAACGCGCTTGCCACCGCTTTCGATGATGTAGTTGCCGATCGTTTCGATCAGGGGGACATGGGAGGCAAGCTGCGCGCGAATGGTGCGGTCAACAGCTGCAAAGTCTTCCATGACGGGTTCATGGGTCCTGGAAACGCTGGGTGAAACGACTTGGCTGTTCACAGTGAACCTCGGGCTTCTATTCCCTGCAGGCATTGGCCCGGGCCGGCAGGACAACAGGGGGCTTGGGTTTGCCGGGCAGTCTTCTCGAAGGCCCTTTGGGCGTCGAAGCGACATGGATGCCCGGTATGCTAGGTAACCCCTTCATGGGCGTCAAGATGCATCGTGGCGGGCCTTGAGTTGCCTCGCGCGGGCGGTTATAATTCGCGCCCTTAACTCATCGTGCTCCCTGTAAGATGGCTCGTAATCCTCGTTTTACGCAGATTCGGGTCCACTTGCCACAGGTCGATGAAGCAGCCAACCGGATGAGTCAATTGGAGAATTCCATGTACGCAGTAATCAAGAGCGGCGGCAAGCAGTATCGCGTTCAGGAAGGCCAGCGCATCAAGCTGGAAAAGCTGGATGCGGCCACTGGTGACAGCATCGATTTCGATCAGGTGCTGATGGTCGGCGGTGACGACGTCAAGATCGGTGCACCGCTGGTGTCGGGCGCTGTTGTCAAGGCAGAGGTCGTCTCTCACGGCCGCGGCGAGAAGGTTCATATCCTCAAGTTCCGTCGCCGCAAGCACAGCATGAAGCGTCAGGGCCACCGTCAGTGGTACACTGAAGTCAAAATCACCGGGATTACTGCGTAAGCGTTTTTCCGCATTTTCAGGAGGTCATACTCATGGCTCACAAGAAGGCCGCAGGTAGTACTCGTAACGGTCGCGATTCCGAGTCCAAACGTCTCGGCGTCAAGCTCTTCGGTGGTCAGGAAGCCTCTGCCGGCAGCATCATCGTTCGCCAGCGTGGCACTCGTTTCCACGCCGGTGAAGGCGTCGGCGTCGGTCGTGACTTCACTCTGTTCGCGCTTCGCGACGGTCAGGTGAAGTTCGAGACCAAGGGTCCGAAAAAGCGCAAGCACGTCAGCATCGTCTCCGCCTGAGACCGCTGACTGCTCAAAAGCCCCGCTCAGGCGGGGCTTTTTTTTATCATGTGGGTTCGTCGGCATGACAGACCCATGGGCGCTCGTATCCCGCCAGGCGTAATATGAACGCCATGAGATGGATCGATACGAAGTCCTTTGTTTTTTGATCATCGTTTTAGTAGACAGGGCGACGAGTCGCCGGGAGTAATGGCATGCAGTTCGTCGATGAAGCCTCGATCACGGTGGAAGCCGGTAACGGTGGCAGTGGCTGCGTAAGTTTTCGCCGCGAGAAATTCGTGCCGCGTGGCGGGCCGGATGGCGGTGATGGCGGTCACGGCGGCAGTGTCATTCTGGTCGGTGACGAGTCGCTCAATACGCTGATTGATTTCAAGTTTCAGCGCTTTCACAAGGCGCCCAACGGCCAGCCCGGTCGCGGCAGTCAGATGAATGGCCGCAAGGGTGAGGATCTGATCGTGCAGGTACCGGTGGGCACGACCGTGATCGACGTCGAGACCCTTGAAGTCATCGGGGACATCACGGCCGTGGGTCAGGAGCTCAAGGTGGCACAGGGCGGTCGCCGCGGACTGGGCAATGTGCATTTCAAGTCCTCGACCAATCGGACGCCACGTCAGAGTGTGCCGTCAGGGGACGGCGAGCGTCGCGAACTGCGTCTTGAGCTCAAGCTGATGGCCGATGTTGGTCTGCTGGGCATGCCCAATGCCGGCAAGTCGACGCTGATTCGCTCCGTCTCGGCGGCGCGCCCCAAGGTGGCGGATTACCCTTTCACTACGCTGGTGCCCAATCTGGGCGTGGTCAAGCTGGGGATGCATGAGCACTTCGTCATGGCCGATGTGCCCGGGCTGATCGAGGGTGCCGCCGATGGGGCCGGGCTCGGACTTCGCTTTCTCAAGCATCTGACCCGTACGCGCCTTCTGCTGCATGTCATTGATGTGGCACCCTTTGATGAAAGTGATCCGGTCGAGTCGGCCGAAAAGATCATTCACGAGCTTGAGCAGTACTCTCCGACGCTGGCTGAAAGCCCGCGCTGGCTGGTGCTCAACAAGTGCGATCTGGTCGATGATGATACGCGTGAAACGATGCTTGAGCGCATCGTCGAGCGACTGAGCTGGGAAGGGCCGATCTTTCGCATCTCTGCGATTGCCGGGCAGGGGACCGATGAGCTGGTTCGGGCCGTACATCGCTGGCTGGTTGAGCAGCGCCGCCTCGAACAGGAAGACGAGGATTTTGCCGCCCGCACACGTGCCGTACGCGAACGCATGGAAGCCGAGGCCGTTGCCCGCACCGAGGCGCGCATGGCGTTCATGGCCGGGCGCAAGCGCCGCGATGAAGATAATAGTGACGATGACGACTTTGACGACGATGATTTCGATGTCGAAGTGGAATATCAGCCCTGATTCCTGCCGGGCGTGATACCGGATCTGGAGAGCGATGATGGAGCAGGCAGTAGCGGGCAGTCGCAGTCACACAACCCGACTGCGGCGCGTGGTGGTCAAGATTGGCAGTGCGCTGCTGACCAACGATGGGCGCGGGCTCGATGAGGCGGCCATCGGTGGTTGGGTGGATCAGCTTGCCGAGCTGCACAGGCGTGGCGTTGAAGTGGTGCTGGTCTCCTCCGGTGCCGTGGCGGAAGGCATGGTCAGATTGGGGTGGCAGGTGCGCCCGAGTGCGCTACATGATCTTCAGGCTGCTGCCGCCGTGGGGCAGACCGGGCTGGTGCGCAGCTATGAGGATAACTTTGCCCGGTTCGACATTCGCACCGCGCAGATTCTGCTGACCCATGATGACCTTTCCAATCGCAAGCGCTATCTCAATGCGCGTTCGGCGCTGCGCACCCTGATCGGTCTGGGTGTGGTGCCTATCGTCAACGAAAACGATACGGTCGTCACCGATGAGATCCGCTTTGGCGACAATGACACCCTGGGTGCGCTGGTGGTCAATCTGCTGGAAGCCGATGCGTTGATCATTCTGACCGATCAGGAAGGCCTTTATAACGCCGATCCACGCAAGGACGCCGATGCCCAGCTGATCAGCGAAGGCAAGGCCGACGATCCGCGTTGGGTGGCCGTGGCCGGTGACGGCGGCAAGCTGGGGCGAGGGGGCATGGCGACCAAGATTCGTGCCGCCCGTCTGGCGGCGCGCTCCGGCGCCCTTACCCTGATTGCCAGCGGGCGCCAGCCAAAGGTGCTGTCTCGCCTGCTGGAGGGCGAAGAGGTCGGTACGCTGTTGATGCCGGAGCATGCGCCAATGACGGCGCGAAAGCGCTGGCTGGCCGGCCAGCTTCAGGTGCGCGGCACGCTGACGCTGGATCGGGGCGCCGTGGCGCGCGTTCGCCAGCGCGGCTCGAGTCTGTTGCCGGTGGGCGTGACGGCGGTGGAGGGTAATTTTCGCCGTGGCGACATGGTGCTGTGCGTCGATGGTGACGGTGAGCCGATCGCCAAGGGGCTGGCCAATTACGATGCTCAGGACACCAGCAGAATACTGGGGGTGCCGACCCATGACATCGTGGCGCATCTGGGCTATATCGAGGCGCCCGAACTGATTCATCGTGACAACATGGTGATTCTCCACGACCCCTGATCAGGGGCTGGTATTGCGGTAAGGGCACTGCTAGAATGCCGCCTCTCTTGTGAAGGTGCCCGCCCAAGAGGCGCTTTTATCAAAATTTATCAACGTCAACACTCCAGGGAGTAGACGATGGCCAATACCCGTCAGGCTCGCAAGCGCGCCGTCCAGTCCGAGCGCCGCCGCCAGAAAAATGCCAGCCAGCGTTCCATGGTGCGCACGCACATCAAGCGTGTTCTCAAGGCAATCAACACCGGCGACCACAGTGCTGCCATGGCCGAGTTCCGCGTGGCTCAGCGCGTCATCGACCGTATTGCTGACAAGCATGCCTACGACAAGAACCGTGCCGCTCGTACCAAGAGCCGTCTGAACGCGCGTATCAAGGCACTGGCTGCCTGATAACAGGGAAACGCCCTGTTGTAGACAGCAGTACCTGCAAAAAACCGGCTTCGGCCGGTTTTTTGCGTATTTGGGCAACGCTGCGATGAATGACAGCGATCATCATGTGGCCCTTTCCAGGTGGGGAGAACATATTTCGTGAGTGCTGAAGTGAGCGGCGCAAAGGGCGCCGGACTGCTGCGTTCGGGCA
This sequence comes from Kushneria konosiri, assembly GCF_002155145.1. Taxonomy (NCBI): domain Bacteria; kingdom Pseudomonadati; phylum Pseudomonadota; class Gammaproteobacteria; order Oceanospirillales; family Halomonadaceae; genus Kushneria; species Kushneria konosiri. Next base: position 2,077,514 of record NZ_CP021323.1, read on the forward strand.
TGGTGGTGGGCGTCATGACCATGCTGTCACGGGTGCTGGGATTGGCGCGCGATGTGGTGGTAGCGACGCTTTTTGGCGCCGGCAGCGGTGCCGATGCCTTTTTCATTGCGTTCAGGATTCCCAACTTTCTGCGCCGTCTGTTTGCAGAAGGGGCTTTTAACCAGGCCTTCGTACCAGTGCTGTCGGAATATGCCTCCCAGCGTGAGCGCAAGGAAGTACGCGAACTGCTGGATGCCACCGCTGGAACGCTGGCAGTGATCCTGCTGGGCATTACGGTGCTGGCCGTACTCTGCTCGCCCTGGCTGGTCTGGGTTTTCGCACCCGGGTTCCATGATGATGGTCATGGCAAACTGGCGCTGACCGCAGAGATGCTGCGCCTGACCTTTCCCTATCTGCTGCTGATCTCGCTGACGGCCTTCTCGGGTAGCGTGCTCAACAGCTACGGTCGCTTTGCCGTGCCGGCCTTTACGCCGGTGCTTTTGAATCTGTCGATGATCGGGGCGGCGCTGTGGCTGGCGCCGCTGCTGGATGTCCCAGTCATGGCACTGGCCTGGGGGGTATTGATTGCAGGTATCGCCCAGCTGCTTTTTCAGATCCCGTTTTTGATGCGGCTGGGGCTTTTGCCGCGATTGAAGCCCAACTTTCGCCATACCGGCGTGCGCCGCATCCTGCGTCTGATGGGACCGGCCATGTTTGGTGTGTCGGTCTCCCAGATCAACCTGCTGCTGGATACCGTGCTGGCGTCGGTATTGGTAGGCGGCAGTGTCTCCTGGCTTTACTACTCTGATCGCCTGGTCGAACTGCCGCTGGGTGTCTTTGGTATCGCCATCGGTACCGTGATTCTGCCCGCCCTGTCGCGGCGGCATGCCAGCGATGACCCGACGCATTTTGCCCGCATGATCGACTGGGGCATTCGTGCCGTGCTGCTGATCGGGCTCCCGGCAGCGCTGGCGCTGATCGTGCTGGCCGAGCCGCTGCTGATCACGCTATTTCACTATGGCGCAATGACTGATCACGATATCGTGATGTCCTCGCGCAGTCTGCGGGCCTACGCGCTGGGGCTTGTCGCCTTCATGCTGATCAAGGTGCTGGCGCCCGGCTATTACGCGCGTCAGGATACCAAAACGCCGGTCAAGATCGGCATCATTGCGATGATTGCCAACATGGCCTTCAACCTGATCCTGATGTGGCCACTGGCGCATGCGGGACTGGCGTTGGCCACGGCATTGTCGGCCTGGCTCAACGCCATGCTGCTGGGGCGTGGCCTCCTGCGGCGCGATGTGCTGCATTTTCAGCCCGGCTGGGGACGCTTTGCGCTGCAGCTTCTGGTCGGCTGTGCACTGCTGGCCGGTGGGCTCTGGTGGTTTACACCCGATTGGCAACAGTGGCTGTCATGGGGCATCGAGCAGCGTCTTGCGGTATTGATGGGGCTGATTTTCGCGGCCATGGCGGTTTACTTTGCCTGGCTTGGAATTGCCGGTGTGCGCCTTCGTCATTTCAAACTGCGTGGCTGATGCCTGTGCGTTTGGCGCGGACAGCGCTATAATCGAAGGTTTATCACGGCGGGCAGCAGTGGGCATGGAACTGATCAGAGGGTTACATAATCTACGCCCCCGGCACCGGGGCAGTGTTGTCACCATCGGCAATTTCGATGGGGTCCATCTTGGTCATCGGGCCATTCTGGATCAGTTGAAGACACATGCCCGGGCGCATGATCTGCCGGCCGTGGTCGTGGTGTTCGAGCCACAGCCGCGGGAGTATTTCTCCGGTGATCAGGCGCCGCCTAGACTCACCCGGCTGAGCGACAAGGTTCGCCTGCTGGGTCAGCATGGCGCTGATCGGGTGCTGTGCCTGCCCTTTAATCGTCGGCTGCGCGAACTGTCCGCGCGTGAGTTTGTCGACCGCGTCCTGATTCAGGGGCTGGGCATTCGCCATCTGGTGGTGGGGGACGATTTTCGCTTTGGCTGCGACCGTGCCGGTGACTTTGATCTGCTCAGGACACTTGGCAAGCAGGCCGGCTTTTCGGTCGAACACACGCGCACCTTTCAGATCGGCGGTGAGCGAGTATCCAGTACACGCGTGCGGACCCTACTGGCGTCGGGCAACTTCGAACAGGCCGAGCAGCTTCTGGGGCGCCCCTTTAGCCTAGAAGGCCGTGTGGTGAAGGATCGTCAGCTTGGGCGTACCATTGGTGTTCCTACGGCCAACCTGCCCATGCTGCCGGGGCCGCTGGTATTACGCGGCGTCATGGCTGCAGTGACCCGGCTTGAAGATGGTCGTGAGGTGCCAGGTGTGCTCAACATCGGCTGGCGACCCACGGTCGGAACGCATCGGCCGGTTCTTGAAGTGCACCTTTTTGATTTTGATGAACCCCTGTATGGACAGCGTTTGATCGTCATGCCGTGCGCGAGACTGCGTGGGGAAGAGACCTTCGCGTCCATCGATGAACTCAAGCTCCGTATTCATCTCGATATTGATCAGGCGCGCGACTATTTCAAGCAACACGCTTTCCGGCAGCACGCTTCTGACGTTTCGGGCGCTACGCTCGACGCAGAAGGGGTGGATGCATCATTGCCTTCCTGTCGCTACCCCATGGCCTCGGCGCCACTGGCGGCGGAACGCAGCAAACATGAACAGTGACGGCTGACCATCAGGTTATGAGCGACTACAAGCATACGTTGAATCTGCCCCATACCGATTTTCCCATGCGCGGCATGCTGCCCAAACAGGAGCCGGGTCGGGTTTCGCAGTGGCAGGATATGAATCTCTACCAGCGCCTGCGTGAGGCACGCGCCGGTGCCCCCCTGTTCGTGCTGCATGATGGCCCTCCCTATGCCAACGGCAGCATCCATATCGGTCACGCGCTCAACAAGATTCTCAAGGACATCATCGTCAAGTCGAAGAACCTGGCAGGCTTTGATGCCCCTTACGTGCCGGGCTGGGACTGTCATGGCCTGCCGATCGAGCACAAGGTCGAAACGACCCATGGCAAGCATCTGGAGCCTGAAAAGGCGCGTGCGCTGTGTCGCGAATATGCGAGCGCCCAGATTGAAACCCAGCTGACCGATTTCGTTCGACTGGGCGTGATCGGCGACTGGGCACATCCCTATCGCACCATGGATTACGTCAACGAGGCCGGCGAGATTCGCGCGCTGGCCGACATGGTCAGGGCGGGGTTTGTCTTCAAGGGACTCAAGCCGGTCAACTGGTGTTTTGACTGTGGTTCGGCGCTGGCCGAAGCCGAGGTGGAATATCAGGACAAGCAGTCCGACGCCATCGATGTGGCCTTCCCGTTGGAGGATGCTGACAAACTGGCGCAAGCCTTCGGGCTGGAGACGCTGCCAAAGCCTGCCGCAGCGGTGATCTGGACCACCACGCCTTGGACCATTCCCGCCAACCAGGCCCTCAACGTGCACCCGGATTTCACCTATGCGCTGGTCGATACCGGTGAACGTCTGCTGCTTCTGGCCGAAGAGCTGGTCGAGAGCTCTCTGGAGCGTTTTGGGCTGAGCGGTGAGGTGATTGCCACGACCACGGGCAGCGCGCTGGATCTGATCAACTTTCGTCACCCCTTTTATGACCGCCTGTCGCCGGTTTATCTGGCCGACTATGTCGAAAGTGAGGTGGGCAGCACCGGTATCGTGCATTCGGCACCGTCCTACGGGGTAGACGACTTCAATACCTGCCGCGCCCACGGCATGAGCTTTGACGAGATGCTCAACCCGGTGCAGGGCAACGGGGTTTACGTCGATGACCTGCCGTACTTCGGCGGCCAGATGATCTGGAAGGCCAACCCCAGCATCATCGAAAAGCTTGAAGAAGTGGGCGCGCTGATGGCGCATAAGCCCATCACCCACAGCTATATGCACTGCTGGCGCCACAAGTCCCCCGTGATCTATCGCGCCACCGCGCAGTGGTTCGTGGGGATGGATATCGCGGGGCAGGATGGCAAAACGCTTCGTGAGCGGGCCTTGGAAGGTATCGAGGCCACCCGGTTTACGCCGGGCTGGGGCAAGGCGCGTCTGCACAGCATGATCGCCAATCGCCCCGACTGGTGCATCTCGCGTCAGCGGAACTGGGGCGTGCCGATTCCGTTTTTCCTGCATAAGCAGACCGGAGAGCTGCATCCTCGTACCGTTGAACTCATGGAAGACGTGGCCCTGCGGGTCGAGAAAGAAGGCATCGATGCCTGGTTCCGACTTGATGCCAGCGAACTGCTGGGCTCTGAGGCCAGTGATTATGACAAGGTGATGGATACGCTGGACGTCTGGTTTGACTCCGGCACCACCCATCGCCACGTGCTGCGCGGCTCACATCCTCAGGGCCATGATAACGGCCCGCTGGCCGATCTCTATCTGGAAGGGTCGGATCAGCACCGCGGCTGGTTCCACTCCTCGCTTCTGACCGGTGCCGCCATCGACGGCCATGCGCCGTATCGTCAGCTTCTGACCCATGGTTTCACGGTAGACGCGCAGGGGCGCAAGCAGTCGAAGTCGCTGGGTAACGTGGTCGCGCCGCAGGCGGTCATGGACAAGCTGGGTGCCGATATTCTGCGCCTGTGGGTCGCCTCGACCGACTATTCAGGCGAGATGGCGGTGTCTGACGAGATCCTCAAGCGTACCGCCGACGTCTACCGTCGCATCCGCAATACCTCTCGCTTTCTGCTGAGCAATCTCAATGGCTTTGATCCGGCGCGCGACATGGTGGCGTTTGACGACATGATCGCGCTGGACCGCTGGGTCATCGATCGCGCTGCGCTGCTTCAGACACGTATTGAAAAGGCGTTCGATGAGTATCGCTTCCGCGATGTCTATCAGCAGGTGCACGACTTCTGCGCCCGCGATCTGGGCGGTTTCTATCTCGACATCATCAAGGATCGTCAGTACACCACCCAGCCCGATTCACTGGCGCGTCGCAGCTGTCAGAGTGCGCTGTATCACGTGATCGAGGCGCTGTCGCGCTGGATTGCGCCGATTCTCTCCTTCACGGCCGAGGAGATCTTTGAGCATATTCCGGGTGAGCACGGCGACAGCGTACTGCTGGAGACTTATTACGAAGGTTTGGTCACGCTGCCGGAAGACGCCGCCATGGGACGTGCCTTTTGGGATCGTGTCATTGAAGTCAAGCAGGCAGTCAACAAGCAGCTCGAGGATGCCCGTAACGAGGGCATCATCAAGGGCGCGCTGGACAGTGAAGTCACCCTGTATGTGGATGATGAGCTCCATGCGTTGCTGTCGCGCTTCGAAGATGAGTTGCGCTTTGTGCTGATCACCTCCGAGGCGACACTCGCGCCGCTGAGTGAGGGCAGCGATGCTCGAACGACCGAGCTTGACGGTCTGAAGGTGGCCATCCGCCTGAGCGAGTTCGACAAGGACGAGCGCAGCTGGGAGCGTCGCGCCGACGTAGGCACTCATCCGGAACATCCGACGCTGTCGGCCCGCTCGATTGCCAACCTGCCGGGCGGCCCCGGTGAGGTGCGTCATCATGCCTAAGGGGCAATACGCACATGCGCGCTATACGCTGCGCTGGTGGTGGCTGTCGCTGGCCGTCATCGTGCTGGATCTGGGCGCCAAGGCGTGGGCAAGCATGTCGCTTGCCTACGGCCGACCGGTTGAAGTGCTGCCCTTTTTCAATCTGACGCTTTTGCACAATACCGGGGCTGCCTTCAGCTTTCTGTCCGAGCATGCGGGCTGGCAGCGCTGGCTGTTTGCCCTGATCGCTATCGGTGCCGTCATTGCGCTGAGCATCTGGCTGGCTCGTCTCGAGCGCCATGACCGGCTCAATCAGGTGTCGATTTCGCTGATCATCGGCGGGGCCATCGGCAATCTGTTTGATCGGCTGGTGCACGGCTACGTGATAGATTTTCTATCCTTTCACTGGCAGGGCTGGTACTACCCGGCCTTCAATCTGGCCGATACGGCCATCACGCTGGGGGCGGTGGGCATTATCATCGCCTCTTTCAAGCGTGAGAAAAGCGACACTTCATCATCGGAGCGTCATCATGAAGGATAACTCTGTCGGCCATGGCGGCAGCGATACAGCGCTGGTGGCCGATGACAACATGACAATCGCCATCCATTTTACCCTGCGTCTGGAAGATGGCACCGAAGTGGACACTACCCGTGGCAAACGCCAGGCTGAATTTGTCTTCGGTGACGGCAATCTGCCGCCGGGGTTTGAAAAGCCGATTCGGGGCATGCGGGTGGGGGAAACCCGCATGGTCGACGTGGCGCCGGAACATGCCTTCGGCCCCTGGAATCCCCAGAATGTGCAGATGCTCAAACGCACCGATTTCGAAGATCAATCGTCACTGGAGGAGGGCGTGGTCATGTCCTTTGCCGACCCCACCGGTGGGGGGGAGTTGCCCGGGGTCATCAAGTCGGTGGATGAGCGCCAGGTCGAAGTGGATTTCAACCATCCGCTGGCCGGACGCACCCTGAGCTTTGAGGTCGAAGTGCTCGACATCAGACCCGCCAGAACTCATTGACCTCACTTCATGACGGGGTCGACCGATCCCGTCGCCGTTCGCCCATCAGGGGCCTGATGTGCGACACTGACACCATTATTCAATAGCGAGGTGGCCCATGCAGATCAGGCTGGCCAATCCACGTGGTTTTTGTGCAGGCGTCGATCGCGCCATCGATATCGTCAACCGGGCGCTGGATGTGTTTGGCGCGCCGATCTATGTTCGTCACGAAGTGGTTCACAACCGCTACGTGGTAGATACCCTGCGCGAGCGCGGCGCCATTTTCGTCGAGGAGCTCGACGACATCCCCGATGACAACATCGTCATTTTCTCGGCCCATGGCGTTTCGCGCGCCGTACAGCAGGAAGCCGAGCGCCGTGGTCTGCGCATCTTTGATGCCACCTGCCCGCTGGTGACCAAGGTCCATATGGAAGTGTTGCGCTACGCCAGACGTGGGCGTGAATGCATCCTGATCGGCCATGCCGGGCATCCGGAGGTCGAAGGTACCATGGGTCGTTATGACGAAAGCCATGGCGGCGCCATCTATCTGGTCGAAGACGAAGCCGATGCCCGGGCGCTGAAGGTCAATGACCCCGAAAACCTGTCCTTTGTGACCCAGACCACGCTGTCGATGGATGATACCTCGAAGGTCATCGACGCCTTGCGCGAGACCTTTCCGGCCATTCAGGGGCCGCGCAAGGACGATATCTGCTACGCCACGCAAAATCGTCAGGATGCCGTGCGCGAGCTGGCAGAACAGTGTGACGTACTGCTGGTGGTCGGTAGTGCCAACAGTTCCAACTCCAATCGTCTCGCCGAGCTGGCCGAGCGTATGGGGACACCGGCATGGCTGATCGACAATGCCGAGGCCATGCAGGGCGAATGGTTTGAAAACTGTCAGATCGTCGGTGTAACGGCGGGTGCCAGTGCCCCCGAAGTGCTGGTCAGAGGGGTGATCGATCGTCTCAAGGCGCTGGGCGGTCAGGAGCCCGAAGAGCTTGCCGGACGCGAAGAAACCATTACCTTCTCCATGCCGAAGGAGCTGCGCGAGAAAGTCATCGCGAGCGTTTAACGGTCAACAAGCTTCGGGAGGCCCGGTATGGGAGATGTGCTGATCTGGGTGATGCTGTTTCTGCTGGCGTTTGCCGGCATGGAGTTCGTGGCCTGGTTTACGCATCGCTATATCATGCACGGCTTTTTGTGGTGCTGGCATCGCTCGCATCACAATGAGCGTCATGGGCTTTTCGAGCTCAATGATCTGTTTGCGGTCATTTTTGCATTGCCTTCGGTGGTACTGATTTATAACGGGCTCAATGGTCATGCCTTCCAGCTGGCCCTGGGTCTGGGTATTGCGGCCTATGGACTGGTCTATTTCATGTTTCATGACGGGCTGGTGCATCGGCGCTTTCCGGTGCCGTTCAATCGCCAGCAGCGCTTCTGGAAAAGGCGCATTCAGGCTCATCGCATGCATCATGCGGTAGAAACAAGAGAAGGCGCTGTTTCCTTTGGGTTTCTGGTCGTCCGTCCCATCAATCGTTTGAAGCGTGAACTGGCCGAACGTCGCCGGTTCTGACGGTCCTGCCTTTCTGCCCTGATCCCGGGGTAGTCGATATCCCTGTCTCAAGTTGTGACACGATCATGCCGATAGCAGCGCTGTTAAGCGCCCGGATTCGACATGATGTTTCATACGTGTATCCCCGCACAGCGGGGCTTTTCCCTGCTTGAAGTACTGGTGGCCATGGTGGTGCTCAGTCTTGGCGCCATGGGGGTCATGAGCCTGGTACTGCATGCCCAGCAGGCCAATGAGCAAGCCTTGCAGCGTGGCCGCGCCACGCTGCTGGTTAACGACATGCTGGAGCGGCTGCGTGCCAATGCTACCCGCGAGGCAATGACCGTTTATAACGTCGGGGAGCACGCGAATGCTCCCATCGGTGCTCAGCAGCAGCAGGGCAGCAGCGATTGCCGGCAGACGAGCTGCGACAGTCAGGCTCTGGCGCGTTTTGATCTGGCTGACTGGGAGCAGCAGATCATGCAGGCACAGGGCCAGAGCTATCGCCTTGATGGCCTGCCACAGGCACATGCCTGTATTACGGTCACACCTCAGACGCAGCGCTTTGATGTCACCATTACCCTTGTCTGGCTGGGTGTTGGCCGGGGAGGCGTTGCCGACACCACCGTCTGCGGCAGCAGTGACATTACCAGTGCGCGTCAGGGCGTAACCGCCAGCAGCCGCTATCACCCGGTTCGTGGCTGATGGCCCTTTCACCTTCCTCAGCGCACGCTCAGCAGGGAGTGACCCTGCTGGAGATGATGATTGCCATGGCGATCGGGCTGGTGGTGCTGTCAGCCGTGATTGTGCTTTATACGCAGACGGCGCGAAGCTTTCATCAGCAGCACGCCATGGCGGACCTTCAGGTCAGGGGGCGCATGGCCACGCAGCTATTGGGCGAGGAGCTGCGGCGTACCGGATTCTGGGGTGAGGTCATGTCGCCGGCGCGCAGCGGTGAATGCAGCGACATGCTCGAGGCCGTCAAGATTGAATGTGCCCTGCCTGTCTGGGGAGGTACCGTGGCACAGGCCAAGGTGCTTGGTCTTGTGCCCCAAAGCGCCGCAACCATTGATCATGGCGCTGCAAACCCTTCGGCGGTGGTGGCCGTGCGTTACGCCGATCATGGTAACGGGACCTGCCTGACACTGGATGCCTCGCGACAGCTCACCCTCGCTCAGCCCTGTCAGGGTAACTGGCACTATCGCACCGGTATCTATCATTTGCGCATGGTTGACGACGCGTACAGCGGAGAAAAGGTTCCGGCGCTTTACGTCACTCAAATCGAGAAGCCCAATTCCGACGAAAGACCCGTCAGTAGCGAAATCGTGCGCCATGTCGAAGCCTTTGAGGTGGAGTGGGGGCGTGACGACACCGGCGACGGCAGCGCCAATCAGTTTTATGGCAGTGGGGCGGTCGCCCAGTGGACGGCGGTTGACTGGGATAGCGTGGTTGCGGCGCGAATCTATATGGTGATGCGCAGCGAGAAAATGGCGCAGCCGGTGCCGGCGCGCGAGTTTCTTGTCGCCGGGCATGCGCTTACCTTTGGCCCTGATCATTATCAACGACGCTTGTTCGTGACCACGGCAACCCTGCGCAATGGCCGGCTTCGAGGGGCTTATGGTTTCTGATCACCGCCAGAAAGGCTTTACGCTGGTCATCGGGTTGATGTTGCTGGCCGCCATGACGCTGCTGGCCGTATCGCTGGTCCAGCGAGGACTACTGGATACTCGCCTGGCCCATTATGCCGAGACCGGCGTACAGGACTTTCAGCAGCAGGATGGCCAGATCGAGACACAGCTGGCGCAGCTCGACACGCTCATGCCTGTCTATCTGACTCGTCAATGCAGCAAGGAGGTGGTGCCGCCCGAGGCTGGAGCACAGCTGAGCGTGCAGCGACTGTGTCTTGAAAATGAGCAGGTGGGGCTTTCCAGTGCCGTGCGTGAACAGCTTGAGCGGCGCTATGCCACAAGCCTTGCCAACACGGAGAGTCAGGCGCTACAGCGTTATCGCTATTTTAACCTGCGCATCGTGCCCGAGAATTTTCAGTCTTCACGGGATCAGTCGCGAGGCGTCTATCAGGGTGTTGTGACGCTGAGTACGGGAGGTGCGCCGTAATGAGTATTGGCTCATTTAAGTGCCAGGTGCATTGGTGGGTATTGATGGCGCTGGTGACATGCCTTGCGGTGTCATGCGTCGCTCGTGCCGACGATGTGGACATCTATCTGCCGGCTTATCAGGCCAGTGGCGGTGGCGGGCAGCCGCAGGTCATGCTGATCATCGATACTTCGGCCAGCATGCAGACAGCGGTTGGCAGCAGTACTAAGTCTCGCCTGCAGGTGACAAAGGAGATTATCTCGGGGCTGGTCAGCAAGCATCCCGGGATCAATTTTTCCCTGAGCGTTTTCAATGATAACGGTGCCTATTGTAACGACAGTACCTGCAATATTATTCAGGAGCGCTATCACGGCGGACGTATTGTCCGGTCCTTCACCAGAGAGGCCCGGCAAAGCGGTAGTGAACGACTGACCCTTCTCGATACCATCAGCGCCCTGCAGGCCAATACCTCTACCCCGCTGTGCGAAACCATGGCTGAAGTATACCGTTATATTATTGGGCAGGATGTTGTTTACGGCAAGGACAGTGGTGGCGTCTCGCCCATGCGCGACAGCAGTGCCGAAGATGGAAACGGTTATTACCACCGTCCGTTAAGGGCTTGTGAAAACGTTTATGTCATCTATATGACGGATGGCGTACCGCAGTGGGACACCAATGCCAATGCCGGTATACGCCAACTGACCGGCCAGACATGTAATCTTTATAATGCCGTCGATCCAGTGGACTCCACAAAAGAGTCGCGACAGGAAAACTGCCTGCCTCAGCTGACACGTTTCATGGCCGAGAGGGATCTGGCCAGCAATCTATCCGGTCCCCAGCACGCCTATACCTTTACCATCGGCTTTACTACGCGACAGCAGCTTCTTCAGGATGCTGCTCGGCCACCGCCGGGTATTTCGCAGGGTTACTATGAGGCCAGCGACCGCGACGGGCTCGATCTGGCCTTCAGCCGGATTCTGGGCAGCATTATTGAAAACGAAACCCAGACGCAGCGTTTCAGTACAGTGGCCAATATCGAGGGCACGGAAAACCTGGGCCTGGTTTATGCGCCCGGTTTTCTGCCGCGCGGTTATGTGCCCTGGACCGGCAACCTGAAAAAATTTGCGGTGGAGGCGAGCCAGTCCGTCAATCCGGTCCAGCGCGATCTCTGGAGCCGAGGTGTTTCGGAGATTGCTGCCCCCGGTGCGGTCGAGCAGGGGGGCGCCGGAGCGCGACTGCGAGAGCAGGTGCTTCTGGGCAGAAACCTTTATACCGATCTGGGCAAGAGTGCTTCATTTGGTTTGCTCGCCCGACCCGGTGTCGATCAGACGCTGGATGGCGATGGTATCGATGCGAAAGCCCTGGGCGTTCTGAATCAGGCGGGCTATACCCCCAGACAGTTGGCGGATTGGGTCTACGGACGAGATGTGACCGGGGAAAGCGAGACCGATATCAGGCCCTGGGTCATGGGGGATATCGTGCATTCGCAGCCGCTGGCGATCAATTATGGCTGCGCCGATGGGCGCTCGAGCTGTTCGGTGAGTGATCAGCGCGTTCGCATTTTTGTGGGGACCAATGAGGGCGTACTTCACGCCATAGACGATGTTGATGGCTCCGAGCGCTGGGCCTTCTGGCCGCGCGAGACGGCAGCCATTGCCGTTTATCGCATGCTCAATACCCGTCCGGAGTATCCGTGGCCTGATGGTGCGGGCGGTCAGCAGTATCTGTCCCAGTCGACGCACTACGGCATTGATGGCTCTCCAGGGGCCTGGCTTGTCTACGACAGGAGGTCGGACGCCGACGGTCAGCTTCACGTAAAACTGGAAAAGGCGGTGCTGGCGTTTGGATTCGGACGAGGTGGTCGTGGCTATTACGGCCTGAACGTGATCGAGCCGGATGCACCGAAAATGGCCTGGCGCACCGGTGCGGCGGACTGGGGACAAAGCTGGTCCACACCGGTGGTGGCCACTCTGGCGGACGGACGCGCTGTCTTTCTGGTCGGCATGGGGTATGACATCACGGCCGGCACTCAGGCCGACCGTGGACCTGCCCGGTTTGGCGCAGGCATGGCAGTGATCGATGCCCAGAGTGGGGTAATCGTGGCCTCGCTCAAGGGGCCGAAAGACAGTGTACCGGCGACCATGACTCCCGTGGATCGAGACTTTGATGGGGCAGTGGATGGCGCCTTTTTTGGCGATATGGGGGGCAATGTCTGGTTTGCCGATCTGCAATTGGGTAATGATGGCCTGGGTCGGAACAGAACGACCTCGGACTGGCAGCTTTATCAGGTGGCCTCACTGGGACGTCATGATCAGGCGGGCATCGATCGCGCCTTTTTTAATCGAGCCAATCTGGTACGCACCTATCTGGATCAAAAGCCCGTGGATCTTTTGATGCTGGGTAGCGGTAACCGTGCCAACCCATTGGAAGCCGATAGCCAGGATGCGTTTTATATTCTCGACGTCAGCCGCTGGCTTGATGGTTCCCTAAAGGACCCTGTACCCGGCATACTCAACAATAATGCTCTAATTGAAGTGTTGTCACAGGACTCAACCTACACACTACGTGCCCCAGTGGATCAAAAAGGGTTTCTGGACGTGAATGCCTTTCACGGCTGGCGGTTGATGCTGCCAGCCGGAGCAAAGGTGCTATCGGATGCCTCCACGATCGCCGGCAAGACGCTGTTTACGACCTACCAGCCTGAAGTGCCTGCCAACATGTGCATGGCCGCTCGTGGCGCTTCAACACTGTATGGTTTTTCCCTGCCGGTCTGGCATGACGATGGACATCAACACGAGCAGCGCGAGGCCACGGTTCGAAGTGCCAAAATGGGGAACTATCTTCAGGAGACCCCTGACCTTTTGATAGAGGGTCTACGCACCCGGGTGCTGGACAGTGGTCGGGCTCAACTGGTGGCAGAAGTGTTGAGTGATGGAGACGTGCCCAATACCGAAGAAGATAACGGCTGTGGCCAGTATGATGCCGAAGACGAGACTTTCAGAGAATGTCTGGTCGCGGCCCCGTTATGGTGGTACCAGCAGTAAGCGCACGGCACGTCGTATATATGACAGGGCCATGCCAGGCAATAACACAATAATGGGCTCAAAAGGCCGGGTGCAGGGAACCAATGCTGGAAATCTACGAGCAGATTTTTGCAAACAGCGATCACCGGCGTCTCGCTCGCTGGCTGCGGCTGCGGCTGCGGCTGCGGCTGCGGCTGCGGCTGGGACTGTTCATGCTGGCCTATTTTCTGCTGGCAGTAGGGGCCATGAGGCTCTCCATTGTCGAGGCGGATATGGTGGCGCCATGGCTGGCCGGGCCCATGGCCATCGGTGCTCTTGTCCGTCTGCATCCGCGGGACTGGGGTGTGCCCATGGTGGGGATCGCGTTGGCCGACCTGATGGCCCAATATCTGTGCCATCCACCTCATGATGTTCTTCGGTATACCTTCGTCAATGCCATCGAAATCCTGGTCGGTGTTTTCTGGCTGCGCTGGCAGTTCAAGGGCGTGCTGATCACAAGCACGATCTCTGCATTTCTGAGTATCCTGCTGATTGGCACCTTTTTGATTCCGCTGATCAGCTCCTTGATGCTGGCATCGACAGGTGTCCGTGATGGTTCGGGTTTTTTCCGGATATGGTGGATCCACTATCTCTCGGGCTTTCTGGGCATGCTTGTCATGTTGCCGGTAGCCCTCAAAAGTTCCATCGATCGCTGGCGTGCGCTGCTTTCGTCAAACATCCTGAACGGTTTTAACGCTGTGCTGCTGCTGACCGTTGCAGTGAATGCGGGCATCGTGTGTTTTTTCCCTGATGAAGTGACCTGGAGCATCGCAATGCTGCTGCTCGGGGCGCTTTTGTTCGATTTTTTTCGAAGCACCCTGCTCAATGCCGTGAGCGTCAGTTCACTGGCGATACTGGTTCATTTCTGTCAGCAGGACGGCACCGCTCATATCGATATGTTTCACTACGTCACCATTGTATTGACGGTGTTGCCAGCGCTTTTGCTGGCCATGGCGTTACATGATTTCCGTCGTGAGCAATCTCGGTTACAGCAAAGCGAGCAGCGCTGGAAGTCGGCTCTGGAGGGAAGCGGCCAGGGGGTCTGGGAGATCGATCTCGTGCACGGTCAGATCAGTGCTTCCCTGGAGGCGCATCGTTTGATCGGGGAGGAGATGGGTACTTCCTGCTCGATGGTGCTGTGGCGTGAGAAAACCCATCCTGACGATGTGGCACGCGTCGAGCAGGCGTTTGACGCTCATATTGCCGGGAAAACGCCACTGTATGTTGCAGAGTATCGCGTGCGTCAGAGAGATGGCAGCTATCGCTGGTATCAGTCCCGCGGCAAGGTCATGCAGTTTGATGAGCTGAACCGTCCGCTGCAGATGGTCGGCACGCTGATCGATATCCATGCGGCTCGCCAGGTGGAACTGGAGCGCGAGCAACTCGCTCGTGATCTGCAGGAGGAAAAGGAGCGTTTGCAGGTGACGCTCCATTCAATCGGGGATGGGGTCATTGCCACTGACATGGCCGGCAAGGTCGTGTTCATGAACCCTGTCGCCGAAGAGATTACCGGCCTAAACTTCTCGCAGGCCAGGCAGTGTCCACTCCAGGAAGTATTTCATCTGCACGGGCCGGACATGGCGCCGCAGACGCTTGAGCTGGTCAATACCTGTCTGTTACGCAATGAAGTCTGCATGAGCGGAGACGATGCGGTATTGATTAACAAGGGGCAGGTACCGCGTGAAATTAATGCGACCGTTGCGCCGGTGCGGGCCGCGGGTGGTGCGCCCATGGGGGTCATCGTGGTCTTCCAGGATCTGTCACGCGCACGGGAGCTTCAGCGGCGCCTGAACTTTACCGACAGTCATGACGCCTTGACGGGGCTTTATAATCGTCGACGTTTTGAACAGGCGGTAGATGAGGTCATCGATCAAAAGGGCGTTGAACCCGCCATTCTGGCGATACTGAACCTTGATCATTTCCGCGTCATCAACGACTCGGCGGGCCATCTGGCAGGAGATGCACTGCTGATCGAGATTGCCCGTCTGATCGAGCAGTATCTCGGTGATCGGGATGTGTTGGCTCGATTGGGCGGAGACGAGTTCGCCCTGTTGCTTCATGGGCGCGATATCGAAGCGTCGGCGGCATGGGTGGAAACCGTGATCGAGGCCATCAGCGCCCTGCGGTTTTCCTGGGAGGGTCGTGTGCATGAAGTGAGTGTCAGCGCCGGACTGATACCGGTAGACCATCAGGCCGAAAGCTTTGGCACCCTGCTCAGTCGCGTCAATGTGGCCTGCTATACGTCACGTCAGTATGGGCGAAATCGGGCGACTATCTACCATCCCGGGCAGGAAGATATTGAGCAGTACCATCGTGATATCTTCATGGCGGCAGGACTGCGCGAGGCCATCGAAAATGATCGTTTCGTACTGTTTTGTCAGAGGATCGCCCCCCTGCAGGGGGAGGGCAATGATTATCTGGAAATCCTGGTCAGGATGCTGGGACGGGAAGGCGAGATAGTGGCGCCAGGCGCCTTTATTCCGGTAGCTGAACGCTATGGCATCATGGCAGGTGTGGATCGCTGGGTGATCGAGCGTGTGCTTGTCCATGATGGTGAGCGTATGGAACAGGTCCTCGATGGCCGCTCGCTGAGCATCAATCTATCCGCCAATTCGCTCAACGATGCCACCTTTCTGCCCTGGTTACAGGAAATTCTGTCGGTGTCTCCTCTGCCACCTCAGGCACTGATCTTCGAGATTACGGAAACGGCACTCATGAACCACCTCACTCTGGCCGTCGAAGTGATTGCCGAGCTGCGAAGTGCGGGGTGTCGTATTGCGCTGGATGATTTCGGAAGCGGCCTGAGCTCTTTTGGCTACCTGCGCAACTTCGTTGTCGATATCATCAAGATTGACGGCGGTTTTATACGTCACGTGAGTGACAACGCAGTGGATCAGGTGATTGTGGATGCCATCAATCAGATCGCTCAGCGTCTTGGTGCGTTGACCGTGGCCGAATTTATCGAGGATAGCGCCAGCGTGGAAAGGCTTGTCAAGATGGGCGTGAATTATGGTCAGGGGTATTATCTGCATCGCCCGATGCCGCTTGAGAAGCTTTGGCTTGAATAAACGCCCGCTCTTCAAGTGGTCTGGCAGTCACTCTTGTCGATGTCCTGAAAGCGCAGACGCCCCAGCCGATTGATGATCAGCTTTCGTCCTTGTTGCTTGTGGCAAAGATAAAAGGTGCCGTTGAGAATACTGCTCGAAAGTCTGGGGTGAAAAACGAGTGTTTCCGACAAGCCCTTCCAGCGCAGGGTAACGTGCTCATCTCCTTTGATGCGATAACGCACATGCCCCCTGTCATCCAGCACCAGCAGATACTTCCATTGGCCATCACAGTTATCTCCGTCACGGCTGCCACACAATGTCCACGGGCGGTCGTGATTCAGACTGGCCATTCGAGCCTGTTGAATCAGTCCCTGTACATCTCGCATCTGAGTGTCCAGCAGATGGTTGGCATGCCACTGTTGCATGGAAGGGATGAACCAACCGATCATCAGTGCCAGAAGGGCCATGGCCACCACGGCATCGATCAGGGTAATCCCCTGCTGAGCTCGCACAACGTTCCCCTTTGCCCTTTACTGGTTTGATTTAACGGCGGAATGCTCGATTTATTAAGTTGTTCTAATTTTTGGTGTGCAGGAGCGTTGAGACATGACACATAAAGGACTGAGGGGCGTGTGAACGCAAGCGATGTGATCGTGGTAGGCGGCGGCATCAATGGCATGATGAGCGTCTTCAAACTGATACAGCAGGGCTTTCGGGTCACGCTTGTGGAGCGGGGCCAATGTGCACAGGAAGCCTCCTGGGCCGGCGGCGGTATTTTGATACCGCTCTATCCATGGCGTTATCGCGACCCCATCGCTCGTCTGGATGCTCTGGCAGCGCCTCAGTGGCTGACGCTTGCCAATCTGCTGGCAGAGACGACCGGTATCGATCCGCAATATACCGCTCACGGCATCATGCATGTGAGAGTCGAGGATGCCGACAGGGCGCGGGACTGGTCTGCACGCCATGATGACATGCTGGTGTCCCTTGCTTCTTCAAGGGCATTTGAACAGCTGGGGCCGTGGGTGACGCCCTCTCTGGAGCCTGCTTTCTGGTTGCCCGAGCGTGGCAGTATTCGAACGCCGCGACTGGGACAGGCGCTGCGACAGTGGCTGCTGGACCATCCGCGCGTCACGTTGATCGAGCACTTTGAGGTCACCTCACTGCTAACGGTGAACGGGCGGGTCGAGGGTGTGACGGGGCCTCGGGGCCGGCATTTGGCACCGCATGTGGTCATGGCCGGCGGCCCCTGGACAAGGCAGTTGCTGGAACGTCATGTGTTGTTGGCCATTACGCCCGTTCGGGGGCAGATGCTGCTCTTTAGAGCCGAGAAGGCGTTGCTTCCATCGGTGATGTTGATGAATGGCTTTTATCTGATTCCCCGACGCGATCATCATATTCTGGCCGGCAGCACCTTTGAGGACGCCGGTTTTGATCGGACCACCACCCGAGAGGGCTACGCGCGGATTCACGCCATGGCATGTGAGATGCTGCCAGCGCTTGAAAAGGTCGAGGTTACCCACCACTGGGCGGGGCTGCGCCCCGGCTCACCAGACAGCATTCCTTTTGTCGGCGCGGTGCAGGAGGTTGAGGGGCTTTATATCAACGCCGGCCACGGCGGCAACGGTGTGGTGCTGTCTCCTGCCACGGCGGATCTTCTATGTGCTCATGTTTCAGGCACGCCATTTCCGGTAGACCCGACGCCCTACATCGTGCCTTGCTCAGGGTGAGCGTCGACGTGGCTTTGGCCCGTTACTGATAAAACGAGCCTGATGCTCCTGGCAGCAGAACCAGTGTCTTTCGCTTGGCAGATGACGCGATAGTTCATTGACGTGAGAGTCTTCCAGCGCGTCATGGCGCGACACATGCACATGGCAATAGGCGCAGCGGACCATGGCCTCTCCCGAGGATGGCGTCGGCGGTTGTGGTTGACGCTGACGCTTCAAGCGTCGATAGAACAGCCATCCCAGCCAGAGCAGGGCGGCGACAATAATCAGTCGGGCCATGTGAAGGATTCTGACTCCTGAAATGATGACGGACAGGCCATGGCGCTGCTGCAATTCGGAGAGTATCCCGAAAAGGCAGAATGGTCATTGCCATGATCGTTATAAGGGCGTTGCCCGGATGCCTTGTGTCAAAGCGTATCATGACGATGCCTGCGCTGCGTCAGGCTGAATTGAAAACGCCCCGCCTTTCGGCAGGGCGTTCGGAGTCACCGAGATCCTGGTTCACTCATCCATGGTCTTCAAGACTCAGCGAGCCACCGAGATAGCGTGGGTTGAAGGTCTCACCATTGAGACGAGCATTGTCCGGATCATTGTGGATCAGTTCGGCCAGTGCCTGGCGAGCTTCCTTCTTCATGTCCAGACCCATGTAGCCTTCTACCATGACCGCCAGCGCATCACGTGTTGCTGGCGTCTGTGGGTAGTGCTCAAGCACCCAGCGCCCGCGATTGACAGCCGCCAGATAGGCCTGCTTGCGAAGATAGAAATCGCCGATCTGAAGCTCATGACGCGCCAGCACGTTGCGCAAAAAGATGATGCGCTGACGGGAATCGGGCGCATAGGTACTGTCAGGGAAGCGCCTGACCACCTCGCCGAAATCGACGTAGGCATCACGAGTGGCGCCTAGGTCGCGCTTGGAAATGTCGATCAGATCCAGGCTTTCCAGGCTGAACCTGCCGGATTCCCAGGCGGCCATACCTCGCATGTAATAGGCGTAATCGACCTGCGGGTGGTCAGGATGAAGCCGGATAAAACGGCTGGCTGCGGCCCGCGAGGCTTCCCAGTTGCCAACCTGATAATAGCCGTAGATCAGCTCGAGCTGAGCCTGCTGGGCGTATTCTCCGAACGGATAGCGATTATCCAGCGTTTCAAGCTGCGTGACGGCAGCGGAGTAGCGGCCATTGTCGAGCGAGCGCTGAATGTTTTGATAGAGCTGCTGCTCGGTAAGCTCTTTATCCTGCTCCTGGCTCTGGCTGCTGGCGCAACCGGCCAGCATGACGGCAGCCAGCGCAAGGGCGCTCAGGGAAATGGCGCGCATTGTCGTCCTCGTCTCAAACAAACCGTGGCGGCATGATAGAATCCGCCCAACAGCTACTGAATGAAGTGTGTGGGGGCCTACTATACGGACCGTCAGTGCATTACGCGAATGACGCGCTGCCTGTTCCCGGTACCAATGACCCCGCACTATAAAGCATTGTAAAGCCGTGGCGAAATGCTCGGCCCATGCTCCTGCAGAGAATTGCATGTCACAGACCATCGAACAAACACGCATTGTCCCCGACGCCATGACCGGTCTACGACTGGACCAGGTGGCCGCAGAACTCTTTGATGAGTTTTCCCGCGAGCGCCTCAAGGGCTGGATCAAGGAGGGCGCCCTGACCGTGGATGGCCAGCGCCTGCGCCCTCGAGCCCCGGTCATGTCAGGCGCCGTACTGGCGCTCAATGCCGTGCTGGAAGAAAACCGGGTCTGGGAAGCCGAGGCGATCGCGCTGGACATCGTGCACGAAGACGATGACGTGCTGGTGATCAACAAGCCGGTAGGGCTGGTCGTCCACCCGGCCGCGGGTAATCAGAGCGGTACGCTGCTCAATGCGCTGCTGCATCATGCGCCGGCGCTTGCGACCCTGCCACGTGCCGGCATTGTTCATCGTCTGGACAAGGACACCAGCGGGTTGATGGTGGTAGCCAAAACGCTGGCGGCGCAGACCTCACTGGTCGAGCAGCTACAGGCTCGTCGGGTCAAGCGTGAATATGACGCCATCGTTACCGGCGCCATGATTGCCGGCGGCAAGGTCGATGCGCCCATCGGACGCCATCCGGTAGATCGCAAGCGTCAGGCGGTGGTGGCCAACGGTGGCAAGCCGGCGGTAACGCACTACCGAGTGGTCGAGCGCTTTCGGGGGCATACTCATGTTCGCTGCCGACTGGAAACCGGCCGTACGCACCAGATCCGCGTGCACATGGCGCATCAGCGCTTTCCTCTGGTAGGTGACCCGGTCTATGGCGGGCGCCTCAAGCTGCCTGCCGGTGCCGGTGAAGCCCTCAAGGAAGTGCTGCGTCATTTCTCGCGTCAGGCCCTGCATGCGCGCCGCCTGGCCTTCATGCATCCCACCCATCATGAACTTGTCGAGTTTGGTGTAGAGCTGCCCGATGACATGTTCATGCTGCTTGATATTCTGCGCGAGGATCAGACAGAGGCATGAATCAGGACAGCCGTGATCAGCAGCCCACACTCATTGTCCCGGACTGGATCGCACCGGGATCGGTTGGTGCCTTTGTCACCACCCGCGAAACAGGGCCCAGTCAGGGCGTCTATGCTTCCTTCAATGCGGCTTCCCATGTAGGAGATGACCCTGAAACGGTGGCCTGGTTACGTCAGCTGCTGGGGGCAAGAATCGGTGATCACCGGCCGCTGTTATGGCTGGATCAGGTCCATGGCGCGCGCGTGCAGCAGTCCTTTCAAACGCCGCCGCCGCAGGCTGATGCGTCCATCGCGTTCGATCAGCGTTATGCCTGCGTGATCCAGACGGCCGACTGTCTGCCGGTCCTGTTCTGTGACAAGCGCGGCACCCGGGTCGCGGCTGCACATGCCGGCTGGCGGGGGTTGGCCGGTGGTGTGCTGGAAGCCACCGTGGCTGCTCTGGGTTGCCCATCTGATGAGGTCATGGCCTGGTTTGGGCCTGCGATCTCCAACATGCAGTATGAAGTCGGGCATGAGGTACACGATGCTTTCGTGAATGTACACCCAGAAGCCGCCAGTGCCTTTGAGGCGAGCCCTTACCGGCTGGGGCATTTCATGTGCGACCTTTACCGGCTGGCACGCCTGCGTCTTGAGGCGCTGGGCATCACCGACATCAGTGGTGGTCATTTCTGTACGGCCTCCGATCCCCGCTTTTATTCCCACCGCCGTGATAACGGCCTGACCGGGCGGATGAGCAGTGTGATCTGGCTTCGTTAGGGCGCGGCAGGCGCTCTAATCAGAAGTGTTGAATTTAACATAATATTTTTACCGCTCCTGCTTGAAACGCTTTCCGGCGCCCCCATCTTTGTTGGCAATATACTGATACACGCGCTTTGAGATGCCGGTGCTGCGATGATGCAGCCCTGACCGGCCAGAGCGCCGGATGAGAGGACACGGGATGCGAATCGACAAGCTCACCAGTAAATTGCAGGCCGCTCTGGCCGATGCCCAGTCTCTGGCAGCAGGGCGCGGTCACAATCAACTACAGCCGGGGCATGTGCTGCTTGCATTGCTGGACAGCCGGGATTCCGGCTTCAAGGGACTGATTCAAAAGGCCGGTGGCGACCCGGGCCGCGTGCGCGACGCGCTGACCAGGGTGGTGGACGATCTGCCTACCGTCAGTCAGTTCGATGGCAATGTCACCATGGGCCAGGAGCTGGGCCAGCTGTTTAATCTGGCCGACCGCGAAGCACAAAAACGCGGTGATCAGTTCATTGCTACCGAGCTGGTGCTGCTGGCGGCGCTACAGACAAAGTCGGCCATCAGTCGCGCATTAAGCGGGGCAGGGCTCTCCGAGCAGGGCGTGCGTCGTGCCATTGATGCCTTGCGTGGTGGCGACAGCGTCAACGATGCCGAGGCCGAAGAAAAACGCGAAGCGCTCGACAAGTACACCACGGATCTGACCGAGCGCGCCGCCAGCGGCAAGCTGGACCCGGTGATCGGACGTGACGATGAAATTCGCCGCACCATTCAGGTGCTGCAGCGTCGGACCAAGAACAATCCGGTACTGATCGGTGAGCCCGGCGTCGGCAAGACGGCCATCGTTGAGGGGCTGGCCCAGCGCATCGTTAACGGCGAAGTGCCGGAAAGTCTCAAGGACAAGCGGGTGTTGTCACTGGACCTTGGCGCGCTGCTGGCCGGCGCCAAGTATCGCGGTGACTTTGAGGAGCGCCTCAAGGCCGTGCTCAATGAGCTGGCGAAGGAGGAGGGACGGGTTATCCTCTTCATTGATGAACTCCATACCATGGTGGGCGCAGGCAAGACCGAGGGCTCGATGGATGCGGGCAACATGTTGAAGCCTGCGCTGGCCCGCGGTGAGCTGCACTGTGTGGGCGCTACCACGCTGGATGAATACCGTCAGGACATTGAAAAGGACGCCGCGCTTGAGCGCCGTTTCCAGAAGGTGCTGGTCGATGAGCCTTCCGAGGAAGACACCATCGCCATTCTGCGTGGGCTCAAGGAGCGTTATGAGGTCCATCACGGGGTAGATATTACCGACCCGGCCATCATCGCCGCCGCACGTCTGTCGACGCGCTATATTACCGATCGCCAGCTGCCGGACAAGGCCATCGATCTGATCGATGAAGCGGCTTCTCGCATTCGCATGGAGATGGATTCCAAGCCCGAAGAGATGGATCGTCTCGAGCGCCGCCTGATTCAGCTCAAGATCGAGCGTGAAGCCCTCAAAAAGGAGACGGATGAGGCCACTCGTAAACGCCTCGAGCTTCTGGAAGGCCAGATTGAGACCATGTCGCGAGAATACGCTGATCTTGAAGAGGTCTGGAAGTCCGAAAAGGCCAGCCTTCAGGGGGCAGCGCAGTACAAGGCTGAGCTTGAGCAGGCGCGTACCGATCTGGAGGCTGCGCGTCGCCAGGGGGATCTGGGGCGCATGTCGGAAATCCAGTACGGCCTGATTCCGGATCTGGAACGCAGGATCAGCGAGGCCGGTGAGGCGGAAAGCACGCCCTTGAAGCTGCTTCGCTCAATCGTGACCGAGGAGGAAATCGCCGAGGTCGTCTCGCGCTGGACCGGCATTCCGGTATCCAAAATGCTTGAAGGCGAGCGCGACAAGCTCCTGCGCATGGAAGAAGCACTGCATGAGCGGGTCATCGGCCAGGATGAGGCGGTCACCGCCGTATCCAACGCCGTGCGTCGCTCTCGCGCCGGGATCAGTGATCCCAACCGGCCCAACGGCTCCTTCCTGTTTCTGGGGCCAACCGGGGTGGGCAAGACCGAGCTGTGCAAGTCGCTGGCAGGATTTTTGTTCGATACCGAAGAGGCGATGGTGCGCATCGATATGTCGGAGTTCATGGAGAAGCACTCCGTGGCTCGTCTGATCGGTGCCCCTCCAGGCTATGTCGGCTATGAACAGGGCGGCTATCTGACCGAGGCCGTGCGGCGCAAGCCCTATTCGGTGCTGCTGCTTGATGAGGTGGAAAAGGCCCATCCGGATGTCTTCAACATCCTGCTGCAGGTGCTCGAGGACGGCCGCCTGACCGATGGGCAGGGGAGGACGGTGGATTTTCGCAACACCGTGATCGTCATGACCTCGAATCTGGGCTCCAGCATTATTCAAAATTATGCCAGCGAGCAGGATGATGCCGGCTATGAGCGCATGCGTGCTGCGGTCATGGATGAAGTGTCTTCGCACTTCCGCCCCGAGCTGATCAACCGCATCGATGAGGTGGTCGTGTTCCACGCGCTGGGTCAGACGCAGATCAAGGCGATTGCCAACATCCAGCTGGATCAGCTGCGTCGTCGGCTGGCGGATCGCGATGTCTCGCTCGCCATCAGCGAGGCGGCCATGGAGCAGTTGGCCGAGGCAGGTTTCGATCCGGTCTATGGGGCGCGTCCGCTGCGTCGCGCCATTCAGAACCGGATCGAAAACCCGCTGGCTCAGGCATTGCTGTCCGGACGCTATGCTCCGGGTGATACCGTCCATGTGGAGGCCCGTGACGGCGAGCTGACCCTCGAGCAGGATGAAGCGGTATAAGAAGCGCTATCGGCGTTAAACGATAAAAGGGCGGCTACTTTGGTAGCCGCCCTTTTCATGTGCTGACACCCTGTATCAACCGGATGTCAGGGTGCGGTATTGCTCAGCGTGGCGTCCGGATAAATCGACAGCAGCGCGCGCAATACACCATTGGTCCATCCAAAACCATCCTGAGACGGATACTCGCCGCCATCCGGCGCGCCATCCAGGTCCATGACGTTGTACTTCTCCAGCAGCTTGTGATCCTTTTGGAAGCGGTAGAAGTTGTTGTGCATCCAGCGCTTTGCAATCGTGTCGGCCAATTGGTCATGACCATAGCGTTTGAGCCCCTTGATGGCCATCCACTGAAGCGGTGCCCAGCCATTGGGAGCGTCCCACTGCTGCACGGTATCGATGGTCGATGTCATCAGGCCGCCTGGCTGAAGCAGCTGATGTTCCAGCGTATTGGCGACGTGGCCGGCCTGCTCTTCGGTCGCCACACCAAAATAAAGGGTGAATACAATCGAGGCATTGACGCTGGTCGTCAGTTCGTTGCTATGCCACAGGTAGTCGCCGAAACGCTTTTCTTCCTGCGACCAGAACAGCCGGTGCAGGGCATCCAGCCTTGAATTGGCAGCACTCTGGAACAGGTCGGCGCGCTGATAATGGCCAAGCCTGCGATGGGTTGACGCCAGAACGGATTCCATGTGGTAGAGCAGGCAGTTGAGATCCAGTGGGAGGATGTCCACGGTGCGAATGGTGCTCAGATCATGCGGGTCGCTCAGCCAGCGCGAGCTGAAGTCCCAGCCGCTTTCGGCCCCGGCACGAAGATTGCGCCACACCTCGATGTGATCCCGATTTGAGAGAGTCGCCGTCTCCAGATCCTCTCGAAAGGACTCCTCACGAGGCGTATTCAGATCGTCCCAGTAACGATTGAGCAGCGTGCCTTCGGCGAGCTTGACGCAGCGCCGATAGGCTTCGCCATGGTGAAGCGCCTCGACACCATCCATCCAGTAGGTATATTCCCGCTCCATCTGTGGCAGATAGTGCTCATAGGTTTTTTCGCCATCATGCTGGGCGAGCTGGCCGACCATGCCGCAAAAAAACGGCGGCTGAGAGCGTGATAGATAATAGGTGCGGTTCCCGTTGGGAACGTGACCATAGGCGTTGATCAAAAAGGCGGCGTTATTGACCATGTCACGAACCAGATCGATGCGACCGCTTTCACGCAGGCCCAGCATGGTGAAATAGCTGTCCCAGTAATAGATTTCGTTGAAACGACCACCAGGCACCACATAGGCATGGGGCAGGGGCAGGCGGGACGAGCTGGGGTTGTAGCGTGGGCGCGGCTGACGCGTCAGCACATTCCAGAGGGCATCGATATGGTCACGTATGGTGTTCTGTCGTTGCGGGGGCTCAACGTTGGCCTGAGTTTCGATGCGCTCAAAGCGTGCTTCCACGAATTCACGCAGGGCCTTGTTGCTGATACAGGGGGCGTCACCACAGTCCGAATGATGTTCGCAGAGGTGAGCATAATCGGCCATGATCTCGTCGGCCGGTTTGGTCGGGATCATATCCACAAAGGTTTTGCTGTCATCGAACAGACCGCGACTCTGGACATCGTGAAACAGCCTGCCCCAGAGATGCTCCGGCAATGGCGGAAGCTCGGCAACTTCGGGCGTATCCGGCATCGAAGGTGTCAATGCGGCAGCGGTCATGGTCATGGCAAATTCCTGAAACAATAAATGGCGTTTCTGCCCGATCGTTACTGGCAGGTGATAAGTGACGCTGTCCTGACAGCTTCGGGACGCTTCTGGTACATAAAGCTTCCCTTTATGTTGACCGGTGTTAACGCAGGATAGTTCATCCGATGTCTTTACCCCTGACACACATCATAACGGCAGACACTAATCAAAACTGTTGTGCTTCCATGCACTGATATCGTGCAATATGTCACCTCTATTCGAGGTCTGAGCGCTATAAATGCGCATCCATCAGTTGACAGCGGGACATCACTGATAGAGTCTTGAAGGTTCCTGATTGCAGGCATGAATTCCTTGGGTAACCCCCGAGGTCATGAAGGACAGTCGCGAGGCGACTGCCTGCCTGCCCAAGGACCTGAACAGGCGGGCCAACCCCCTGCCTGATCAACGCCCCTATATGTCGACCCGACATGAGATTGAGCAGGTCCTCGCTGCAGCCGATCATCAGAATGCAGCATCAGGTGTCGCAGGCCCCGGGCCGCGGCAGGCGGCACAGCCGTCCTCGAACTCCGATGCGTATGGCATCGTGAACGCACTCGAGACCTTATAGGGGAACTCAAACGTGGAATTGCTTTCCGGAGCCGATATGATCGCCCGCTTCCTCAAGGATGAGGGCGTTGAATATATCTACGGCTACCCCGGCGGTGCAGCGCTTCATATCTATGATGCGCTCTTTCGCCAGGATGATGTCAAACATATTCTTGTTCGCCATGAACAGGCGGCAACCCATATGGCCGATGGCTATGCCCGTGCTTCCGGTAAACCCGGCGTGGTGCTGGTCACCTCGGGTCCCGGAGCGACCAATGCGGTCACGGGGATTGCGACGGCCTACATGGATTCCATTCCGATGGTCGTGCTGTGCGGCCAGGTCGCCAGTCACCTGATCGGCGAGGATGCCTTTCAGGAAACCGACATTGTCGGCGTGACCCGGCCGATCGTGAAGCACAGCTTTTCGATTCGTCATCCATCCGATATCCCCACCGTGCTCAAGAAGGCTTTCTATATTGCCTCTTCCGGCCGTCCCGGTCCGGTGGTGATCGATATTCCCAAGGACATGACCGCCCCGACCGAGCGCTACGAGTACGTCTATCCGCGCAAGGTAAAGCTGCGTTCATACAATCCTGTTTCACGCGGGCATACCGGTCAGATTCGCAAGGCTGTCGAACTGATGATGAGCGCCCGACGTCCCGTGATCTTTGCCGGTGGCGGGGTGATTACCGGTCGTGCCTCCGAGGCACTGACGGCGCTGGCGCATCGGCTCAACATTCCCGTCATTACTTCCCTGATGGGGCTGGGTGCCTTCCCGCAAAACGATCCGCAGTCGCTGGGCTGGCCCGGCATGCATGGCTCCTATGAATCCAACATGGCCATGCACAATAGCGACCTGGTGCTGGGTGTCGGGGTGAGATTCGATGACCGCGTGACCAATAACGTCACACGGTTCTGTCCGGACGCTCGCATCATTCACATTGATGTTGATCCCAGCTCCATTTCAAAGACCGTACATGCCGATGTGCCCATCGTCGGGGCCGCCGATCACGTACTCAATGAAATGCTCAACCAGATCGGCCAGCGCACGGAAGCACAGGAGTCGCTGGATGACTGGTGGGAGAGGATCAATGACTGGCGTGACGAGCGTCGAGGCAAGCTCTATGAGCCGGCCGCTGCCGGTGAGCCGCTCAAGCCCCAGCAGGTCGTCGAAGCGGTACATCGCGCCACGCACGGCGATGCCTACGTCGTGACCGATGTTGGTCAGCATCAGATGTTTGCTGCTCAGTACTACAAGTTCAATCAGCCCAATCGCTGGATCTCGTCCAGTGGACTGGGCACGATGGGCTTTGGTCTGCCGGCCGCCATGGGCATCAAGCTCAACTATCCCGATGAGCATGTCGTCCTGTTTACGGGGGAGGGCAGCTTCCAGATGATGATGCAGGAGCTGTCGACCTGTAAGCAGTTCGGTATCCCGGTCAAGATCGTCAACCTCAACAATGCCTCGCTGGGGATGGTACGCCAGTGGCAGGATCTGAACTACAAGTCCCGCCACGCGCATTCCTACATGGAGTCGCTGCCTGACTTTGAAAAGCTGATCGAAGCCTATGGCTTCAAGGCCATTACGGTAAGAACGGCCGATGAGCTTGAACCGGCGCTTGAAGAAGCATTTCGTTCGAAGGAGGAGCTGGTGTTTCTCGATATCCATGTCGACCCGCGCGAGCACGTCTATCCGATGCAGGTTCCGCAGGGGGCCATGTGTGACATGCTGCTGTCGAAGACGGAGCGAACCTGATGCGTCATATCATATCGATGCTGCTTGAAAATGAGCCGGGCGCCCTGTCACGCGTGATCGGACTATTTTCCCAGCGTAACTTTAATATCGAAACGCTCAATGTGGCCCCCACCGATGACCCGACCCTGTCGCGTCTGACCGTGACCACCAACGGTGATGAGCGCATCATCGAGCAGATTACCAAGCACCTCAATCGACTGATTGATGTGGTCAAGCTGGTGGATCTGACCGAAGGCGCGCATATCGAACGCGAGCTGATGCTGGTCAAGGTCAAGGCGCAGGGGAGTGCCCGTGATGAGGTCAAGCGCACGGCAGACATCTTCCGGGCGCAGATCGTGGATGTGACGCCAAGCGTCTATACCGTGCAGATTACCGGCGACGCCAACAAGATGGATGCCTTCTTGCAGGCAGTCACGCCCCTGGGGGTGCTGGAAGTGGCTCGTACCGGCGTGTCCGGGATTGCACGTGGTGACAAGGTGCTGAGCATCTGACACCGAAGTTTGTTTGCACAACGTTTAGATTAACCGATAGCGTTTATGTCAACCGATGGCGCTGCCGTCCATTAAAAGGTGAAGGTAATGCAGGTTTATTACGACAAGGATTGCGATCTCTCTCTCATCCAGGGCAAGAAGGTCACCATCCTGGGCTACGGCTCGCAGGGTCATGCTCACGCCAACAACCTCAAGGAATCCGGCGTCGATGTCACCGTTGCGCTGCGTAAGGGTTCCGGTTCCTGGCAGAAGGCAGAAGGGTCGGGTCTGAAAGTCGCTGAAGTGGCTGACGCGGTTTCCGGTGCTGATATCGTCATGTTCCTGGCGCCCGATGAGCACCAGAAGCAGATCTACTATCGTGACGTCGAGCCCAACCTGAAAGAAGGCGCTGCGCTGGCCTTTGCACATGGCTTCAACGTGCATTATCAGCAGATCGAGCCGCGTGAGGATCTGGACGTCATCATGATCGCGCCCAAGGCGCCCGGTCATACCGTACGTCAGACCTACACTCAGGGTGGCGGCGTGCCGAGTCTGATCGCGGTCTATCAGGACAAGTCCGGCAAGGCGCGTGAACTGGCCCTGTCCTACGCCAGTGCCAACGGCGGTGGTCGTGCCGGCATCATTCATACGACCTTCCAGGAAGAGACCGAAACCGATCTGTTCGGTGAACAGGCCGTACTGTGTGGTGGTGCCACAGCGCTGGTTCAGGCGGGCTTTGAAACCCTCGTGGAAGCTGGTTACGCGCCTGAAATGGCCTACTTCGAGTGTCTCCACGAGCTCAAGCTGATCGTTGATCTGATGTATGAAGGCGGTATGGCCGACATGCGCTACTCGATCTCCAACACGGCCGAGTATGGTGACTACGTCACCGGTCCGAAGATCGTGACCGAAGACACCAAAAACGCCATGCGTCAGGTGCTCAAGGACATCCAGGAAGGGACCTTTGCCAAGGACTTCATTCTGGATCACCAGTCCGGTTTTCCGACGCTCAAGGCCAAGCGCCGTCGTGGGGCCGAGCACCAGATCGAGGAGGTCGGCACCAAACTGCGTGGCATGATGCCCTGGATTGCGGCCAACAAGATGGTCGACAAGTCAAAGAACTGATTTGAACGATCCTCAAGAGACTTGAAGCCTCAAGATAACGGATGCGATGACTCGCATCCGTTTTTTTATATCTGCCATGGATGAAGCCTGCCATCCTCGGCAAGCGGTCATCAGGGTGTTTGAAAAAGCTGACCCTGAGCCGTGTTTCGGCCAGCTGGCACAACCAGTACGCGATCGCCGAGCTCAATGATGCCGCCCTGCACGATACGTGCGGTCATTCCGCCATGGCCGCGCAAGGCATTGTAGCCACCCGGGCCCAGCGTCCTTTCCATGAGACTGCAGGGCGCGCAGGGGCCGGTGATCTCGAGGATGACGTCATTACCGACGGCCAGTTGCTGTCCTCGGCAGGCCAGAAGATTGAGTCCCGATACCATAAGATTGCGTCGTAGCAGGGCAGGGGAAAGCGTCGACTTGTTGCAAAAGGCGGCGACAACGGGCAAGTGCTCGGCCTGAAAGAGGGTGACTTCGCGCTTGCCGCCTCGGGCGCTGTAATGATCTCCCTCAATGCCTTTACCCTCGGTCAGGCGCAGCGATGTTGCGACTTCGACCACACCGTGACGTTCAGGGCGACGGCTTAACCAGTCCAGACGGCCGGCGCAAGGAAGCTGCATCATGAGGTTTCTTAAACTCTCCATGGACTCTCCGTGTTAACACCCAGTCATCTTCTATGCTTTGATGGTCGTATCTTTTCAAAGGACATTATTGTCATGACGCAAACGCCTCCGCCGAACAATCGACCGCCCCGCGATCCCTTTTCAGAGTTCAAGGACGATACGGAAGTGGTTGAAGATATCGTGCAAAACGGTGAGCGCATCCGCCGGCGCGGTATTTATTTATTGCCCAACCTGTTTACCACGGCGGCGCTGTTTTCAGGCTTCTTCTCCGTTGTCGCAGCACTCAATGGCAATTTTGGCTCTGCTGCCATCGCCATCTTTGTCTCCATGGTGCTCGATGGCTTTGATGGCCGTGTAGCCCGCATGACCAATACCCAAAGCGCTTTCGGTGAGGAGTATGACAGCCTCGCGGACATGCTTTCCTTCGGGGTCGCCCCTGCCATCGTGGCTTTCGCATGGATACTTCAGGATATCGGCAACCTTGGCTGGATAGCGGCCTTTGTTTATGTGGCCGGCGCAGCGCTGCGTCTGGCGCGCTTTAATGTCCAGATCGGCAGCACCGACAAGAAATGGTTCATCGGACTGCCCAGCCCGTCGGCCGCTGCGGTTGTGGCAGGCTTTGTCTGGACCTTCCACAGCTTCGAGGCCACCGCCTTTGGCTTCAAGGTGCTCATGGCCATCATTGTGGCGGCCGTCGGTATCCTGATGGTCAGCAACATCCGCTATTACAGCTTCAAGGAAGTGGATTTCAAAAGTCCTGTACCCTTTGTGTTCCTGCTGGCCATCGTACTGGCCTTTGTTCTGATCTCGCTGGAACCCGCCATCATGCTGCTGCTGTTGTTTGGCAGCTATGCGGCATCCGGCCCGATCCTTGCCTTCATGCGTCGTACCGGCCATGCCAAACCCATTACCAGCGGCATCGCCAATACCGAAGAAGAGATGGAAACAGCCAATGCCGAAACTCCTGAAACATCAGCGCAGGCTGATGAGGCAGAGGTGGCAGGCTCCTCAGAAACATCAAAAAATGGTGATGAAAGAAAATAGCCTTTTTTTAAAAGAAGGGGTTGCACGAACCGGGGGTGATCTATAAAGTACGCATCCGCTGCCACGGAGCACACGGCGACGAGGCAGCGGGGAAGTTAAGCAGGTGATTGTTTTGACTGGGGTTTTAGTCGCTCAATCAGGATTTCAAATCCAGCCGCTGACTTCCGGATCGAAAAAAAGAGGTTGACTTTTCGATCAAGGGCTGTAAAATGCCCACTCTCTCGAAGCAGCCGCCAACGGCGACTGAGACAGCATCTTCGAGACGCTCTTTAACAAGTCGATCAGGCAATTTGTGTGGGCGTCTGGCTCGTGTGACACCAGTCACATAGATAATCGAGCAGACGAACACTCGTCAAGAGTACCAGTTTGAACTCGAGCCCGGATTGATTCGCCTTTCGAGACTGCCTTGGCAGTGTCGAATAAAGAATCTCAAAGCTTCAAAATAAACTGAAGAGTTTGATCATGGCTCAGATTGAACGCTGGCGGCAGGCCTAACACATGCAAGTCGAGCGGCAGCGGGTCCTTCGGGATGCCGGCGAGCGGCGGACGGGTGAGTAATGCATGGGAATCTGCCCGGTAGTGGGGGATAACTCGGGGAAACCCGAGCTAATACCGCATACGTCCTACGGGAGAAAGCAGGGGATCTTCGGACCTTGCGCTATCGGATGAGCCCATGTCGGATTAGCTTGTTGGTGAGGTAACGGCTCACCAAGGCAACGATCCGTAGCTGGTCTGAGAGGATGATCAGCCACACCGGGACTGAGACACGGCCCGGACTCCTACGGGAGGCAGCAGTGGGGAATATTGGACAATGGGGGAAACCCTGATCCAGCCATGCCGCGTGTGTGAAGAAGGCCCTAGGGTTGTAAAGCACTTTCAGTGGGGAAGAAGGCATGACGATTAATACCCGTCATGAAGGACATCACCCACAGAAGAAGCACCGGCTAACTCCGTGCCAGCAGCCGCGGTAATACGGAGGGTGCAAGCGTTAATCGGAATTACTGGGCGTAAAGGGCGCGTAGGCGGCTTGCCAAGCCGGATGTGAAAGCCCCGGGCTCAACCCGGGAACGGCATTCGGAACTGGCAGGCTAGAGTGCAGGAGAGGAAGGTGGAATTCCCGGTGTAGCGGTGAAATGCGTAGAGATCGGGAGGAATACCAGTGGCGAAGGCGGCCTTCTGGACTGACACTGACGCTGAGGCGCGAAAGCGTGGGTAGCAAACAGGATTAGATACCCTGGTAGTCCACGCCGTAAACGATGTCGACCAGCCGTTGGACCCCTTGAGGGTTTGGTGGCGCAGTTAACGCAATAAGTCGACCGCCTGGGGAGTACGGCCGCAAGGCTAAAACTCAAATGAATTGACGGGGGCCCGCACAAGCGGTGGAGCATGTGGTTTAATTCGATGCAACGCGAAGAACCTTACCTGCTCTTGACATCCTGCGAATCTCCCAGAGATGGGAGAGTGCCTTCGGGAACGCAGAGACAGGTGCTGCATGGCTGTCGTCAGCTCGTGTTGTGAAATGTTGGGTTAAGTCCCGTAACGAGCGCAACCCCTATCCCTTTTTGCCAGCGGTCCGGCCGGGAACTTCAGGGAGACTGCCGGTGACAAACCGGAGGAAGGTGGGGACGACGTCAAGTCATCATGGCCCTTACGAGCAGGGCTACACACGTGCTACAATGGCCGGTACAAAGGGTTGCGAAGCGGCGACGTGAAGCCAATCCCATAAAGCCGGCCTCAGTCCGGATCGGAGTCTGCAACTCGACTCCGTGAAGTCGGAATCGCTAGTAATCGTGGATCAGAATGCCACGGTGAATACGTTCCCGGGCCTTGTACACACCGCCCGTCACACCATGGGAGTGGACTGCACCAGAAGTGGTTAGCTTAACCTTCGGGAGAGCGATCACCACGGTGTGGTTCATGACTGGGGTGAAGTCGTAACAAGGTAGCCGTAGGGGAACCTGCGGCTGGATCACCTCCTTAAACGACAAGTGTTCACGCGAACCAGCGCGTCCACACAAATTGCCTGATCGGATAGAGCGAAGATGCCTGGGTCTGTAGCTCAGTTGGTTAGAGCGCACCCCTGATAAGGGTGAGGTCGGCAGTTCGAGTCTGCCCAGACCCACCAACCTGTCGGGGCCTTAGCTCAGCTGGGAGAGCGCCTGCCTTGCACGCAGGAGGTCAGCGGTTCGATCCCGCTAGGCTCCACCATACAGCCCGGTGTCGGTATCTCGCTTTTACTGATGAAACCACAGTCAAAAGTCATGATGATGACACTCATCGACATGATTTCTGACTGTCTTTTTGACAGTACGCTCTTTAACAATGTGGATCATGCTGACCTGTCGGTCGGTGAACACCTCTCGCCTACGAGAGTGTCGTGACCCGGCCGGCAGAAAACGTATAAATTTACCGTGGTACGTCATGTCGTACGTCACCCGGTAAATGTCGTGTGATTGTGAGACCGGACCCCTTGGGGTTATATGGTCAAGCGATTAAGCGCACACGGTGGATGCCTAGGCAGTCAGAGGCGATGAAGGACGTGACAGCCTGCGATAAGCGTCGGTGAGGTGGCAAATGACCTGCGACCCGGCGATTTCCGAATGGGGAAACCCACTCATCACAAGATGAGTATTCATGAGCCAATACATAACTCATGAAGGCGAACCGGGAGAACTGAAACATCTAAGTACCCCGAGGAAAAGACATCAATTGAGATTCCCCCAGTAGCGGCGAGCGAACGGGGAGCAGCCCTTAAGCAGTGCAACCGATAGGCGAACAGTCTGGGAAGTCTGACCATAGCAGGTGATAGTCCTGTAGCCGAAATCCGAGCATTGTGAAATCGAGTAGGTCGGGGCACGTGAAACCCTGACTGAACATGGGGGGACCATCCTCCAAGGCTAAATACTCCTGACTGACCGATAGTGAACCAGTACCGTGAGGGAAAGGCGAAAAGAACCCCGGCGAGGGGAGTGAAATAGATCCTGAAACCGTGTGCGTACAAGCAGTGGGAGCAGACTTGTTCTGTGACTGCGTACCTTTTGTATAATGGGTCAGCGACTTATTCTCAGTAGCGAGCTTAACCGAATAGGGGAGGCGCAGGGAAACCGAGTCTTAAATGGGCGACTTAGTTGCTGGGAATAGACCCGAAACCGGGCGATCTATCCATGGCCAGGATGAAGGTCAGGTAACACTGACTGGAGGTCCGAACTCAAGTATGTTGAAAAATGCTGAGATGAGCTGTGGATCGGAGTGAAAGGCTAATCAAGCTCGGAGATAGCTGGTTCTCCTCGAAAGCTATTTAGGTAGCGCCTCACGTATTACCACCGGGGGTAGAGCACTGTTTCGGCTAGGGGGCCATCCCGGCTTACCAACCCGAGGCAAACTCCGAATACCGGTGAGTACAGCGTGGGAGACACACAGCGGGTGCTAACGTCCGTTGTGAAAAGGGAAACAACCCAGACCGCCAGCCAAGGTCCCAAAATCCCGGTTAAGTGGGAAACGATGTGGGAAGGCACAGACAGCCAGGAGGTTGGCTTAGAAGCAGCCATCCTTTAAAGAAAGCGTAATAGCTCACTGGTCGAGTCGGCCTGCGCGGAAGATGTAACGGGGCTCAAACCGGGTACCGAAGCTGCGGGTGCATCCTATGGATGCGCGGTAGAGGAGCGTTGTGTAAGCCTGCGAAGGTGTATCGTGAGGTATGCTGGAGGTATCACAAGTGCGAATGCTGACATGAGTAACGACAAGGGCGGTGAAAACCCGCCCCGCCGGAAGACCAAGGGTTCCTGTTCGACGTCAATCGGAGCAGGGTGAGTCGGCCCCTAAGGCGAGGCTGAAAAGCGTAGTCGATGGGAAACGGGTCAATATTCCCGTACCGGATGTTATTGCGATGGGGGGACGAAGAAGGCTAGGTGAGCCAGGCGTTGGTTGTCCTGGTGAAAGCATGTAGGCCTGGGGATCAGGCAAATCCGGTCCTCTACAAGCCGAGATGCGAGACGAACAGACTACGGTCTGGAAGTCACTGATGCCACGCTTCCGGGAAAAGCCTCTAAGCTTCAGATAACATGCGACCGTACCCCAAACCGACACAGGTGGTCAGGTAGAGAATACCAAGGCGTATGAGAGAACTCGGGTGAAGGAACTAGGCAAAATGGCACCGTAACTTCGGGAGAAGGTGCGCCGGCCAGGGTGATGGGACTTGCTCCCCTAGCCCTGACCGGCCGAAGAGACCAGGTGGCTGCAACTGTTTATTAAAAACACAGCACTCTGCCAACGCGTAAGCGGACGTATAGGGTGTGACGCCTGCCCGGTGCCGGAAGGTTAATTGATGGTGTTAGCCGCAAGGCGAAGCTCTTGATCGAAGCCCCGGTAAACGGCGGCCGTAACTATAACGGTCCTAAGGTAGCGAAATTCCTTGTCGGGTAAGTTCCGACCTGCACGAATGGCGTAATGATGGCCACGCTGTCTCCACCCGAGACTCAGTGAAATTGAAATCGCTGTGAAGATGCAGTGTACCCGCGGCTAGACGGAAAGACCCCGTGAACCTTTACTATAGCTTCACACTGGACGCTGATGTTACTTGTGTAGGATAGCTGGGAGGCTTTGAAACCCCGACGCCAGTCGGGGTGGAGCCAACCTTGAAATACCAGCCTGGTATCATCGGCGTTCTAACTCCGCACCGTGATCCGGTGTGAGGACAGTGTGTGGTGGGTAGTTTGACTGGGGCGGTCTCCTCCCAAAGAGTAACGGAGGAGCACTAAGGTACCCTCAGCACGGTTGGAAATCGTGCAATGAGTGCAAGAGCATAAGGGTGCTTGACTGCGAGACGGACATGTCGAGCAGGTGCGAAAGCAGGTTCTAGTGATCCGGTGGTTCTGTATGGAAGGGCCATCGCTCAACGGATAAAAGGTACTCCGGGGATAACAGGCTGATACCGCCCAAGAGTTCATATCGACGGCGGTGTTTGGCACCTCGATGTCGGCTCATCACATCCTGGGGCTGAAGTCGGTCCCAAGGGTATGGCTGTTCGCCATTTAAAGTGGTACGCGAGCTGGGTTTAGAACGTCGTGAGACAGTTCGGTCCCTATCTGCCGTGGGCGTCGGAAGTTTGAGAAGTGCTGCTCCTAGTACGAGAGGACCGGAGTGGACGCACCGCTGGTGTACCGGTTGTCATGCCAATGGCACCGCCGGGTAGCTATGTGCGGACGGGATAACCGCTGAAGGCATCTAAGCGGGAAGCCCCCTTCAAGATGAAACTTCCCTGGAGCCTCGAGCTCCCTGAAGGGCCCTCGAAGACGACGAGGTCGATAGGCGCGGTGTGTAAGTGCAGTAATGCATTGAGCTGACGCGTACTAATTGCCCGTGAGGCTTGACCATATAACACCCAAGTGGTTCGCATCACACGATGTTGGATACGATAGCGTATCGATCAGCATGATCCCGATTTTGACCCGCTGCCGAAAGGCAGCCGGTCTGCAGAATTGTCTGACGACCATAGCGTGCCGGTCCCACCCGATCCCTTTCCGAACTCGGTAGTGAAACGGCTCCGCGCCGATGGTAGTGTGGGGTCTCCCCATGTGAGAGTAGGTCATCGTCAGACACCCCTTCCGAACCCCGGTCCAATGGACCGGGGTTCTTTTATGTGCGCTCGAAAAAACGGCCGGGCCCGACCCCGCCCCGTCACTGACGTGACCGGGCAGGGCGCGGGCTCAGTCGGCGCTGTCCTGTACGGCGAGGGCATCGAACAGGTCTTTGTTCATTGTCGTTGTTCTATCTCTGATGTCAGATGCCTATCACCAAACGCATTGTTTATATGGAAAAATCAGTCTTTTTCCATGCAAAGAGACTTGGTATTAATCCGTTTTTTGCACCACAATGATCAGGCAAGTGCCCGAGGGCCGGGTACATCGTTGATGCAATAAAGACAGTAGGCAAGGGAGAGCTGATGATGAAGAAGACACTGGGCGTTTTGCTGGCTGCAATGCTGGTATTTGCTGTGGCCGGTTGTGACAATGATGACGGCCCCGCCGAAGAAACCGGCGCCAAGATTGATAACGCCGCTGACAATGCTGGTGATGCTGCCAGCGACGCTGCTGATTCCATGGGTGATGCTACCAGCGATGCAGCTGACTCTGTTGGTGATGCTGCCAGTGATGCTGCTGACTCCACGGGTCAGGCCATGGAAGATGCCGGTGACTCCATCAGCGACAGCGCTGAAGAGCACAGCAACTGATCTACCTTTCGTAGCGTAGAGAAGAAAAAAGCCTCCAGACCATGGACCATGGTCTGGAGGCTTTTTGCCATGGGGCAACGCCTGTATCCTGCCCCCGATTAATCCATTACTGGGCGCTGGCTGCACCCACAGCGGCACCCGCAGCACCGCCAATCAGGGCGCCGGTACCTGCACTGCCACCCGTGACCGCGCCTGCTGCTGCGCCTGTCAAACCGCCAATACCTGCCCCTTGTGCTGCGCTACGCCCCGTTGGGCTACTGCAGGCAGTCAGAAGGGTGAGTGCTCCTACAACGCTCATTACCAGAATGCTCTTATGCATGTATGTCTCCTTGCAGGCCTTGTATAAAAGAGAGTCGAATCTCACCACTATCGGCCCACGCCCTGAGTTCTTTATACGCCTGAAAATATATGCCCGAAAACCCTGAATATAAAAAGCCCTGCACTGGGCAGGGCTTTATAAATCAGGACTTTTGTTGGGATCAGCCTGGTCCCCGCTGGCTGGCAGGGACCATATAATGCTGCCTTAGTCCCAGGTCAGCGCGCCGCCGGTCTGATATTCGGTGACTCGCGTCTCAAAGAAGTTCTTTTCCTTGGGCAGGTCAATCAGTTCCGACATCCAGGGGAACGGATTTTCCACGTCATCAAAGAGCAGACCCAGACCGATCTGTTCACTGCGGCGATTGGCGATGAACTGCATGTACTGTTCGGTAAGCTCTGCATTCAGCCCGAGGATGCCGCGTGGCATGGTTTCACGACCGTAGGCCGCTTCAAGCTGGTAGGCTTCCATCAGCATGCCGCGTACTTCCTGCTGGAAGGCGTCATCCCACAGGTGCGGGTTTTCGATCTTGATCTGGTTGATGCAGTCGATGCCGAAGTTCAGGTGAATCGACTCATCGCGCAGGATGTACTGATACTGCTCGGCGATGCCCACCATCTTGTTGCGACGCCCCAATGCCAGGATCTGAGCAAAGCCGGTGTAAAACCACATGCCTTCAAACACGACATAGAAGGCTACCAGTGCGCGCAAAAATGCCTGATCACGTTCAACGGTACCGGTGG
This sequence comes from Kushneria konosiri, assembly GCF_002155145.1. NCBI lineage: Bacteria > Pseudomonadati > Pseudomonadota > Gammaproteobacteria > Oceanospirillales > Halomonadaceae > Kushneria > Kushneria konosiri. The sequence continues at coordinate 2,116,037 of NZ_CP021323.1, forward strand.
TGAAGCTCGGATCTTCCAGCGCCTGTGTGTACTTGAGCGCCCAGGCATCCTTGTCGGTAATCGAGGGGATTTCCCGATACATGTTGAAGAGCTCACCCTCATCCAGACCCAGTGATGTGCAGATATACTGGAAGGTATGTGTGTGAATGGCTTCTTCAAAGGCCTGACGAAGCAGGTACTGACGGCATTCCGGATTGGTAATGTTGCGATAGACGGCCAGTACGATGTTATTGGCCACCAGTGATTCGGCGGTCGCAAAAAAGCCAAGGTTGCGCTTGAGCATCAGCACTTCGTCTTCGGTCAGCCCCTGTGGGCTGTTCACCGGGGCACGCCATGTGGCGATATCGCCCTGCATGGAAACTTCAGTCGGCATCCAGTGATTATTGCAACCGGAGAGATACTTTTCCCAGGCCCAGCTGTACTTCAGCGGCAGCAGCTGATTGACGTCGCTTTGTGCATTGATCATGGCCTTCTGGCTGGCATCGATACGCTGAGCGCCTACCTGAATTTCGCCCAGACCGCTGTTATCGACCTGATCATTGTCATCGGTGAATAGCGTTGTCTCTTGCATCGTTTTCTCCCTTGCCATCGCCTGACCGTATCAACGGTGAGGGTGGTCCTGAATTCGGTAGACGATGACCCGAACGGGTCATCGTCGTATTGATCAAATTACTGGCAGGCTTCGCAGTCCGGATCATCAAGTGAGCAGGCCAGCGGCGGTGCCGAGCCCAGGGGCTGCTGGGGAGCCTGCGAGGCTTCCGATGAGGGCGAGGATGCCGGCTGAGGTGTCGGTGCGTTGGGCTTGACGCCGGTCAGCTTGCCGTCTGTTCCCTTGAGCGTTGATTTCTCAAGTCGGGTCGAAGCCTGTGCACGGAGGTAGTAGGTCGTCTTCAGACCCAACTGCCACGCCATTCGATAGGTGGTATCCAGCTTGCGACCCGAAACCCCGCTGATGTAGAGATTCAGGGACTGGGCCTGATCAATCCACTTCTGACGACGCGAGGCAGCCTCGACAATCCAGCGTGCTTCGATCTCGAAAGCCGTGGCGTAGCGCTGCTTGAGATCGTCCGGAATACGGTCGATCGGCTGAAGCGAGCCATCGTAGTACTTGAGGTCATTGATCATGACTTCATCCCACAGGCCGCGCTCCTTGAGCGCATGAACCATGTGCGAGTTGACGACGGTGAACTCGCCCGACAGGTTCGATTTCACATACAGGTTCTGATAGGTCGGCTCGATCGACTGCGTCACACCACAGATATTGGAAATGGTGGCCGTGGGTGCGATGGCCATGACGTTGGAATTACGCATGCCCTGACGACGGACCTTGTCGCGGATGCGATCCCAGTCCTGCGTGGTGGACGTATCCATCTGCACATACTGTTCGCCACGCTCGCGCTGGAGGTCAAGAATCGAGTCGATGGGCAGCACGCCCTGACTCCAGAGCGAACCTTCATAGGATTCATAATGGCCGCGCTCGGCTGCCAGGTCGCTGGACGCTTCAATGGCGTGATAGCTGATCAGCTCCATGGAGTGATCGGCAAAGGTCACGGCATCATCGGAAGCGTAGGCGATCCCTTGCTTGTAGAGCGCGTCCTGAAAGCCCATCAGACCCAGACCAACCGGACGGTGACGGAAGTTGGAGCGCCTGGCCTGCGGCACGGCGTAGTAGTTGATGTCGATAACGTTATCGAGCATGCGAACGGCCGTCTTGACCGAGCGCTTGAGCTTTTCGCTGTCCAGCTGACCATCGACCACGTGGGCGGCCAGGTTGATCGATCCCAGGTTGCACACTGCAATTTCGTCGACGCTGGTATTGAGCGTGATCTCGGTGCACAGGTTGGACGAGTGCACGACGCCGGCATGACGCTGCGGGCTGCGCAGGTTGCACGGATCCTTGAACGTGATCCAGGGATGGCCTGTTTCAAACAGCATCGACAGCATCTTGCGCCACAGATCCTTGGCCTGAACGCGCTTGAACAGCGTGATCTCGCCGGTCTGCGTCATGGCTTCGTACTCTTCATAACGCTTTTCAAACGCCGCGCCATAAAGATCATGCAGGTCAGGGCAGGTGGCCGGTGAAAACAGCGTCCATTCCTTTTCTTCGCTGACGCGCTTCATGAACAGGTCCGGCACCCAGTTGGCCGTATTCATGTCGTGCGTACGGCGACGATCATCGCCGGTGTTCTTGCGAAGCTCGAGGAATTCCTCGACGTCCATATGCCAGGTTTCCAGGTACGAGCAGACTGCGCCCTTGCGCTTGCCGCCCTGGTTGACCGCTACGGCCGTGTCGTTGACAACCTTGAGAAAGGGCACAACACCCTGAGACTTGCCGTTGGTGCCCTTGATATAGGAGCCCAGAGCACGCACCGGTGTCCAGTCGTTGCCAAGGCCGCCGGCCCACTTGGAGAGCATGGCGTTATCACGGATGGCACCGTAGATGCCTTCAAGGTTGTCCGGAACGGTAGTCAGGTAGCATGAGGACAGCTGGCTGCGCACGGTACCGGCGTTGAACAGCGTAGGCGTCGAGGTCATGTAATCGAAACTCGACAGCAGCTCATAAAACTCGATGGCGCGCGCTTCGCGATCCTGCTCGTTCAGAGAGAGGCCCATGGCGACACGCATGAACATGACCTGCGGCAGTTCGTAACGAACGCCATCGCGGTGCAGGAAGTAGCGGTCGTAAAGCGTCTGCAGGCCCAGATAGGTGAACTGATTGTCACGCTCATGGCTCAGGGCATCACCGAGACGCTCAAGGTCGAATTCGGCCAGTACCGGATCAAGCTGCTCGAATTCGATGCCGCGCTTGATATAGTTTTTGAAAGCCGGCTTGTAGAGCGTGGCCATGTCACCAAAGGTGGCTTCCTGGGCAACTTCCAGGAAGGAGAGCGCCTCACGACGCAGATTGTCCTGCAAAAGACGCGCGGTCACGAAGGTATAGTTGGGCTCCTTCTCGACCAGCATGCGCGCGGTCATCATCAGTGCCGTGGCGACGCCATCGGGAGTCACGCCGTCGTAGAGGTTGCGCAGTGATTCATCGACGATGCGACGCACTTCCACGTTATCCAGATCTGCGCAGGCTTCGGTGACCAGCGTTTCAATACGGGCCAGATCCAGCGGGCGGCGGCTGCCGTCAGGCTGTGTGACATTGATGGTGGGGTGGGGCTTTTCGATGCCCTGATGCTGAGCGGCGCGAGCGCGGGCATGCTCTTCGCGATACAGCACGTAGGCACGTGCCACCTTGTGCTCGCCCGAGCGCATCAATGCCAGCTCGACCTGATCCTGAATATCCTCGATATGCAGGGTGCCACCTTCGGGCATACGACGTGCAAACGTCTCCATGATGGACTGCGTCAGCTGCTCCACCAGCTCGCGAATACGCGAAGAGCCGGCGGCGTTGTCGCCTTCCACGGCCAGAAAGGCCTTGCTCATGGCCACGGAGATCTTGCTCGCATCAAAGGTGGCGGTATCACCGGTACGCTTGATGACGCGCAGTTGCTGATCGGACTTGCGCGTATGAGCATCATCAAAGGTTGATGAGGTATCACGCTCTGTATGCGAGGTTTCCATAACGTTACCTTCCTGCCGTAAGGTCAAAACCATGCCGTGCCTGTCATTTGCGCAATGAAAAACAGACAGCAACAGGGTCAAAAAATTGGATTGAAGGGTATTGACACCGGGTAAGTGTTTTTGCTTCTAAACACTACATGGTGTGTCTTCTCAAAAAGTAGGCACAATATAGTGTGTCTGGAAGAACGTCTCAACACGAAAAGGTGGGGTATTCTGTGGACAAGTTGTGCTTATTTTTCTGAAAGCCCTGTAATGACTGGAGTATTTGCAGTTACATGAAAAAATCTGCGAGCCATGTGGTGTTTTGTCGCGAATATTTCAGCTGGTTCAGTGACACGCTGGCAGGCGGCATACCGATCGAAATTCATGCCGATCAGAGCCTGCTGATGAGAATCGTGTGCAAATAGGTGGCTTCTGTATGGGCAGTTTCGTGTAACAGTGGCACAATGTTGCCAAATTTGAACGACCGTTGGGTTTAAAGGTCACATGTATTTATCGCTGTCTGCCTGTCGTATGCCCGGGCGCTGCCCGGGCAACATGCCGGTGACGGCACGGAAGCTTCTTTATCAATGATCGGACGGACGAGCCTTGGATAACATTACAACCGCCAACGAACACATTCTTATCATCGAAGATGATGAACGACTGGCCGCGTTGACGCGTGAGTATCTTGAAGGCAACGGTTTCAGGGTCAGCGTTGAGCACGACGGGACCAATGGTGTCGAGCGTATTCTTTCCCTGCGACCGGACCTGGTCATTCTTGACCTGATGCTGCCTGGTGAAGATGGTCTGTCCATCTGCCGCCGCGTACGTCACCAGTACCCCGGCCCCATTTTGATGCTGACGGCACGTACCGATGACATGGATCAGGTGCTGGGTCTTGAAATGGGGGCCGATGATTACGTGCCCAAGCCGGTACCGCCGCGTGTTCTGTTGGCGCGCATGCGCGCCCTGCTGCGTCGTGCCGACGGATCGGAAACGCCTGAGCACGAGGAAACCCGCCTCGAGTTTCGCGATCTGGTGGTGGACTCGTCTACCAGAGAAGCCTGGCTCAACGGTGAGCGCATCGACTTGACCAGCGCGGAGTTTGATCTCTTGTGGCTTCTGGCTTCCCATGCCGGACGGGTACTGACGCGCGAAGAGATCTTCTCGGCGCTGCGGGGCATTCGTTATGATGGACAGGATCGTTCGATAGACGTTCGTGTCTCTCGCATCCGGCCCAAGATCGGTGATGACCCGCATCAGCCGCAGCGTATCAAGACAGTGCGCAGCAAGGGATATCTGTTCGTTCGAGAGATCTAAGCCGGCAACGACCTGATCTCGTTTCGTAAAGGGCGGCTTCGTCTACTGTAAAGAACCATGTGCAAAGGATAGACGATGCCGTCAAAATTCCCCTCTCTGGTCTCATGGCACTCCCGCGCTGGCAGCGTGGATGGTGTAGCGCCGCCGCCTCACAGGCCGCTGTCCGCCCACGGTGGTTTTCGCAGACTTTATCTGACCCTGTTTTTCTCGCTCATGGCCATTTTCTGGGTGGGCGTGGTCGCCTCATGGCTGATTGACGACTGGCGAGAGGATCACTATCGCCAGCGTCTCGCCAGCGGGCCGATGGCACTGCTCACCTCATTGGTGGCCAGTCAGCCTGAAAGCTCTCGCGATGCATGGTTGAGTGCCTACGAGGATGAGCTGGGCATTCGTCTGGCGCTGTCGGATTCCGAAACGCTGATGCTTGGCTTCATGGACCGTCGACGTCTGGCGCAGGGAGAGGTACTGGCCCGCCAGGCACAGGGGGAAATTGGCTGGCAGCTCTATCAGCGTCTGCCCGGTGAAAACGATGCCATTCTTGTTGCGCATTTTACCGGTCTTTCCGAACAGCAGCCCCTGCAGCTCGTCTCCCTGTTGCGACAGTGGCTGGAGCTGTCTCCTGACGATGAGCGCGAGGCCCGTTTTCAGGAGCTGCGAAGCCGTATCTCCCTGCCGATGGGCATGGGCAGCGGTACGCCTCCAGGGCTGTCCAATAGTCAGCTGGAGCAGCTCAATGCCGGACATGTCGTGATCAACGTCGTGGCCGAGCGCTCAAGCCTTGGTTTCTATGCCCAGTTCTCGGGCGGTCGATGGATCATGGTCGGGCCGCTGTCACCCTTTGAATCCCTGCCCATTCTGACCATTGCCACGGTCATGGCGCTAATGCTGACCCTGCTGGGAACCGCCATCTACCTCATCATGCGCAGCGTGGAGAAGCGCCTGACGCGGCTTGAGCAGACCACGGCAAGCTTTACGGCAGGGGACTACAACGCGCGTGTGACCATTCAGGAAGGGGAGTATCTGACCCAGCTGGGATTGGCCTTTAATACCATGGCCGATCAGGTTCAGGCAGTTCTCTCATCGCAGCAGGACCTGATGCGCGCCGTCTCGCACGAGTTTCGAACGCCGGTGGCCCGCGTGCGATTTGCGCTGCAGATGGTTGATGACATGAGCGAGTCACCGGGTATTCGTCGTCTGCTCAAGGGTGTGGATGACGATATCGAGTCCATTGACCGGCTGATCGATGAAATCCTGACCTATGCGCGTCTGGATAGCGCAACCGACGGATTATTACCGCTGGAACCGGTCAGTCTTGAAGTGCGCGATATCGCCGACCGTGTCGTCGAGACGCTGACGCCGCTGCATCCGCAACTGACGTTTGAAGTCACCGGCGGCCAGGATCTCAACGTGCATGCCGATGCGCGCTACCTGCAGCGAGCGCTGCAGAATCTGGTCTCCAATGCCTGCACTCACGCCAGCAGCCGCGTTCACGTACGTCTGTTGGGCGATGAGCGCATGGTGTATCTCAGCGTCGAGGACGATGGCGCGGGTGTACCACTGGAAGAACGCGAGCGTATTTTCAAACCCTTCGCCCGCATTGATGACAGTCGTACCCGCCATCAGCCGGGCATCGGTGGCTATGGCCTGGGGTTGGCGATCGTGGCCCGTATCGTACATTGGCATCATGGTCGTATTACGGTCGACACCGCCCCCGAGCTGGGAGGCGCGCAGTTTATCCTCTCCCTGCCGCGTCATTACGAAGCGGCGGAAGACTACGCCTGAGCCTCTCTCAGTTGGCCGGTCTTATGCCGTTGAGCACGGAAAAGGAAGTTTCGCGCGCCGTGCGCAGAAAATCACTCATCCACACCTGGTTCATCTGGTCGAGCCGAACGGCGGCATAAAGCGTGCCCCACACTCCCTCACGGCCCAGTGAACAGGCCTTCACGTAATCCTTTTCCAGATACTCGGTCAATGCCCAGTTTGGCAGGGCGCAGACGCCTCGCTCACTCGCAACCAGCTGCATCATCATCATGGTCAGCTCGGCCGTTCGGGTCTCGCGGGGATGAATGCCGGCCGGCTCAAGAAAACGTGTGAAAACATCCAGTTTGGAATGCTCCACCGGATAGGTGATCAGGGTCTGATCAATCAGGTCCTCCGGCGCGATATAGCGCCTGTCGGCCAGGGGATGCTGTCTGGCCACGGCCAGCAGGCTTTCATAGCGAAAGAGCGGTTCATAGTGAATACGCGGCAGCGATTGAGGGTCGGCCGTAATGACCAGGTCGAGCTGCTCGCGTGCCAGTGCCGGTAGCGGGTCAAAATGCTGGCCGGCCGGGATATCCACTTCGACCTCGGGCCAGTGATTGCGAAAGTGGTCGATGGTTGGCATGAGCCACTGAAAGCAACTGTGACATTCAATCGCCATATGCAGACGGCCCTGTTCCCCGCCGGCCATGCGCGCGATATCACGCTCGGCATTACGAATCTGGGGCAGAACCTGTTCCGCCAGCCCCAGCAGTCTCTGGCCGGCACGCGTGAACTGTACCGGGCGCGTCTTGCGCAGAAAAAGCGGGCAATCCAGTCGCTCTTCCAGATCCTTGAGCTGATGAGACAAGGCCGACTGGGTCAGATGCACGCGCTCGGCGGCCTCGACCAGTGACCCGGTATCGCGCAGTGCCAGCAGGGTACGCAGGTGCCGGAACTCGATCATTAACGCTTCTCTCTCATGGCTGGTCTGAAAAATGAGTCATTAGTAGTTGCCTGGCGATGGGCCATATTATGCCTTCGAGCGGCACTCGGCATCCGGCAGCAGCAGGTCACGATCACCAAAATCCGAAGGACAAAGGGCATCCGGGTGCGTAATACGTTTCAACAGCGCTGATAGCAGGCCTGTATCGGGGCGTGGCATATCGACCGATCGCGAGGTGACAGGCTGCCAGCTGCCGTTGTCGTCGCGTTCAGCAATATCAAAGGCAAAGGAGTAGGTGCCGGGTTGACCCATGCGCAGGTCGGTTACGATCAGAGTGCCATCGCGCTCCTCGCTGCGCCAGTAGGGGGCGGCAAACCAGCCCAGGCGTTGACCGGCCCAGCTATCGGTCAGAAAATCGCGGGCGGCCATCGGTCGGCGAAAACTGTCGAAGGTCAGGGTGTGAGGGGCGTCAAACAGGCTGACCAGTGCTTCGAGCTGGCGGTCATCATCGATCACCGTGACGCGCCAGACCAGCGTGTTAAACGGAGTAGGCTGGACCATGACCGGACGGTCAGCCAGCCCGCGCTGGATCAGTGCCGGTGATACCTGGGCCAGCACCATGGATTTGGCTGCGATGGAAAAGCCCAGATAGGCGGTGGACATGGCCAGACCGATGACAACGGCGCGTCCATGTATGCCCCGGATCAGCGCCACGATGATGGCCAGCAATATGGGAAGCGTATAGAGCGGATCGATGATGAAAATCGTTTTCCACGCCACGGGCGGTGAGGCGATGGGCCAGAGCAGCTGGGTACCGTAGGTGGTAAAGGCGTCCAGAAGGGGATGGGTCACCAGGCACAGCCACCAGAACCAGAGCCACTGTCGAGCAGGAATCTGTTTGGCCGCCGGCAGGCGCGTACAGACCAGCGTCAATACACCGGCCAGCAGTGACAGGATAAATATCGAATGCGTGACGCTGCGATGATAGGTGTAGTCGGCCACGGCGCTGCCGTGGTCGATAAAGCTGTCCAGATCCGGCAGGGTGGCGGCCACGGCGCCGAGCAGAATCGACTTGCGGCCCAGTCGACGCCCCAGAATGGCGCCACCCAGTGCGCCGCCGAGGCAGGCCTGTGTCAGGGAATCCATCGCTTTTGTGTCACTCCTTTGATTGATGGACGTCACATCAGGCCATGGCAGGCTATGCTTGTCCTGCCAGAGCCGGTTTCAATACGGCGGGAAGCCGGCCGTGTGATCAAAGAGTAACAAGGAGTGGTGAACATGTCCCTGAACCAGCGTCAACACGATGCCTTTAGAGCGCTGGCGGCCGACACCGATGGCATCGATGTTGACGTCTATCAGCGCTTTGACCGTGACCCGCTCGACCCCATTATCGGACTGGGGCAGCGCAATCTACGCATCGGATTTTTTGGTCGGGACCCTGGGCGCGACGAAGTGCGTTACGGTGAGCCCTTTATTGGGGCGGGTGGTCAACTGGTCAGAAAGGCACTTTATGAGCACCTGTACGGCGAGCAGATGCCTGATTTCGATGCCTCACGCGCCGTGGGAGAGCATTTTTTCTGGATCAACACGGTGCCCTACAAGCCGATAGGCAACAAGGCCTGGTCGATGAAGGTCAAGCGTCACTTTCATGATTTGATGAACGAGCTTTTGATCTCGCACTGGGAAGGGCGCTCGCTGATCACGCTGGGGCGCGAGGCCTTTTTGTGGTTTGGGATTAACCAGCCCAAAACAGAGCGTGACCGCCTTGAAGCGTTCTGGAAACGTGACGATCGATTTGAGAGCAGTATCGAGGTGACACTTAAAGGTCCACAGGGAGAGGCGCGGCCGTTTACACTCTATCCACTGCCTCATCCGTCGCCGCTGAATCAGACCTGGTATGCCCGTTTTCCGGGGCTTCTGGCACAGCGCCTGAACCAGCTGGAGGTCAGAACCGACAATCTGACGCTTTGATGGTGAGGTGGCTAGTCAGGTCGAATGGCCATGCGGCCGCTGCCGCAAAACATCACTGCCAGTGCCGCGCCCAGCATCAGTATTTCGGTTTCGATGCGCCAGCCACCGGTGTCGCTCAATGCCCAGACAGCGCCAAGGCGCATCAGAACAATGGCAAAGAGCATGTTGATGGCCGCCAGGGCTCCCCCGATTCGACAGCGCCAGCCGGCAAGGATCATCAGTGGCGCCACCAGCTCGCCGACGAATACGCCGAAAGCCAGCGGTGCAGGCAGGCTCCAGCTCTGGAGATGATCGCCGATGCGATCCACCACGCCGGGCGCGCCGATCTTGGCAATGCCGTGCAGCAACAGTGTCACGCCCAGCACCATGCGAAGGATCAGTTTGCCCAGATGTTCATTGTTGAAAAATGACATGATCTATCCTGTGTACCGGTGCTGACTTGAAAAACGATCTGCCTGCCGGCATTACAGTGCCATCGTTTCAGGATATTCACCAGATTGCATACGTTGGCCGAACGTGGCAGCCAATGTGTCATGTGCGTTCAAAAGCACGCGCCACAAGACCCCGAGGAGAACATCGTGCAATACCTACACACTATGGTACGTATCACGGATATTGATCAGTCCCTGCATTTTTACTGCGATCTGCTGGGCATGAAGGAAGTGCGCCGCAAGGAGAGCGAGAAGGGACGTTTTACCCTGATTTTCCTGGCCGCCAATGATGATGAGGCCTCTTCCAGCGAGCAGCAGGCGCCGGAGCTTGAGCTGACATGGAACTGGGACCCGGAAGAGCTGACCACGGGCGCGCGCAATTTCGGCCATCTGGCCTATCGCGTTGATGACATCTACGCCACCTGTCAGCACCTGATGGACAATGGCGTCACGATCAATCGCCCGCCGCGCGACGGCCACATGGCCTTCGTCAAATCGCCCGACGGCATCTCCATCGAGCTGCTGCAAAAGGGTGACGCGAAGCCCTCTCAGGAACCTTGGGCTTCAATGGAAAATACCGGTAGCTGGTAAATTCCCGTCGTCATGACGCAACAGGGGCCCCTTTTGGGGCCCCTGTTGCGTCAGGCCGATATATCAGGTTTATCCCTTTGCGTAGCAGGTTCCCGGCAGATGAAGATGCCTGGCCAGGTGCTCTATGCCCTTCACGCAGCGCGGGGCAATCGGCGTACACAGTATCCAGGGCAGCGCTATCAGCGCGATGGACAGCGAGCCCATGTAAACATCCTGAAGCCAGTGCGCGCCCACCATGACGCGCGGTGCACTGAGCACGGCCACCATGATGGCACTCAAAATGGCCGGGCGGCGATCGCCAAAGCGCAGAATGAACCCCGTAAAGACCATCAGCATCAGACCATGGTCACCGGGAAAGCTGTTTTTGGCCGCATCCTTGGTATCAAACGACACCAGATCGCTCAGGAGATGGGCATGCTCAAAGCTCAGCGTCGGGCTTGGATGGCCGTAGGGTAGCCTGTTGGTGGCCACCGCCAGAAGCCCAGCGGTGATCAACATGGTCAGGCCAACTCCAAGCCAGCGCCAGAGGCGCCCCGGACGGACATCAAGCGAGATCGCCCAGACAAAAATGCCCAGCAGCATGACCAGTGAGGCGGCATCAAAGTAGCGGGTATTCACCGCGCCCAGAACATTGACCCATATAGGATGCTCACTGGTAATGAACTGGTTGAAAAACCAGAACACATGGTCATCCAGCAGTGACCAGACCGACAGCCATAGCCAGCTGGCAAACAGGACAAGTCCTGCCAGATTGCAGTAGATGATTCGTGCTGGATTCATGACCCCCCCCTCCTGAGGCAGACCAAAACCCCGGCTCAATCGCAGTGAGCCTTCCGATGGCGACGGCTCGCACAAACGGCAAGCCTGTTTGAAAGACGAACCAGACCGTGAACGGCGCTTGACACCAGTGGCGTACACAGCACCCAGGGCAGTGCAATCAAGGCGATCGACAGGGCCCCCACGGAAACATCACTGACCCAGTGCGCGCCCACCATGATGCGCGGGGCGCAGACGAGCATGACCAGCGCGGTGGCGGCCCAGGCCACCAGACGGTCGGCAAAGCGCCACATGAAGGCGGCAAAGATCATGGCCATGAGCCCGTGGTCACTGGGAAAGCTGCTCGACGCGGCATCCTTGGCCGGTAGACGGGTCAGCTCCGAGAGCCGATTAACGTGATCGAGCATTGCGGTCGGACTGGCATGCCTGTAGGTCATGACGTGATGCACGAGGGTCTGAAGGACCAGAGCGGTGACCGTCATGACAAGACCAATGGCCCCCCACTTGAGCCAGCTGCCCTGCGGGTCACGCTTCATGGCGAGATAGAGCATGACCACCAGCAGTACGAACATTGCCTTGTCGAAGGCGCGCGTATTGAGCGCGGCGAGAATGGTGGTCCAGTTCGGGTAATCCGTCGTGATGAACTGATTGAAAAACCAGAAGATGGCATCGTCCACGGAAGACCAGACCAGAAACCGGGGTAACCACCAGGTGGTGACCAGGGCCACGCCCAGCAGGTTATAAAGAAGGATTCGACGAAAATTCATGGTAGACACGGCGCAGTTATAAAACGGTGTTCATTGTAATTTAATGTTCTGTTAATAAAAAGTGGCAAGCAGCAATGGACGTGCGGGAAGGCAGCCATTGCGATAGCCACAGGGCCTGTAGAAACAAAAACAGCAGGCCCGGGGGCCTGCTGCAGGGAAGTGTCACGGCGGGTGCGTGACGATGAGGGGATAAAAAACTATAGGGTTTCGATGGTCCGACGCTGCGCCAGTAATGTCTCTCGATTGGCGCGGGCCTCCTCGAGCTTGGCGCGCTCCTTGTCGACCACGGCCGCCGGGGCCTTGCTCATGAAGCTTTCGTTGCCGAGCTTTTTCTCGACGCCATCCATCAGCTTCTGTTGTTTTTCGATGTCGCGATCGATTCGCGCCAGTTCGGCATCGCGGTCGATATGGCCGGCCATCGGCACATGCACTTCCATGGTGCCGACACGCTGAACGCTGGAAGCCGGCACATCCTTTGGAGTAACGAAGCGCATGCTTTCCAGGCGCGCCAGCCTGGCCAGGAACAGGGCGTTGTCTTCAAGGCGCTGGCGGTCGGCATCTTCACCGTAGGTCAGCAGCACTTCCAGCGGCTTGCCCGGGGCGATATTGAGTTCGGCGCGGATGTTACGAATGGCGATGATGACCGCCTTGACCCACTCGATATCGGCAATGGCGCCCTCATCGATACGGCTTGCATCCGCCTGCGGCCAGGGCTGAACCATGAGGGAGCTGCCCTGCTGCTCGATGTCCACACCGGCCAGCAGCGATACCTTCTGCCAGATCTCCTCGGTGATAAACGGCATCATCGGATGGGCCAGCCGCAGAATGGCCTCAAGCACGCGCACCAGCGTGCGGCGCGTGCCGCGGCGTGCTTCAGGTGTGGCCTCGGCGTCCCACAGTACCGGCTTGGAGAGCTCCAGATACCAGTCGCAGTACTCGTTCCAGACAAAGTCATAAAGCGCCTGGGAGGCGTGATCGAAGCGGTACTCGTCCAGCGCCTTCGTGACTTGGGTCTCGACCTGCTGAAGGCGCGAGACGATCCAGCGATCCGCCAGTGACAGTGCCACTTCGCCGTCAGGCCCGCAGTCCTCACCCTCGGTGTTCATCAGCACGTAGCGCGCAGCGTTCCAGAGCTTGTTGCAGAAGTTGCGATAGCCCTCAAGACGCCCGGCGTCGAACTTGACGTCCCGTCCGGTGCTGGCCAGCGACAAAAAGGTGTAGCGCAGGGCATCGGTGCCGTTGGATTCAATCCCGTCGGGAAATTCCGCGCGCGTGGCCTTCGCGATCGCCTTCGCCTTTTGCGGCTGCATCATGGCGCCGGTGCGCTTTTCCAGCAGCGTGTCCAGGTCGATGCCGTCGATCAGATCGATCGGGTCGAGCACGTTGCCCTTGGACTTGGACATTTTCTGGCCCTGGCTATCGCGCACCAACCCGTGGACATAGACCGTCTTGAACGGAACCTGACCGGTGAACTTGAGCGTCATCATGATCATCCGGGCGACCCAGAAGAAAATGATGTCAAAACCTGTCACCAGCGTACTGGTCGGGTGGAAGGTTTCGAGTTCCGGGGTCTTTTCCGGCCAGCCCAGCGTGCCGAAGGTCCAGAGACCGGAGCTGAACCAGGTGTCCAGTACGTCGTCGTCCTGGGTCAGGATGGTTTCTGGAGAGAGGGCGTATTTTTCGCGCGCCTCTTCCTCGCTGCGCGCGACATAGAACTTCCCGGTCTCGTCATACCAGGCCGGAATGCGATGTCCCCACCAGAGCTGACGCGAAATGCACCAGTCCTGCAGGTCGCGCATCCACGAGAAGTACATGTTCTCGTAGCTTTTGGGGACGAAGCGGATATCGCCGTTTTCCACCGCCTCGATGGCCGGTTTCGCCAGCGTTTCGACGGCCACGAACCACTGGTCGGTCAGAAGCGGCTCGATGACATCGCCGGAGCGGTCGCCGTAGGGCAGGGTGTTGGTGATGGTCTCGACCTTCTCCAGAAGCCCCAGCGCGTCCATGTCCGCCACAATCCTTTCGCGCGCCTCAAAGCGCGGCAGGCCCTGATAGGCCTCGGGCAGAGTGGTATCGATGTCGTCGCGCGGGCTGCCGTCCATGTTGAAGACTTCAGCCGCTTCGCGAATAAAGGCCTGCTGGGTGAAGACGTTGATCAGCGCGCTGTCATGACGACGGCCCACGCCGTAGTCATTGAAGTCGTGCGCCGGGGTGATCTTCACACAGCCCGAGCCCTTTTCCATGTCAGCATGCTCGTCGGCAATCACCGGAATACGACGACCCACCAGCGGCAGGGTCACGTATTTGCCGATCAGGGAGGCGTAGCGTTCATCATTCGGGTTGACCGCCACGCAGGTGTCACCCAGAAGCGTTTCCGGGCGGGTGGTGGCGACCACCAGATGATTCAGGCCGGCTTCGGTCGTCACACCATCGGCCAGCGGATAGCGGAAATGCCAGAACTGGCCCTGCTGGTCGCGATTTTCCACTTCCAGGTCCGAGATCGCCGTGCCCAGCGTCGGGTCCCAGTTGACCAGTCGCTTGCCGCGATAGATCAGGCCCTCATCGTGCAGGCGCACGAAGGCTTCGCGCACCGCGTTGGAAAAGCCCTCATCCATGGTGAAGCGCTCACGACTCCAGTCGACACTGGTGCCCATGCGCCGCAGCTGGCGGGTGATGTGGCCACCGGATTCGTTTTTCCACTCCCACACCTTGTCGATGAACGCCTCGCGACCGAGGTCGTGGCGCGACTGGCCGGTCTCGTGCTGCAGCTTGCGTTCAACCAGCATCTGGGTCGCGATGCCGGCATGGTCGGTGCCGATCTGCCACAGGGTGTTATGGCCCTTCATGCGCTGATAGCGAATCAGGGTATCCATCAGCGTGTCCTGGAAGGCATGCCCCATGTGCAGACTGCCGGTCACATTGGGCGGCGGAATCATGATGGTGTAGGGCGAACCCTGCCCTGTGGGGGCAAAATAGCCTCTGGATTCCCAGTGCTGATACCAGGCGCGTTCGATCGATTCAGGCTGATAGGTTTTTTCCATGGACCGGCTCGGTTTGAAGCTGTGAAGTACTCGCAAAACGCCTGAGCGTGCTCGAGTCTGCGAAAAATGGCGCCAATTATAGCGCTGCCAGGGGGCGCACGTCATGGCATGGCGCGGTTAAAGAATTGTTGAACAATGCCGATAGAACGCCGCCGGTTAATACTAAAGTCTAAAAAAGCGACAGCATAATGTTGATACCCGGCTGGACGACCCCTCTTTTTGGCAGGCATTCAAACGAGTAAGCGGATATGCAGGTAACAGGGACATCACGATCAGACCTTCTGACGGCGCCTTTACAGCACGCAGAGGCATCACATGACACTCACGGCCTCGGTACTCAGGCGTCCGGCCGCCGGGGCATGACCCTTCGGCGTCAGATGATGGCGGGGATCGCCATCATGTGGCTGATCCTGATAGGCATGCTCATGATCAACGCCTGGCAAAGTCGCGATGTCATGTATGCCGAACGCGAGGCGCGACTGACCAGTGCTGTCAACATGGCGAAGAGTCTGGTGGAGCATTATCAGTCCCTGGTCGAACGCGGTGAGCTGACCGAAAGTGCCGCTCGCCAGAAGGCCTTCGATGAAATTCGTGATCTGCGCTTTGATGGGGGAGACAACTACGTCTACATCGTGAATGGCCAGCTGCAGATCATGGCACACCCCAAAAGACCCTACGGTCAGGACGTTTCCAGGGTGACTGACCCGAGCGGGCGGTTGCTGTTTCAAAATCTGGTCGACGAAGGCCGAATGCACGGTCAGGGCTTTACCGAGTACCGCTCCAACTTTGCCCGTGGTTCGGAAGCCCAGCCCCGGGTCAAGGCCTTTGTCTCGCGGTATGAGCCCTGGGATATCTATCTGGCCAGCGGCGTTTTCATGGGGGATGTCAATGCCACCGTGCTCGACAATCTGGTGCAGTCCGGACTGGTGGTTTTACTGGCCGGTGCTCTGCTGACGGCCATGTTCTGGTGGGGGATGCAGCGTGTCCTGCGCAGGCTTGGTGGAGAGCCTGACTACGCCACCGAGGTAGTCAGACAAATTGCCGAAGGCGATCTGACCGTGGCCGTCACGCTACGCGCGCGTGACCGGAACAGTCTGCTGGCGAACATCAGCAGCATGCGCGACTCGCTGGCAGAGTCGGTTCGGGTTATCCAGGCCACCAGCCAGTCGGTCGATCAGGGCGCTGGTGAAATCGCCTCGGGCAATCAGGAGCTCTCGTCACGAACCGAGCAGCAGGCTGCGGCACTTGAAGAAACCTCTTCCAGCATGGAGCAGATGACGGCCAGCGTGCGTCAGAGTGCCGACAGCACCGACCAGGCGCAGCAGCTGGCGCAGCAGGCGCGTGATACTTCCCGGGAAGGTCAGCAGGCCATCGATGAGGCCGTTCGCTCAATGGAAGCCATTACGGAAGGCTCGACAAGAATTGCCGATATCGTCTCGCTGATCGACAGTATCGCCTTTCAGACCAATCTGCTGGCGCTTAATGCCTCCGTGGAAGCCGCCCGTGCCGGAGAAGAGGGTCGGGGATTTGCCGTAGTGGCCGGTGAAGTGCGTCAACTGGCCAATCGCTCGGCCACGGCGGCGCATGATATCAAGACACTGATCGATATTTCCGGACAGCAGGTAGGTGAAGGGGCCCAGCGTGTGCAGACGGCCAGCGAACGCATGAACGACGTGGACAGGCGCATTCAGCGCATGAACGATCTGCTCGGTGAAATCGCGGCGGGTGCCCGTGAACAGAGCAGCGGTATCGAACAGATCAATCAGGCGGTCAGCCAGATGGATCAATCCACTCAGCATAACGCGGCTCTGGTAGAGCAGACCGCTGCAGCGGCCGGTGAGCTTGAAGGCCGCGCCCAAGCGCTTCGTGAAGTGACGCGCCGTTTCAGGGTAGAGCACCAGCACTGAGGGAGATAACGAAGCAGATCTCCCAAAGGGGGCGGCTATTGCCGGCCCCTTTTTGATTCAGCGATGGTCCTTTCAGGTTCAGCTGTTGATGTGGTGCGCCTTGACCTCATAGCCACGGCTTTTATAGGTCTGCCAACATTCTCGCTTGGCGCTGAGTACTTCCTGATGCTGGTTGATGATCTCGGCGACGCGCTCAAAGCGGGAAAACCACGACGGAATCGCCGCATTGAGATTCAGGAGCGCCTCGATGCCCGGCTCCGGTGGCGCTTCCCAGCCCAGTGTCACCGGCGCCGGCGGCAGGCTCTGTTCACCGATGAGCACATGGGGCACGAAAGCCTCCTGACGAAAGGTCCACAGCCTGTCATCAAACGCGCGGGCCATGGCCTCGTCTTCCAGATGGACGTGCAGGCGATAACCCTTTCGATAAATGGTCTCGGCCAGCCGGCAGGCAAAGTCGAATCGAGCCTCGAGCGTGGTGGCCGTGAGCACGTAAAAATCGATGCGGGTCATGCTCAGACGCCGCCGTCGATGTCCAGACGTGCGCCAGTAGTAAAGGAAGCCTCGTCGCTGGCCAGCCAGAGGATGCCGCCGGCGATCTCGTCGGCATTGCCGGCGCGACCCATGGGGATGCTCTTGCTTGACTGTTCCGGCTTGTCGGGTCGGCCGCCACTGGCATGAATCTCGGTGTTGATCACGCCCGGGCGTACGGCGTTGACCCGAATGCCTTCCCCGGCCAGTTCCTTGGCAAGGCCTTCGGTGAAGGTATCGATGGCGCCCTTGGAGGCGGCATAGTCGACATATTCACTTGAGCCACCACGATGGGCCGCGGCCGAGGAGATATTGACGATGGCGCCGCCCTTGCCGCCATGGCGGGTCGACATGCGCTTGATGGCCTCGCGTGCGCACATGAACGGCCCGGTCACGTTGACCCGCATCATGCGATCCACGCGTTCAAAGCTCATCTCATCGACGCGCGAGACCTGATCCACGATGCCGGCATTGTTGACCAGCACATCGACCGGCCCCAGCTCGCGATCCACCGTCTCGAAAAGGGCCACGATATCGGCTTCCACGGCCATGTCGGCCTGAACCGCCAGAGCCCGACCGCCAGCGGCGGTAATCTCGTTGACGACCTGATCGGCTGCCTCACGATTGCTGACATAGTTGACAGCCACCTGATAGCCGCGGGCAGCGGCCAGGCGTGCCGTGGCAGCGCCAATACCGCGGCTGCCGCCGGTCACGATCATGACTTTGCTCATTGAATCTCTCCTGTAGACGTAGGGCGGGCGTTAGTATGGCAACGCCGCCCGAAGGCGGCGTTCAGAGGGCTCAGGCCAAGCGTGTCAGCCAGCCGTGACGGTCCTCGCTGCGACCGTACTGGATATCCAGCAGCTGTTTGCGAATCGACTTGCCGACCTCGCCGCCGCTGCCGTCACTGCAGCTCAGGCGGTCACTTTCGCTGACCAGCTCACCGATCGGCGTGATGACCGCGGCGGTACCACAGGCGAAGACTTCGGTAATCTCACCGGAGCGCACACCGTCGCGCCATTCCTCGATGCTGATAGCGCGCTCTTCGGGCTTGAGACCGGCATCGGCGGCCAGTTGCAGTACCGAGTCACGGGTGACGCCTTCAAGAATCGTGCCGGTCAGGGCCGGTGTGACGATGCGGCCGTCCTTGAACACGAAAAACAGATTCATGCCGCCCAGCTCTTCGACCCACTTGCCTTCGACGGCGTCCAGAAAGACCACCTGGTCACAGCCCTGCGCTTCGGCTTCCTTCTGCGCCGCCAGCGAGGCAGCGTAGTTGCCACCGCACTTGGCAAAGCCGGTACCGCCGGGGGCAGCGCGATTGTAGTTCGACGACAGCCAGATCGAGACCGGCTTGACGCCCCCCTTGAAGTAGGCCGCCGCCGGTGAGGCGATGACGTAGTAATCGACCTCCCTGGAGGGACGTACGCCGAGGAACTTTTCGCTGGCGATCATGAACGGGCGCAGATAGAGGCTGGATTCTTCGGTCTCGCTGGCAGGTGTGGGTACCCAGTCAACGTCCTGGCTGACCAGCGCCTTCAGAGAATCGATGAAGGTATCAGCGTCCAGCTCGGGCAGGGCGAGACGGCGTGCCGAGGCCTGGAAGCGGGCCGCGTTATTCTCGGGGCGGAAGGTCCAGACGGAACCATCGGCGTGGCGGTAGGCCTTGACCCCTTCAAAGATCTCCTGGGCGTAATGCAGTACCGAGGCGGCGGGGTCCAGCGACAGCGGGCCGTAGGGGCGCACTTCACCGCTGCTCCAGCCGTCGGCGTGGGTCCAGCGCACATGCGCCATGTGATCGGTGAAGTAGCGGCCAAAGCCCGGGTTTTTGAGGATCTCGTCACGCTGACCGGCATCGGTGGGCGTAGTAGTAGGGCGAAGCTCAAAGCCTTGAGAAGACACGATTCGGATTCTCCGTTCGTACGGTGGCCAGGCGAGAAGTACACATCGCTGTCGATCATCGGCAACGGCGTATCCGATAACGCTGGTCCGACAGATGATTAAGGGATGCGTCAGAAACACCCTGTCAAGAATGACACAGGCGCCCTGTGCCAATAAAGCCCGCCGCACGGCGACGGGCACAGAGCACCGTGACCACGATCAGCGCGGCGCGCGGGACAGCAGATATTCGCTCAAAAGCCCGACCGGTCGACCGGTGCCCCCCTTTTTGCCATCCCAGGCCGTACCGGCCACATCCAGATGCGCCCAGGGGTAGCTTTTGGCAAAGCGTGACAAAAAGCAGGCCGCCGTGATGGTGCCGGCCGGTCGACCGCCGATGTTGGCCATGTCGGCGTACTCGGAGTCGAGCTGACTCTGATAGTCCTCCCACAGTGGCAGCTGCCAGGCACGATCCCAGGCAACGTTGCCCGCATTGAGCAACTGCTGTGCCAGAGCGTCATCGTTGGCCAGAAGCGCCGAGGTCTGATGGCCCAGTGCGACGATGCAGGCCCCGGTCAGCGTGGCGATATCGACGACCGAGGCGGGCTGATAGCGCTCGGCATAGGTCAGGGCATCGCACAATACCAGGCGGCCTTCGGCGTCGGTATTGAGCACCTCGACGGTCAGCCCCTTGAGCGTGGTGATGATGTCACCGGGTTTCAGGGCACTGGCATCCGGCATGTTCTCGGCGGAGGCGATGATGGCGACCACGTTGATCTTCGGCTTCAGGGCGGTGATGGCCTTCATGGTGCCCATGACGCTGGCGGCGCCGCCCATGTCGAATTTCATCTCGTCCATGTTGGCCCCGCCCTTGAGCGAGATGCCGCCGCTGTCAAAGGTGATGCCCTTGCCCACCAGCACGTGGGGCGCTTCTTCGGGGTCTTCGGCGCCCTTGTATTCCATGACGATCAGGCGAGAGGGTTCGGTGCTGCCCTGGCCCACCGCGAGAATGGCGCCGGCGCCCATGGCTTCCAGTGCCTTCTCGTCGTGGATGGTGACCTTGAGATCATTTTCGGCACCCAGCCGTTCGGCCTCGTCGGCCAGATAGCGCGGGGTGCAGACGTTGCCCGGCAGATCGCCCAGCTCCCGGGCCAGATTGATTCCGGCGCCGATCCCGGCCCCGATACGCGCCCCTGTCTCGGCCCCGGAGGCCTCGTTGGCGTCGCTGATGATCAGTGACAGTCGTGTCAGCGTGATCGGCGGGCGCTTTTTCGATTTGAAGCGGTCAAAGCGATAGGTGGCGCGCAGGGCCGACTCGGCGATCATGCGTGCTTTCCAGATCACGTCCAGCGGTCCGTTTTCACGATCCAGCATGGCGATGGCGGCATTTTCGACCGGCAGGGACAGCAGCACGCCAAAGGCGGCATCGAGTACCTTTCGAAAGGCGCCCTCGTTGAAGTCACCGCTTTCCCCGCAGCCGACCAGCAACAGGCGAGCAGTGTTCAGGCCGGGGGCAAAGGGGACCAGCTGGGTGCTGGCGGTCACCGGGTCAAAGTCGCCCCGTTCCATCAGCTGGGTGATCAGGCGCTCGCTGGCGTCATCCAGACGCTCGCTGGCCGGGGGTAAATCACCGTCCTTGAACACCGGCACAATAATGCAGTCGGTTTCACAGCGGGCCGGGTTGGCGGTGAGCACGGGAAATTCCATGGTGTCTCCCCAAGACAATGCGGTGGGTATTGGTGATAATGACTGTTTTGAACAGACACGTGGTCGAGTACGGTAAAGCTGGAATCGACGCGTTGAACAGGTGGGTCCGAACAGGCCTTCAGTGTACGCAAACGCCTGCGCCATTGCATGGTCAGGAGTGGTATTGCGATAGATGCATCGGAAACGGTCGCTCGATATTGATGGTATGAGGGAGTCTGCGCTTGATCGTTTTTCGCTACTTGATTCGTGAAATATTGACCACCATGAGTGCCGTGACCGGCATCCTGCTGCTGGTCATCATGGGCAATCGTTTTATCCGCTACTTCAGTGACGTGGCAGAAGGTGATTTCCCCGCCAGCCTGCTGGGCAGCCTGATGCTGTTTCATCTGCCAAGCTTCCTTCAGCTGATTCTGCCACTGGCCTTTTTTCTGGGCATCCTGCTGGCCTACGGGCAGCTTTACCTCAACAGCGAGATGACCGTGCTGGCGGCCTGCGGGGTCAGTCCTGCCCGGATTCTTGGGGCGTCCTGCTGGCCGGCGCTGTTGATGGCCTGCGTGGTGGGGGCCTGCAGTCTATGGCTTACCCCGGCCGGACTGACACAGAATGAAAAAAGGCTGACCGAGCAGCAGGAGAAGGCTGACTTCAGTGCGCTGACGCCGGGACGCTTTCAAAAGCTGGGAGAGCGCACCATCTATGCCGAAAGCGTCGAGCAGGGCAGCAGCCGGATGAAAAATGTCTTTATCGCCGAGCAGGATCGCAACGAGCAGGGGCAGCGCGTTGACGTGCTGATCCGGGGAAAGGAAGGGTATCAGACCAGCGACCCGGAAAGTGACAGCCGCTTTCTGGTGCTCTCCAATGGCACCCGGGAGAGCGTCAGGCCAGGGAGTCGGGTTGCCGAGCGGCTTGTCTTTGATACCTATGCCGCCCGGCTTGAAAATGGTACGGCCCAGATGGACGTCGACGATGTCGAGCTTCAGCCCACCTGGCATTTGATCGGTGAGGACAGTGACAAGGCGCGTGCTGCGCTTCAATGGCGAATCTCGCTGGCTCTGATGGTGCCGATTCTGACCATGATTGCCCTGCCGCTGTCGCGTGCCAACCCGCGCCAGGGCCGCTTTGCCAAGATGATGCCGGCCATCATCCTGTATGTGGCCTATATGAGTCTGTTGCTGGCGGCACAGGACGCCGTGGGCAGCGGCAGCCTGCCGGCCGGTATCGGGCTTTGGCCCATCCATGCCGTGTTTGCTCTGGTCGGTGGGTGGCTTCTTTATCGAAGCAGCCGCCATGGAGGGGCAAGCTGATGTTCAACCGGCTGGATCGCTACATCGCGCGCAATGTCCTCATGGGCATGCTGATCGTGCACCTCATTATTCTCGGGCTCGATTTCACCATCAGCTTCATCAACGATCTGGGGGATACCCAGGGCAACTATGGCACGCTGCAGGTGCTAATCTATGGCGTGATTCGCCTGCCCTGGCGTTTTTATCAGTATGCGCCGGTCAGCGTGCTGATCGGGTCGCTGGTCGGCCTTGGTGCGATGGCGTCCAGTAACGAGCTGACGGTCATGCGCTCGGCCGGCTTTTCCCTGTGGCGCATTCTGATCGGCGTCATGAAGCCGCTGCTGATCGTGGTGCTTTTGGTCATGGCCATTGGAGAGTTTGCTGCGCCGCGCACCGAGATGTTTGGTCAGGCCTGGCGCACCGAGCTGCAGGAGGGCAGCGCCGTGTCACGCACGGGGGGATGGCAGCGCGAAGGTGACAGCTTTTATCGCTTTGGCTCCATCCGCTCGGACAATACGCTGCTCGATGTCAATCGCTTTCGCTATGAGGGAGAGCAGCTGGTCGAGGCGACTCATGCTTCTCGGGCCGTACTCGAAGGGGATGAGTGGACGCTGGAGGATGTGGATCGCACCCTGATTCAGGAAGAGAGCACAAATTCGGAGCATCTTGACCGGATGGCCTGGGATACCTCGCTGGATCCGGACCTTTTGCGCTTGATCATCACCGACCGTGACAGCCAGTCGATCGAGGACCTCTGGCGCTACGGCCACTATCTCAACGAGCAGGGCGTCAGTGCCAACGATACCTGGCTCTATTTCTGGCAAAAGGTGCTGCTGCCGCTGACGCTGGCCTCACTGGTTATCATCGCGGCCTCGTTCATCTTCGGGCCGCTGCGAAGCGTCGCGGCGGGCTCAAGAGTGTTCTACGGCACGGTGGTGGGGCTGGTTTTCAAGTACGTGCAGGATCTGCTGGGCCCTGCCGCCACCATCTTCGGATTTTCGCCCATCTGGGCCATCGTGGTCCCCATGGGGGTGTGTTTCGGCATCGGCTTCTGGCTGCTGCGCCGCGCCGGTTGATCGTTTCAATTGGTTCATCCGTTCCTGACGCCCTGAAGCGATGGCTTCAGGGCGTCTTTCGTTGGCGCCTTTCATGGCCGTGAACAACGCTGCGCAGGCTTTGGGAGCCAGGACTGTTGGACCAATATCCGTTTGTTGTGATGTTGTGGCAGTGCCAGAGTAGAGGGTGCCGAGAGGTTTTTCATCGACCGCTACCCTGATTCTCTGGAGGTGGATAATGCAGTACGCCAGACCCGGCAGTTCAGATGCTCTTGTGCGTTTTCGCGAGCAGTATGACAACTTCATCGGCGGTGAATGGTGCGTGCCCGCCGATGGCCGCTATATGGATAACGTGACGCCGGTCACCGGTGAAGTATTCTGCCGGGTACCGCGCTCCGGGCGGGAGGACATCGACCGCGCCGTCAGGGCCGCGCAAAAGGCAGCCCCTGGCTGGGCCGCCACGGCGCCTGCCGAGCGGGCGGGCATCCTGCTTAAAATCGCCGATCGCATCGAGGAGAACCTCGAGATGCTGGCGGTGGCCGAAACCTGGGACAACGGCAAGGCGATCCGTGAATGCCTGGCAGCCGACATACCGCTACTGGCAGATCACTTTCGCTACTTTGCCGGCTGTATCCGGGCGCAGGAAGGGGGCATCAGCGAAATCGACAGCGAAACGGTGGCCTATCACTACCACGAACCCTACGGCGTGGTGGGCCAGATCATTCCCTGGAACTTCCCGCTGCTGATGGCCGGCTGGAAGCTGGCACCGGCGCTGGTGGCCGGCAACTGCAGTGTGCTCAAGCCTGCCGAGCAGACGCCGGCGTCCATCTGTGTGCTGCTGGAGCTGATTCAGGATCTGCTGCCACCGGGTGTCCTGAACGTGGTTCAGGGTATCGGCGAGGAGGCCGGCGAGGCGCTGGCCACGCACCCGGGCATTCAGAAGATTGCCTTCACGGGCTCCACGCCGGTCGGCAGCCACATCATGTCCAAAGCGGCCGAGCGTATCATTCCGGCCACGCTGGAGCTAGGTGGCAAGTCGCCCAACATCTACTTCGAGGACGTGCTCGATCACGGCGATGCCTATATCGACAAGTGCGTTGAAGGTCTGATGATGACCTTTCTCAACCAGGGCGAGGTCTGCACCTGTCCCTCCCGTGCGCTGATTCATGAATCGGTCTACGACACGCTGATGACACGTGCCGTGGAACGAGCCAGACGATTGAAGTCAGGCAATCCGCTGGATACCGAGACCGAGATGGGCGCTCAGGTCTCGAAGGAGCAGTTCGACAAGATTCTCTCCTACATGGAGATCGGTCGTAACGAGGGGGCCGAACTGTTATTGGGCGGTGAGCGGGCCTCGGTCGATGGTGACTATGAAAACGGCTTTTACGTGCAGCCCACGATCTTCAAGGGGCGCAATGACATGCGCATCTTCCAGGAGGAGATCTTCGGGCCCACGCTGTCGGTCACCACTTTCAAGACCGAAGAGGAAGCGCTGGCCATTGCCAATGATACCGAATTCGGTCTGGGTGCCGGACTCTGGACGCGCGACATGAACCGCGCCTATCGCATGGGACGCGCCATTCAGGCCGGTCGAGTCTGGACCAACTGCTATCACCAGTATCCGGCGCATGCTGCCTTCGGAGGCTACAAGAAATCCGGAATCGGCCGCGAGACCCATCTGGCCATGCTGGGCAGCTATCAGCAGCTCAAGTGCCAGCTGATCTCCTATAGCGACAGCCCGGCCGGTCTCTACTGAATACGATCTTCAAGTGTCAAAGAGCGACTTCGGTCGCTCTTTTTTATGAAGTCTCTCGCATTGGAGGTTGACGCGAATGAAAATGTTTCGCATATTGCGCCAATGCAATCTCTTATGAGAATCATTTGTATTCTCTTGTGCCGGGGGTCTTCATGTTTGTATGCATGTGCAAGAAGGTGACGGACGGTCAGTTGAAGCAGGCCGTAGCGCTGGGTGCCTCAAGCTGGGAAGACGTCTCCCGCATGACCCGATGTTCGACCCAGTGCGGCAAGTGCACCTGCCTGGCACAGGAAATCGTTGATGAAGCGCTTCTGGCGCGCCATGTGTCTCAGCATATCCCGGTTCACCATTTCGAAGAGCTTGCCTACGCCGCGCGCTGAGGCCGGCTCACCTGAAAGAGATGGGTTTTTAACTGCTAACTGTTTGAATTGTCTTATGATAATGGCTCGCATCGAGCCTTTTTTTATGCCTGCCCAGTCGAAATTCCCGAGCGTTTGATGGATACTGGCGCTACAGGCGGACGCAGGTTTCGGCGACTGCCATGACCACTGATGGCGGAGAAAGAGATGAAAGGCGATCCTCAGGTTATCGAGCACCTCAATAAAGTCCTTGGCAATGAGCTCGTTGCCATTAACCAGTACTTCCTGCATGCCCGCATGTATCGCAACTGGGGCCTGCATGGTCTTGGCGACTGGGAGTACAAGGAATCGATCGAAGAGATGCAGCACGCCGATATCCTGATCGAGCGCATTCTGTTTCTCGATGGCCTGCCCAATCTGCAGGATCTGGGCAAGCTTCACATTGGCGAGCACGTTCAGGAAATGCTGGAGTGTGACCTTCGCATCGAGCACGACGGTCGTGATGACCTGATCAAGGCCATCAAGCATTGCGAGTCCGTTGCAGATTTCCCCAGCAGTGAAATGCTCAAAAAGATTCTGGCTGAAGAAGAAGAGCACATCGACATTATCGAAACCGAGCTGCACCTGCTGGAACAGGTGGGTCTGGAAAACTACAAGCAGCGCCAGATGCGTGCCGCCAACGAACGCGAAGAGGGCGAAACCGCGACCTGATTCGGTCGTTGTCTCGCACGTATATGATCGCGGGCCACCCCATGGGGTGGCCCGCTGTCGTTTCTGATCCTGAGTGCCCGGTCGCTAAAAGCGCCGGATCAGCGAGAAGCGTGCCACCGGCTCTCCATCAATCTCGACGTTTTCACGAAACATCGAAAGCGGCCTGACCCAGAGGCCGAATTCGCCGTACAGGGCGCGATAGACCACCAGCGGTTCTTCGGTCTCGCTGTGATGCGCCACGCCCAGCACTTCGTAATCGCTGCCCTTGTAGTGTCGATAGACGCCGAGGATCACGGCGTGTTCATTTTCTCGTTTCATGCGGGCTCCTGAGAGGCAGGTTCAGCGTCATGGTTGCAGCCGTCGTCGGCTTCAAGGCCGGTTCGGATCAGACGCTCGATGGCGTGACCTGCGGCGGCAAAACCAAAGGCGCCGGTCACGAAGGTGGCAGAGCCATAGCCGGCGCTGCAGCCGAGTTTCAGGGTTTCTCCATCGCTCGGACGAGTATTGCATACCTCACCGGCGCCATCCGGGTAGCGTCGCTGCTCGGGAGAGTAGACGCAGGTGATCGAAAATCGGCGTTTGGGATTGCGGCTATAGCCGTATTCCCGGCGCAGCCGGTTTCGCACCTTCGCCAACAGCGGGTCATGTTCGGTGCGGGTGAGATCTGCCGTGGTCATACGGGTCGGGTCGGTCAGCCCGCCGGCACCACCGGTCACGGTCAGGCCGATTTTTCGGCGCCGACAGTAATGAATCAGGGCGCACTTGGCGCCCACATGGTCGATGGCATCGATCACGTGATCGGTATCAGCGGGGAGCATGCGCTCGATATTGTCCGGCGTGATAAAGCCCGCAATGGGCGTGATCTGCAGCCACGGATTGATCAATCGGCAGCGCTCGGCCATGACCTCGATCTTTGGCCGGCCAATGGTGCCATCAAGGGCATGCAGTTGACGGTTGACGTTGGTCGTGCAGACATCGTCCAGGTCGATCAGACTGATGCGCTCGAACCCCGAACGCGCCAGCGCCTCGACACTCCAGCTGCCCACACCGCCTATACCGATGACCACCACATGCGCTCGGCGAAGACGTTCGATGCCCGTATGGCCATAAAGACGGCGCATGCCGTCAAAGCGTGCGGCGAAATCCGCCTCGTGACGGGCCGCGTCGCGTTGCTCGACGCTGTCGGAATCACTCATGATGCGGCGTATCCTTTATCGGATATATCGAGGGTATCCGGCCACTGCACCTGATTGACCGGGCAGTGACCGGCCCAGCCAAATCGGTCCATCAGGGCCGCCATGTCGGCTTCGACAGCCGTGGTGGCCCTGAGTGTGCGGTCGAAAACGGGATGATGGAACTCAAGAGTCACGGCGGCCAGCAATAGCCGCCCGGCCTCGAAATTGTCGCGGAAAAAACGGTTGTGGATGCCCTTGCCATGCCGCGCGTCGCCAATGATCGGATAGCCGCCGCGGCTCAGATGACGGCGAATCTGATGGCGCCGCCCGGTGGTGGGCTTGACCGACATCAGCGAATAACGACTGGTCGGATAGCGGTCGATGGCAATCGGCAGTTCGACGCTGTCCAGACGCCTGACATGGGTTTCGGCGTCCATGGCCGGCATCTCTGCCTTGGGCCGTTTGCCGTCTTCCTCTCGCAGGGCCCAGTCATAGATGGCCTCGTCGGGGCCAATGCCGCGCACGATGGCGAGATAGCGCTTTCGGACCTGATGTTGCTGAAACCGGTGCCCCAGCGCCGTGGCCACTTCGGGCGTCAGGGCAAAGAGCAGGGCGCCCGAGGTCGGCCGGTCGAGCCGGTGCACGGGATAGACATGCTGGCCGAGCTGGTTGCGCAGTGCCTGCAGCATGACCAGTGGCGCATGCCGGTCCAGCGCGCTGCGGTGTACCAGCGCGCCGGAAGGCTTGTGGACAACCACCAGGTGGTCGTCTTGATAAATCACGGGAATAAGCGTGGTCATGGCAATGTCGTGGTCGGGCATCAGGCGCTATTGTCGGCAATTGCGTGTCCCGATGTACAGGGTCAGGATGGCGCGGTGACAGGACTCTGTTAAAATCCCCGCGCCATTGGCGGCCTCTGTCCGCAGCCCTGCCGGTGGCACCGCCCGGGCACATCTTCATGAGGAAAAGCACATGGCTCACCTGGTCGTTCTCACCGGTGCCGGTATCAGCGCTGAAAGCGGTATCCGTACCTTTCGCGATGGCGACGGTCTCTGGGAGAATCATCACGTCGAGGATGTGGCAACGCCAGAGGGCTGGGCGCGTGATCCTCACACCGTGCTGCGCTTTTACAACGAGCGCCGTGCTCAGGTGCGAGCCGCCCGGCCCAATGCGGCCCATCTGGCGCTGGCCGAGCTCGAGGCGCACTTTCGGGTCAGCATCATTACCCAGAACATTGATGACCTGCACGAGCGTGCCGGCTCTCGTGACGTGCTGCATCTGCACGGCGAGCTTTTGAAGGCACGCTCCAGCCGCGATGCCCGGCTGGTCTATCGACTCGATGAAGACGAAACCATCGAGGTGGGAGACTGCTGCGACAACGGTGCCCAGCTGCGTCCGCATGTGGTCTGGTTCGGTGAAAACGTGCCGCTGTATGCCACTGCCTGCGACATCGTGGCCGATGCCGATCTTCTGCTGATTGTGGGGACGTCGCTGGCCGTCACGCCTGCCTCAATGCTGATGGATGAAGCGCCTCTGGCAGCCCCGCGTGTACTGGTCGATCCCGGTGCCCGCGAGCTGGCCGTTCAGGGCGTTCTGCCACTGGCCACCAGTGCCACCGATGGGGTCTGTCGACTGCGCGACTTCTGGTCACAACATGGCCGTCTGCTCAAGCCCGACCCTGACCTGCTGAATCAATGAGGCTCTGATCGAGCCGAAAGGCACAGCGGGTTATCACGAGCGCTGCCCGCAGGCGGGCAGGCGCATCCTGTTATTGCTATCAGATAGAAACGGCCATGTTTGAGCAGATCAATCGATTCTTTCCACTGTGGGCGATAGCTGCCGCCCTGTTGGCTGCCTTTTTTCCTGACACTCTGACCTCTCTCAAGGCCTGGGTGCCACCGCTTCTGGCCCTGATCATGTTTACGATGGGGCTGACCCTGTCGCGTCACGACTTCGCTCGTGTGGCACGCTCACCACGAGCGGTCGTGATCGGGATCGGTCTGCAGTATCTTCTGATGCCGGCAGCCGCCTTTGCCATCTCTCATCTGCTGAGACTGTCTCCCGAACTGGCAGTGGGCATGATGCTGGTCGGGGCCACCTCGGGGGGCACGGCGTCCAACGTCATGACCTGGCTTGCCGGCGGTAACGTGGCGCTATCGATCAGCATGACGCTGATCTCGACGCTCTTGTCGATTGTCATGACGCCGCTGCTGGTCTGGCTCTGGATGGGCACCAGCATCGATGTGCCCGTGGGTGGCATGCTCTGGAGCATCGCAAAGCTCGTGATTGTGCCGATCGCGCTGGGCACGGTCGTACATCACTTCATGGCAACCACCATCCGACGCATCGAGCCGGCGCTGGCGACCATCGCCATGGCGGCCATTGTGATGATCATTGCCATCGTGGTTGCTCTTAACGCCGGGCGACTGGCCACCCTGGGTCCCGTGATTGCGCTGGCCGTGGTGCTTCATAATGGCTGCGGACTGATCGGCGGGTTCTGGCTGTCGCGCCTGGCAGGGCTGAACGAGCGGGACTGTCGCGCCGTGGCGATCGAGGTCGGCATGCAGAATTCGGGGCTTGCCGTGTCGCTTGCCACCAAGTTCTTCCCGGCCGCGGCGGCCCTGCCTGGTGCGCTCTTTTCGGTCTGGCACAACATCTCCGGCTCGATTCTGGCCGCCTACTGGAAAAAACGCCCCGCAGCGCCGGTCAATGACGAGTCCGTCAGCTCATGAGTCACGGTCATGATCCTCAGGCACCGCGTAAACCGTTCAATGCGCGCGGCAGTCTGGTCAGGCGCTGCGAAAGCTGCCGCATGCCGGGGCTGCACTGCATCTGTGATTATCGCCTGCAGGTGACCACCCGGGCGCAGTTCTGGCTGATCACGCACCGCATCGAACATTACAAGCCCACCAATACCGGTCGGTTGATCGGTGACTGCATCGCCAGCACCCGGGTATTTGAGTGGTCGCGGACCGAGCCGGACCCGACGCTTCTGGCGGCGCTGGCTGATCCGCGCTTTGCCCCCTGTCTGGTCTTTCCCGACGATCAGGAAGACTATCGTCATCGGGTCGTCAGCATCGAGCAGGCCTGTGATACTGCGCGCACGCCGGTCTTTATCCTGCTCGATGGCACCTGGCGTCAGGCCCGGCGCATGTTTCGCAAAAGCGATTATCTCGCCGAGCTACCGATCGTGGCGCTGCGTACCGATCGGTTGACCCGCTATCGGTTGAGAAAACCTGCAAGCCCGGAGCATTTGTGCACGGCCGAGGTGGCGGCCGAACTGCTTCGCCACTCGGGCGATGAAACGGGGGCGCAGGTGCTCGATGATTACTTTACGGTGTTCAACGAGCAGTACGCCGCGGCCCGTCGCGATGCCGGCACGCCCCATGAATCCGAAGCCGCACGCCGGCTTCTGGACAAGCGGCGCGCGCAGTCGGCCTGAGCCGTCTATTCTTGGAGCGCACGTTCATGACAGGAGAGGGATATGACGCTTGGAATTCTGGCCACCATCGAGGCCAAATCGGGTGAGGAAGCACGCGTCGAGGCCGAACTGACCAAAGTGGTGGCCCCGTCCAGAGAAGATGACGGATGCCTTTTATATACCCTGACACGTGACAGCCAGCAGCCGTCACGCTTTATCATGGTCGAGCAGTGGCGTGACCGTGCGGCACTGGATGGTCACATTGCCACCGAGCACTACAAGCAAATGGCGCAGTCGCTTGAAAACGCCATCGAGCAGATGGAAGTGCGCGAATACGACGTGCTGACCTGATATTTCAGCATCATCAGGCACTAAAGCGCCGTGACCCTGTCACGGCGCTTTTCTGTCATGGGCTTTCAGGATCACCCGAACAGCTGCCCGGCGATGCGCAGCCCCGCAATCCAGGTCGCGGCGGCAGAGCCTACGGTGGACAGCAAAAAGACCAGCAGCGTGCGAGCGACCCGGTTGCGCCACCAGCCACGCCAGTGGCTGACGTCGCGGCGCAGGGTGGAGAAATCGCCCACCGTGGGCTTTCGCATATAAAGCTCGACGCCTGCGGTCACAAACCCCACACCAATGGTGGGGTTGAGCGAAGTCAGCGGCGCGGCCACAAGGGCGGCCAGAATGGTCAGCGGATGCCCCAGTGCGATCAGCGCGCCCAGTGCCGATAATGTTGAGTTGATCAGCACCCACTCAAGGACCAGCGACCAGCCCAGTCCGGTATCGCGGCTGAAGCCCACGGCAAAACCGGCCACTACCAGCGCCACGACCAGCCAGGGCAGCAGCTTCCACAGACGCCCGGAAGGCGCCACGGTGTCCAGTGCCTGACGCTCGTCGATGACGGCGGCGTGGGCGGGGGTCTCTCTATCGAGCGTGCGCAGATGTTCGCTCATGCCCTTGAGATGACCGGCGCCGATGACCACCAGTATTCGACGGGATCCGCCTTCCGGCAGTGTCTCGACCAGTCTCAGGGCCATGTAGCGATCACGCTCCTCGACCAGCGGGGTATAGAGCTGGCGGGATTGCTGCGCGAACTCGGCGAAGGTTGATTCCAGCACATCGCCTTCCTTGAGGCGTTCGATCTCTTCGCTGGACACCTTCTGGCGTGACAGTACGCTGCCGACAAGCCCCGACACCAGTGTCATGCGCTTGTACCAGGGCACGTTGCGATACACCCGCTTGAGGGTCACGCCAATGTCGCGATCCACCAGATACAGTGGCAGCTCCAGGGCCTGCGCTTCTTCGACGGCCGCCTTCATGTCGGCGCCCGGCTCGATGCCGGACTGCTCGGCCACGCGCTGCTGAAAGGCGCCAAGGGCCAGGCTTGCGGCGACCATACCGGCCTTGCCCTGGCGCAGCACCTGAAAGAGATCCAGTCGCGCGATGGCATCGGGATCGATCAGGCTCTGATGACGCGACGCACACAGCTCGATGGCTACGGCATCGAATTCGCCCGATCGAATCAGTTCGCGTACCTCATCGGCACTTTCAGGAGAGACGTGGGCCGTGCCCACCAGTGTCAGATGATAATTACCGACATCGAGGGTGGCGCGCGGACCCTGTCCTTGATTGGGCATGGAGACTCACAGGCTGGTGTCAATAAAGCGGCGGCATCAAGGGCCGCCGATACGTGAGGGTTCATTATCGCCAAAGCCCGGGTGAGGAACAAAAAGCGATTCTGAACGGCTCGGGCTGCGAGCGCGACGTCAGAAAAAGCTCAGGCCTACCTGGAAGAGGCGCTCGACCTCCTTGAGGCGGCGCTTGTCGACCACAAACAAAATGACGTGGTCATCGGTCTGAATGGTGATGTCTCGGTGGGCGATCATGACATCGCGCCCGCGCACGATGGCACCGATGCTGACGCCCTCGGGCAGCTTGACCTCGCCGATCGTGCGTCCGACCACGCGGGAGGAGCGCGAGTCACCGTGGGCGATCGCCTCGATCGCCTCGGCAGCACCGCGGCGCAGGGAGTGCACGTTGACGATGTCGCCGCGGCGTACGTGGGTCAAGAGCCCGCCGATGGTGGCCTGCTGCGGTGAGATGGCGATGTCGATCTCGCCGCCCTGGACTAGGTCCACATAGGCCGGGTTGTTGATCAGGGTCAGCACTTTCTTGGCGCCCAAACGTTTGGCCAGCATCGAGGACATCACGTTGACCTCGTCATCGTTGGTCAGCGCGCAGAAGATATCGCACTCCTCGATGTTCTCCTCCAGCAGCAGCCGCTTGCTGGTGGCGCTGCCGTGCAGCACCACGGTGCGCTTTAAATTCTCCGAAAGCTGGGTGCAGCGCTCCAGATTCTGTTCGAGAATCTTGACCTGATAGTCCTGCTCGAGCGTCTCGGCCAGACGCTCGCCGATGTTGCCGCCACCGCCGATCATGACCCGACGAAAGCCTCGATCCACGCGTCTGAGCTCACCCATGACGGTGCGAATGTCCTTGCGCGCGGCAATGAAAAAGACCTCATCATCGGCCTCGATGACGGTGTTGCCGCGCGGCATGATCGGCCGGTTGCGGCGATAGATGGCGGCCACCCGAGTGTCGACATTGGGCATGTGACGGCGCAGAAAGGCCAGCTCCTGACCCACCAGCGGGCCGCCGTAATAGGCCTTGACCGCCACCAGCTGCGCCAGACCATTGGCGAAATCGAGCACCTGCAGGGCACCGGGATATTCAATCAGACGGCGAATGTGATTGGTGACCACCTGTTCGGGACTGATCAGGACATCAATCGGAATGGCGTCCTGTGAAAACAGCCCCTTGCTGGTCAGATACTGGGTCGCACGCACTCGGGCAATCTTGGTCGGCGTACTGAACAGCGTATGCGCCACCTGACAGGCCATCATGTTGACTTCGTCGGAGTTGGTCACGGCAATCAGCATGTCGGCGTCTTCGGCGCCGGCTTCCTTCAGGGTCATCGGATAGGAGCACACACCCTGTACGGTTCGCAGGTCAAGGCGCGTGCTCAGGTCGCGCAGACGAACGCTGTCGACATCCACCACGGTAATGTCGTTGTCTTCATGCGCCAGATGCTCGGCCAGCGTGCCGCCTACCTGGCCGGCGCCCAGAATGATGATTTTCATGACGGTGATCCGAAGGGTGACAGGGCAAGATCAATGGCGGGAATGTTGGCACCAAACGGCGACAAGGGAAAG
The DNA here is from genome assembly GCF_002155145.1 of Kushneria konosiri. Lineage (NCBI taxonomy): Bacteria > Pseudomonadati > Pseudomonadota > Gammaproteobacteria > Oceanospirillales > Halomonadaceae > Kushneria > Kushneria konosiri. The sequence continues at coordinate 2,150,165 of NZ_CP021323.1, forward strand.
GGCAGTAGGGGAGGCGGCACAATGGGGAAAATCTGAAAGCGGCAGCCAGAGGCCGGCTGCCGCACAGGCATCACTCGAGGGTGAAGCCGACCTTGAGGCTGACCTGCCAGTGGCCGACAGCACCATCGACGATATGACCGCGGGTCTCGGTGACCTGGAACCACTGCATGTTCTGAATGCTTTCGCTGGCCTTGGTCAGGGCATTTTGAACCGCTTCCTCGATGCTGGTCTCGGAAGAGCCGGTCAGTTCAACGGACTTGTAAACGTGATCGCTCATGGTGTTTTTCCTTTAACGTGGCCCCTGATGGCATCAGGCCTCAGGGGAGTCCATGGAAGCGGTATCGACGATCGCGATACCGCAGTGTTCCAGCCGTCGATACGTGGCGGTGTCGGAGTCAAACGACACCGGACGCGTCAGCGGCCAGAGAAAACGGGTGGTGAAGCCGGCCTCGAGGGCATCCTCGGCGGTCCAGAGCACGCAGACCTCACGTGCCAGCCCACACACGGAGACTTCGGTGACGCCGCGCTCCTCAAGCCAGCCGGCAAGCCCCGTGGACGGGCGAGTGCCTTTCGGGCCCAGGTTGTCACGAAAGGCACTATAGCTGTCCACGCGCGGATCGCTACCCTTGCGAATGATAATGTTCGCCAGTGACCAGTCCAGCCGCGTGTCCAGCACGGCGCCGCTGGTAGCGCGCACGCAGTGATCCGGCCAGAGGGTTTGCGGCTCGCCGTAAAGCTCGATCACCTCGAAGGGCTGATGATGGCCGTGACTGCTGGCAAAGGAGATGTGGCCGGCCGGGTGCCAGTCCTGAGTGGCCACGATATGGCCATACTCACCGCTGGACATGGCCTCCTGAATACCCTCGATGATCTCGTGGCCTCGGGCGCAGGCCAGAGGGCCGCCGGGCATGAAATCACCCTGCATATCCACCACGATCAGCGCTCGCTGGTCGATCGGTGGTCGCGTCCCGGGCATATCGGGTTCGGTGTGTGAGTAGCCACGAGGTGAGTAGGCCATGCGCGCTCGAGTGTCCGGCAATCAGAATGATCTTCAGTATCGAAGGCCCCTGCCCATCTGACAAGCACCGGCATGTGAAAGGTTGTTGCCGGTGCGCATCACAAAGGGGTGTCAGTCGGCGACTTTTTCCAGCAGGGCATAGAAAAAGCCGTCATGACCGTCAGGTGTCGGCATTAGCTGGCGGCCGTCACCAGCACTTTGCCCCCAGTCGGCCGAGATCGGCCGTGTGCGGGCATCCGCGGTACGGGCCAGAAAGGCCGTGATCTGCTCGGCGTTTTCTTCCGGCAGCACCGAGCAAGTAGCGTAGAGCAGCCGGCCGCCGGGGGCCAGACGCTGCCACTGGGCGTCCAGCAGGCGGGCCTGCAGCGCGGTCAGCTCAATGATGTCTTCTTCCCGGCGCAGCGCCTTGATGTCGGGGTGACGACGAATGACGCCGGTGCCCGAGCAGGGGGCGTCCAGCAAAATGCCATCGAAGGGCACACTGTCCCACCACTCATCTTCAGTTGCATCGGTGGCCACCAGCGTGGCCGAGAGCTTCAGGCGTGCCAGCGTCTCGCGGACACGCTCAAGACGGTTGAGGTCGCTGTCCAGAGCAGTCAGCGCACTCTCGGGAGCGCACTCCAGCAGGTGGGCGCTCTTGCCGCCCGGGGCGCTACAGGCATCCAGCAGGCGCAGCGGCGTTGAGTGCGTTTCGAGACCGTCAAGCAGCAGGCCGGCGGCCAGCTGGGCGGCTTCATCCTGGACGCTGACGTCGCCGTTTTGAAAGCCCGGCAGCTGTTCGACATCGCAGGGCGTCTCCAGCGTCAGACCGTCGTTGCTGAAGGCGCATTTTCGGGCGGCAAGGCCGGCGCCTTCCAGCCGTTCGAGCCACGCCTCCCGGGATTGATGGCGGCGATTGACGCGCAGCGTCATCGGGCCGGGCACGTTGTTGGCCGCCGTAATGTCCTGCCACTGTTCCGGCCAGGCTTTCTCGAGCCGATCCAGCAGCCACTGCGGGTGCCAGTGGGCCACCGACGGAGTCTTTTCAACTTCGGCCAAAAGCGTCTCGCGCTCGCGGTCAGCGCGGCGCAGACAGCCGTTGATGACCCGGGTGGCCCACTCCTTCTTCAGTTCGCGGGCGCCGCCGGCCGTTTCTCCCACGGCCGCGTGGGTTGGAATGCGCATGTGATAGAGCTGATACAGACCGATCAGCAGCAGGGCGTGAATGTCCTGATCACGCTGTTTAAACGGTGACTTCAAAAGCCTGGCGGCCACGGCCTCGAGCTGGGGCAGGGCACGACAGACGCCAAAGCACAGCGCTCGATAAAGGCCCTGATCCCTCGGGGCCACCCCTTCGGGTACGTCACTGGTCAGCGCGCCGCGCTGGTTTAGTACCGGCGCCAGTGTCAGGGCCGCATGGGCACGCACGCCCATGGTGCGTTTGGATTTTTGAGTGCGCGGGCGGTTCATTGATCGGCTCCCAGCACCGTCCCGGCCACGAACTGATCGCGCCGGCTGTTGAGAAGTTCATGGGCCGAGAGCATTTTGCCGCCCGGCAGCTGGGCATGAGTGATGTGCAAAACCCCTTCGCCACAGGCCACATGAAGCGCATCCGAGGGACCGTCGAGCAGCTGACCCGGGACGGCCTCGCGCTCACTGCCCTGCGCCACGCGCGCCTCGGCGTGCCACAGGCGCAGCGTGTCGCCACCCAGTGTGGTCCAGGCGACAGGAAAGGGATTGAAGGCTCGAACGCGCTGCGCAAGCACCGTCGCACTCTGGCTGAAATCCAGTCGGGCTTCCGCCTTGCTCAGCTTGGCGGCGTAGGTGACGCCCTCGTCAGGCTGAGGTGTGGCGGTCAGCTGCTGATCACTCATGCGATCAAGGGCTTCGACCAGGGCTCTGGTGCCGATCTCGGCCAGCTGGTCATGCAGCCCGGCGGCCGTGGTGGTGTCCTCGATCGGGAGACGAGCGGTCAGCAGCATGTCGCCGGTATCCAGCCCTTCATCCATGGCCATGATGGTTACCCCGCTTTCAGGATCGCCTGCCTCGATGGCGCGCTGGATCGGTGCGGCACCGCGCCAGCGCGGCAGCAGGGAGGCATGGACGTTAATGGCGCCCATGCGCGGAATGTCGAGGACGGCGCGTGGCAGGATCAGCCCGTAGGCCACCACGACCAGCACATCGATGTCGGCCTCGATCAGCGCTGCGTGGGTCTCCGGCGTTTTCAATCTCTCAGGCTGATGGACGGGCAGACCGTGCTCCAGCGCCAGCGCCTTGACCGGTGACGGGGTCAGGCGACGGCCACGTCCGGCCGGTCGGTCGGGCTGGGTATAGACGCAGACGACGTTGTGAGGGCTGTCGAGCAGGGCACGAAGGTGTTCGGCGGCAAAGTCCGGTGTGCCGGCAAAGGCGATGCGAAGCGGGCTGGGCATGGCGTGGTCCTGAAAGACGTCAGCGCCCCTGAGGGGGGCGCCGATAAAGGTGATGGGTGGTCAGGCGGGCAGTGGCGAAGATGGGATCAGGACGCGGTCTTCTGGCGCTTGAGCATCTTCTTTTTGACCCGGTCGCGCTTGAGCGGAGAGAGGTAGTCGACGAACAGCACCCCTTCGAGATGATCCGCTTCGTGCTGGATACAGTGGGCCAGCAGGCCATCGGCTTCCAGCTCATAGGGCTTGCCGTTGCGATCCTGCGCCTTGAGATGCACCCGCAGGGCGCGCGGCACTTCGGCGTAATACTCCGGAATCGACAGGCAGCCTTCCTGCAGCGGCTCGCGCTCATCGCCCAGCAGGGTCACTTCCGGATTGACCAGCGCCAGCGGCTGATTTTTCTCTTCGCTGACATCCATCACGATCACGCGGCGATGTACATCGACCTGCGTGGCGGCCAGACCGATCCCCGGGGCGTCGTACATGGTTTCAAACATGTCATCGATCAGGCGTCGTACGTCATCGTCGACCTGGTCTACGGGCTGGGCAACGGTGCGCAGGCGATCATCGGGATATTCGAGAATTGTCAGTAGAGCCATGTTCGTATCTGTCGTGGGGTCGCCACCACCAGGCTCCGGGACCACTGGGTCAAGAAAGCCGGGATGACGGCCGTAAATGCATGAATGGATTCACTCCGTATGGTGCCTATTGTAGTGCGCAGGCGTTGGCAACGGAACCGACAGCAGGGCGAAGATGACATGAAACGGCAGGGGATGAGCTTCTCCGGCGGCCGCAACAGGCCTCCAGGGCACTATAGGGCACTGATGAGTGCCATGCTGGCTTTAGCGATGGGCCTGTGCGACGCGGCCAGTGCTGCCCCGCCATATGATCAGGGCGGTGCGGTGACCCTGTCGCCCCGGGTGCGCTTTTTGCCGCTGGAAGCCCAGCATGATCCCGTGGATCTGTCGGCCAGGGTACCGTCGTTGATGAACTATCGCGTGATCGAGGCGGGCACGCCGATGCCGCAGGCCTATGTGGTCAGCGGCAGCGAAGGGCGGCTGATCAGCGGTGCCGGCGATCAGATTGTGGCGCGATACGTACAGGGCCGCCCGGGACAGCGTTTCGGGCTCTACACACCGGGGACGCTTTTAAAGGACGATCAGGGCCGCGTACTGGGACAGGTCATGATTCGTCAGGGCGTGGCGCGGCTTGAACGCCAGGGCGCACCACTTTCCACGCTGACCGTTGAGAAAAGTCCCCGCGAAGTCAGTGCCGGTGCACAGCTCATGGCGCTCGATGACTGGACGCCGCCGAGGCAGCTGGTGCCCTTGACTGCCCCGGCCGGCACTCGGGGACAGATTCTTGATCGGCCCGGTGCCGGGCGTATCGTGGGACTTCGCGACATTGTGGTGATCGATCTGGGGCGTCACCAGGTCACACCCGGCATGCGCCTTCGCGTTCAGGGCGAGCCCGAGGAGGTTTCTGATCCGGTGACCGGCGGGTTGCTGGCACTTGATGGCGGCGTGCTGGGCGAGTTGATGATCGTTCGCACGTTCGAGCAGACCAGTCTGGCGCTGGTGACCCGGGCCGGGTTGCCCATGGCCACGGGTGATCGTGTGGAGGCGACACTGGATGACTGAGATGACCCAGCCTGCGATGTCTCATGAGTGGCTGGCGCTGTCGATGCTGCCCCGTGTGGGTGCGCGGCGTCTTCAGGCCCTTCGACAGGCTGCTCCCGACTGGCCAGAAGGCTGGCTGGCTCGCCTGCCCTCGGAAGCCGCGCAGCTCATGCGCCACTATCTGCAAATGCCCGGGCAGGGACCTCTGCATGCTCGGGTCAATGCTGCGATGGCGTGGCTTGATCAGGGCCCGCAGCATCACCTGCTGACGCCGGACCATCCCGCCTGGCCGGCCATGCTTGAGGAACTGCCTGACCCGCCGCCGGCGCTCTGGGCCTGGGGCGCGCTTGAGGCACTGTCCCTGCCGGCGCTGGCCATCGTGGGGACGCGTCGGCCGACGCGTGAAGGGCAGGACAATGCCTGGCGATTTGCGCGGGGCATGGTTGGGGCCGGCTATAGCGTCATCAGCGGTCTGGCGCTTGGGGTGGATGGCTGCGCCCATCACGGTGCGCTGGAGGCACGCGGTGCGACCGTTGCGGTGCTGGGTTGCGGGGTCGATGTGCTCTACCCGCGAACGCATGCCCGCCTGCGACAGCAACTGCTGGATCAGGGCGGGCTTTTGCTCTCGGAACATCCGCCGGGCACCCGGGCCCATCCACAGCATTTTCCCCGCCGCAATCGAATCATTACCGGCCTGTCGCTGGGCGTGCTGGTGGTCGAGGCGGCCATGGCCAGTGGTTCGCTGGTCAGCGCAAGGCTTGCCATGGAGCAGAACCGGGAAGTGTTTGCCCTGCCGGGTTCGCTGCACAACCCGCAGGCGCGTGGCTGTCTGTGGCTGATTCGTGAAGGTGCCCGGCTGGTGACCTCTCTGGAAGAGATCCTGCAGGAGCTGCCCGAGCGGCAGTGGGGCGTCGCACTGCCAACGTCCGAGGATGAACCCTCCCATGCTTCTGCCCACGAGACGGGCGTATCAAACGCTGCACAGGTCCGGTGCCCGGAAGACCCGCTTTGGCAGTCACTTGAAGAGACGCCCGTGCCGGTTGACGTTCTGATCGAGCGTACGGGCGAGTCGGTCACGACGCTACAGTCGCGTCTGCTCATGCTGGAGCTTGACGGCTGGGCCGCACAGGTCGCCGGTGGCTGGGTACGCAGGCTGGCATGAGATACACTGCCTGTCTGACTGGGGCAAGGGTATTTACGCAGCATGTCTTCACATTTTGACTCTTCTCTCGCCCAGCCGATGCTTGAGGACGCCGCGGCGCATCTGCGCGCCGGTGGCGTTGTCGCGTACCCGACGGAAGCCGTCTGGGGGCTGGGCTGTGATCCCGATAATACCGACGCGCTTGAGCGTCTTCTGGCACTCAAGGTACGCGACCCGGCCAAGGGATTGATTCTGATTGCATCAGGCATCGAGCAGTTCGAGCCCTGGCTTGTCGGGCTCGACGACACCCAGCGTGCTCGGCTGGTGTCCCGCTGGCCCGGCCCGGTGAGCTGGTTGGTGCCGGATAACGGTCGTTCGCACCCATTGGTACGTGGTGCCCATTCAAGCGTTGCCCTGCGGGTCAGCGATCACCCGCTGGTTCGCGCACTGTGCGAGGCCTTCGGCGGGCCGCTGATATCAAGTTCGGCCAACCGGGCCAGCGAAGCGCCCTGCCTGAGTGCCGAAGACATCAGGCAGGTGTTCGACGATCGGGTGTTCGTGGTGGATGGGCCGCTGGGTGGACGAACGCGTCCCAGCGAAATCCGCGATCTGCTGACCAACGACGTGCTGCGCGACTAGCCTTGCCGCCGACTTAAACGTTAGTCATGGCCGGGAACGGCCATGACCCTGCTGGAGAGACATCGTGTCACATGCCTATCTCGAAAGGGTGAAACGCTATCTGCTGGACTTTCAGGATCGGCTTTGTCAGTCGCTGGCCCAGGCCGACGGTCATGCTGATTTTGTGGAAGATGCCTGGACACGCGACGATGGCGGTGGCGGCCGCTCCCGCGTGATCACCGAGGGGGCCGTGTTCGAAAAGGGCGGGGTCAACTTCTCGCACGTCTTCGGGGAAAATCTGCCGCCTTCGGCGTCCGCTGCTCGCCCGGAGCTGGCCGGACGCAGCTTTCACGCCGTCGGCGTCTCCTGGGTCATGCATCCGCGTAATCCGCACCTGCCGACGACACACGGCAACGTGCGCTTTTTTATCGCCGAAAAGGAAGGGGAGGCGCCGGTCTGGTGGTTTGGCGGCGGGATTGATCTGACGCCGTATTATCCGGTGCTCGAAGATGTCATCCACTGGCATCGCACTGCCCGCGAGGCCTGTGCGCCCTTCGGTGATGACGTCTATCCCCGCTGCAAGCGCTGGTGCGACGAGTACTTTTATCTCAAGCATCGCGATGAAACCCGCGGTGTGGGCGGTCTTTTCTTTGATGACATCAACGAAGAGGGCTTCGAGCAGAGCTTTGCCTTCCAGCAGGCCATTGCCGAGGCGTTTGTGCCGGCCTATCTGCCGATTGTCGAAAAACGCCGCGAGACACCCTATGGCGAGCGGGAGCGAGATTTCCAGAACTACCGCCGCGGTCGCTATGTCGAGTTCAACCTGGTCTATGACCGCGGCACACTGTTCGGGCTGCAAAGTGGCGGGCGCACCGAGTCGATTCTGATGTCGATGCCACCGGTGGCCCACTGGGCCTATCAATATCAGCCCGAAGAGGGCTCTCCCGAGGCCGAGCTTTATGCGCACTACCTGCATCCGCGCGAATGGCTCGAGGAGGCTGATCAGCGATGACCGACCTTCCCCTGTACGCCGTGTTTGGCAATCCCATCGCGCATTCGAAATCCCCTCAGATTCATTCAGGCTTTGCCGAGCAGTTACAGGATCCGGTGCGCTATGAAACGCGTCTGGCACCGGTCGATGATTTGTCCGGCCACTGGCATGCTTTCCTGGAGGAAGGCGGGCGTGGAGCCAATGTCACCGTTCCCTTCAAGGAGCAGGCGATCGCGCTGGCGGATCGGTTGAGTGAGCGGGCCAGACAGGCCGGCGCCGTCAATACGCTGGTCGTCAGTGACAGCGGTGAGGTGGTCGGTGATAACACCGATGGCGCCGGATTGCTGCTGGATCTTGAGCGGCTCGGAGCGCCTCTGATCGGTGCGCGTATTCTGATGCTCGGTGCAGGTGGTGCCGTACGCGGCGTGCTCAAGCCCTTGCTTGAAGTCGGGCCGTCGGAGCTTGTGGTGGCCAATCGAACGGTGGAAAAGGCCATCGGGCTTGCCGAGTTGTTCAAGGCATACGGTCAGATTCGTGGCTGTGGGTTCGAAGACATCGAAGGGCGTTTTGATCTGGTCATCAATGCTACCAGCGCCAGTCTATCCGGTGACCTGCCGCCGCTGCCCGAAACGCTTTTCAATGAGCAGGCGCTGGCTTACGACATGATGTATGGCGCAGCGCTCACCGTCTTTCTTGAATGGGCCCATACCCACGGCGTGCGCTGCGCCGATGGGCTGGGCATGCTGGTAGGTCAGGCGGCTGAAGCCTGGTATCAGTGGCGTGGTACGCGCCCTGATACCACGCCGATACTGGAAGCGATGCGGGCCGATCTTCGCTGATCGGCCCGGCCGGCATCAGGAGCTGATACTGCCACAGTTCGGATCATGACCTGCCGCATGTGCCTGCTCGGAGAGTTTGATCGCACTTTGCATGCGGCCTTCAAGGGCCTTGCTACGCTCACCGTCGTTGGGGTGGGTCGAGGCCCAGGTCGGCGGCCCGCCCTTGGAGGCGGCGGACATGTTCTGCCACAGCGCGATGCTGGCCCGCGGATCAAAGCCCGCTCGTGCCATTAAATCCAGACCCAGCAGGTCGGCTTCACTTTCCTGGCGGCGCGAGTAGGGCAGCAGGACCCCGTACTGGGCACCGGCGCCCAGAAGCTGTGCCAGTGCATTGTTACCGGTCACGGACTGCACCACGCCCAGCCCGGTACTGGTCAACGACTGGGTCGAGCTGCGTTCGTTGGCGTGATGGGCCAGCACGTGGGCCATCTCGTGGCCGACTACCGTGGCAATCTGGTCCTGGTTTTTTGCCACGCTCATCAATCCGGTATTGATGACGACGTAGCCACCCGGCAGGGCAAAGGCGTTGGGCTCATCATCCTGATAGACGCCGACGGTCCATTTCGATGGGCCTTCTCCCTCGGGCAACGTGTCGATAATGGCGTTGGCAATACAGCTGACATAGCGACCATCACGGCCGGTGGCCTGCTTGTGGCTCTGGCGATACTCTTCAAAGGCCTTCTGGCCCTGCTGGTCAATCTCGCTGCTGTCAAACAGCGACAGCTGGGAGCGTCCCAGCGGTGAGGTGGTGCAGGCACTCAGGCCAAGACTCAGAGTCAGTGCACCCAGCATGGTCTTGCGCATCATGAACGGCAAAACTCCTGTAAGGATTCGAGGGACCCGACTGGACGCATGCCAAAGGGGCACGTCAGGATAGCGGGATCATGTCACATGACAGCATAACCTGATGCGGAGCCATACATGAATGAGCAGTTGAGCACACGCCTTTTGAATCTGCTGGATCGGCTGGAACCCCTGTTGCCTCCCGAGCAGGCCCCCATCGACTGGTCGCGTGATATTGCCGCAATCTGGCAGCGTCATGCGCTGGGTGGACGTCTGACGCCGGTTCAGCCGCGTGATAGCGTCAGCGTCGATGAGCTGATCGGTATCGAGACCCAGAAAAAGGCGCTGGTGGAGAACACACGAACCTTTCTGCGCGGGCGCCCGGCCAATCATGCGCTGCTGTGGGGCGCACGAGGGACCGGCAAATCGTCGCTGATCCGGGCACTGATCAATGATTTGGCAGACGAAGGGCTGCGCCTGATTCAGGTCGACCGTCATGATCTGGTCGGGCTGCCGGCCCTGGTACAGACGCTCAAGGGCAGTGATTATCGCTTTGTCGTCTACTGTGACGATCTCTCCTTTGAAGGCAGCGATGACGCCTACAAGGCGCTCAAGAGCGTACTGGATGGCACCCTGACCGGCCCGCCGGACAACGTGTTGCTCTATGCCACCTCCAATCGGCGCCACCTGTTGCCGGAAAGCATGGCCGACAACAACGACACGCAGGTCGTGGGCGGTGAGATCCATCACGGCGACGCCGTTGAGGAAAAGATTTCGCTATCGGATCGTTTCGGGTTGTGGCTGTCATTCTATCCCTTCGACCAGGACACCTATCTGAGAACCTGCGCGCACTGGGTAGCGCACCTGGGTGGGCAGTTTGATGAGGCGGCCGAGGCCGAGGCACGTCGGTTTGCGCTGGCCCGTGGTGTGCGCAGTGGTCGTGCAGCGTGGCAGTTTGCCATCAGCTGGACCGGGCGCGAATCCCTCGTTGCCAATGACACGCCCGGCTAAATCCGGGCTGAAAGCCTCGGGTACTAACGTCGTTGATGCGGTAATCGATGCCATACTCGGTTTTCAATCACAGGGAGTGACACAATGAAAACAATGACAGCAGCGATGATGGTTCTGCTGATGGGCATGACCACGGCACCGGTCATGGCGGATTCGGCTGAGCAGCACAATGGCGCGCAGAGTGCCTCGACTCAGGGCGAGCGCCTCTCCGGTAGTGCCATTCGAGACAGGGTGATGGGCCATCGCGTGACTGGTGCCATGGCAGACGGCAGCCAATACAGCGAGGCCTACCGGGTCGATGGCACCATTGAAGGTGAAGATTACACCGGTCAGTCCACGATCAAGGGCGATCAAATGTGTCTTGATTACGGCAGCGGTGACACAACCTGCTATCAGATCCGCATGCTGGATGATCAGAACATCGAATGGCTTCTTGATGGCGAGGTGGTCGGTGAGGGGACCATCAGCGCCATCGAATGAGTCTGACCTGAGCACGAACATCAAGACCGGCGCCTGCGCGCCGGTTTTTTCATGCGCCGGAGGCTTCGGGGCGTTCTGAAGCTGGAGGGGCTGGCAATGGCTCGGAGGCTGGCGTCGGGGCGTCCCGGGGCATTGGGTCCGAAGATGTTGGCAGCCCGGGTGCACTGTGCTGCTCCGAGGGGCCCGAAATATCCAGCGTGATGGTCGGTGCCGGTATCAACCGGGCCATGTCGCTGTCCAGTCGCGGCGTCAATGACAGGGTACTGCCGGGGGGAAGCTGCTCGCGGTGGGCCAGTTGCTGTGCCAGCGCCAGAAGCTTTTGATTATAGGTGGTGCCTTCCCGTTCGGTCGTTGCCGGGAAAAGGTTCACCGGCAGGCGTAGCGTCGCCGGCTCGCCGCCGCGAAGGGCAACAGCGGCATCCACGTCGCCGCTGGCCGGCTCAGCGCCCGGGACCACCAGTTGCCAGGCATAACCGGCCAGGTCGATATCGGGCGCGCCGTCCGGTGGCGTCAGCGACAGGGGCAGCTCCAGGCTGACCGGCATGCCGGCCATATCAAGTCCTGCCCGGGCCAGTGCCATGGGTTCCAGCGTCAGGGCATCGACAGGCACCGCCCAGCGACCAATGCGAACGTTTTCCACGCCCATCGACTCAAGCGCCAGCCGCCCCAGCATGAAGCTGGCCTGCGGCAGTGCCAAGCAGCCGGCCAATGACAACGTGGCCGCCATCAGCAGTGCCGGGCGATATCGATACTTCCCCAGTCTCATCATGAACTCCCATCACGAAGGCGTTGAATGAACGCTTCCTGATGCAAGTCTGACCTAGATCGAGCGCGATGTCATACCAGGTCATCACGAAAAAGGACTGACAGCCTTTAGCGCCGGTTCTTGCGAGCTTCCTTGGTGCGCGCAAGCTGACGGGCCTTGGCCTTTTCCCGGTCGCTGTCGCCGCTGTTCTTGTCGTAGGGATTATCGCCCGAGCGGAATTCAAACCGGATGGGGGTGCCCTTGACCTTGAGCACCTTGCGGAAGGTGTTGATCAAAAAGCGCTTGTAGGCATCGGGCAGGGCATTGGTCTGATTGCCGTGCACCACGATCAGCGGCGGATTGGCGCCCCCCTGATGCGCCATGCGCAGCTTGATGCGACGACCGTTGACCAGCGGTGGCTGATGCTCGCTGACCGCATCCTGCAAAAGCGTTGTCAGACGGTTGGTGGACCAGCGCGCCGTGGCAGAGGCAAAGGCGCGCTCGATGGAAGGGTAGAGATCTCCCACCGCCGTACCGTGAAGCGCCGAGATGAAGTGCAGGTCGGCGTAGTCGGCAAAGCCCAGGCGCCGTTTGATGTCGGCGCGCATCTTCTCACGAGCTTCCTGTTCGAGACCGTCCCATTTGTTGACCGCCAGCACCAGCGCACGCCCGGTGGTCAGGACGTAATCCAGCAGGTGCAGGTCCTGCTCGACCAGACCGGTACGGGCATCAAGCACCACGATGGCGACGTTGCACTCCTTGATGGCATCCAGCGTCTTGATGATCGAAAACTTTTCGGCGGCAAGGCTGATATTCTTGCGGCGACGCACGCCGGCCGTGTCGATCAGTACGTAAGGCTGGCCGCGGCGCTCGAAGGGAATTTCGATGGCATCACGGGTGGTGCCGGCCTCATCGAAGACCACCACACGCTCCTCGCCCAGAAGCCGGTTGACCAGGGTGGACTTGCCCACGTTGGGACGTCCGACCACGCCGATACGAATGCCGTTGGCGATCAGGTCCGGGTGCGTCTCCTCACTGACCTCGGGGAAGGGCTCGAGCACATGCTCGATCAGGGTTGTGACGTTACGTCCGTGAGCGGCGGCGATCGCATGCGGATCTCCCAGACCCAGCGCCCAGAAGTCAGCCGTGGCAATCTCTTCCTGAAGGCCATCGCTTTTGTTGACCACAAGCCAGGTCTTTTTCTGGTTGATGCGCAGATGGTTGGCGATGGCCTCATCGGCCGGCATGACCCCTGCGCGAGCATCGACCATGAAAAAGACGATGTCGGCTTCATCGATGGCCAGCAACGACTGCTCCGCCATGGCCGCATCGATGCCCATCTCGTCACCGCTGATACCGCCGGTATCAATGACCGTGTAGGGCTTGTCGCCCAGCTGGCCGTTGCCATAATGGCGATCTCGGGTCAGACCGGGGAAGTCTGCGACGATGGCATCACGCGAGCGCGTCAGCCGATTGAATAGCGTGGATTTGCCGACATTGGGTCGGCCGACAAGTGCGATAACGGGATTCATGAGGGTCCTGCACAATAGAGGGAGCGGGCTGTCGGCTTAATGGGGGACAGCGCGGATACCGTCCGTCCTGATCGGGCCATTCTAACCCGAAAGACGTCGGTATTCGAAATGTGTAAAACGCCCGGTCAGGATGGGAGATAAACGAACGGGCCTTCCGGTTGAGCACCGCAAGACCCGTCATGACGATATGGTCAGCAACGTCTTATGACGCCTTGCCTATATCCTTGAGGGCATAGCCGATCAATTCCCCGTCATTGGTCAGCACGAAGACATGCTCGCCATCGGTCAGCGGGGTGATGCTGATGCCATCACCACCGGGATGCGCACGACCTTCCTGCTCTCCGCTCTGGGCATCGATCACGTGCAGATAGCCCTGATAGTCGCCGACCACCAGCTTGTTATTGACAAATACCGGCGCGCTCAGCGAGCGGCCTTCCAGCGCGTCCTGATCCCAGATGACACGACCGTTGTTGGCATCAATCGCCATGATATGGCTGTCGGCGGTAACGGTGAAGAGATAGTCCCCCACCAGCACCGGGGTGTGATAGCTGGACTGTTCCCGATCCCAGAGGGGCTGGCCATTGCGTGCATCGAGTGCCATGACACGGCCGTTGTAGCTGGTCACGAACAGTCGGCCGTCCCGGGTCAGCACCGGCTGGCCATCAAGGTCCACCAGCTGCTCGACTTCGGTACGTCCCTGCGGCACGGCAACACGCAGATCCCACAGCTGTTGGCCACTGCGATTGTCAAACGCAGCCAGACGACCGTTAGCAAAACCGGCAAAGGAGACCGGGTCAATGGTCCTTGGTGCGCCAGTGCCTCGCAGGGTCAGCGCCGGCTGCGATGAGGCATATAGCCACTGCTCGTCACCGGTAAAGCGATCCAGCGCCGTCAGCGTACCATCTACGCTTTGTACCACCACCTGGCCGCTATTGAGCTGGGGAGCAGCGATGACTTCACTGGAAACCCGTGAGTGCCAGACGATGTCACCGTTGTCCTCACTGAAGACGATGACTTCGCCGTTGCGCGTGCCGGCAAAAAGCTGGCCGCTGTCTGCCGTCAGGCCGCTGGAAATGGGGATCTCCAGACGCTTTTCCCATTTGATCTGACCGTTGTTGCGGTTGATGGCCTTGAGGTTGCCTTCGGCATCGCTGGCGTAGATCGTATCGCCTGAAATGGCCGGGGTGATCGGGTAGCGTGCTCGGGTCAGCGAACCGATACCATCCGACCACATGCCTTCGACCTTGACGGTCTGATCGATACTGGTGAGTTCGCGTGGCTGTGTGCCGGTCTGAACGTTGCCGGAACAGCCGGCCAGGACCACCAGTGAAGTGGCACACAGCAGAGCGCCCAGAGGTTTTGCCATCAGCGCCACGCGCTTGAGACCCGAAGGTGGAAAAGAGTCGTTTTCAAGCGTGCTCATGAGGCCTCCTGAGGCGCCAGATCATCGAGTTTGAGTTGTATCCCGGAGAGCTCCTGATCGTGCTCGCGAGCCAGATCGACGGCATTTTGCCAGGCACTACGCGCCTCATCGGTATTGCCCAGTGCCAGTTCGATATCGCCCCGAATGTCGGCACCGCGCGCGCTCATGGCCTCGGGCAGCTGAAGACTCTCGAGCGTGCCAAGCGCCTGTTCGGCATTGTCCTGACCCAGCTGTACACGCGCCAGTTCGAGACCGGCCAGCGCCTGAATCTCGCCGCGATCAGTATTTTTTCGAACTTCGCTCAGGGCGCGCTCGGCGGCGGGCAGATCGTTGGCATCCACTGCCAGACGCGCCTGGATCATGCCAGCCAGGTCGGCATACAGGGTGTCGCCGTGCTGATCGCGAATGGCGTCGATAATGCTCTGTGCGGCCTGCCGGCCGCTGTCATCCAGGCTGTCCTGTGAGGTCAGCTGAATCAGCTGCTGGTACTGAAGCGAGGCGGCTTCGGACTGAGCCTGCTGGTGATCCTGCCACCAGTGCCAGGCAAAAAGACCCACGGCGGCAATGATGATGCCGCCCAGAATCGGCTTGGCGTAGTTGTGCCAGAGTCGTTTGGCAGCTGCCAGCTGATCGTCTTCCTCGTGAATATTCAACTGATCCGCCACGTGCGGCACTCCTGTAGATTCGGTCTCATAACAGTCTCTGCCCGGGTAGTCGAAAAGCCGTCAGGCTCGGGTCGCAAGGCCGCTGTCGGCCGGACGCTCTTCCATCCAGCGTGCAAGCCGGTCAATCAGTGCGTCGATGACCATCTGCTGCTGAGGCTCTTCACCCCGCAGGTCCTTGAGCGTCACCGTACCGGCCGCCAGCTCATCCTCTCCGAGCATGACAGCGAAGCGGGCGCGGCTCTTGTCGGCCTTTTTGAGCTGACTCTTGAAGCTGCCGCCACCGCAGTGTACCTGTGCACGAATCATGGGCAAGCGGCTACGCAGGGTTTCGCCCAGCACCAGCAGCTGGGTATCAACGCCTTCGCCCTGGCCCATCAGGTAGACATCCAGAATGTCCTCGGCTGCCTCTGGCACCAGTTCCAGCGTTTCCAGCAACAGGATCAGGCGCTCAACGCCCATGGCGAAGCCCACGGCCGGAGTGGCCTTGCCCCCCAGTTGCTCGACCAGGCCGTCATAGCGCCCGCCGGCACAGACGGTGCCCTGACTGCCCAGCGCCGTCGTGGTCCATTCAAAGACCGTACGGCTGTAGTAGTCCATGCCACGGACCAGACGCGTGTTGATGACGTACTGGATGCCCAGAGCATCAAGTTTTTGTTTGATCGCGTCAAAATGCTCGACCGAAGCCTCATCAAGATGATCGATGAGTTTCGGGGCGGCCTCGATCATGGCCTGCATGTCCGGGTTCTTGCTGTCGAGAATGCGCAGCGGGTTGCTGTTCAGACGACGGTGAGAATCCTCATCAAGCTGGTCGAGGTGCTCGTTGAAGTAGTCGACCAGTCTGGCGCGGTAGGCATGACGCGCTTCAAGCGAGCCCAGCGAGTTGATCTCGAGCTGGACATGATCGATCAGGCCTAGGGCCCGCCAGAGCCGGGCAGACAGGGCGATCACTTCGGCATCGATGTCCGGCCCTTCAAGCCCGAGAACTTCCACGCCCACCTGATGGAACTGGCGGTAGCGGCCCTTCTGGGGGCGCTCGTGGCGAAACATCGGGCCGGCGTACCAGAGCCTGTGGGTCTGATTGTGAAGCAGTCCGTTTTCGATGGCGGCACGCACCACCGATGCGGTGCCTTCCGGTCGCAGGGAGAGGCTGTCACCGTTGCGATCGTCAAAGGTATACATCTCCTTTTCGACGATATCGGTGACTTCCCCGATGGAACGCTTGAAAAGCGCCGTCTGCTCGAGCACCGGGGTACGCATTTCCAGATAGCCGTACTGTGCCATGAGCTGGCGGACGTGCTGTTCGAAATACTGCCAGAGCGGTGAACGCTCGGGCAGCAGGTCATTCATGCCTCGGATGGCCTGTAATTTACTGGACATTGATGTTTTATCGCTGCATTTCAAAAAGGGGCCCGGGCTTTATGCGCGGGTGATGACATCTTTTTCTTCGGCTTCCTTGCGCGCCACGCGTTCCCGAATCAGTTTTTCGAGATCATCCACAAGGTGGTCGTTGCGCAGCTTCTGGGCCGGTTTGCCGTCGATGTAAATCAGATTGGCCGGGCTACCACCGGTCAGGCCGATATCGGTTTCCTTGGCCTCGCCGGGACCATTGACCACACAGCCAATGACCGAGACGTTCAGCGGCGTCATGATGTCTTCCAGGCGCTCTTCAAGCTGATTCATGGTGCCGATGACATCAAAGTTCTGGCGCGAACAGCTCGGGCAGGCAATGAAGTTGATGCCGCGCGAGCGCAGTTTCAGGCTCTTGAGGATGTCGTAACCGACCTTGATCTCCTCGACCGGGTCAGCGGCCAGCGAAATGCGCAGTGTGTCACCGATGCCATCCATCAACAGCGCCCCCAGACCGATCGAGGACTTGACCGTGCCACCGCGCAAGCCGCCGGCTTCAGTGATGCCCAGATGCAGGGGCTGATCAATCTGGGTGGCAATCTGGCGATAGGCATCAACGGCCATGAAGACATCGCTGGCCTTGAGCGAAATCTTGTATTCCTGGAAGTCCAGACGATCGAGATAATCGATGTGACGCATGGCCGATTCGACCAGCGCCGCCGGAGTCGGCTCGCCATATTTTTTCTGCAGGTCCTTTTCAAGCGAGCCTGCATTGACGCCGATGCGGATCGGAATGCCATTGTCCCGGGCGGCCTGAACCACGGCATGCACGCGATCTTCGCGGCCAATATTGCCGGGGTTGATGCGCAGACAGTCCGCGCCCAGCTCGGCCACGCGCAGGGCGATGCGATAGTCAAAATGGATGTCGGTGACCAGCGGCACGGAAGTGCGCTGCTTGATCTTGCCGAACGCCTCGGCGCAATCCATATCCGGTACGGAGACGCGCACGATATCGCCGCCGGCGGCAGCAATACGCTCGATCTGTTCGACCGTGGCGTCGACGTCGAGCGTATTGGTATTGGTCATGCTCTGTACGGAGATGGGCGCATCGCCACCCACGGGCACATTGCCGACGTGGATCTGACGCGATTTGCGACGCACGATCGGGGACTGGCTAATCATGATAAATCACTCCCCCAGGGTAAAGCGGGCAACGTTGCTGCTGCCGGCGTGTTGGGACATGTCAACGCGTTCGCCTCTGTAATCAATGGTGACCTGATTGGCATTACCTACCGTCAGGCGAAAGGGTGGCACGCCTTCGATCGTGGCGGTGGTGCCACCTTGCTGCAGTCCGCGCAGGACGGTGGTGCCGTTGGCATCACGGACATCGACCCACGACTCACCGCCAAAGTTCATCTTCACGCTGCGGCCGCTGGCGATCGGATCGGATGGCGTGTCCTCGTCACCGGCGGTGTCCACCAGCCCGCCGGTGGCACCGTTACGGCCTTCAGGGGTGTCGACCTGAAGACTGCCCGGCTCGGGAATGCCTTCATCGACACCTTCGGCGACCTGAGCCGCCAGTGCCGTATCGACCGGTGCGCCGTCGATCATGTTACTCGAGCCGCTGGTCGATGTGTTATCCACAGCGGGTTGCGCTTCAGGTGCCGGGGGAAGGCCGGGATCATTGGTGCCGTCCTGCGGGATGTTCTCCTGTTCGAGCATGGCGGTGTCATCGCCATAACCCGGTGCGCTTTCACGCCCCTCCCACCATAGCAGGGTCATGACCGCCAGAATAACCACGACCGCGACAGTGACCACCCTGAAGGCAATGGTGCCTGTACGAGAGGGGGGCTTGATGCTGCTGATGGGCGCCACACGCCGTTCATCCAGATCATTTCGGCCATGGACGCGATCATAGGCTGCCACAATCATGCGATCATCGAGCCCCAGCAGACGGGCGTAGGCCCGCAGATAGCCGCGCCGATAGGTGGGTATCGGGACCTGCTCAAAGTTGTCACGTTCCATGTCAGCGACCAGAGACGGACGCAGATTCAGCTGTTCAGCGGCATCTTCCAGATGCAGGCGCTGACGTTCGCGTTCTTCGCGCAGCATTTCACCGGCACCCGGCTCTCCGGCGGGAGAGGCATGCTGTTCGCTCATGCAGAAGATTCCTTGTTCGGTCGTGGCACGAAATGATCCTTTTCCGGCGTCTGACGCAGGCACGCCTTATCCATCATGTGACGCTCCGCCAGAAAGCCTTTGAGAGAGCTGGAAGCTCTCATCGGTGTGGCCGGCAAGCTGAACATAGTGGTCGAGGGCGGCGCGAGCGGCGTCATACCGCTGCTGTTGATATTGTATTTCGGCTATTCCCAGCCATGCGCGTGGCAGGCGCTCCTCCAGCTGCAGGGCACGCTGATAGGCGGCCAGCGCAGCGGCGCTATCGCCCTGGCGTCGGCGACACTGGCCCAGATTGGCAAACAGTTGGGCGCGACGCTCATAAAGCAGATCCGTGGTGGCCTGTTCGAGCTGTTCGCAGGCCTGTGGAATCCTGTTCTGACTGAACAGGAAAGCCGCGTAATTATTGCGCGCCTGTGTAAACGGGGTGCGCGCGCTCAGGGCACGCTGGAAATATTGGTCGGCACTGGCAGTTTCACCTTGACGCTGATAGATCAGGGCCAGGCCCTGAAGGGCCTCGGGGTCGTTGGCAGAAAGGTCGATGGCGCGAACAAAGGCCTGTTGGGCCCGCTCGAGATCATCCCGCTGCAGATAGGCCATGCCCAGCCGGGTATAGGCTGTGGTGGGAGATTCATCGGAGGATGCTGTTTCACGGCTGTGGCTGGCACAGCCTGAAAGCGCCGTGACGGTCAGTAGCAGCGCCGTCACGATCAGCGATGTCTTGAGGGTGCAGCGCAAATGACTCATCGACTTCCTGATGTGATGAACATGTCCGAGTCTGTCCAATATTAGCGAAATCGTTGACCATCAAAGCGCTGCCACCCCACCAAGTCAAGTCGATAACAGGCAGGGCAGGGTGAGCAGATCATGATGCGTCGAGCTGGACGGCCTTGATATAGCGCTCGGCACGCTTTGTGCGGTCCTTGACGCGACCGACCAGCTGTCCGCAGGCCGCATCGATGTCATCGCCGCGGGTGGTGCGCACCGGGGCATTGTGCCCGAGCTCATAAAGCCACGTCTGAAACCGCATGACCTGATTGCGTGACGGCTTTTCATAGCCGGCATGCGGGAAGGGGTTGAACGGAATCAGGTTGATCTTGCAGGGCAGATCCCCGAGCACCTCGGCCAGCTGCTCGGCGTGCTCGCGCTGATCGTTGACGTCCTTGATCAGGGTGTACTCGATGGTGATGTGGCGGGTGCCATCGCTTTTGGACAGATACCGTCGGCAGGCGTCCAGAAGCGTTGCAATGTTGTATTTGCGGTTGAGCGGCACCAGGGTGTTGCGAAGCGCGTCATTGGCGGCATGCAGTGAAATGGCCAGTGCCACATCGATCTCGTCGCCCAGTTTCTCGATCATCGGCACCACGCCCGAAGTCGACAGGGTGACGCGACGCTTGGAGAGCCCGTAGCCGTTGTCATCGAGCATCAGGTGCATGGCGGGCACGACGTTGTCGTAGTTCAAAAGCGGCTCGCCCATGCCCATCATGACCACGTTGGTGACGGCGCGCCGGCCGTCATCATGGCCCATGCGCCCGCCGGCACTGGCCTGAGCCACCCACAACTGGCCGATGATCTCGGCGGCGGTGAGGTTGCGCTGAAAGCCCTGCTTGCCGGTCGAGCAGAAGCTGCAGTCCAGTGAGCAGCCAACCTGGGAAGAGACGCACAGCGTACGGCGACTGCCGTTTTCTGACGGAATCAGAACGGTTTCCACAAAGCTGCCGTCTTCGACCTCCAGCACCCATTTCTGTGTGCCATCGCTGGACTGGCCTTCGTAGACCACTTTGGGTCCACGAATTTCGGCCACGCGTGCAAGCTTGTCACGCAGGGCCTTGGAAATATTGGTCATCTGCGAGAAATCATCGACACCCTCATGATGGATCCACTTCATGACCTGCGCGGCGCGAAATTTTTTCTCGCCCTGGTCGATGAAGAACTGCTCCATCTGGCTGCGTGAAAGACCCAGAAGATTGACGGGTGTCGTCGTGGCAGTCTGTGTCATGGCAGTGAGCTCGCTGGTGTCGTTGGAGAAAGAAGGCCGCCACCTGCCCATAAGGCAGATGACGGCCGGGCGCGGCGGGCAGTATCAGCCGCGCGGGCAGATTTCTTCGTCAGAGAAGAAGTAGGCCACTTCACGCTGGGCAGATTCCGGTGCATCGGAGCCGTGAACGGCGTTGGCGTCGATGGAAGAAGCGAAATCGGCGCGAATGGTGCCGGCCTCGGCCTTCTTCGGGTCGGTGGCGCCCATCAGTTCACGGTTTTTGGCGATGGCATTGTCGCCTTCAAGCACCTGAACAACGACCGGGCCGGAGGTCATGAAGGAGACCAGGTCATTGAAGAAGGGACGCTCGCGGTGCTCGGCGTAAAAGCCCTCGGCCTTTTCCTGTGACAGGCTGACCATCTTGCAGGCCACGACCTGCAGACCGGCCTTCTCGAAACGAGAAATGATGTCGCCTACGGCATTCTTGGCAACGGCGTCCGGCTTGATGATGGAGAGAGTACGTTCCTGGGCCATGTTAAAGGGCTCCTGACAGGGTAATGAATTCAAGGTAAGTCGTGATTCACGATAGCGCAGAGCCGGCAGCCGTGTTGACAGCTGCCGGCTCCGGCAAAAATCGCGCCATTATAGCTGTCGCTGGCGCAACATGCATCCGCATTGGTGCGGGCCTGCTCAGACGCTGAAACTTTCCCCGCAGCCGCACTCGTCGCGAACGTTGGGATTGTTGAAGCGAAAGAATCGATTGAGGCCTTCGCTGACGTAATCCACTTCGGTGCCGTCAAGTACGGACAGGGCGTCACTGTCCACGATGACCCTGACGCCGTGATCCTCGAAGACCTGATCATCGGCTTCGACGCTATCGGCAAAGTCGAGTACGTAGCTGTAGCCCGAGCAGCCGCTTGGCTTGACCGCGACACGCAGTCCTTCGCCACTGCCACGCTCTTCGAGGACGTGGCGAATCTGGTGAGCGGCGGCTTCGGAAATCGAGATCCGGGCCATGATGGTGTCCTCCCCGGTGATGCGCATCAATTGCGCGATAAAAAAAGGATGCTCAGGCGCTCTGGCGCGTACGCAGGCTTTCCAGAGCGTTCGAAATGGATTCAAGCGCCTGGTCAATCTCCTCAGCCTGGCTGAAGCGACCAAGGCTGAAGCGGATAGAAGCCAGCGCCTTTTCACGCGGCACGCCAATGCTGGTCAGTACATGGGAAGGGTCCACACTGGCTGAATTGCAGGCCGAGCCGGTGGATACTGCCAGACCCCGCAGGGCCATGATCATGGCTTCGCCGTCCACGCCCTCAAAACCGACATTGATGATGTTGGGGACCTGTGCACCACCGTCGCCGTTGATCCAGGTACCTTCAAGCCGCTGAAGGCCATCGCGAAAGCGCTGACCGAGCTGCTCAAGATGCGCGTTATCGCTTTCCTGCTCGTCCTGAGCCAGCGAAAATGCCTTGCCCATGCCGGCAATCTGATGGGTGGGCAGGGTGCCGGAGCGCATGCCACGCTCGTGGCCGCCGCCGTGAATCAGCGCTTCGATTCGGGTGCCGCGTCGTACATAAAGTGCACCAATGCCCTTTGGGCCATAAGCCTTGTGAGCCGACAGCGACAGCATGTCGACGGGCAGGGCGCTCATGTCCAGCGCAATTCGACCAGCAGCCTGAGCGGCGTCGACATGAAAGGCAGCACCGTGTGCGGCGGCAATGGCGCCGAGGGCCTGAAGATCGTTGATGCTGCCCAGTTCGTTGTTGACCGCCATCAGGGAGATCAGCACCGTCTCCGGACGCAGCGCGTCCTGCAGGGCTTCGGGCGCAATCGTGCCATTGGCTCGGGGCGCGAGGTAGGTCACCTCAAAGCCCTCCTGCTCAAGGGCAGCGGCGCTGTCGAGCACGGCCTTGTGCTCGATGCTCGAGGTAATCAGGTGTCGGCCGCGGGCACGGTGCGCGCGCATGTAGCCAATGAGGGCCAGGTTGTCGGCTTCTGTCGCTCCTGACGTCCAGACAATCTCGCGCGGGTCGGCGCCAATCAGGTCACTGACCTGGCGTCGACCGGTTTCGACGGCCTGCTCTGCCAGCCAGCCCGACATGTGGCTGCGTGAGGCCGGGTTGGCGAAGGTGCCTTCCAGTGTCAGGTGGCGTGCCATGACCTCGGCAACACGCGGGTCGACCGGGGTCGTGGCCGCGTAGTCAAGGTAAAGAGGCATGGTGCTCATGATGATTTCCTTATCTTCAACGTCATGACCTTCTGCACGACGCACAATGACATTATGACGTATGAGCAATCGGCAGCACGGCAATCTGGCTGGCGCTGTCCTGCTGACGAGCGGCGATGCGCTGAACATCGTGACGATGTATCAGTTCCTCAAGCGTAATACGATCGAGAAAATCGTGGATGACATCAGACAGATCGCTCCAGAGATGATGGGTCAGGCAGGTCGTGCCCTGTTGGCAATCGCCCGTGCCCTGACAGCGTGTCGCATCAATGGATTCGTTGACCGCATCGATCACACTGGCCACGGAAATATCACTGGGCGCTCTGGCCAGCAGATAGCCGCCGCCCGGGCCTCGAACGCTGGTGACCAGTCCCTTGCGACGCAGCCGGGCAAACAGCTGCTCGAGATAGGAAAGCGAGATGTCCTGACGCGCCGATATATCGGCCAGGCTGATGGGCGAGCCGCTACCGTGCAGGGCCAGGTCAAGAATGGCTGTAACGGCGTAGCGGCCCTTGGTCGTCAGACGCATGATCCAGATTCCGCAGCATGACAGTAATTGCTGATTATGATAATCCCGAGAGATTTGGTCAACAATTACGCGTGGCGGTCTGCGCCTTCAGGTGATGTCACGATGATGAGTCGGTGGGTTCCGGTGGCTTGCCGGAACCGTTTTGCAGGCGGTCTACCCGCGTCAGAATGCCACGCAGCATATTGAGTTCCATCACGTCCATGCGGCTTCGCATGTAAAGACGTCGCAGGCGTGCCATCAGTTGCCGAGGGTTATTCGGGTCGTGAAAGCCGATATCAATCAGGGTGCGTTCAAGATGTTCAAAAAAGCGCTCGGTATCGGCGTGGTTGGCCAGCGGATTGTCCCATTCCACGCCAAAGGGGTAGGCCGAGCCGGGCAGGGCATCCGCCGTGTTTGTCTGGGTTGAAAGCCAGGCCTGACGGCACTCATAGGCCAGCACCTGAACGGCGGCGGCCAGATTCAGCGAACTGTAATCGGCCGATGTCGGGATGTGCACATGCGTATGACAGCGCTGAAGCTCTTCGTTGGTCAGGCCCTTGTCTTCACGCCCAAAAACCAGTGCCACCGTATTGCTCTGACCCTGCATCTCGCCGGGCAGTCGGGCGGAGAATTCTCGTGGTGAGCACAGCGGCCAGGGCAGATGACGCGAGCGGGCGCTGGCACCGACCACCCACTGACAGTCCGTCAGTGCCGTTTCGAGCGAGTCGTGCAGGGTGGCTCGATCCAGAATGTCATCGGCACCCGAGGCCCGGGCGATGGCCTCCGGTGTGATTCCCTCGCAGCGCGGGGCTACCAGGGCGAGCTGTTCAAGCCCCATGGTTTTCATGGCGCGCGCGGCGGCGCCGATATTACCGGGATGGCTGGTGCCAATCAGAACAATACGAATGCGCTCTAGCATGAAAATCGCCGTGATACAGAAAACGTGGGCCGTTGGGCATTGGAAGAGGCGAGTCTAGCATGGAGCGGCCAGGGTCTGCCCTGATGGAGTGCTGGCGAGTTGATGGCGTCTCTGCTAGCATCGTCGGCCACTTTTCCGGACAGTCCGCTTTTCAGACAACTCATTTTATCGCGTCGTCCAAGTAACACCACCAGCGGTGGCTTGCTCGGACGGCGTTTGAATCTGTCAGCCACTGACCTGCCTTTCGCTCTTTAACAGCACTCGGTTCGAGGATTGATCATGCATCCAATGGTCCAGTTTGCCCTGCGCGCGCTGCGTGGCGCCCAGGAACAGTTCGTTCGCGTTCGCGACCGACTTGATATTGCCCGTGAAGACAACACGCTCGATACGCTGCTCAGCGATACGGCCCAGCGCGCAGAAACCCTGATTGCCTCACAGTTTGGCAAGGGCTACCCGGAACATGGCATGTCAGGCCGCTATATCGGCTGGAACGAAGGCCGTGGCGAAGGACGTGATTACCACTGGAAGATCGAAATCTTTCACGGCTACGCCAATCTGGCGTCCGGTACCTCGGGCTGTGCGCTGTCGATGGTGTGCCTCTACAAGGGGCGTCCCGAGCACGCCGTCATTATTTCTCCCTTTACCGATGAAGAGTATCTGGTCAGCCGCGGGCGTGGTGCCCACTACAACGGCCGCCGCATGCGCGTACCGGTTCGCACCAGCATTGACGGCAGCCGCATTGCGCTGGGCCTTCCCGAAAACTGGATGCGCGAGCGCTATTTCTCTACCTGGCAGATCCTGACGACCCAGCTGGGTGCGCGCGTCGATATGCTGCGCGCCTCGGGCTGTCCGCTGCTGGACATGCTGTCGCTGTGCGCCGGCCACGTCGATGCGGCCTTCATTCTGGGGCTGGACGAGCAGGACATGCATATCATCAGTCTGGTGCTCAAGGAGTGTGGCGCCCTGTCCGGCACGCCGCAGGGCAGCCCGCAGATCAAGATCGAAGGGGCGCTCATGGCCGCCTCGCCGCGCCTTTTCAAGCAGCTGGTACAGGCCATGGGCAACGCGAACCTGCCGTCCCTGTAATCTCTGCGTTATCGATAATACCGTTGTCCAGCACTGGTCTTTCGGTATCAGAAATCAAAAAGGGCCCGCCTCCATGAGGCGGGCCCTTTTGTTTGTCGAAAACGCCAATCCATCAGGCGCCCTGACGTCTCAGGGCAGTTCGTCTTCGGCAGCGTTTTCGCGTTTGGCCGGGATCAGGTCTTCGCGCTCCAGCTTGACCAGCAGCAGCATGGCGGCCGCGACATAGATGGAGGAGAACGTCCCTAGTACCACACCCACAATCAGGGCCAGCGAGAAGTTGTGGATCATGTCGCCGCCCAGGAAAAACAGCGCCAGCAACACCAGCAGGGTTGTTCCCGAGGTCGACAGCGTTCGCGATAGGGTCTGATTGATGGCGTCGTTGAAGATCCTGACCAGATCATTGGACTGGGAGCGACGGATGTTTTCGCGGATCCGGTCGTAGACGATGATGGTGTCGTTGAGCGAGTAACCGATTACGGCCAGCACCGCGGCCAGTACCGTCAGGTCGAAGTCGAAACCGAACAGGGCAAAAAAGCCCAGCAGGATCACCACATCGTGGCCCAGCGAAATCAGGGCGCCGAGGGCAAACTTGTACTGAAAGCGAAAGGCGACATACAGCGCGACCACACCGAGGGCAATCAGCATGCCCAATCCACTCTGGTCGCGAAGTTGATCGCCGACTTGAGCGCCGACATACTCAGCCCGCACCAGATCGACCTGCTCGCCCTCGGCACGCAGGGCGGTGACGACCTGATCACCGATGCCTTCATCAAAGGTCTGCTGAAGGCGGACCAGCACGTCGGTGTCAGCACCAAAGGTCTGCACCGAATAGTTGCCAAAGCCTGCCTCGCCCAGCTCATCACGAACTTCGTCAAGCGAGGGCGCCTTGGCGTAGCTTACCTCGACCTGGGTGCCGCCGGTGAAGTCGAGGCCCAGGCTCAAGCCCTTGACAGCCAGCGCCCCAAAGGCGATGACCGTCAACAGGATAGAGATGATGTAGGCAGCCTTGCGTTTGCCCATGAAATCAAATTGCGTCATTTGCCGGCCTCCTCAGATCCACAGCTTCTTGAGCGACTTGCCGCCTACGACAAGGTTGGTAAGGGCACGGCTCACCATCACACCGGTGAAGACCGAGGTCAGAATGCCCAGTGACAGCGTGACCGCGAAGCCTTTCACCGGGCCGGTGCCGATCGAGAACAGAATGATCGCCACCAGCAGGGTGGTGATGTTGGCATCCAGAATGGAGGTGAAGGCGCGTTCATAGCCGGCATGAATGGCCTGCTGAATCGAGCGGGTACGCAGTTCCTCGCGTATACGCTCGAAAATAAGCACGTTGGCATCGACTGCCATACCCAGCGTCAGCACGATCCCGGCTATGCCGGGGAGCGTCAGGGTGGCGCCCAGCAGGGACATTGCGGCAATCAAGAGGGTCAGGTTGACGGCCAGTGCCACGTTGGCAATCAGGCCAAAGCCCTTGTAGCGCACCAGCATGAACGCCAGCACCAGAACCAGCCCGACAAGAACCGACATGATGCCGCGATCAATGTTCTGCTGCCCAAGGCTTGGCCCGATGGTGCGTTCCTGGGCGAAGTAGATGGGTGCGGCCAGCGAGCCCGAACGCAGCAGCAGTGACAGTTCGCGCGCCTCGGTCGGAGAGTCGAGCCCTGTGATGCGGAACTGATTGCCCAGCGCACTCTGAATGGTGGCCAGACTGATGATGCCGCGTTCGGTGTAGGGGATGCGCTCCTCGACCTGCTCGCCGTCACGCGTGACGGTGCGTGTGCGAGTCTTGTGTTCGATATAGAGCACGGCCATGTTCCGTCCGATATTGGCCCGCGTGGCGCGGTTCATGCGACTGCCGCCGGGGCCATCGAGATTGATGTTGACTTGGGGACGGCCGCTGTCATCAAACGAGGTGCTGGCGCTGGAGACGCGATCGCCGGTAATGATGACATCGCGTTCCAGTGCTGCCCTGCGGCCGGCATCGTTGCGGAATTCGAACGCCTGCTGCTGGTCGGCACTCGTGCTGTCGGACGCTTCAAGGCGGAACTCGAGGTTGGCCGTGGCCCCCACGATCCGCTTGGCTTCGGCCGTGTCCTGCACGCCCGGCAGCTCCACCACAATGCGATTGGGGCCCTGACGCTGCACGATCGGCTCGGAAACACCCAGCTCGTTGACGCGATTGCGAAGCGTTGTGAGGTTTTGATTGATGGCGTAGTCCTGGATGTCGGTGACGGCCTGATCGGTCAGCGTCATGACAAGCGTCGGGCCTGCATCATCCTCATTGGCGAAGGTAAATTCGTTGTACTGGCGGCTGAGCAGCGCTCTTGCCTGACTGCGGTCCTCTGCATTGGCAAAGGTAAAGCGGATGGTGTTATCGCCGGTGGTGTTGTTGCGATAACGAATGCCTTCGCCGCGCAGGGCTTCGCGCATGGCGCTGGCGTTGACATCCAGACGCTGATCAATGGCCGCATCCATGTCGACTTCCAGCAGGAAGTGCACGCCGCCACGCAGATCAAGCCCCAGATTCATGGGCTTGGCGCCAATGGACTGCAGCCATTGCGGCGTCGAGTCGGCAAGATTGAGCGCCACGGTATAGCCCTGTCCCAGCGCCTTGCTGACCATGTCCCGAGCCGCAGACTGCTGTGAGCCGTTTTCCAGCCGTATCAGACCGGTGCCGTTGGCGGACTCGCGTGATTTGACGGCGATGCCTGCCTGCTCGAGCGTTTGATTGACACGTGCCATCTCGCTTTCGCCAACGCTTGCGCCGCTATTGGCCGCGCTGATCTGGATGGCCGGATCCTTGGGGTACATATTGGGCAGTGCATAGAGAACGCCCACAATAAACACGAGGAGTATCAGCAGATACTTCCAGAGGGGATAACGATTGAGCATCGTGGCCCTGTCCTGATTGGCTGGTGGCTCAAAGAGCGCTTTTGAGGTCGTATCAATGACCACAGGGCCCGACCAATGGTTCAATCACCACTGAGCGAGCCCCGGGCAGAATACGACGTGCTGTGCGTCAACACGCCGCGAGCAGGTGTGACCACACCGATATGCCAGCGGTGGTCGCCTGCCTTCACTGGGTTCAGATCGATTTCAGTGTGCCCTTGGGCAGTACGCTGATAACCGAGCTTTTCTGAACGTTGACTTCAGTACCTTCGGCGATTTCCAGAGTGATGAACTCGTCACCGACCTTGGTCAAACGCCCCATAAGGCCACCGCTGATGGTGACTTCGTCGCCTTTGGAGAGCTCTGCCATCAACTTCTTGTGTGCCTTGGCGCGCTTGGACTGCGGACGCCACAGCAGGAAATAGAAAATCAGGACAAAGCCGACCAGCATGACGATCTGACCGATGGCACCCGCGCCACCGGCACTACCGGAGCCCCCTTCTGCCATGGCTGCCGGAATCAGGTACTCGAGCATGAGGTTTCCTCTAGGAATGATCTTGTTCAGTGGTGCTCTGTTATAAGCCGTTTACGCCTCAAGTGGCGGGACCTCAAGGCCCCGGCGCGCATAGAACGCTGCCACGAAGTCCGCCAATGTACCCGCTTCGATAGCCCCGCGCAAACCACTCATCAGCTGTTGATAATGTCGCAGATTGTGGATGGTATTGAGCTGTGCACCCAGCATTTCACCGCAGCGGTCGAGATGATGCAGGTAGCTGCGTGAAAAGTTCTGACAGGTATAGCAGTCGCAGCCTTCTTCCAGCGGCCGCGTGTCATGGCGATGCACGGCGTTGCGAATACGGATGACGCCGTCAAAGGTGAAGAGGTGGCCATTGCGCGCATTACGAGTGGGCATCACGCAATCAAACATGTCGACACCGCGGCGCACTCCCTCGACCAGGTCTTCCGGCCGGCCCACGCCCATCAGGTAGCGCGGCTTGTCGTCCGGCATCAGCCCGGGCAGGTAATCCAGTACCTTGATCATCTCTTCCTTGGGCTCGCCCACGGAGAGACCGCCAATGGCCAGGCCGTCAAAGCCGATATTTTCAAGACCCTCAAGCGAGCGTTCACGCAGTTCGCGATACATGCCGCCCTGAATGATGCCAAACAGGGCAGAGGGGGAGTCGCCATGGGCGTCCAGTGAACGCTGCGCCCAGCGAAGGGACAGCTCCATCGAGGTTCTGGCTTCATCAAACGTGGCCGGGTAGGGCGTGCACTCATCAAAGATCATGACGATGTCGGAGCCCAGCGAACGCTGAACCGCCATCGACTCTTCAGGGCCCATGAAGACCTTCGCACCATCGACCGGCGAGCGAAAGTGAACGCCCTGTTCGGTGATCTTTCGCATGTCGCCCAGCGAGAAGACCTGAAAGCCGCCGGAGTCGGTCAGAATCGGCTTGTGCCACTGGGCGAAGTCATGCAGGTCGCCATGGGCTTCGATGACCTCGGTACCCGGGCGCAGCCAGAGGTGAAAGGTGTTGCCCAGAATGATCTCGGCCCCGATGGCCTCGACATCCTTTGGCGTCATGCCCTTGACGGTGCCATAGGTGCCTACCGGCATGAAGGCGGGCGTTTCAATGCTGCCACGCGGGAAGGTCAGACGCCCTCGGCGGGCGCGGCCATCGGTTGCCATGCGCTCAAAGCGCATGAAACAGTCCTGTCTCATGAAAAATCCTGTCGGTACTTGAACGTCATTAATACAAGAGCTTGGCTCGACATCTTTTCAGTCGCGCTGCCGGGTGAGATACATGGCATCGCCGTAGCTGAAAAAGGCGTAGCGCTCGTCTACTGCCGCCCGATAGGCCTGCATGACATGGTCATATCCTGCAAAGGAGGCCACCAGCATCAAAAGCGTGGATTCCGGCAGGTGAAAATTGGTGATCAGGGCATCCACGCACTGCCATTGATAACCCGGATAAATAAAAATATCCGTGTCGCCGCTGAAGGCTTCGATTCGATCGCTGCCGCTGTGCTGGCAGGCACTTTCCAGACAGCGCACGCTGGTGGTGCCGACCGCAATCACGCGATTGCCGCGGTCCTGTGCTGCGCGCACCTGCTCGGCGGTCGCCTCGCTGACCTCGATCCATTCGCTGTGCATGTGGTGTTCGAGAATGTTGTCGACCCGGACGGGCTGGAAGGTACCGGCCCCGACATGCAGGGTGACGAAAGCCTTCTCGATGCCTCGCTGTTCCATGGCCTCGAGCAGCGCTTCATCAAAGTGAAGGCCGGCGGTGGGCGCGGCGACGGCGCCGTCGCGGCGGGCATAAACGGTCTGATAGCGTTCGCGGTCGGTGTGCTCGTCTTCGCGTTCGATATAGGGCGGCAGCGGCATGTGGCCATGTGCTTCCAGCAGAGCGACCAGCGGCGTATCGCCTTCAAACTTCAGTTCGAAAAGCGCATCGCGCCGACCTTCTACCACGGCATGAATGTCCCCTTCGAACACGATCCGAGTGCCGATCTTCGGTGCCTTGCTGGCGCGCAAATGGGCCAGACCCCGGTGGGTATCCAGAGGACGTTCCAGCAGCATTTCAACGCGGCCACCACTTTCCTTGTGACCGAAAAGCCGTGCGGGAATGACGCGAGTGTCGTTGAACACCACCAGGTCGCCCGGCGTCAGATGCTCCAGAAGTTTTGGAAAGCGTGTGTGTTCAAGATGGCCGCTGTCACCATCGACGCACAGCAGACGGCAGTCACTGCGCTGGTCGCTGGGATAGCGGGCAATCAGTTCGTTGGGCAGATCAAAGTGAAAGTCGGCGCGCTGCATGGCTTATCAAGGATCGGTGTTGTCAATGGGCGGGCATGATAGCGGATGCCACCGGTCTGCGTCATTGACGTGTTGGCCAGGGTTCGTATAATACGCCTCGCGCAACACTGCCGGTGTGGCGAAATTGGTAGACGCAGCGGATTCAAAATCCGCCGGACTAATCCTCCGTGTCGGTTCGAGTCCGACCACCGGCACCATCTCTATCCGCGGTTTCTTCCAGTCTCATTTCCCCTTTCGTTTCTTTGCTTGCCATCCATCCCGGCAGGGCGTGTATTCTTGTCTGTTGCATCCGTTTTAAACGCTCATGATAGAGGAGATTCCGAGTGTCCCATCAAAGCTGCATGGTTCGGCATTTTCAATATTTTGCGGATCTTTCCGATTCGGAAATCGAGCTTTTGAGCACGCTTGAGAAATCTCCCGAGCAGCTCAAAAGCGGTGATGCCCTGTGGCGTGAAGGCGAGCGTGCCGAAGAGATGGCGGTATTAAGCCAGGGCTGGGCCTGCAGCAGCTATGTGCTGGAAGATGGCAGCAGAATGATTCTGGATATCTTTATGCCCGGAGACGTGGTCGGCCTGCGTGAATATGCCCTCCATGAACACCAGTCGACCGTTGATGCCATCACCGATTGTACGTTTTGTCGCTTTCCCCACAGCCATCTGGATGACGTGTTTGAACAGTCCGGTCGATTGACCAGCACCTTTTTCGCCATTTCAGGCATTCAGCAATCCATGCTGGTGGAGAGAATGGTCAATCTGGGGCGCAGAAATGCTCAGAACAGGCTGGCTCATTTTCTGTGCGAGACGCGCAGCCGTCTTTCCAAAACCAACAGTGGCGCGCTCAACGAGTTCAGGCTGCCGTTATCGCAACAGATGCTGGCGGATCTGATGGGGTTAACGCCGGTACACGTCAGCCGGGTATTTTCTTCTCTACGCGAGCAGTCGCTGGTTTATCGTGATCGTCACCAGATCACCATTCCGGATATCGATCGGCTACAAGCCTTTTCGGATTTCAGGGAAGGCTATTTGCGGATGCAATCACCCCCGGAATCGACTCGCGTCAACTAAATCAGAGGAGATAGTAAAACCAGACTAAATATCCTGTTAAACAATGAATCGGTTTTGGCTGTCTACCAAAAAATCAAGTTGATATGAGCGTGGATGATATCTTTTTTTATTTTCGAAATATGACAGCAAACTATAAATCAAGATTGGTTCGATCAGGAGTTTTCTGTCGGTTTTGTAATGCAAACAATGACAAAAGTGCAACGAATTCTGAAAGCCCCTAGAATGTCGACATTCATGTGGTCGGGATGCAGGTCCCGATCATGCCTTGTCGAGTCTGTACTGGAGTGTTCATGAGCGAGGGCGTACTGCACTTTTTCTTTATTACGACAGGCGCGATACTGACGCTTTTATTTTTCCCGCTGCTGGCCATGGTGCTTTTCAAGCTACTGCGACGCTGGCGCGAGGATAAACGTTCTCGGCATTAAGAAAGCGTCGCAGTATCTGGAAGTGCCTGACATGTCGCAATGGCATGGACAGGCGACGGCGCTTTATCTAACCGTGACAACGCGGCAGGCTGCGTGATGATTAATGGCACGAGAGACACTGCCACCCGTTGCATTCGAGGTTCTGCCCATCCCCTTGTACCCCATCACGATGGCGTCGGCGTCCAGCCGGTGCGCTTCACGCTCGATGACTTCTGCAGGATCTCCCCTGCGAACGAGAATACTGGTATCGATATCCGAGGCGTCAATGGTTTCAAGGGCGGTCTGCACAAGCTCCATGGCGGTCTCGTCCTGAGACTTTTGCGTGTCATTCTCCAGGGCGCCAGTGACCGGGACGTGTAACAGGTAAAGTCTGGCATGGCTGGCGCGCGCCAGATGCGCGGCGATATCCAGAGCCTTGTTGGCATTCCCGGAGCCATCCAGCGGTACGAGAATTGTGTGATACATCAATGAGCCTCCTTTTGTCCGTGTTCTATCGATGTTGTTGCATCCTTCATGAGTATAAAACCGAAGGCGCAGCTGTCATGGTTCTGCTGTCATGTCGTCCATTGACTGAAAAGTGAAAGGGCCTGAATGAGCAGAGCAGATACTAAAACGCCCGCACCAGAAGGGGCGGGCGTACCGGAAACTTCGTTGATCAGAATCGACGGCCCAGCAAAAGACCGGCGACCAGTCCAATAGCCGCACCTGCGCCAATGTAGCTCCATGCATTTTCATGGACATGGCGGTCCAGGTCACGGGCGCCTTCTTCGGTCAGTTCCCAGGCGCGATGACTTTCATCTTCTACCCGATCGCGGGCCTGATGCCAGCGCTGACCAAGATGGTCACCGGCACCCTTGAGGCGACTGCGTACCTTTTGACCCGTTGAATCAAGCTCGTCCTCGTATCTCGCCAATGCGCGTGCCCCACGCTTGTTCAGCTCCTTTTCATAGTCCTTGAGTCGACGAGTCGCTCGGCTATCACTGGATGAAAAAATGCCCATCGGATGTCCTCCATTGACGTGGTAAGGGTTGTTTCAGATCAATACCGTGCGGAGTGCTGGTCGGTACAGATGGCTGAAAACGTGGGTGTCTTTCTGATTTATGCAGAGACAAAAGGTGTTTGTCATGATCTGCACGACTTGATTGGACACTGTAGTCAAGCGTAGTTCAGATCATATCGATTGACCTGATCTTCGTGGTGATGGTCATGGACGGTCATGCTGTGTGACGAGGTTGTACAAGAAAGCGATTTTTCCCTGGCCGGAATTGATTTTTGAAAATAAAAAAACCGTTTATTCCCGAGAAATGTAGACAGCAGTTCTACCGGTGTTACTATCTTTGCGCTGCAAGGATGCAGCCAGAAGGCAGGAAGCTTTCATGTCGTCAGAGTGCAGGATCTTTCAGGAAGAAAGAGTGGTTAACGACGCCATGGATGGTGTCTGATGTCATAACGAGTAGTACCCGCCAGCGATACCCTGTTGTTATGCCTCCTTTTATTGTGATGTCGTCCTCATGTAACGGTTTCTGGCTGGCTTCGTTGATCGAGGCCTTTTTTACGTCCGTGCTTCGGACAACACAGGAACAGGGCTTCGAATACACCATGCTCAGGCGTAGGATGGTCCGTTTTATTCTCGGGGAGCGCTGTCATGGGATCATCGCGAGCACGTGTCCAGATTGTGGATGCCCTGAATCTGCCCGTGGGAAGTGCACGTCGATGCGATGTACGTCGGCTGAAGATATGGCATCGAGCCGTCTATATTTTTGTGCTGGATCCGCATGATCGTCTGTGCGTACAGCGCCGCACGCTCTGGAAGGATATTTTCCCGGGATACCGCGATCTTTGTGCCGGCGGTGTGGTTGATGCCGGTGAATCCATGGCAGGTGCTGCCCGCCGGGAGCTTCATGAAGAACTGGGATTGTCACTGACATTGAACGAGTGTCTGAAGCTTCATTTTGAAGCAGGCATGAATGCGTTTGGCAGCGTCTTTACCGCGCGCTATCACGATCAGCCCATGACGCTTCAATCCAGTGAAGTAGAAGCCGTCGAATGGATGACCCTTGATGAGGCGCTGGCAGTACAGGATGCGACGCCCGATTCACGGCAGGCGCTGAAGGCTCTGGTTGATCAGGGCTTCTTGTCATGAATGACGGATGTGAGCGCCCGCCTGCAGGCAGGCGCCCTGACTTTCAGGTGTCGTGGGTTTCCCTGACCCAGCCGTTGCGATAATCCAGTGCCGGAACATCATCATTTGACAGCCAGATCGGGCCATCCAGATCGACAATGTCGGCGTGTGCGGCCACCGGCAGTGCTGCCCGCATGGCCATGGAAGTGCCCAGCATGCAGCCCACCATGATGCGCATGTCATGTTTACGGGCCTCTTCCACCATCGCCAGCGCTTCTGTCAGCCCGCCGCTTTTATCAAGCTTGATGTTGATCATTTCATAGCGATCGCTCAGAAGGGCAATATCTTCCCGGGTATGGCAGCTTTCATCGGCGCACAGTGCTACCGGGTGAGCGAAGTCTGCCAGCACGCTGTCTTCTCCGGCGGGGAGGGGTTGTTCGATCATCTCGACATCGAGTTCTGCCAGCGCCTGACACCAGCTTTCCACGTTCTCCGGTGACCACGCCTCATTGGCATCAATGATGAGACGTACATCGGGAGCGGCTTCCCTTACCGCGCGTACCCGTTCGACAACCTGCTCATCGTTGAGCTTGATCTTCAAAAGCCGTGCGCCCTGTGCCAGCTCCCGACGAGCCGCCTCGGCCATCTCCTCCGGCGTGGCGATGGAAATGGTATGAGCCGTGACGATTTCATGTCCGATCGGAGGGCCCAGTCGTGCTGTTGGCGTTGTGCCCTCGAGGGCGCATTCCAGCGACCACAGGGCGCAGTCGAGTGCGTTGCGCGCAGGGCCTGCCGGCAGGCGCTTGAGCAATGCCTTGCGATCGATACCCTGTTCAATGGCCAGCGACACTTCGTCGATCTCTTCCATGACCGACTCTGCGCTGTGCCCATAGCGCGGGGTGGGTTTGCTTTCGCCCGTTCCCACAACGCCGTCCTGGTGAATCTCGACGCGGATAATTTCAATCGATGTACTGGCGCCGCGCGCGATCACGAAGGGGCGATCCAGCGGCCAGGTCTGGGTATAGCGCTTGAGCGTACGCATTACGCAGCTCCTTTCGTAAAGGTGGCGACCAGCGGTTCGATACCAAAGCGTATGGGGTCGGTTGCCGGTACCCCAAACTGCTGGCTCAGCGCTTCCAGCTCACGTCTCGCCGTCGCCTCATCCACCTGAGACGTATTAACGGAAAAACCGGCGAGCTGCACATCGGGGTTGGTAATGCGAGCAGCGCTCAGGCTGGCCTCGACACAGGCAGCCATGTCAGGCATCGGCCGGTTGGGCAGGTGGCGCATATGAGGCCGGCCCAGTTCATGACACATCACGATGTAGTCGGGCTGGGCACCATGTAGCAGGCCAAGGCTGACGCCTGCATAGGCAGGATGAAACAGCGAGCCCTGACCTTCGATGATGTCCCATTGGTCATCAGCGGCTGCCGGGCTCAACCACTCCACGGCACCGGAGATAAAGTCGGCGATGACGGCATCGATGGCGACGCCTTCACCGGCCACCAGTACCCCGCACTGCCCGGTGGCGCGAAAGCGTGCATTGAAACCGGCCTCTTCAAGGCCGCGCTGCAGTGCCAGTGAGCTGAACATCTTGCCCAGCGAACAGTCGGTGCCGACAGTCAGTATTCGCTTGCCCTGGCGAGGCTCGCCGTTGCCTACCTCCAGTGGCGGGTGGCTATGACGAATGTCATGAAGCGTGACGCCATGTTTACGTGCCAGTTCGGCCACGCCTTCGATGGCATCAAGGCGCTGATGCATGCCACTGGCCACATCCATACCGTTCTCGATGGCCTGACAGATGACATCGCGCCAGTGTGACGGAAGCTTGCCGCCCGAGTTGGCAACACCAATCACCAGCGTACGTGCGCCGCGGGCGCAGGCTTCTTCGATGCTGAGATCCTCGATGCCGACGCTGACCGTCTTCTCGGTCATGCGCAGCTGACCAACGGCTTTTTCCGGGCGCCAGATAACCACGGCACGCGCCATCTTCGCCGAGACGCTGTCTTCAATGTCTCCCAGAAACAAAAGGTAGGGCGAAACAATTTCTGCAGGTCGATAGGGCTGGCTCGTCATCACTGGCTCCGTGTGAGTGGGAAAGGGAGTCAGTGTCGACGAAAAAGGTCATAGCTTCGAATGCTGATTTGTCGATTCGGTATAACTTCAGCGTATACCTTGTCTCTAATCTGTCTGCCAGCGTTTTGAATGCGTTGCCAGCTGATCAATCAGCAACGTTCTCAACTGATGCGCCGCGTGGGGCCAGGGCACATGGCGCGCCCTTAGCAGGGCTACATTCATGTTCAGCTCGGGCGCCAGCGGCAATACCTGCAAACGGTCGCGGTAGCGCTCGGCAGTAAAGGGATCAACGATTCCCGTCCCGCCACCGGCGATGACCAGTTCGGCAATCACGCTGTAGGTCTTGACCCGAAGACGTGCCGCTGGAGACAGCCCCCGGGCCTTTAGTGCCTGACCCAGCAGGGTGCCCAGCGGGTCCTCTTCCGGCATCAGAATCAAACCGTGGTCGTTGAGCCATTCAAGCGTCGCCTGCATCGGGGCATCCATATCCGGCGGCAGCAGGGCTTTCATGGGTGCGCGCATCAGGTGCTCGCACTCGATCCCTTCAGGGGCCGGCTGTTCAAACGCCAGCGCCATGTCCAGCCGGTGGGCCAGCAGTTCATCGCACAGGGTGGAGAAATGCGAGGTGACCAGTTCGATCTCCAGCGCTGGTAGCCGGCGTTGAAGGGCAATAAGTGCCCCCGGTATGACCAGGTGTCCGGGCGCATGGGATGCGCCCAGACGCAGATGCTGATCCACGCCATGAGAGAGCTGGCGGCCCAGTTGATCCACCACGTCCAGCTGTTTGACCGCCGCCTCGATGGCCGGCCACAGCCGCAGCGCTTCCGGCGTGGGGGTCAGCCCACGCGGATGACGCTCGAACAGACGAACGCCCAGCGTGGTTTCGGCGTGAGCCAGCGTACGCGTGACGTTGGGCTGGGAAACATTAAGTCTTCGAGCGGCTGCACTGACACTGCCGCAACTGATCAGGGCATGGAAGACTTCGATATGACGCAGTTTCATGTTGAGGCCACATTGGCGAGGGGTTCATCCATGATGCCGACTGTCAGTGCCACATGCATTACCGGCTTGAGAGGCATGGGTATACCGATGAGACAGCGCATTCAAAATGCGGTGGCGTGTTTCAGAGAGCCTGACGGTATTTTTCATGGGCGCTGATGATTGAAGCAGGGCCTGCACCAGAACGTGCTCATGACAGACCGCTCTGGTGACAAGAAGGCCTGGACGATAGACTCTGGTCAGCGTTTTGAAAGCACTGGCCTTTTGTACCAGGTTATGAAAGCTTGTGCGCCGCAAAGGGGTTTTCGGGCCCGACGGTACCTATCTGATATGACCATGGAGAATACACGTGGCTTTAACGAGGCTGTTTTATTGGCTTCGGCTACCTCTGATGGTGCTCTTGTTGAGCACGATGTCGGTAGCCGCAATGGCAAGCCCCCAGGCAGAAGGGGCATCTTCTCAATCTTCCGAGCAACCCTCCTATGCGGCGCTGGCGGATCTGCTGGAAAATGAGCAAACGCGTAATGAAATGATCTCGCAGCTGCGCAGCCTTGCGCAGGGTGAGGCGCCTTCAGCCGAGAAGAGCAGCGATGCTGCCGCCGAAGCCGGCGTGCCGGCCGAACAGCAGTCACTGGGCGGACGTATTGCGAACATGACCCAGGGCTTTGCCCAGGGGGTTGCCGAGGATGTCACCAATGCCATCGCGGCTTTCCGTAGTGCCGGAGATGGCGAAGGCGCCGGGCTGCCCTGGGCGCTCTGGGGCACTATCCTGCTGGCCTTCGGTATTGCCGTAGCCTCAACGGTTGTCGCCTTTTATGTCTTTCGAGCTCTGGTGGCTCGCATCTATCAGCGTATCAATGCGTGGGTTGCACGTCGGCCTGCTCCTGCTTCAGCACCACCGATCGAGGCAGGAGATGAGGAAGCTCAGCAGACGCTGGACGAGAAGGAACAAAAGCAGGCCGCTGGAGCACTGCTCAAGCGCTGGAGTGCCGTACTCGGCGCGCTTTTAATCGATGTTGTCGTGATTTTGCTGGCCGGCGCCGTGGGCTACGTGATCAGTCTGTTCTTTGCCGGTGAAGCGGGCGAGATTGGCCGTGCCGAATCCCTGTTCATCAATGCCTTTGTCATCGTTGAGATCGTCAAGGCGCTGATCAGAATGGTGTTTTCGACCCGCTATGATTCTCTGCGCCTTTTTGCCATGTCGAGCGAGACGGCGTCGTACTGGAATCGCTGGCTGGCGCGTCTGGTAGGCATTACCGGTTATGGTTTGATGGTGGCGGTACCGATGGTCAATGCCATGCTGTCACCGGCGGTGGGGCAGATCCTGAGTTTGCTGATCATGATTGGGGTCTACATCTACGCGGTGCGCGTCATTCTGAAAAACCGCAAGACACTGCGTGATAACCTCAATGGTCGTGCCGACGAGAGCAACTTTGCCTTCTTCAGCACCCTGCTGCGTATTCTGGGTCGGGTCTGGCATCTGTTCGCGCTGGCCTACTTCACCGTGCTGCTGGTGGTCAGCCAATTGCAGCCAGCAGAAGCACTGCCGTTCATGGCGCACGCGACCGTGCAGACCCTGTTGGCCGTCGGGGTCGGTATCCTGATTTCGTCGCTTCTGACCATCGCTCTGTCACGTCGTATCCATCTCTCCGAGGGGCTTCGTGAGCGTCTGCCGCAGCTGGAAGCGCGGATCAACTCCTACGTGCCCAAGGCCCTGCGTGGTCTTCGCATTCTGCTGGGCATCTTCGTGGTCCTGACGGTGCTGGATGCGTGGAAGGCCTTTGATCTGCCGGGCTGGCTGACCTCGGACAGTGGCGCCGAGACCATCGGCATGATCGTGCATGTCGCGATTATCCTGCTGATTGCCACGCTGATCTGGACGGTCGTTGCAAGCTTTATCGAGCATCGCCTGAGTGCTGCTTCGGCGCCAAGCGCTCGCGAGCAGACCCTGCTGTCGCTGTTTCGTAATGCGATCCTGATTCTGATCGTGACCATGACCCTTTTGATCGTGCTGTCCCAGATCGGTATCAACATCGGGCCACTGATTGCCGGTGCCGGTGTCGTGGGTCTGGCGATCGGTTTCGGTGCCCAGAAACTGGTGCAGGACATCATTACCGGTGTGTTCATTCAGCTGGAAAATGCCATGAATACCGGGGATGTCGTGGGCGTGGCCGGTCTGACCGGGACGGCCGAGAAGATCACCATTCGCTCGGTAGGGCTGCGGTCACTTGATGGCACCTTCCACGTGATTCCGTTTTCCTCGGTGGATACGGTCTCCAACTACATGCGTGACTTTGCCTATCACGTGGGTGAATACGGCATCGCTTATCGCGAAAATGTGGATGACGCTATCCATCATCTGCACAAGGCCTTTGATGAGCTGCGGGAAAATCCGGAGCAGGCGGTCAACATCATTGATGACATGGCCGTACCGGGCGTGGTGTCGCTGGGCGACAGCGCGGTCAATATCCGCATCATGATCAAGACCAAGCCCGGCACACAGTGGGGGGTTGGACGTGCGTTCAATCGCCTGGTCAAGAAGCATTTCGATGCGGCCGGTATCGAGATTCCGTACCCACATACCACGCTCTATTTCGGTCAGGACAAGAATGGCGGCGCACCGCCGGCCAACGTTCACGTCCTCGACGAATACGTGGTGGAAGAAGGGCAGGCCGGCGCGGCAGGTCAGACGCCATCACAAAAGAGTGCCAAAACCGTTTCCAGAGGGGAGGCCGAGCGCAGTCGCCTGAAGGAAAACGAAAAGCTGCCGGATGAGGATAATGACGAGGGCGAGGGAGATAACGACGTCGATCGTTAAACCGGCGTGATCGTCAGCAACGACAGGGGCATCCAATGGATGCCCCTTTTTTTGCGCATGTCATGACGATGGTTTAATCGCCGGAAGCGGCGTCCTGCTCGGCGGCCATTCTGCGCCGGGTCAGCACGACATCCATGAGCATGTTGTAACGGTGGCGCGTCATCATGGTGGTCAGGCCGGAAAAAAGCAGCCAGAACCCGCGGCGCCAGCGAGTCAGCTTCCAGACATGGAAGGTCAATTGACGAAGCAGTCGATCTTCATCGAAGGCGCGCCACTCTCCGGCCAGTGACACCTGGTGGCGAACCAGCACCGGTGACATCTCGACACGATAGATGCGCTCGAGCTCGTCCGTGGTGAAATCATATCGCTCGATGACATCGGCCATACGGGCATAGTCGCGCTCACCCGGTTCTCGATCCAGCCACAGCGGTGCCAGCGCCATCCAGAGGTCACGACGATGATCGAGCAGACGCTGTGGGTCATTCATGTTGTCATGTGAAGATGACACCGTTTTCACCCTGCAGTATTGAGGTGGTTAAGAAACATTGGTTCCGGCGTGTGCGGACACCTGCGCCCGTACCCGGTAAAATACGCGTCAGGTCGTCATGACTCAATTTTGAGTATTACGGGACACTCGGTGGCCCGGCCAGCATTGATGCAGCATGACGGGAGGGCATTTCATTCATTGAGATGCCGTTCGTTTATCTTTCAGGCAAGTAGAGGTGAGTGTGGTTATCCATCCCAAGGTTCGCGGTTTTATCTGTACGACAACCCATCCGGTCGGCTGCGAGCAGAACGTGCGCGAGCAGATCGAGATCACTCGCTCGCGCGGCACCATCGAAGGCGGTCCGAAAAAGGTTCTGGTCATCGGTGCCTCTACCGGTTATGGCCTGTCGGCACGTATCACTGCCGCCTTCGGATGTGGTGCCGATACGCTGGGCGTTTTCTTTGAAAAGCCGGGTACCGAAACCCGCCCGGGATCGGCAGGCTGGTATAACTCGGCAGCCTTTGATCGGCTGGCCAGTGCTGAAGGGCTCTATAGCCGTTCGATCAACGGTGATGCCTTCGCCCATGAAACGCGCGATCAGGCCATCGAGATGATCAAAGGCGAGATGGGTGGTCAGATCGATCTGGTGGTCTATTCGCTGGCATCACCGGTGCGCAAGCTTCCCGACAGCGGTGAAGTCGTCAAGTCAGCCCTCAAGCCGATCGGTGAGACCTATCGAGCCACGGCGCTGG
Source organism: Kushneria konosiri (assembly GCF_002155145.1). NCBI lineage: Bacteria > Pseudomonadati > Pseudomonadota > Gammaproteobacteria > Oceanospirillales > Halomonadaceae > Kushneria > Kushneria konosiri. The sequence goes on from NZ_CP021323.1 coordinate 2,192,131, forward strand.
ATACCAACAAGGATCAAATCATCGAGGCCTCGGTCGAGCCGGCGTCACAGGAAGAGATCGACAATACCATTCGCGTCATGGGTGGTGAGGACTGGGAGCTCTGGATCGACGCGCTTGATCAGGCCGGCGTGCTGGCCGAAGGCGCCAGCACGGTGGCCTTCAGCTATATCGGCACCGAAATCACCTGGCCGATCTACTGGCACGGCTCGCTGGGCAAGGCCAAGGAAGATCTCGATCGTGCGGCGCAGGCGCTCGACACCCGCTTGAGCGAAAAGGGCGGCCATGCCAACGTTGCCGTGCTCAAGTCCGTGGTCACCCAAGCTAGTGCCGCCATTCCGGTCATGCCGCTCTACATCTCCATGGTCTATCGCATCATGAAAGAGAAGAATCTGCATGAAGGCACGATCGATCAGCTCAACCGACTGTTCCATGAGCACCTGACTGCCGGCCAGCGCCCGGCTCTGGATGACGCCGGCCGCATGCGTCTGGATGATCGCGAACTGCGTGATGACGTGCAGGATGAGTGCAAGGCGCTGTGGCCGAAGGTTACCAGCGATAACGTTTTTGAGATGACCGACTACGCTGGCTACAAGCACGAGTTTCTCAAGCTGTTCGGTTTTGACCGTGATGACGTCGACTACGATGCCGACGTCAATCCGAAGGTCGATTTCGACGTGGTTCAACTCTGAGGCCTGCCATGGCGCTATCGAGACTCTCACGCCCAACGACATGGGCGCCTGTAGCGGTGCTGCTGGCGACCCTGACACTTTCAGGTTGCCAGAGTGCCTACTACGACGTCATGGAGCAGGCCGGCGTACACAAGCGAGATATCCTCTCGGACCGTGTCATCGCCGCCCGTGATGCGCAGCAGGATGCCGATGAGCAGTTCTCTTCCGCGCTGGAGCGCTATCAGAGCGTGGTCAAGGTACCTGAGAGCAAACTGTCCCGGACCTACGGTGAACTCGAGTCCGACTACGAGCGCAGCCAGGCGGCTGCCGAGCGTGTCAGTCAACGCATCGATGCCATCGAGAGCGTGGCACAGGCGCTTTTCAAGGAGTGGGAAGGCGAGCTGGACCAGTATCAGAACCAGGCGTATCGACGTCAGAGCGAGCGTGAGCTGGAGCAGACACGTCAGCGCTACGGCGAGATGCTTGATGCCATGCATCGCGCTGAAGACACGATGCCGCCGGTCCTGACGGCCATGCACGACAATGTGTTGTTTCTCAAGCATAACCTTAATGCGCGCGCTATCGGTGCGTTAAAGGGGGAGGTCAATCAGCTGGAAATGCAGATCGCCACCCTGAGGCGTGAGATGCAGGCCTCGATCGAACGCTCCAATCGCTTTATTGATGGCATGACGCCCATGGACTGATGTCTCCTGGCGTTTCGCTCGTCAAAGGCAGCCTCCCAGGCTGCCTTTTTTTATGCTGAAAGATCGGCTGCTTAGTCCAAGGCCTGATTGATTGTTTAGAAAGACTTTATGAATACTATTTCTGGCTGATACTTTTATGGCTTATAGAATTAATTAAAAGCAGGGATTGAAGCGTAGAAGAATCGTTAATCGACGATTAAAACAAGGCATCGATCGCTATATATTCACCGGTGCTGAAATTTGTCAGCAATATGGCGGGACAAGGGACGAACGTTATGGCTGCTTACACGGTTGCACGCGTTGATGGCGTGGTCTGGTTGCTGGATCCACGGACGCTGGTCATTCAGGGAATGGTGTTGCCGGAAAATGCTGTGTTGGTTGCAGCCGATGGGGGCCGCATCGTTATGGCGGATGGCAACGTCCTGAGCCTAAGCGCCGGACAGCCCGCCACTCTGGTCAGCACCGAAAACGTACCGGAGCTTGTCACGCAACAGCCGACAGGGGTCGACCCTGAAATTGCTGCGCTGCAGGCCGCCATTGCCGCCGGGCAGGATCCTACTCAGGTACAGCAGGCACCGGCCGCCGGTGCTGCATCTGACGCTGGTGGTGGCGACGCTTCTCAGGGCGGAGGGTTCTCTCAGCCTTTTGACGTGGATCGCAGTGGTCGTCAGCAGCAGACCGAATACCGTTACAGCGCCAGTTTCGAAGATACCGGCACCACGCCCTCTACCTTCAACAGCTTTTCAAATAGCGCCGAAGCGGACAATGCTGCGACAGCTCCTGTTGATAGCGGCGACACAATCACGCCCACCGCCCCGACCGATAACGGCGGCACGAACACGCCTACAGATCCGTCTGACGAGAACACACCGACCACGCCCAGCGATCCAGCCAATGGCGATAGCATAACCACGCCCACCGATCCGACCGATGGCGGCAGCACGGCCACACCCACCGCACCAAACGATGGCGGCGACACGACCACGCCTACAGATCCGTCTGACGAGAACACACCGACTACGCCCAACGATCCAGCCAATGGCGGTAGCACAACCACGCCCACCGATCCGACCAATGGCGGCAGCACGACCACACCCACCGTACCAACCGATGGTGGCAGCACAACGACGCCCACCGATCCGACGGATGGCGATGGTACGACCACGCCCACTGACCCAACGGATGGCGATGGTACGATCACGCCGGTCGATCCGGCCGATGGCGGTGGCACGACCACGCCCACTTACCCAACGGATGGCGATGGTACGACCACGCCGGTCGATCCGACCGATGGCGGTGGCACGACCACGCCCACTGACCCAACGGATGGCGGTGGTACGACCGCACCGGTCGACCCGACTGATGGTGATGGCACGACCACGCCCGCTGACCCAACGGATGGCGGTGGTACGAACACGCCGGTCGATCCGACCGATGGCGGTGGTACGACCACGCCGGTCGATCCGACCGATGGCGATGGCACGACCACGCCCACTGACCCAACGGATGGCGGTGGTACGACTACACCGGTCGATCCGACCGATGGCGGCGACACGACCACACCTTCCAGAACGCCTGTGGTGACGGTAGCACTTGATGCCATCGCCGTTGATGATGTTGTCAATCAGGCAGAGTCCCAGGGAACTGTTGCGTTGACGGGTCGGGGTGGCGAAGACGCCACTGCTGGTGATGCCATAACCGTCACCATTGGTGAAGCTACCTACTCAACGACGCTTGACGACAACCTGTCGTTTTCCATTTCGGTACCCGGTTCACTGCTGATCAATAATCCCTCGGCGACCGTGACGCTGACGCATGAGGAAGGAAATGTCAGCGTTACTGCCAGCTCTACCCGTCCTTATAGTGTCGATCTTGACGCCCCATCGCCGACCATTCAGCTTGATCCAATTGCCGTTGACGACATTGTCAGTGCTGAAGAATCCCGTCAGCCGATTGAACTGACAGGCGTTGTAGGTGGTGACGCCGCCGTTGGCGATCGGGTCACAATTCTGGTTGGAGAGGCGCAATTCACTGCAACGGTTGATCAGGACCTTCGGTTCAACGTTGCGGTGCCCGGTAATGCACTGGCAGAGGCTCAGGGCAGCCCCGTTATCGCTGTCATCAGCCACACTGATGCCGCGGGTAACGTCGGCAGTGCCACGACCTCGCGTGAGTATGTGGTGGATGCCACGCCACCTGCCCTGTCGATCACCCTGGATACGATCGCCGGCGACAACATCATCAACGCCGATGAATCGAGCCAGACTATCCCTGTTACCGGCGCCGTTTCCGGCGAGTTTAACGCTGGCGATATCGTCACGCTGACGGTTGGCAATCAGACCTACACTGGCGCGGTAAACGCCGAAGGCACGTTCTCGATCAACGTGCCCGGCAGCCAGCTGGCACAGAACACGTCCATGACTGCCGGGGTTAGCCACGCTGATGCCGCCGGCAATATCAGTTCGGCCAACACCGCAGTTAGCTACAGCGTCGATACCAACGCGCCCGTGGTCACCATCAACCTCGATACCATCGCGGGTGATGACGTGATCAACGCTGCGGAAGCCGGGCAGGACGTTGCCATCACCGGTCAGGCCGGCGGGGACGCCGTGGCCGGTGATACCGTCACCGCCACGGTCGGTGGTCAGAGCTACACCGCTACCGTGGGACAGAACGGCACGTTCAGTGTCGCGGTTCCGGGTTCGGTACTGATCCAGGCTGGTGCCAACACTGTGTCTGCTTCGGTCAGTCATATTGATGCCACCGGTAACGTCGGCAGCGCGGAGACCAGTCGCGATTACACCGTCGACGCTACCACGCCCTTGATCACGATCAGCCTCGACACCATTGCGGGCGATGACGTGGTTAATGCCACAGAAGCCGATCAGGATGTTGCCATCACCGGTCAGGCCGGCGGTGATGCAGTGGCCGGTGACACCATCACGGTCTCGATCGGTGGTCAGACCTATACCACCACCGTGGTTCAGAACGGTGCCTTCAGCGTTGCGGTGCCAGGCAGTGTGCTGGCCGCTGCGGGCACCAATACCGTCAGTGCGTCCGTTTCGCATACCGATGCGGCGGGCAATGTCGGCAGTGCCGACACCAGTCGCGATTACACCGTCGACACTACACCGCCGGCGCTGTCGATCACACTCGATACGATTGCCGGTGACAACATCGTCAATGCTGATGAGTCGAATCAGACCCTCCCTGTCACGGGTACGGTCAGCGGCGAATACGTCGCAGGTGACCTCGTCACCGTCTCGGTCGGCGGTCAGAGCTACACCGGCGCCGTGAATGCCGACGGCACGTTCTTGATCAATGTGCCCGGCAGCCAGCTGGCCCAGAACACGTCCATCAGCGCTGCCGTCAGTCATACCGACGCCGCCGGCAATATCGGTTCGGCCAACACCGCGGTCAGCTACAGCGTCGATACCGCTGCGCCGATCGTCACCATCAGCCTCGACACTATCGCAGGCGATGACGTTCTTAACGCTACGGAAGCCGGTCAGGACGTTGCCATCACCGGTCAGGCCGGTGGTGATGCCGTGACGGGTGACACCGTCACCGTCTCGATGGGTGGTCAGAGTTACACCACCACCGTGGGTCAGAATGGCGCGTTCAGCGTGGCCATACCCGGCTCGATACTGGCCGCTGCGGGTACCAACACGATCAGTGCCTCTGTTTCGCATACGGATGTGGCAGGTAACGTTGGCAGCGCCGAGACCAGTCGCGATTACGCCGTTGATACCGCACTGCCGGCGCTGTCCATCACGCTGGATACCATTGCTGGCGACAATATCGTCAACGCTGAGGAATCAGGGCTCGATATTCCGGTAACTGGTTCGGTCAGCGGCGAGTTTGTGGCGGGCGATACCGTCACGCTGACGGTGGGCGACCAGACCTATACCGGTTCGGTCAACGCCGACGGTACGTTCTCGATTAATGTGCCGGGCAGTCAGCTGGCACAGAATACCTCCATTAGTGCTGCCATCAGCCATACCGACGCCGCGGGGAATACCGGCTCGGCCAATACCGCCGTCAGCTATAGCGTCGATACCGCTGCGCCGGTCGTCACCATCAGCCTCGATACCATCGCCGGCGATGATGTTCTTAACGCCACAGAAGCTGATCAGGATGTTGCCATCACCGGTCAGGCCGGTGGTGATGCCGTGGCGGGTGACACCGTCACCGTCTCGGTGGGTGGTCAGACCTATACCACGACCGTGGGTCAGAACGGCGCGTTCAGCGTTACGGTACCGGGCAGTGTGCTGGCCGCTGCGGGCACCAACACGATCAGTGCATCTGTCTCACATACCGATGCGGCCGGCAACGCTGGCAGCGCCGACACCTCGCGCGATTACACCGTCGACACTACCGCGCCGGCGGTGTCGATCGCACTCGATACGATTGCCGGGGACAACATCCTCAACGCCGACGAGGCCGGTCAGAGCATTCCGGTCACGGGTTCTGTATCTGGCGAGTTTGTGGCCGGCGATACCGTCACCCTGACGGTGGGTGATCAGAGCTACACCGGCGCCGTGAATGCCGACGGCACGTTCTCGATTAACGTGCCGGGCTCGCAGCTTGCTGCCAATGACGCCGTGCAGGCTAGTGTCAGTCACATTGACGCGGCCGGTAATGTCGGCTCGGCCAATACTGCGGCCAGTTACAGCGTCGATACCGACGCCCCTGTGGTTACCATCAGCCTCGATACCATCGCGGGCGATGACGTTCTTAACGCCACGGAAGCCGATCAGGATGTCGCCATCACCGGTCAGGTCGGCGGTGACGCCGTGGCCGGTGACACCGTCACCGTCTCGGTCGGCGGTCAGAGTTACACCACCACGATAGGGCAGAATGGTGCGTTCAGCGTCGCGGTCCCGGGATCAGCGCTGGCGCAGGCCGGCACCAACACCGTGTCGGTTTCGGTCAGTCATGTTGATGCCGCCGGTAACGTTGGCAGTGCTGAGACCAGTCGTGACTACTCGGTGGATACCGCAACTCCGACGCTGTCGATCACGCTGGATACCCTTGCCGGCGACAACATCGTTAACGCCGACGAGGCTGGTCAGACCATCCCGGTGACAGGATCCGTTTCGGGCGAGTTTGCGGCCGGTGATACCGTCACCCTGACGATCGGCGACCAGAACTACACTGGTGCCGTGAATGCCGACGGCATGTTCTCGATCAACGTGCCCGGCAGTCAGCTGGCACAGAATACCTCCATCAGTGCTGCCGTCAGTCACACCGATGCGGCCGGTAATATCGGCTCGGCCAACAACGCCGTCAGCTATGGCGTCGACACCGATGTCCCGATCGTCACCATCAGCCTGGATACCATCGCGGGTGATGATGTGATCAACGCCACGGAAGCCGATCAGGATGTTGCCATCACCGGTCAGGCCGGCGGAGACGCCGTGGCCGGTGACACCGTCACCGTCTCGGTCGGCGGTCAGAGTTACGCCACCACCGTGGGGCAGAACGGCACGTTTAGCGTCGCCGTGCCGGGCGCGGTACTGGCTACTGCGGGCACCAACACGATCAGTGCGTCCGTTTCGCATACCGATGCGGCCGGCAATGTCGGCAGCGCCGACACCTCGCGCGATTACAGCGTCGACGCTACCGCGCCAGTGCTGACGATTGCGCTGGACACCATCGCCGGCGACAACATCGTCAACGCCGATGAGGCCGGTCAGAGTATCCCGGTCACGGGCGCCGTTTCGGGCGAGTTTGCGGCGGGCGATACCGTCACCCTGACAGTGGGTGATCAGAGCTACACCGGTACCGTGAATGCCGACGGCATGTTCTCGATCAGCGTGCCGGGCAGTCAGCTGGCACAGAATACCTCCATCAGTGCTGCCGTCAGTCACACCGACGCGGCCGGTAATATCGGCTCTGCCAACACCGCGGTCAGCTACGGCGTCGACACTGACGCGCCCGTCGTCACCATCAGCCTCGATACCATCGCCGGCGATGACGTGATCAACGCCGCGGAAGCCGGGCAGGATATTGCCATCACCGGTCAGGCCGGCGGGGACGCCGTGGCTGGCGACACCATCACGGTCTCGGTCGGCGGTCAGAGCTACACCACGACCGTGGGTCAGAACGGTGCGTTCAGCGTCGCGGTGCCGGGCAGTGTGCTGGCCGCTGCGGGTGCCAATACCGTCAGTGCGTCCGTTTCGCATACCGATGCGGCCGGCAATGTCGGCAGCGCCGACACCAGTCGTGACTACGCGGTGGACACTACACCGCCGGCGCTGTCGATCACGCTGGACACCATCGCCGGCGACAACATCGTTAACGCTGACGAGGCGAATCAGGCCCTCCCGGTCACGGGTACGGTCAGTGGTGAATATGTCGCGGGCGATACCGTCACCCTGACGGTGGGCGATCAGACCTACACCGGCGCCGTGAATGCCGACGGCACGTTCTTGATCAACGTGCCGGGCAGTCAGCTGGCACAGAACAGCGCCATTAGCGCTGCCGTCAGTCATACCGATACCGCGGGCAATACAGGCTCCGCCAACACCGCTGTCAGCTACGGCGTCGACACTGACGCGCCCGTGGTCACCATCAGCCTCGATACCATCGCCGGCGATGACGTCGTCAATGCGGCGGAAGCCGGGCAAGACGTCGCCATCACCGGCCAGGCAGGCGGAGACGCCGTTGCTGGTGACTCTGTCACGGTCTCGGTCGTTGGTCAGAGTTACACCACCACCGTGGGGCAGAACGGCGCGTTCAACGTTGCGGTGCCTGGCAGCGCACTGGCAGAGGCTCAGGGCAGCCCCGTTATCGCTATCATCAGCCATGCTGATGCCGCGGGTAACGTCGGTAGTGCTACAACCAGTCGCGATTACGCTGTTGATACCACGCCGCCGGCGCTGTCGGTCACGCTGGATACGATTGCTGGCGACAACATCGTCAACGCCGACGAGTCCGGTCAGAGCATCCCGGTCACGGGATCCGTTTCGGGCGAGTTTGCGGCCGGCGATACCGTCATCCTGACGGTCGGCGACCAGACCTATACTGGCGCCGTGAATGCTGACGGCACGTTCTCAATCAACGTGCCGGGCTCGCAGCTTGCTGCCAATGACTCGGTGCAGGCAGTCATCAGTCACACCGATGTCGCGGGGAATATCGGCTCTGCCAATACCGCGGCCAGCTATAGCGTCGATGCCGCTGCCCCGATCGTCACCATCAGCCTCGATACCATCGCTGGCGATGACGTGATCAACGCCGCGGAAGCCGGTCAGGATGTTGCCATCACCGGTCAGACCGGTGGTGATGCCGCGGCCGGTGACACCGTCACCGTCTCGGTCGGTGGTCAGAGCTACACCACTGCCGTGGGGCAGAACGGCGCGTTCAGCGTCGCGGTGCCGGGCGCGGTACTGGCCGCTGCGGGCACCAGCACCGTGTCGGCTTCAGTCAATCATGTTGATGCGGCCGGTAACGTCGGTAGTGCCAACACCAGTCGCGATTACACCGTCGACACCACACCGCCGGCGCTGTCGGTCACGCTGGATACGATTGCTGGCGACAACATCGTCAACGTCGACGAGGCTGGTCAGACCATCCCGGTCACGGGCAGCGTTTCCGGCGAGTTTGTGGCGGGCGATACCGTCACCCTGACGGTCGGCGATCAGACCTATACCGGCGCCGTTAATGCCGATGGCACCTTCTCAATCGACGTGCTGGGCTCACAGCTTGCCGCCAATGACGCCATGCAGGCCGTCATCAGTCACACCGATGCCGCGGGGAATATCGGCTCGGCCAACAACGCCGTCAGCTACGGCGTCGACACTGCAGCGCCCGTGGTCACCATCAGCCTCGATACCATCGCCGGCGATGACGTGATCAACGCCGCGGAAGCCGGGCAGGACGTTGCCATCACCGGTCAGGCCGGTGGAGATGCCGTGGTCGGTGACACCGTCACCGTCTCGGTCGGTGGTCAGAGTTACACCACCACCGTGGGTCAGAACGGTGCGTTCAGCGTCGCGGTGCCGGGATCAGTGCTGGCACAGGCCGGCACCAACACCGTGTCGGCTTCGGCCAGTCATGTTGATGCCGCTGGTAATGTTGGCAGCGCTGAGGCCACTCGAGATTACACCGTCGACACTACCGCGCCGGCGCTGTCGATCACACTCGACACCATTGCCGGGGACAACATCGTCAACGCCGATGAGTCGAACCAGTCCCTCCCGGTGACCGGGTCGGTCAGCGGCGAGTTTGTGGCGGGCGACACCGTCACCCTGACGGTTGGCAATCAGAGCTACACCGGCGCCGTGAATGCCGACGGTACCTTCTCGATTAGCGTGCCGGGCAGCCAGCTGGCCCAGAACACGTCCATCAGTGCTGCCGTCAGTCACACCGACGCGGCCGGTAATATCGGCTCGGCCAATACCGCGGTCAGCTACAGCGTCGATGCCGATGCGCCAACCGTCACGATCTCGTTGGATACCATCGCAGGCGATAACGTGATTAACGCGTCGGAAGCCGGGCAGGACGTTGCCATCACCGGTCAGGTCGGTGGAGACGCCGTGGCTGGTGACACCGTCACCGTCTCGGTCGGTGGGCAGAGCTATACCACCACCGTGGGTCAGAACGGCGTGTTCAGCGTCGCGGTGCCCGGTGCGGTATTGGCCGCTGCGGGCACCAACACCGTGTCGGCTTCGGTCAGTCATGTTGATGCCGCCGGTAACGTCGGCAGTGCCGAGACTACGCGTGACTACTCGGTGGATACCGCAACACCGGCGCTGTCAATCACGCTGGACACCATTGCCAGTGACAACATCGTCAACGCCGACGAGGCCGTTCAGAGTATCCCGGTGACCGGGTCGGTCAGCGGTGAGTTTGTGGCGGGCGATACCGTCACCCTGACGGTGGGCGACCAGACCTATACCGGTTCGGTCAACGCCGACAGTACGTTCTCGATTAATGTGCCGGGCAGTCAGCTGGCACAGAATACCTCCATTAGTGCTGCCATCAGCCATACCGACGCCGCGGGGAATACCGGCTCGGCCAATACCGCCGTCAGCTATAGCGTCGATACTGATGCGCCGGTCGTCATCATCAGCCTCGATACCATCGCGGGCGATGACGTGATCAACTCGTCGGAAGCCGGGCAGGAGGTTGCCATCACCGGTCAGGCCGGTGGTGACGCCTTGGCGGGTGACACCGTCACCGTCTCGGCCGGTGGGCAGAGCTATACCACCACCGTGGGGCAGAACGGTGCGTTCAGCGTCGCGGTGCCGGGCAGTGTGCTTGCCGCTGCGGGCACCAACACGATCAGTGCCTCTGTTTCGCATACGGATGTTGCGGGTAACGTTGGCAGCGCCGATACGACCCGCGATTACAGCGTCGATACCGACGCTCCCGTGGTCACCATCAGCCTCGATACCATCGCGGGCGATGATGTGATCAACGCCGCGGAAGCCGGTCAGGATGTTGCCATCACCGGTCAGGCCGGTGATGACGCCGTGGCTGGTGACACCGTCACGGTCTCGGTCGGCGGTCAGAGTTACACCACCACCGTGGGTCAGAACGGTGCGTTTAGCGTGTCCGTACCGGGTGCGGTACTGGCCCAGGCTGGCACCAGCACTGTGTCTGCTTCGGTCAGTCATGTTGATGCCGCCGGTAACGTTGGCAGTGCTGAGACCAGTCGTGACTACTCGGTGGATACCGCACCGCCGGCGCTGTCGATCGCACTCGATACCATTGCCGGCGACAACATCGTCAATTCTGAAGAGGCCGGTCAGAGCATTCCGGTCACGGGATCAGTTTCCGGCGAATTTGCGGCCGGCGATACCGTCACCCTGACGGTGGGTGATCAGAGCTACACCGGTTCGGTCAATGCCGACGGTACATTCTCGATCAACGTGCCGGGCTCGCAGCTTGCTGCCAATGACTCGGTGCAGGCAGTCATCAGTCACACCGATGCGGCCGGTAATGTCGGCTCGGCCAATACTGCGGCCAGTTACAGCGTCGATACCGACGCACCCGTGGTCACCATCAGCCTCGATACCATCGCGGGCGATGACGTGATCAACGCCGCGGAAGCCGGTCAGGATGTTGCCATTACCGGCCAGGCCGGTGGGGACGCGGTGGCCGGTGACACCGTCACCGTCTCGGTCGGTGGTCAGAACTACACCACTACCGTAGGGCAGAATGGTGCGTTCAGCGTGTCCGTACCGGGTGCGGTACTAGCTCAGGCTGGCACCAGCACTGTGTCTGCTTCGGTCAGTCATGTTGATGCAGCTGGCAACGTCGGCAGTGCCGACACCAGCCGCGATTACACCGTCGATATCACGCCCCCGACACTGTCGATCACGCTGGATACGATTGCTGGCGACAACATCGTCAACGCCGACGAGTCGAATCAGACTATCCCTGTCACGGGCACCGTTTCAGGCGATTTTGTGGCGGGCGATACCGTCACCCTGACGGTTGGCAATCAGACCTACACTGGCGCGGTGAACGCCGACGGTACGTTCTCGATCAACGTGCCGGGCTCGCAGCTTGCTGCCAATGACTCGGTGCAGGCAGTCATCAGTCACACCGATGCCGCGAGGAATATCGGCTCTGCCAATACCGCGGCCAGCTATAGCGTCGACACTGACGCGCCCGTCGTCACCATCAGCCTCGACACCATCGCCGGCGATGACGTTCTTAACGCCGCGGAAGCCGATCAGGACGTTGCCATCACCGGTCAGGCCGGTGGAGACGCCGTGGCTGGCGATACCGTCACCGTCTCGGTTGGTGGTCAGAGCTACACCACCACGGTAGGGCAGAACGGTTCGTTCAGCGTCGCGGTGCCGGGCAGTGTGCTTGCCGCTGCGGGCACCAACACTGTGTCTGCTTCGGTCAGTCATGTTGACGCCGCCGGTAACGTTGGCAGCGCCGACACCAGCCGCGATTACACCGTCGATACCGACGCCCCCGTGGTCACCATCAGCCTCGATACCATCGCAGGTGATGACGTTCTTAACGCCACGGAATCCGGACAGGACGTTGCCATCACCGGTCAGGCCGGTGGGGATGCCGTGGCAGGTGACACCGTCACGGTCTCGGTCGGTGGGCAGAGCTACACCACCACCGTGGGTCAGAACGGCACGTTTAGCGTGGCCGTATCCGGCTCGGTGCTGGCTACTGCGGGGATCAATACCGTCAGTGCGTCCGTCTCGCATACCGATGTGGCAGGCAACGTCGGTAGCGCCGATACCAGTCGTGACTACGCGGTGGACACCACACCACCGGCGCTTTCGATCACTCTTGATACCATTGCCGGTGACAACATCGTCAATGCTGAGGAATCAGGGCTCGATATTCCGGTGACCGGGTCGGTCAGCGGTGAGTTTGCGGCCGGTGATACCGTCACCCTGACGGTCGGCGATCAGAACTACACTGGCGCCGTGAATGCCGACGGCACGTTCTCGATTAACGTGCCGGGCTCACAGCTTGCTGCCAATGACTCGGTGCAGGCAGTCATCAGTCACACCGATGCCGCGGGGAATATCGGCTCTGCCAATACCGCGGCCAGCTATAGCGTCGATACCGCTGCCCCGATCGTCATCATCAGCCTCGATACCATCGCCGGCGATGACGTTCTTAACGCCACGGAATCCGGGCAGGACGTTGCCATCACCGGTCAGGCCGGTGGTGATGCCGTGGCGGGTGACACCGTCATCGTCTCGGTCGGCGGTCAGAGCTATACCACCACCGTGGGTCAGAACGGCGCGTTCAGCGTGGCCGTACCGGGCAGTGTGCTTGCCGCTGCGGGCACCAGTACCGTGTCGGCTTCGGTCAGTCATGTTGATGCGGCCGGTAACGTTGGCAGTGCTGAGATAACCCGCGATTACACCGTCGATATCACGCCCCCGGCGCTGTCGATCACACTGGATACGATCGCTGGGGACAATATCGTCAATGCCGACGAGGCCGGTCAGAGCATTCCGGTCACGGGCGCCGTTTCGGGCGAGTTTGCGGCCGGCGATACCGTCACGCTGACGGTGGGTGATCAGAGCTACACCGGCGCCGTGAATGCCGACGGCACGTTCTCGATCAACGTACCGGGCTCGCAGCTTGCTGCTAATGACGCCGTGCAGGCGAGTGTCAGTCACACCGATGCCGCCGGCAATATCGGTTCGGCCAACACCGCGGTCAGCTACGGCGTCGACACTGACGCGCCCGTCGTCACCATCAGCCTCGACACCATCGCGGGCGATGACGTTCTTAACGCCACGGAAGCCGGACAGGACGTCACCATCACCGGTCAGGCCGGCGGGGACGCCGTGGCCGGTGATACCGTCACCGTCTCGGCCGGCGGTCAGAGCTACACCACCACCGTGGGTCAGAACGGCACGTTCAGCGTGGCCGTACCGGGCTCGGTGCTGGCGCAGGCCGGCACCAACACCGTGTCGGCTTCGGTCAGTCATGTTGATGCGGCCGGTAACGTTGGCAGCGCCGACACCAGTCGCGATTACACCGTCGACACCACACCGCCGGCGCTGTCGATCACGCTGGACACCATCGCCGGCGACAACATCGTCAAAGCTGAGGAATCAGGGCTCGATATTCCGGTAACTGGTTCGGTCAGCGGCGAGTTTGTGGTGGGCGATACCGTCACACTGACGGTGGGCGATCAGACCTATACCGGTGCCGTGAATGCCGACGGCACGTTTTCGATCAACGTGCCCGGCTCGCAGCTTGCCGCCAATAATTCGCTGCAGGCGGTCGTCAATCACACCGATGCGGCCGGCAATATCGGCTCGGCCAACACCGCGGTTAGCTACAGCGTCGATACCACCGCGCCGATCGTCACCATCAGTCTCGATACCATTGCGGGCGATGACGTGATCAACGCCGCGGAATCCGGGCAGGACGTCGCCATCACCGGTCAGGCCGGTGGGGACGCCGCGGCAGGTGACACCGTCACCGTCTCGGTCGGTGGTCAGAGTTACACCACCATCGTGGGGCAGAACGGCGCGTTCAGCGTGGCCGTTCCGGGCAGTGTGCTTGCCGCTGCGGGGACCAATACCGTCAGTGCGTCTGTTTCGCATACCGACGTCGCCGGTAATGTCGGTAGTGCCGAAACGACTCGTGATTACCAAACGGATGTTCTGCCGCCGGAGGCTCAGGCGGATACCGGCAGCACCGAGCAGGATGTCATCCTGACGGTGGATGCGGCCAATGGCGTACTGGCCAATGACACGGACCCGGACAGCGACAATGCGACGCTGCGAGTCGTGGCGATCAATGATGACGTCGGCAGCGTCGGACAGCAGATTGCAGGTTCCAATGGCGGGCAGTTTACGGTTGCAGCGGATGGCAGCTATCAGTTCCAGCCCGGCGACGCCTTTGACTATCTGCCGGCCGGGCAAACCGCCACCACCCAGATTCGTTATACGGTCAGCGATGCACAGGGTAATGCCAGTACCACCACCCTGATCGTGACCGTTACAGGCACCAATGATCTGCCGGTCATCACCGGTACAGCTACCGGTAGTGTGACGGAAGCGACCATTACGCAGGCTCAGGAAAGTGAGCAGGTCACAAGCAATGAGCTGTATACGATGGCCGGCTCGTTGACCGATACGCTTTCCGGGCTGCTCAACCTGAGCATTCTGCCCAGTACGGTGATTCCGGGCGTCGGCACGCTGGGGCTTTTGAATATCAATACCGATGGCAGCTTCAGCTATCAGATTGATCGATCCAGCCTTGCCACGCTGGCCGAAGGTCAGGTCAGGGTCGATCTGTTCGAGTTCACCGATACGCTGGGCAATACCCATTCGGTCAGCGTCGCTCTGGTCGGTACGGCTCAGGGCGCTGTGGTTGGTCAGCCCATCATCGATGGGCTGGTAGGGGATACGCTGGATCTCTCCGGCGAGCTGTCGCTCGAGGCCGGTGTGACAGTGAATCCGGGCGAAGCCATTCCGGCGCTCGGGGCTCTGGGCACGCTGACGATCGGTCTCGACGGGCGTTTCGTTTATAGCCTGCTCAGTGGTAGTGCACCGGTGCTGGCGAAAGGAGAAATCCGCGCTGAGGTCTTCAATTACCTGGATGCTGCCGGCAATACGCACAGCGTCACAATCAATCTGGTGGGGACGGGCGGGGTTCCCGTGCTGGCTGGCCCGGGGGATATGGTTGTTGGGGAAACGGGCGGAAGTACTCCGACAATACTGACGACCTCGGGTGTATTGAATGTCAGCGATATCGATACCGACGAAAGTGCCTTTGTCCCGGAGAGCATTCAGGCGGCGCCCGATACGCTGGGGACGCTGACCATTACGCCCGATGGGCAGTGGCAGTATCAGGTCGATAACGATCAGGTGCGCTATCTCAATGAGGGCGAGACTCGGGAAGAAATCTTTACAGTCTATACCGTGGACGGTACCGCGCAGACCATCACCGTCACGATCAACGGCGTCAATAACCCCGCCGTGATCGGTGGGCAGGATACCGGCGTGGTCACGGAAGTCGTGCCCACCAGTGACACGTCGGTATTGAGCAGCAGCCTGGCCTCCTTCGGCGGGCTTCTGGACGGTTTGCTGGGCAGTATTTCACTGCTGTCGACCTCCATTCTGCCGGCGCTGGGAACACTGGGGCATCTGTCGATCGATGTGTCGGGCAATATCAGTTATGGCATCGATAATGGCCTGCTGCCGACGCTGGCTGAAGGTCAGATCAGGGTGGAAACCTTCAGCGTGCTGGATAGCAATGGTCAGTTGCACCAGGTCACGGTCAATCTGGTGGGTACGGCCAATGGCACGACAGTCGGTCTTCCTGTTCTGGATGGGCTGCTGGCCCAGGGCGGTCAGCTCGATGTTGGGCTCAGTGTTTCGCTGGATCCAGTTAGCGTTGTCTCAAGCGATGGCAATCTCGGCGCATTGACGATCGATGCTACCGGCAAGTGGACCTATCACGTTGACCAGAGCGCCACGCTGTCGCTGGGCATCGGGGTCGTCAAGCCCGAGATATTCACCGTGACCGACGTACTCGGCAATCTGCATACCATCGTGGTCAATCTGACTGGCGAGGCCGGTGGGGCACTGATCAGCCTGCCGGACTCTGGCGGTGAAAGCGCCGATCCAATGCTGGTCACCAGCGGCGTGCTGACCATTCGTGATGCTGACGTCGATGAAGCTGCCTTTGATCCATCAAGTGTGACATCACCGGCCGGTACGCTGGGGAGTCTCACGCTGGCCGCTGACGGGCAGTGGGTGTATAGCGTGCTCAACAGTGTTATTGCCTATCTGGGCGCGGGGCAAACGAAGGTGGAAACCTTCACCGTGTCCTCGCTGGATGGCACGACGCATACCATTACAGTCACTGTTGTCGGCAAAAACAGTCCGGTCGAGGCCGTGGCTGACACTGGAATGATCGATGAAGACAATGCGCTGGTGGTGAATGCCGCACAAGGGGTATTGAGCAATGATCAGGACCCGGATGCCTCGGCCGCTCTCAGCGTCAGCGCTGTCAATGGCTCGTCGGCAGGCGTCGGGCAGGCGGTGGCCGGCAGCAATGGCGGCAGCTTTATTCTCAATGCCGACGGCAGCTATACCTTCAATCCGGGAACGGCGTTTCAGGCGCTGGCCGAGGGCAGTCAGCAGACCACCTCGATTACCTATACCGTCAGCGACGGTCAGGGAGGCTCGGCCGATACCACTCTGACGGTGACCGTGACCGGTAATGTGGATGCGCCGACCATTCAGGTCGTCGATCAGAGCACTGGTAGCGGCAGCATTCTGGGCGGCTCGCTGGGTCTGATTGCCGATGTCTATCAGGGCGCGGCATCGCTGCTGACGGACACTCTGGGCAACATCATTACCAGTCTCGGCGGTGCCATCGGCGGTGCTGGTACGCTTTTAACCGATGCAGGCACGCTGCTGGGCGGCAGTGGCTCCTTGCTTGGGGGGCTGGTGACCAGCACCGGTGAGGTCCTTACCGAGACAGGCTCAACGGTCTCCTCGGTTGACGTCGGTGAACTGGATCTTCTTGGCGCGCTGGTGCCAACCACCTCAACGACTGCCTCGACCGGGCTCAACACCTCGATTGCCGCAGGTAATGCCTATGCCAGCCAGGGCATGATCTACCTGGAAGCCGGGCATACCTACACCTTCAGCGGCAGCGCTCATGGCGGAGCGCTACTGTCGGTCGGGGGGCAGGCCCTGCTGGCCAGTACCTCGCTGGGCGGCACCTACAACTCGGTGTCCTTCACGCCCACCGCCAGTGGCTACTATCCGGTCGAGCTGTATGTGGCCAATACCTCAACCTCCGCGCAGACCTTCTCGATCGGGCTGAGCGTCGATGGCGGCGCGCTGCTGCCACTGTCATCGCTGAACTTTGGCCTTTATGACAGCCCGGACACCCTGATCGGTGCGCAGCTTTCCTTCTCACCGCTGAGCGTTGACGCCGGCATCAGTTATTACCCGGTACATGAAAATCAGGGCATGACCGGAACCCGTATCGAGCTGGGCACGCCGGTGGCGGCACTGACCGACACGATCGGCAGCGAAACGCTGTCGATCTCGGCCAGCAATCTGCCGGTGGGCTCAGTGCTCAGCGATGGGGCCGGCCACAGCATCACAATCACGTCAGCCACTCAGTCGGTATCTCTTGAGGGCTGGTCGCTGCCCGATTTGAAACTGCTGCCGCCGTCAGGCTTCGTGGGCGTGATTCCAATGGTGTTCACGGCGACGGCTACCGGTGTTCAGGGAGGGCAGGCGTCCACTTCCGTGACCCAGAACGTGGCGGTGTTTGCCGCCAGTCCGGATCGCGGCAGTGTGACGGAAGATCAGTCCCCCGATACGCTGACCACAACCGATACGCTGTTGCTGGTCGACAGCCAGAATCAGCAGGTCGCCATCGACCCGACCAGTGTCACGCCGGCACAGGGCAATCTGGGCAGTCTGGTCATCAACGCCCAGGGACAGTGGACCTATAGCGTGCCCAACTCGGTCACCCAGTCACTGGGCATGGGACAGACAAAAGTCGACACCTTCACCGTCAAGGCGGCGGACGGCTCGACCCAGACCATTCGCGTGACCGTCAACGGCGTCAATGATGGACCGGTGTCCGTCGCGGATACGGCCTCGGTCAGCGGTCAGGGCGAACAGAAGGTGGTGTATCTATCGACTCACACAGGAACCCTGGAAGCCTGGAACCTGACGACAGGGACACAAACCAGTGTGACCCTCAAAACCCCTCTGGGTGGCAGCATACCGACGCTTGGGGATATTGCGACCAGCAATACGCCCGGGCGACTGTTTGGCGTGAGCTACTCGACAACCTCGGGGGGAACCACGCTCTACAGCATCAACGCCACGACCGGCGTAGCCACTTCGCTGGGCAATCTGGCGGGCACGCTGGGTCTGGCGGCCCTGACGCTGATGCCCAGTGGCCAGCTGCTGGCGGCCAGCTATAACAACACCGGTCTCTATCAGATTAATCCGATAACACTGAAAGTGACCCAGGTGGCCACCAGCCCCTTCCTGTCAGGGGGCGATCTGCAATATGTCGGAGGACATCTCTACAGCTCTGACCAGAGCGGACGAGTCTATGAGCTGCCCATCAACAGTGACGGCACGATCGGAAGTGGCTCGATATCACTGGTGGCGACCATGCCGGCGCAGGTCTACGGGCTTGCCGAGGATGCCCGCGGCAATCTGTTGATCATGACCACGGACAACAAGGCCACACCCATGAACGTGGATACGCACGCTTTGGGTACGCCGACAGCACTGACAAGTCTGGGCAGCGGTGTGCTCTATGGTGCTGCAGGCAATGTGGGACTGGCGACCGAAGGCGTGCCCACCGCCACAGGCAATGTGCTGGCCAACGACAGTGACATCGACAGTGGCGATCTGCTGAGTGTCACCGGGGCGGCCAACAGCGTGGCTGGCAGTTCGGCGGCATTGGCGGCGGGCGGCAGTACGATCCTCCAAGGCGTTTACGGCACGCTGACACTCGGCGCCGACGGCAGCTACAGCTACCGGCTTGACCCTGATAGGCCCACCAGTCGCGCGCTTTTCGGTGGCAAAACGGCGGATGACACCTTCAGCTACACCGTCAGCGACGGCAAGGGTGGCACCGCCACAGCGACGCTTGCCATACAGGTGACCGGCAGTACGCATAATCAGACGCCGACCGCGTCCGATTTCACGGTCATGCTGACCACGACCAGCATCAGCAGTGATGTGGTGTACATCGATTTTGCTCGCCAGGGAAAATTGCACGATCTGGAAAGCGGCTCAAACCTCGGTGTGGTGATTACCTCGATTCCCATCAACGGGGTGCTCTATTCCGGTACCACGATGGTAACGGCCAACGATGTGTTGTCCGGCAAGGTATTTGATCCCACTACGCTGACCTATAACCCAACGGATCAAAAAACCTACTCACTGTTTGGACTGTTTTCGGGCGATGCAGGCCCGAAAGCCGATGGCTTCACCTTTGCCACGGTCGATGGCAATGGCCAGCACAGCAGCGACCACACGGTCACGCTCAGCAATAACCAGCTGCTGGGTCTGGGGGCCGGGACTCCGGTCAATGTGGTCTCCGGCAGTAGCGTTGGAGGAACGGCCGGGGCTGATCTGGAACTGGGAACGACCGGCAATGACATCCTGACCGGCGGAGACGGCAACGATCTTCTGTTTGGTTACGGTGGCAGCGATACGCTGCGCGGCAATGCCGGTAATGACCGCATCTACGGCGGTGCCGGCAACGATTTGCTGGAGGGCGGTACCGGTAACGATCTGCTGGCAGGGGGCTCAGGCAACGATATTCTGACCGGCGGAGAGGGCGGCGATACCTTTGCCTGGATGCGAGGAGATCAGGGCACCAGCGCCAGCCCAGCGGTGGATCGCATTACCGACTTTACCCGTGGCAGCGGTGGCGATGTTCTCGACCTATCGGATCTGCTTGATATCGGCGGCAGCGGCAGCAATGCCCAGGATGCCAGTCTGGCTTCCCAGTATCTGCACTTCGTCAAGGGCGAGGCGAGCGGGGCGCCGGGCACGGCAGGCAGCAACAGCTCGACGCTCGAGATCAAGACCGACGGGCCGGGAGGCAGCGTGACACAGAAGATCGTGTTCAGCGGCGTGGACTTCACCACTCTGGGCAATTCCGATACGGAGATCATCAAGACGCTGCTGGACAACGGCAATCTCAAGACGAACCTAGACGGCTAGGGAAAGTTTCCCCGGATGATGGTTTTATGGGCCATTCTGGAAATAGGCCCATAAAACATCGCTATTTCCGGGAGGGATCAGAGACGGCGCCAGTCACAATGAGCTAGAGCATTGATGACGATGAGTTTTTGCGCGGTGGAAGCGGACCGCCCTGTGCATCAGGATGAATCAGAAAAGGGGCAGCAGTTTGGTAGATGAACCCACACCACTTCGCCCGGACCCCGTTGGCGAAAAGGAGAGCGACCCGCTTTTGCAGTCGCTCGTCTTTCTTTCCCGTTATCACGGGGAACCTCGCTCGGGCGAGGCCATCAGCGCTGGTCTGCCGCTGGATGACGGGCGACTGACGCTGTCGCTTTTGCCGCGTGCCGCCCAGCGTGCCGGCCTTTCGGCCAAGCTGGTCAGCCAGCAGCCCGATCGCGTCGCCGATATCCTGTTGCCCTGTATCGTGATTCTCAAGGGGCGTCGTGCTGCGATCATGCTGTCACGCGACAGCGAGCGCAAAAACGCCACCATCTATCTGCCCGAAGCTGACGGCACCCAGCAGATCCTCATGGATAGCCTGTGTGAGGAAGCAACCGGCCAGATCGTCTATATCCGCCGTGAGCACCGCTTTGACGAGCGCGCGCCGGAGACCGTTAAGCTGGCCGAAGGCCACTGGTTCTGGTCGACACTGAAGCTCTCCACCCCGATTTATCGCGATGTTCTGATCGCCTCGCTTCTGATCAATCTGTTTGCGCTGGCGGCGCCGCTTTTCACCATGAATGTCTATGACAAGGTGGTGCCCAACATGGCGTTCGATACGCTCTGGGTACTGGCCAGCGGCATGGGCATCATTGTGGCGTTTGATCTATTGGTGCGTCAGGTGCGGGCCTTCTTTCTCGATACGGCCGGACGCAAGTCGGAGGTGCTGCTCTCCGCAAAAATCTTTGCCAAGGTCATGAACCTTCGCATGGACGCTCGCCCCGTGTCGGTCGGGGCGTTTGTCAAGAATCTGCAGGAGTTCGACTCGGTTCGCGACTTCTTCACCTCCATGACCATGACCACTCTGGTCGATATGCCCTTTGCCATCTTCTTTTTGGTGGTGATCTGGATTGTGGGCGGCCCGCTGGTATGGGTACCCGTCATTGCGCTGCTGATCCTGCTGGGATACAGCATCGTGATTCAGTGGCCGATGAAGCGCTCGATCGAGCTGGGCTCACGTCTGGCGACCGAAAAACATGCGCGTCTGGTCGAGAGCGTGGCCGGGCTTGAAAGCCTCAAGCTTGCCAATGCCCAGGGCGACACCCAGCGCCGCTACGAGCGCGCGGTTGGTGAGATTTCCCGCTGGGGCGTGAAAAGCCGAAACCTCTCGACGTCCGTCTCGTCGCTTACCATGAGCGTCAACCAGCTGGCGACCGTGGCGCTGGTCATTTATGGCGTCTATCTGATCGGGGATGCGCAGCTCTCCATGGGCGCCCTGATTGCCGCGGTCATGCTGACTGGCCGGGCGCTGCAGCCACTGGCACAGATGGCGCTCTTGATTACTCGTCTGGGGCAGACCCGCAGTGCGATGGCGGCCATCGATCAGATCATGCAGATGCCCGATGAAGTCGAAGAGGGCAAGAACTATGTGCATCGTGATCGTCTCAATATGCGCATCGAGTTTGACCACGTCGGCTTTCAGTATGCCCCGGAGTCTCCCGAGATCCTGCATGATGTCTCGCTGACCATCGAGCCCGGCGAGCGTATCGGGATTATCGGTCGCATGGGGGCCGGCAAAAGCACCCTGCAGCGCATGATGACCGGACTTTACCGCGCTACCAGCGGCAGCCTGCGCATTGATGGGCTGGACATCAATCAGCTTCATCCGGCCGATGTGCGCCGCCATATCGGTCATGCCGGTCAGGACAGCGCGCTCTTTTTTGGCACCATTCGTGAAAACATCACACTGGGCCAGCCGCATGCCAGTGACGAAGCCATTCAGCGGGCGGCCGATGTGGCCGGGGTGACCGAGTTTACCCGCCACGACCCGGACGGCCTCGATCGTCAGGTCGGCGAAGGTGGTCGTCTGCTTTCCAGCGGGCAGCGTCAGTCTGTGTTGATGGCCCGGGCGCTTTTAACCCGCGCGCCCCTGCTGCTGCTTGATGAGCCAGGTGCGCATCTGGATAACCGTGCCGAGGCACGGCTACGACGCGTACTGATCGAAATGCCGCGGAGTCAGACCGTCGTACTGGTGACCCATAAAAGCTCAATGCTGGAAGTGGTAGACCGTCTGATCGTGCTCGATCAGGGCCGCGTGATTGCCGATGGCCCGAAGGCCAGTGTTCTCAAGGCGCTCAATGAGGGGCGGGTACATGCGCCTGGCGCCGGCCCGGGACCGGGTGCCGGCAATGCAGGATCGGAGGTGCGCCATGGCACTACTGGCTAAATCGAGGCGCTGGCCGCGTCCTGGCAGTCATGAACTTGAACTGGCCGACGATGCCAGTGCGGCCATGCTGCTGGCCACGCCCTGGCGTTCGCGCATTCTGCTGTGGGTTCTCCTGGCGGTGCTGGCGGCCTTTATCACCTGGGCGGCGCTGGCGCATGTCGAGGTCGTCACCCGTGGCACCGGTCAGGTCGTCCCCTCAAGTCGGCTTCAGACCATTCAAAACCTGGAGGGCGGCATCGTGCGCGAGCTCTACGTCCGTCAGGGCGATATTGTCGAGCCGGGGCAGCCACTGGCCAGAATTGATCCAACCCGCGCCAGTTCCGATCTTGCCGAGCGGGAATCCACACTGGCGGGCCTTCAGTCCATTATTGCCCAGTATCAGGCCGAGCTTGCCTCGGTCAGCATCGATGCTTCTGTCGATAATTGGCAGGATCAGGTGGTCATCACCTCGAACCCACCTGAATTCGATGACGCGTTTCGCTCAAACAATCCGGCGCTGGCAGAGACGGCCACGGAAGGCTATCGCGAGCGAATCGGTGGGCTGCGTACCCAGCTGGACCAGGCCCGTGATCAGATTGCCCAGCGCAATCAGGAGCTCAGCGAGCTTCGTGCCAGGGTCGGAAGTCTGTCTCGCAGCTATCAGCTGGCCAGTCAGCAGCTGGCGATTACTTCACCGCTGGTGCAGGAAGGGGTCGTTTCCCGAGTGGATCTGCTCGAGCAGCAGCGGCAGGTCAACGACCTGCGCGGCGAACTCGAGTCGGCACGTCTGTCGATTCCTTCCAAGCAGTCCGAGCTGCAGGAAGCCATCAGCCGACGGCGTGATCTGGCCGCTCAGTTCCGGGTACGCAGTGCCGATGCCCTGAGTGAGGCGCGAGGCCGCCTGGAGAGTCAGCAGCAGGGACGTGCCAGCCTTCAGGATCGACTGGATCGAACGCTGGTGACCTCACCGGTGCAGGGCAGCGTGCGCACCATCAACGTCAATACCATCGGTGGCGTGATCGAGCCCGGGGCAAGCCTCATGGAGATCGTGCCCATCGATGATCAGCTGCAGATCGATGTGCGTATTCCGCCGCGTGATATCGGCTTCATTCATCCGGGGCTGCCCGCCACCGTCAAGCTTTCAGCCTATGACTTCACCATCTATGGCGGTCTCAAGGGCGTTGTTCAGCGTATCAGTCCGGATACGGTACAGGATGAAAAGGGCAACAGTTTCTACGAGGTCACGGTCGTGACCGATCAGAATCATCTGGGTCGTGACAATAACGCCATGACCATCATTCCCGGCATGCAGGCCACCGTGGATGTCATTACGGGAAATCAGACCATTTTGCAGTATCTGCTCAAGCCGATATTGAGAGCGCAGCAGGGCGCGCTGCGGGAACGCTGATGGCGGTCACGCAAAAAAAAGACAAAGGGATCAGGGGGTTCATGATGAAAAAGGGGTGGGCCGGGTATTTGGTGCTCTCACTTGCAGGGGGCGCGCAGGCGCAGTCGCTCGATGATGCCG
Organism: Kushneria konosiri; assembly: GCF_002155145.1. Lineage (NCBI taxonomy): Bacteria > Pseudomonadati > Pseudomonadota > Gammaproteobacteria > Oceanospirillales > Halomonadaceae > Kushneria > Kushneria konosiri. Next base: position 2,216,604 of record NZ_CP021323.1, read on the forward strand.
TGACGCAGGCCATCATGGAAAACCCCATAACGCGCACGGAAGTTGCCCGCTATGAGCAGTTCAGAGACGATGCTCGCGCGCAGCGGGGCGCGTGGCTGCCATCGGTGGATCTGGAAGCGCGTGCCGGGCGTGGCAGCAACGAAAGTGAAGTCAATGGTCTCGACCGCTCGAGCGATCCGCACAGCTATCGCCGTGGTTCCATCACGCTGTCACAGCTGATCTGGGACAATAACCGTACCCTTGAGCGTGTGCGTAATGCCGACAGTCAGGTTGATTATCAGCGCTGGGAGGTGGCGGCGGCGGCCAATCGGGTAGGGCTTGCCACCGTCGAGACCTATCTGGATGTGCTGCAGACTCAGCGACTGATTGAGCTGGCCGAGCGTAACGTCGATACCCATCAGCGCATTGCCGCCGATATCCGTCGCCGTAGCGAGCTGGGCGCCGGTACTGCCACCGACGCCAGCCAGGTGGATGGTCGTCTGGCGCGGGCCCAGTCCAGTCTGATTGCCGCCTACAACAATCGCGAAGATGCCATCTCTTCCTTCGTGCGTCTGGTGGGAGAGCCTCCCCGGGATCTGGCGTTGCCGGAGGCGGTCGACCTTGCCCCCGTGCCCGATGGTCTTGACCAGGCGCTGGCCATGGCCAACGAGCAGAACCCGATTCTGATGGCCGCCCGTCATTCCGTGACGGCAGCCGGTCATGAGGTGGGGGCCGAGCGGGCAGACTTTTTGCCTGAGCTGCGCTTTCAGGCCAGTCGACTGGCCAGTCGGGATTACGATTTTGAAGGCAGTGACTCCGATGACTGGAACGCCGGTCTGGTGATGTCGTGGAATCTGTATCGCGGAGGCATCGATTCGGCGGAACTGCGCGCGCGTCAGCACTCGCTGGAGGCGGTGCAGTACGACAGTGACCGCGCACTGCGAGAAGTCCGTGACGAGCTGCGCCTGGCCTGGAATGCCCGCGATTATGTGACCAGCCAGTTGCCCTATCTGGCCCGGCACATGAGTGCCAGTGAGCAGACCCGGGTCAATTATCGCAAGCAGTTTGATATTGGCCGGCGCACCCTGCTGGATGTGCTGGACAGTGAAACCGAGCTTTATAGTGCCCAGCAGGATCAGCTACAGGCGCGTTTTGCCCTGATTCGCGCGCAATATCGGTTACTGGCCGTGACCGGTAACCTGCTGGATACCCTTCAGATTCGCATTGATCTGGACGATGTTGATGGAGATGAGTTGCTCGAGGTGAGCGCTGCCGGACAGGGAGTCGGTTCATGAGCCTCTTTCGTCGCCTCGTGCTGGGCGTGGCCGGGCTACTGCTGGTCTTTTCGCTGGGCGTGTTCGTCATTGACGTGCACCAGACACGCCAGTCGCTGGTGGAAAGCCAGCGCATGGAGGTTTCCAATCTTGCCCAGGGACTGAGTCTGACGCTGGCGCGCTTTGTCGCGGACGAGGATTGGACCAGTGCGCGCACACTGCTGCAGGCGACCGCCGACGGTGGCTTCATCAATGCGCTCAGGCTTGAGGCGCCGACACTTGCCTCGCCCATGGTCATTGAAAGCGAAACCAGTACCCGGGCCCCCGGTTGGTTTCAGTGGTTGATTGCGCTGCCACAGCTCAGTGCCCAGCGAGACATTCCCGGCGGCTGGGTGGCGCTGGGCACCGTGTCACTTGAGGCCGACAATACGGAAACCTATGACCAGCTCTGGTCACTGGGTACACGACTGCTGCTCTGGCTGGTCGTCGGCATGCTCTTGGCGCTGGGACTGTGCGCGCTGGGCTTTCGTCATCTGCTGACGCCTCTTCACCGTCTCTCCAGCTATATCGAAACCCTGCAGATCGAAGGGTATGCAGGCCCCATCGAGTCCACTCGCATTAGTGAGCTCAAGGGCATCACCGAGGCCGTCAATCAGCTCAGTGCACGACTCAGTGACCAGTTCGTGGCACAGACTGCTCAGGTGATTCGTCTGCAGCGCATGGCCGAGCAGGATGCGGTCTCAAAGCTGGGCAATCGCGCCTATCTGACCCGTATTCTGGATGAATGGCTGGCGGCGCCCGAAAGCGGAGCCCTCATGATCCTGCGGATTGATCACCTCAGTGAAATCTATCGCCGTAATGGATTTGAGCAGCGCGATAACGCGATCCGTGCCATCGGCGATTACCTTTCGAGCATCAACGTGCAGGGCGCTCCCATTCAGGCCGCCAGGCTCTCGGCTGAAGAATTTGCCGTGATCGTACCGGATGACAGCGATGACGGGCGCGAAGAGCTCTTGCTCACGCTGCTGAATCGAATCGACGATATCGTGGACATCAACCCGCTGGATGAATCGCGCATACATCATGCCCGCGCCGGGGTCGTATTGCGTGAGCCGGGATTGCAACGCGCCACCATGCTGTCCAAGGCAGACAGCGCACTGCGCGAGGCCATTGAAACCGATCAGCGCTGGTACACCGCACCCCGGGAAGCGCCCCACAACGAGCGCAGCCGCGGTGAATGGCGCATGGTGATCGACCGTGCGCTGGCCGCCAACGCTGCCAATTTCGTCGCGCAGCCTGTACTGCTCAACGATGGTGAGGAGCTGCATCGAGAGCTTTTCATGCGTCTCCGAGAGGGCGATGAGGTGCATCTGGCCTCGACCTTTCTTCCCATTGCACGTCATTTCGGTATCGGCGCGCAGATGGACCGTTATGTGCTGGACTGGCTAAGCCAGCATGGTCATGACCTCGATAGCCGCCTGGCGGTCAATCTGACTCAGGATCTGGTGGGAAGTGATTCTGAGGTCGACGGTCTGATCGAGTGGCTGAAAATGTACCCCACGCTGGCTCGCCGTCTTGATATCGAAGTGACGGAAGAGTGCGTGTTGCGCCACACCGACAACGTACAGCGGCTGTTTCGCGTGGCGTGGCATCTCGGCGGGCGCGGCGGCATTGATCGGTTTGCCCGTGACCTGAACTCCCTGCCGATTCTTGCCAGACTGCGGCCGGACTACGTCAAGATCGATCAGACCTTCTTTGTACGTGACGATGTTGACAACGAGTTTCTGCACAGCCTGTGTATGGCAGCCCACCAGATCGAAGCGCTGGTGATCGTGACGCGGGTTGAATCCGAGGCACAGCGTGCCAGGGTTACCGAGATCGGTGCCGATGGCTATCAGGGGTATCTGGCACCGGCCGTGCCATTGAATCCAGGGGTTCATTGATTTACGCATCGGCCGATAGACAAACATGACCTGAACCGGGAATGTCTGCTGATGTGTCGATGGGGCCGATGGGGATTGACAGCGCTGCTGGGGATCACCATTCCGGTGATGGCCGGAATGCTGTCGAGTGCCTCAACGCCGGTGCCTGCCGCCATCACTGCCCACTATGGCAGCCCGGGACTTGAACGAGTGCAGCAATGGCGATCGCTGGTGGCCCGACTCCAGGGGCAGCCGGTCCCCGTGCAACTGGCCGGGGTCAACGACTTTTTCAATCGACTGGATTTTGTGGACGATATCGACGTCTGGCGCCAGGAGGACTATTGGGCCACGCCCATCGAGTTTCTCGGCATCGGGCGCGGTGACTGCGAAGAGTTCGCCCTGGCCAAATACCTGACCCTGCGCGAACTCGGAGTGCCTGATGCGCAGCTGCGCCTTCACTACGTCAAGTATGTGCCCTATAACCAGTTTCACATGGTGCTTTCCTGGGCGGCTGCGCCACAGCAGATGCCGGTGATTCTGGATAACATCGATAAAACCATTGAAGCGGCCACTTCTCGCCGTGATCTGATCCCCATCTATAGTTTCAACGGCAGCAACCTCTGGACCAGTACCGCGGGCGGTCAGGAGGCGTCTGTCGGTGACTCCGGTCGCCTGAGCCGCTGGGAAGACTGGCAGGTACGTGTGCGAGGCGGTGTCATGCACACACCCTGACCCTACTACCAATGTGGCGGTGCTTTTCCCGCTGGATCACGTCTGCCCCCTGCCTTTTGAGGGTCTCCTCTGCGTATACTGATATACCTGTTGGCGACGTCTTGTCGCCGGAAGTGTTTGTCAACGGAGACCTGTCATGAGCTGGACCCCCACCCGTGAAGCCTTTGATCAGTACATGCTGCCCAACTATTCACCCCAGAAGGTGATACCGGTGCGCGGTGAGGGTAGCCGCCTGTGGGACCAGGAGGGTCGTGAATACATCGACTTCGCCGGGGGCATTGCCGTCAACGGTCTGGGGCATCGCCATCCAGCGCTGATGGAAGCCCTGAAGACGCAAAGCGAGAAGATCTGGCACCTCTCCAATGTCTATACCAATGAGCCTGCCCTGAAGCTGGCCCGCACGCTGGTTGAGAAGACCTTCGCCGACAAGGTGTTCCTGTGCTCCTCGGGGCCGAGGCCAACGAGGCGGCTCTGAAGCTGGCGCGTCGCTATGCCCATGACACGGTCGGCGAGCAGAAGCACCGTATTGTTTCCTTTCGACAGTCCTTTCACGGGCGTACCTTCTTCACCGTCAGCGTCGGCGGCCAGCCCAAGTATTCCCAGGGATTCGGGCCGGTGCCGGGCGGTATCAAACACGGTACCTACAACGATCTCGACAGCGCCCGCGAACTGATCAATGACGATACCTGTGCGGTCATCGTCGAGCCGATGCAGGGCGAGGGCGGTGTCACACCGGCGACACCCGAATTTCTCGAGGGGCTGCGCAAGCTCTGTGACGATCACAGGGCGCTGCTGATCTTTGACGAGGTCCAGTGTGGTGTCGGGCGCAGCGGTCATCTTTACGCCTACATGCATTACGGTATTACCCCTGACATCCTGACCTCGGCCAAGGCGCTGGGTGGCGGCTTCCCGATGGGGGCGATGATGACCACTGACGAGATCGCCCGCGTGTTTGTGGTGGGGACTCATGGTTCAACCTATGGCGGCAATCCGCTGGGGTCCGCAGTGGCTCTGGCAGCGGTGGAAACCATCAGTTCGCCCGAAGTGCTTCTGGGCGTCGAGGCGCGCTCGCAGCGTTTCCGTGAGCATCTGCAAAGGCTCAACGAGAAGTACGACTGCTTCAGTGATATTCGTGGTCTGGGCCTGCTGCTGGGGGCGGAATTCAAGCCCTCCTTTGGCGAGCGCGGCCGTGACGTGCTGGCCGCGGCGACCGAAGAGGGGTTGATGATGCTGGTGGCCGGTCCCAACGTGCTGCGATTTGCACCGTCGCTGGTCATCGAGATGGAGGTCATCGATGAGGGCATGGCGTGTCTCGACCGTGCACTGGCGAAGGTGATGGCCAACAGCTGACGGGGGCTTTGTCATGTCACTGATTGTACGCAGTGCCACCCCCGCCGATCTCGACGCCATCATGGCCATGGCCATGATGGCGCGTCCGGCCCTGACCAATCTGCCTGCCGATCGTGAGCGTCTGAAGGCGCGTCTGGCCCTGAGTCAGGCGGCGCTGTCGACGGGTATTGATCGCCCGGGGGATGAGCAGTACATGCTGGTGGCGGAGACCGATTCGGGGGAGGTCATCGCCACGGCCACCATCAAGGCGCTGGCCGGGGGGCGGGAGGCCTATTACACCTATCGTCAGGAAACGCTGATTCACGCCTCGCAGCAGCTCGACGTGCGCCGCGAAGTCAATATCCTTTCCATTTCGCATGAGATGTCTCACGCCACGCTTTTGTGCGCGCTGGCCACCACCGATCACGATCAGGCGGCCAGCGCCAGGCATCTGCTGCGCGCTGCTCGACTGGCATTGATTGTCCGGTCTCCTGAACGCTTTGCTCCGACGCTTTTTGTGGCCCTTTCCGGCTATCGTGAGGCCGGGCGAACCCCGTTCTGGGATGGTGTCGGGCGTCATTTCTTCTCGCGGGATTTCGACGAGATTCATCGAGCGGCCAGCCTGGGGTCGAGAAGTTTTATCGGTGAAGTCATGCCGCCATTTCCGCTTTATTTACCCCTGCTGGATGACCAGGCCCGCGAGGCCATCGGACGTGCCGGCGACAATCATCTCGAGGCAGTGAGGGCCTGGCAGCGGGAGGGATTTCGCCTGTCGCGCCACGTTGATCTGCTTGATGGCGGCCCGCTGCTGGAAGCCTCGCGCGACCATCTACCACACGGTCAGTGGCTGCCCGCACAGATCGCCGAGACGATGCCAGAAAATGCCTGTCCGGGGACCATGCTGATCACCCCGCAACGGCTGGGCGATTTCAGAACCTGTGTGGTGACAGCCGCCATCAACGAGCATGGGCAGTGCGTCATGGATGCCAACAGCGCACGTCGTCTTTCAGTCGAGGCCGACGAGCCGGTGCTGGTGATTCCCTTTGGTCAAACAAGTGATTCGGAGGGACGTCCATGCTGATTCGCCCCATCGAGGAAGGCGACATCGATGCCCTGCAGGCGATCGCCGTTGAAACCGGCCCCGGCTTTACCTCATTGCCGGACAGTCGCGACTTTCTGATCGACAAGATTGCCCACGCCCGCGAGAGCTTTCAGCGCACTCAGGAGGCAGGCGAGGGCATCAATGAGGCCGCGCTTTACTTTTTCGTGCTTGAGGATGATCGCCAACCGCTGGACAGCGCCGATCGTCTGGCCGGCTGCTGCGCGATCGAGGCACGCGTCGGGCTTGACGCGCCGTTTTATCACTATCGCATCGGTCAGCTGGCGCACTCGTCCAGCCATCTCGAGCTGCATCGAACGCTGGATACGCTGTTTCTGTGCTCCGACCACACCGGTTCTGCCGAGGTGTGTTCGCTCTATCTGCGAAAGCGGTGGCGCGGTGAGGCGCAGCGACCGATGCGCAACGGCACGCTTTTGTCGCGGGCGCGATGGCTGTTCATGGCCGGCTTTCGTGAACGCTTCCCGGGCCGGGTGCTGGCTGAAATGCGTGGTCGCTTTGACGACGACGGTAAAAGTCCATTCTGGGAGGCACTGGGCCAGAAGTTTCTGCCCATTGAATTTCAGCGCGCCGATCATCTCACCGGCATGGGAGAGAAAGGCTTCATCGGCGAGATGATGCCGCGCCATCCGATCTGCACCTCCTTTCTGCCGCCGAGTGCCCGGGCCTGTATTGGCCAGGTACATACCCAGACCCGCCCGGCGCTGGCCATGCTCAATCGTGACGGCCTGCGCTTTGAGGGCTACATCGACATCTTTGACGGCGGCCCGACCGTTGAAGCCTACATTGATGATGTGCGCTCGATCCGTGACAGCCTGACGGCCCGTGTCAGCATCGAGACGGCGCTGTCGACGGAGGAGCGACCGGGGTGGCTTGCAGCCACGACCGGGGCGGCTGCGGACTTTCGTGCCGGCTGGGTCGGGCGTGGCCCGCAGGAGGGTGTGATTGCCCTGACGCCAGAAGAGGCGAAGCGTCTGAACGTTGAAGAGGGAGAGACGCTCAGGCTGCTGGCCACCTGAGCGCGCCATGTTCATGGAGGATGAGATGAGTATCGAGATCACGCAGCAGCTGTTGGTGGACGGTCAATGGACCCCGGGCGAGGGCGAGGCGTTTGACAAGCATGACCCGGTCAGCGGTGAGCGACTCTGGCAGGGGCGAGGTGCCAGCGCGGGGCAGGTGGCGCGCGCCATCGAGGCTGCGCGCCAGGCCTTTCCCGACTGGGCACGCCAGCCGCTTGAGGCGCGCATCACATTGCTGGAAGCCTTTCGCGAGCGTCTGGAGCATCACCGCAGCGCCCTGGCCGATACCATCGCCCGGGAGACCGGCAAGCCACGGTGGGAGGCCGGTACCGAAGTTCAGGCCATGATTGGCAAGATCGCGATCTCCATTGCTGCCTGGCATGAACGCACGCCCACGCGCGTACGTGAAAACGCGGGAGTACGCGCTGTAGTGCGCCATCGCCCCCACGGCGTCATGGCCGTATTTGGCCCCTACAACTTCCCCGGTCACCTGCCCAACGGCCATATCGTGCCGGCACTTCTGGCCGGCAATACGGTGGTCTTCAAACCGAGCGAGCTGACGCCGGCCACCGCTGATCTGGTGCTCTCCTGCTGGCAGGAGGCGGGACTGCCGCCCGGTGTGATCAATCTGGTGCAGGGCGGTGTCGAGACCGGTCAGGCGCTGGCCGGTCACGACGGTATCGACGGGCTGCTCTTTACCGGCAGTGAGGGAACCGGCAGACGTCTGCATGAAGGCATGGGAGGGCGGCTCGATACCCTGCTGGCGCTGGAGCTGGGCGGTAACAATCCGCTGCTGGTGCATGACGTGCCGGAGGACCTCGAGGCGACGGTATTGACCATCATTCAGTCGGCCTATCTCTCGGGTGGCCAGCGCTGTACCTGCGCGCGACGCCTGCTGGTGCCGGTCGGGGCCGAGGGTAACCGTTTGATCGAGGCCCTTCGCTCGAGCCTGGCCACTCTGGTGGTAGGGCCGCAGTTTGACGGGCTGGACGGTCACGGCGAGCAGGAGCCGTTTTATAGCGGTCTGGTATCGCCCAATGCCGCGCACCGAATGCTCGATGCCCAGCAGCAGCTCGAGGCGATGGGGGCACGAGTGCTATCACGCATGGCGCCGGTGAAAGAGGGTACCAGTCTGCTGTCTCCGGGGCTGATCGATGTGACCGGTATTGACGTGCCGGACGAGGAATATTTCGGACCGCTTTTGAAGGTATACCGTTATCAAGGCTGGGAGGAGGCCATCGAAGAGGCCAACAACACGCGCTTTGGCCTGGCTGCCGGACTCGTGGGCGGTACCGCAGCGATCTGGGAAGACTTCGTGCTTCGCATTCGGGCCGGAGTGGTCAACTGGAACCGCCAGACCACCGGGGCGGCCAGTGATGCGCCCTTTGGCGGTGTGGGCGCCAGCGGCAATCATCGCCCCAGCGCCTGGTATGCGGCGGATTACTGCGCCTGGCCGGTCGCGTCCATGGAAAGCGATACGCTGGTGCTGCCGGATCAATTGCCACCCGGAATCACCCTGGCCCGTGTCGACGGCGAACAGGCAACATGAGGTAGAGGCGACATGGACAAGACGCTTGAGATCAACTTTGATGGTCTGGTCGGACCGACGCACAACTATGCAGGACTGGCACAGGGTAATCTGGCCTCGAAACGCCATGCCGGGCTGATCTCCAATCCACGTGAGGCGGCACTGCAGGGGCTTGAAAAGATGAAGGCCTCCGCCGATGCCGGCTTTCCTCAGGCCGTGCTGCCACCGCAGCAGCGTCCTGATATGGGATTGCTGCATCGTCTTGGCTATCGCGGCGCGCCAGAAGATGTGCTCCCCCGGGTAGGAAGCGAGGCGCCCGAGCTTTTATATGCCGCCTGCTCGGCGGCCGCCATGTGGACGGCCAACGCCGCCACCATCACGCCTTCGCGCGACACGCTGGATTCACGCGTACACATCACGCCCGCCAACATGCAGTCGGCGCTGCATCGCTCGATCGAGGCGTCGCAGACCGCGCGAACCCTTCAGGCGATCTTTCGTGACGAGCGACACTTTGCCCATCACTCCGCGCTGCCGTCCACCCCCTGGTTTTCCGACGAGGGTGCGGCCAACCATACGAGGCTGTGTGCCCATCATGGCGGGCCCGGGGTGCATCTGTTCGTGCATGGTGATCCGGCGCCGGATACCCTGGCAGCCCCGAAACATCATCGTCCGCGTCAGACCCTCAGAGCCTGCCGGGCACTGGCGCGCCAGCATGGCCTGAGCGATCAGCAGACCGTCTTCGCGCAGCAACATCCCGAGGCCATCGATGCCGGCGTTTTTCACAATGATGTGATCTGTGTCGGCAACGGGCCGGTACTGCTCTATCACGAACGTGCCTTTTTCGATGAGCGAGCGGTGCTGGAGGCACTGCGGGACCGTCTGGCCGCGCGCGCCGAGGGCCAGCCCCTGATTCCGGTTCGGGTGCCTGAAGAGGCCGTCACGCTCGAGGCGGCAGTGGCGAGCTATCTGTTCAACTCCCAGCTTCTGAGTCGGGAGGACGGCAGCATGACCCTGGTCGTACCCGGGGAGTGTGAAAGCGATGAATCGGTCTGGATGACGATCCAGAACCTGCTGCTCGGCGGTAATAACCCGATCAGCGAGGTCGTGGTACGCGACGTCAAACAGAGCATGCGCAACGGCGGTGGCCCGGCCTGTCTGCGCCTGCGCGTGGTGCTCAATGAGGCCGAGCGTCAGGCCATGAGCGGGCAGGTCATGCTCGACGATGCCCTTTATCAGGACCTCACGGCCTGGGTTGAGCGTCATTATCGGGATCGTCTGACACTCGAGGATCTCGCCGACCCGCAACTGGCGCATGAGTCGCTGGCGGCGCTGGATGAATTGACCACTCTACTGAAACTGGGATCGATCTATCCCTTCCAGCTGGAGCCCGGGACAGGATGAAACGGTTTTTGTAAGACCATGGTGGTAGCGCGCTGACGTGCTCTGTCACTGACACTGCAGGGCAGTTCACTAACGCTTTAGGGAGGTCATAACATGAAGGCAAGGGCACTGGTACTTGAGCGTCAAAACGAGCTGGCCCTGCGTGAGATCGAACTGCCCGATGAGGTCGGCCCGGACGAGGTGCGCATCAGCATGCACACCGTGGGCATCTGCGGCAGCGATATTCACTATTACACCCACGGGCGCATTGGTCCCTTTGTGGTTGAAGCGCCCATGGTGCTGGGTCACGAGGGTGCCGGGACCGTCACCGAAGTTGGCGCCAATGTGACCACGCTCTCCCCTGGTGACCGGGTCTGCATGGAGCCTGGCATTCCCGATCCGACATCACGCGCCTCGAAGCTTGGGATGTACAACGTCGATCCGGCCGTGCGCTTCTGGGCCACGCCACCGGTACATGGCTGTCTCACGCCCGAGGTCATCCATCCGGCGGCCTTTACCTTCAAGCTGCCGGACAGTGTCTCCTTTGCCGAAGGCGCCATGGTCGAGCCGTTTGCAGTGGGCATGCAGGCGGTGGTCAAGGCGAAGCTTCAGCCAGGAGATACCTGCGTGGTGACCGGCTGTGGTCCGATCGGACTGATGGTGGCGCTGGCAGCGCTCGCATCGGGCGCCAGCCGGGTGGTGATTTCTGATGTGGTCGACGACAAGCTCGATATCGCGGCTGGCTATGAGGGGCTGATTCCTGTCAACGTCGCGCGCGAGTCGCTGACCGAGCGCGTGGCTGAACTTGCCGGTGAGGGCTGGGGCGCCGATGTGGTGTTCGAGGCCAGCGGCAGTGCGCGGGTGTATGACGATGCGCTGGCCTGCGTGCGCCCGGGTGGCGCCATGGTGCTGGTCGGCATGCCGGTCGAGAAGGTCAGTCTCGATGTGGTGCTCGCCCAGACGAAGGAAGTCCGCATCGAGACCGTGTTTCGCTATGCCAACGTCTACGACCGTGCCATCGAGCTGATCGCCTCCGGCAAGGTGGATCTCAAGCCGTTGATCGTTGAAACCTTTGACTTCGAACAGAGCGTGGCGGCCTTTGATCGCGCCGTTGAGGCACGCCCTACCGACGTCAAACTGCAGATCAGGGTCGCCGACGACCGACACTGATCATATGATCGAAAAGGGGCAGGCACGACGTTCAGGCTTGCGTGCGTTAAGCTTGCCCCTTTTGCGAACGGTTGTGGAGGCATTCGATGTTTCTGGTCTGCGGTGAGGCCCTTTTTGATTTCTTTTCCGATGAGGGGCAGATTGCTCCGGACGCTTCATCGCTGTCGTTTACGGCGGTGGCCGGCGGCTCGCCCATGAATGTGGCCATCGGACTTTCGCGCCTTGAGCGGCAATCGGCATTTTTTACCGGGCTGGCCGGTGATGCGCTGGGTGAGCGCCTGCGCGCGGTACTCGCCAGCGAGTCGGTCAATACCGACTTCATGACCGAGATTCCCGGCAGTGCCACGACGCTTGCCATGGTCACGCTCGATGAAAACGGATCGCCGCGCTACGTCTTCTATAACCAGTGTGGCGCCGATCGCATGCTGGAACCGTCACATCTGCCGGCCAGCCTCGAAACCGTGCATGCCATCCACGTCGGCTCCTATGCGCTGGCCGTGTCACCGACCAGTGAAACGCTGGAGACGCTGGTCGCGCGTGAGCGGGATCGCTGCCTGATCTCGCTGGACCCCAATATTCGTCTAAAGGTCGAGCCTGATGTGGCGCGCTGGCGTGAGCGTATCGATACCTTTGCCGGTCATGCGCACCTGATCAAGATCAGCGATGAGGACCTTGATGCGCTCTATCCCGACAGGGCACCGGAAGAGGTTATCCGCGGCTGGCTGAGTGATCGCTGCCCGATGGTGATCATGACCCGTGGGGAAGAGGGCGTGACGCTTTTCACGAAGGATGGCAGCGAGTCGTTCTCTCCCGAAGCGATCCGGGTCACGGACACCGTGGGCGCCGGTGACAGTTTCATGGCGGCCCTTCTGGCATGGCTTGATGAGCAGAAGCTGGCCACGCCCGAAGGCCCCGGCCAGCTGACGCAGGATCAGCGTCGTGACATGGTCGAGTTTGCCATGCGGGCAGCCGCGCATACCTGCCAGCAGCGCGGTCCGGATCTGCCCCGTCGTCATGACATCGTGACGTAAATACCGTCACATTGATCCAACAGAAAGAGAGGGAATGTTCTCGGGAGCCCGTTGCGCGATATCACTGATTGGGGGGCTGTCGACATCGGTACTGGCCAGCAAAGGGACATTGATCTGCTAAAGCGCTGGATTACCGAGCACGACGACAGGGTATCCAGAAAGGCTCAATAAGCTTTCGCAGGACGAATGCCTCTCGCCTGATCCGTTCATGCAAGGCATGATGACAAGATGCCGGGTTCACGCTTGATTCGTGTCCGGGGATGGGCCGTCTCAAGGCGGCCCAACACAAAGCGACCAATAACAACAATCGCGAGGTGTCATCATGACACAGGATACGAAGCATGATAGCGGCGTTCGTCATGACGCCGTGACAGACGACTATCTGCAAAAGCGCCAGCTGAAAAAGGGGGCCGCCGGCTGGGTGCTGCTGGCAACGCTGGGGGTCTCCTATGTGATCTCCGGTGATTTTGCCGGCTGGAATCTGGGCATCGGCGTGGGCGGCTTTGGCGGCATGCTGGTCGCCACGATCCTGATGGCCATCATGTACACCGCCATGGTGCTGTCGCTGGCGGAGCTCTCCTCGTCGCTACCGACCGCCGGCGGCGGCTACAGCTTTGCCCGTCGGGCCATGGGGCCCTGGGGTGGCTATATCACCGGTACGGCCATCCTGCTGGAATACGCCATTGCCCCGGCGGCCATTGCCATCTTCATCGGCGGCTATGTCAACTCATTGATCGGGCTCGATGGGCCGCTGGTCTATGCCGCCTTCTATATCGTCTTTGTCGGGCTGCATCTTTGGGGGGCCGGTGAAGCGCTGCGGATCATGATGGGCGTAACAGCGCTGGCCGTGATTGCCATCATCGTGTTCATTGTCGGCATGCTGCCGCACTTTGACAGCGCGCGGCTTTTCGATATCGCTCCCGGCGATGCCGCAGGCGCCTCGGCTTTTCTGCCCAACGGCTATCTGGGCATCTGGGGGGCGATCCCCTTTGCCATGTGGCTGTTTCTGGCGGTCGAGGGTGTCCCGCTGGCTGCCGAGGAGTCGCGCCATCCCGGGCGTGACATGCCGCGCGGCATCATTGCCGCCATGGCCGTGCTGCTGGTCTTCGCCTTTTGCATGCTGCTGCTGGCCCCGGGTGGTGCCGGGGCTCAGGCCATGAGCACCTCGGCGGCGCCGCTGGTGGATGCGCTCAACGCCGTGTATGGGCTTGGCAGCTGGGCGGCAAGCTTTGTGAATCTGGTTGGCCTGTTCGGGCTGATTGCCTCGTTTTTCTCGATCATCTTTGGTTATTCACGCCAGGTGTTTGCCCTGTCACGGGCCGGCTATATTCCCCGGATACTGTCGATTACCAGTCGTCGCGGGGCACCGGTGCCGGCACTTGTGGTGCCCGGCATCATCGGTTTTTTGCTGTCGCTGACCGGGCAGGGCGATCTCATGATTACCATGGCGGTGTTCGGCGCCACCATCTCGTATGCCATGATGACGCTGTCGCACTGGCTGTTGCGCACCCGTGAACCTGACCTCGAACGGCCCTACCGGACGCCGGGTGGTCGATGGACCTCCGGGCTGGCGCTGGGGCTTTCCATCATTGCCTTTATCTCGACCTTCGTGGTTAGCCTGCAGGCCGCGCTCTGGGCGGGACTTTTCTACGCTCTAATGCTGGCCTGGTTTGGTTTTTACAGCCGCAAACGGCTGGTGGCGCAGGCCCCGGAGGAAGAGTTCGATGCCATTGCCAGCGCCGAGGCGACGCTGAAATGATGTTCAATAATCGGATTGGGTAACCGGGCTTGATAAAAGAGTCTGATGACAGGAAAGGGGTTGATAACGCATGAAAGTCGGTCTGCTGCAGTGTGATGATCTGGCCGCCCATGTGGCCCGAGTGCATGGCAATTATCCGGCCCTGTACTCGGGGCTTTTGCAGGCGGTAGACCCCACCCTCGAGTTTGTGACCTGGCGTATTCACGATGGCGAGCTGCCTGCTGATCTCGACGCGGCGGATGCCTGGCTGATCTCCGGTAGCAAGGCTGGCGTCTACGAGGATCATGCCTGGATAGAGCCGCTTTTGACGCTGATTCGCCGTCTTCACCTTGAAGATCGGCCACTCGTGGGGATCTGCTTTGGCCATCAGGCCATGGCGCAGGCGCTCGGCGGACGTGTGGGGAAAAGCGATCGTGGCTGGGGCGTGGGAGTGTCGTTCAATACCGTGGTGGGACACAGGTCATGGATGACGCCCTGGCAGGCGGGGCTGGACCTGATTGTCAGCCATCAGGACCAGATACTGGCCCTGCCGAAAGGCGCCGAAGTGCTGGCCGAAAGTCCATTTTGTCCCTATTACCTGCTTCAATACGGCCCTCATGCCATGAGCGTTCAGGGCCATCCCGAGTTTTCGAAGGCGTGCAGCGCTGATTTGATGGCCGCCAAGGAGGGGATGATGCCGGACAGACGCCGCCGTGAGGGCATGGCCTCGCTCAGTGCGCCGGTCGATGACCATGTCATGGCGCACTGGATCGTCAATTTCATGCGTGAGGGGCTCGCTCCTGCATCTCGGGCGACCAGTGCCAGGGATCACCTGGCGCAATAGTCGTTGAGGACGGGTCGGTCGGGGAGATTACCGGCCGCCCTGTCCTGCGGCCGGGTCTTCACCTGTCGAGTCCTTATTTGAGCGTCAGCCGCTTCGTCTCCTTGAGGGCCCTGGTGCGACTGTCGCTAAAGTCGTGGTCGCCGTGGCGTTCGATGAGATAAACCGGTAATCCCTCCCGGTCGGCCACCTCCGTACCCTGTTTACGCCCCAGACAGAGCATGGTGGTCGCCCAGGCGTCACTGACGGCGGCCTCATGACCAAAGACGGTGGTCGAGACCAGATCATGGGTGGCGGGCGCGCCGCTTCGCGGGTCAATAATGTGGCCGTAGGCATGGCCGCTGTCGTCGAAGTAGCGGCGGTAGGTGCCTGATGTGTTAATGGACAACCCGCTGCGGTCGTTGACGGTGACGATGTTGCCGGCACGACGCTCGCCCGGACTGGGCGTTTCGATACCGACTCGCCACGGCTCGTCGTCGGGCTTGGCGCCACGAATGCGCATGTCGCCGCCCAGCTCTGCCAGATAATCATGAATGCCGTGGGATTCCAGCATCGCGGCGATTTGATCGACGCTGTAACCCTCCCCCATCGAAGAGAGATCGATGGAAAGCTCAGGGATCGTCTTGCGAACCTTTCCGGCGCTTTCATCGATCTCGAGATGTTCAAGGCCGACATGGGTCATCGCCTCATGGATGGCCTTGTCGGAGGGCACCTGAAAGTGCTCATCCTGAAAGCCCCACAGGGCAAACAGCGGCGCGACCGTCGGGTCGTAGCAGCCCTGCGACTGGTCATGAACCCTGCGTGCGATCTGCAGCAGATGGATGACTCCGGCAGGCGCGGTCTGCCAGTTGGTAGTGCGACTGGCATTAAAACGTGAAATCCAGGAGTCATCCCGATAGGTCGAAATGTCCTCATCGATCTTCGTGAGCACTCGGGTCAGGTCCGCTTCGATGTCACCGTGGGCAGGGACATCCTCTCCCCACCACTTGATGTGGTAGGTCGTCCCCTGCGCTTCTCCCTGTGCCAGTTCAATTTCCGGTGTGCGATCGCAGCCGGCCAGCAGCAGGGTGGTCACAAGGGCGGGTAGGGTGACAAGGGCACGTGTGTTCATGAGCAACCGTTAACAAAAATGAGTCCGTGTTCACGACCATGATGGTGGTGAATAGATCATCCATTGTGCGTCATCGCGACGCGCGGCTCCATTCAGGTTACGCTGAGTGCTTGCAGCTACGCTATGGGAGAGAATATGCCACTGGATTCGCAGTTTGAACGCTGGCTACAGGAGGCGGCCGAACGGGCGCCGGATATCAGTGCCATGAGTGCTGCCCAGCGTCGTGCCGTCGCCGATCAGGCCAACCTGAAGCTTCAGCGTCCGCCGCTGGCCTATCCGGTGGCCGAAATCAGGGACCTTGCCATTCAGGGCCCTGCAGGCCCCATGACACTGCGACTTTATTACCCCTTTGTACACGGCTCGAGCGGGCCGCGACCGGTGACGGTGTTCTTTCACGGTGGCGGCTTCGTGACCGGCTCGCTTGCCACCTATGACGTGATCTGCCGCGCGCTGTGTCGCGCTTCAAAAACCATTGTGGCCTTTGTTGACTATCGCCTGGCGCCGGAACATCCATTTCCGGCGGCGCCGGACGATGCGCTGGCCGCCGTGCGTTATATCGGCCGCCATGCTGGAAGCTTCGGTGGAGATGCGCAGCGTCTGGCGCTGGCTGGTGACAGTGCCGGCGCACTGCTGGCAGCGCTGACCGCGCTGCGAGTACGCGATGAAGGCGGCCCGGCGCTTTGCGGGCAGTGTCTGCTTTATCCGATGCTGGACTTTCGACATGACGGGCTTGCGTCGCTCACGCGCAATGCCCATGGCTATGGTTTCACCCGTGAGGCTCGCGACTGGTATATCCAGCAGTATCTGCCTGATGAGGCATCGCGTACTCATCCCTTCAATACGCTGCTTGAGCGTCAGGATCTGGCGGATCTGCCGCCGGCGCTGGTCATGACCGCCGAGTTCGATCCGGTCTGTGATGAGGGCGTGCGCTATGCCGAACTGCTGGCCGAGCAGGGTGTACTGACGCGCCACAGTCACTATTACGGCATGATTCATGCCTTTGTTCGACGGCTCGGTCAGCACCTTCAGGCCGATCAGGCCATTGATGAATGTGGCGTCTGGCTGCGGCGTATTCTGACGTCTCCCGCCATCTGACCCTCTCTCTGCTCCCTCTTCACCGCGTCTTGTCGATCAATGCCCCCTGGCAATATGTCAGGGGGCTGGCGATCACTTCAGGCAAATAACAGCCACAGGAGTTCATGTTTCAGGGGCCAGGACCTTGGTCTATAGAACCAAGGTCCATCTGTTGACGCCTCCTGCGTGTGAATAAGCTCTGCGGGTTACAAAAACCTCACAGTAACCCTGGCGGCGGCGACCGGATCGTGTCGATCCGAACCCTGACGTACGCAAGGGTCAAGGAGAATATTGATATGGTGACCTTTCTGGCAGGAATCGTGCTGCTGGTAGTGGGGTATTTCACCTACGGCAAGTTCGTGGAACGTGTTTTCGAATCCAATCACCGCCGTCCTACCCCGGCACATACCCTGCGCGATGATGTTGACTATCTGCCCATGGGCACCAAGCGCAACGCACTGATCCAGCTTTTAAACATTGCCGGCGTTGGCCCCATTTTCGGGCCGATTCTTGGCGCGCTGTATGGCCCGGTCGCCTTTATCTGGATCGTCGCCGGCTGCATCTTTGCAGGTGCCGTGCATGACTATCTCACCGGCATGATCTCGATTCGCAACCACGGTGCGCACCTGCCTCAGCTGGCCGGCAAGTTCCTGGGCCGAATCATGAAGCATGTGGTGAATTTCTTTGCGCTGCTGCTGCTTTTGCTGGTGGCGACCGTGTTCGTCACGGCGCCGGCGACCCTTCTGGCCAACATGATGCCGGTATCGCTGACCATCATTACCCTGGCCATCTTCGCCTATTACCTGCTGGCCACGGTGCTGCCCATCGACAAGATCATTGGGCGCATCTACCCCTGGTTTGGCGCACTGTTGCTGTTTAGTGCTGCCGGCATCGGCATCATGATGATCGTACGTGGTGCCCCGATTCCGGAACTCAATTTCTCCAACATGCATCCGGATGGCGCACCGATCTTCCCGCTGCTGTTTTTGACCATTTCGTGCGGCGCACTGTCGGGCTTTCATGCCACTCAGACCCCGATCATTTCGCGCACCACCGGTAACGAGAACAACGGTCGCAAGATCTTTTACGGCATGATGATTACCGAAGGCGTGATCGCGATGATCTGGGCGGCGGCGGCCATGAGCCTGTTCCACGGCGACAACAGCCTTTCTCAGGTACTGGCGCAGGGCGGTCCGGCAGCCGTGGTACAGAGCGTGTCGGTCAATCTGCTGGGCGCGGTAGGCGGAACGCTGGCCGTACTGGGGGTCATTGTGCTGCCGATCACTTCGGGCGACACCGCGTTTCGCAGTGCGCGCATGATCATTGCCGACTACCTCCACATCGGCCAGCGGCCGATGATGAAGCGCATCATGGTGGCCGCGCCCCTGTTCGTGATCTCCTATGGTCTGACCCATATGGACTTCACACTGCTGTGGCGCTATTTCTCCTGGGCCAACCAGACCACGGCGGTCATCGCACTGTGGGTTGCTACCATGTATCTGATTCTGGCCAAAAAGGCCTACTGGATGACGCTGTTGCCGGCGCTGTTCATGACCATGGCCACCTTCACCTACATCGCCTGGGCGCCGATCGGGTTTGGACTGCCCCTGACCGTGGCCTACATCGTGGCTGCGCTGGGGACGGCTCTGGCACTGGCGCTGTTTCTCAAGCGAGTACGCAGGCTCTCCGGCGGTATCTTTGCCGTTGATGAGCCGGCAGAGCCCGGCACCAGAGGTGTTGAGCTTAACGGCGTGCCGGCCTGATCATTTTCCGGCCTGCCTGCTGATAACCAAAAGCCCCGTCAATGACGGGGCTTTTTTCATGCAGCGGATAACGACGGGCGCTATCTCGTGGCTCAGTCGCCGGCTTGTGGGGCGTTGGTGCCGTCTTCGTTGAAGTACTTGTCGTGAATCTCGTCGTAGGTGCCGTTGGATTTCAACGTGGCCAGAGCCTTGTTGAATGTTTCGGCAAGATCCTTGTCGCGCTGGCGAAAGGCGATCCCGAAGCCATCACCGAAGTACTCCTTGGGCTCGGTCATCAGCTCGCCCATGGTCTTGTACTTGCCGCCCTTGAGCAGTGCGGCCTGACCGGTGGGGTAGTCCAGAAAGGCGATATCCAGACGACCGGTTTCCATGTCGACGGCGACATCATCAGCGCTGGCATAGCGCTGAATGTTGGCGACATCCCCAAACTTGTCGGTCACGTAGCTGTCCTGCACGGTTCCGCGCTGTACCCCGATGTTTTTGTCCTTGAGATCGCTGGACTCCACTCCGGCCAGTGACGTTGAGGTGGGGGCAAACCAGGCAGACGGCGGTACCAGATAGGGATCAGAGAAGAGCACCTGCTGACGGCGCTCGTCGTTGATGGTCATCGACGACATGATGGCGTCAAACTTGCGCGACATCAGACCCGGAATGATGCCGTCCCAGCCCTGTTCGACCCAGTTACACTTCAGTTCGGCCTGCTTGCACAGGGCGTTGCCCAGCTCGATATCAAAACCTGCCAGCTCACCGGAAGGCGTACGGTATTCCATCGGCACATATGGAATATCCACACCGATCCGGACCGTATCATAGTCACGCGCCTGTGCCGAGCCGGCAGCCATTGCCGCTCCCAGCAGGGAAACCGTCAGTAGTCTTTTCATCATTGTCTCTCTTTTTAAAAGGACCGCCCGGTGACCCGGGTCGACGCTGGATTATCACCATGATCTCCCTGCCGGATGCAAGTGCTGTAACGGCATGTAAGGGAGATCATGATGATGTCAGGGGTGTGTCAGCGCGGCTTCAGGTGTGCCAGCATGCGTTTTTCCAGCAGCCTGAAACCGCCCTGAATGGAAAAGCTCAGCACCATGTAGCACAGCGCCACAAAGATGAACGCTGAAAAGGGCGCGTAGTACCGCGAATAGATGTTGTAGGCCACACCGGTGAGGTCGGCAATGGTCACGACGCTTGCAATCGCGCTGGCATGCAGCATGAAGATGACTTCGTTGCCATAGGCCGGCAGGGCACGGCGCAGGGCGCTGGGCAGAATGATGCGTCGGTAGGCCAGCATGGGGGACATGCCGTAGGCGCGAGCGGCTTCAAGCTCGCCTCGAGGCATGGCCTTGATGGCCCCGTAAAAGATCTCGGTGGTATAGGCGGCCGTATTGAGCGTAAACGCCAACAGGGCGGGGTAGAGCGGGTCCTTGATCAAGGGCCATATCAGACTGTCCTGCACGCCTGGGATGAAGGCCAGGCCGTAATAGGCAATATAGAGCTGAATCAGAAGCGGCGTGCCGCGAAAGATCCAGGTATAGAGCCAGATGCCCTTGCGTAGCAGCCAGATCGGGCTGGCGCGGCCAATGGCCAGCGGTACGGCCAGAAACAGACCGATCACCAGCGAGATGAAGACCAGCTGGACGGTATTGACGAAGCCGCCCCAGTACTGGGCAATCGTCGACGGTGTAAAGATGGCGTTGTCGCTGAGCCAGGGGGCGATCGACTGAAGAAGCTCCTGCATTATGGTGCCTCCTCGAAGCCGGCGTTATAGCGTTTTTTCATCCACTGCATGACGATTTCCGACAGTGACGTGATGGCCAGATAGCCCAGTGCCACCGGAATCATGAACAAAAACGTCTGATGAGTGGCGCGAGTGGCCTCTGCCGCCACGCGTACCATGTCGGACAGCCCGATGATCGACACCAGCGCGGTGGTCTTTAAAAGCACCATCCAGTTATTGCCAAGCCCGGGCAGGGCGTGGCGCATCATCAGGGGAAAGCGAATGCGCCGAAACAGTAGCCATGAACTCATGCCAAGGGATTCGGCCGCCTCGACCTGGCCCTGATCAACCGCCATAAAGGCGCCTCGAAAGGTTTCGGCCATGTAGGCGCCAAAGATCAGTCCGATGGTGATGACACCAGCCACAAAGGGGTCAACATTGATGAAGATGTCCCAGCCCCAGCGCTCATAGATCAGATCGGTAGCCTGATTGATGCCGATCTGGGCGCCATAAAACAGCAAAAGCATCAGCACCAGGTCGGGCACGCCGCGGATGATCACGGTGTAGATGATGGCAGGCAGGCGCAGGATGGCCAGGCGTGACATGCGGGCACTGGCGGTCACAAGCCCCAGCACGACCGCCACGAGCAGCGAGAGTACCGCCAGCTCAAGGGTCAGCAGGGCGCCCTCCAGAAGACGGGGTCCATAGCCCTGAAAATCGATCATGGCAGTCTCCTTGAGATTAACGCCCGCGCGGTGCGAGAAACTGTTGCAGGCGTGACGAACTCGGGTGATTCAGCACCTCGGAGGGGTGGCCCTGTTCCTCGACCATACCCTGATGCAGATAAACCACCTGGTTGGAGACGTCGCGGGCAAAATCCATCTCATGGGTGACCACGATCATGGTGCGGCCCTCGTCAGCCAGTTCCCGCATGACCTTGAGCACATCGCCCACCAGTTCCGGGTCGAGCGCCGAGGTCGGCTCGTCAAAGAGCATGACCTCCGGCTCCATGGCCAGTGCTCTGGCAATCGCGCCGCGCTGCTGCTGGCCGCCGGAGAGCTGCGCCGGGTAGTAATGCGCCCGGTCGGCAAGCCCGACGCGCTCGAGAAGCGCCATGCCCTGTTCCGTTGCCCGGGCCTTTGGAATGCCGCGAACGTAAACAGGGGCTTCGATGACGTTGGCAATCAGCGTCATGTGCGCCCAGAGATTGAAACTCTGAAAGACCATCGACAGCCTTGTGCGAATCCGCTCGAGCTGACTTCGGTCGGCAGGTTCGCGACCGTGACGGGTCTGACGAAAGCTGATGGGCTCGCCGTGAACGATGATGTCGCCACTGTCAGGGCGTTCAAGCAGATTCATGCAGCGCAGGAAGGTGCTCTTGCCAGAGCCGGAGGCGCCGATCAGGGTGATGACGTCGCCCTTTCTGGCTTCCAGCGAAATGCCCTTGAGCACTTCATTGTCGCCAAAGCGCTTGTGAATGTCGCTGACGATCAGCGGAATGGAGGCGTCGGCCAAGGCACTCTCCTGAATGTTGTCATTGGTGGTATGAAATCATGCGACAGGCCGTGTTTACTCTGGCGGCCCGAGGTGTTTGGCGGCGCATGTTAACAGGCCCGCCCGATACGCGCCCATCTGATGGGATCATTGTGTGCCAGGATACTCTGAAGCCAGAGGGCGGGCCAGCAATAGTGCCCTGGCGCCGCGTTCGACATTGGCATTGGGGAACACGACATGTACCGGTGCTTCCCTGACGATCCACTCGCCGTCGTTGCCATCCCGGGCGAGACAGCTCCCCGGGGGAAACTCGGTAAAGTTGGCAATGTCGTCGGCGAAACAAAGCTCGAAATCATCGCTTTTACGCATGATTTCATCGGTCACGACAAAGCGCATCAGGGGCCTCTGGTGCGCGATACTGTCATGGGTACCGGCGATGCGCGCGCGCAGTAGATCCAGCATCGGGGCAAGCGGTTCGAGATCGTTGCTGCCGAAAGGCGCGACGCGTCCCAGTTCCAGCGTGAAGCCCTGAGCGCCGTGATAATGTCGAGTATAGTGTGAAAAGGTCCAGCTGTGCTGATGCTGGGAAAGCCCGGCCTGCAGGCCTGCACTGGCCAGCTGTTGCCAGATGGCATCCGGTGTCGGGGTTTCGCTGAAGGGTTCGACGGCAAAGCGGGGGTAGCGACTGTCGCGAATGGCGGTGTGCATGTCCAGATGCAGCACCGACCCTGCATCGTTATTTTTGACGACGTCACTCATGAAACGGTCCACCGCGTGCATCAGTTCAAGCGCGCGCTGACACTCGAATCGATGGTCATCCTGAAGCAGCGTCTCACGGCGAAAGAGCCGATTGAGGTTGGTGTCGATATAGCGCCGCCCGGCGGCAATGGCGCGTCGATTGCCCATGATCAGCAGGGTCGGAGCCCCAACGCGAAGCTGTCCGGCATCGAGGGCGGCCAGCAGTTCGCCGAACAGCTCGATCGGTGCCGTTTCATCACCGTGAATGCCGGCCGAGATGATGGTGGCCTCCGGTGATCCCTCAACGGCCCTCGGCACAAGCGCCATGACGCCCGGCGCATACTCGACCACCGATACCTCTGGCAATGCGTCACAATCCGACCACACTGTCATCTCATTGGTGGCAATGAACTCCGCAAAATAATCGCTCAGTGACATATTGGCCCTCCGGTCCTTTGCCATTATCTGATCGTAGTGTACGACAGGATGGCTGCATTAACGCCTGCGACCGCGGGATGGTGTGCTAAAGAATGGGGCTGAAAGTGGCGGTTTTGCCCAATGGCCCTGAAAGCAGGGCCGGAGAATGATCATGGACGCTCGTCTGGAGCAGCAAACGCTGAAGCGCTCGATCGCGGCCACGCTTTGCGTGTCGTTGCTGGGAATTGTCTTCGGTCTGCTGTCGGGCTCCGAGTCCATTCTGTTTGATGGCATGTTCTCGGCCATCGATTCTGTCATGTCGGCGCTGTCGCTTTTTGTGGCCCGCCTGGCCATGCGTGAGACGAGTCACCGATTTCAGCATGGATTCTGGCATCTGGAGCCGCTGGTGGCCGCGCTCAATGGCGGAATCCTGACGCTGTTATGCCTGTATGCCTTTCTCAATGCCATACAGGGCATCATCAAGGGCGGTCATTCGCTGGCCTTTGGTCCGGCACTGGGATACGCCGTGGTAGTGGCCGTCATCTGTCTGGTCATGTACCGCATGGAAAGACACGTCAACGCGCGCATTGATTCGGTCTTCATCCGTATCGATGCCCAGAGCTGGCTGATGGCCGGGCTGATCACCCTGGCGCTGATCGTGGCCTTTGCGCTCTCGCTGGTGCTGGAGCGTACGGCCTGGGTCATCTACACGCCCTATGTGGACGTGGTGCTGCTGGCGGTCCTGACCCTGTGCTTTCTGCCCGTTCCCATCGGTATCGTGATTCGGGCCATGAAGGAGGTGCTGCTGATGGCGCCCCGCGAGCTGGATCAGCAGGTGCACGCCGTCATGGAAAGTGTCATGAAGCGAGAAGGGCTCAGGTACTACTACAGTCATGTGGCCCGTACCGGACGCGGCAACTTTATCGAAATTCATATTCTGACCACGCCCGAGTTTGCAGCGCATGCCGGCGTGGCGACGCTGGACGACGTGCGCACCCAGATTGGTGCGGCACTGAGTATTGCTCCGGAGCAGCGCTGGTTCACGGTCTGTTTTACGGCTGATGAGCGCTGGATGTGAGCCATGAACAGGGCGGCGCGGCGTGCAACGTCATCTTCAATGCTGGACCCTCAACGTCTGAAAGGAGTCACGTGAATGAGAGAGCGAGGCAGAACCCGACGGATGCTGGGTATGGGGGCGCGTACCGGTGGTGCCCTGTTGCGCTCGCGCATGGGGCGTGATGCGGGCTGGGAGGTCCTGGGCGAGCAGCTGTTCAATGAGCTTTCCGAGCTCAAGGGGCCGGCCATGAAGCTGGCCCAGATCATGGCGCAGTGGGACGATCTGCTGCCGCCGGCGCTGGCAGAGCAGCTGGCCCGGCTCCAGCGCCAGGCACGCCCCATGCCGTGGCAGGACATTCGTCGTACCCTTGTGGATCAGTTTGGCGATCTCGAAGCGGTCTTTGCCGATATCGAAACGACCCCCTTTGCCAGCGCCTCCATGGGTCAGGTGCATCGCGCCACCACCCATGATGGCGAGACGCTGGTGCTCAAGGTGCAGTATCCGGGCCTTGAGCGTGTGCTTGAGCAGGATCTGGTGCAGGTGCGGCGCATGATGCGGCTGATGCGCTGGATGAAGGTGCCTCAGGCCCGACTGGATGCCATGTTCGATGAATTTGCCGACAGCCTGCGCAAGGAGCTCGATTACCGCGCCGAGTTCGAGGCGCTGGAGCGCTATCGCTCGCGCTACGCTGACAACGACGGGCTGCGCTTTCCCGAGCCGCTGGCGGACTATTCCGGTGACCGCGTGCTCGCCATGCGCTATCTGCCCGGGATTCCGATGCGGGAAGCCGAAACGATGGCGGACGAGGTGCGTCAGCGCCTTGCGGCCAATCTGGGGGACTGGCTGACCGAGGAGATGTTCACCCATCGCGAACTGCACGCCGATCCGCACGCCGGCAATTTTGCCACCGATGACGAAGGTCGATTGATCGTCTATGACCTGGGGGCGGTGATCAGCGTGCCCGAGGCGCGGCTTCGCTCGATGATGCTGTTGCTCGGGGCGGCGATCGGCGATGACCCGATGGGCATGGACGAGGCGCTGCGCTCAATGGGGGGACGTCAGGGCGAGGGCGCGCCGCTGGCGCTGTATCGCGAATCGGCTGCTGCCATGCGACCCCTGTTTGAGCCCGGCGAGCAGGACTTCAGCGATGCGCGCATTCACTATCGGCTGCGTGAGATCAGTCCGCGGGTCTGGTCGGCCATGGATCGTCTGCAACCGCCGGCGGATACCATGTTGCTCTCGCGCACGCTCAACGGGCACTACTGGAATATGGTGCGTCTCAAGGCGCGACTGGACATGCATGCGCGCACCCGGCCGTTGCTGGCCTGGGCACGGGAGACGCAGTGACGCTGGATGGGTGGCGTCACTGGCCGCCGGAAACCAGCTTGAGCCCGACCACCGAAGCGATGATCAGGGCAATAAAGCCCAGTCGGATCGGGCTTTTCGATTCGCCCCAGAACAGCATGCCCAACAGCGCGCTGGCCACGGTGCCGATGGCGGTAAACACGGCGTAGGCAATGCCCAGACTGATCTCGCGCATGGCAAACGAGATAAATGCCAGTGAGAGTCCAAAGCCGATCACCAGCATGGCAAGCCCTGTCCGGCGTGAGCCGCGATTGAACTTCTCGATGCCGGTGACGCCCACGACTTCCATGAGCCCCGAGACAATCAGTGCGAACCAGTACATGACACCTCCTTCTGACGGGAAGAGTAGAGCTTGAGACCCACCACCCCGATCAGCAGGGTCACGATCAGCATCAGCGTCAGGACATTGAACGGCGCGCCCAGAAAGGCGATGTCCACGACCACGGTACCCATCGCGCCAAGGCCGACAAAGACGGTGTAGACCGTGGTGGTGGGCAGCGTGCGTGCCATCCATGTTGCCAATCCCAGACTCACCGTCACCAGCACCAGCGTGGCGAGCCACTCGACAGGGCCGTGCGCGTATTTAGCGCCCAGCGCCCAACCGATCTCGCACAGCGTGGCGGGTAGCATCAGCCACCATTTTGAAGTCATGAGCCCTCTCTTCCTGCCGGCAGTGCCTTACGACAGGGGTTGCTTGAACTAACGATCGTTAGTTAGTCTAGAGGCGTGCAGGCGAGACAGCAACCCCTGGCCATTTTTAGGGAGAGAATACCTTCATGAGTACCGAAGCACGTATTCGGGAAATCGGCCTCAAGCTCTTTGCCGAACAGGGCTATGAAGCCACGCCCCTATCGGCGATAGCGTGCGGGACCGGCATTCGCACCCCGTCGCTTTACAACCATTTTGCCAGCAAGGAAGCGCTGTTCATGGCATTGGTGGCAGATGTCGAGGCCGAGATGCTGAGCGTGATCGAGCAGAGTCTTGTCCGTCATGAAGAGGTGGAAGCGCGCCTCAAGGCCCTGCTTCAGGCCTGCAGCGATTTCATTTTTGATTCCGGCAAGGGCGTGTTCTACAAGCGTTTTCTGTTGTTTCCGCCAGCATCGCTTGCAACGCCGCTCAAGCGCATCAGTCGCGAGAGCGAAAGCGCCATCGATGCGCTGTTGAAAAGAGCCCATGCGCAGGGCATCGACCAGGGCGTGCTGCGCAGGGATCTTGATGAGGGCGATTTCATCGCCATGACCTACTGCATCATCGACGGTCTTTTCAGCGAGAGCTTTTTGTATGACCGGTCAACCTTCGATCAGCGTCTGGCCAGTATCTGGCGGGTCTTTAGAGCCGGTATTCTGGTGCCCTGAACCGGCTTGATGTCATGCCTCTGACATGTCGTGGGAGACGCGTATCAACGCGTCGGTGTCAAAACCATTGCCGCGCGCCATCTCGAGCATGTGTTTGTACATCTCGGGGGTAATGCTTGATGAGCGTGCGAGCAGCCAGAGAAATCCGTGGTTGGGTCCGGCCACAATGGCATGCTCGTAGTTTTCATCCAGCCAGAGAATGTTGTAGCCGGCGTAAAAGGGGCCAAAAAAGGACACTCGAAAACGCCCGGTATGGGCATCTTCTTCGAAAAAGGCCTTGCCCTCGGCTTCATCCCACTGCTGATCCTCGGGGTTGAAGCCCCGATTGGTCAAGGCCACGCCACCATCGTCACGCATCGCGTAATGGGCCGTGACCCTGTCGAGCCCCCGTTCGAAGCTGTGATCCAGTCGGGCGATTTCATGCCAAAGCCCCAGATAGCGCGCCAGATCAAAATCCTTGACGGCCTGACAACCTGTCGGTATTCCTGTGTCGCCGCCCATGGCAGTGGCCAGACTGCCCAATAATCCCTTCAGATCTGCCATGTCAGGCATGTGATTCTCCTTTTAATCGGGTGGATGTACCTTCCGACGCGACCTCAAGTCTAGCCCCTGTCGGCCGATGTTGTTCATTGAGTCGCGCCGGTATGGTGCAGGTTATGGACGTGAAGTCCGAAGGGAGAAACACATGGCGTCGCAGGCAGGCTGGACGGAAATGACATCGGGAGAGCATTCGGGCTCTCAACCCAATGCGAAAGCGACACAGCGTCGTCGCGCAGGCTTCAGCCTTGGCAACTGGACGCTCAGAAAAAAAATGTTCGCCATTCTGGCCCTGATGTGGATCGGCATGCTGGTACTCGTCACCAGCATGGCCTGGAATGCGCGGGGCATGATGTTTGAGGAGCGCCAGCGCAGCCTCCAGGCGACCGTGGGCGTGGCCCAGACGCTGTTCGAGCGCTATCACGAGCGCGCCAGTGCCGGCGAGTTCACCATGGATGAGGCGCGTCGTCGGGCACTGGATGCGCTGGGCGGCCTGCGCTTTGGTGATGACCGTCAAAACTATATTTTCGCCTTTGATGACAGCGCACGCGTGCTTTATCACCCGCGTCGTGATGCCGGCGCAGACATGTCGACCTATACCGATCCCAACGGGGTAGCCGTTTATACCGAGCTTTTGAACAAGGCACTGTCTGGCGGTAGCGGGTTTGTGAAATATGATTCCCGCGATGCCACCGGTGACACACTGCTGCCCAAACTCGGTTACGTCGAGCGCTTCGCGCCCTGGCAGATCAACCTTGCAGCCGGGGTATACACCAACGATATCCAGCATGCTTTCATGGCCAAGCTTTTCCAGTTTGTTGCTCTGCTGGCGGCGGTAGGGGCGGCCCTGACGGTGGCGTTTTTGCTGCTGACTCGCAATATCTATCGGGGCCTGGGCGGGGAGCCTGCCTACGCGATCGATTGCGTGCGTGAAATTGCTGATGGCCGACTGGGCACACGTCTTGAGCTGAAAAACGGTGATCAGACCAGTCTGCTTTATCATATTGAACATATGCGCGCAGAGCTGGCTGATACCATCGCCAGCATTCGCCAGGCGAGTGAATCGATTGACGTCGGCGCCCGAGAAATTGCTGCCGGCAACAACGATCTGTCCGCACGTACCGAGCAGCAGGCGGCCTCGCTTGAAGAGACCGCGGCCAGCATGGAAGAGCTGACGGCCACCGTGCGCCAGAATGCCGATAATGCCGCTCAGGCCACGCGTCTGTCCCAGAGCGCATCCAGTGAGATGGACAATGGCCGTGAAGTGATTCAAAGAGTTGTGGCGACCATGAGTGAGATTCGCGAAAGCTCCAGCAAGATCAGCGAAATCATCACCATGATTGACAGCATTGCCTTCCAGACCAATCTGCTGGCGCTTAACGCCGCCGTTGAGGCCGCCCGTGCCGGCGAGCAGGGACGCGGCTTTGCAGTGGTGGCCGGAGAAGTACGGCAGCTCGCCAGTCGTTCGGCCACTGCGGCCAGCGATATCAAGGCGCTGATCGAGCGCTCGGTCGCTCAGGTGGCCAGCGGCACCACGCTGGTGGACGAGGCCGACACCACCATGTCGACCATTACGCAGAGTTCGCGTCGGGTCAACGATCTGATGGCCGAGATTGCAGCGGCCTCCAAGGAGCAGACCAGCGGTATCGAGCAGGTCAACCAGGCCGTGAGTCAGATGGATCAGGTCACCCAGCAAAACGCAGCACTGGTCGAGGAAGCTGCAGCGGCCGCTTCGTCGCTGGAAGAGCAGTCCGGGCGTCTGTATCAGTCGGTCGTTCGCTTCACGATCTGATCTTCTGCGCGAGAATGACAGCAGGGCCGCATCACGACAGTGATGCGGCCCTGTTTGTTATGGCCGTTTTTCATGACCGCGGTGGCGCTGTCATGACGTCGGGCGGTCAGCCGGTCTTGATCGCTTCGGCAATGGTTTCGCCCAGCTCACTGGTCGTGCCTCGCCCGCCCAGGTCCGGTGTCAGTGGGGCATCACTCGGGCCTGCTGCCAGTACGCGCTCGATGGCATCCACCACGGCCTTGCCGGCATCGATGTGGCCAAGGTGTTCGAGCATCATCGCTGCCGACCAGATCTGACCGATCGGATTGGCAATGCCACGGCCGAAGATATCCGGCGCGCTGCCGTGTACCGGCTCGAAAAGACTCGGAAAATGGCCTTCGGGATTAATGTTGGCCGATGGGGCCACGCCGATGGTGCCGGTACAGGCCGGACCCAGATCCGAGAGAATATCGCCAAAGAGGTTGCTGGCCACCACCACATCAAACCAGTCCGGATGGAGCACGAAGTTGGCGGTCAAAATGTCGATATGGAACTTGTCGACGCTGATGTCAGGATAGCTTTTGGCCATCTCCAGCACGCGCTCGTCCCAGTAGGGCATGGTAATCGAGATGCCATTGGACTTGGTTGCAGAGGTCAGCTTTTGACGCGGTCGGGTTTTGGCCAGTTCAAAGGCAAACTTCAATACGCGATCGATGCCGGTGCGGGTCATGACCGTGTCCTGAATCACCACTTCACGATCGGTGCCTTCAAACATTCTACCGCCGACGCTTGAATACTCGCCTTCGGTATTTTCCCTTACCACGTAGAAATCGATGTCGCCTGGCGCGCGTCCCGCCAGCGGACTCTTGATGCCCGGCATCAGCCTGCACGGGCGCAGATTGACGTACTGGTCAAAGGCGCGACGAAACTGCAAAAGCGAGCCCCAAAGCGAGATGTGATCCGGCACGCGCTCGGGCATGCCCACGGCGCCAAAAAACAGGGCGTCCATGCCGCCCAGGCGGTCGCGCCAGTCATCGGGCATCATCTTGCCGTGGCGCTCAAAATAGTCGCAGCTGGCAAAGTCGATATCGGTAAATTTGAAGTCCAGATCAAAACGTCGAGCGGCGGCCTCAAGGGCGCGCACGCCTTCAGGCATGACTTCAACACCGATACCGTCGCCGGGAATAACGGCAATGTTGTGGCTCATGAATCTCTCCTTGTCAGCATCAAACAGCACCCGCAGAGGCATTAAAGAATGTCAGCGCCTCATCAATGATGTCATCGGGACGCTCTTCGGGCAGATAGTGGCCGCAGGGCAGGGCGCGCCCGCTGACCTCGAGAGCGCAGGCCTGCCAGAGGGCCATGGGATCGAACAGTTTTTCGATCACGCCATGCTCGCCCCACAGCACCCTGAGCGGACACTGGATGCGATGGCCGGCATCACGATCGAGTCGATCATGTCTTGGATCGATGGTGTTGGCGGCGCGGTAGTCCTCGCACATGGCGTGCGCCGTGCCTGGCAGCGCCATCGCCTCGCGATAGGCCTCAAGGGCTTCATCTGAAAACGGGGCGAGCCCGGCATGACGATTGCCCATCACGCCATCGATCCAGGCGCGGGGATTGGCCTCTATCAGCCGCTCGGGCAGCGGTGCCGGTTGAATCAGCATGAACCAGTGGAAATAGGCGCTGGCGAAGGCCCGATTGGTGCGCTCGTACATATCAAGCGTCGGAGCGATGTCGAGAAACATCGCGCGCTCGACGCGCTCGGGATGATCCAGACACAGGCGGTGGGCGACACGGGCGCCGCGGTCATGGGCCAGTACGGCAAAGCGCTCGAATCCGAACGCCGTCATCAGCGCGACCAGGTCCAGAGCCATGACGCGCTTGCTGTAGGTCTCGTGTTCGACGTCGCCCGGCGGTTTCGAGGAGTGGCCGTAGCCGCGCAGATCCACCATGACGACATGGAAGTGATCCTTGAGCCCTGGTGCCACACGGTGCCAGATGGCGTGCGTCTGCGGATGACCGTGCAGCAGCAGAAGAGGGGTGCCCTCACCACCAGCGCACCCATGAAGGGTCACGCCGTTCACATTCAGGTCAAAGGTCTTGAACATCTCGAGCATGAAGGGCTCCGACAGGGCGTCCACGATGTCCATTACTCTAGAGGATTGTCCAGCGTTTATAATCAGGTCATCACGCAATTGATTATTGAACATGAGTAAATAATCGACAGGAGTCATCATGAAGGCCATCAGTGATCTGCACTTTTTTCAGGTGCTGGCCCGCCATACGTCGATGACGCAGGCCGCACAGGCGCTGGGGCTATCGCTGTCGGCGGTCAGCAAGCGTCTGGCACAGCTTGAAAAGCGTCTGGGGGTTCAACTGATGCGCCGCACAACGCGACGTCTGGCCCTGACCGGGGAGGGAGAGCGCTATCTGCAGCGGGGTGCCTCGCTGCTTCAAGAGCTTGATGAACTGGAGGCCTCACTGGGCGCGCAGCGCCATGCCCTGTCCGGCCGGTTACGGGTCAACGCGACCTTCGGGTTTGGCCGTGCTCATGTGGCGCCATTGATCGAGCAGTTCACGCGCGCGCACCCTGACGTCGAGGTGTTACTGGATTTAAGTGATTATCCGCGCGATTTGCTGGCACATGATCTGGATCTCGGCATCATCGTGGGGCCCGCGCCGGATTCACGATTACGGGCCCGACGGCTGCTGGCCAGTCGCCGGATTGCCTGTGCCTCACCGGACTATCTTGCACGCGCCGGCTGGCCGTCTACGCCTGAAGCACTGGTCGATCATAACTGTCTGGTGGTTCGCGAGCGCGAGGCCGGCTTTGATGACTGGCGTTTTACCAGCGATGGACAGGAGCATCGCGTCCGGGTCAGCGGCACGATGAGCAGTAATGACGGCGAGAGTGTGACGGCCTGGGCCATGGCCGGGCACGGCATTGTTTACCGCTCCTGGTGGCAGGTACAAAACCCGCTGGCTCAGGGCAGGCTTCAACAGATCCTGCCCGGTTTCGATACGCCGCGCATGGATTTCATGGTGGTGCATCGTCAGCAGCGTTTTGTGCCGGAGCGCATTGCCCGGTTCATCGATGCCATGACGGCAGGGCTTGCCGAACGACTGCCGCCGCTGCCGTAATCTTCAACAGGTCACCGTGTCGGATGACGCAGGCACCGGGCAACTGATGCGATCAGCTGTTCAGACGATCCATTTCGCTGCGATATTCCTGGCCCAGTTGCGTTTTCTCGTCGTCATTGAATTTCTGACCGGCCGAGATGAAAAACTGCTGCTCTTCATCCTCGAAGTGGTGCAATGCCATCTCCCGAAGCTTTTTGGCATGGCCAAGCCAGGCCGGTGAGCTGAAGTCGGTACTCTCCATCTGTTCGATGACTTCATCCATCTCATGATGCTCGGCGATACCGTGACGGGATTTTTCGACCCCGTTGTCATAGGCCATCAAGGGGCGATAGAAGAAACGCTCCTCGGCGGTTTCATGCGTCTGAAGCGCCGCCTTGACGCGCTGGAAAAGCTCTTCTCGCCCATCGCTGTCGCCGTGGGTCTTGACCAGCAGGTCCAGCAGCGTGCGTTGAGTGTCGTGGTCCTTGCGAATCTCTTCAAAAATGGTGCTCATGGAGGTATTCCTTCATCAGGCGGTCGGCTTTTATGATCAATATCGCGGCCGTCAGGTGGCCGAGCCTCGTGTCTCAAGGACAGGGCGTTATTCATATGGTGTGATGCCGCCTGCAGTGTAGTTCCCGTCACGCCGGAATGCCTGGCGCCATGCAGCTCTGCTAGACTCCGTCGGCTATAATGCGCGCAAGGTATCGTGATCCTCGATACGTTTGCGCAATCAGGTTTGTCAGGTGCAGCCGGCGGCCTTTTTACAGGCCAGCACCAGGAGGAATGGCTTGAACATTTTGATGTTCACCAACACCTATAGTCCCATCGTGGGGGGTGTCAGCGAATCCGTTCAGCGGTTCGTCGAGTGTTTTAGAGCATCCGGTCATCGGGTGCTGGTCGTGGCGCCCACGCTTGACGGCCAGCCCGACACGGAGACCGATGTCATTCGGGTGCCTGCCATGCAGCGCTTCAACGGCAGCGACTTTTCCCTGCCAGTCACGATTCCCGGCTCACTGGATGACGCCATTCGGGACTTTGCCCCTGATATCGTGCACTCCAATCATCCGTTTCTGCTGGGAGATACGGCGGTGCGCGTCGCCCAGGGGCGCGGGCTGCCGCTGGTGTTTACCCATCACACCCTTTATGAACATTACACCCACTACGTGCCGGGCAACTCTCCGGTGATGCAGCGCTTTGCGCTGGCGCTTTCCAACGGCTATAGCGCGCTTTGCGATACCGTGATTGCGCCCAGTGACAGCATTCGCGACATTCTGCGTGAACGCGGCGTGAAGACGGCGCTGGAAGTGGTACCCAGTGGGGTGGATATCGAACGCTTTTCCAGCGGTAATCGCCATCACTGGCGGTCGCACTTCGGTATCGATGATCATGCTCATGTGGTCGGCCATGTCGGACGACTGGCACAGGAAAAAAACCTGCCGTTTCTCACCCAGAGTGTCTGTCAGGCGCTATGCGATCATCCAGACATGCACTTCATGGTGGTCGGTGATGGTGACGAGCGGGATGCCATCCTGACCCGGGCCCATCAGATGGGGGTGGGTGAGCGGGTGCATCTCACCGGCGTGCTCAAGGGGCAGTCGCTGATCGATGCCTATCACGCCATGGACAGTTTTGCCTTTGCCTCCTTCAGTGAAACCCAGGGGATGGTGGTGGTGGAGGCGATGGCCGCAGGCCTGCCAGTAGTGGCACTTGATGCCACCGGTGTGCGCGAGGTGCTTTCTCATGAGCGCAACGGATTGCTGTTGCCGGAGCAGGATGAGCAGGCGTTTGCCCGGGCGCTGGGGAGTCTTTCGGACCCGCAGCGCTGTCAGAGCCTGCGTCAGGGTGCGCTGGAGACGGCTTCGAAGTTTGATACCTGCAAGTGCGCCGATCAGTGTCTGGCGGTCTATGAGCGCCTGCTGGCGGCCCATCAGACCCGAAAGGCATCATCAAACGGTGACCAGACGACCTGGGATCAGGCGCGCGCCCGACTGGAGGCAGAGTGGAATCTGCTGTGTCATCGCGGCACGGTACTGCGCCGTGTCTTCGGTGGCTCAAAGCGGGTAGCGCCGCGCATGCGTCCGGCGCCGCCGACCGGGCAAAGGGTGCCGCTGGTCGAGGGCAGCCTGACGCCGCTGACCCAAGGACACCATTTTCAACCCGGTAGCGCCACCTCGATCACCCCGGGGGAAGTGACCCTGATGCAGCTTCGCGATGACCTGGAGGGCAACGTACCTGCCTCCGGCGTCAAGAAGACCTGAGACCACGACGCCGACCGTATCAGGCCTGCTGTCGGTGTCGTGAGATCCAGCGAAAGACAAGACCCAGTACGACCACGCCTGCGACTGCAATGACCAGCCAGAGAAGATCATCCAGACTGCGCGAGCGGATCAGCTCGCCCAGTCGGCTGCCCGCGACCGTGACGGCCGCCAGCCCCGGCAGAATGCCGATGACCGAGCCGACCATGTAGACCCCATAGGGCATTCGGCAGGCGCCGGCGATCATGTTGGTGAAAGTGAACGGGGCGAGTGGCAGCAGGTTGAAGACAATCATGGTTCGAATGCCATGACGCGAGACGCTGTCGGCCAGGCGATGAATACGATCGCCGCCGTAGCGGGTCAGAATCTCACGCCCCAGCGCTCGGCCCAGAAGCCAGGTCGCCGTTGACGCGACCATGGTGCCCGAAAGCGCATAGAAAAGCCCCCACCAGGGACCAAAGATCAGCCCGGTTGCCCCCACCAGAATCGTCAGCGGAAACATGATCAGGCTGCCAATCATGTAGGTCAGCATCAGCACTGGCGGTGCCCACCATGATTCGCGCAGACTCATGGTTTCACCCAGCCACTGCTCGAGCTTTTCAGCCGTAATGGCATCACCCATGGCAAGCCACTGCCAGAAACCGCCCATCGCCAGCATGAGCACAATTACAATAATGACAAGCCACACACGCCTGGTCATGACAACGCCGTCCGCAGCCAGAGAAGGGCCACGAGTCTAGTCAGGCCGGACAGGCGCATCAACCGGTGCGATGACGATAATGTGACAGTGCTGTCATGAACGCGCGGCCTCATGCCAGCATCAGCACAGTTTTGGGTCTCACCAAAACGTTTGATGCCAGCACGTTGCCACCATGAAAAGCCCCGGTCAGGACGACTGATCGTTTGATGGAGAAAATCGTGACT
Source organism: Kushneria konosiri (assembly GCF_002155145.1). Taxonomy (NCBI): domain Bacteria; kingdom Pseudomonadati; phylum Pseudomonadota; class Gammaproteobacteria; order Oceanospirillales; family Halomonadaceae; genus Kushneria; species Kushneria konosiri. The sequence continues at coordinate 2,252,365 of NZ_CP021323.1, forward strand.
CGTCTACCGCCGCTGGCCTGGATGCAGGCCTTTGAAGCTTCGGCCCGTCACTTGAGCTTTACCGCCGCCGGTGTAGAACTTGGCGTCTCACAATCGGCAATCAGTCAGCGTATTCGATTGCTTGAAGATCGTCTCGGACAATCCCTGTTCATTCGTCATTCACAGCGCATTTCGCTGACGGATGCCGCCCGGGCCTGGTTGCCCGGCCTGCAGACGGCCTTCTCACAGCTGTCCATGGGCACTGCGGAAGTCTTTGGGCCGGTCAGTAACGCGCCTGTCATTTTAAGAGCAACGCCGGGGGTTCAGCAGTACTGGCTGGCACCTCGGCTGGCGGCTTTTCATCGCCAGCATCCAGAGATCGAACTGCAGGTGGTGACCGCCATCTGGTCACAGCAGTTTGGCACTCTCGATGCCGACATCGAAATTCGATATGGCCTGGGAGACTGGCAGGATGTTCAGATGCAATCGCTGGGTCATGAGGTCATGACGCCGATCTGTGCCCCGCAGGTAGCAGCCATGCTGGAAACCCCCGAGGATCTGGCAGGGCAGACCCTGTTGCATGCTACCGGGTTTTCCGCGGGTTGGGCCGGCTGGCTGGAAGCCGCAGGGGTTGGACATCTGACTACCCATGCGCGCCGGCTGGTCTGTGATACGCAGATCATGACGCTGCGCCTGGCTGCCTGTGGGTGCGGTGTGGCACTGGCGCACCGTCGTCTTCTTGAAGAAGATGATCCGGCGCTGGTCATGCCCTTCGAGGCCACTTTGCCTACCCGGGAAGGGTTCTGGCTGGTGCGACCAGAAGAGCGCACCCTGCATCAAAACGCCGGGCTTTTATGGCAGTGGCTGGCCCGCGAGGCAAGCGGGCCTGCCTGACGGGGCTAGCGTCCGACGCTGACCAGCGAGCGTATCGGGCTCGATAGCGCCGGGGCATGATCGACGGTGGCACGCTCGAACAGATAGGCATCCATGGCCAGAGACTGTTGGGAGATAACCGCGTTGAAACGCTGTGGAGCCCGGGTATCACCAGCCCCCAGTGCGATAAACAGGGGCAGCAGATGCTCATCGCTCGGATGGGCGCGTACCGCCTCAGGGGCCAGACGGCGATAGTTCAGCAGTGCGCCATCGTTTCGCTGGGCCATCTGCTGGCTGATCCAGGTCTGGAAGGCATCGACATAGCCGGAGACCTCGATACGATCACCGTGCATGTCGCCCAGGTTGTGGGTGATGCTGCCGGAGCAGATCAAAAGCGTCTCGTCATCGAGCGACTGTGCCAGTTGGCGACCCAGATAGTAATGCCAGTCGGGATCATGGCGGGCGCTGATGGAGATGCCCACCACCGGAATATCAGCGTCGGGGTAGAGATGTCGCAGTGGTACCCACATGCCATGATCCAGGCCCCGCTCAGGGTCCAGCCAGGACTGCAGGCCGGCAGCGCTCAGCCGGCAGGCGATGTTGCGGGCCAGCTGTGGCTCGCCGGGTGCCGGATACTGCAGGTCATACAATGGCTCAGGAAAGCCGTGAAAGTCATGAATCGTTTTCGGCGCCTTGCTTCCTGTCAGGCGAATGGGAAAACCCGACCAGTGGGCCGAGGCGATCACAATGCGCGCCGGGCGCTTGAGCTGACCGGACAGGGCACGCCACGCATCGGCGTTGTCACTCTGATCCAGGGCTTCTACAGGTGAGCCATGGGAAATGAACAGAACCTGTGCCATGTCATGAACTCCGGTCGTTGAGGGAAGAGTGCTGTCCGGCAAGGCCTGACAGGCCCAGCCTGCCGCCATCAAGGCAGCTCAGGGCCAGGGCGGTCACGGCGAGAAACACCGGATACTCCCAGCCACCGCCGGATGAGGAAAACATCCACCCGTTGGCGATATGAGGAATGCTGGCACCGACGAGCTCAAGGGCCAGAATCAGCGCCACCCAGCGCACCCGAACGCCCAGAATCAGCAGCGCTCCACCGACCAGTTCAAGCCCGGTAATGGGCCAGGCCAGCCAGGCCGGCAAACCGATCGAGGCAAAAAATGCGCCGGTGCCGGACAGTGTCCAGACCAGCAGCTTGGTCAGGCCGTGAGCAATGAACATGGCGCCCAGTGCCAGACGCAGCAGCAGGGCGGCGATATCCTGCCCCGTCAGGCTGCGAGTCGAACCGGTCATCTCCGAGGTGACCTGCATGATGAATTTTCCCTTAACATTGAATGCCGGCAGTTTGATTGCTTCCTTATCCAAGATAAAGATGCTAATTAGAGAGTATTGGTTTTTGATCTGGAAACAATCATGGATACCGTTGCGGCCCTCAAGGTCTTTATGGAAGTGGCGCAGCAGGGCGCCTTCATTGGCGCGGCTGAGCGGCTTTCGATGTCCCGCTCCTCGGTCAGCAAGCACATTGCCTTTCTGGAGCAGCGTTTTGGAGCGCGCCTGATCAACCGAACCACACGGCGCCTGAGCCTGACGGATGCCGGGCGGGAGGTTCTGGCTCGGGGGGAGACCATTGTGCGAGAGCTGGCCACCCTTGAGGGAGTTTTGCACGATGATCAGGCGCTGCTGGATGGTCGGTTGCGTATCAGCGCGCCTTATTCCTTTGGCATTCGCTATCTGGGGCCGCTTCTGGCCCGCTATCGACAGGAGTATCCCTCGGTCTCGCTGGAGCTGGTACTCAGCGACCGCCAGGTCGACCTGGTCGATGAGGGCTTTGACATGGCGCTTCGTATCGGGATGCTGGAAGATTCCACGCTGGTTGCGCGTCGTATCGGCAATATCGGACTGACACTATGCGCCTCGCCAGACTATCTGGCGAGAAAGGGCACACCTCAGCATCCCTGGGAGCTGTCGTCACATCAGGGGCTCCACTATCGTTATGCCCGCCACGGTCAGCGCCTGCATTTTACCCGTGGTGCCAATCATCACAGCGGTGCGACGCAGGCCGGGGTGACGGCCAACAGCGGCGAGATCCTGCGTGACATGGCCATTGCCGGCATGGGCATCACGCTCCAGCCGGACTTCTTGCTGCGGGAAGCACTGGATAGCGGACAGCTGGTGCGCGTTTTGCCGAAATACGACCCGGATGTGCTGGGACTTTATTGTGTGTATGCCCATCGCGATCAGGTAACGCCCAGGCTTCGCAGCATGCTCGATCATCTGCGGGAGTGGTTCGAGCACCGTCCAATCTTCTGAGGGTGACAGGGTCATGGCGGCCGGATAGAAGCCTGCTCATGTTCACGGAGCGATTCTTTCAGACGCTTGAGGGGGTCCTGATTGAAATAGCGTACCAGCAGGGCATAAAGATCCGGCCAGACAGCCTCAAGTTGCTCCGGTGCACTGAAAAAATATTCACAGCATACGGCAAGAAACTCGCTGGGGTGTGTGGCTGCATACTCGTCGATGGGCGGTATTTCACCGCGCGCCAGCGTGTCCTGCATCGCCTGCCAGGCTCGCATGAAGGTGTCATACCACTCCCTGGCATCGATATGGGCCGGCAGGGCAGGCTGGCCATCGAAGGCCATGTTGCCGGTCATGTCGAGCTTGTGGGCGAATTCGTGAATGATGATATTGAAGCCGTCCCAGTGTCCGCAGCACTCGACCTCCCCCAATGACAGCGCGACCGGTCCTCCCCAGGAGGTTTCCCCGGCGCGTTCATCATCAAATTCATGCATGACGCCAAAGTCATCCATTTCCTGAACATGGCGATGAAAGGCGCCGGGGACCACGATAATCTCGCGGGTATCTCCCAGCGCTGCCAGTGCCTGCCTGTCCGACCAGCCAAGACTCATCAACGCGATCTGTGAGGCCATCCTGAGATGCGTTTCAACGGACCACTCGACACCTGGCGGCAACGATAGACGCAGCTCGAACAGCACGCGCCAGCTGCGCTGGCCAAGGCGGTCCAGCAGGGCCTCGGAAAGCCCGGTCAGCAGCGGCAGCGTAGTACAGACGTGCTGCCACGCTGCTTCGGGCAGCGGGTGATGCGTCTTCCAGCGCTGCCATTTCTGCTCCTGCCACCAGCCCATGCGTCTCTCACTCTTTGCTCATTGATTATTCAATGATAGATGAGCTGTGTGTATTAGGGCATGACCGAGTCGAGATCGACAGGTGCCCATGAAAAGGGCCTCCCGATGGGAGGCCCTGAAGACGATCGAAAAATCATCGGATCACGATCAGGTGGGCGTCCAGCCGCGGCCCTTCATACAGTCATCATAGGTCTGATCGTTGTCTGCCTTGTTTTCCATGACCTGGCAATCGGCCTTGTCGGAATGCAGCTGCTGTGAGGTGCCGTCCGGCTTTTGCCAGTCCGGCCCACCGGCACAGCCGCCCAGCCAGAGAGTGGTCAGGGCAAGGGTGGCACCTGTCATCAAAACTTTTTTCATCGTCGCCTCCTGCTGATGGGTGAATCGGCAGGTATGCCCGCCGATCCTTGCCAAAGCTTAGAATACTGGCATGTAAAGACAATCAGAGTTGTACAACCGTTCGTGTCAATATGAATCCGGGTTGGAGCCTGATTTCCACGACCAGTCACGCCAGCGCAGATCAAACAGGTCCTTGCGGCGATCCTTGAGATTGGTGACCGAGCCCTCGCTTCTGACCACGCGCAGACGCGTCAGGTCGAGATCCGAAAACATGACCATTTCGGTATTGGGCGTGGTTTCCGACATCACGGCATCATGCGGGAAAGCGAAGTCCGAGGGCGAGAAGACCGAAGACTGTGCGTACTGGATATCGAGATTCTCGATCGAAGGCACGTTGCCGACGCTGCCGCAGGCAACCACGTAACATTCGTTTTCGATGGCCCGGGCCTGACTGCAGTGGCGCACGCGCAGGTAGCTGTTTTTGGTATCGGTCCAGAACGGGACGAACAGAATATCCATCTCCTGGTCGGCCAGCAGGCGCGGCAGTTCGGGAAATTCGACGTCATAGCAGATCAGGATGCCGATACGCCCGGCATCGGTGTCGAAGACGCGCAGTTCATCGCCGCCTTCAACTACCCAGTCGCGCCGCTCCTGCGGGGTAATATGCAGCTTGGCCTGACGCTCGATGTTGCCATCGCGGTGACAGAGATAGGAAACGTTGTAGAGCTTGCCTTCGCTGCCTTCCTCCATCATCGAGCCGGCAATGATATTGATGTTGTAGGACACTGCCATGCGCGAGATTTCCGTCTTGAAGCGTTCGGTAAATCCGGCCAGGAAGTGGATGGCCTTGATCTGGTCCGACTGGTCGGTCAGTCCCATCAGGGGCGTGTTGAAAAGCTCCGGGAATACGGCGAAATCACTTTGATAGTCGGCGATGGCGTCGACATAGAATTCGACCTGCTGAAGCACCTGCTCGACCGAGGCGAACTCGCGCATCTGCCACTGAACGGCGCCAATGCGTACCTGGGTCTTGCGCGATTCCAGCACACGATCGACCGGCTCATAGAGAATGTTGTTCCACTCAAGCAGGGTGGCGTAGCCCTGCGAGCGTTCATCCTCGGGCAGATACTTCTTTAAAAGGCGCTTGACCAGAAAGTCATTGGCCAGCTGGAAGGAGAGAATCGGATCATAGATCTCCTTGCGCGAGACCTGATCGATGTACTGCGTCGGTGACAGTTCGGCGGCGTGCTCGAAATAGTTGGGAATGCGACCGCCGGCCAGAATGGCGCGCAGGTTCATGGAGCGACACAAGTCCTTGCGCGCTTCATACAGTCGCCGTCCAAGACGATAGCCCCGATAGGCCGGATCGATCAAAACATCCAGCCCGTAGAGCGCATCGCCCTGAACGTTGTTGAGAATGATCTCCCGATTGCCGATCAGGTCATCATACTTGTGCGGGTTGGAGAAGGTTTCATAGTCGACCAGCACGGTCAGGGCGACGCCCACGATACGGTCTTCATCCTCGATGACAATCTGGCCATCCGGAAATTCGGCGATCAGACGATCGATGGTGTGCTTTTCCCAGGCGCCGCCAATGTCGTTGTAAACAACATCCATCAGTACCTTGAGTTTGGCGTAATCCTCGACTTCAAGATTGCGTAGATTGAGGTGTAGATCTTCGATCGACATGGCGATCCTTGCTCCAGAAAACGTCGGTCATGGTAGGCCTCAGTCTAGCATGGGGCGATGACAGTGCCTGAAAGCGATGTGCCGAGGCGGGAGGCGTATCCCGAAGCGGCTTCATGACAGGCGTTTGTGATAGAGTGCGCGCGCCCTTTTAAAGCGGCAATGCCATCCGGCCATATGGTCGGGCTCCACTCTCCTATCCCTGGTTGTGCTGCATCAATGAATGCCATTGTCATCTCCATCCTTATCATGGTCGGCCTGAGTCTTTCTCGTGTGCCGGTCGTGGCAGCCCTGATCGTGGCGGCAGTGTCCGGCGGTCTCTATAGCGGTCTCTCCATCCATGAGGTGCTTGACGCCTTCAATGATGGCATTGGCGATGGTGCCGGGATCGCGCTTTCCTATGCCTCCCTTGGCGCCTTTGCCGTGGCGCTGGCACGTTCCGGGATCACCGAGGGTGTGGCGCAGCGATTTCTTCGAGCGCTTGATGGCCAGCGGACCCATCCGAAAACCCTCAAGACGCTGCTGGTAGTTTCCCTGCTGACGGCCGCCGTCTGCTCACAGAACCTGGTCCCGGTCCACATTGCCTTTATCCCCATCGTGGTCATTCCGCTGCTGCCGGTCTTTAATCGCCTGAAGCTCGATCGGCGGCTGGTGGCCTGTGTGATCACCTTTGGTATTACCGCACCCTATATGCTGCTGCCGGTCGGCTTTGGCGCCATCTTTCTCAACGACATTCTGCTGGCCAATATCAACGCTGCAGGTGAGTCGGCAGGACTCGAGATCACGGCCGCTCAGGTACCCATGGCCATGGCGCTGCCCATTTCGGGCATGCTGGTAGGACTTCTGGTGGCCGTCTTTATCAGCTATCGCCGCCCGCGTGTCTATGAGGATCGCCCTGTTGCCAATCAGGCCGATGCCGCAGCGCCGCAGAGCAGTACCGCTGAACACGATGCTCGAGCCCGGCTCAGGCCCTGGCAGTGGGTCGCACTGGTCGTATCGATTGGCGCCACACTGACCGTTCAGCTCTGGCTGGATTCGATGGTACTCGGCGCGCTGGCAGGTTTTGTGGTGCTGTCACTCAGCGGCGTGTTTCGCTGGCGCGAACAGGACGGTGTCTTCAGCGAAGGCATGCGTCTGATGGCGACCATCGGATTTATCATGATCACGGCGGCAGGCTTTGCCAGCGTCATGCAGGCCACCGGCGAGATTGATTCACTGGTACAAAGCGCCCATGCCTTCGGCAGCAGTCAGGCAGTGGCGGCGCTGATCATGCTGCTGGTGGGGCTTTTCATCACCATGGGCATCGGCTCATCGTTTTCGACCATTCCGATTATCGCTTCTCTCTACGTGCCACTGGCGCTGAGTTTCGGTTTCTCGCCCATGGCTACCGTGGCGCTGGTGGGGACGGCCGCAGCACTGGGTGATGCCGGCTCTCCGGCGTCCGATTCCACGCTGGGGCCAACCTCCGGTCTTGCGGCCGACGGCCAGCACGATCATATCCGCGATTCGGTGGTGCCGACCTTTATTCACTACAACCTGCCACTGATGGCCTTTGGCTGGATTGCCACCATGATTCTCTAGGAAGGCCGCTCCCTGTGAGGTATCTCTCAACTGCTATAGTTGGGAGGTACCGCGACAGTACGGCGTTGGGCGTGTACGGCTGTCGATCACATCAAGAAGGAGGAAGCATGGCGCGCATCATGTATGACCTTTGTGGCGAAAATACTGCACTGCGGTTTTCTCCCTTTTGCTGGCGAGCGGGGCTGGCCATGCATCACAAGGGTCTGACGTTCGAGACCCGGCCATGGCATTTCACCGACAAGCAGGACATTGCCTTTTCAGGGCAGGAGAAAGTGCCGGTCATCGTTGACGAAGACGATGAAGTGGTCACTGACAGTTTTGACATCATGACCTGGCTGGACAGGAAGTATCCGGGTCCGGCACTGTTTGGCGATGACATGGCACGCTCGCGGGCGCGTTTTATCAAGCACTGGGCGGAAACGCAGCTTGCCCCGGCACTGATGAAAGTGGCCATTCTGGACGTGTTTTCAAACATTGATCCAAAGGACCAGCCGTATTTCCGGGAAAGCCGTGAAGCGCGTTTTGGTATGACGCTGGAAGCGTTTCAAAATACCGAGCAGGGTCTGGAGATGCTGGAGAAGGCGCTGCCGCCGCTGCGCGCGCAGCTTGAAGGATCTTCCTTTATTGACGGAGATCATCCGGGTGGCGCTGACTATCTGGTCTTTGGCATGTTCATGCTGGCCTATGTGGTTCGCGATGGCGCGCTGCTCAAGTCCGATGATCCGGTCGCGCAGTGGCATGAGCGCATGCTGGATCTTTTTGGTGGTCTGGCACGTAACGCGCCCCGGGTAAGGTAAATCCGGCATCTCGCTGTCTGGCATGGAGTCGGTCACCGTATGACTGTCATGCCTTTCGAAACTTAACACGGGTTTGACGCCACCGCCTCGATATCGATTAATAGTGATAATCATTCACATTCATGAGATACGAGGCGGCACCCGTGAAGCCATCCACTCCTTTTCGTAGACTTTCCTGTCTTGCCCTGTGCCTTGGCAGCGCTTTCGCGACAGCGCCAGTGCTGGCCGATGCGCTCAATGTCTATACCATCCGTCATCATGATTCCCACGATGCCCTCTATGACGCGTTCAGCGAACGCACGGGCATCGATGTCAATGTTCAGGAGATCGAATTTGAAAGGCTTCTTGAGCATGCCGAGGGTCGAAACAGAATCAATGATGCCGACCTGGCAGTAATTGTGGATGCTGTGCGTCTACATCAGGCAACAGAGAAGGGGCTCTTTGATCGTACGTCGTCTGCCACGCTGAATGAGCGGCTGCCCGAGTCAGTCCGACATCCGCAAGGGGAGTGGTTCGGCTTTGGCCAGCGTACTCGGGTCGTATTTTACGATCCACGCGATGTTCAGGCCGACGAGATCCGCGAGTATGCCGACCTGGCCGATCCGCGCTTTGAAGGACAGATCTGCGTGCGCTCCTCCAGTAATACCTACAATCAGGCTCTGCTGGCCTCGATAGTGGCACATGAGGGCGAGGAAGCTGCCGAGGCGTGGGCACAGGGAATCGTCAACAACATGGCACGTGCACCTGAAGGCGGCGATCGTGATCAGATCAGTGCCGTAGCCGACGGTACGTGCAATATCGCCATCGCCAACCACTATTACCATGTTCGCATGATGAAAGGTGGCGACGCCGAACAGCGTGCCGCCGCCGAGCAGGTTGCCATTGCGTTTCCGGAGCAGGGAGAGGGGCAGCGCGGGGCCCACATGAACGTGGTTGGCATGGGAGTGATGGCAGGCGCCCCGCATCGCGACAATGCCGTGCGGTTTATGGAGTTCATGACCACAGCGCCAGCACAGCAGCTTTTCGTGCAAGACAGCTACGATTATCCCGTCGTGGCGGGCGTGGCCCCGGCTGATGCCGTGACGGCGCTGGGCACATTCAAAAAGGATACGCTGGTGGCCAGCGAGTTGGGCGAGCACCTGCAAACGGCCAATGAAATTTTCGAACGTGTCGGATGGCAGTAACGATCGATCCGACCGCAGCATGACAAAAGATAAACCCGGCCTGGCCGGGTTTTTTCATTTAGTGCGGCTGGCGCAGCGCCTTTAACGCTCCCTGCAACAGCGATAGCTCCTTGCGGGTTGGAGACGCGCGCCGATAAAAGTTTTGCAGCCGCTCCAGCGTCTGGGCATGAGGCTGATTGAGAAATCCGGCTTCCTGCAGTGCAGCGGCCAGAGACTGCTGGAAGTGCTGCATCTGTTCGCGGGTGGGTGGAAGATCCTTCTCCCGCTCACTCTCACCCTCATGCGTTGTGATCCCGCTGTCCGTTCGGCGGTGTCGCCAGGCGCGATACAGTTCGTGGGCGCAGACCTGAACGGCCTGTGAGAGGTTGAGAATCGGGTAGTCCGGATTGGCCGGCAGGCTCAGCTGATGCGTGCAGCAGGCGATCTCGTCGTTGGTCAACCCCGAGCGCTCGCGACCAAAGACGAGTGCGACCGGCATCTCTTCGGCCAGCGACATCAGCTCACGTGCCATCTCGTCGCCTTCTTCAAACTGCGGCAGTGCCAGATTGCGCAGGCGGGCAGACAGGCCCACCACGATGCCGCAGTCGGAGACCGCGTCTTCAAGGCTTTCCACGACACGCGCCTGCTCAAGCAGCGGCTCACCACCGGCTGCCATGCGGGTAGCTTCTTCGTCGGGAAACCGGCGCGGGTTGACCAGCACCAGCTGTGAAAGTCCCATCGTCCGCATGGCGCGCGCAGCGGCACCGATGTTGCCCGGGTGCCAGGTCTGTACCAGCACGATACGGACATTCTTGAGCGCTGAAGGTTGCTCAGTCATGCTGGCGTGCTCCCGAATCGGCAAACCGCTTGAGGGCCTCACCCTCGAGCCGATAGGAGAGCCACTCCTTTCGAGGCAGAGCGCCGATGGCATCATAGAAATCGATCGCAGGCTGATTCCAGTCCAGCACCTGCCAGTCAAAACGCGGGCAGTTGTTGTCCACCGCGATACGGGCCAGTGCCTGCATCAGCGCAAGCCCGGCGCCCTGGCCTCTGGCGCTTGAGGTGACGAAAACGTCCTCGACATAGAGACCGCGATGGCCAAGCCAGGTCGAATAGTTGAAGAAATAGACGGCTAGGCCAATCGGTTGATCGTCTTTCATGGCGATCAGGGCATGGGGGTGTGGGCGGTCGCCGAAAAGGGTGTCTCGAATCATCGATTCATCAGCCTTCATCTCGTGCTCGGCACGCTCATAAATGGCAAGTTCGGTGATGAAACGCACAATGTGGGCTGCGTCATCGGGGACGGCGGCGCGGACGGTGAGAGACATGAGAGCAGACACGCTTTTAAATCATGAATGGGGCATGAAGCATACCATAGACATGAAAAAGCCCCGCACAAGGCGGGGCTTTCGAAGTGACCCGGAAAGGGTCGGGCTTCGGGGGATGATTACATCATGCCGCCCATACCACCCATACCGCCCATGTCACCGCCACCGGCAGCTTCCTTCTCTTCCGGATCATCGGCGACCATGGCTTCGGTCGTGATGATCAGGCCGCCTACGGAACCGGCAGATTGCAGGGCAGAGCGCGAGACCTTGGCCGGGTCGAGAACACCCATTTCAAACAGGTCGCCGTACTCGCCGGTCTGAGCGTTGTAGCCGAAGTTGCCTTCGCCATCGCGGACACGGTTGAGAACAACAGACGCTTCTTCACCTGCGTTGGTAACGATCTGGCGCAGCGGAGCTTCGAGAGCACGAATGGTCAGCTGAATGCCGTGCGTCTGGTCTTCGTTGGCGCCCTTCATGTCGCGCAGGCGAGCCGAGGCACGAACCAGTGCGGTACCGCCACCGGGCACCACGCCTTCTTCAACGGCAGCACGAGTCGAGTGCAGCGCGTCTTCAACGCGGGCCTTCTTCTCTTTCATTTCCACTTCGGTGGCAGCACCGACGCGGATAACGGCAACGCCGCCGGCCAGCTTGGCAACACGTTCCTGCAGCTTCTCGCGATCGTAATCGGAAGACGTATCTTCGATCTGCGTACGGATCTGGCTGACGCGCGACTCGATGTCGGATTCAACACCGTTGCCGTCGATGACGGTGGTGTTTTCCTTGGACATGGTGATGCGACGAGCGCTGCCCAGGTGATCCAGAGTGGTCTGCTCGAGGCTCAGGCCGACTTCTTCGGAGATCACGGTACCGCCGGTCAGGATGGCGATATCCTGCAGCATGGCCTTGCGACGATCACCAAAGCCCGGTGCCTTGGCCGCTGCGACCTTGACGATGCCGCGCATGTTGTTGACGACCAGAGTGGCCAGCGCTTCGCCTTCGATGTCTTCGGCGATGATGACCAGAGGCTTGCCGGCCTTGGCCACGTTTTCCAGCACCGGCAGCAGTTCGCGGATGTTGGAGATCTTCTTGTCGACCAGCAGGATGTAGGGGTCTTCCAGCTCGACCGACATGGTGTCGTTGTTGGTCACGAAGTAGGGCGACAGGTAGCCGCGATCAAACTGCATGCCTTCGACAACTTCGAGCTCGTCTTCGAAACCGCGACCTTCGTCAACGGTGATGACGCCTTCCTTGCCAACCTTTTCCATCGCATCAGCGATGATCTGGCCGATGGTGCTGTCGCCGTTGGCAGAGATGGTGCCAACCTGAGCGATGGCGCGCGAATCGGTGCACGGAACGGCCATGCTGCGAATTTCTTCGACGGCCTTGGCGATCGCCAGGTCGATGCCGCGCTTGAGATCCATCGGATTCATGCCGGCGGTTACGCCCTTGAGGCCTTCGTTGACGATGGCCTGGGCCAGAACGGTTGCCGTGGTCGTGCCATCACCAGCAACGTCGGAAGTCTTGGAGGCAACTTCCTTGACCATCTGTGCGCCCATGTTCTCGAACTTGTCCTTCAGCTCGATTTCCTTGGCGACGGAAACGCCGTCCTTGGTGACGGTCGGTGCACCGAAGGATTTTTCCAGCACAACGTTACGACCCTTCGGCCCCAGCGTTGTCTTGACGGTATCGGCAAGAACGTTGACACCGCGCGCCATGCGCTTGCGGGCATCATCGGAGAACTTGATCTGCTTGGCGGACATTACGGTAATTCCTCGATTCTATGTTCGTGTAAAAAATGACGTAGACGTAAAAGAGGTATCAGCCTTCGAGCACGCCGAGGATGTCGGACTCGCTCATGATCAGAACTTCTTCACCGTTGATCTTTTGTTTCTCGACGCCAAAGCCATCCTTGAAGATCACCTTGTCCCCGACCTGTACGTCGAGGGGGCGAGTTTCACCGTTTTCAAGGATACGGCCCTTGCCAACTGCGAGGATTTCACCGCGGGTGGGTTTTTCCTGCGCGTTGCCGGGCAGAACGATGCCACCGGAAGTCTTTTGTTCTTCTTCCACGCGACGAACGACAACGCGATCGTGCAAAGGACGGATGTTCATTTCTCACGTTCTCCCTAACTGGTTACATGGACTGCTCGAGGGCGCTCAGCAAATGGCTTTATAGCCCTCAGGTTCCGGCATCACCGGAGTATTTGGGTCGATATCACGACGTGGCAGATTAATGAGGTCGCATGAAACGGTTTCAAGGGGGTGAGGCAATTTTTTTAATCGCGACGATCGTTTTCACGGTCAACGATTTCGCCTTCAATGACATGGGGTTCCGACGACTGATTGGCCGAAGTATCGCGCCCGGGCTGGGTGTAGGTATCCCCGCGGCGGTCGCGTTCGGGATGATAACGGTGCACGTTGACCTTGCTGCGCATGAAACGGCCCAGAAGTGCGCTGCGAGAAAACGGCATCAGACAGAACATGGCAAGCACATCGGTCAGGATGCCCGGCATGACAAGCAGTACGCCTGCCATGATCAGCGCGGCGCCGCGCTTGAGTTCCGAACTGGCTTCGCCACCGGTGGCCATTTTCTGCTGGGCCTGACGAAACGAGTCGACGCCTTCACGGCGTATCAGATGTATGCCAAAGGCGGCCGCCAGCACAATGACCAGCAATACCCAGGCACCGATCAGCTTGCCCAGTACAAAAATCGAGATCAGATCCAGCAGTAGAAAAAAGCCGATGGGTAACAGCAGGGGCATGATGTCTTTGCACTCTCGCGTTCTATGTGTTCACAAAAAAGGCCGTTATCACTCGAATTGCCCGGTTGGGAAGGGTCGAAGACGGCAGCTGTCGTTAGCACAGGATACTGGCATGTCAGATGCAAGAGGTATATGCCCGGATGATGACAGGAGACAAAAGTCGAGCGGGAGGTCGGCAGAATCAGAAGGGAGGGGAAAGGCAGGGCGGCAGTCGAAGACCTGCCGCCCATCGGTCGGTCAGAGCTCGATGCTATCGCGCAGCTGCTCGACGGTGGCACTGCCGATACCACTGACGCGGCTCAGATCATCGGCACTTTCATAGGCACCGTGGGCTTCGCGGTCGGCAATGATGGCCTCGGCCTTTTTCTCGCCGATGCCCGGCAAGGCGGTCAGTTCGGCGGCGGTGGCGGTATTGATATTGACGCTTTGCGGCGCGGCCATCAGCGGTGCAGAAAGGGAGAGGGCAGCGGTGGTCAAAAGCATTGCGATCAGTTTACGAGACATGCCGGTTCCTTGTAGTAAAAAATGGCCTTCAAGATATCGGCAGAGGATTACTCTTATTTAGTTTGTTTTTATATATTGGTTCTGATGTGTTGATGCCTCGTAACTATCCCGCTCATGGAATATAGCCCTTATACTGATGGCACGAACCATAGGAGCCTGCATGTCTTCCCCTCTGATCATCGCCCTCGATCATGCCAGTCTGGACGCGGCACTGCCGCTGGTGGACCAGCTGGATCCGCAACGCTGTCGGCTCAAGGTGGGCAAGGAGCTTTTTGTCCGCAGCGGCCCGCAGACGTTGAAAACGCTACATCAGCGCGGTTTCGATGTCTTTTTGGATCTCAAGTTTCACGACATTCCGAACACGGTGGCGGCTGCCGTTCATGCTGCCGCCGATCATGGTGTCTGGATGGTCAACGTTCACGCCTCGGGCGGTCGGCAGATGATGCAGGCAGCACGCGATGTGCTCGTTAAAAACGGGCTCGGCACGCATCTGATCGCTGTAACGGTACTGACCAGCATGGATGATGACACCCTGGCTGAAACCGGCGTGATGCGTACGACCGGCGACCAGGCGCTGCATCTGGCAGGGCTTGCCCGGGATAGCGGCATGGATGGCGTAGTGTGCTCGGCGCTTGAGGCCGGCGATGTGGCCGCACGGTGTGGTGATAACTTTCTGCGGGTCACGCCCGGCATTCGGCCGGCGTTTGCTCAGCGAGATGATCAGAGTCGGATCATGACCCCGCTTGAGGCGATTGAGGCCGGTAGTACGCATCTGGTGATTGGCCGACCTGTAACACGCGCCAGTGATCCAATGGCGGCGCTTGTAGCCATCGAGCAGGAGCTTTCGGTCCTAGAGAGGTGACGGCGCAACCGGCAGGACAGCGGCGTTATTCGCCTTCCAGACCCGTAATCGGCTTGATGGTGCCCCACTGGCGACAGCTGGGGCAGTGCCAGTAAAGCCTTTCGCCCTGAAAGCCGCAGCTCTTGCAGCGATAGCGCGCGCGCTCGGCCATGAGCTGCTCGGTATGGCGCTTGAGCAGGCGCAGATGTTCAAGCTCATGCTCGGGAACCTCCTTGAGATAGAGGTCCATCAGGTAGTCGATGCCGCGCAGGCTCGGATGGCGCTGTAGCTGTTCGCTGACCAGCCGGGTGGCATGTTCGATGCCGTCACGGGTGCGCAATCGTTCGGCCAGCAGCAAAACGAAGGAGACATAAGGCGCCTTTTCCACCTGATCATGCAGAAAGTCGATCAGGCCTGCTTCGTCATCGAGCAGATCAAAGGCGCGCTGAATGGGTGCTAATGTGATCGGCACCATGTCGCTGTCCTGATCGCGGATACGGCGCAGGGCGCGGATTTCGTTACGATAGCTGCCAGCACGATGCTCAATGTCGGCATAAAGCCAGTTGGCACGAACGCAGCTCGAATCAATGGAAAGTGCCTGCTTGAGATGTCGACGCGCGGGTCCGGGGCTGCCTTCTTCGATGTTTTGTTCGGCCAGTTCGCAGTGCCAGTGGGCGGCCGCCCTGCGAAGTGATTCATCCTGTCGCACCAGCTGTGGCAGCGCCACGTCGATCGCCGCCTGCCAGTCCTTTTCCCGCTCGTAGAGATCCACCATCAGACGTTTGGCAGCTGTCGCGGTGTGTTCATTTTCACATTGACGCACCAGCCCCTCGAGCAGCCGCTCGACGCGATCAAGAACGCCCAGACGCATAAAGTCGCGGGCCAGCTCGAGCTGCACCTGCTCGCTCTGTTCCGAGGTCAGTACGGGGCGTGCCAGCAGGTTCTGATGAATGCGCACGGCGCGGTCGGTTTCACCGCGCATGCGAAAGAGATTGCCCAGTGCGATGTGGGTATCGATGGTGTCGCCGTTGACTTCAAGCGCCTGTACGAAGGTTTCGATGGCGCGGTCGGGCTGCTCGTTGAGCAGAAAGTTCAGCCCGACAAAATAGTCGCGTGACAGATGCTGGCCGGACAGCGCCCGCTGGCGATAGCGGTAGTGCTTTCGCTCCATGCGGCCCAGCCACCAGCCGATGCCGATTGCCGCAACGAGTATAAGGAGCAGCACGGGATCCGGCATTCAGGGAGCTTCCTTGAACTCCTGAACGCGCAGACGATCAAGCTCCTTGCGCTGTTGCTGGTTATCGTGGCGAGTACGCATGAGCGTGGTACGCAGGCGCAGATAAAGTCCTGACATGGCCACCATGCCCAGCAATACGCCGGCCACCAGCGTTGAAAGCAGCCACAGGGACAGTGAAGCAGGCGGTAGTTCCGCCCAGATGACGTCCAGCGGTACGGTCTGCTGGTTGCGCACGGCAAACAGCATGCCTAGAAGCAGAACGATCAGTGTGACAACCGCAAGTACCACGCCCTTGAGCCAGCGCATAGCAGATCCCTGATTTTCCTTGTCCAATTAAAGGCAGTGTAACACCGGCATTGGCATGCAGCGATATTTGCAGTGCTTGTCTACCGCCGTTGTGAGGCAGGAATGCTCATTGGACAGGTGTGACAAGGGAGGGAATCAAAGTCCGTACTCACGACTGGCGTTGACCTGCTCTCGCAGTTCCTTGCCGGGCTTGAAATGGGGCACGTGCTTGCCAGTGAGGCTGACAGGGTCACCGGTTTTTGGGTTGCGCCCGGTTCGCGGCTCACGGTAGTGGAGAGAAAAACTGCCAAACCCGCGTATTTCGACTCGACCACCGCTGGCCAGTGTATCGGTAATGTCGTCAAGAATCAGGCGAACGGCCGACTCCACTTCCTTGACGGAAAGCTCTGACTGTTGCGCAGCAATCTGTTCGATCAATTCGGACTTCGTCATCGGGGGTTCTCCATCCGTCCTGTCGGGACCCTTTTCAGGGCTTTTTGTTTGATTTCAGCATAGCCGCTAATGTGAGATAAAACAACGCACTACAGGCCGCTCCAAATTCATGCCGGGGGTGGCTTTCAAAGTTTCAGACAATCATGGGCGTGACGCGCTGGCTGCGTATAATGGGCAGGCGGCAACCGCCCTCTGACAGGAGATTGATGTGAGCGAACAACAAGCCTTTGATGCCACGGCGCGCAAGCGTCTTTACTGGCATTCCCGTCGTGGCATGTGGGAGCTGGATCTTATGCTGGTACCCTTTATCGAAAATTGTTTCGATGGGCTCAGTGACGAAGACCAGTATGCCTATCAGACGCTGCTGGCCTGCGAGGATCAGGACCTTTTCCTGTGGCTGATGCGCCGTGAACTGCCTGATGATCCGACGCTTGCGCCCATCATTAAAAGGATCGTGGACTATGCCGAAAGCACTCACACCAGTGAGGTTCGTCCGCTCTAGGGTTGCTTTCGGGCTCTATTGTCTGCTTGGCAGCGCCATCGCACTGGCCTGTGCGCTCTGGCTATCGGTGGTCTGGGCGAGCGTGGTGCTTGTTGTACTGGTGATCTGCGGCTGGCATCAGACAGGTGCATTGCCACCTCCGCTGCGCATGACCGGCAGCGGCCAGTGGGAGCAGTATCACCAGGGGCAGTGGCAGGGCGTGACCCTTGAGGGGTCACGAGTCGGACCACTGCTGTGTGAGGTTCGCGTTGATCGCCATCGTTATGCGCTGTGGTTTGACTCGATGCCGCCAGAGCAGTTTCGTCTACTTCGCCGGTCGCTTTTGAGCCCGACCACCGCCGATAAGGCAGGCGAGGGATATCAGGGTTGAGCGCTATCAGGACGTTCATCACTCAGGCGTCGGCCGCCTACCAGATGATGTCGACTGGCGCGCTTTCTCAGCCGCGAGCTGGGAAGGCGCTGAAGGTTGCCCAGATAACCGACCAGAGCGCGGGTCTGACGGGCCAGCTCACGGTTAAGCCAGAGATATCCACTCGGGCTGAACAGGGCACGACCTGATGCAGAGCGCCCAGAAAAGGCGCGATTGACGTAGCGTTGCAGATCAAACGCGGCAACATTCATGTCAATTTGGTGACCGGTGCGCACCTGATGGGCCAGCATCGACAGCGACCGTGCCAGCTGTTGCTGGTCGGTGCGCAATCCTTCCAGACTTTCAATGATGTCGTGACCATTGCGGGTATCCCAATGGGTTTCCAGCAGCAGCTCGACGGTTGAAATCATGCGCCGTTCCAGTGACAACAGGCTGTTGAGCTCACCCCGGCGCAATCTCCCTTCCTTGTGAACGGCGTCGACCAGAGCGCGCTGCTTGATCAGCTGCGTGGTAGTCTTTTTCATCTCCTCCAGAGCCTGATCGTGATCGGCTTCGGTTGCAAGGGTATGGGCGTAATAGAGACTGGCCAGCCGGTCCAGGTTGTCGGCCAGCATGAAGCGGAAAAGATCCGTGGCCTTCTGGGGCAATACAATGATGGTGATCAATATTCCGATGCTGGTGCCCAGTAACACATCAAAGGCGCGCCACAATGCGATGGTCAGATCCTGATTGCCATCGCCGGTCACCATCAGGATGGTGATGCCGAACATCAAAACGCTATAGCCATAGCGTGAGGTAAAGGTGGCGTGCAGGGCCACGGCAATGGCGGCGAGCGTCAGCACCTGAATGGTGCCCGGTGGCGCCGCAGGGATCAGCAGCAGGGCAATGCCCAGCAGTCCACCCAGTGCAGTACCGATCAGGCGCTGACCGCCCTTGTCCAGCACACCACCAACATGCGGCAGATTGCCCATGACCATCAGCGTACTGACCGGTGCCCAGATGCTGTGAGGAATGTCGAAAAGCGAAATAATGAAAAAGGTGACGCTGAGCGCGATGGTGGCACGCAGCGTGTAGAGGTAGTGACGGTAACGGTAATTGAAATAGGGGTCGCGAAAGCGTATGCGTGCCATGGAGCGCCGGACTGAAAGAGAAAGTATCCCTATCTTATCGTCGAAGAATCCGAAAACTCGAGTCATCATCCTGTTTTACAAGTAATCGGGGCGACGTTGCACCGCCCCGATGCGTCTCAAGCTGCGCCGCTGACGCGTTGTTCCATGAGTTCTTCGGCAAAGTGGCAGGCCACCTGCGCGCCTTCAACGTCGCGCAGTTCCGGGCGCTTGTCTGCGCATTCGGGTCTGGCGTGCGGGCAGCGGCGGTGAAAGGCACAGCCCGATGGCGGCGATAGTGGCGAAGGCAGCTCACCGCTGAGCGCAATGCGGTGTCGTCGCTCGTCAGGATTGACTGACGGCGTCGCCGACAGCAGTGCCTGGGTATAGGGGTGGCGCGGCGTCGTAAACAGTGCCTCGCGTGAGCCTACCTCCACCGGCCGACCCAGATACATCACCATGACGTTATCGGCCACGTGGCGAACCACGCTCAGATCATGCGAGATGAACAGATAGGCCAGCCCGAACTCCTGTTGCAGATCGTTGAGCAGGTTAAGCACCTGGGCCTGTACCGAGACATCCAGCGCCGAGACGGGCTCATCCAGCACCAGTACGCGGGGGCGCAGCATCAGAGCGCGCGCCACGGCAATGCGCTGACGCTGTCCGCCCGAGAACATGTGCGGATAGCGGTCATAGTGCTCCGGACGCAATCCGACACGTGCGAGCATGTCACGCGCCATGCGCTGACGCTCCTCGGCCGGTGTCGAGGTATTAATGACCAGAGGTTCTTCGAGAATGGTCCCGATACGTTTGCGCGGATTGAGGGAGCCATAGGGGTTTTGAAAGACCATCTGTACGTCACGACGCAGCGCGGCCAGCGTCTGCGCGTCGGGCCGGGTCGCATCCCGCCCGCCGACCCGAAGCTCTCCCGAGGATGGCGGCTCCACCAGGGTCAGCATGCGAGCCAGCGTTGACTTGCCACAGCCGGATTCCCCCACCACAGCTAGGGTTTCACCACCGTGAAGGGTGAAGCTGACGCCTCGTACGGCATGCAGTTCGGCGCGGCGCAGAAATCCCTGGCGCACCTGATAGGTCTGAACGAGGTCGCGCGCCTCCATCAGGGGCGCGTCGAGCAGGGGGGCATCAGGAATGTCGGGTCGGCTCATGACATGGTCTCCAGATCCTCTTCATTCAGTGGGTGATAGCAGCGCACGTGACGTGTGCCGAGCCCGGTTTCGGCATGTATGGCCTCAAGCGATGGTCGGCTGGCGCGGCAGTCCTTTTGGGCATGGGCGCAGCGGGGGTGAAACAGGCATCCCTGTGGTCGGTCACCGATGCCCGGTACTACCCCGGGAATGGTGGGCAGGCGCGCGGTGCCTGGATGACGCTCCGGCAGGGCGTTGAGCAGCGCGCTGGTATAGGGGTGGCCCGGCTCGCGAAAGACATCGTGACTGGTGCCGGTTTCCATCAACTGACCGGCGTACATGACGGCCACACGTTTGGCGGCGCCGGCCACCACGCCCATGTCGTGAGTGATCAGGATCATCCCCATGCCGCGCTCTTCCTGAAGCCTGAGCAGAAGATCCAGAATCTGCGCCTGGATGGTCACATCGAGCGCTGTGGTCGGTTCGTCGGCAATCAAAAGCCGTGGATTACAGGCAATGGCCATGGCAATCATCACACGCTGATTCATGCCGCCCGACAGCTGGTGCGGATAATCACTCAGCCGCTTGCCCGGCGCAGGAATGCCAACCTGGTCGAGCAGTTCGATGGCGCGTTCACGCCGCTGGCGGCGGCTGCCGCCTTCATGAGCCTTGATGGCTTCCAGCAGTTGAAACCCGATGGTAAAGCTCGGATTGAGACTGGTACTGGGTTCCTGAAAGATCATCGCAATGTCGTTGCCGGTCAGGCGCCGTCGAGCGCGATCGCTCAGGGTCTGCATGTCCTGACCGGCGAAATGAAACCGGCTGGCCTCGACCCGCGCGTTGAAGGGCAAAAGCCCCATCATTGCCAGCATGGTCACACTCTTGCCGGACCCGGATTCTCCAACGATCCCGAGCACTTCGCCTTCTTCCAGCCTGAGACTTAGATCCGATACTGCCGGGAAGGTCCCTTCATCTGTATCGAAGGATACGCTGAGCTGTTCAATGTCCAGAAGCGCCATGGCGCTCTCCTGTTTTGAAATGGTCGATGTTTGTCGTTGTTGTCGTATCGGTGCGCTCTTTGCCGTCATCATCAGCGCTTGAGGCGCGGATCGAGGGCATCGCGCAGGCCATCGCCCATGATGTTGAAGGCCAGTACCGTGATCAGCACCGCAAGCCCCGGGAAGGTCACCACCCACCAGGCCTGTAGAACATACTGGCGAGCATCAGCCAGCATGCTGCCCCATTCCGGCGTTGGTGGCTGGGCGCCCAGACCCAGAAAGCCCAGTGCGGCGGCATCGAGTACGGCATTGGAAAAGCTGAGCGTGGCCTGCACGATCAGCGGGGCTAGGCAATTGGGCAGGATGGTAATGAACATCAGTCGGAACATGCCGGCCCCGGCCAGTCTTGATGCCATGACGTATTCACGCTCGCGCTCGGTGATGACCGAGCTGCGCGTCAGGCGCACGTAGTGGGGCAGATAGACCACCGCAATCGCCAGCATGGCGTTAAAAAGTCCCGGCCCGAGTACAGCCACGACGACGACGGCCAGCAGAAGGCTTGGAATCGACAGCATGATGTCCATCAATCGCATGATGACAGTGTCGACCCAGCCGCGCAGAAAGCCGGCCAGAAGGCCGAGCAGCACGCCGATGCCCAGCGACAGCGAGACCACGATGACGCCGATGGTCATGGAGAGTCTGGCGCCATGGATCAGGCGGCTGAGGATGTCGCGGCCCAGATCGTCGGTGCCCAGTACAAAGCGCAGGGAGCCGCCGTCCTGCCAGAAGGGCGGGGTCAGAACGCTGTCACGAAACTGCGCAACCGGCGAATAGGGCGCGACCACGTTGGCCAGGCAGGCAATCACGATGATCAGCGCAATAATGATCATGCCGACCAGTGCGGCACGGTTGCGGCGGAAACTGCGCCAGACGTCACGCAGCGGGGACGGACGCTTTGGTGTGCGCTCCGCCTGTGTGTCCTCGTCGATCTCCGGCACGGCGGCCGGCGGCTGAGGGGTAACCTGTGTCATGTGTGGCCTCCGGGCTCAGCGACTGTTGCGAATGCGGGGGTTGATCAGCCCGTAGAGCAGATCAACGATCAGATTGACCACCATGACAATCAGGGCGATCAGCAAGATGCCGCCCTGAAGGGAGGGATAGTCGCGCCGTCCGACGGCATCGATCAGCCATTTGCCGATCCCGGGCCAGGAAAAGATGGTTTCGGTCAGGATGGCGCCGGAAAAGAGCAACCCGATCTGTAGCCCGATGACCGTGGTGACCGGAATCATGGCATTGCGCAGCGCGTGGATGGCGATGATCCGCCAGGGAGAAAGTCCCTTGGCCCGAGCGGTGCGGATATAGTCCTCGCCCAGCACTTCAAGAATCGAGGAGCGGGTCATGCGGGCAATCACGGCCAGCGGGATGGTGGCCAGCACGATGGTAGGGAGAATCAGGTGCCGCAGAGCATCAACGAAGGCCCCGGGTTCGCCGGAGAGCAGAGTATCGATCAGCATGAAACCGGTGGGAGTTTCGATCCAGTAGTTCGAGGAGAGTCTTCCCGAGACCGGCGTCCAGCCCAGAATCCCTGAAAAAAGAATGATCAGAAGCAGGCCCCACCAGAAAATCGGCATCGAGTAGCCGGTCAGCGAGGTGCCCATGACGGTGTGGTCGATGATCGAACCACGCTTGATGCCGGCAATGACGCCCAGTGGAATGCCAAGGGCTACGGCCAGCAGCATGGCGCAAAAACCAAGCTCGAGCGTGGCCGGGAACAGCGACAGGAACTCATCGAGGACCGGATTGCTGCTGATCAAAGAGTGTCCCAGATCGCCCTGGGCCAGATTGCCCAGAAAGCTCAGGTACTGTTCCCACAGTGGGCGATCAAGGCCCAGCTCGGCCATGACCTGAGCATGGCGCTCGGGTGAAATGCCGCGCTCGCCGGCCATGATGGCCACCGGGTCGCCGGGAATGAGATGCACCAGTGTGAAGGTCACCAGCGTGATACCGATCAGCGTCGGGATCAGCATTAAAAGTTTGCGAAAGACAAAGCTCAACATAGGGGTTTCCGCCACCGCGAACGTGTGATCCGTGCCTGCCGGCAGTACGTCGACATGGCCTGTCGGCCAGAGCGTATTGATCAGCAGGAATAGGCAGACAATGAAACCAGGCGGTGTGATCTTCGCGCCGGAGTCATGCCTGAAGAGCGAGATACGGTCTAGCCGGGATCGGAACGATATGCAGGGCCGGCCTGGCAAGTGGCGCGAAGGGTGAGACGAGCCTTGTAGAGACGGCGAGTCGAGAGGGTCGTGGTCATGGTGATGTATTCCTGCTTGTTATTGTTGCTGCAGCGTGGATGCCTTGTAGGCTGCGATGCAGTAAGGGGTAGACCCTAGGGGATTGCGCTGATCCTGTCCATGCCCGTAACGGCGCATGGACAGGCAATCCGATTTCGTCAATCGAGTCCTTTCAGCAGGCGTGCCAGTCAAGTCCGGCACTGCTCAGTCTTGCCTTCCGGCCGACCGGCCACGCCTGATTGTGCACGCCATGGCCGAAAGGCAGCTGGTGATGGAGCGCAATATCGTGCGGGGCCAGCCACTCCTGCACCATTGCCTCGACACTGCTGTCACCGGTATCACAGTCCGTGAAACTGCCCAGACAGACGGCGCTCAACCGGGACGGCTCAAGGCTGTCCAGCAGCTGGCACAGGCTGCGCTCCAGACGGTAAAGCCTTTCCCCCACGTCCTCCAGCATCAGGATTGCGCTCTCTGGCATGTGCAGTGCACCGGATGTACCGGCGACGCTGGCAAGTGTGGTGAGATTGCCACCAATGAGCGTGCCTGACACCTCAGCTTCAGGGCCTGCCACGTGTGTGGCGCTCATGTGACCACGGCAGCCATCGAGTACCGATGCGATGCTGGCCATGGACTCGGCCCGTGCCTTGTGCGCCGGCCCCTGGGCCTGTTCAAGCAGGGCCAGTTCGGTGGCCACCGGTGCATGAAGGGCCCGGCGCCCTCGGGCGTGGAAGGCACTCAGCAACACACTGATGTCGGAATAGCCCACCAGCGGCACGTCCGGGAGCCTGTCCCAGTCAATATGATCGATCAACTGGGCGCAGCCATAGCCCCCACGCAGACACCACACCGCGGCCGCGTTCGGCAGATGAAAGGCAGCATGAAAATCCGCCAGACGCTGCTCGACGGTGCCGGCCAGATAGCGATGTCGCGCCCGGGCGTTGGGCATGAGATGTGGGCTATAGCCCATTTGCCTGAGCAGCGTGCAGGTAGTTTCGATGCGCTCGGGTAAAACGGCGCCGGCGGGAGCAATGAGCGCCACGGTCCGCGGGCCACCGCCCAGTGGACGCAGCCTGGAGAGTTCAGTAGTCGTTCGTGTCATGGGCACCTGTCTGCAAGGCATGAAAAACCCCGCTCGTCAGAGCGGGGTCATATCCTACGTCAGAGGGCCTATTCCTTGATATCTACCCCATAGAAGATGTGGGAGCCGGTGGGCTGTACCTGATAGCCGGTGACGTTGCTGCGGACCGGATCGTAGACGATCGAGTGGGCAATCGGCAGCCAGGGCAGCTGGTCACGGAAGATCTCCTGTGCCTGTACATAGAGTTCTGCACGCTTCTCCTGATCGGTCTCGGTAGCCGCCTGACGGATGATGTCGTCGTACTCCGGATTACACCACTTGGCGTAGTTGGAGCCATCGCGTGCGGCGTTACACGACAGCAGCGTATTGAGGAAGTTGTCCGGATCGCCGTTGTCACCGGTCCAGCCAAACAGGCCGGTCAGGGCCTCGCCCTCAGAGGCGCGACGCAGATACTCGCCCCACTCGTAGGAGACGATTTCGGCGTCAACGCCCACCTTGCGCCAGTCTGACTGAATGATTTCAGCCATGCGCCGCGCGTTGGGGTTATAGGGACGCTGTACCGGCATGGCCCAAAGCTGGGTCTTCAGGTTCTCAACGCCGGCTTCCTTGAGCAGTTTTTTGGCCTGCTCGGGGTCATAGGGGATTTCCTTGACGTTCTCGTCATAGCCCCAGAGCGTTGGCGGAATCGGGTTTTTAGCCTTTTCGCCGGCGCCCTGATATACCGACTCGATGATGGCATCACGGTCCACGGCCATCGACAGTGCGCGACGCACCTTCGGATCATCGAAGGGCGGCTTTTCGGTCTGGAAGGAGAGATAGCCCACGTTCAGCCCTTCAGCCGATTCCAGATTGATGTTGGGGTCGTTGCGCATGGCCTCCAGGTCGGCCGGATTGGGGAAGACCATGACCTGGCATTCGTTGGCCTGAAGCTTCTGGAAGCGCACCGAGGCATCAGGCGTGATGGAAAAGACCAGCCGGTCGAGCGGTGATTTACCGTCCCAATAGTCCGGGTGTGCCAGGTAACGGATATAGGCATCACGCTGGAAGCCGGCGAACTGGAAGGGCCCGGTCCCCAGCGGTTGCTGATTCATGCGCTCCGGGTGGCCTTCCTTCATCAGCTTGTCGGCGTATTCGGCAGACAGGATCGAGGCAAAATCCATGGCCATATCGGAGAGAAACGGCGCCGAGGCGCGGCTCAGGTGAAAGCGCACGGTATGCTCATCAACCTTTTCGACACTGTCGATCAGATCCGGCATGCCCATGCCTTCGAAATATTCATAACCGCTGCCGACCCCGTGCCAGGGATGATCGTCTTCCAGCTGGCGATTGAACGAATAGAGCACGTCATCAGCGTTGAATTCACGTGAGGGCGTGAAGTAGTCGGTGGTCTGGAACCTGACGCCCGGGCGCAGGTGGAAGGTATAGGTCTTGCCGTCATCGGAGACCTCCCATGATTCGGCCAGCGCCGGCTTGATTTCGGTTGTGCCTGACTTGAACTCGACCAGTCGGTTGTAAATGGTGCGCGAGGAAGCATCGAAGGTCGTCCCGGCAGTGTAGTGCTGCGGGTTAAAGCCTTCCGGGCTGGCTTCGGAGCAATATACGAGGGTCTTGGCATGGGCAGTACCGGTGGCTGCCAGCAGCAGGCCACCTGCCAGCATCAGCCGGCGGGGAGTTGTCTGGGTCATGAGCACGTCTTTTGTATATTGTTGGTGTGACCGGCCGGGTAGGCCGGCTGTCGCCACGCGACCGACGATGGATCGGCCTCGTGGATGTAACGTCATGACACAACGTCACGCACTGAAACTATGTCGGGGTCGGGCAGGCTGTCAATTGCAGTAAAGACTTATGTGGGGCGATCCGGGTCAGAAATATCAATGTTTTTTCAGAAAACATGGTCTGTCGAGGCATCTTGAAAAGCAGGCGGGTGCAGGGGCCGCTATGCACAGCCCCTGGATACAAGCCCATCGTATAGCAACGGGCGGAGTTCAAAGGATAAATCGAGAGGGATTTGTCACGGTTTAAAAAAATCAAGAATGAAATGCTTGCTTAAGCTAT
The DNA here is from genome assembly GCF_002155145.1 of Kushneria konosiri. Taxonomy (NCBI): domain Bacteria; kingdom Pseudomonadati; phylum Pseudomonadota; class Gammaproteobacteria; order Oceanospirillales; family Halomonadaceae; genus Kushneria; species Kushneria konosiri. The sequence goes on from NZ_CP021323.1 coordinate 2,278,890, forward strand.
CGCCATTTTAAACGTTGTACCCTGTCTGAACTGTTTCTGAAGATGCATCAGCTCTGCAGTTGAAAAACATAAAAAGGTGCGTCGATGTCACAGGGGTGAGTCTGGAAATACTGTCTGTTTAATAAATGAAAGGCATTTTGCCAGCTGTTTTGACACGAGGTTGTGATGGGGTGCGACATTGGCCTGTCGTATGTCGGGCAAATGTCAGCCCGAAAAACAGGCCTTGTACGTGAATGGGGTCATTCATCCATTTGGCAGCTTTAATCGCCGTTTCAAAGGCGTCCTGATGAAGGGCACTTGAGTCCTTTACGGGGCCGGCCGAGCGAAGGTTTATCTAAATGGAGTTGATATGACTACCGACCATGCCGCTATTCGACACTCTCTCGCCACACGACTGGTTCATGCCGGGCTTGCCATTGCCGTCATCATTCAGCTCTCGACCAGCCTTGTCATGCATGCCGGTCGGGCGGGAGATCCTTTTTTCAAGGTACACAGCTTCAGCGGTCTCACGGCCATGGTTTTTGTGACGTTATTCTGGATCGTCGCTGTAGTACGTACCAGTGGTACGGACCCGGGCATGCTTCTGCCATGGTTCAGCCAGGCCCGACGTCGGGCGCTTTTACAGGACATAAAAACGACGTTGAGCGCTTTGGGTAAAGGACGCCTTCCGCCCTTCAAGGAAGCCTCTCCGCTTGCCGCCATGGTTCATGGGCTGGGGTTGTTACTCATGACGGCCATGGCATCCAGCGGCACTCTCTATTTTTTCCTTTCCGACACACGGCTCGGATTTGTTGAATGGGTAATCGAAGCTCACAAGCTTCTGGCCAGCCTTGTCTGGGTCTACCTGATTGCACATTCATTCATGGCTCTGCTTCATCATTTTGTCGAAGAAATAAGCCTGAGCAGAATGTGGTCGGTTACATCAAATCGCAGGACTCCTCCGGGCCGTAAATAATTGATCAGATCATCATCGCTGTTTCGGTGTTCAAGCGGGAATGGCTCGAGTAAAGATGATTCAATACGTGATCAATGGTCCTGGATTAAAGTGTAATCTGACCATGTTATTGCTCTTGAATCCGGGCATTTCTGGAATGATCGGCGTGCCAGAGTGAGGTGAATCATTTTTTGATGGCCTGTACGGCCGGCACTCCATGATGCCGGCGCTCTGGGCGCCGACGGGTGATCAGGGGTGGTTGGCGATTGTCGCGCCGGACGCAGCATGCACCGAAAGGACTCTGCATGCTGCCTGGAAAGGGCATGTCACATTCCCATCAGTTCTCCGCCGTCGGATTTAGGCAAATCATCGGCGACATCCAGCACGCGGTCACGATAAAAAAGATGCAGGGTCGGGGCGAGCTCGGCCGGGAGTTCACCGCCATTGGCCTTTCGAAACAGCGAATGCGGAATGACCGGCATACCTGGTTTGTGACGCCCATAGACCGTGACGCCACACGTCTTGCAGACAAAGCGACGCATATCGCGATCACTCATCTTGTAATCAATAATGTGCTCCGCTTCTGGCAGCTCGACCTTGTCATCGCGCCAGGCAGTGCCTGCCAGCATGACGGTGCCATAAAGGGCACGGCAGCTACCACAGTGGCAGTAGAGTGACACCTCGGGTTCGCCATGCGCTGTCAGTGTTGCATTTCCGCAGTCGCAGCTGAGGCGATAGGTAGTGCTCATCGGGCATTCTCCAGGCGGTGAAGGATGGTGTCAGTCAAGCACACGATTTCCCGGCTCGCCTGGAAATTGTTCGATAGTCTCGTTCGATTAAATGCAAGCTACAGACGTGAGTGTTCAATGCAGGGAGTGTGAGGCATCAAAAGGATTCAGTTCGTAGAGGAGGCGAAATCCGAGAGGTATATAAAAACGGGAGGAGAGTACTGATTTTGCTGAAATGATTGGTGCCCGGAGCCGGGATCGAACCGGCACGACCTTGCGGTCGAGGGATTTTAAGTCCCTTGCGTCTACCTGTTCCGCCATCCGGGCGAGGAGTCGACGGCTAATCTGCTTGAGGCCATCTGAAGTGGCCAGGAGTCAGGCAGAAGGGAGATGGAGGCTGGAGTCGGAATCGAACCGGCGTACACGGAGTTGCAGTCCGCTGCATAACCACTCTGCCATCCAGCCTCAAAAACGGTGCGGAAAACGAGATGGCGTTACTCATTGACCTGTCCGTTGATCCCGTAAGGGATGGAGCGGGAAAGGAGATTCGAACTCCCGACCCTCGCCTTGGCAAGGCGATGCTCTACCACTGAGCTATTCCCGCTCAACGGGTGCGAAATATACCGATGTGACAGGGAGGTGTCAAATAAAAGCCGGTAAAAATCGCACCTGAGTCACACGTTACGCTCACATCGAGCGTGTCAGTTCCGGCCAGGCGGCACGCAGATACTTGTACATCGACCAGAGCGTCAGAATGGCGGCCAGATAAAGCAGCAAAAAGCCGATCTGCGCCAGCAGAGTGCCGGGTGCAAAGCCCAGCAGCAAAATGATCGACACCATCTGAAAGGCGGTCTTGTATTTGCCGATGCTTGAGACCGAGACGCTGGCACGCTTGCCGAGCTCTGCCATCCATTCACGCAGGGCTGAAATCACGATCTCGCGGCCGATGATCACCAGTGCCGGCAGCGTCAGAATCACATCGCTATAGAACTCGATAAGCACGCCCAGCGCCACGGCAACCATCAGCTTGTCGGCCACCGGGTCAAGAAAGGCACCAAAGGGCGTGCTCTGGTTCCAGCGTCGTGCCAGATAGCCGTCAAACCAGTCGGTGACGGAGGCAATGGTGAAAATCAGGGCCGCCAGAAGATTACTCCAGCCGGTCGGAAGATAGAACACGATGACCAGAAGCGGTATGAGTACGATTCTTGTCAGCGTCAAGATATTGGGGATGCTCATGGCACTATCGGTCCTGACCGGGGGTGAAACATACCTGCAAGAGTGGTGGATTCTAACGCCTGACGGCGTCATCAGCCATGCAGTGCCTGATGAATCTGTGTAGCAAGTTGTGCATTGATGCCCGGCACTCGGGCAAGATCATCCCGGGAAGCATTGCGAATGCCCTGCAGACCACCAAAATGACGCAGCAGTTCCCGGCGTCTTTTGGGTCCGATACCAGGAATCTCCTGAAGGGTAGACGAACGACGGGCCTTGTCACGTTGTTGGCGGTGTCCGGTGATTGCGAAGCGGTGCGCTTCATCGCGGATATGCTGAATCAGATGCAGCGCGCCGGAGGCGCTGTCCAGCGACAGGCTACGCTCGACAGTGTCGATAAACAGCGTCTCAAGTCCCGGCTTTCGAGTAGTGCCCTTGGCGACGCCCAGCAGCACGATATCAAAAACGCCCTGTTCCTCGAATACCTCTCGCGCCATGTTTAGCTGACCCTTGCCGCCATCAACGATCAGAATGTCGGGGCGGGCCACGTCACCGCTCTGGATGCGCTTGTAACGTCGCGTCAGGGCCTGACGCATGGCGGCGTAGTCATCGCCGGCCGCCACACCGTCGATGTTGAAGCGGCGGTAGTCCGACTTGATGGGGCCGCTCTGATCAAATACCACACAGGAGGCAACCGTGGCTTCTCCGCTGCTGTGACTGATGTCAAAGCACTCCAGCCGATGAGGCGTCTCTTCCAGATCCAGTGCCTCGGCCAGTGCCTTGAAGCGTGCGTTGAGCTGCTGGCGGCTGGCCAGCTTCGTGGCCAGATGCTGATCGGCATTGGTCTGTGCCAGCTCCAGCCACTGGGCGCGATGGCCGCGCACCTGATGGGCAATGCGTATGCGGCGCTCGGCATGTTCTGACAGGGCGTCCTGCAGAATCTCCTGATCTTCGAGAGCATGTGAAGTCAGTACCTCGGCAGGCATCTCATTGCTCTGGCCCAGATAGTACTGGCTGACAAAGCTGCCCAGAAGTGCCTCAAGGCTCAGGTCGAGACCGTTGTCGGGCATGTGATGACGTGAACCAAGCACGCGTCCCTGACGGATGATCAACACACTGACACACAGCCCGCCCGGGCGCTCGGCGAGTGCAAAAACATCGGCATCGCCACCGGCAGTGTCCACCGATTGCTGGCTCTGGAGGCGGCGCAGTTGCTGAACCTGGTCACGCAGGAAGGCCGCCTGCTCGAACTGAAGCTCCTTTGCGGCTGCTTCCATGTCGGCATAAAGCTTTTGAGTGACCTGATCGCTCTTGCCTTCCATGCACATCAACGCGTGGTCGAGGTCGCGCTGATAATCTTCCTGGCTGATATAGCCCACGCATGGCGCTGTACAGCGATCGATCTGATACTGCAGGCAGGGTCGGCTTCGATGCGCGAAGACCGAATCTTCACAGTTGCGAATGCGAAAGATCTTTTGCATCAGCGACAGGCTCTCGCGCACGGCGCCCGAGCTGGTGAACGGGCCAAAATAACGGCCGTCACCGCGTTTTTGACGTACGCGGCGAAGCTCCAGTGCAGGGTAGGGATGGCGGTCACTGGCAAAGATGTAGGGGTAGGACTTGTCGTCACGCAGCAGGATGTTATAAGGCGGGCGCTGCTGTTTGATCAGCGTCTGCTCAAGCAAAAGCGCCTCGGTTTCGCTGCGGGTCACGGTCACCTGAATGTCCCGAATGCGGCTGACCAGCGCCTGGGTCTTGGCGTTGAGTCCGGTATTGCGGAAGTAGCTCGAAAGGCGCGCCTTGAGACGTTTGGCCTTGCCGACGTAGAGAACATTCTCGTGTTCATCGAGCATGCGATAGACGCCCGGTGACTCGGTGACCGTTTTGAGAAACTGGCGTGGATCGAACGCCGTGATCACCTCATCGTTCATGATGGTCTCCGCAAGTCATAATGCCCTTATTTTAACAGATATCCCCGAAAAGACCGTGGTATCCCTGTCAGCGGCTGTTCCAGCGAGGTGATTTGACGTGGTTTGTGAGGGCTGATGGAAGAGCGTACGTCTTGTTGCGATCTCTCATCGTGGAAAAGTGTTGACGCAGACATTCCAGTGTCGTAAATTACGCACCGGTTCGGGGCCTTAGCTCAGCTGGGAGAGCGCAACACTGGCAGTGTTGAGGTCAGCGGTTCGATCCCGCTAGGCTCCACCAAAAACATCATCGAAAAAGCCGCTTCAGTACTTCTGAAGCGGCTTTTTTGTGTCTGTTTTTATCCTGCGAATCATGATGGTTGATGGCCTGCTTAGACCGTCCCGAGTCCGCATGGGCTGTCTGTTGGATGACCAAATGGAGTCAACGCAGCAGGATTGACGCAGCAGGCGGTCGGTCGGATAGAGAGCATGTTGCCTGCGTACAGACGATCAAAGGCACCACCCGTGAAGGTGATGCCTTTGCATTAGGGTGCCTACGCCCATTGCAGTCAGGCAGTAGTGTTAATGCGCGTGCCTACCAGACCTTCCGTAGCAAGCTTTGGCATCGTATCGACGGACGACATGAGCTGTGCCATCTGATCGGCCTGGCCATCCAGTGATTTTTTCAAAACGCTGGTCTGTATCTCGCTGGTGAGCTGATGCTGCTGCAGCGCCATTGAAGCATTTACCATGCCATTTACGCTCACATCCATAAGCCTTCTCCTGCGTCGAGTGGATTACCGCTGCTCAAGCAGCGGATGGCGCCTCAGCCAACGATGGCTTCGGCAGCCTCGGGGGAGAGTGTCTCGATAATCACGCACTCTGCCGCCTCGGGCACAAGACCGGTAATTCTGACCCGGTAGTAATAGTGGACATCGTTGCCGCTGCCCCTGTTTTCTGCCACGACACTCGACATCATGTGGCACTCATCGCCGGGATGAAGATCCGGCGGCATTAATTCGATGGGAATCCATGCTTTTGTTCCGGTCGCCAGCATAGATCGCTCCTGCTCGTGGCCTTGTCAGGCAGCACCGGCTGCCCGTATGGCTCTCTTATCGGCACCGTTTGCCACCGCTTTAGTTCGGCGTGAGAACTGGCATCAGACACGGATCATCTCGTGGTGGTGGTGTCCTCAGGCGACTCGACAGCAAGTATCTCGCACAGGGCTTCCGTAGGACCGACCTCTCTTACCAGCAGTGCACAGCTCACCTGTACGCCCGTCTCGCGCACAAGGCGCCAATGAAACAGTGTGCCAATGTCGGCATTGTCGGGCAGTTCTTCGAGTGCCACGACCAGTTCATCGCCTGTCGTCATCATGTCCTTCCGTTGTAAAAAAAGATTCGGGCAAAAATAAACTGTACGCATATACAGTTTTGACTTGTTCTGTTTGTCGTTTGGCGCAATAATTATCCATAAGGGATAATTATTGCCCTAAGTGGATGCGTCACACCAACATGTTCGAACAGGAGGTATTCATGTGGAACGTGCTCTGGGGGTTCTTCGGCAGAATTCCTGCCCGAGTGCTGATTGCGCTGGTGGCCATCGTGCTTTTGCTCGGCGGTCTATGGGGCTTTACCTATCGACTGGACCAGTGGCGGCAGGCGCTCTCCAGTGCTCAGGAAGATGCTCGCAGTGCTCATGAGCTTGCGCAGCGCCAGCAGCTGGTGGCGCGTGCCTGGCAGGCTCATGCCGAGCATCTGGCCGAGGTAGGGGCTCGCCGCGAACAGCAGCTCGAGGCCAATCAAAAGGCCCTGGCCGGTAAACGACAACAGCTGGAAAGGATAATCAATGATGACCAGACATCAAAGAAATGGGCTGATCACGCTGTGCCTGACGGGATACATCAATGGCTGCGCCAGCTCGCCGCCTCAGACAACGCCGGTGATGGTGCCACCGCCCCCCATGCCCCGTTACCTGACCCAGCCCCTGCCGGCACCGCAGGGCATCGACAATATCCGCACCAATCAGGATCTCGTCTCGTTGCTGACGGACTACGAACAGCTGCGACGGCGAATGAACACTGATCGGGAAAGTGTTCGCAGGCTATGGGAGAACATGGCGCTGTCGGTGAGCGATGAATCGCTCACTGAAGATGAGGAGTTCGATGGGCAAAATGCGGAGAGTGGGCAGAGCCAGGCGGAATGAGTAGAAGATATTCAGAACAGCATCGACGTCATCGCCCGGGCGATGACGTCGCATGAGATCATCCGTCGACGCGGCCGACCATCAGAAACTCCAATAGCGCCTTTTGAGCATGGAGTCGATTACCCGCTTCCTGCCAGACGAAGGCGCGCGGGTCATCCAGTAGCGTTTCGCTGACCTCTTCACCGCGGTGGGCGGGCAGGCAATGGAGGAACATGACGTCATCATCGGCGGCGTCGAGCATGGCCTCGTTGACCTGAAAGCCGCTGAAAGCCTTCATGCGCGCAGCCTGTTCTTCTTCCTGGCCCATGGAAGCCCAGACATCGGTGGTGATCAGGTGGGCGTCTTTTACTGCCGCTTGCGGATCACGATAGATTTCGACGCGTGAACCGGCCGCTTCAAGAATGTCCTGATCGGGTTCGAATCCTTCAGGGCAGGCAATGCGCAGATGGAAGTCAAACTGTCGTGCGGCGTTGATCCAGGAGTGACACATGTTATTGCCATCGCCCACCCACACGGCCGTCTTGCCCTTGACCGGCCCGCGACATTCGATCCAGGTCTGCATGTCGGCCAGCAGCTGGCAGGGATGATAGTCATCGGAAAGCGCGTTGATGACCGGAATCGAGCTGGCATCGGCAAATGATTCGATGCTTTCGTGCGAAAAGGTACGAATCATGACTGCATCGACCATTTCGGAAAGGACGCGAGCAGTATCACCGACCGGTTCACCGCGACCGAGCTGGCTGTCACGCGGCGACAAAAACAGCGCATGGCCGCCAAACTGGGTCATGCCGGTTTCAAAGGAGACGCGGGTTCGGGTGGAGGACTTTTCGAAAATCATGGCCAGCGTTCGATTTTTCAAGGGCGTATAAACGGGGCCATTTTCGGCCAGCTCGCGCTTGATGGTGATCGAACGATCAATGAGATAGGCCAGTTCCTGAGGTGACAGATCCATCAGGGTAAGAAAGTGGCGAAGGGCCATGTCTCGATGCTCCTGTGTGGGCATAACGTTACGGTGATTGAAACGTCGCAGAGCGTCACACCGGGCATGACGCTCGAAGATGAGCATGCCTTGATGCCGCGCCCTGTTGAAAAAACCAATGAAAAAGCGCCGCACGATAGCTGGCGGCGCTTTGGAATCTTGCCATGGTCGATGGCGCAATGCGGGCCTTGCTGCTCGACATCGACCCCGTTCATCCTAACCAGAGCCTTTTTGGCGCGCAACTTCCTGTATGGCAATGCCTTGATCCGGGCTGATTTAGCCCCCATGTCGGCGTACACTGAGGCCAGACATTCATGGGCGCTTGAAGCCCCCTCCTGGAGACCGGATATGAGCGAGACACTCGACACCATCAAGCAGCAGATCAGCGAAAACAGCATTCTGCTTTACATGAAGGGTTCACCGCAGATGCCGCAGTGCGGATTTTCCGCGCAGGCCGTACAGGCGCTGATGGGCTGTGGCGAGCGCTTTGCCTTCGTCAACATTCTGGACAACCCGGACATTCGTGCCGAGCTGCCCAAATACGCCAACTGGCCGACCTTCCCGCAGCTGTGGATCAACGGCGAGCTGGTCGGTGGCTGTGACATCATCGTTGAGATGTATCAAAACGGCGAGCTGGCCCCGATGATCAAGGAAGCGGCTGCCAATGCCGCGCCGCAGGAAGGCGACAACGCCTGATTCGGTCAGTGGTTGATATGAAAAACCCGCCTCCATGGAGGCGGGTTTTTTAATGTTGGCATTCGAGGGGCGGGGTCAGTCGCCGTCCATACTCTGCTCACGCAGCGCCAGATCCCAGCCGCCCAGATCCTTGAAGCGATTGACGATGGCACAGAAAAGCTCGGCGGTGCGCTCGGTGTCATAGCGTGCTGAATGCGCTTCCTGACTGTCGAACGCAATGCCCGCAGCGCGACAGGCGCGTGCCAGTACGGTCTGCCCGTAGACCAGCCCCGAAAGCGTTGCGGTGTCAAAGCTCGAGAAGGGGTGGAAGGGGTTGCGCTTGATACCGGCGCGTTCAACGGCAGCATTGAGAAAACCGTGATCAAAGGCAGCGTTGTGACCGACCAGGATGGCGCGATTGCACTGGTGAGACTTGATCGCCTTGCGCACCGGTTTAAAAATCTCCTCGAGCGCTTCCTTTTCCTTGAGTGCTGCGTTCTGGCGCAGCGGGCTGTCCAGGCGAATGCCGGTAAAATCGAGCGCCGACTGTTCGACATTGGCACCCTCAAAGGGCTCGATATGAAACGAGAAGGTCTCATCCGGGAGCAAATGCCCCTGTTCGTCCATGGTCAGCGTGACGGCTGCAATTTCAAGCAGCGCATCGGTGCGGGCGTTGAAGCCGCCGGTTTCCAGATCGACCACGACGGGCAAAAAGCCTCGAAAGCGACCGGACATGAGTTTCGGGACAATATCGTTCATCGTCGAGTTCTCCTGTCGCAGGCAGCAGAAAACGCCATGGGAATCAGGAACGCGTATAACCGGGCGGAGCCCGCAGAGTTGGTGACCGGCACAGGAAGCCTTCTGGTCGAAAGATGGATTCGGTTTGCAGGGTCGCAGTGTAGCATTGTGCTTGCTGTCAATCCCATCCATCACACGCAACGCGGTGTTCGCCGCGATCCGGTGACGATATACTCACGATACACACAAAGCATGACTACGCCTTAAGGAGCCGGTATGTCCGATGTAAAAAAGGTTGTCCTGGCCTATTCCGGGGGACTCGATACCTCCGTGATCGTCCAGTGGCTCAAGGATACCTACGACTGTGAGGTCGTGACCTTCACGGCTGACCTGGGTCAGGGAGAAGAGGTTGAGCCGGCACGTGCCAAGGCACAGGCGCTGGGTGTGAAGGAAATTTACATCGAAGATTTGCGCGAAACCTTCGTGCGTGACTATGTGTTCCCGATGTTTCGTGCCAATACCATCTATGAAGGCGAGTACCTGCTGGGCACCTCGATCGCCCGTCCGCTGATCGCTCGTCGCCTGATCGAAATCGCCAATGAAACCGGTGCGGATGCCATCGCACACGGCGCCACCGGCAAGGGCAACGATCAGGTGCGATTCGAGCTGGGTGCCTACGCGCTCAAGCCCGGTGTGAGGGTCATCGCGCCGTGGCGCGAGTGGGACCTCAACTCCCGTGAAAAGCTGATGAACTATTGCGAAGAGCGCAACATTCCGGTCGATTTCGCCAAGAACAAGAAGAAATCTCCCTATTCGATGGACGCCAACCTTTTGCACATCTCCTATGAAGGCGGCGTGCTGGAAGACCCCTGGACCGAAGCCGAAGAAGAGATGTGGCGCTGGAGTGTCAGCCCCGAAGCCGCACCGGATCAGGCCACCTACATTGACCTGACCTTCGAGCGTGGCGATATCGTCGCCATCGATGGAAAGGCCATGAAGCCGCACGACGTGCTCTCGCATCTCAACAAGGTTGGTGGCGAGAACGGCGTCGGGCGTCTGGACATCGTTGAAAATCGCTATGTGGGCATGAAGTCCCGTGGCTGCTATGAAACGCCTGGCGGCACCATCATGCTGCGCGCGCACCGCGCGATCGAGTCGATCACGCTGGATCGAGAATCCGCGCACCTGAAAGATGAGCTGATGCCCAAGTACGCCGAGCTGATCTACAACGGCTACTGGTGGAGCCCGGAGCGCAAGATGCTGCAGGCCGCGATCGACCAGTCCCAGGGTTGTGTCAACGGTGTGGTTCGCCTCAAGCTTTACAAGGGCAATGTCATCGTGGTGGGCCGTGAGTCGGAAGACTCGCTGTTTGATGCCTCGATTGCCACCTTTGAAGACGATGCCGGTGCCTACGATCAAAAGGATGCCGAGGGCTTTATCAAGCTCAACGCCCTGCGTCTGCGCATTGCGGCGAAAAGGGGTCGTCTCGACGACTAAATGACAGAGGTCGTGTCATGAAGGGGCCGCTTTTCAGCGGCCCTTTTTGTGTCAGACTGAAAGAAATCATGCGCGACAAGCGCATCGACATCATCAGGAGTGGACATGCTGAAGAAACTCTTCGATGCGCTGCGCGGCCCCGGCAGCAGCGCCAGTGCTGACGAGCCACATCGAGAGGTGGCCGATACCGTTGAGTACAAGGGTTGTGAAATCGTGATCACACCGGCGCCGGCGGGTGGACAGTATCGCATCAGCGGTCTGATTCGAAGGGCGCGTGAAGACGGTGAGGTTCAGGAGCTGCGCTTTGAGCGCTCCGATGTTCTGCCCGATCGCGACAGCTGTATCGACATGACTCGCACCAAGGCCGAGCGCTATATCGATGAGCAGGGCGATCGGCTTTTTGAAGATCCTCATCGCCCGGCCTGAAGCCATCTGTTGCCCGTCTCGTGAGCCAGGGGAGTCGTGATGAGCATGTCCGATACCGGAGTTCCCGCCCTGTTGCCGGCCATCACGCGCTGGCGCCAGCTCTCGACCGGGGATCGCTTCAGCGATCTGATTGCGGGGTTGATCACGGCCGCGCTGCTGGTCCCTCAGGGCATGGCCTATGCAACGCTTGCCGGATTACCGGCACAGGCAGGGCTTTATACGGCACTGGCACCGCTGTTGCTGTATGCGCTTTTTGGTACCAGCCGTGTCATCGCCATGGGCCCCATGGCACTGACCTCGCTGCTGGTCGGTGAAACGCTGCGCAATACAGGTATACCGTTATCTTCATTCGCGGGATATGCCGCATTGCTGGCGGCACTGGTGGGCATCTGGCTACTGCTGATCCATGTCTGCCGGCTGGGGCGGCTGATTGATTTTGTCAGTCCCAGCGTCATGCAGGGGTTTACCACGGCTTCGGCGCTGATGATCGTGCTGTCGCAGACCAGCGACCTGCTGGGGATTGATGCCGCGTCCGGCAATGCCATTGAGCGTCTGGTGACGCTTGCCGGCTCGCTGGGTGAGGTCATGCCGGGCGCCGTGCTCTTTGGCGGTGGCGCCATGGCGCTGTTACTGGTCATGAGACGGGGGTTATCAGCGCTGCTGTCTCGTTTGGGGCTGCCCGATGCGGCCGCGACGGTACTGGGCAAGACCGGTCCGCTGATCGTGTTGATTCTGGCACTGGTACTGGTACCGCTGTGGCCCGGCGCACTGGCACAGGTCGGACAGATTCCGGCGGGGCTGCCGCTGCCCGCGCTGCCTGCACTGTCGTTTGGCGCAATAAAGGTGCTTTGGTTGCCGGCACTCGGGATTGCATTGATCAACTATGTCAGCGCCATTTCGGTCGCCCAGACGCTCGCTGCCAAACATCGCGAGCGTCTTTATCCGCAGCGCGAGCTCTGGGTACTGGGCGCGGCCAATCTGCTGGCGGCCCTGACCCGCGGTTTTCCGGTCACCAGTGGTCTCGGACGCGCCGTGGTCAACGACCAGGCAGGATCAAAAACGCCATTGTCATCTCTTTTCGCTGCGCTGGCTCTGGCGGCAGTGCTTCTGTTTGCAACCTCCCTGTTTGCGCCACTGCCACAGGCCGTACTGGCCGCCATTGTGATCCAGGCGGCCATCCCTCTGGTCGACCCGAGCCCGCTTTTGAAAGCATGGCGTTATTCCCGCGCTGATGGTCTGGCCTGGCTGGCCGCTTTTGCCGGCGTGTTGCTGCTGGGGGTCATGCAGGGGCTGCTGGCAGGCGTTGGCATTGCGCTGGCACTGCTGCTGGCCCGTGCGAGCAGGCCTCATATCGCCGAGATCGGCCAGCTGCCAGACGGAGGCTTTCGCAACTGCGAGCGTTTTGAGGTCGAGCGCCTGCCCCATCTCATGATGGTGCGACCGGATGCCAATCTGCATTTTGCCAACATGGGCGCACTGGAGCGCTGGATCAACGAGCATCTATCTGACCGGGATCAGGTCACCGACATGGTATTGGTGCTCAGCAGTGTGACCCATATCGACGGTGCGGCGCTGCACGCGCTGGAAACGCTGGATGAGCGCCTGAAGCAGCAGGGCGTGGCGCTGCATCTGGCCGAGCTACGTGGCCCGGTACGTGATCAGCTTCGCCACACGGCCTTCATGAGTGACCATCATCCTCGCGTCTTCTTCACCTGCGCTGCTGCCTGGCAGGCGCTGTCGGGTGACCAGATCGAGTTCAATATCTAGTACCGGCGGGGTCAATGCCACCCTGCATGCTGAATGGCGCTCTACAATGGTTCTTTTGTTGTGAGAGGCCTGTCATGAAGGCACTGTTATTGTCGGCCTATGCCGCTGACAGCCATCGTTACTGGGCGCGCGGTCTGATGGCGCACCTCGAGGCCATCGACTGGACCCTGATCGAGCTGGCACCACGTCATTTTCAGTGGCGTGTGCGAGGCAACCCCCTGAGCTTCATGAGCGAGCACGATGCGACGCTGTCCCAGTCCTTTGATCTGATCGTGGCCACCTCGCTGGTGGATCTGGCCACGCTCGTCGGACTCTATCCACATCTGGGGCGCGCCTTTCGTGTGGTCTATTTTCATGAAAATCAGTTCGCCTATCCGCTGGGAGAGCAACAAGCGCGTCGTCTTGAGCCCTTAATGGTCAATCTCTACAGCGCACTGGCCGCCGACCGGGTGCTGTTCAACAGTCAGTGGAACCGGGACAGTTTTTTTGACGGGGTGGCGGCCTTTCTGAAGAAGATGCCCGAACGGGTCGCGCCGGCGCGACTTGAAGCACTGCAAAGAGACTCGGAGATTCTGCCCGTGCCGCTGTGGCCGCTGGATCAGGTGTCACCATGTGAACAGGGGGCGCCGTCCCGCATCCTCTGGAACCACCGCTGGGAATATGACAAGAACCCGGAAGACTTTTTTGCCGCACTCGAGGCGCTGTCCGATTCAGGCCTTGAGTTCGAGCTGGTCGTGATGGGGCAGGTCTTTCGCAATGCGCCCGAGGTGTTCGAAGCGGCCCGATCACGCCTGGCCAGACACGTGACCTGCTGGGGGCATCAGACGCGCGAGCGCTATCTGGAAGAGTTGGGAAAGGGTGGCATCGTGGTGTCGACCGCGTGGCATGAATTTCAGGGGCTGGCCGTGATGGAAGCCGTCCAGCATGGCTGTGTGCCGCTGGTGCCGGAGCGACTGTGTTTCCCTGAATACTACGCCGATGACTATCGTTATGACGGCAGTCGGCAGGCACTGACCACACGTCTTGAGCAGTGGCTGCTGTCACCCGGCTCGCGGCCGCCTTCGCCGGAGATCAATGCCTGGACATGGCGTCAAATGAGGATGCGCTACCAGACACGACTGCAACCTGCGAAGTAGCATCGGATCAGGCCAGCTCGACCTTGTCCTTGTATTCGCACAGATCCTCGATCACGCAGCTGCCGCAGCGCGGCTTGCGGGCTACACAGGTGTAGCGGCCGTGCAGGATTAACCAGTGATGGGCGTCGCGCTTGTAGTCGCGCGGCACCACCTTCAAAAGCTTCTGTTCGACCTGATCGACGTTCTTGCCGGGCGCCAGATGGGTTCGATTGGAAACGCGGAAGATATGCGTATCCACCGCAATGGTAGGTTCACCAAAGGCAGTGTTGAGGATCACGTTGGCGGTCTTGCGACCCACGCCCGGCAGGGCTTCAAGCCCCGCGCGAGTGCGAGGCACTTCGCCGCCGTGATCGCGTATCAATAGTTCGCACATGGCGACCAGATTTTTGGCCTTGTTGTTATATAGCCCCAGTGTCTTGATGATTTCCTTCACGCCCTCAACACCGAGGTCGACGACGGCCTGCGGGGTGTTGGCGATGGGAAAGAGCCGTGCTGTGGCCTTGTTGACCCCTACATCGGTGGACTGGGCGGACAGTGCGACCGCCACCAGCAGCTCAAAGGGCGAAGACCATGCAAGCTCGGTAGTAGGCTCGGGGTTGGCCTCTTGCAGGCGGCGAAAGATTTCGCGGCGTTTTTCGTTGTTCATGGCAACTGATCGACAGAATAAAGGGAAAGAGCGATGACGCTGTCAGCGGTGCTCGGCGTTGTCCAGCGCCTGACAGGCGTCCTGCCAGGTTTTCTCGGCGCGCTCGACCAGGGTCTGCGCCGCGGCGATATCTTCCGGCCCGCCCTGACGTCTGGCATGGGCCAGCTGACGATTGGCCAGTGCCAGCCGCTGTTTGGCCGCCGAGCGGGCGATACGCAGAGAGTTCAAGGAGCTGGCAGGCGCTTTTTCAGATGCAACGGTCGAGCCCTCCGTCACCTGGCTCTGCGCTTGGAGATCGGCCATCTGTTGACGGGCATGCTGTAACGAAGCCTGGGTATCAGCATCATCAGGCGCTGCGGCCAGACGCTTTTCCAGCCGACGCACAGTGGCACTCAGGGCGGCCTTGCGTGCACGCGTGTTGCCGGCGGCGGGCGGTGTCGACGGCGTGCTGTTCGAGGCTACCTGCTCGGTCTGCATAGCCGGTTCGGCAGGCTCTCGACGAGCCTGCATGCGCGCGCGTCTGCGGGCTTCCTTTTCCAGACGCTGGCGTTCAAGACGGGCGTTGCGGTTTTCAAAGCGGCGTCGGCCCTGCTCGGCGCGCCGAGCCAGCCAGAGGTTTTGTTCGTCTTCGGTATTGGCGGCCTGCCAGCCGGGATGAGCAATGATGTCGATGCAGTCGACCGGACAGGGGGCCACGCACAGCTCACAGCCGGTGCATTCGGCTTCAATGACGGTGTGCATCTGTTTGGCGGCACCCAGAATGGCATCGACCGGGCAGGCCTTGATGCACTTGGTGCAGCCAATGCATTCCTCTTCGCGAATGACGGCAGCCTTCGGGGATTCAGCGTCCATCTCCAGCGGCACGATTGGCCGTGCCAGCAGGGTGGCGAGCTCGGCCACCGTGGCGTCACCGCCAGGCGGGCAGCGATTGATGGCCTCGCCCTCGGCAATGGCTTCGGCATAAGGGTGACAGCCGGGATGGCCGCATTTGCCACACTGGGTCTGAGGCAGCAGGCGGTCGATGTCGGTGACGGTAATACTGGCAGATGCACTCATGCAGATTGTCGGCGGGCCCGGGCGTTATGATCAAGGAAAGTAGGTCGATTATACGCGTAATGAGACAGCGCTTCGAACACGGCCTCATGGGGCTTTGCCCGGCATGGGTGCCCTAAAGCGTGTCGATCTGGTGATGTGGCTCCCGATGGTGAGCATCGATCCGGTTGCGGCCCGCCTTTTTGGCACGATAAAGGCTTTCATCGGCCAGTCGCATCAGCTCGGCGGGTTGACAGGGCGCCTCTGGCAGGCTGATGGCCATACCCACGCTGATGGTGACATGCGGCGCAACCCTTGAATGCTCATGCGGCAGCGACATCGCCGCCACGGCCAGGCGCAACTGTTCGGCCAGACGCCAGGTGCGCTTGCGATTGGTTTCGGGGAGCACAACGACAAACTCCTCGCCGCCGGCGCGGGCCACGATGCCCTGATCATCCACGACACGATCCATCGTACGGGCCACTCGTGTCAGGCAGTGATCGCCTTCCGGATGGCCA
The DNA here is from genome assembly GCF_002155145.1 of Kushneria konosiri. Classification (NCBI taxonomy): domain Bacteria; kingdom Pseudomonadati; phylum Pseudomonadota; class Gammaproteobacteria; order Oceanospirillales; family Halomonadaceae; genus Kushneria; species Kushneria konosiri. Next base: position 2,295,290 of record NZ_CP021323.1, read on the forward strand.
TAGTGGTCGTTGTAAGCCTTGAAATAATCGATATCGATAATGATCAATCCAACGCTGTGACGCGCCTGGTGGGCCTGCGTCAGGGCCTGGACCAGATACTCGTCGAGATAGCGCCGATTAAGCAGGCCGGTAAGGTGGTCGCGCTGGCTGAGGTGCTCCAGTGTGTCGGTACGCTGTTTTTGATGCATCAGTAGATGCTGAAACTCGCGTGCCAGGCTTCCGAGCTCATCGCGCCGGGCAATGAGGTTGACCGGCAGCGTCTCCGAAAAATGATCTTCCTGACGCTGCTCCCGGGTAAATCGGGCCAGGCGTCGGGTGGGGGCCAGAATAATGAATTCCAGCAGCCCCAGAATGACCATCACCACGGTGAACAGAACGCCGATCGTCCAGAGCATGGCGAAGTTGAACGAGGCGGTGTTGGCCATGAAATCCCGACGTGCCAGTGTGGCCTGCAGGGAAAGGATGTCGTCGTTGGGCTCGGCGTTCAGCCATCGGGTGGCCAGTAATTGATCATCGCTGATGCGAATGATGGGGGGCGGTTTGACGATCAGATCGGGATGTAGGATCGGCTCGATGGAGACATTGACACCGGTCTGATGGCGAACGGATTCAAACCAGGGACGATCCATACTGCGCACAATGGCCAGCCAGCCCAGTGGTGGTTCGCTGCCACGCTCGGTTGGCACGATGGGGCTGGTGGCAATCATGGCCGGCGTCGGCACGCTCAGAAGCCATTTGTCCAGCTCGGGGGCCTGCTGGTGAACGTGCGCCTGTATCACGTTGAAAAAGGGCGACATCCAGCGACACTCATTGGTGGCCGAGGTGCAGGTACTGTAGGTATCCGTATCGGGGTTGTAGCCGGCCATCCAGACGGGCGTGCCGTCCATGCGCATGAATACCATCATGAGATGGTCCATGTCTTCAAACATTTCCTGACTGAAATTGCTCTCTGCAAAGTCGGGTGCCTTGCCCTGCATGAAGTCGTAGGCATCGTCCCAGCTGGCCCAGTCGCGGGTATCTCCCCCCAGATTGTCCAGATCGTCCTTTAACGCACTCTCGACTCGCCCCATCTCCAGAGCTACATAGTCGTTTTCGCGCGCGAGCAGCTTGGGATAAACCAGAAAATGTGCAATTCCCCACAGCGCCAGCAGAGCGAGGCATGCCACCAGCACAATGGACAATAAAAAACGAAATCGTAATGAATGCATGCCGTCGGCGTTCCATGGCGACCTGACTTCGCCCGTAGCTTTCAAGGGGCAGATTCGTCAGCGTAAGGATATATCGGCGCCGCATTTGATTTATGAAGGTGTGAGACGTTTCAGGGAGGGAAGAAATGACGGGGGCGAAAGAGACAGAAAAACGCCAGCCTTCAGGAGGCTGGCGTTGGGAGAAGCACAGTAAACGTCGCGATCAGCTCACGCGGCTTCCCGGCTTCGCACCGCTGTCGGGTGAGAGCAGGTAAATGCCATCGTCGTCGCCGGCGGCAAGCACCATGCCTTCCGACAGACCAAAGCGCATCTTGCGCGGGGCCAGATTGGCGATCATGACGGTCAGCCGCCCTTCAAGCGCCTCGGGGGCGTACTGAGCGCGAATGCCGGAAAAGACCGTGCGGGTCTCATTGCCGATATCGAGCGTCAGCTTCAAAAGCTTTTTGGCCCCCTCGACGTATTCGGCCTGTTCGATTCGAGCAATGCGCAGATCGACTTTTGCGAAATCATCGATCGCGATTTCCGGCGCGATGGGCTCGAGATCGGCAGTCGCTGAATCCGCCGCAACATCGCCCGGTGCGCTGGTCGCCTCCCCCTGGGCGGCTTTCGCATCGTCCTTGAGCTTTTTCTCGACGGCGAGATCCTCCTTTGAGGCTTCGATCATCTGATCGATCCTGTCGCTCTCGACGCGCGTCATCAACGGCTTGAATTTCTCGATCGCATGATCGGTCAGCACCGTGGTACGGCTGGCCCAGTTGAGGGTGTCGAGATTGAGGAAGCTGCGCGCGCCTTCGGCAAGCGTTGGCACGATGGGGGCCAGATAGACCACCAGCTGGCGGAAGAGGTTGATGCCCACCGAGCAGATATCCAGCACCTCCTGCTCGCGGCCTTCTTCCTTCGCCAGCGCCCAGGGCGCCTTCTCGGCGATATAGCCGTTGGCATCATCGGCGAGCGCCATGATGCGACGTACCGCACGGGCAAATTCGCGCGCCTCGAAATCGGCGGCGATCGCCTCGCCTTCATCGATGAAGCGCTGCACCAGTTCGGGCTCGGCGCAGGTGGCGGAAAGGCGCCCACCGGATTTTTTTACAAAGCCCGCACAGCGGCTGGCGATGTTGACCACCTTGCCAACCAGGTCCGAATTGACGCGGGCGGCGAAGTCCTCAAGGTTCAAGTCGAGATCATCAACGCCTGCAGTCAGCTTGGCCGCGAAGTAATAGCGCAGATACTCGGGATTGAGGAACTGCTCATAGGTCTCGGCCTTGATGAAGGTGCCGCGGGATTTCGACATCTTCGCGCCGTTGACCGTCACGAACCCATGGCAGTTGACCCCGGTGGGCGTGCGAAGGTTGGCGCCTTCCAGCATCGCCGGCCAGAACAGCGCATGGAAATAGACGATGTCCTTGCCGATGAAGTGATACAGCTCGGCGGTGCTGTCCTTTTTCCAGTAGTGGTCAAAGTCGATGCCTTCACGCTCGCAGAGCTGCTGAAAGCTCGCCATATAACCGATCGGCGCATCCACCCAGACATAGAAATACTTGCCCGGTGCGTCAGGGATTTCAAAGCCGAAGTAGGGCGCGTCGCGGGAGATGTCCCAGTCGTTGAGGCCGGCTTCGAACCACTCCTGCAGCTTGTTGGAGATCTGCGGCTGCAGACGATCGGAGCGCGTCCATTCCTTCAGAAACGGCTCGAACTTGGGCAATTCAAAAAAGTAGTGGGTCGAGCTCTTGACCACCGGTGTGGCCCCAGAGACGGCCGAGACCGGGTTGAGCAGTTCGGCCGGGGTGTAGGTGGCACCGCATGCCTCGCAATTGTCGCCATACTGATCGTCCGTGTGGCACTTGGGGCAGGTGCCCTTGACGAAGCGGTCGGCCAGAAACATGCCGCGCTCGGGGTCATACATCTGCTCGACGTCGCGGGTGGCGATGAAGCCACCGTCACGCAGGGCGCGATAGATGCGCTCGCTGTGGACGCGGTTCTCTTCCGAGTGGGTCGAGTAGTAGTTGTCAAAGGCCACGCCAAAGCGGGCGAAATCGGCCTGGTGCTCGGCGTTGACCCGGTCGATCAGCTGTTGGGAAGTAATGCCTTCCTGCTCGGCGCGCAGCATGATGGCAGTGCCATGGGCGTCATCGGCGCAGACGTAGTGGCACTCATGGCCGCGGCTTTTCTGAAAGCGCACCCAGATATCGGTCTGAATGTATTCCAGCAAATGGCCCAGATGGATCGAGCCGTTGGCATAGGGCAGGGCACTGGTGACCAGAATCTGGCGCTTGGCGTTGTTCGACATGGTGGCTGGAAGATTCCCGTGACGAACCCGCGGGCGCCGGTATCGACTGCGCCCAGGGGTGGATAGACTGTAAACTCGACCGGCGATTGTAGCATCGATCATTGGAGGCGTTGAGCGTGACACCTGCACAGTGGCGGTTTTTCAAGCGTTATCGTGAGACCTGCGTTTCTGATGAGCGATCACGTGAAAGTGGCGTGATTGCAGAAGCGTTCGGTGATACCCCTGAGTTGATCGATGAATGTGCTCGTTTGGTCAACGCCGGGATCAAGCGGGCCAGTTGCGGTTTGAAGGTGTCGTATTTGGCTGCCAATGAGCGGCTGCCGACAGTCGGGCAACTGACCGTCGTACTGGACAGTCTTGAGGCGCCGGTATGCATCGTTGCGCTGACGTCTGTCACCACCTGTCGATTCGATGAGGTGACGCCGGCCTTCGCTGCCCTTGAAGGCGAGGGGGATGGCACCTACGCCTGGTGGCATCGTGAGCATGTCCGTTTTTTTCAACACGAGGCGGCAGGGCTGGGTGTCGAGTTTACTGATGCCTCCGAGCTGGTGCTCGAGCGCTTCGAGAAGGTATTCCCATGACGCGCTGCACATCAAGACCCGCGACACGAGGCCAGCGCATCGGTCTTGCCGTTGTCTTCAGCTGGTTCTGTCTTGGCGGCATCGCCCACTTTGTCTGGCCGGCAGCGTTTGCCTCGATCATCCCGCCGGCGTTGCCTTTCAAAATGCCGGCGGTCTTCATCACGGGTGCTTTTGAACTGCTCGGGGCCTTCGGCATCCTGCTGCCGCGCTTTCGCCGAGCCGCCGGTATCGGGTTGATCGCGCTGACGCTGTGCGTAACCCCGGCCAATGTCTATATGTGGTGGCATGCCGAAAATTTTCCACACGTGCCCGAGATTTTGCTGCTGTTGCGCCTGCCGTTACAGGTGTTGCTGATCCTGTGCATTGCGTGGAGTACGAATCTGATCGGTGCTCGGCGTCATGATGTGTCGTAAACAGGACCTTGGCTTGCCTGACGGTGTGTACAATGGCCGGCCAATTTTGATCGATGATGGCCGTGCCTCATGTCCGGTGATATCCACCTTGAAACCATCGAGACGCCCGACGGCGTCAGTTGTTTTAACTGCGAGGCGTGCTGCTGCCGGCTATTGGTGATGCTCGATGATGATGATCTGGCCCGCGGTGTCCCTCAGGGGCTGCTCGATGAAGATGAGTGGGGCGGTGTGGTGATGCGCCAGGATGAAGAAGGCTGGTGCGCGGCGGTGGATCGCAACACCATGCTGTGCAGCATTCATCCGCGTCGCCCGCAGGTCTGTCGCGACTTCGATGAGGCCAGCTTTGAGTGTCGTGAAGAGCGCGCGCTGTTCGGGCTGGTCGACTGACCCCTTTATATGGTGACCGGCGCCCAAAGAGACCGGACGTCGCTGTTTTCTCTTTTTTCTGACAGGTATGTCATGGCCAAGCTGAGTGAAATTGATACCGCCGATATTCCCGGCGGGCGTGGGCAGCTGCGGCTGTTACAGCGTAACGACGAGTTCTCGATTCGTATCGCCGGCAAGCCCGGTGAGTTGATGAATACCCGGTTGCACGGCTCCGAGGACGCCCTGGCAGAGCTTGCCTGTGAGCGGGTGCGCGAAAACCCGAATGTGCGGGTGCTGGTCGGCGGGCTGGGCATGGGCTTTACCCTGGCAGCAGCACTGGCGACGCTCGGCGCTGAGGCGGAGGTCGTGGTGGCAGAGCTGGTGCCCGGCGTGGTCGAGTGGAATCGTGGTCCGCTGGGCGCAGCGGCCGGCTATCCGATTCGTGATTCACGCTGTCAGATTCTCGTTGAGGACGTCGCGGATGTGCTGGCGCGCAGCGAGGGCGGCTTTGACGCCATCATGCTCGATGTCGATAACGGCCCCGAGGGGCTGACCCAGCGTGACAATGACCGACTATATAGCGCCAGAGGGCTTGAAAGCATTCAGCGGGCACTGCGTCCTGACGGTGTGCTGGCGGTCTGGTCGGCAGGGATGGACCCCGGTTTCAGCGAGCGGTTAAAGCGCGCCGGGCTATGTGTCGAGGAACACATGGTGCGCGCCCATCGCCCCGGCAAGGGCGCGCGCCATACCATCTGGCTGGCCTGGTAGGGATCGATAAGGTGTCGTGGCTCGAGTTGGGTATGACGTTATTCATGCCTGAGCGCCTGGCTCACTGTCACGCGGTGAACTAATCTGATGCCAACGCAGGAACGCGTTACCCATCGGCCTTCAGGGCGGCCGCCTTCATGACAACGCAAGGGGCAAGACATGCGCAATATCATCTATCTCATCGGTCTGGTGGTCGTGGTGCTTTTCATCCTGTCCTTTCTGGGGCTGCGTTAAACGTCGATCGCTTTCGTCAATAACGCTGCACAAAAATGCCCCGGGGAGTGACTCCCCGGGGCATTTGTTTGTCTATTGGACTGTGGCATAACGAAAATACGCGGATTCCCGACAGGAGAGAGCAGCATGCTGAGCACCATCAATGAGTTTTTCGAGCGCATGAGCGGACGCTCGCCGAGTGACCAGGATCATGAAATGACGCTGGAGCTGGCGGTGGCAGCGCTGATGTGTGAGGTCATGCGTGCAGATGGCGAGATGAAGGATGTTGAGCAGCAGACACTGCGCGACATGCTCAAGCGTCGATTTGATCTTGAGGAAAGCGCGGTGGAAACCCTGGTCGACATGGCTCGTCAGCAGGTCAGGGCGTCGGTGGATCACTACCAGTTTGTGCGCCTGATCCGGGATGAATATGACTATCCACAGAGGGTGGCGCTGATTGGCCGGCTCTGGCGCATGGCCTATGCCGATGGTGAGCTGGATCCGCAGGAGGAGGGACGGGTGCGCAAGCTGGCCGAGCTCCTTTACGTCGATCATGCCGATTTCATCATGCAAAAGCTTGAAGTACAGCAGGCGCTGGGCCTTGAGTAGTATTCTCTCGCTTTGCAGTCCTTTCATCCGGCTGCACTGGTGGTGATGTCCGATAGCGTCACTGATGCGAGAGCAAAAGCGTAAATCCGGCAGCGCTACGGTTTTTACAGGCATGCCTGCCGGTCGCCAACACCATTCGAGACACACAACGCATGCAGATATCCCGTCACATTGCCATCGACGACAGCGAGTTCGAGATGCACGCCATCCGTTCTCAGGGCGCCGGCGGCCAGAACGTCAATAAGGTGGCCTCGGCCATTCATCTGCGCATGGACATACAAAACAGCAGTCTGGCGCAGGAGTACAAGGATCGGCTGCTGGCGCTCAATGATCATCGCATTACGGCCAGCGGGCTGATCATCATCAAGGCACAGTCCCAGCGCACCCAGGAACTCAATCGTCAGGAAGCTCAGGCGCGCCTTCGCGCGTTGATCAAGTCGGTGATCTACACCGCCAGACCGCGCAAGGCGACAAGGCCGACGCTGGGGTCCAAAAAGCGCCGTCTGGAAGGCAAGAAGCAGCGCGGTCAGAAAAAGGCCCTGCGCGGGCGAGTGGATCATTGAGTGACTGTCTCACTGAGACGAAAGATGAAGACCTGAAGGGGCAGGTAGCGCCCATATCCGAGTGTTTCACCTGGGATTGTCGGTGGGTGAGGGTTTATACTGTCGCTCAATCATGACATCACAGGTATGACCCGGGGTGTCGGCAGGAAACGGACAGGAGACAGGTAGTGCTCGAAACAGTTAAACATGTGGTGGCCGTCGCCTCCGGCAAGGGCGGTGTGGGCAAGTCCACCGTCACCGTCAATCTGGCGCTGGCGATGGCCGCACAGGGCCATCGTGTGGGCCTTCTGGACGCTGATATCTACGGCCCCAGCCAGGCGCAGATGCTGGGTATCAAGCCCGGTACTCGCCCGACCATGGTCGATGACAAGACCATGAAGCCGATCGAGGCGCATGGTCTGAAAATGATGTCGATGGCGGTGCTGGTCGATACCGAAACCGCCATGGTATGGCGCGGGCCAATGGTCGCCGGTGCCTTCCAGCAGCTTTTGACCCAGACCGGCTGGGGAGAGCTCGACTATCTCTTCATCGACATGCCACCGGGCACCGGTGACATTCAGCTGACCCTGTCCCAGCAGGTACCGGTGTCGGGTTCGGTGATCGTGACCACGCCGCAGGACATTGCGCTGCTGGATGCACGCAAGGGCATCGAGATGTTCCGCAAGGTCAACGTGCCGGTACTGGGCGTGGTGGAAAACATGAGTACGCACGTGTGCTCGAACTGTGGTCATGAAGAGGCGGTCTTCGGCGAGGGCGGTGGCGCGCGCATCGCGGCGCAATACGACACCGAAGTGCTGGGCCGTCTGCCCCTGACCATGAGTATCCGCGAGCAGGTCGATGGCGGTCGCCCGACCGTGGTCGCCGACCCGGAAAGCGACGCTACACGCGCCTTCATGGCGATCAGCGCGCGTATTGACGAGCAGCTGGGCGGCAAGACCCGCGAAAGCGGCCCGTCGATCAGCTTCGGCGAATAACGCCGTAGCCGCCTCGTTTCTCGCGGGGCGGTGCATCCCGGGCTTTGGTTCGGCGGGGTGCGCCGGTATCATGGCCGATATCACTCGTCAGGGCGGTGTTCAATGTGATGACCACACACATTGGCGCCGCGCTGACGCTTCAGCGTTATCCCCCTCTTTCAGGCATTGCGACAGGACATCCCTCGTGAGCATCAAGGCAGACAAATGGATTCGCCGCATGGCGCAGGAACACGGCATGATCGAGCCGTTCGAGTACGATCAGGTCCGCCATGCCGGTGATCAACGTGTCATCTCCTACGGTACGTCAAGCTATGGCTATGACGTGCGCTGCTCCGACGAATTCAAGGTTTTCACCAACATTCACTCGGCCACCGTCGATCCCAAGCACTTCGACGAGAAAAGCTTTGTGGACGTCAAGGGCGATGCCTGCGTCATTCCGCCCAACTCCTTTGCACTGGCGCGCACGGTGGAGTACTTCCGTATTCCGCGTAACGTGCTGACCATCTGTCTTGGCAAGTCGACCTATGCGCGCTGTGGCATCATCGTCAACGTCACGCCGCTGGAACCGGAGTGGGAAGGGCATGTGACGCTCGAGTTCTCCAATACCACCAATCTGCCGGCGCGCATTTACGCCAACGAAGGTGTGGCTCAGATGCTCTTTTTCGAGTCCGATGAGGTGTGTGATACCTCCTACAAGGACCGTGGTGGTAAGTACATGGGCCAGCGCGGCGTGACCCTGCCGCGCACCTGAATTGCATGATTGTGCCCGGCTAGCCCAGATGGGTAGTGCTGCCGGGCTCTTCTTCCCGCGCCATCTCCTCCAGACCGTGCACGATGCCACAGTCATTCACGGGGCTGGTGTGTCCGCATTTCTCCCGCAGGTTTCTAAGCTGACCGTGTAGCTGGGAGAGCTCTTCCAGACGTACCTCGACGTGATGAATGTGTTCATCAAGCAGGCCATTGATGGCCTGACAATCTCCCCCCGGATTGTCCATCAGCGCCAGCAGTGCGTGAATCTCGGCATGACTCATGGCCAGTGCCCGACAGTTGCGAATAAAGCTCAGCCGCTTGAGATGCTGCTGTCCGTAATGACGATAGTTGCTCTCGCTGCGATGCGGGGCCGGCAGTAACCCTTCACGCTCGTAAAAGCGGATGGTCTGGCTGCTGCAGCCGGTTTCTCTGGCCAGTTCTCCAATCTTCATGCGGCGCTCCTGTGTGGCAAGGGCTGACGATGCGATGACATTGATGTGAATACTCAAGGGCCGTCGAGCGTCTGTCGGACTTGACCTTATAGTCACTATAGGGTTTCGAATGTGTGCATTCCAGAGTGATCGGCATTTACGTTTTCAAGGGAGCGCGCATGACACATCACCGTGAAACGTCACCGAGTAGTGCCCCTGTCTTTACCCCTGTTTCAAACCGCGAATCGACGTCAGAGCCCTCGTCCTGCTGCACACCTCAATCGCCGTCCTGCTGCGGCGGCTCAAGCGATCATGTCGAGGCTGCGACCGGTTGTTGCGGCAGTGATCAGGGTAAGGTGCCGCATGATGCGGTGCTGGCGGACAGCGTGCTAGAGGGAGATCAACTGCGCACCAGCATGCGTATTGCGCAGATGTGCTGTCCGGTCGAGGAACAGATGATCCGCAAGCAGCTGTCCGCCAGAGACGATGTCGAGCGGCTGGAGTTCAACCTGTTGCAGCGTGTGCTGACTGTGGTGCATGCCCCCGAGGCGCTGGACAATATTCTCGACGCCATCCGCGAGCTGGGGTTCGTACCGGAGCTTGCCGACAATCAGGGCAGGTCTGGTCAGGAGGATGAAACGCCAGCGCCCTGGGGGCCGTTGATCTTCAGCGCTGTCGCTGCCTGTGCCTCCGAAGCAGTCGCGTGGATGTCCGGGCCGATATGGCTGGTGGCCGTGCTGGCGCTGGCGGCCATCGCCGGCTGCGGACTGGAGACCTGGCGCAAGGGCTGGATCGCGGTGCGTCATGGCAACCTCAACATCAACGCGCTGATGAGCATCGCCGTGACCGGGGCGCTTTTGATCGGGCACTGGCCCGAAGCCGCCATGGTCATGGTGCTGTTCAATCTGGCCGAGCGGATCGAGGCCCGCTCGCTGTCCCGGGCGCGACATGCCATCGAGGATCTGATGAAGCTGGCCCCCGAGGTGGCGACCGTACGCCAGGGGGATGGCCGCTGGGCGGAAAAACCGGTAGCGGAGATCGAGGTGGGGTCGCTGATACGCGTGCGTCCCGGGGCGCGCATCGGTCTGGATAGCGACGTGGTGGCGGGGACATCCAGTGTCAACCAGGCGCCGATTACGGGGGAAGGCCTGCCGGTCGATAAATCGCCGGGCGACAGCGTCTTCGCCGGTACCATTGTGGAGGCCGGTGAGCTTGAATGCCGGGTCACCCGCCCGGCCAGCGATTCGACGCTTTCGCGCATTATCAGCGCTGTCGAGCAGGCGCAGAGTGAGCGGGCGCCGACACAGCGCTTCATCGATCGCTTTGCACGCGTCTATACCCCGGCGGTTGTGGCAATGGCAGCACTGCTGGCGGTGGTGCCGCCATTGCTGGCCGGGGGCGGCTGGCTCGACTGGATCTATCGATCACTGGTGCTGCTGGTGATTGCCTGCCCCTGCGCGCTGGTGATCTCCACGCCGGTCACCGTGGTGACCGGACTTGCCAATGCGGCCCGGCGCGGCATTCTGATCAAGGGCGGGGTCTATCTGGAAGAGGGGCGACGGCTTGGCTGGGTGGCGCTCGACAAGACCGGCACGCTGACCCACGGTCGGCCGCAGCAGACGCATGCCGAGGTGCTTGACGCGCAATGCCCTGAACAAGTGGCTTCGCTGGCGCTTGGGCTGGCCCAGCGCTCTGATCATCCGGTGTCCATGGCGCTGGCCCGTGCCGGCGAGTCCGCAGGCGTAACGCCGTCGTCCTTTGAGGCGATCGAGGCGCTGCCGGGACGCGGGATCACCGGCCTCAGTGAGGGCGTACGCTACTGGCTGGGTCATCAGGGACTGGTTCATGAACGGGGCCATCTGGATCAGACGCTCAAGGCGCGCATCGAAACGCTTGAGCGTGAAGGGCGCACGGTGGTGGTACTGATGGATGAGGCGCGGGCGCTCGCCCTGTATGCCGTGGCCGATACGCTCAGGGAGACCAGCCGCGAGGCGGTCGCCGAGCTTCATCGGCTGGGGGTGCGTACCCTGATGCTGACCGGTGACAACCCGCACGCCGCTCAAGCCATCGGGCGCAGCGTCGGGATCGATCGCATCGAAAGTGGCCTGATGCCGCAGGACAAGCTTTCGCATCTCGAAGCGCTCGCCGGTGACGGGCGTGTGGCCATGATCGGTGATGGCATCAATGATGCCCCGGCGCTGGCGCGTGCTGACATCGGTTTTGCCATGGGCGCCATGGGCACCGACAGTGCCATTGAAACGGCCGATGTTGCCCTGATGGACGACGATCTGCGCAAGGTCGGGGCCTTTATTCGCCTGTCGCGGGCCACGCACCGTATCCTGATGCAAAATATTGCGCTGGCGCTGGGCATCAAGGCGGTCTTTCTCGCGCTTACCGTGGCGGGGCTTGGCACGTTGTGGATGGCTGTATTTGCCGATGTGGGGGCCAGTGTTCTGGTCGTTCTCAATGGGTTGCGGTTGCTGCGCCATGAGACAAAAGACGACGTGAAAACCTCTGACAGGACCACCCCGACCAAGGTCGCTGTAGGAGCAGGTGCCTGGATGTGACATTTTTATGACAGCGCCATGACACGGGTCTGCCCCTTTTGGGCAGGACGCCCGGTGGCGCGTCATGTCACAGACATCGAGGCATTCATGTACGGAATCTTCAAGGCCGGGCGACCCGGCAAGCCGCTTCCCGAGGCGGAGATCGACAGCACCTACAAGCGCCTGCGCTGGCAGATCTTTGCCGGTATCTTCATCGGCTATGCCGGTTACTATCTGGTTCGAAAGAACTTTACCCTCGCCATTCCCAGTCTTGTGGAGCAGGGATACTCCCGCGGGGATCTGGGACTGGCGCTGGCCGGTGTCTCGATCGCCTACGGCATTTCCAAGTTTTTGATGGGGGCGGTGTCGGACCGCTCCAATCCGCGCTATTTCCTGCCCGCCGGGCTTTTGTGCTCGGCGCTGATCATGTTTTTGTTCGGCTTTTCCGAGTGGGCGACCTCCAGTATCGCCATCATGTTCGTACTGCTGTTTCTCAATGGCTGGGTACAGGGCATGGGGTGGCCACCGTGCGGGCGGACCATGGTGCACTGGTGGTCAAAGCACGAACGCGGCGGGGTAGTGTCGGTCTGGAATGTTGCGCACAACGTGGGCGGCGGTCTGATCGGACCGTTGTTCATTCTGGGCATGGCCTGGTTCAATGACTGGCGCTCGGCCTTTTATGTGCCGGCGGCCGTCGCCGTGGGTGTGGCCGTCTTTGCGCTGTTGACCATGCGCGATACGCCGCAGACCTGCGGGCTGCCGCCGATCGAAAAGTACAAAAATGACTATCCGGAAGGCTATGACGACAGCCACGAGCGAGAGTTTTCCGCGCGGGAAATCTTTGTCGAGCACATACTGAAAAACCGTCTGCTGTGGTGCATTGCCCTTGCCAACGTCTTTGTCTATCTGCTGCGTTACGGCGTGCTCGACTGGGCGCCGACCTATCTGCAGGAGGTGAAGCACTTTACGGTCGACAAGTCTTCCTGGGCCTACTTTCTCTACGAGTGGGCCGGCATTCCCGGCACGCTTTTGTGCGGCTGGCTCTCCGATAAGCTGTTTCGCGGCAATCGTGGCGCGACCGGTATCTGCTTCATGGCGCTGGTCACGGTCTTCACCGTGCTTTACTGGTTCAATCCGCCGGGTAACCCGACCATCGACATGCTGTGTCTGATTGCCATCGGCTTTTTGATCTATGGACCGGTCATGCTGATCGGGCTGCACGCGCTGGAGCTGGTGCCCAAAAAGGCCGCCGGCACCGCTGCCGGCTTTACCGGGCTTTTCGGCTATCTGGGCGGCTCGGTCGCAGCCAGTGCGATGGTGGGCTATACCGTTGACCATTACGGCTGGGACGGCGGGTTTGCGCTGCTGGTGGGGGCCTGCATTCTGGCCATCCTGCTGCTGGCGCTGACGCTTCGTCAGGCCCCGGCCAGTCGCGCTGGCTGAGGCGAGCATGAGGCCTCCGACTGACCGGCGTGCCAGGCGGGCCGGTCAGTCGGACCCGGTAATCAGCGTCGCGCCACTGATGTCCGAGAGTGCCAGCTTGAGCGAGCGCACCAGCGCGGCGCCGTGGCCCATGCCTTCCAGCACTTCAAAGCGTGCATCAAGGCCTGGCATGTCATCCATTCGCTGTGCCAGCGCTCGTAGCTGGTTGTTGATCTGGCTGTCGCTGCCGCCGTTGGAGTAGGGGCCGCGGCGTTCGAGCTCGGCATCGCCACGCATCAACAGGGCGCTGCCATGGCGATCCTCCGGCCAGCGAAAGCGATCCGCTTCCTGCAGCACCTGATAGCCGTTCCAGTGAAGTGTCGGGCTGGCGGCATACCAGTGATCGAACAGTGAAGGGTGAGTGAAAAGCGCATGTAGAACAAACAGCCCACCAAAGGAGTGCCCCCAGATGGCACGCTCGGAGGTGTTGATGGGCAGGTCGCGTTCGGCCTCCGCCATAATGGTGTCATCGAGCAGCTTGATAAAGTCGTCGGCGCCGCCCCCGCGACGCTCGGGATGACGATCGTCAACGATCGGGTCCTGCTTTGGATGTCTCGGGGTGTAGTCCCACTGACGTGCTTCGACATCAAAGCGGCGGTCCGTGTCGTAACCCAGCGCAATCAGAACCGGCGGTGTGGCAGCATCCATCGCTTTTAGATGCTGCTCATTAAGCGCGGCCAGTGCGGCATTGCCGTCAAGTAGATAGATCGGCGCGTAGCCGGCCTCAGGAGGCGCCTTTTTGGGAATGGCCACGGTAATACGGTAGTGGCGCGCTCCATCGGGACTCGCCAGACGGTGTATTCGAAAATCGTAGACGCTGGAGCCTGTCTCGGCGATGCCCGGCGGCAGTGGCTGGTTGAAGTCATCGCTGGCGCTGGCCGGCAGGGACCAGAACGCACCGGGCAAAAGCGCCAGCAGGGCAGTGGCGCTGGCACCCTTGAGCAGCCGGCGTCTGGTGTCATCAAGGTCAGGGGGCAGTGTCATATGGCCTCTTGTCGAATCATGGTCATCCTTGTGACCGCGCCGTCGCGCGTTTGCTCCGATGGCACGGTAATTGTCTGGCGGTTGAAATGAGGCTATCAGAATGAAGCGGTCAGTGATGAATAAATTGCTCGGCCCGGTTCATTGTAGGTGGCGGCTCCGGCGCTGCTGCTGTTGCCCTCGCGGTAGAGGCGCTTGTCGAACAGATTTCTGACGCCAAAGCTGCCGCGCAGATGGTCGTTGAAGGTGTAGCCCACATTGGCGCCCACGATGCTGTAGGGCGAGACGCTATCATCATTGACCCCGGTACGCTCCTGAACGCGGGAGTTGGGCTGCGAGGGTGCTTCCTGTTTGCCATAGGCCGTCCAGTAGAGCTGGGTGTTGAGCCGCTCGCTGAGGGTCCAGTCCAGCGTCGAGTTGAGCGTAAATTCCGGAATGATGGAGAGCGGGTCACCGGTCGCCTTGTCTTTGGACTCGATCATCCAGGTGACGTTATTGCTCCACAACAGGCTATCGGTCAACGGCACCTGAAGGTTGCCTTCAAGCCCCTGCACGACGGCACGCTCGGCATTGCGCCACTGAAGTACGTTGGTGCCGTTACCGGTCACGGCGACGGGGTCGAGCCCGGAGACGATCTTGTCCCTGTAGTCGTTGCGAAAATAGGTCAGTCCCGCTACCAGCTCATCCTTGCGATACTCGATGCCGATTTCTTTGTTGATGCTGGTCTCGGCGTCGAGATCCTCATTGCCGACCAGATAACAGGCGTTTTGAGAACCGACCGGACAGCCGTTACCGCGGGAATAGAGCAGATAGTTCGGATTGGTCTGATAGAGATTGGGGGCCTTGAAGGCCCGTGCAACGCCGGCCTTGAGGGTGATGTGATGGCCGAGTTCCTGTGACGCATTCAGGCTCGGGCTCCAGTGTCTGCCGGCCTCGCTGTGATGGTCAAACCGCAGCCCGGGCGTAACGATGGTGCCCGGGCGCAGCTCGATGTTGTCCTCGATATAGACGCCGCCAAGTTCGACGCTTGCCCTGTCATCTCCGTTGGGAGCAAACCCGGCCAGATTACCGGCTTCACCGAAGCTCTGGTTGGTATTGCCGGGGTCTTCCAGCGTATCCCGGTTCCACTCGCCGCCGAAGGTGATGACCTGTTCGAACACGCGGCTGGTGAAGTAATCGGCTTCGGCGCCGAGACGATAGGCGTTGAACTCACTGCTGGCATAATTGGCGTCGTCACTGCCACCACCGATGGTGCCTTCAAAGCGTCCGGCCGTTCCCTCGTTGAGGCGGGTATTTCGGGTGCGCTCATACTGTGCTGTCACTCGGGTGTCCATGTCCTCCCATTGACCGGTATGGGTCAACGCCACATTTTGTCGATAGAGGCGATTGGTCTCGGCGCCACCATTGGCAAGAGTTTCGGTCAAATCGTTGCGCTGGTTGTTTTGCGAGTCACCGGTATAGATATTGCCCTGGCGGGAATAGCCCATCTCGAGATCCAGCAGCTGATCGTCGGTTGCCTGCCAGGAAAGCACGGCATTGATGTCCCGGTTGCGAACGCCCTCGCGGCCGGCCGATGTGTTCAACGTGCTGTCACCGGGGGCGTCTGCGTTGATGTCGGGGTCGTCAGCGTCGGTCCTGTTGGCGCTGCCATAAAGCCGGAGGCTCAGGTCGTCTGTCAGTGGACCTGCCAGGTTGAAGTTGGCGCGTTTGGTGGCACCTTCTTCACTGTTGGTGGGCGTGCTGGTAAAGGTGGTCACCGAGCCCATCCACTGTTCGGTCGGGCGTCTGGTGATGATGTTGACCACGCCACCTGCCGCACCGGAGCCATAGCGTGCAGCGGCCGGGCCACGCAATACCTCTATGCGCTCGACCATCTCCGGCGGCACCCAGTTGGTGTCGCCTCTGGAGTCTCGCTCACCGCGCCAGCCGTAGCGGACCGAGTTGCGCGAGCTGACCGGTTTGCCATCGATCAGGATCAGGGTGTTTTCCGGACCCATGCCACGAATGTCGATCTGACGGTTGTTGCCACGCTGCCCCGAGGCACTGTTGCCGGTGAGATTGACCCCCGGCATGCGGCGGATAATGTCGGAGAGGTCATTGGCCGGCGGGCGCTTTTCAATATCTTCACGAGTGATGATTGAAACGCCCGGGGCCTGCTTGAGCGTCTGTTCGGCGGTGCCCAGTACCACCATGTCTTCCAGATCGTCGGCATGGTCGACGGTGATCACCGGCGCAGGCGCATCAGCCGCGGTGGCCCTGCTCTCAAGCTGCTGACGCAGGTCGTCTGTAGATTGAGCCGTAGCCAGTGCCGAGCCTGCATAAAACATGGGCGCTGAAACCGCCAGCGCAATGGCAACTGTCGTCGTATGACCTGACGTTGAACGTGGCATCTCTTGAAGGGTTCCCTGTTATGTCGTGTCGATCGTGAAGGTTCGCTGGGCCGGTCGCGTTTATGGCGCCCTGGGAATTGTTGTTATCAGTGCATCTTTAGGAATCGCAATGTTAATTATTATCATTTGCAAGTAAAGGCTTTTCAGCTTTTCTTGAAAATCATTGGGTTAAGTTTGATAACAGTCGAAGCCGGGTAATTTTTGACAGGGCTGGCTGACGCCAGTGCCCTGGAAGAGAAACAGCATCAGTCGCTAAAAGTCGGTATCGCGCTTTGGATAACATCCATGGTGTTTCCATGACCGGCGGCGTTTCAGGAGGGCGCACCGCTCTGAAAGTCAGGGACATGACGATGATGGTTGAGAATCATTTTCATTCGTGTGCTAGTCTTCCGGGCACATTCAATACTGCATTTCATTGTGAGAGTCGTTCATGCCAAAGACATCTTTTCGTCGCACTCGAATACTGCAGGGTGCGCTGATCGCGCTGGGGGTTGTGACCCTGTCGGCGCCCTGGGCGGTGGCGGGTGAGCCAGGTCAGCAGCAGGCCGGAACGCAGCAGCAAACGGCCGATCGTGTCGTGGCTCAAAAGGACATCGACGTGGGGCTGTATGAGCTGGTCTTCAGCCCCTCGCAGCAGTCGATCTATGTGGCAGCCACCGGCGGCTTCGGCCAGGGCGCCAGCGACAATTATGGTGAAGGTGAGGGGGGTAACATCTATCGCCTCGACCCGCAGACGCTTGAGATCAAGGACACCATCAGGCTGGATCAAAAACCCTTTGGTCTGGCGCTCAACGAGAAAACACATACGCTGTTTGTTGGCCATACGCTCGATAAGAGCGTGAGTGCCATCAATCTGGATGACAACACCACCCGCCATCTGGCGCTTGCTACCGACGCGGAAAAGGCCGAGGCGAAAAAGAACGACGTCTTTGGTCCCAATCCGCGTCAGCTCAGCGTTGATGAGCAGAGCAATACGCTTTATGTGACCGGCGTGGGCGACAAGAGCGTCTTGTGGGTCATCGACGGTGAAGACCTGACCCTTGACGATACCATCGAAGGATTCGGGACCTGGGCGACCGGTCTTGCCGTGGATCATGACGCCGGTCGGATCTATGTTTCCACCATGAAGGACAACGCGGTGCGCGCAGTCGACATGGACAGTCACAGGATCCTTTCAAAGTGGTCCACCGGTGGCGAAGGCCCGCTGAATCTGGCCCTTGATAGCGACAGGCACCAGCTGTATGTCACCAATGCCAACAGCGGCAATGTGACGATTCTGGACACGCAAAACGGCAAGGTTGTCGATACGCTGAAAAGCGGCGAAGGAACACTGGCGTTGATGCTGACAGGTGATCGTCTCTATGTGACCAATCGCAAGGCGCAGACGGTGACGCTCTTTGATCGGGAGAGCCACAAACTGCTCGACACGATCACAACGCCGCTGATGCCCAACAGTCTGACGGCCATCTCGGATGTCTCCGGAGCCTATGTTTCCCTCAAGCAGAAGCTCGATGAGAATCATCAGACCGACAAGCCCGACAGCGTCATCCATATCAAGCCCTGATACTGACGACGTTTAATGTCCGAAGCTTTTGTGAAACGGCCTCCCTGTGGGAGGCCGTTTTTAATGTTCTGACAAAAGCGCAGCCCTGTGGCTCAGCCCTTGCTGCCGGCACTGGCGCTGCTGTCGGTGCCCGATTTGCCATCTTCGCTGGCATCATCAGCGTCTGATGCGTTATCGGAGTCGCTTTCCGGGCTGGAAACGCTGGAAGAGCCGAAATCATCCGTATGCTGCTGATTATCGCCGCCCTGGGTATGGCCGTCAGGCTGTTTGCCCTGGCCGGGATTGATGGCGTTGGGCGATACGCTGCCCTGTGTCTGGGTGGTTTGTTGATCATTGTTGCCGGTATCTGCTGCCAGCGCCGGAGTGGCGGCCAGTGCCAGAAGGAAGGGGGCAATCCATGCTGCTTTCATGCGGGTTCTCCTGTATCAGGATTGTGCTGCCAAGCCTTTAACAGTGGCTGCGACAGAGCCTGAGGGTATCGGTCAAACACACTATAGATCAGGGCCGTGAAAGCAGCCTGATGCCCGAGCGCCTCTTCAGCCCCGGGAAGGGGAGCAGACAGTGGGCGCTAGATGTCCTGTTGCGTCCAATGTCGGCCCATCACATCAGGGGGTCTTGTCATCCTCCAGGCTCATGTCACCGTGACTGGACTCGGCACGCTCCTTTTGATCGATATCCAGACTCATGTCATCGCTCTGTCGTGTCGTTCGCCCATCCTGATCCTTTTTGTCTGTCGTGGGTTCGGCTTCCGTGTTACTGGAAGGGGCACTTTGCTGGTGCTGTTCGTGTGCCTGGTTGCTCTGCATTTGCCCGTCATCGGCATCCATGTCACTGGCAAGTGCTGGAGTGGCCGCCAGTGTCAGTGCCACGGCGGCAAGCCATATCGCTTTCATCGTGTTTTCCTTCCCCGGGTTGAGAGCTGGCAGGTCATTGACCTGCTGATAAAAGCCTGGTCCGTCTGATGGGGTAACACAACTCTCGGAAGACCCCGCGTTCAGGCCCCGGTGATCCTATCGAGATCCATGACAGAAAAGTGAGCCTGTAGCGTGCCTTCTCAGGGGGCATGTCGGCATTGTCTGCAGCCCTTGAGGACGCGTGTTATAACAACTGCCCTGTTATTCCAGAGGAGATGGGATCGTCATGACCATCAAGGTGTCCTGTCCCGAGACCAAGCTGCGTCTTGTATTCGACAACGGTCTGATTCTTGGTCCTGGCAAGGTTGCCCTGCTGGAGGCCGTTCAGGAGACCGGTTCCGTCGCCGCCGCCGCCAGACAAACCAGCATCAGTTATCGCAAGACGCGACACCTGATTGATGCCCTCAACGGCGCCTTCGATCAGCCGCTGGTGCGCTCGAGCAAGGGAGGTGCGGCCCATGGCGGCGCCTGTCTGACACCGCTGGGTCTGGACATCATCGCGCGCTATCGCCGTGTCGAGCGGCAGACCCGCAGTGCGGTGGATGTTCATTTCGCCGATTTGCAGCACACGTCGATGCCTCCTGATGATGACGACATTTGACGCCTTGTGCCCTGTGGCGCCCCGCTGATGCCATTGCTTGCCCGGAGGCGGTACGAAGGAAGAACATTTGAGCTACGCTGTTTCGATGTGCAAGTATAAGCACATCGGGAATCTTGCGGTGTCGCACGGATTTTCATTCCCCACCAAGGAAGATTTACATTTCATGATCAGGCCTTTTATTACCCTCACGATGGTGACGATAGTCTGCTGTCAAACGGCAGGGGCTGCAGAGCGTATCGATGTTCAGGCGGCAGCTTCCCTGACCGATGTCTTGAACACCCTGATCGAGCGCTACGAGCAGCATCATGACGTGGACATCGTGCCGGTCTATGCCTCCTCGTCGACGCTGGCACGACAGATTTCCCAGGGGGCGCCGGCGGATGTCTATCTTTCGGCCAACGAGAAATGGATGGACTGGCTCGAAGCGCAGGGGGAGCCGATTCAGGCACGTCTTGATCTGCTCAACAATCGCCTGGCGCTGATCACCGCTGAAAAGAGTGATATCAAGGACTTTACGCCGGATGCCGAACACCCTCTGGTCGGGTATCTCAAGGACAATGACCGTATCGCGGTGGGGGACCCGGATCATGTGCCGGCCGGCATCTACGCCAGACAGGCCTTCGAGCACCTGGGGCAGTGGCAGGCACTCGAGCCCCGTCTGGCGCGCGCCAGCGACGTTCGTGGTGCACTGGCGCTGGTCGAGCGCGGCGAGACGCCACTGGGCGTGGTCTATGCCACCGATGCCATGGCCGGCGAGCACGTCCATCAGCTGGGCCTGTTCCCGGGCAACAGCCACGACCCCATTACCTATCCGGCCGCTCTGGTGGGCAAACACCCGAGCCCACAGGCTCGCGCCTTTCTGAAATGGCTGGGCAGTGAGGAAGCGGGGAGTACCTTCAGGCAGTACGGCTTTGAGGTGAATGACTCAAATGAGGCGCCCTGATCGCTGCCCGTCAGGTCACAGCGCCGGGATGACACTGTGCTGACACCGCTTGAAATCGAAGCCCTTCGCATCAGCCTGCAGGTCGCCGGCACGGCCCTTTTGATCATCCTGGTGCCGGGGATTGCCATGGCCTGGCTGCTGGCGCGCCACGAGTTTATCGGCAAGTCATTGCTTGATGGCATTGTCCATCTGCCCCTGGTGCTGCCACCAGTGGTGGTGGGGTATCTGCTGCTGGTCATCATGGGTCGTCGGGGCCTCGTGGGGAGCTGGCTCAATGAGCATCTGGGGATTTCGCTACCCTTTACCTGGCAGGGCGCGGCGCTTGCAGGCGGTGTCATGGCCTTTCCGCTGCTGGTGCGCGCCGTCAGGCTCTCGCTGGAAGCAGTAGACCCTCGGCTTGAGGCGGCCGCCCGAACCCTGGGGGCCTCAAGGCTGCGGGTCTTTTTCACCATCACCCTGCCCCTGGCGGTGCCCGGGCTGGTGACCGGCGCTGTACTGGCCTTTGCCCGGGCACTGTCGGAATTTGGCGCCACCATTACCTTTGCCTCCAATATTCCCGGTGAGACTCGAACGCTGCCGCTGGCGCTCTATTCCCTGATCCAGACGCCCGGCATGGAAGATGCCGCAGCGCGTCTGTGTGTCATCTCGATCGTGGTGGCCATGATCTCGCTGGTGGCCTCAGAGTGGCTGGCGCGTCGGACCCGTCGCCGCATGGCCGGGCGGGACCAACGGGCCACATGATCATGACGTCAAAAGGTGATCGGCATGCTTGAACTGTGCATCCAGCACCGGCAGGGCAATTTTGAGGTCGATGTCGACATCACCACGCCCGGGTCGGGCGTGACGGCCCTGTTTGGCCATTCAGGCAGTGGCAAGACCACCCTGTTACGCATGCTGGCGGGCCTTGATCGTCCCGACCAGGGACGCGTCGTGCTCAATGAGCGCACCTTCGTCGATACCGAGCGTGGTGTCTTCGTTTCACCCCATCAGCGCCGCCTGGGCGTGGTCTTTCAGGAGGCGCGACTGTTTCCGCATTATCGCGTGCGCAGCAACCTGATCTACGCACGCCGGATCACTCGTGGCGAGGCGTTTGATCGAGTCGTGTCGCTGCTGGGTATCGAGGCACTGCTGGATCGCATGCCCGGGGCGCTGTCGGGAGGGGAGGCACGGCGGGTCGCGATTGGCCGGGCGCTGCTGGCCGAGCCGGACATGCTACTGATGGATGAGCCCCTGACGGGCCTGGACGGCGCACGCAAGCAGGAGCTTCTGGACTATATCCTGCGCCTGACCCGCGAAATCGACCTGCCCATTTTGTTTGTCAGTCACGACCCGGAAGAGCTGATGGCTGTGGCCGAGCAGCTCGTGGTGATGGATCAGGGCCGTGTCATTGCCAGTGGCCCACTGGAGCGTCTGCTGTCGCGCGGTGATTTGACGCCCTGGCTGGGCGGGTTCGAGGCCAGCTCGCTGTTACAGGCGCAGGTGAACTCGCACGATCAGCACTACCACGCCACACGGCTGACCCTCAGTGACGGTCAGCGCCTGACGCTTCCCCTGCTGACACAGCCCAAAGGCAGCATGCTGAGGGTTCGCGTACGCCGTCGGGATGTGGCCATTGCGTTGTCACCCCAGCACGACAGCAGTTTTCGCAACCAGCTTGATGTGGTGATTTCCTCATTGGCACCGGGCGCCCCGGGCACGCTTGAGGTGACTCTTGAGCTCGCGGGGCAGCAGCTCTGTTCACGCGTGACGCTCGAGGCCGCCGAGGCGCTCGGGCTACAGCCGGGCATGGCCGTGGTCGCGCTGATTCGAAGCGTTAGTCTGGCCGGCTAGCGTGGCCATTTTTGATCATTCCTGACTACCCTGAAAACAGTGCGATAACGTGCCCTTTTAAATCGTTGACCCGGTGCTGGGTCAGCCTCAGGATGCGCTCTTTCGTCATCACCTTTTGTGCGTTGTACGCCGGAACAGGGGAATGTCATGTTTGGTCTGCCGTATCAGGGTATCGCCACCTTCTTGAAAGCGCCGCAGGACAGCTCGCGGCCCTTTGCCTTTCTGGGGCTGCCCTATGACTGCTCGGTCACCTTTCGTCCGGGTGCCCGTATGGCGCCCAATGCGCTGCGCCGGGCCAGCATGATGCTGACTGACGGGCGTCATCCCGAGTTCGAAACCGATCCCTGTGCGCTGGTCAGTGATCTGGGCGATCTCGATATCATGCAGGTGGGCCAGCATGACGCGCTAAAGCGCATCGAGGCCGGCGTCATGGCTGCCTGCGAGCAGGCGCCCGGACAGACGCTTTTGTGCGCCGGGGGCGATCACATGACCACGCTGGGCGTGCTGCGCGCGCAGCGCCGCCTTCAGGGTCAGCCGCTGTCGCTGATCCATTTCGATGCCCACTGTGATACCTGGCCCAGCCATTTCGGCGACGACATTGGCCACGGTACCTTTTTGCGCAACGCCATCGACGAGGGGCTGGTCGCCCCTGAGCGTGTCCTGAGCCTGGGGCTTCGTTCACCGGTCGAGCCGAGTACACGGGACTGGCTGTCCGAGCAGGGCGGGGAGTGGTTGAGCTCACGCGCGCTGATGCGACTCGATGGTGAGACGCTGGCACAAAAGGTACGCGAGCGGATGGGGGGGTCCCCCATCTACATCACCTTTGATATCGATGTGCTGGACCCGGCTCATGCGCCAGGCACCGGCACGCCCGAGATCGGTGGCATTACCACCATGAAGGCGCTGGAGCTTCTGGAAGCCCTGCGAGAATTTAATCTGATCGGCATGGATGTGGTGGAAGTGTCGCCGCCCTACGATCCTCAGGAGATCACCTCGCTGGCGGCGGCTACGCTGTTGTGGACGTTTATCGCCATGCGCGGCTGACTCAGCCGGGGCTGGCACATCCCACCGCGTTACGACTGCTTTTCTTGACCTGATAGAGCGCTTCATCGGCCCGCTTGATCAAGGCCTCGCCCGCCAGCGGATGCTCGGGCGAGGAGATGGCCACGCCGGCGCTGATGGTGACGTACTTGTGGGTGGGTGAGGGCTCATGGGGCAGGCACTGGGCCTCCATGGCGGTACAGACCCCTCGAGCGATATCCATGGCGCGGTCGAGATCGAAATCGGGCAGCACGATCACGAATTCCTCTCCGCCGATGCGGGCCACAAGATCCGATTCACGCTGAAAGATGTCACTGAGCGTTTCGGCAATGGTCTTGAGACACTGATCGCCTTCCGGATGACCGTAAAAGTCGTTGTAGAGCTTGAAGTGATCGACATCGATCATGATCAGCGCCACGGGGCGATCAAGCCGATGGGTCAGGGAGAGAATGCGTGGCAGCTGACGATCCAGCAGACGTCGGTTGCCAAGCCCTGTCAGCGCATCACGATTGGTCAGCGCCTTGAGATGTGCATTGCGGTCGTTGAGCTCTCTGATGAGTGTTTGAAACTCGCGTGCCATGATCCCCAGCTCATCGCCACGCGCCTGTAGCCAGGGGGGTGGTGACTCCAGATGCTCGCCCGGAGATTGGCGCAGGGCCACGGCATAGCGGGAAAGCTCGGCGATCGGGCGCAGTACGATAGCGCGAAAGATCCACAGCATGAGCATCATGAGTCCGAGTAAAAGTCCCATGGCCCCCAGCATGGTCAGGTTGAAGCGTTCGATGCCGTTACGCAGGCCCTGACGGTCCAGACGTGTGGTCATCAGCACCTGATAGCCGGGCGTGGCACTGTCTCTGGCCAGCGTCAGGCGCAGACTGTCGTCGCTGGTAGAGTCAATGTCTACCCTTGTCTCACCATTGACGATGTCCGTGCTTTGGCGAGTGGCGGAAAGTGTCAGGGTCGAGGCGCTATTCTCGGCGTCAAGCTGCCATTGTCCGGGTAGAAAACGTACCAGGGTCAGCTTGCCGGACTGTACCGGGGTGTCCTGACGTGCGATGGGCCAGGTGCTGAGCAGGGCAAACCCCGGAGTGATGCCAATGCGTGGAATGGTGTCGGCCATGGGCAGTTGCCGCTGGATCTGACGCACCTGTTCGATGGTCCACTGGCAGGGGCCCTCCGGTGTGGCACAGGAGGTAAACCGGCCGTTGCTCGGGTTGCGTCCAGCCACCCAGACGACGCCGTCGTTGATGTTGGTGATCACCATCATGTCGGCGTCGTGATCGGAGAATACGGCGGGGGTAATGTGGGTCTGAGGAAAATCCGGCAACCTGCCTTCCATGAACTCCCGGGTACTGATCCAGCTTGCCCATTGATAGGCCATATCACCAAGTGCGCGGGCATTTTGATCGATGCCTTTTTGCAACGCGTTGGCGTACACGTGAGCGCTCTGGCGTTCCTCGCTGATCAGATTGGGAATCATCAACTGATGCAGAATGAAGACCAGAATGCCCATGACCAGCACCAGCATGATGGATAGCGTGATGATGAATCGGCTACGCAACGAGTTCGGATAGGGCATCGACAGTTCCGGCGGATGCAGGCAAAGAGCGCTTTATAAAAAGCCAGGCCTTGAAGTCTTCATTTTTAACGGCGCAGTTATCGCAAACTTTATGCCCCGTCTCGACGGGAGCGGCCGGTTTCGATACTGCGAGATCGCCGAAATGGCAGGGTAGGCCACCTGTCTGGAGAAATGAGAAGGTGCTTAATTATTAATTTTAATTAAATTGAATGGCGTTGTCACTGCGAGGATTCTGGTGGGCATCCGCCTATCCATCAAAGGGCATATTGCCCGGCGAGAGGATGTGAGATGATCCCTGCCATCTCGATGAAACAGCAGGTTATGTCATGATTGATCTCCGTTTGCTGGCAGCCACACTTCTGACCCTGCCGCTGTCCCTTCCTGCCCAGGCCGATGCACAAAAGGCCGATCAGGACAGCAAGGGTGCCGATGTGACGCAGGAGGCCGCGGCGAAGGGTGGAAAGGCGCCGTCGTCTCATCCCGAGCGTGCCGAGGACGCGGCGTCTTCGAACGATAGCGATAACGACAGCGCCGATGAGAAGGCCGAGGATTCAAAGCCTCGCCATGTTCGGGCGATGGTCATTACGACCTTTGGTCCCGAGCGCAAGGTCTGGGCCGAGAAGCTGGCGCCCACACAGGATATCGAAGTGCCCGGTCTGCACGGCTCGTTTGGCAGCGTCAGCTGCAACGATGACGACGTGTGTCTGATGACAACCGGCAAAGGCTATGCCAATGCCGCAACTTCCATTTCCACGCTGGCGTTTTCGCCGAAGTTCGACCTCTCGGACAGCTGGTTTCTGGTGTCGGGGGTCGCCAGCATTGATCCGCACCAGGGGACGCTGGGCACGCCTACCTGGCCGCGCTATCTGGTGGATTTCGGCATTCAGTGGGAGCTGGATGCTCGTGATATCCCCGATGACTGGACGACCGGCTATCTGAGCATCAATACCCATACCCCCACCCAGAACCCGCATCAGGAGTACGGCACCGAGTTCTATCATCTCGATGATGCGCTTGTGGATCGGGCCGTTGAGCTTTCAAAGGGCGTCGAGCTCGCCGACAGCGATGATGCCGCAGCCTACCGCAGGCATTATGACTACGCGCCTGCCAATGAGGCGCCCACCGTTGTGCAGTGCGACAGCGTCTCCAGTGATACCTGGTGGTATGGCAACCGGCTCGCTGATCGCGCCGCCCAGCTGGGCAAGCAGGTGGCCGGTGACAAGGCCAGTATCTGCACCGGTCAGCAGGAGGACAACGCCATTCTGACAGCGCTCAAGCGTGCCGACGAGGCTGGCCGCCTTCAGCGCGAACGCACCGTGGTGGTCCGCGCCGGTGCCAGCTTTAACCGGCCTTATGAAGGGCTTTCCGATGCCGATGGCCTGACCGGCTATGCCAAGCAGGGCGGCTATCCGCCGGCCCTGGCCAACATGGTGCGTGCAGGCTATCCGTTGATTGAAGCCATCGTGAATGACTGGGATGACTGGCAAAAGGGTGTGCCGAAAAAAACCTCAGAGGAGGCCGGGGATCAATCCTCGTCCAGCGATGAGACAGTCTCTTCCGAACAGGGCACGGCGTCTGAAGGTGGCGACAGCCAGGGGAGTGATACGCCGGCTGGTGATGACGCAGGCAGCGCTGCGAGCTGAACCTGCTTTAATGTCAGGTTCTTCGATAACGCCCGGTACTCGCCGGGCGTTATGCTGTCAGGGACATGGGCTGTGGGTGAGAATGTTCAATCATCGCGCTCGAAGCGCACGTCCTGATCATCACCACCCAGCTGAAGAATCTCCCGAGGCCGTCCCTGGTCATCCAGTCGCAAAAGGCCGATACCGGCCTTGTTGACCAGCCGCTCACCAGGCGAGCGATTATCGGGCTGGCGAGGTTTGATCCGCATGTGGCGGCGCTTGGTCAGCCAGTTCACAGGAGAGCGAGCGGCGAACAGCCAGCGGTTGATCCGGTCCAGGGTATCAAGCAGGGTGTCCGGAAACTCGTTGCGGATGCCGCTGCTGGTCACCTGCCAGATGCTGGGACGTTGATGCTGTCCTCGCAGCTGTACGTCATAGGCAAAGCTGTAGTGCACATCCCCTGACAACACGATGAAGTTCTGTGGGGTGTGGCGATGTTGAAAGATATTGAGCATGACGTAGGCCGCGCCGCGGTGGGACATCCAGTTTTCGGCGTCCACCAGCAGCGGGCGATTGAACCAGACAAAAACGCGCTGCACGGTCTCGATCAGCTTGACGCCAAATACCGGCGCGGCCGAGACCATGATGACCGCGTCATGCCCCATGAGCTCCTGCTGCAGTTCGGTCAGTGACTCCCAGTCCATCAGGCCCGAGGGCTTGTGCGGGGATCGCTCGTTCGGCCAGCGTCGGGTTCGTGTATCCAGCACCACCATGGCCGGCCGGGTCGGCAGGGTATAGTGCCAGCGATCAAACGCCAGTAGCGTATCGATCAGGGCGTTGTGTATTTCTTCTTCACGGTGCAGGGCATGGGCCTGAAGCTGTGCCATGAGCTCATCGTCAAAGCGCTCGGGCGCGTTGCCCCAGCCCTGACAGATCAGATAACCGATCATGGCATTGCCCATGATGCGGCGTGAAAAGGGGTGACCCAGCGCCGTCTCCTCCCACTGGGCGGTCAGGTTCCAGTCGTCGGTTACATCGTGATCGTCAAAGATCATCCAGGTGGGCAGATGGGCCAGCACGCGGCGCACCGCAGGCAGCTCCTCGATAAAATGATCCAGTGCCTTGCGCTCCCTTTCAAAGCGCTCGGCCGCCTTGTCATCCAGTTCGGGAGGCTCGATCTCGATGAGCTGCCAGGCGACAGGCGACCAGACCAGTAGATACATCGCCAGAATTTCACTCAGGCTGATCAGGTGATTATCAGCGCCCACCGCGGTAAAGATCGGTTTTTTCTTGCCGCGAAAGAAATAGCGCTGCAGCAGAGTGTTCTCCGGGGTGGCCGGCAGTAGCTGGTTACGCTGATAAAGCCACGGCTCCTGTAACAGGGCGCGACTGTCGCTGATTTCGGCCGACTCAAAGTGCTCGTGATAAAGCCCCAGTCGACTGACCAGCGCGGTAATGGCCAAAAGCATGGGGCCTGCGACATCATCGGCGTAGATCTGGTCACCGCTCATCATCAAAAGCGAGGGCCACTGCTCGGGCGTGGTGCGCTGAGCCTGAAGTTCCCGGTCCAGCCGGGCCAGGCCATCGGGGGCATCGTGATGTGGCCGCCGACATGAGCCGTGTGCAATGGAGGCCAGCGTCATGGCATGGCGCACGGTCGGGCAGGATTCCCCCTCATGACACAGCTGCGGCGCCCAGTCGGCAATGCCGTGATGCTGACCCTCGCTTTCAATGAGCAGGTCGTAGTGAAAGATCTCTCCTTCATCGAGCGCCGGTGAAAGGGCGACATCGATCATGTGAACCACGGCATGGGTGCCGATGGGCAGGCGACGGCAACGCTTCTCATCAAGCGGCAGGCGCGCGGAGCGCCCGTCCTGACGTTCAAGCACCAGTGTCAGTGACAAGGGTTTCGAGGCCACCAGCCAAAGCGTCATCCGCTCGGGCAGCAGGCGGCGCAGCATGGGCCCTGCAATCACAGCGGGCAGGTCGTGAAGGACCGTTTCTTCCGGTGCCACTCTTTCAAGTGCAGCTTTTGACATGCTCACCACGATAACGTTGGAAATTGAAGCGATTGGAATATGACAACGACAGGGGCCGTGGCGGTTCGCAACAAAAGACAACGATTTTGCGCGAGCCTGAATGGGAGTGGTAGCGCCTATACTCTGCCAATTAGAATTAATTTCAATCAAGTTTTGGTGTGGAGCAGCGGGGAATGAAGATCATCCTGATGCGGCACGGGGCGCCGCGGGTGCGTTTTGACGAAAAGATGGCCGCTGCTGATTTCAGACACTGGGTGGCCCGCTATCAACTGGCGGGCCTGGATGAAGTCACGCGCTGCGACCGTGCGCTGTCGGTGGCCCGCGAGTGTGCCGCCGTGGCCTGTAGTGATCTGCCGCGCTCGCTGGAGTCGGCGCTGCGTCTGGAAGCCGGCAATATCGTCTACAGCGATCCCTTGATGCGAGAGATTGAACTGCCCCACGGCAGCGGCCGCTGGCCGACCCCGTCACTGCCGACCACTTTCTGGCTGATCGCCTTTCGTGCGTTGTGGCTCGTGGGTTATCACGGCAATGCAGAAGGGCGTCGAGCCGTCTTTCATCGCGCCGATGCAGCGGCCAGTAAACTGATCGAGCTGGCCCGTGAGCACTGTTCGGTACTGTTTGTCGGCCATGGCATGATCAATCATCTGCTGGCGCGGGAGCTGATCTCCCGGGGCTGGCAGGGACCCAGAAGGCCTGGGCGTGCCCACTGGCAGTACGGTGTATATGAATATCAGGGTCAGGCCATCGCCTGACCCAGCTCCTGTCCACAGGCTCGCTGGCTGTCCTGAGGTGCTCAGTGTCGGCGGATCAGGGTGCGTTCGACCTCAACCGTGCCGGGACAAAGCCGACCGTTGATCCCCTCCAGTACGCTGGACAGTGCCAGTGTGGCGATGCGCTCAAGATTTTGCTGCATTGAATTGACCTTCAGGGGCAGGAAGTCCAGCAGCCGGTCATTGCCGAAGGTCGCCATGCGCAGATCGCGCGCCTGCAGCGTCTCCATCGAATACTTCGTCAGCAGCACATCGAGGGCGCCTTCAAGCAGCGTGTAGGAGGCGGTCACCAGCGACTGGGGCATGTCGTGATGCTCAAGATGTTCACGCATGAGCGCCATGCCGGTTTCCCTGTCATAGCGTGCGCCGCAGCGATGGTAGGCGCGCGGTGTCTGCCCGTCACAGGCGTTGATCGCGGCCATGAAGCCCTCGCGCCGCTCAAGGGTATTGGCAAGCCCGGGCAGGGCATCGAGCCACAACACCTCCTGCACCCGTGACGACAGCACCGATGCCGTCAGCGTCATGGCGGTCTGGCGGTTTTCACTGATGATGCAGGGCATCAACGTGTCGTCGAGCGCCCGGTCCACCGCAACCACCGGCATGCCGGTGTCGATAAGACGCTGATAGCGGCTGTCACCCGGCGGCAGGCTTGATGCCACGATCAGGGCATCACAGCGTCTGGCCTGCAGGGCACTGAGCAGCTCACGTTCCGTGTCAGGGTCATCGTTGGAGCTGACCATCAAAAGCTGGTAGCCCGCGCTGCGCGAGCCCTGCTCCAAAAGCTTGGCCAGTCGGGCGTAGCTGGTGTTTTCCAGGTCAGGCAGAACAAAGCCCAGTGTACGGCTGACCCCACGGCGCAGGGCGGCGGCTTGAGCATCGACTCGGTAGCCGTGCTCCTCGATCACTGCCATGACACGCTTGACCGTTGCCTCGCTGATACGGTGCTGGCGCGATTTACCGTTGATGACGTAGCTTGCCGTGGTTCTTGATACGCCTGCCAGGCGCGCAATCTCTGCAAGCGTCATGATGTGACTTCCCGATATGAAAGGTGGTGCCCTGTCAATACGACGTGGGTCCATGCCATTGGTGCTTGATTCACCGCTTAATCTCTTTCAGCATTACGGCAAGGAAAAGGTGACACGATTCAGCCATGCTGTCATGCCTGTTTCATGCCGTTTTGCGTGTTGGCCTTCACTTGCTGATGTCGCCACCGGCGCAAATTTGCCACTTACAAGGATCAATACGCCATGCTCACGCTGAAAAGTGATGCCGTTTTGCTCAATCAGCACGCCAGCGACTGGCGTGATGCGCTCAATCAGGCCGGTCAGGCGCTCATGGAAGGCGGGCTTGCCCGCGAAGGTTATCGCGATGCCCTGTTCGAACGTGAACAGCAGAGTTCGACCTGGCTTGGCAACGGCATCGCCATTCCGCATGGCACCCAGAAAAGTCGGGAGCACGTGCTGGCCACCGGCGTGCGACTTCTGCAGTTTCCAAAAGGCGTCGAATGGCACGATGGCAACCGTGTTCACCTGATCATTACCATTGCTGCGCAAAGCGATGAGCACCTCGACATCCTGCGCCAGCTCACCCATGTGCTCGACCGGGAAGGCGTGTCGGAAAAGCTGGCCCGCGCGGAAGATGCCGAGGAAGTGGTCAGTCTACTGTCAAAGGCTCCCGTCACGGCACGCATGGATGGCGACACGATCGTTCAGGGGGTGCCGGCCCGCTCGACGCTGGAACTTGCGGCGGCGGCCGCGGCGCGTCTTGAGCAGCTCGGCTGCGTTGAGCGTCGCTTTGTGGCCGATATTCTGGCTCAGCAGGCTGTCTCGCTGGGCCAGCAGCTGTGGCTGGTGCGCAGTGCTACCGGAGTGAAACAGCCAGCGCTGGGACTGGCGCTGCCGCAGGCGCATATCGATGGCGTCGCGGGCATCTTCTGTCTGGCCGAAAGCGGCAACGCCCATGATGTGCTGCTGGATCGACTGGTCAGCGTGCTGGAAGAAGGCAAGGGTGAGGAGCTGGCGAGGCTGGGGCGCGATGCGCTGCTCTCGCGTCTGTCCGGAGAATCCGCCAGTGCCGAAACGGTTCGCGTCCGGGTGCGTAACGCGCATGGCCTGCATGCCCGTCCGGCCAAGCAACTGGTTCAGGTCGCGCGTGCCCAGAGTGTGCCTGTCAGGGTAAGGCTTGCCGAGGGCGGCAATGAGGCCGTCTCGGCCGCCAGTCTGACCAAGGTAATCGGTCTGGGCGCCAGACGCGGCCAGATGCTGATCTTTTCTGCCGAAGGCGAGGGCGCCCGCGAGGCCGTCGAGGCCATGGCCGAGGCGCTGCGTGGCGGACTGGGTGAAGAGGTGACGCCGCTTGGGGATACCAGCGATGCGCGTCCGTCACGTAACCGCCAGACCCCGCGTGAACCGGTCGTTGCGCCGGCCGCCGATACGCCCCTGACCGCCGTGCCCGCCTCGCCCGGCATGGCGATTGCACCGGTGTTCGTGATGCGTCCTCCCGAGTTTCACTATGAGGAGACAGCGTCTGACCGTGAGGCACAAAAGGCGCGACTGAGCGAGGCGATTCGTGAAGCCGAGCAGCAGCTTGAGGAGATGATTCGTGCCGCGGGTGGAGAAGTGGCCGAGATTCTTTCCATGCATGAAGAGATGCTGGGCGACCCGGAGCTTCGCGAAGCCGCCTATGAGGCCATCAACGAAGGCAAGAGCGCCGAGGGCGGCTGGTGGCGCGCCATCGATGTGGCCGCTCGCGCTCAGGAAGCGCTGGCCGACCGGCTGCTGGCCGAGCGTGCTGCGGACCTGCGCGACGTTGGTCGTCGCGTGCTGGGCAATCTCTGCGGTGTGAAGATGCCCGATCCGCCGACCCATCCCTATATTCTGGTCACCGATGATGTTGGACCTTCCGATGTTGCACGACTGGATACCTCGCGGGTGCGTGGCATTCTGACGGCACGTGGCGGTGCGACCTCTCACAGCGCAATTCTGGCACGAGCACTG
The DNA here is from genome assembly GCF_002155145.1 of Kushneria konosiri. NCBI lineage: Bacteria > Pseudomonadati > Pseudomonadota > Gammaproteobacteria > Oceanospirillales > Halomonadaceae > Kushneria > Kushneria konosiri. The sequence goes on from NZ_CP021323.1 coordinate 2,327,751, forward strand.
GGCATTCCGGCGGTCGTGGGCGCTGGCGAGACCATCATGGCGCTCGAGAACGGCATCGACATGATTCTCGATGGCGAGCGCGGCCGCGTGATTCCAGCACCGGACCCGGAGCGTCGTGCGCGCACCGAACTGTCCATCCGCGAGCGTGAGATTCGCGAACGTGAGGCCTTCGAGGTTCGTTTTGACCCGGCCGTTACCCGCGACGGGCATCGGATCGAGGTGGCCGCCAACCTGGGCAACACCGCTCACGCGGCAGACGCCGTGGAACGCGGCGCCGAGGCGGTGGGTCTCCTGCGCACCGAGTTTGTCTTCATGGCTCACCCGCAGGCGCCGGACATGGATACCCAGATCGTCGAGTACCGCCAGGCCTTTGACGCCCTGGGTCAGGAGCGTGCGCTGGTGGCCAGGACACTGGACGTCGGCGGTGACAAGCCGCTGGACTACTGGCCGGTACCGGCAGAGGACAACCCCTTTCTGGGCCTGCGCGGTATCCGTCTGGCGCTGACTCGCCCGGACGTGCTGGAAACCCAGATCCGGGCGCTTCTGACCGCGGCCGGCGATCGACCGCTGCGCATCATGTTCCCGATGGTCAAGGATGTAGAAGAGTTTCACGCCGGCAAGGCGATCTTCGATCGTGTCCAGGCCGAGGTGCAGGCACCTGATGTACAGCTGGGCGTCATGATCGAGGTGCCCTCCTGTGCGCTGCTGGCGCCGAGTCTGGCCGAACACGTCGATTTCTTCTCGATCGGTACCAACGATCTGACCCAGTACACCCTGGCGATCGATCGTGGCCACTCCCGTCTGTCGGCGCAGGCCGATGGCCTGCATCCGGCAGTACTGCGCCTGATCCAGATGACGGTCGACGCGGCCCATGCCAAGGGGCGTTGGGTGGGCGTCTGTGGCGAACTGGGCAGTGATCCGCAGGCCATCGGTGTGCTGGTCGGACTGGGCGTTGATGAACTGTCGGTGTCCAGTCGCCAGATCCCGCTGGTCAAGCAGCGCGTTCGCAGCCTGAATCTGGAAGAGAGCCGGGCGCTGGCACTGCGGGCGCTGGCCTGTCCGACGGCTGCCGAGGTGCGCGCCATGCTGGAGTCACTCACATGAGCCGGGTGCTGACACTGACGCTCAACCCGGCACTGGATCTCTCCATCCGCCTGACGACGCTGTCACCGGGCAGCGTCAATCGCTCCGAGGAGAGCTCGCTGACCGCGGCGGGCAAGGGCAACAATGTGGCCTGTGTGCTGGCACGCCATGACCATCAGGTGCTGGCAAGCGGTTTTCTGGGGCGTGACAACCAGGGGCCATTTGAACGGGCTTTCGTGGAGTGGGGCGTGGAGGATCGTTTCATTCGGGTCGCGGGAGAAACCCGCGTCAACGCCAAGCTCTCCGAAGCAGATGGTCGGGTTACCGACATCAACGGGCCGGGTGCCCGGGTCGATGACGCAGCCATGACGCGTCTTCTGGACGATATCGAAGCCGGTGCGGGCGGCATCGATGCTGTCGTGATCTCCGGCAGCCTGCCGCCGGGTGTGACGCCCGAGTGGCTGGCCGCATTGATCGGCCGGCTGCGTACACAGGGGGTGCCGGTCTGGCTGGACAGCAGTGGTGAGGCACTGGTTCAGGGCGCGCGGGCATATCCCTCGCTGATCAAGCCCAACGAGCATGAGCTTGCCGAATGTGTCGGCCGTCCCCTGCCGGATGAGGCAGCACTGCTGGCCGCGGCTCGCGAGCTTCAGCAGGGAGGGATCGATAATGTCCTGCTGTCGCTGGGCGCCGACGGCGCGGTGTGGCTGTTCGAGGGTGGCGCGCTGCGCGCTCGTCCGCCTCGGGTCGAGATTGTCAGTACCGTGTGCGCGGGCGACACGCTGTTGGCCGGGGCAATGCACGGGGTACTGGAAGGGTGGTCGCAGGACAGGGCGCTGCGCTTTGCCACGGCCCTGTCAGCGGATGCCGTACGCCGGGTCGGCGTGGGGCGCTCGGATGTCGAAGACTTTGCCGCCTTGTGCGATGCAGTCTGCGTGGAGACGTTAACGATATGACAACGTCCCGAATTTCTTTTGACCTGCCTGCTGATGACAGGCGCGGTCAGCACGGCGACCAGTGGTTGGCACTGGCACAGGAGTGGTTTTCATGAATATTGTTATCGTCACGGCCTGCCCCAGCGGTACGGCGACGACCTATCTGGCAGCGCGCCGGCTCGAGCAGGCCGCCCAGCGACTGGGCTGGCAGTCATCGATCGAAATGCAGGGCCAGTTTGACGCGTCAACGCTTGATGAGGCGCAGATTGCCGACGCCGACCTGGTGGTGGTAGCGGCCAGCCGACCGATCGCCCTGTCCCGATTTACCGGCAAGCCGCTGTATCGCGAACGGCTCGAGGCGGCGCTGCCGGACCCGGATGGCTTTTTGAAGCGTGCCCGCGAGCAGGCCAGTCCCTGGCAGGGCGAGGATGATCGCCAGGAAGAAACCGATGCCGCGCCGAAGGCCGCCGAGGCCTCTTCGGCCAAACGCATTGTCGCCGTGACGGCCTGTCCGACCGGTGTGGCGCATACCTTCATGGCCGCCGAGGCGCTGGCCGAAGCCGGACGTGCGCTGGGTCACCAGATCAAGGTTGAAACACAGGGGTCGGTGGGTGCGCAGAATCAGCTCACCGATGATGAGATTGCCAGTGCTGACATCGTGCTGCTGGCCTGTGACATCGAGGTTGATGACGAGCGCTTTGCCGGCAAGCCGGTTTATCGCACCTCGACCGGGACGGCACTGAAGAAATCGCAGCAGACCATCAAGGACGCCCTGGCCAACGCCACGGTCGAGAGTGCGGGCAGTGCGCCGGCCGGTGGGGGCGAGCGCAAGAAGAGCATCAAGGAGCGGGGTGTCTACAAGCATCTGCTGACCGGGGTCTCCTTCATGCTGCCGATGGTGGTGGCCGGTGGCCTGTGTATTGCGCTGTCGTTTGTATTCGGCATCGAGGCGTTCAAGGAAGAAGGGACGCTGGCTGCGGCGCTGATGCAGATCGGCGGTGGTACGGCCTTTGCCCTGATGGTGCCGGTACTGGCGGGCTATATTGCCTACTCGATTGCCGACCGGCCGGGGATTGCACCGGGGATGATCGGCGGGATGCTGGCAAGCACTCTGGGAGCGGGCTTTATCGGCGGCATCATCGCCGGTTTCCTGGCCGGCTATACCGCGAAGCTGATCGCCAAAAAGCTGAAGCTGCCGGCCAGTGTTGAATCGCTCAAGCCGATTCTGGTCATTCCGCTGCTGGCGAGTCTGGTCACCGGTCTGGTCATGATCTATCTGGTGGGAACGCCGGTCGCCGGCATGCTCTCGGCGCTGACCGATTTTCTCAACAACATGGGCTCGACCAACGCCATTTTGCTCGGACTGCTGCTGGGCGCGATGATGTGCGTGGACCTGGGCGGACCGATCAACAAGGCGGCCTATACCTTTGGCGTTGGCCTGTTATCGACCCAGACCTACGCGCCGATGGCGGCGATCATGGCCGCCGGCATGGTACCGGCGATCGGCATGGGGATTGCCAGCTTTCTGGCGCGTTCAAAGTTTGCCGACACCGAGCGTGACGGTGGCAAGGCGGCGTTCGTGCTGGGACTTTGCTTTATCAGTGAAGGCGCCATTCCCTTTGCCGCCAAGGATCCGCTGCGCGTCATCCCGATCTCCATCGTGGGCGGCGCGATCACCGGGGCGCTGTCGATGTATTTCCAGATCAAGCTGATGGCGCCGCACGGTGGGCTGTTCGTGCTGCTGATTCCGGGGGCGGTCAACCAGGCGCTGCTGTATCTGCTCTCGATTGCGGTGGGCTCGCTTTTCATCGGCGTGGCCTATGCACTGCTCAAGCCGTCTCAGCAAAAGCTTGAAGTGCCGGAGGGCGCTTCTGCCTGAGCCGGTGAATCCTGGCATGCATCCTTCAGGGGCCCGACAGGGCCCCTTTTTGATGATTTCTGGTGGAAAATCGAGCCGGATTCGGGCCAAAAGAGGGGCGAGCCCATTACAATGCGCCTCTGATCGACAAGAGGGCCGAGCAAGGCCGACAACCGATAGGGACGCACATGACAACAAATAATGGCACCGGTGGTGTGCTCTGGGCCGGGCGCTGGGGATTCGTGCTGGCCGCAACAGGCTCCGCCGTAGGGCTTGGCAACATCTGGAAATTCCCCTACATGACCGGTGAGTATGGCGGCGGCGCCTTTGTGCTTGTCTATCTGCTGTGCATTGCCGCCATCGGGGTGCCCCTGATGATGACCGAAATCGCCTTTGGTCGACGCGGCCGCGGCAGCCCGGTCGAGGCCGTCAAGCGCGTGGTGGCAGAGTCCGGGGGTGGCGCCGGATGGTCCATCCTGGGCTGGATGTCGATGATCTGCGGTTTCATGATCCTGAGTTTTTACGTGGTAGTGGCCGGCTGGTCGCTCTCCTATCTCTGGAAGGCGCTTACCGGTGGACTGGTCGCCGACAGCGTCGAGGGCATGGCGGCGATCTTTGAAGCCAACAACGCCAATCCGCTCAATCTCGGCTTCTGGAGTACGCTGGTCACGCTGCTCACCATGCTGATCGTGGGCAAGGGCGTGCAGGAAGGGATCGAGCGCAGCGTGCGCTGGATGATGCCAGGCATGGTGGTCATGCTGGCCATCCTGATCGGGTTTGGCGTGTTCTCTGGCGGCTTCGGCCAGGCCGTGCATTTCATGTTTGCCTTCGAGGTCGGTCAGCTCTCCGGTGAAGGACTGCTGGCCGCGATGGGGCATGCCTTTTTCACCCTGTCACTGGCGGCCGGTGCGATCATGGCGTATGGCGCCTATCTACCGGCCGGCAAGTCCATTGCCCGCACGACCTTCATGGTGGCGATCTGTGACACTCTGGTGGCGCTGATGGCGGGGCTTGCCATCTTCCCGGTCATTTTCGCCAACGGCATGGATCCGGCCAGCGGTCCGGGGCTGATCTTCATGAGTCTGCCACTGGCCTTTGCCCAGATGCCCATGGGCACGCTTTTGGAGGTCATCTTTTTCGTGATGCTGACGATGGCCGCACTGACCTCGGCCATTTCAATGATCGAGGCTACCATTGCCTGGCTGGTAGAGAGCCACGGTATGGTGCGCAATCGTGCGGCCTGGGGCACGGGCATCGTGCTGTGGCTGGTCAGCACGCTGGCAATGCTGTCCTTTAATCTTGGCGCGGGCTGGACGCTTGGCGGGCGGACCGTCTTTGACTGGCTGGACTATCTGACATCGCGATTTTTGATGCCACTGGGCGGGCTCGGACTGGCGCTGCTGGCGGGCTTTGTGCTCAAGGACCGTCTACTGCGCGATGAGCTTGGACTTCCCGACATTGGACATGCCCTGTGGCTGTTCATGATTCGCTATGTGTGTCCGCTGGCGATCGTGGTGATCTTTATCGATGCGCTGGGAATCATGAATCTTGACGTGTCCACGCAGTGGCCCTGGGGAGCAGGAGCACTGGTGCTGTTTGTGGTCATTGGTGAGTGGGCAAGCCCGCGACTGCGTCGCCAGCCCGCGCGCTGAAACGCCGGGTGCAGGATCGCTCAATGCATGACCGACAAGGGCCGCCCGGTGGGGCGGCCCTTTTCAGGTCAGGAGTCGGTCAGGCGTGCTGGCCTTCGGCGTACTGACTCAACCGAATGATCTCTTCAAGATGTCGGGCATCTTCCTGCATGCGTTCATGCATCTTCGCAGTGCTGGTCAGCATGCGTGCCAGATCGCTGCTTGAATGCGCTGCCTGTGATCTTGAGGCGTCAATGGTGGTCTGTAGTTGAAGGCCCTGGCTTGAAAAGGCCGAGACCATCTGTGTCATGGCTTCGAGACGCGCGTTGACAGACTCTACCGAGTCCTGAACGCTGGCGATGACCTTGCTGATCTGGTCGAGACTTTCCTGCGTGCGTCCGGCCAGTGAACGAACCTCTGCGGCCACGACCGCAAAGCCGCGTCCCTGGTCACCGGCGCGTGCGGCCTCCACGGCGGCATTAAGCGCCAGCAGATTGGTTTGCTGGGCGATGGCGCCAATGGTGCTCAGAAGGGTTCTGGCCTGAAGGGCGCTATTGTTGAGCTCACCGATTCTTGCACCCAGATCGCTGGTGGTTCGGCTGCTTTCTCCCATGTCGCTGGAAAACTGTGTTACCAGCCCCGTGACGTCCTCGATCATGGTCGTGAAGGTGCCCATGGAGGACTGCAGGCGAGGGAAGTCCGTCATGACCGTTTCGGTAAACCGCCGATAATCATCGAGACTGTCGATCAGCTGCGATTTCATGGTGTTCATCATCTGCAGCCGCTTGATCTCTGCTTCCCTGAAATAGGTCACGAAGCTGGCATAGCGAATCGGGAAGAGGTCGACGTAGTCATCGCGAAACCCTGATGCAGGCCGATAGATCAAAAGCATCGACAGGGTCTGATTGACGTTGACGCCCAAAAGCTCGCCAAAGGTTGAAAAGCCGCCGACCGGCAGTCCCTTAAAGGCATCGACCCGGCCAAGCTCATCGGCATTGTTGAGTCGGCGCAAAATGCAGTCATTGAGAAGACCGGCGACCAGACGCCCCTTGCCCTGATGATGGCGGCTGAAATCTTCGGCCGTACGTGTGCTGAAATGCTGGGATTCCACCAGTTCCAGCACGTCACCGCAGGAAATGTCACAGGCAAAATGCGCCTGACGCTTGCTGAAATCGAATTTGAGAATCGAGCGCACGAAATGCTCGCCATTGATGCGAATGGCAAAGGTATAGCGCTTGAGCTGTTCTTCCAGATGAGATTCATCACAGTCGAAATGACGACACAGCGCGCCGATGAAATCGACAAGCCGGTCACTTTGACCGTCGATGACGCTGTGCAGGGTGCGAAGTTCAGGTCGACATTCGCCGGCAATGAACGAGGTGCCGGTCGCCTTGAAGTTCTGTGTCTTGAAAATGGAGTAGCGATAGGGTTTGCGGATTTTGACAAAGGCAATCAGTGCATGGCTGTCAAAGGTGCCGCTTCTGTCGCCCAGAAGCGTGTGTGAAAAATCCAGCGGGCCACCGGAGGAGCCACCAATGAAGACCAGCGGAAAGCGAGCACTTTCATAGATGGCGCGCATCAGAAAGTTTTCGCTGTTGGAAAGGCCATCTACCAGCGTAATGGCCACCGTATCGCGATGATCCAGTACGAAGGGCAGTGTCATCCGGTCAAGCGACTGACGAATCCTTCGCACGCGCTCTTCCATGTCGATCAGTGGCTGACCGGCGCGCAAGTCTTCGCAATAAAGAGGCACCCGCACCACGTGTACGGCCTCGACCAGCACCCTGCTCCAGCCCTGCAGTACGATGGTATCTCCGCCTGTTGGCAGATACAGCGGCTCTCCGCCAAGGCTGCAAAGCTCGCCGGCGGTCAGGCTCAGGGCCAGCTCTGCCTGTGGCGCGAGGCTTGAGAGCGTGCGTTGTACACGGCCCATGTCGACGGCTGCAGAGACAAATCCCACGATGAAGGCAGCGTTTCGAAGCTGAGCAGCGTCCTGCGCCAGCCTTTCGCTGCTGGTACGTACCAGCCAGGCTTCCTTGCTCGAGCGAATCTTTTAAACATGTTTGCGTACCATAAAATCTGCTTGATGAGAGGCGATAAACACCTGCATTACGGCCGCGTCAGGGGTTACTTGATGCTATGGAAACCATAGGGGTGGGCTATTTCTGAAGGTGCCATCAAAAACGCCGCCCGGAAGGGCGGCGTTTTCAGGCAGGAACAATCAATGTTCAGGGCGCCGGTGGCATGGTCGGATCATCCGGAATGTTGGCGCCATGACCGGGCGCTTCGCGCGTCATGTGCAGAAACTGCAGATGGTGCTCATATTGATCGAGGATGTCATTGATCACCTGCTCACGACTGAAACCGATCAGGTTGTAGCCCTGACTGCCTTCCAGCAGATAAACCTCAAGACGGTAGTAGCGCGAGCGGGGCTCACTGGCTCTTCTGGCAAATGAAGGCATTGAAAAGGCGCGTGGCCAGATCTGATAGGTAAAGTTCTGCTCGTTGCCCAGCGCGACGTTGAGTTCAAGGTGCAGCTCATTACCCTCGGCCTTGATGACCTCTGCCTCAAGCCCCTGCTCGGCAAGCTCCTGTGCCACGGCTTCCATGGCAGGTCTGGCGGTTTCATTGATGAAGGCGCTGGCCTGGCGCTGGCTGGGGAAATGCATGGCGCGATTGAGGCGCTGGCGCCAGTGTCGGGTGCCGCGCTCACCGCCTGCTCCGGTGCGACTCGACAGCCGCCCGGCCAGACTGGCGCGATGGCTGTCTTCCTTGAAGGCCTCGCTTTTAAAGGAGCGGTAAAGCCCGGCCATGACAAAAAAGATCACGAACGAAAAAGGTAGACCCATGATGACGACCATGCCCTGAAGCGCCGAGACGCCACCGGCCATCAACAATGCCAGAGTGAGCAGCCCGATCGTCACCGACCAGAAAACGCGCAGCCAGGCCGGAGCATCGTGGTGCACGCTGGAAAGGCGCGAGGTGAAGTTACCCAGTACCAGCGCGCCGGAGTCGGCCGAAGTGACGTAGAACAGCATGCCCAGAAGCGTTGCCAGCGATGCGGTCCACAGTACGCCCGGATATTGCTCGAGCAGCCCATAGATGGATTGCTCGGGGCTTTGCATCGCAATCTGACCGAACTCGGTGGCGCCATTGAGAATGCTCTCGATCGCACTGTTGCCGAAAATCGAGATCCACATCAGGGTAAAGATAAAGGGAATGGTCAGGGTGCCGACCACAAATTCACGAATGGTGCGCCCTCGGGAAATACGCGCCAGAAAAAGACCCACGAAGGGCGCCCAGGCCACCCACCAGGCCCAGAAAAAGAGCGTCCAGGTATTGAGCCAGTCGGTCGGACGATCAAAGGCGAAGGTGTTGAGCGTCATGCCCATGAAGCGGTTGACGTAGTCACCGACGTTAAGCACCAGAGCATTGAGCAAAAAGACCGTGTCGCCGGCCAGCAGTACATAAAGCAGCAGCACCACGGCCAGAATCACATTGAATTCAGAGATTCGTCGAATGCCCTTGTCGACGCCTGAAACCACCGAAATGGTGGCCAGAATGACCGACAGTGCAATTAGCGCGCCCTGAACAAGCAGGTTCTGAGGCAGGTCAAAAAGATAGGTCAGGCCGTAATTGAGCTGCACCACACCAATGCCAAGACTGGTGGCGATGCCGAACACCGTACCGATGACAGCGGCAATATCGACCGTATGCCCTATCGGGCCTTCCACGCGCCGGCCAAACAGCGGGTAGAGGGCACTGCGAATGGTCAGTGGCAGATTGTAGCGGTAGCTGAAGTAGGCCAGTGCCATGCCCATCAGGGCATACATGCCCCAACCGGTAATGCCGTAATGGAACATGCCCCAGACCGTGGCCTGGCGAGCGGCTTCCAGCGTGCCCCCTTCACCGACCGGTGGTGCCAAAAACTGGGTCACCGGCTCGGCCACACAGAAAAACAGTAGATCGATACCGATACCGGCTGCAAAGAGCATGGCCGCCCAGGAACCCAGGCTGAATTCCGGGCGCGAATGCTCGGGGCCAAGCCGGATGCTGCCAAATCGTGAGGCGGCCACAAAGATCACGAATCCCAGATAAAGGGTCGCGGCCAGAAAGTAGTACCAGCCGAAGGTATTACTGATCCACTCAAGGGCGGCAAAAATAACGGTGTTGGCGGTGTCAGTGAAAAACATTCCCCACAGGGAAAACATCACGATGCCAAATGCGGAGCCGTAAAAGACGATCGGGTTTAGACCATCTCGGGTCTGTTCGGGCGTATCAATGGAACTGACGCTCATCGAAGGATTCTCCCTGGTGGCGATGCGATCATTAATGATTCATGAACGTCGCCCTCGTCACCCGGAGATGACCGGATGACGAGGGCGCTGATCCAATTTTTATTAATTGGTTGTTCAATTAAAATACATGCTTTACGGGAGGGCTTCAACCGAAGGTCCCGGAACCGGTTGCGGCCCTGGACCATGGCTGGGGGCGCAAGGCGCCCGAAAAGGGTGGGCATCGACCATACTGAAGATCGGTTTCATTGAAGACTTCTGGAGAGACGCCATGACCACGGCCATGACCTGGATGAGCGGCAAGTTACGGGTGATTCAGGGTGACATCACCACTCTGGAAATGGACGCCATCGTCAATGCGGCCAATCACTCCCTGATGGGAGGGGGCGGGGTAGATGGCGCCATTCATCGTGCGGCGGGTGCCGAACTCAAGACGGCCTGTCAGGCTCTGCGGCGCGAACAGTGGCCGGACGGACTGCCGGATGGAGAAGTGGCTTTAACGCCCGGGTTCAACCTGCCGGCACGCCATGTTATTCACACCGTGGGGCCGGTGTATGCCAAAACGATCGACAAATCAGAGCTGTTGGCGAACTGCTATCGCAAGTCATTGGCACTGGCCGAACAACAGGGGTTGCATACGATTGCCTTTCCAGCCATTTCCACCGGGGTCTATGGCTATCCCTTTGATCAGGCCTGCGACATTGTGATCAGGGTCATGGCGGAGAAGCTGCCCCATAGTGCGCTGACCGTGACGCTTTGTTTTTTCAGTCAGAAGGATATGGAAGCGTTTCGACACGTGGCCAGCCGGCTCGGATATCAGCGTGATCGTTGATAAAACGCGCCCTTGAATCAATGCCTTGCAGGCATCAGCCGTAAGCGGAAAAGAAAGGGTGGCAGGGCCAGACCATGCCGTTTCTTCGAGGGCCTGCCGAGAAGGCGCCGACTCGATCGAGAAAATAACTTGGACGAAGGTCTCATGTGCGGAAGTCGCCCCGTGACCATGGTTTGGTTGTAACCCCATGATGCCTTTGCAAGAATGCTGCTTCGGTACGCACAATGACGGCCTTACTCCGCAACAAGAGAGCCCCAGCATGGTAAAACAGTTCGATCAGCGTCATCGGCAATCACGACGCATCCTGATCATGGGGGTCTCCGGATCCGGCAAATCGACCATTGGGGAAGCCGTGGCCGAAAGAACGGGGTGTGAGTACATCGACGGCGATCAGTACCACCCGCCGGAAAATATTGAAAAGATGACCAACGGTGAAGCACTGACCGATGAGGATCGTCAGGGCTGGCTGGAAGCGCTCGCCGAGCTTTTTGCGCAACATCGCCGGGCCGATGAAAGCGTCATGATCGGTTGTTCCGGGCTCAAGAGGTCCTACCGCGATATCCTGCGCCAGGGCGATCCTGAACTGGTCATTCTCTTCCTGGACGGGGATTACGACACCATCCTGCAACGCATGGAAGAGCGTCAGCACTTCTTCTCGCCGCAAATGCTGCGCACCCAGTTTGATACGTTGCAGACGCCGGGCCCGGATGAAGCCATCAGCATCGATATTTCCAAATCCTTTGATAACGTGATCGACCAGTGCGTCAGCGAGCTCGAAGCGCTCGACTGATCATTATGCACTGAAAGCCAAAACAGGGGCCCCGGCTGCATCTCTGCAGTCGGGGCCCCTGTCATTTTCAACCGGTCAGGATGATGCGGTGACCGTAATTACTCGATAAAGGCCTCAACGCTCTGACGCCGCCCCAGCAGGAAGGCGTCTGCCACGTGACGAAAGGGCGCCACGTCAACATCACTGCGACCCTCACGGATCAGTTCGGCAAAGCGCTGGTAGAGGCCTGCATACTCGATATCCTCGCCGTCGATGATGCACTCGCCATTGATGCTCAGCTGGCTGCCGCCGCTGTCGAGTATCAGCGTGCCATCGTCGGTTTCGACCGTGATCTGCCAGGTCTGCGGTCCGGTCTGGCGCCAGTCGAAATCGGCATGAATGGGCGTGTCGTGAACGTCGGTGAACTCGAGCGTTGCGCCAATCGGTGACTGACAGTTTTCCGGCACCTCAAGTGTGGCCTTACGCAGGAAAAAGGCCTCGGGCAGAATTCGAGTGACAATCGAAAGGGCATTGATGCCGGGGTCGAACACGCCCAGACCGCCCGGTTCCCACACCCATTGCTGGCCGGGGTGCCACTGACGCACGTCTTCACGCCACTGGATGTCGACACCGGTGACACGGCGCGTTGACAGCCACTCGCGTGCCTTCTCGACGCCGGCGGCCTCACGGGCATGCCAGGTGGCGTAGAGTGTGACGCCCTTTTGTTCGGCGCGCCGTGCCAGATCCTCGACTTCGCTGAGGCTGACGCCCGGCGGCTTTTCCAGCAGCACATGCTTGCCGGCCTCAATGGCTGCCACGGCCTGGCCGTAGCGAACCTGAGGCGGCGTGCACAGTGCCACGGCGTCCAACGCCGGTACGGCTGCCAGCAGCGATTCAAGATCCTGATGATTGTCGACGCCTTCAAGCGTGGCATTGCGACTGGCGATGGCGGTCAGCTCAAACTCGCGGTTATCCCTCAGGGCCGGCAGGTGCTGGTCTTTGGCGATCTTGCCGAAACCGGCAATGGCAATGGTGGTCATGCGGTGTCTCTTTCCAAAAGAGGCCGGGCCGCCTTGATGGCCGCCCGAACCAGGATTAAAACGTCAGGCGATAGCAGGTGTGCTGTCGATAACGCTCGCCCGGATCGAGCCGGGTCGAGGGGAAATGCCCATGGTGCGGCGCATCGGGGAACTGCTGTGCCTCCAGCGCCAGACCACCAAAGGCTTCGATTGGGCGCCCCTCGTGATCGTTCAGGGTGCCATCCAGGCCGATGCCGGTATAGATCTGCAGTGAGGGCTGATCGGTAAAGACCTCCAGGCATCGGCCGCTGTGCGTTTCGGTCACGGTCGCCTGAGGGCTTGCGGAGGGCGTTCGGTCCAGCACCAGCGCAACATCGTGTCCACCGGCACGTTTTAGCTGCTCACCGGGTATCTGCTCGCGCGAGCGCAGGGTCGCAGGTGCTTGAAAGTCGTAAGGGGTATTATCTACCGAGGCGATCGTGCCGGTCGGGATCGACGCTTCATCGAGCACCAGATAGTGGCCTGCGGCACACTCGAGCTGATGGTCTCGCACGTCACCGCTGCCGCGCAGGTTGAAATAGGCATGGTTGGTCAGGCTGATCACGGTCGGTTTTGAACTCTGTGCTTCATAATCGATGGTAAGCCGATCGTCTTCATCCAGGCTGTAATGCACGGTGACTTCCAGATCGCCCGGAAAGCCCATGTCGCCATCGGGTGAGAGGTGGGTCAGACTGACACCGACCCGGTCCGCCTCTTCAAACAAGCTGCCCTTGAAGCGCTGAAAGCTCAAGCCTTTCGGTCCGCCATGCAGGGCGTTTTGGCCCTCGTTGGGCGGAATCTGAAACGTCTGGCCATCGAGCTCAAAGTTCGCCCCTCCGATGCGATTGGCATAGCGACCGACCAGCGCTCCGAAGTAGGGGTGCGGCCCGAGATACTGCGTTGGATCGGCAAACCCGAGAATCAGATTGATCGAGGTTCCGGTCTCCCGATCCGGGATACGCATGGCCTGAAGGGTGGCGCCGTAATCGAGAATATCCACCTGCATGCCAGCGCTGTTGCGCAGCCTGAACTGTTCGAAGGGGGTGCCATCATCGTGCTGACCGATCCGGTTGCTTTCACAGTGCAAGGGCATGAATCACTCCACGGTTTCTGGGCGACAAACGCGGTTTGTCGTCATGGTTGCAGGGCAGTATAGGACCTGGCGCTATTGCAGGTCGGGCCTGGCTGTCTCACTCGGCAGCATGAGTGTGGCATATAGCCTGACACTCCAAGGGATGGCCCTGCGAGCATGCACATGAGAAATTCACTGCCGGGCTTATATGTTGAACATTTATCGAAAATGATCAACATGAACTTTGGACGGGTAAACATTGTTGGCGTCATTCGGTCAACAGGGAAAGCGGCAAATGGCCTCTCATGACGTCATTTCGGAGAACCGCTGGCCGGGATGATGTCCATACGCCGCAGCAAGAACCGCCATGGCGCCGGGAGAGGCTAGCGGTCAGTGGCGATATTGATGGGCATGTGAGCCGGCACTGATGCGGTGTGAATATCGACATTCAGTGCCCTGGCGGTATTTTCCAATACAGAGACGGCGGCGTGATAGGCCTCATCAGACTGGCGCATGCGAATGGCGTCCATGAGTCGACGATGGCTCTGAAGGCTGTGGGCCGGGTCGAGCGTGCGGGTATTGCTGTGGGAGACCAGTAGATGAATCGAGGGGCGCAGTACGTGGGAGAGCTGCGACCAGACAATGTTGTGGGTGGCGTAATAGATGGCGACGTGAAAGGAGACATCGCAATGGTCGTGCTGGGTAGTGTCTTCGTCAAGATGGTGATGGCGCATGCCCTCAAACGCCTCCTCCATGGCCACCAGGTCCCGGGCCGTAGCGCTGCTGGCGGCCATCATGGCCACCCAGGGTTCGACCGTCAGGCGAAAGCTCAGGATTTCACGCTGAATTTCCAGATGCGGGCCGGCAAAGCGGGTGATCCAGTCCGTAACGGCAGGATCGAGAATGTGCCACTGCGAAAATTCGCGCACCCGTGAGCCATAGCCGGAAATACGCTCGATGATGCCGCCATTGACCAGCGCCCCCAGATGACGCCGGACCACGTTGCGGCTCAGGCCGAAATGCCGGCAGATTTCCAGCTCCTTGGGAATGAAATCGCCTGGCTGATAGCGCCCGTCAAGAATGTCCTTGATCAGCTGATCGGCCACATGGTGTGCGTCTGGGGCGGCGGTATCGTTCATGTGATCCTCGGTGACAGCGGCATCATGATGCAACCTGTCACATTGCATGTTCGGGCTCCGAGACGCCGATGGTGTCCCGGAGCCGGTGGGGGTCAGGCCGTGTGACGATAGCGATGGCCGGGCAGGCCGGGAGTATCCACTCGCGTGGAAAAGAGCGAGCCGGCATCAGGATATTGATCCAGTGTGGCCTGCTCCAGTCCCTGGCGTGCGCAGGTAACGTAAAGCGTGCGCAGGTCGCTGTCGCCGAAGGTGACCTTGGTGGGATTGGGGGCCAGCAGCGGCAGGGTTTCTACCACGTTGCCGCGATCGTCAAAGTGCACCACGACTCCGCCGCCATACATGGCAATCCAGTAATGGCCGGCCTCATCAATGGCAGCACCATCCGGTGACCCCGGCAGGGCCAGAGCTCTCGTATCAGCAAAAAGCTCGGGCTCGCCCAGCGTGCCCTGCTCGATGTCCAGCGGGTAGCGATAAATCCTGTGGGTTGGCGTGTCGCTGAAATAGAGCCAGCGATGATCGGGGCTGATGGCGATGCCATTGGCGATGGTCACGCCCTCGAAATGCGTGGTGAGTGCTTCCTGGTAGCTGAACAGGGCACCGGTAGGATGGGTTTCTTCGGCATTTTTGGTGCCAAACCACAGCCGGCCATGAGCATCGCAGTGGCTGTCGTTGCACCAGCTGATCTCCGGATTCTGGGGACCTTCGACCAGGTGATGCTGTTTTTGCCCCTGATGATCCAGCTGCCACAGGCCGGAACGAAAGGCGGCCAGGTACCCGCCCTGATCGTCGGGAACGACGTAGGCCAGCGGCTCATCATAACGCTGAACCTGGTGCTGATTGCTTTCGGGGTCGAGCTGATGACATTCGCCGCTCAGGATATCGACCCAGTAAAGACGCTGCTGGTCGACGTCCCAGTGCGGACCTTCTCCCAGCGCCATGGTCAGTGTCAGGTGCGGTTCCAGCATGTTCCCTCCTGGATCATTCGTGTTGTATGGACATGACCGACAAGCCTGCCCCGGGGCTATGGTGTGTCGAATCCTGTGAGCTGAAGACGTGCGCTCAGTTTGCCATCGCGGAAATAGTCCGTCTGCACGAGAAGCCCCGGATCGCGTGAGGTGAAATAAAAATGCAGCTGCCGATCAGGCTTGTCTTCATCCCAGACCTCCACATGGCGTGTCTTCCAGTGGCCCTGGGGCACGGTCATTTCGGGATCATCAATGACCCGCCAGACCATGTCATGCTCGCGTGCCTTGTGATCGACATAGGCGAAGGTACAGGGCGTTGACTGACGGCCGCGACACGATGGGGCGTCGAACGCCTGACGACTGAGCGCAAACAACGCTGCCTGGCGGTCGGGCAGGTTCGAGAGCTGCTTTTCGTCAAGCCGATAGGTATCACCAAACCCGAATAGGCGATAGCGGCTGTAAAAGCTCCAGGGCGATACCTCGGTGTCATGGCTGACATGAAAGCGGCTGTATTCATAGCCGGTGGCGATCTTGATCGAGGCGTGCATGGTGGCGCGCCAGCCATCACCATCATGTTCGAGCTGATGGGTCATGTCGGCACTGGGCCAGCCATCCATGGTGAGATGGTACTGGGCCGTGAAGGGATGAATCTCCTCGGCCTGCGGCGAGGTGGAGACTATCAGGGCGGTCAGCGCCAGAAAAAGGCGAAGCATGGCGTCTCCTGTTTATGAAGTACAAGGCGCATGACGCCGGGCGGGCGTCTCAATAGCCTGTGGCTCGATCAACAGTATCGATGGGCTCGCCCTGCGTCAGCGCCAGAAGGTCGGCGGCGAATTGTCGGGCGCCCGCGTTCACATCGGTAGGTGCAGCAATATGCGGCGTTATGATGACTCCGGGGGCCTGCCAGAGCGGATGCTGGGGCGACAAAGGCTCTTCCGGGAAAACATCCAGCATCGCACCGCGAAGATGGCCGCTATCGACAAGCGCGAGCAGGGCGTCCGGGTCCAGCGTGGTTCCCCGTCCGACATTGATGACCACGGCGCCTTCGGGCAGCTGGGCCAGGCGCTGTGCGTTGAGCAGCCCGCGCGTCTCGGGCGTGTCCGGCAGCAGGCTGACCATGATCCGGGAAGTGTTCAGGAAAGTGGTCAGGCCATCGTCACCATGATGTGTATCGATCCCTTCAAGATGCTTGGGGGAGCGGCTCCAGCCCTGAACCTCAAACCCCTGGGCACTGATGCGCTGGGCACAGACCTGGCCGAGGGTGCCCAGCCCCAGGATGCCCACGCGCCAGTTGCTGCGATCGGCCAGCGGCTGCTCCTGCCAGTGCTGATCGGTCTGCTGTCGGTGATAGCGATCCATGTCCCGATAAAAGTGCAGCACGCCATAAAGCGCATAGTCGGCCATCAGCATGCCCATGCCGGCGTCACGCAGGCGAACGATGGGGACGTCCGGCAGATCCGGCAGGTTCAGCAGTGCGTCCACGCCGGCGCCGGCGTTGAAGATCGCCTTCAGAGAGTCATCCTGACACGCCAGCAATGAGGCCGTCGGTTTCCAGACGATCAGCAGATCGGCAGGCCCTTCACCGACGTCCTGCGTGGTCACGATGTCGGCCTCGGGCAATATCGGGTGCAGCTCTCGCGTCAGCGCTGCCTGCCAGCGTTTTGCCTCGGGGGCGTGAATCAAAATGCGCATCTCATTTCCCCTTCATTGAACCCGACGAAATTGACCGGCGTGGCACGATCAGAGCCAGCCGCGATGTTTAAAGTACAAAAAGGGCGTCAGGCCTGACAGGAACATGACAAAAATGGCAAAGGGATAGCCCAGCGGCCAGTGCAGTTCGGGCATGACATCAAAGTTCATGCCATAAATGCTGGCGATCATGGTCGGGGGGAGAAACACGACCGAGGCGATCGAGAAGATCTTGATGATCTGGTTTTGCTGGATATTGATAAAGCCCTGGGTCGTATCCATGAGGAAGTTGACCTTGTCGGACAAAAACGTGTTGTGCGACATCAGGGCGTCCACGTCCTGAAGCACCTCACGGGCCTGTTCCTGAAGTTCCGGGTGGCGGCGCAGGTGGCGCAGCAGGAAATGGAGCGAGCGCTGGGTATCCATCAGGCACAGCCGGATCTTGCCGACGCTGTCCTCGACCTTGGCCAGTCGATCAATGGCGTCCTCGAGATCCGAGTCTTCGACCTCGAGAACCTGATGGCTGACCTGCTCGAGATCGCGGTGCATGTCCTCGACGCTGTCAGCAAGGTTTTCCACCTTCTGCTCGAAGATGGTCACCATCAGCTCCTGGGGCGAGCCGGCCTCAATCTGACCGCGCCGTGCCCGCAGACGCAGCAGCCTGAAATCTGCCAGATCCTCTTCGCGCAGGCTCAGGAGCCGCTGTGGCTGAAGGATGAAGGCCACCGTGGTGTTCTGGTGCTTGCCTTCGTTGCGGGTCAGAAACAGCGAGTGAACGTGAAGGCCGTCGGCATCCGAGAAATAGCGTGCCGAGGATTCGATCTCTTCGACATCGGTGCTTCCGGGCAGTTCTTCGGCAAGAAAGGGGGCCAGTGCCTCTCGCTCACTGTCACTGGGTTCCTGCGCATCGATCCAGGTCGCCTGCGACAGGCGCGCTTCAAGCGCGTCGTCTGCCAGTTCGTGAATGGTCTGCTGCTCAAGGCTGTAGGTCCTGATCATGATGGCATTCCGGCACGGTATAAATGGTCCTCATGATCCCAGAGCAGGGGGGGATTGCCAAAGACTTTAGTACCAACCGTGCCATGGCGGGTCTGACGCAGCCTTCTCCGATCTCAGGCGGACGCTACCTGAGAGGCTGCATCGATCATGGTGCAGTGATGTTCAGCATTGATATCCACCAGCAGTGTGGCCAGCGTTTCCAGACACAGCACCGACATGACTTTCTTGTTGGCCCCGGTGCCGACCACGATCAGACGCTTGCACTGTTCGATGGGCGGCGTGTCGGGTTCCTGCTCCCCTCGCCAGCGAATGATTAGGCTGTTGGCCGGGGCGTCGAGATACTCGATATGACGGGCGTTATCGATCATGAAGCCGACCCGGTAGTCGCCGCAGGCCACGATGAGAACATCGGTGGCCGGCGTGTTGTGGGGCGTGTTCAAAAGCCTGCGCAGATCAATCAGCGATACGGCGTGATCACGATGGGGCAGGGTGCCAGCCCAGCCTTCCTGTGCATTGGTGCTGGGCGTGAAACCTTCGGGCATGGCGATGACTTCATCGAGCTGCTCCAGCGGGGTCACATACTGGCCAAAGGCGTCATAGTGCACAAAGGCGAAGCGGCGATAGACCTCGCCTTGCGTATGGCCTTTCTCCTGCTGGCCGGCATACATGGCCGCAATGGTGAGAAAGTCCTGGTCGGTGGCAAAGCGGCTTTCATCGAGCAGCAGCGAATCGCCCAGTTCGGGATGCGTCATTATGCCGGCGACGGTCGCATTGGCATTGTCGTGATTGTCGGCCAGCGGCATGACGCCTGCCGGGTCGTAATCAATCATGCGCAGCACTCGAGTGGCCGCCAGCCCCATCAACTGGCCGCGAACGGTCACCACGACCATCAACCCGGCACTGGCTTTGCACCTTTTCTCGAGGCGGGCCAATATCAGCGGACAGAACACCGCCATCTGGCTTTTACGCAGTGGCGCAGTGCCCATGTACCCATCGATCTCGATCACCGGTGGGGCGAGCTTTTCCAGCGGCTGAATTTCACGCACCATCGCGGCCGGAAGACTGAGATGAACCCCCAGACATTCAATCACGAGGGCTCTGTGGCGTTGACGGGGCGTGCGCGAGTGCTCCAGGTCGTTCACGCCGATATCATTAACGGTGCCGGCCGAGAGTGAGCGCATCACGCCATCAAGAGCAAAGAGCGCCTCGAGCTCCAGCACATAGACCAGTCGATCCTCGCCGTCATTAGAGAAGTTAAAGGCGGCCGGAATCAGGGCGGTGGTGCGCGCATCATGGTGCTCCAGCGTCTGAAGGCGCTCTCTCGCGACAGGCATGATGCCGTGAATGGCATCCACACGCAGGCCGACAACGCCTGACTGCCAGTGCACGATGGCCACCCGATCACCGGCATTTCGCGTGCCGGTGCCGTCATCAAGCTGCAGTAGCCGTGCCAGATCGATCACCGGAATCATTTCATCGCGCAGCATGAAGGCGCCGAGCGACCAGACCGGTGCCAGCGGCGCCGGCGTTAGCGCCTCAGGCAGATCGGCCACTTCCCGCAGTGTGCTGATGGGCAGGGCGACATTGCTGCCGCCGATGCCTAAAACGCCATAGGTGCTGGTGTCGTGATGGCTCATGTCAGACGCTCTTGCGAGAAGCGCTGCGGGTACCGCCGTCGGCGTGAGTCGTGCCGGTGGCGGCATTCAGGGCCAGAATCGAGCGTTCGACATGCTCGGCCGTTTCAAGTTGCGCGCGCGTGGCGTGAGTGATTTCATCAACTGACGTGCTGGTTTTTTCAATGCCCTCCATGATCTTGTCAAAGGAGGCTCTGGCATCGT
This sequence comes from Kushneria konosiri, assembly GCF_002155145.1. NCBI lineage: Bacteria > Pseudomonadati > Pseudomonadota > Gammaproteobacteria > Oceanospirillales > Halomonadaceae > Kushneria > Kushneria konosiri. The sequence goes on from NZ_CP021323.1 coordinate 2,347,914, forward strand.
GTGAGACGATGTTGCCTTCTTCAATGCGTCGGCTGGATTCTCCCAGCAATCTGTTGATCTGGCGTGTGGCGTCGGAGGATTTTTCGGCCAGTTTCCTGACCTCATCGGCGACAACCGAAAAGCCCAGTCCATGTTCGCCGGCACGGGCCGCTTCGATGGCGGCGTTGAAGGCCAGCAGATTGGTCTGATTGGCAATTTCGCCAATGACCTTGACGATGGCATCCACGTCCTCGGAAGCCTTGCGAATGGCGGCCATGACCTCGACCGAATGCTTTAGCGTATCGCTGCCGCGCTGCGCCTCTTCCCGGGTAAAATGGGCCAGTTGTTGCGTGAGCTGCGCATTTTCGGCAATGGCGTTGATTGACGCATTCAGTCCCGTAACGCTTGAGCTCATTGAGGCGGCCTGATCCCTGATGCTCTCCTCGAGCTTCACCTGATCGGTAATGTCGGTAGCAAATTTGATGATCTTGTAGGGGACGCCCATGGCATCAAGAATCGGGTTATAGGTGCCCTGAATCCAGACGCGACGCCCAAACTTGCCCAAACGGCTGAAACGGCCGCTGAACAGTTCGCCCTGACCGAGTTTTTGCCAGAAATCGCGATATTCGGTGCTGACGACGTGGTCATCTTCACAGAAAATTCGATGATGCTGACCCAGCACTTCATCCAGGGTGTAGCCCATGGTGTGAAGAAAGTTCTGGTTGGCCGCAAGAATGTTGCCCTTGAGATCAAACTCGATCACGGCCTGGGCGCGATCGATCGCCTTGAGACGGCCTTCGAGTTCGGCGCTCTCGCGTTTTCTGGTCGTGATGTCGGTGGCAAACTTGACCACCTTGAAAGGGCGACCATCCATGTCGAGGATCGGATTGTAGGTCGCCTGCAGCCAGACTTCGCGACCATTGCGTCCAATACGCCGGAACTCGCCGCTCATGGTCTTGCCACGATTGAGTTCATCCCAGAAGTGGTGATAGTCATCGCTGCTGACGTCGGCCGGGTCACAAAACATTCGGTGGTGCTGGCCGCGAATATCGTCGATCCGGTAACCGATGGCGCTCAGGAAGTTGGCATTGGCATCGAGGATATGGCCTTCAAGATCGAACTCGATCACCGCCTGAGCATGGCTGATGGCGTTGACCTTGCCTTCAAACTCGGCGTTGGTCAGCTTGCGGGTGGTAATGTCGGTGGCGAACTTGACCACTTTATAGGGCCGGCCAACGGCATCCAGAATCGGGTTATAGGTGGCCTGTAGCCAGACTTCGCTACCGTCCTTGCGAAAACGCTTGTATTCGCCCTGGGCAAATTCACCCTGCGCCAGTTCCTTCCAGAAATTGCGATATTCCGCCGTCCTGATGTAGGTCTCGTTACAGAACATGCGGTGGTGTTCACCGATAACTTCGCTGGCCCGGTAGCCCATGGTGGCCAGAAAGTTGTCGTTGGCGGCCAGGATATTGCCCTTCAGGTCGAACTCGATGACGGCCTGAGCGCGGTTGATGGCCTCCACCTTGCCTTCAAACTCGGCGTCGTGCTGCTTTTGAGCGGTGATGTCGGAGGCAAACTTCACAACTCGTACGGGCTTGCCGGTGTCATCGAAAATGGGGTTATAGGTGGCCTGCAGCCAGATTTCGCGACCGTTGTTACCGATACGTCGATATTCGCCGGCATCAAATTCGCCACGCCCCAGCTTTTGCCAGAAAGAACGATATTCGGCAGAGGCCGCTTCTTCCGGGTCGCAGAACATGCGGTGATGCTTGCCCTTGATATCTTCGAGGGTATAGCCCACTGCCTTCAGAAAGTTTTCATTGGCATCGACAATGATGCCTTCGGTGGTGAACTCGATGACGGCCTGAGCGCGATCAATGGCGGCTCGGAAATAATCTTCTCTGCTAGTAATGTCGGTCATGTGACGGCAATCTCTCATGGAGGCGACCTGATCATTCGCAGCTCAGGGCGTCATGACAACGAGCGCAACGATGGTGCGCATTCTGAAGCTCATATCGACCTTTCCCCGAGCGGCCTTTAGCTCAAATCAATAATCGCCCGGGGCCTGTTACGATGATTCATGGCCAGGCGTGTCAGGAAATACTGTCCAAAAAGACATGCGGAAAGCTTTTGACCCCGGCGATCGGACAAGGGCAGACTGACACGGGGCATGGCGGCGGCATGGCAGCCATTGATGCCCATGTCTTATGCTTGTTTTCGGGACGTCGTTGAATACAACAAGTGCCCGGTTTGTGGACCGGGAAAAGCGAGCGCCAATGACCGACATTGCACTTCCCTTTACGCGCGAGGAATATGCTCAGCGCCTGGCCCGGGTAAGAGCGGCGATGGCGCGTGCCGAGCTGGATCTTCTGATCGTTTATGACCCTTCCAACATGGCATGGCTGACCGGCTATGACGGCTGGTCCTTCTATGTTCACCAGTGTGTGCTGATCAGTCTTGATCAGGATCCGGTCTGGTATGGTCGACGCCAGGACAGCAATGGCGCGATACGCACCTGCTACATGAATCCCGAAACGCATGTGACCTGGTATCCGGACTATTACGTCCAGAACCCCGACATGCATCCGATGGAGTATCTGTCCCAGTCAATTCTGCCCCAGTGGCAGTGGCATCGCGGGCGCATCGGCGTCGAGATGGACAACTACTACTTCTCGGCAAAGGCCTATACCAGCCTGCTGGCAAACCTGCCCGAGGCGACGCTGGTTGATGCCAATGGACTGGTCAACTGGTGCCGGGCGATCAAGTCGCCGACCGAGATCGAGTACATGCGGGTGGCCGGTCGCATCGTGGATGAAATGCATGCCCGCATTCTGGACATGGTCGAGCCGGGCCTGCCCAAGAGCCGGCTGGTGGCGGAAATTTACCGGGCCGGTGTTGAAGGCGTGGAAGGCCATGGCGGTGACTACCCGGCCATCGTGCCGCTGTTGCCCACTGGCAAGGACGCGGCCGCGCCGCATTTGACCTGGGATGATGCGCCGTTCAAACAGGACGAAGGCACCTTTTTTGAGATTGCCGGTGTCTACAAGCGCTATCACGCGCCGCTGTCGCGAACGGTATTTCTCGGGCGCCCGACACGAGACTTCCTGCGTGGGGAATCTGCCCTGCTGGAGGGCATCGAAAACGGGCTTGAGGTCGCCAAACCCGGCAACCGCTGCTGCGATCTGGCCATGGCGCTGGGGGCTGCGATGGACAAGTGGGGCTTCGACCGGGGCGGTGCTCGCTGTGGCTATCCCATCGGTCTGAGCTATCCGCCCGACTGGGGCGAGCGCACCATGAGCCTGCGTCCCAGTGACACCACCGTACTCGAACCCGGCATGACCTTTCACTTCATGCCAGGCATGTGGATGGATGACTGGGGGCTCGAGATCACCGAGTCGATCCTGATCACCGAAACCGGGGTGGAAACCCTCAGCAACTTTCCTCGTCAGCTTTTCGTTAAATAGTGCACCTGTCCCTGGTGGCCCGAGTGAATTCGGGCCGTCGGTCGCACTCACCATAGGGAGCAGTACTGCCCATGCGTCCAAGTCCGATCTCTGCCACTGTCGATTTTGATGCCGATGGCGTCCAGCACGGCTTTCTCAAACTACCGGTCTCTCATGATGAATCCGCCTGGGGGGCGGTGATGATTCCGATTACCGTGGTCAAGAACGGAGAGGGGCCCACCGCGCTTCTGACCGGCGGCAATCACGGTGATGAATATGAGGGCATCACGGCGCTTTTGAAACTCGCCAGACGCCTGACGGCGGAAGAGGTTCAGGGGCGTGTGATCATCGTGCCGATGATGAATCAGCCGGCAGCGCAGGCCGGCAGACGCACCTCGCCGATGGATCGCGGTAATCTCAATCGCAGCTTTCCGGGGGACCCGGATGGTGGCCCGACAAGACAGATTGCCGACTACTTTACCCGCTACCTGGTGCCGATGTGCGACTACGCACTGGATCTACATTCAGGCGGGCGCACGCTGGATATCCTGCCGTTTGCTGCCGCTCACCGACTTGATGATCTCGAGCTTGAACGCAAAAGCCTCAAGGGCGCCATCGACTTTGGCGCCTCGACCGCCATCATGATGTATGAGCTTGATGCGGCAGCGCTCTACGACACGGTGGTGGAAAATCAGGGCAAGGTGCTGGTGACCACCGAGCTGGGCGGTGGCGGTACTTCGACGCCGGCCAGTATCGAGATCAGCGAGCGCGGCGTGCGCAATTTCCTGATCTTTGCCGGTATTACCCAGGGGGAAATTCAGCGCCCGGCGCGCCAGCAGCATGTCGAGATGCCGGACGCCTCCTGCTACGTGCAAAGCGAGCACACGGGGCTTCTGGAAATGACCTGCGCACTCGGCGGGCTGGTCAGGGAAGGCGAAGTAGTCGCACGTATCTGGGATATCACGCGTACCGGTGCCGACCCGGTGGAATATCGCGCCAGCCGTGACGGCCTGGTGCTGGCCCGGCGCTTTCCGGCACGCGTTGAAATGGGCGATACCCTGATCGTCATTGGCGAGGTGGTCGAAACGCTTGAGCGCTAAAGTCGTCACGACAAGTGGCAGCGAACGTCTGCCGGTCGGCATTCGGTATCCATGCGACGGGAGATCATGATGAAGCTCGATCAGTACGATTTTCGTATTCTCGAGATCCTGTCGCGTGACGGGCGCATCACCAAGTCGCGACTGGCCGAGGCCATCAACCTGTCGGTGAGCCCCTGCTGGGAGCGGGTCAGACGCCTTGAGCGTGAGGGCATCATCGAGGGCTACAGTGCCCGAATCAGCGACCGGGCTCGGGTAGCGTTGACGTCGGTATGGATTCAGATCGAGCTTGAGAACCACAGCGTCAGCGTCTTCGAGCGCTTTGAGCGAGTCATGCGCGACACGCCGCAGGTCAGTGAATGTGTGGCCGTGGGGGGCGGTGTGGATTATCTGGTACTGATCGAGGCCGAAAGCATCGATCAGTACCAGCGCCTGATCGATCGCTGGCTGATGGAGGATCTCGCCATTCGGCGCTACTTCACCTATATCGTGACCAAGTCCATCAAAAAGGCATCATCGCCGTTGATCCGGCTCAGGGCGGACAATGCAAATTGAGCGCGACGACGCTTTCGCGTAAACTGATCTCCCATCCTGGTCTGCCTTTCTGGCTGACCTTCGCTCAGCATTAACAGGTTCCCCATGACGACGCGATATATTTTCGTGACCGGTGGCGTTGTGTCTTCTCTTGGTAAAGGCATCGCTGCAGCTTCTCTGGCCGCTATTCTGGAAGCCCGTGGCCTGAAGGTCACGATTCTCAAGCTCGACCCCTATATCAACGTCGATCCGGGCACCATGAGCCCCTTTCAGCACGGTGAAGTCTTTGTCACCGAGGATGGCGCCGAGACCGATCTTGACCTCGGACACTACGAGCGTTTCATTCGCTCGCGCATGACCCAGGCCAATAACTTCACCACCGGCCGCGTCTATGAGCACGTGCTGCGCAAGGAGCGTCGTGGTGATTACCTGGGCGGCACCGTTCAGGTCATTCCGCATATTACCGACGAGATCAAGCGGCGTGTGAAGGCCGGCGCTGAAGGCTACGATGTGGCGCTCGTCGAGATTGGCGGCACCGTGGGTGACATCGAATCCCTGCCGTTTCTGGAAGCCATTCGCCAGCTGCGCAGTGAAGTCGGCTCCAGTCACGCACTGTTCATGCACCTGACGCTGGTGCCCTATATCAAGACGGCCGGCGAGACCAAAACCAAGCCGACCCAGCACAGCGTCAAGGAACTGCGCTCCATCGGCATCCAGCCCGATATTCTGCTGTGTCGCAGCGAAGTCGAGCTTGAAGCCAGTGAGCGTCGCAAGATTGCCCTGTTCACCAACGTGGATGAGCGCGCCGTCATTCCGATGCAGGATGCCGATACCATCTATCGCATTCCGCTGATGCTGCACGATCATGAGCTTGACGACATCGTCTGCGACAAGCTGCGTCTTGATCCGCCAGCGGCGGATCTGAGCGAATGGGTTCGAGTGCTTGATGCCAAGCTCAACCCGCTCAAGACCATCAATATTGCGATGGTCGGCAAATATATGGAGCTGCTTGACGCTTACAAGTCGCTCAACGAATCGCTGATGCATGCCGGCATTCAGACCCGCGTGAAGGTCAATATTGACTATATCGACTCCGAAACCATCGAGCGTGAAGGCGTTGAGCGTCTTGAGGGCAAGGATGCGATTCTGGTGCCGGGTGGTTTCGGCTCGCGCGGTGTGGAAGGCAAGATTGCCACTGCGCGCTACGCTCGTGAAAACGGTATTCCCTATCTGGGCATCTGTCTGGGCATGCAGGTAGCGGTCATCGAGTTTGCTCGTCACAAGGCCGGCTGGCGCGATGCCAACTCCACCGAGTTTACTCACGACACCCGCCATCCCGTGGTCGGTCTGATCACCGAGTGGATCACGCCGGAAGGGCGGATCGAGACCCGCGACGAGTCTTCCGATCTGGGCGGCACCATGCGACTGGGCGGGCAGAGCTGTGTGCTGGCGGAAGGGTCAAAGGCGCGCGAGATCTATGGCAGCGACACGATCGTCGAGCGTCATCGCCATCGCTATGAGATCAACGATCAGTTCGTGGCCGATCTGGAAGCCGCCGGCATGGTCTTCTCCGGCCGCAGCGTGGATCAGTCGCTGGTGGAAATGGTCGAGCTGCCGGATCATCCCTGGTATGTCGCCTGCCAGTTCCATCCCGAATTCACCTCGACCCCGCGCGATGGGCATCCGCTCTTCACCGGTTTTGTCAACGCCGCGCTGGCGCATCGCGCCGCACGAGCACACAAGGCCGGCAATCGCGATCAGCAGGAGCGTGACGATGACAGGCACTGATACCTTGCAGAAAACCGTTGCCATCGGTGATATTTCGACCGGCAATCAGCAGCCGCTGACGCTTTTTGGCGGCATGAATGTGCTTGAGTCACGGGACATGGCCATCGAGGTGGCCCATGCCTGGGTCGAGGCGACGAAGGCGCTGGGCATTCCCTATGTGTTCAAGGCCAGTTTCGACAAGGCCAACCGCAGCTCGATCCACTCCTATCGTGGGCCGGGCCTCGATGAAGGGCTGAAAATTCTCGATGAGATCAAAAGCCGCTTCAACGTGCCGGTATTGACGGATGTGCATGAGCCGAACCAGGCGCGCGCCGTGGCCGATGTTTGTGACGTCATTCAGCTGCCGGCCTTTCTGGCCCGCCAGACCGATCTGGTGGTGGCGATGGCGAAAACCGGCGCGGTGGTCAACATCAAGAAGCCGCAGTTCATTGCCCCGCACGAGATGCGCCACATCATCACCAAATTCGAGGAGGCCGGTAACGATCGGCTGATCCTGTGTGAGCGCGGCTCGAGCTTTGGCTATAACAACCTGGTGGTCGACATGCTTGGCTTTGGCGAGATGAAAAAAACCGGCTACCCGGTCTTTTTCGATGTCACCCATTCGCTGCAGCAGCCCGGCGGGCGTGCCGACAGCGCTGGCGGGCGTCGCCAGCAGGTGGTCGAGCTGGCCCGCTCCGGGGTGGCCACCGGCATCGCCGGCCTGTTCGTCGAGGCGCATCCAGACCCCGACAACGCCCGCTGCGATGGCCCCTGTGCGCTGCCGCTGGATCGACTGACGCCTTTTCTTGAGCAGATCAAAATGCTCGATGGGGTGGTCAAGCATTTCGATCCCATCGATATTCGCTAGTCTCAAAACGCCGATCATCATGATCGGCGTTTTTATTGGTGGAGGCGTCGATGATGTCGGCAGGGTTTTGACTTTAGTCTAACAATGGCGGCGAGTGCGCCGGCATGGCAGGCAAATGAGTCGCTTTCTATGCTTTCATGGTGCGTTCATTCGAGTCCGGTCCGAAGAAGGGACCGGAAGTTTAATCAGTGAGGATGCTTTAGATGGCCGAGATTGTTGATATTCATGGACTCGAAGTGCTCGATTCACGCGGTAACCCCACCGTCATGGCGACAGTGACGCTGGCTGGCGGTATCCGCGAGCAGGCCTATGCGCCGTCGGGTGCGTCTACCGGTTCGCGTGAAGCACTGGAGCTGCGCGACGGCGACAAGTCACGCTATCTGGGCAAGGGTGTCAAAAAGGCCGTGGAAGCCGTCAATACGGTAATCCGTGAGCGCCTCAAGGGCATGGACGCCAGCGATCAGCGCGCGCTGGATCAGGCCATGCTGGAGCTTGACGGCACCGACAACAAGGGCAATCTGGGCGCCAATGCCATTCTCGCCGTTTCATTGGCTGCAGCGCGCGCGGCAGCAACCGAGAAGGGCATGCCGCTTTATGAGCACATTGCCGAACTCTATGGCACGCCGGGTCAGTTCAGCATGCCGCTGCCGATGATGAATATCATGAATGGCGGTGAGCACGCCGATAACAATATCGATATTCAGGAGTTCATGGTCCAGCCGGTCGGCGCCAAGAGCTTTGCCGAAGGCCTGCGCATGGGCGCTGAAATTTTCCACGCCCTGAAAAAGGTGCTCTCCGGTCGCGGACAGTCTACCGCGGTAGGTGATGAAGGTGGCTTCGCACCGAATCTGGAATCCAACGCAGACGCTTTGAGTGCCATTAAGCAGGCGGTCAGCGATGCCGGCTATCAGCTGGGCAGCGACGTCACGCTGGCACTCGACTGCGCGGCTTCCGAGTTCTACAAGGATGGTCAGTACACGCTTTCCGGTGAAAACAAGAGCTTCACCAGCGAAAGCTTTGCCGATTATCTGGCCGAGCTGGTCGATCAGTACCCCATTGTTTCCATTGAGGATGGACTGGACGAGTCGGACTGGGACGGCTGGAAAGCGCTGACCGACAAGCTGGGTGATCGTGTACAGCTGGTCGGCGATGATCTGTTCGTGACCAATACGCGTATCTTCCGTGAAGGCATCGAAAAGGGCATTGGTAATTCGATTCTGATCAAGTTCAACCAGATTGGTTCGCTGACCGAGACGCTTGATGCGATCAAGATGGCACGCGATGCCGGCTACACCGCTGTGATCTCTCATCGTAGTGGCGAGACGGAAGACACCACCATCGCGGATCTGGCCGTAGGCACCTGTGCCGGGCAGATCAAGACCGGCTCCCTGTCACGCAGCGACCGTGTTGCCAAATACAACCGTCTGCTGGTGATCGAAGATCAGCTGGCCGGCAAGGCACCCTACAAGGGGCTGTCAGAAGTGAAGGGTCAATCCTGATTCCTGACCCGAATCACTAAAATTAATCCGGCTACCCATGGTAGTCGGATTTTTTATGCCCGCCCTATATATTTGACGAATCCTGGACGATTACCTTGACCCGATGGGGGGGCAGAACCCACCATATGGATATTCGAAGCGGCCCGATAACGGGCCTGAAGTTACCTTCCCTCTTAAAATATTGATTCGCCTGGTTTTTTTGCCAAAAGAAAACAAGGCGGTCGCTACTTCTCTCGATTAGCGCTTTTTTCAAAATCTTTTAATCGATCAGATATTCTGATCGAGACTCAACTGACGGCGGCAAATGGATGGCCCCGCTCAGAACACCAACGACAAACTTGATTGATGGCGCGCTGGGTATCGGATGGATTCGATTTCTCCGCATGGATGCCGCCGATGGATAGAGAGCCAACGAAATGGCTCAAGGACGCAGGATGCAAGGGCGGCCCCTATGGGCCGCCTTTTTTTATGCGTAAAAGACAGCAATGCTGGCGCCAGGATGCCACAAAAGCACGTGCGGCAGCCGCAGCAGGTGACATGAAAATCAGAGGGGGGAGCGGTCGGGGCAGCTTGGCCCCGATCCGAATATCAGCGCACCAGCTTGTCGATCTTGCCGGGAACACCGTTCCACTCGTCGGCATCGGCCGGCGGATCGCTGCGCTCGTTGATGTTGGGCCACTGCTCGGCGAGATCGGCGTTGATCTCGATAAACTTTTCCTGCCCTTCGGGCAGTTCGTCTTCCGAAAAAATGGCCTCGGCCGGACATTCCGGTTCGCACAGGGCACAGTCAATGCATTCGTCTGGATGAATGACCAGAAAATTGGGACCTTCATAGAAGCAGTCAACCGGGCAGACTTCCACGCAGTCCGTGTATTTACATTGAATGCAGTTCTCGGTGACGACAAAGGTCATGTCACGAACTCCAGGGTAGCAGGCGATCACTGCCCATGCAGGGACAGGCAGTGCTGAAAAGGGGTGTGGGGCGGCCCACAAAGGGGCCTTATTCTAGAAGGCCGGCCCGCCCGGCGACAAGCCGCTTCTGATGAAAGGACGGGCCGACCGACTTACGAGTCCTGTTTTATCTTCTCGCGCCACTGATAGAGCCACTCCTGGGCCTGGCGCGGTGACAGGGCGTCCAGATCCAGCTGCGAGAGTGCCTCAACCACCGGGTGCGGCGTGCTGGCAAAAAGATCATTCTGCCTTGGTGCCGGCGCCTGATGCGGGGCGACCGGGTGCTCGCTGTCCTGAGCCTCCAGCATGAGAAGCTTTTCGCGGGCGCGGGCAATCACGGCGCGGGGCACCCCTGCCAGTTGCGCCACCTGCAGGCCGTAGCTCTGACTGGCCGGGCCTGGCTCGACCCGATGCATGAAGACGATGCCGTCGTTATGCTCGGTGGCATTGAGATGCACATTGGCGACACCTTCTGCCTGCTCGGGTAGACCGGTCATCTCGAAGTAGTGCGTGGCAAACAGTGTGAAGGCGCGCGTACCGGTCAGATGCTCGGCGGCCGCCCAGGCCAGCGATAGCCCGTCAAAGGTGCTGGTGCCGCGGCCGATCTCGTCCATCAGCACCAGACTCTGGTCGGTAGCGTTATGCAGGATGCTGGCCGTTTCGGTCATTTCGACCATGAAGGTCGAACGGCCGCCAGCCAGATCGTCCGAGGAGCCGATACGCGTAAAGATACGATCAATCGGGCCGATTTCGGCATGGCTTGCCGGCACGAAACATCCGGTATGCGCCAGCAGGGCGATCAGCGCGTTCTGACGCATGAAGGTCGATTTACCGCCCATGTTGGGTCCGGTAATCACGAGCATGCGGGTAACATCGTCAAAATGCAGATCGTTGGGCACAAAGGGGTGGCTCGAGACATGCTCGACCACTGGATGCCGGCCGTCACGAATGGTCATGCCGGGCGCCTCACGCAGCGTCGGGCAGACCAGCGACAGCGTCTGCGCGCGTTCGGCAAAAGCGTGTAGTACATCCAGCGTGGCCAGTGCCTGGGCAGTCCGGGTCAGCGCAGTCAGCTCGGCATTGAGGGCCTCGAGCAGGCCGTCGTACAGCAGCTTTTCGCGCGCCAGTGCTCGGGTGCGGGCCGAGAGCGCCTTGTCCTCAAAGGTCTTGAGTTCGGGAATGATGAAACGCTCGGCGTTTTTGAGTGTCTGGCGCCGGATGTAGTCTGCAGGGACTTCACGTGCCTGAGCGCGCGGAATCTCGATGTAGTAGCCGTGGACGCGGTTGTAGCCCACCTTGAGTCCTGAAAGGCCGGTGCGCTCACGTTCGCGTGTTTCCAGCTGGACCAGATAGTCGCCGGCGTTCTCCTGCAGTGCCCTGAATTCGTCGAGTTCCTCATCAAAGCCTTCACGAATGACACCGCCGTCGCGAATCACGACCGGTGGGCTGTCGATCAATGCCCGGGTCAGCGTGTCGGCAAGCTCGGGATAGGGAACGATGTGGCGGGAAAGATCATCCAGCGCACTGCCCCGGGCAATGCCTTCCAGCCGCTCTGCCAGCGCCGGCAAGGCATTGAGGGCATCACGCAGTCGGGCAAGATCACGCGGGCGAGCGCTGAGCAGGGCCACGCGTGCCAGAATGCGTTCCACGTCGCCGATACCGCGGAGGATAGCGTTGAAAGCTTCGACATGGTCCTCTTCGCCCAGAAGCCGCACACCCTGCTGTCGGGCGTTGATCTGATCCCGGTCGCGCAGGGGGCGGTTGAGCCACCGCCTTAAAAGGCGCGCGCCCATCGCCGTGGCTGTGGTATCCAGCACCGAGGCCAGAGTGTTGTCCTGACCGCCCGCCATGTTCTGGTCAATTTCCAGATTGCGTCGGCTGGCGGCGTCGATCACCACCGATTCATCGCGGTTTTCAACGCCGATGGCGGTGATGTGGGGCAGGGCGGTGCGCTGAGTATCGCGTACATAATCGATCAGTACACCGCCGGCCGTCAGTGCCCGGGTCAGGTGGTCGCAGCCAAAGCCGGAAAGGTTTTGTACCTGCAGCTGATCGCACAGAAGACGCCGGGAGGTTTCCAGATCAAAGTGCCAGTCGCTCTGGCGCCGCAGACCGGGGCGTTCTTCCAGACGTGCGGGCAGGCGCAGGCTTTCCATGACCAGAAGCTCGGCAGGATCAAGCCGGTGCAGTTCGGCGAGCATGTCGCCTTCGCCTTCGACTTCCAACACACTGAAGCGCCCGCTGGAGAGCTCGAGCCAAGCCAGTCCCCAGTGGTCATTATCGCCATGAAGTGCTGCAACCAGGTTGTCACGGCGCTCGTCAAGCAGCGCTTCATCGTGCAGCGTGCCGGGGGTAACAATCCGTACGACCCGACGCTCGACCGGCCCCTTGGCGGTCGCCGGGTCGCCGATCTGCTCACAGATGGCGACAGATTCGCCCATGCGCACCAGCCGGGCCAGATAGCCTTCTGCGCTGTGATAGGGCACGCCCGCCATGGGAATGGGCGCGCCGTTGGAGGTGCCGCGTGCGGTCAGTGTAATGTCGAGCAGTGAGGCCGCGCGTCTGGCATCGTCATGAAAGAGTTCGTAGAAGTCTCCCATGCGGTAGAACAGCAATACATCGGGATGCTCGCGCTTGATACGAAAATACTGCGCCATCATCGGCGTCGGTTGGGACTCGGTCTTGCCTGCCACGTGAAATTGACCCTGTCCAAGGACATGTGAGGTGAAAGGGCATCAGATTATCATGATCCGCTGCCTCCCCTGTATTGCTATAGTGCAGACAGCAAGCGTTCAACGCGTGTACAGCATGCGATGGTGAGGGCGTACCCATTGTCTGTGGTGATCAAGTACCATGGATGGCCTTGAATTCGATGTGATCGGCGGGGAGTTATCATGGCAACAGCATCAGGCATACAGGAGCTGGCCAGCCGGCTGTGTCTGCTCTGTCAGCAGCAGCGTGTGGTGCTGACTACCGCCGAATCCTGTACCGGTGGCGGGGTGGCGCGCGCCATTACCGACATTGCTGGCAGCTCGTCATGTTTCGAAACCGGCTACGTGACCTATTCCAACGCCGCCAAGCAGCGCCTGCTGGGTGTGTCGTCGGTGTCTCTTGAGCTTTTCGGTGCGGTCAGTGAAACCGTGGTCCATGAGATGGTGCGCGGTGCCTGTCGCGACAGCGGCGCAGATCTTGGCGTGGCCATCAGTGGCGTGGCAGGACCTGGCGGCGGATCACCCGAAAAGCCGGTAGGCACCGTCTGGCTGGCGTGGGGCAACGCCACCCAGAGTCAGGCTCAGTGCTATCGCCTTGACGGAGAGCGCCTCGAGGTGCGTCGTGATGCCGTAGCACTGGCACTCAGGGGACTGATCGAACGTCTGCAGGAAAACCCCTTTGACTAACGTGCGTCTGCACCGCCTTTTTAGCCTTTTGATGAAATAAGTCATCAAAAGGATGTGACAGACCGTATTTTTGGTTTAAAATACTGGATAAGCATACAGCTTAATGGCGTATCAGCGTCAGGCTGACCCGACAGGAGGGCCAACATGGCACAGGATGACAACCGCTCCAAGGCACTTAATGCAGCGCTATCCCAGATCGAGCGACAGTTCGGCAAGGGTGCCGTCATGCGCATGGGCGATACGCCCCGCGTGGCAATTCCCGCCGTGTCTACCGGCTCGCTGGGACTCGATATCGCGCTTGGCGTAGGCGGTCTGCCCTATGGGCGTATTGTTGAGATTTTCGGTCCCGAGGCTTCGGGTAAAACCACCATTACCCTGTCCGTCATTGCTCAGGCGCAAAAGCAGGGCAAGACCTGCGCCTTTATCGATGCCGAACACGCACTCGATCCCAGCTACGCCGAAAAACTGGGCGTCAATCTTGATGACATGCTGGTCTCCCAGCCCGATACCGGTGAGCAGGCCCTCGAGATCTGCGACATGCTGGTGCGCTCCGGCGGCGTAGACGTCATCGTGGTCGACTCTGTTGCCGCTTTGACACCGCGTGCCGAGATTGAAGGCGAGATGGGCGATTCCCACGTTGGCCTTCAGGCGCGTCTGATGTCACAGGCGCTGCGCAAGGTGACCGGACACATCAAGAATGCCAATTGCATGGTGATGTTCGTCAACCAGATCCGCATGAAAATCGGTGTCATGTTTGGTAATCCCGAAACGACTACCGGTGGTAACGCACTCAAGTTCTACTCGAGCGTGCGTCTGGACATTCGCCGGACCGGCTCGGTCAAGCAGGGCGATGAGGCCGTGGGCAATGAAACCCGCGTCAAGGTCGTCAAGAACAAGGTGGCACCGCCGTTTCGTCAGGCCGAGTTCCAGATCCTCTATGGCAAGGGAATCTACCATGCTGGCGAAGTGGTTGATCTCGGTGTCCAGTGCAACCTGGTCAACAAGGCCGGTGCCTGGTACAGCTACAAGGGCAACAAGATCGGGCAGGGCAAGGCCAACGCCGCCCAGTATCTTGAAGATAACCCCGAAGTCATGCAGGAGATCGAAGACGCCATCCGCGGCCAGCTTCTGACGACTCCGAAAACGAAGGAAGAAGAGAAGGCGGCAGAAGAAGCCGAAGCACCGGCTGATGCCGGTGGTGACGAACTTCTGTAATCGTTATCTCGCCATGGTGGTATTGAAAGGGGCACGCTCAATGGAGCGTGCCCCTTTTGCGTTGACGTATAAAAATGGAGAGAACGTTGATGTCACAGAGAACGCCTTATGAAGAGGCCATCACACTGCTGGCCCGGCGTGAATATACTCGTAGCGAACTCGAGGAGCGGTTATTGCGTCACGAGCATGCGCCCGAGGAGGTCAATGCGCTGCTGGATCGTCTTGCCGAGGAAAATCTGCAGTCCGATGCTCGGTTTGTGGAACATTTCGTCCGCTCGCGCATCGCGCGTTTGCAGGGGCCGCGCAAGATCAGCGCAGAACTGTCCGGACGGGGGATCGAACGCGACATGATTGCTCAGGCGCTGGAAGAGAGCAGCGCAGACTGGACATCGCTTGCCGCCGAGGCGCTTCAGCGCCGTTTTGACGGGCCCGGCGACGACATGAAAGCCCGTGCCAAGCGCCAGCGCTTTCTGGCATCACGTGGGTTTGACGGCCAGCAGTGCAGCAGTGCCCTGCGGCTTGCCTGGCCGTCGTGACATCCTGGCTTGGCATGTCACGTCCGGCATGAGGCAAAATGGAGCGCATGCGGACTGTCGCACCCGGATGCGACATACTGATACATTAAGCCGCCAAAATTCGTCTCGTCGTGATCCTGTATTTCATGATGTGCTCACGGGCGAGACATGGAAGACCATGAGGGTCACTCCTCGAGGCGCATGTTGACGACAGGCGACGGTTGCCATGCACCCATCGTTTGATGCATCGCTCGTTGCCTCATTCAAATGACCTGACCCATTGTTTACGGGAAGCCCATGAAAAGCGCCGACATACGACAAGCATTTCTGAATTTTTTTGAACAGCATGGCCATACCCAGGTGCCTTCCAGTTCACTGGTACCTGATAACGACCCCACGCTGCTTTTCACCAATGCCGGTATGGTGCCTTTCAAGGATGTCTTTTTGGGGCGCGATCCCAGGCCCTATGTTCGGGCAACTTCGGCGCAGCGCTGTGTCAGGGCCGGCGGCAAGCACAATGACCTGGACAACGTCGGCTATACCGCGCGCCACCACACCCTGTTTGAAATGCTGGGCAACTTCAGCTTCGGCGACTATTTCAAGCGTGAGGCCATTCAATACGCCTGGCAGTTTCTGACGGTCAACCTGGGGCTGCCTGCCGATAAGCTCTGGGTCACGGTGCATGTCAGCGATGACGAAGCGGCCGATATCTGGTTAAACGAAATCGGGGTCAGCGCCGAGCGCTTCTCGCGTCTGGAAGAAGACAACTTCTGGCAGATGGGCGAAACCGGACCGTGCGGCCCTTCTTCGGAAATCTTTTTCGATCATGGCCCGGACGTGTTTGGTGGTCCTCCGGGAAGCCCGGATGAAGACGGCGATCGCTACATCGAGGTCTGGAATCTGGTTTTCATGCAGTATGACCGCGACGCTCAGGGCAACATGACGCCGCTGCCCAGTCCTTCCATCGATACCGGCATGGGCCTTGAGCGGATTGCCGCCGTCATGCAGGGCGTGCACTCCAACTATGAGATTGATCTTTTCAAGCGTCTGCTGGCTTCTGCTGCCGAGATTACCGGCCAGGACGACATCCATCAGCCCTCATTGCGCGTGATTGCCGATCACATTCGTTCATGCGCCTTTTTGATTGTTGATGGCGTGATGCCCTCCAACGAAGGGCGCGGCTATGTGCTGCGTCGTATCATTCGTCGCGCAGTCCGCCACGGTCACAAGCTGGGCGCGCGTCAGCCTTTCTTCCATCGTCTGGTCGCAGCACTGGATGAGGAAATGGGGGAGGCCTATCCCGAGTTGCGCGCGCGTCGCGAGCAGATCGAAAGAGTGCTGTTGCGTGAAGAGGAGCAGTTCGCCCGCACGCTGGACCACGGCATGCGCCTGCTCGATGAAGCACTGGCCGGGCTCGAGTCCAGTGAGCTGAATGGCGAGACCATCTTCAAGCTGTACGACACCTACGGTTTTCCCTATGACCTGACCGCCGACATTGCCCGCGAACGCAATATCACCCTCGATGAAGCCGGCTTCCTGCGCGAGCTCGAGGCACAGCGCGAGCGCGCTCGTGCAGCCAGTCAGTTCGGGGCTCGTCTGGAGACGAACATCGACCTTGACGGGGCCACCGAGTTTGTCGGGCGTGATCGTCTGGTCGCACAGGCGCAGGTGCTGACGCTGCTCAATGACGACGGGCAGCAGGTCGATCAGCTCGAAGCCGGCCAGAGCGGCGCCGTGGTGCTGGACGAAACGCCGTTTTACGCCGAGTCCGGCGGTCAGATTGGCGATCGCGGTACCCTGACGCTGCCGGGCGTCGTATTCAACGTCCGCGATACCCAGAAACGCGGGCAGCACTTCGTACATCTGGGCGAGGTCAGCGAAGGCGTCCTGAGCGCGCAGGCAAAAGTGGAGGCCAGCGTCGAGGTGCCGGCTCGTCACGCCATCATGCGTAACCATTCGGCTACCCACCTGCTGCATGAATCGCTGCGTCGCGTGCTCGGCACGCACGTACAGCAAAAGGGCTCACAGGTGGGTGATGAACGGCTACGCTTTGACTTCAGCCACAACGAAGCCATGACATCCGAAGAGCTCGAGCGCGTTGAAGCCATGATCAATGAGCAGGTCATGGCGAACACGCCCGTGACCACGCAGCTGATGACCCTGGATGAGGCGCGCAGGCTGGGGGCTCAGGCGCTGTTTGAAGCCAAATATGGCGAAAGCGTGCGCGTATTGACCATGGGCAGCGATGACTTCTCCATCGAGCTGTGTGGCGGCACTCATGTCCTGCGCACCGGTGACATCGGTCCGGTAAGATTGCTTGCCGAGACGGGTGTGGCGGCCGGCGTGCGTCGTATCGAGGCCATCTCCGGTCATGCGACCCTGCGCTGGTTCCGCGATCAGCAGTCGCTGGTGACGCGTCTGGCCGATCAGGTGCGCGCACGCCCCGATCAGCTCGAAACACGGGTAGGCAGTCTTCTGGAGCGTAATCGTGAACTCGAGCGCGAGCTTGAGCGCAATCGCGCCAGGCTGGCCAGTCAGGCCGGCAGTGACCTGCTGGACGCGGCTGAAGAGATTGGCGGTGTCCGTGTCCTTGCCCGTCAGCTGGAGGGTGTGGGCGCGAAGGAACTTCGCGGTGTCATGGATCAGATGAAAAACAAACTGGGTTCCGGGGTAATTGTTCTGGCCGTGGCAGGGGATGACAAGGTCAATCTGATTGCCGGTGTCACGCAGGATCTGGTGGATCGGCTCAGTGCCGGCAGTCTCGTCAGTGCCATTGCCCCCATGGTGGGTGGACGTGGCGGCGGTCGTGCCGACATGGCTCAGGCCGGTGGCAGCGACGTCAGTGGCGTGGACAACGCCCTGCAGGCCGCACGCCGGTGGGTTGCCGAAACACTCGAGGGATGATGGTCCAATACATCAACGAAAGGGAGCATCCATGGCGCTTTACGTACAAAAATTCGGTGGTACTTCGGTAGGCAGCGTTGAGCGAATCAAGGCGGTAGCCGAGAAGGTCAAGGGGTTTCGGGATCAGGGGCATCAGATCGTGGTGGTGGTATCGGCCATGAGTGGTGAAACCAATCGTCTGATTGAAATGGCCTCACAGATCAACGAAGAGCCCACGCCGCGTGAAATGGACATGCTGGTGTCGACCGGCGAACAGGTCACGATTTCACTGCTGGCCATGGCCCTGCATCAGCTGGGCGTCAAGGCGACCTCCTATACCGGTGCCCAGATTGGTATTCGCACCGACAGCGCCCACACCCGTGCCCGCATTCAGCGCATCGAAACCGATGAGCTGCGCGACGACCTTGAAGAAGGGCAGGTTGTGGTTGTGGCCGGTTTTCAGGGCGTCGACAGCGAAGGCAATATCACAACGCTGGGTCGCGGCGGCTCCGATACCACCGGCGTGGCGCTGGCGGCTGCTCTCAAGGCCGACGAGTGCCAGATTTACACCGATGTCGATGGCGTCTATACCACCGACCCGCGTGTCTGCGCCAAGGCGCGTCGTCTGGAAAGCATCACGGTCGAGGAAATGCTGGAGATGGCCAGCCTCGGCTCCAAGGTACTTCAGATTCGTGCCGTTGAATTTGCCGGCAAATACAACGTCCCGCTGCGTGTACTGTCCTCCTTTGAGGATGGCCCGGGAACCCTGATTACTGCTGATGAAGAGATTTCGAATATGGAAGAGCCGCTGATTTCGGGTATCGCCTTCAATAACAACGAAGCCAAGCTGACCGTTTTGAATACGCCCGATGTACCGGGGGTCGCCTCGCGCATTCTGGGGCCGATTTCGGATGCCAATATTGAAGTCGACATGATCGTTCAGAATGTGGCCCCTTCTGGCGGTTATACCGACTTTACCTTCACGGTCGCCAAAAACGACTTTCGCCAGACCCAGCGCATTCTGCAGGAACAGGTCATTCCGTCGCTGGGCGGTGGTGAAGTGCGCGGTGACGACAAGATCGCCAAGGTTTCGCTGGTGGGCGTGGGTATGCGCTCGCACGCAGGCGTTGCCAGCCGGATGTTCCGGGTGCTGGCCGATGAGGGCATCAATATTCGTATGGTCTCGACTTCAGAGATCAAGATTTCCGTCGTTATTGACGAAAAGTTCCTTGAACTTGCCGTACGATCGCTGCATACCGCATTTGGTCTTGATAAGGCCGATGTGAGCGAAGAAGACGAAAAAACACGGTAATACCGGGTAACGGACTGGTGCTTGTGGGGCTTTCTGCCACACTGAATCAGTTCTCGTGCACCGGAAAGAGACGCTGGCAGAATAACACAGGTTGGATCATGGTTCGGCTTGCCGCATAATGCCCCGCTTTATTCCGTCCGGTGCACGATCTATATGACTATATGTATAGGGAAGCAGCAATGAAAAGGAGGTCGCAATGCTCATCCTGACTCGCCGCGTGGGTGAGACACTCATGGTTGGCGATGAAATTACCGTGACCGTGCTCGGCGTCAAGGGCAATCAGGTCCGTCTGGGTGTTAATGCACCCAAAAATGTTTCCGTGCATCGTGAAGAGATTTATCAGCGCATCCAGCAGGAAAAGGATGGCAGTGACAGCGAGAACGATCCCATCTGAAGGTTACCCGTCAGCGCAGACGTCCAGCCAAATATATTGAATCATAAGATTTTTTGACTTTGGGCTGGACAGGGAATGGTAAACCAGGTAATATGCGCGCCGTACCGATCGAGGAGAGATGGCCGAGTGGCTGAAGGCGCTCCCCTGCTAAGGGAGTATAGGGTTTATAGCCCTATCGAGGGTTCGAATCCCTCTCTCTCCGCCATTATCGGTGCTGAATGTCGAAAAGCCTGCCTGAAAAGGCAAACATGACATTCAAACTGCTGTACTTTTGTTGCGCCCGTAGCTCAGCTGGATAGAGTACCTGACTACGAATCAGGTGGTCGGAGGTTCGAATCCTCCCGGGCGCGCCATCAGCATGTAGATGTAAAAACTGTTTTATTTGCGCCCGTAGCTCAGCTGGATAGAGTACCTGACTACGAATCAGGTGGTCGGAGGTTCGAATCCTCCCGGGCGCGCCAGATTTCAAAGCCCCGTCCAAAAGGACGGGGCTTTTCTGTTTTTCACACCTTTATCCTGTATCAGCCGGTTGCCGTAAGCCTGTCATGACGATGTCCTGTCCTGACAACGCGTGGCAATAAGGTGTGAGGAAAAAAATGGTCTTTGGCCGATGGCTCGTCAGGACAGTGTCGGCATATTGTTGTTCGAAGGTATCGTCTCTTCCTGCAGGGCGGCCATGAAATCATCCAGCACCGTAATGCGGCGCAGCCTTTGAAAGTGTTCGCCGGCTTCGCCGTCGTGCTGGCGCATGATGTTGAGCCACTGTTTCAAAAGTGACACCACAACCTTTGAGGGCAGGGCAGGATCGATGCGCCGGACGTAGGCGGCCAGCAGGGCGCTGCGATCCTGCCAGCGGGTGGCCGGCAGTCGCTCTCCGGTCAACTGCCAGTGTCGAATGCGTCTGGCCAGCCACGGGTCGGCAAGCGCCGCTCGGCCCAGCATGACGTCCTGACAGCCACTCGCCTCCCGGGCGCGCCAGTAGTCCTCCAGCGTCCAGATGTCGCCATTGACCACCACCGGCACATTGGCCTGCTCGCGAATTCGGCCCACCCACTCCCAATGCGCTGGCGGGCGATAGCCCTCGCGGCGGGTGCGAGCGTGCACTACCAGGCGCTGGGCGCCGCCGGTTTCGGCGGCATGGGCGCATTCCAGCGCCAGCGTCTTGTCCTCAAAGCCCAGGCGCAGTTTGGCCGTTACCGGCACACCGGTCCCCTTGAGTGCCTCGTGTACGCCCTGGGCGGCCCGATATACGCGCTCCGGCGTGCGCAGCAGTGCGGCGCCCCCGTCGTGACGATTGACCGTTTTGGCCGGGCAGCCAAAGTTCATGTCAATGACCGGTGCACCAAGATTTGCGGCCACCAGGGCATTTTCGCCGAGCTTGTCGGGCTGGGCGCCCAGCAGCTGCAGATAGACCGGTGTACCGCTGGGTGTACGGCTATCGCCTGAAAGCTCGGGACAGATGCGCTGGAAAACGCGCGGGGGGAGTCGGGCGTCGGTCACGCGCACGAATTCGGTCACGCTCCAGTCAAACCCGCCCAACTCGGTCAGCAGCTCGCGCGTAAGCGCATCAATCACGCCTTCCATGGGCGCAAGGCCGATCAGGCCTGCCTGGGGCGTATGATCAACTGTGGAAACAGGGAGGGTCGTGGCTGGCATGTCTGGAGATCCGCAATGGTCGTGACTGGCGCCGCCATCATAGGCATGTTGCCTGCAATGACAAGTGATCCCGCTTTTTTGAAGGTCAGCGCACGGCGATCACTGTAAAAATGTCCTGTCAGATTTCTTCAGTGTCAGCATCAGATCATGTCGGGTGCTGAGGAAATGATGACAAGGACAATAGAGAGTTAATACGCAAGGACGCGATCAGACTGATGGTGCTGGCGTGTCATCATGACAGCTCAGGCGCCCCTTGAGGCGTGAATTGAGTGCTTCAAGGTCGGGTGTCTGATCCATCGGCCAAGCCACGGCGAGGGTGACGCCCGAGGCGTCATGCAGTGTCTGATCGACAGGGGCGTCGTTGAGCTCTGCCCAGCGGCGCAGCTCGTGCTCCAGGGCAAAATCGGTGGTCAGCCATAGTATGCGGCGTGTGACGTAGTCCTGCGTGGGGAGCGTTTCAAGTGCCTGAAGCAGGGATTTTGAGTAGGCACGCACCAGCCCGCCGGTGCCGAGTTTGGTGCCGCCAAAATAGCGAATGATCACGGCACCGACCTGACCAAGCCCGCTGCCTTCAAGCACCTGGTACATGGGGCGACCGGCCGTGCCGCCAGGCTCCCCGTCATCGGAAAAGCCGATGGCGTTCTGCTCGTTCGGGGCGCCGGCAATAAAGGCCGAGCAATGGTGAGAGGCATCCGGATGATCAAATCGGGCCTGGTCAATCAATTGCTGGGCCTGCTCGGGGGTGGTGACATGGCCCACGCGTGCAATAAAACGACTTTTTTGTACTTCGAGGCTTTCTTCATGCCAGCGCCCCTGGTCAACGGCGGGAATCGAGTAACGCATGATCAGGCCGCTGTGACCGGGGTGCTGGCCGGGCGCCGTGCCACACCCATGACCAGCCCCAGCACCTGGATGTCGTCGTTTTTCAGATAGATGGGCGGCATGGTGGTGTTGGCGGGCTGCAGGCGTACGCCCGACTTGTCGATGTAGACCTTTTTGAGCGTGACCTCCTGATTGTTGATCAGCACCACGGCCGTTTCACCGTTTTCAGCGGATTCGAGCTTTTCGATAATGATGATGTCGCCATCATGGATGTTGCAGTCGATCATCGAGTCACCGCGCACCCGCAGGGCGTAGGTGTTGCGTCGCACCATGCGCGAGGGGATGCGCACGGTCTCATTGTCAGCGCAGGCTTCCATCGGCATGCCGGCCGAGACGGTACCGAGCAGGGGAACCTCCACCAGCTCGCTGGCGTCGATCTCCTCCCAGGCATCCTCGACCAGCGGGATGTTGGGCGTGCGGTGCAAAAAGCGTGGCTCGGTATGGGCTGACATAAGGCAACTCCCTGAAGGGGCATCCGATGGGCTGACACATGACCGGCGACACATGATGCGTCGTCGCAAGGGGCGCGTGACACGACCATCACCCGGGTGGGCGCAGGTGCGAAAGTGTCACGGGCAACCGTTCAAAGGTAACCGAAACCATACGGTGGCGGTAGTCATTGACATGGAGAAAGCGTGCCAATCGTAGTAGAGTGGCGCGCTTTGCCGCGGCGCTGTCCGGTGCCTGCGACGCCATTCTGTCGCCGCCCGGCGCCCGCCGATTGACCTGTTCCCGGAGCCCGCCACTGGAATGCGCCTGACATCGATCAAACTGGTCGGCTTCAAATCCTTTGTCGACCCGGTGACAGTCCCCTTTGATACCGACATGACCGCCATCGTCGGACCCAACGGCTGTGGCAAGTCCAACGTTATCGATGCCGTACGCTGGGTGATGGGCGAATCCTCGGCCAAATACCTGCGCGGCGAATCGATGGCCGATGTCATCTTCAACGGCTCGACCGGACGCAAGCCGGTCGGACAGGCCTCGATCGAGCTGACCTTTGACAATCGCGAAGGCAAGCTGGGCGGGGCCTGGGCGCAGTACGCCGAGATCGCCGTGCGCCGACTTGTCACCCGTGATGGTCAGTCCCAGTACTTCTTCAACGGTCAGAAATGCCGCCGTCGCGATATCGCCGATCTCTTTCTGGGTACCGGGCTCGGTCCGCGCTCCTACGCCATCATCGGTCAGGGCATGATCTCCCGGCTGGTCGAGGCGCGCCCGGAAGAGCTGCGCGCCACGCTGGAAGAGGCGGCTGGCATCTCGCGCTACAAGGAGCGTCGTCGCGAAACCGAAAATCGCATGCGGCGTACCACCGAAAATCTCGAACGTCTGGATGATCTGCGCGAAGAGCTCGACAAGCAGCTTGAGCGCCTCAAGCGTCAGGCCGAGGCCGCCAAACGCTACCGCGAGCTGAAAGGCCGTGAGCATCGCCTCAAGGGCGAGCTGGCCCTCATCCGAGCTCGCACGCTTCGTGAAAAGCAGCGCACCCGTGATACCCGGGTGCGCGAGCTTGAAAACAGCGTCGAGCGTAACGTGCTTGGCATGCGCGAAAGCGAAAACCGTCTCGAGCAGTCTCGCAGTCAGCACGACGCCCTGGCCGAAACCCTTGATACGCGTCAGCGTGCCTTTTACGACACCGGTGCGGCCATTGCACGTCTGGAGCAGCAGCTTGAAAGCGCCCGAGCGCGCGAGCAGCAAAGCGAGGCCGATATTGCCGCCATCGATCGGGACCTGACCGATCTGGCGCGTCTGGCCGGTGAAGATGACGTGCGCTATCAGAACATCACCGCGCGCCTTGACGCCCTGTCACCCGAGCTTGAAGCCGCGCGTGAGGCCTTTGAGATGGTTGAGGCCGGGCTTGAGGAAGCCGCCGAGCGCGAGCAGGCCGCGCTGGAAGCCTGGGAGGCTTTCAGCGAACAGCATCAGCAGGCCACCCGTAGCGCCGAGCGTGCTCAGAGCGACGTGCAGCGCCTTGATGGCGTGATCAATGATCTCAATACACGCATCGCTCAGCGTCAGAAACAGCGTGATGAACTGCCCGAGCAGGCCGCGCTTGTCGAAGAGCGCGAGATGGCGGCCGAGCGTCTGGCCGAACTGGACCTTGAGCTTGAGGCAGATGAAACGCGCCGGCTTGAACTCAAGCAAGGGCTGGATGACATCGAGACCCGCCTTCAAACACTTGGCGCCTCGCGCGATGAGCATCATGCCCGACGCAGTGCACTGCAGGGGGAGCGTGCCTCGCTCGACGCCCTGATTCGGGCCGCGCTCGAAAGCGGTGACGAGGCGCTGGATGCCCATCTGGACGCGTTTGATCTGGCTGGCGCGCCGCAACTGGCCGAGCGTCTTCAGGTCGAATCCGGCTGGGAGGCGGCGGTCGATGTGGTGCTCGGCCCCTGGCTGGCGGCTCGCATGACGGATGACGCGCGCGCTCGTACCGCCCTGCAGGCGCTGTCGACAGGCAGGCTGACCCTGTTCGAAGAAGGCCGTTCGTCCCCGGCACCCAAAGCCAACACGCTGGCGGCCAGAGTCACCGGGGCCGAGGCCCTGAGTGAGCTCCTGAGGCGGGTGAACACGGCCGACAGCGATGCCGATGCCTGGCAGGCGCGCGAACATCTGGAGGCCGGCCACAGCGTGATAGCGCCCTCCGGGCTCTGGCTGGGCCGGCACTGGGCGCATCGTCAGGTCAGCGATGAGCAGACCGGCAGCATCGTGGTCAATCGCCAGCGCCGTGACCGCATTGATCTGGAGCTTGGCGAGCTTGATGAACGTGTTGCCGAGGACGAGACCCGGATCGCCGCCCTTCGCGAGCAGCGCCACCGCGATGGCGAGGCGCTTGAGGCGCTTTACGCGCATCAGCGCCAGCAACAGCAGGGCCGACAGACGCTGGCGCTGGAGGTGTCTCAGCTCGCCACGCGTCTGGAGCACCTGCGCAGTCGTGACAGCGAGCTGGAAGAGGAGCTTGCGGGCCTGCGCGAGCAGCTCGAGGAACAGCGGCTTAATCTTGAGCAGGCACGCGAGCAGTGGGGTCAGGCGCTGGCGACCGTTGAGGACAACGATGCCCAGCGTCAGCAGCTCGAGCGCGCGCGCCGCGAAACCCGCGAAGCACGCGAAGCCGTCAACGCCCGTCTGGCGCCGGCGCGCGAGGCCATCAATTCGCTGGAGCTTGAGCGTCAGCGATTGAGCACGGAACGGCAGGGCATTGAAGGGCAGCGTAGTCGTGCCGGTGATCAACGCGCGCGTCTGGAAGAAAAGCGCGAGATGCTGCGAGCGCAGCGCGAAGAAGCGCTCGAGCCGCTTGAAATGCTGCGCGAGTCCCTCGATGAGTCACTGCATCAGCGCACGCGCGAGGAGCAGTTGCTCAACGAATGTCGCGATGAGGCGAGCGCCATTGGCAACACCATGCGGGAACTGGAGCAAAAGCGTCAGGGCCACGAGCGTGAACTGGAGACCCTGCGTGAACAGCTCGAGGCCGAACGCATGGATGTTCAGGCGCTGCGGCTCAAGGCTGAAGCCCAGGAGCAGCAGATCGTTGAGCTCGGGCATGACAGTGCGGCGCTCGAGGAAGGACTGGCCGCAGGCGCCAACGAGCAGGACTGGCAGGAAGCGCTTGAATCGGTCAGCGACAAGATTCGCCGGCTGGGTGCGATCAACCTGGCCGCCATCGAGGAATACGAGCAGCAGCTCGAGCGTCGTGACTATCTTCAGGGACAGCATGCCGAACTGACCGAGGCGCTGGATACCCTGAATCAGGCCATCAGAAAGATCGATCAGGAAACGCGGACACGTTTCAAGCAGGTCTTTGAAGAGGTCAACGAGCGCCTGGGTGAGCTGTTCCCGCGTGTCTTCGGCGGCGGCGCGGCCTGGCTGACGCTGACCGGTGATGATCTGCTGGAAACCGGGGTGGCCATCATGGCAACGCCGCCAGGCAAGAAAAACAGCACCATCCATCTGCTCTCCGGGGGAGAAAAGACGCTGACGGCGCTGTCTCTGGTATTTGCGATCTTCCAGCTCAATCCGGCGCCCTTTTGCATGCTGGACGAAGTGGATGCGCCGCTGGATGACGCCAACGTGGGGCGTTACGCGAAACTGGTTCGCGAGATGTCACAAAACGTGCAATTTATCTACATTACACATAACAAGATTGCCATGGAGGCAGCAGACCGCCTGATGGGCGTCACCATGCAGGAGCCGGGGGTATCCCGTCTGGTCTCGGTGGGCGTTGAAGAGGCCGCCGAACTTGTAGAAGTGTGACGTCATGGGGGAGTGCTGATGGGGCCCTGAATGCCGGGCCCTGGCAGCGGGAAGTTTCGCAGGGATATAATCGAAGGGCGATTGCGCAATGTGTGTCATTGACGTCATATTGCTGTCATCGGACGACAACCTTCATGCGTGAAAGACTTTTTTCACATCGTGAAGGACATTCGTCCATTTATTCGAAGGCGATCGCGCCATGTCCGGGGCTGACATGGTGCCAACAACAGGCATGATTACATGGAATTGAGAGAGTGGCTCATTATCCTGGGGCTGGTTCTCGTCGCCATCATTCTGGTTGACGGTGTACGGCGCCTGCAGCGGCAAAGACGCGGCCTGCGCATGGACCTTTCACGCGATATCGACAGCAGCGCGCCTGCACGCGATCCACAGGATATCGAGCGCGAGGAGCGAATGAACTGGGAGCTGCCCAATGGCGGTGCCCGGGTCGTCTCCCGGGATGAGCACGAGTTTGATGATCGCTTCGATGAGCCCGACGACGCATGGGAGCAGGAGAGCGATCGCGCTCGGCAGCGTGACATCGACCCTGCGCTTGACGAGGACATCGATGATGAGCGTGACATGCCCGCCTATCAGACCCGCGAGCGACATGGCTCGCGCGAACATGATGATCTGCAGGAGCATGAATACGACGACGAAGACATGGAGGTGCCGCCGCGCCGTCGTGACGAATTTGCTCGTCGTCTGAAATCGGCGTTTCCCTTTGGTGAAGGCAAGCGGGCATCGCGCCAGCGCCCGCCAGAGCCGCCTCAAGAAAAAACGCCTGTGATGCCCGAGCGCCCGGACGCCCGTGAGGAAGCGTTTGAGGACGACGATCCATTGTTTGCTCGCAATGATCGCCGCGACCCGCCCCCCGAAGCGTTCGACTTCGAACGTGACGAGGACATGGCATCGCGTTACGAGCCCGAGCCCGAAGAAGAAATGCCCGCTTCTCATTCACGGTTTGACAGCGCGCGCTGGGCATCGCGTCATCCGGTGCTTGAGCGCGCCGCGCGCAGCATGATTGAGGGCGAATCGGCACGCACGGCATTGAAAGACGCCGAAGAGATTGTGGTGATCAGCGTCATGTCTCGTGATGAGGACGGTTTTCACGGCCCGGACCTGCTTCAGCTGGTGCTGGCCTGTGGTCTTCGTCTTGATGACCGCGGGGTCTTTCACCGTTTTGAAACCGAATCCAGCCAGAGCCCGCTGCAGTTTTCGATGGTGAACGTCGTCAAGCCGGGTACCTTCGATCTGGAAGATATGGAGGAAGAGGCCACGCCCGGGGTGACCTTTTTGATGCCGATGCCCAGCGCCGAATCCTCGCGGGAAGCGTTCGAAGCCATGTTTGAAACCGCCATGGTGCTGGTGCGCAACCTGGGGGGCGAGCTCAAGGATGAAAATCACAGCGTCATGACCGGGCAGACCGTCGAGTTTGCCCGTCAACGCGTGCACGAGTTCGAGCGTCGCTGGCGGTTGCATCATCACCAGGCGCACTAGACGTCAATTTGTGCCGTGTGCGTGATGGGGGCCTTCGGGCCCCCTGATCATTTCAGGGCCGCCTGTCGCGTTGGTGTGGTTTTTGAAACAGGTATGACCCATGTTGCGGCCGTCGTCTTCGGCGGTCATGTCAAACGGAATAAATCACTGCCATGTGTGCAAAAAAAAGCGCTGACCCGATTGCCGAGGAGATCAGGACACTTCGTGCGCAGCTCGAAGAGGCCAACTATCGCTATTACGTCGAGGATGCGCCGGCCATTCCCGACGCCGAGTATGATCGCCTGCTGCGCCGCCTTCAGGAGATCGAGGCCGAACATCCGGAGCGGGTCACGGCGGATTCGCCCACCCAGCGCGTGGGCGCACCGCCGGCCGAGGGGTTTCCCGAAGTGCGTCACGCCGTGGCCATGCTGTCACTGGACAACGCCTTCGATGAGCAGGAGGTCCGCGCCTTTGCACGGCGAGTGGCCGAACGGCTTGAAACCGACGAGCCGTCGATTCGTTTTTGCTGCGAGCCCAAGCTGGACGGGCTGGCCGTCTCGCTGGTGTATGAAAATGGCCTGCTGGTGCAGGGGGCGACCCGAGGTGATGGGCGTACCGGTGAAGGCATTACGGCCAACCTGCGCACGCTGAAATCCATCCCGCTTCGGTTGCGGGGTGATGATCTGCCGGCATTGCTGGAAGTGCGTGGCGAGGTCTACATGAGCCACTCGGGGTTTGAGAAGCTCAATGACGATGCGCGTGCCCGGGACAGCAAGGTGTTTGCCAATCCTCGTAACGCTGCCGCCGGCAGCCTGCGACAGCTCGACCCCAATATCGCTGCGGCCCGACCGCTGGAGTTCTGCGCTTATCAGGTCGCCCGCATTGATGATGCGTGGCTAAAGCCCTGCCACTCGGCGCTGATGGCCCTGCTGCGCGATCTGGGATTTCGCACCAGCCCCGAGATTGATGTGGTTACCGGCGCTGATGGGCTGGTCGACTTCTGCGACAGAATGGGCCAGCGGCGCGAGCAGCTGGACTACGACATCGACGGTGCCGTACTCAAGGTCGATGATCTGCGTGCCCAGCGCGAACTCGGTTTTGTTTCGCGTGCGCCGCGCTGGGCAATGGCGTTCAAGTTTCCGGCCCAGGAGCAGACTACGGTCATTCGAGATGTCACCTTTCAGGTCGGACGCACCGGGCGGCTGACGCCGGTGGCCAGGCTTGAGCCCGTACAGGTAGCCGGTGTGACGGTGTCGAACGCCACACTGCACAACATGGATGAGATCGAACGCCTTGATGCTCGCATCAATGACACCGTGATCGTTCGTCGTGCCGGTGATGTCATCCCGCAGATTGTCAGCGTGGTGATGGATGCCCGCCCGGACAACGCGCAGATCATCGAGATGCCCGAGCAGTGTCCGGTATGTGATTCACGGGTGGAGCGTCTTGGTGACGAGGTGGATGCTCGCTGCTCGGGCGGGCTTTTCTGCCCGGCCCAGCGCAAGGAGGCGCTCAAGCACTTCGCCAGCCGCCGAGCGCTGGATATCGACGGGCTGGGCACCAAACTGATTGATGCGCTGGTCGAGCGGGAGTGGGTGAAAAGCCCGGCCGATCTGTTTCGCCTTGAAGCGGTGCAGCTTGCCGAGCTGCCCCGCATGGCGCAAAAGTCAGCCGATAATCTCGTGGCCTCGCTTGAGCGTTCAAGACATACCACGCTGGCCCGCTTTATCTATGCACTCGGCATTACTGAAGTCGGCGAGGCGACTGCCAATGCGCTGGTGCTGCATTTTGGCGAGCTGCAGCGGATCATGGATGCCTCAATGGAAGCGCTGGAGGCAGTGGCCGATATTGGCCCGGTGGTGGCCGGTCATATCCATACCTTCTTTGCCGAGGCGCACAATCGCGACACCATCGAGGACCTCATCCGGGTCGGCATCGACTGGGAAGAGGTCGAGGTGGGAGAACGCGAGCAGCCCCTGACCGGCCAGACCTGGGTGCTGACCGGCACGCTGGAAACGCTGACCCGTGATGAGGCGAAAGCGCGACTGGTGGCGCTGGGGGCGAAGGTCAGCGGCAGCGTCTCGAAGAAAACACACGCAGTGGTCGCCGGTGAGGCAGCCGGCAGCAAGCTGGAAAAGGCCCGTCAGCTGGGCGTTGATGTCATGGACGAGCAGGCCTTGCTGGTGTTTTTGGACCGGCATGAAAATACGTCCTCATCGGAGAGTGACTCATGAGCAGTGGAAGATTCGTGGAAGTTCCCTCGCGCATGCTGCCGGCGGATACCCTCAACCGGCTGCTTGCGGAGTTCGTCACCCGTCAGGGCTATGACACGACCGACACCGGCGAGGGCGAGCGCGGCTGGGTTGGGGAGGTCAGCGGTCAGCTCGAGCGCGGTGAGCTTTTGATCGTGCATGATCTGCAGACCGAGCTGACCGAGGTCATGACCCAGGAGCAGTGGCGCGCCTTTGGCCGCCAGGTCGCCGATGACGAAGAAGAGGGGGACTGGTAGCCGCCCGGTCACGCGCCCTTGAGAATCATGACCATCAAAAAACGCCGCTCTCATGAGAGCGGCGTTTTGTTTTCAAAACCTGACACGGTGGGGTGGCTGTCGCCGGTCAGGCAAACAGCAGCGGCACCAGCAGGCTTGAAAGCAGCAGAATCAGGGCGCCTCCCAGACGAGAAGATATCTGGGCAAAGGGCATCAACTGCATGCGGTTGGCTGCTGACAGCACCGCCACGTCACCGGTGCCGCCCATATTGGCCATGCACAGTCCGGCCGTGATGGCGGCTTCGATCGGGTAAAAGCCCACCAGACGACCCACCAGACCGGCACCGAAGGCCGCACCTGCAACGACGGCGAAGACAATCAGGACATAGGTGATGGAGATGGCATCAATGACCTGACCCAGGTCGGTGTAGGCAATGCCGATACCGAACAGCAGCGCAAAGGTCCAGTTTTTGGCCACGAAGCGAAACCACTGGGCGGCGGCGTCAGTGATGTTTTCCGGCAGCAGGCCGCTGATCTTGACCAGAGCTACCAGAATGATCATCAGGGCGTAGGGGTGCAGCGGAATCACGGTGCCCAGAATCTCACCGCTGATGTAAAAGCTCAGGGCGACAATGACGCCGATGCCCAGCTTGCCCAGATCGGGGGCTGTCTCGTGATCGTTGATTTCGACACCCGGCATCATCTGTCCGTTACCGGTCAGCGATGGGACGCGCTTGCCAAGGCCGTTGAGCAGGCCGGCAATGATGATGGCAAAAACGTTACCCAGTGCCAGCGCGGGTACCAGAATCGAAATGTAGTAGCTGGCCGGCTGACCCAGCAGCTGCTCATAGATCTGGCTCAGCGGAACGGCACCGGCGCCCATGCCGCCACCCATGATGGGCAGGGTGATCACGACTACGGCGTCCTGAGGGGAAAAGCCCAGCAGCAGACCCGCGCCCATGGCAAACAGTGCGGCAAAGAGAACCGAGCACAACAGCGGCAGGGCAAAGCGGGTGCCGACCTTGACCAGCACCTTCGAGTCCATGCCCAGAATGCTGCCGGTGATCAGCGCTGCGATATAGAAGTTAAGAAAGCCGCCGCCCTTCATGAAGTCAGTGACATTGTCGCTGACGCTTTCAGGCAGCCATTGCAGATAGACCAGCGCCGCGGCGCCGAAAATGGCCAGGATCGCGCCCCCGCCCAGGTAGCTTTTCACGATGGGCATCCGGTCGCCGATAAAGCCCAGCAGTTCCCCCAGAATCATCATGGCGGCGAGGGCGCCGATCATGCCGGTGGGAAGGGCGTCCAGCATCATGGCCGCGATCAAAACCACCAGAGCGATGCCAAACAGCGGCAGAGGCAGTCCGAAAATACGCCAGGAGGCAACGGACGTTGTGAAAGAGGGGGTGCTGTCTGCCCTCGCAGTATCTGACTGTGACATGGCAATGACCTGTTATGTGTCAATCAAAAGCGGATGGGAGAATGGACATGCGGTGTCAGGACAGCATCGCGACGAAATCGACAGGGCCCTGACAGGCTGATGCGAGGATTACGGACACGCCGTTTGTGACCAAGTTTTATGAATTAAAAAAAGGCTTTTGAAACTAATGAAAACGTGACGCCACGCTGGGTCACAAATGGATACTCTGCGAAATAGCACCAAGGTTTATTCATCCTTGGTCGTATATGGCGTGGCGCGAAACGATGAGAGATCACTAGGTTCTGGCACAATGGGCGAAACGCCATCCATTGGCCTCTGCCATGATCCAGGACAGGACATGCCGCAAAATGTGAATGAATATCCCTGGCCGCGCAAGTCGCCGGTCCGTCTGAATACTCTGGCGGCGCTGCTGGCCTTTATGACCATCCTGGCGTCACTGGTCGTGGCCTACGGTGTGTTCAGCGACCAGCTCTGGCGCGGTATTACGCGTGTTCAGCAGGATCGCGTGGTCAACGTGGCCACGACGCTGTCACGTAGTCGTGAGGTCATCGAGGCGCTGAGCCGTGACGTACCCCCTTCACCGGATTCCGATATCGAACAGCGCATGGAAACCCTGCGTGAGCTGCTCAATGTCAATTTCATCGTTATCGTGAATCCACAAAGCATTCGACTGACCCACCCCAACCGGGAATGGATCGGCCATCATTTCCGGGGCGGTGATGAGGGGCCGGCGCTTGAAGGCAAGCGTTATGCGTCGCTGGCGATCGGCACGCTGGGCACCAGCATTCGCGGCTTCTCCCCCGTGCGCAATGATGAGGGCGATATCATTGGTGCGGTCTCCGTCGGCGTGACGCTTTCACATCTGGCGCCCTTGCGGGCGGCCTCACACAAGCGGCTGCTGTTTCTCTTTCTGGCCATTCTTGCCATTGGTGGGCTGGGCTCGGCGTGGCTTGCGCGTACCATTCGTCGTCGCCTGATGGGCATGGAGCCTGACGATATCGCGCGCCTGGTAGCCGAGCGACGCGTCACGCTGGATGCCATTCATGAAGGCGTTATTGCCGTGGATGCCAGGGCTCGGGTGACGTTGATCAACCCGGCCGCACGCTCGCTTCTGGGGGATCTCAATGCGTCCAGGATTCGACTGGGCGAGAAGCTTGACGTGCTGCTGCCCCCCAGCGGCAGCGAGCATCAGGCCCTCAGTGATCGCCCCATGATCAATCGTCGCATGGCACTGGGAGGACAGTCCTTTCTGGGCAACTATCAGCCGATGCAGGCCGATGGTCGGCTGGTCGGGGCGGTCATGACCTTTCGTGACAGCCATGAAATGCAGGCGCTGGCTGAGGAGCTGACCGGCGTGCGGCGTTACGCCGAAGCGCTGCGGGCGACCACACACGAGTTCAAGAACAAGCTGCATGTCATTTTGGGGCTGGCTCAGTTGGAGGATCTGCCGGCGCTTCGAAACTATCTGCAGGAGCTGGTGGACTACCGCCATGCGGTGTCCGAGTCGATCGTTGAGCGTATCCGCGAGCCGGTGCTGGCGGGCTTTCTGATCGGCAAGCAGAGCGAGGCACGGGAGAAGGGCATCACGTTGAGCGTCGAGGCGGAAACCCCCATCCCTCAGGCCAGTGACGGCGCCACGGTGCACGCGCTGGTCAGTATCATCGGCAATCTGCTGGAAAATGCCTTTGAGGCGCTCGACACTTGCGACGACCCCTGTGTAGCCATTCACATGGCGCTGGAGTCACGCACGCTGTCACTGCAGATTCAGGACAACGGTGACGGTATTGCGCTCGAGCGCCAGACGCAGATTTTCGAACATGGGGTTTCCAGCAAGGGTGAGCGCCGCGGGCTGGGGCTCTTTCTGGTGCGCGAACAGGTCGATGCCGTCGAAGGCAGTCTGTCACTTTACTCATCGCCCGGGCAGGGCACGCTGATCGAGGTCAGCTATCCCTATGATCCTGCCAATGGTACTGCTGAGGCAGCAAACGGGCGAACACGTCAATGACCGAACACGCAGGCCGGGCCTGCATGTTCATCGGATGCAAGAGCAACCACGCATGAGAGTATTGATCGTAGAAGATGACCCGATGGTCATGAAGCTCAATGTCGACTATCTCACCCGGGTCGGTGACATGTCGCTGGTGGGACGCTGCAGCGACGTGACCACGGCGCTGGTGGTACTGGAGCGCGAAACCGTCGATGTGGTGCTGCTCGACGTCTATCTGGGCAAAAGAAGCGGTCTGGAAGTGGCGGGCTGGCTGCGTGAGCGTGATATCGATACCGACATCATTCTGATCACGGCCGCCTCGGAAACCGAAACGGTACGCGAGGCAAGACGTCTGGGCGTCAACGATTTTCTGGTCAAGCCCTTCGAGTTCAGGCGCTTTCGCGAGGCGCTCGAAACCTGCCGACAGCGCCGTGATACGCTCGACATCCTGAGCGACCAGGTCGACCAGCAGACGCTGGATACCCTGTTTCGTGCCGACAGTAACGCGCCACGGCGTCTCAACGGCCTGCCCAAGGGATTGACCGCCCACAGTCTGGCCCAGGTCTGTGAGGCCATTCTGGCGCTGTCTCAGGACGAATTTTCCACCGAAGGACTGGCCGAGGTCGCCGGCATGTCGCGCGTGTCGATTCGAAAGTATCTCAAGTACCTGGCCAACCTGGGGCTTTTGACCGAGTCCTTCGCCTACGGCCAGGTCGGGCGGCCCTCGTTTTCCTACCGCTGTCTGGATCGTGAGGCGCTGGAGCGCATCGTCAACTAGACCAGGGCGCACCAGAAGTTCTCTCTGGCGCGCCCTGCGAGCTTATCGCGCTTCGCGGCGAATGATGGCACGAATCAGCCGGCGTCCGGGGTTGAGATGATCCACCAGCGTGTCGGGCAGCGGCAGAGGCTCTTCGCAGATGCGTGAGGCCAGAAGCTCGGCAATGAGCGGAGCACTCACCAATCCGCGCGAGCCGTGGGCCAGCGTCACCCACAGACCCGAGTGATAGCGTCCGAGCGTTTCCGGCACGCATGTGGCATCAAATCCCATGCGCGCATAGGCTGTCTCCCATTCCTGGCTGCGTGGTAGTCCACCGGCGTAGGGTGACTTGTCAGGACTGGCGCAGCGCAGGCCGCTGCGCGAGGGCAGCGGCCTTGAGGTCTGCAGGGCGTTGGCAAGGTTGGGCAGCGTGCGCGTCAGCTCCCCGAGATTGAAAGCGTCATCCTCGTCACGCAGCGACAGATCGCGGTCATTGGGCGAAAACGACGCCCCGAGACTCTGTACACCCTCCCATGCTGGCGGGGCATAGCCGCCGGCGCAGACGACGCAGCGTGGCGACAGGGCCTGCGTCTTCTCATCGAGCTGGTAATGGCTGACCTGGCCACGCACGGCCTGTAGCGGCAGAAACCCGGATGGCGAAAGTCGGCTGGCGCCGTCGGCGCAGGCCAGCACCACGTGATCGGCGTGAAGGCGTGTGCCATCGCTGAGGGTCAGGTCATGACCCGTGTCCGTTGAAGTCAGCGCCTCGAGTTCTGCCTGGTGCCAGGTGATGCCGTCTTTCTCGGCCAGATGGGCACAGAGACGGTCCGGGCGCACCCAGCCTGCCCCTGCGTAGTAAAGGCCATGGCGCACGTCCTCGGCCAGTGTTTGCCCGGCAAGCCTTTCTGCCTCCTTGCGATCGACACCGCGCACCACGCTCTCGGGCAGCTGCCAGTGGTTCAGGCAGCGCTGCTGGCGGCTGGCTTCACGATCGCTGGTGGCCAGCTGCAGCACCCCGGTCGGATGCCACAGCGCCTGCGCCGGGTCGACCTGGCTTAAAAAGCGCTGCGCGTATTGAAGGGCGGCGAGATAGAACCGGCTCTGCTCGTTGACCTCGACGGCCGGGCGAATATAGAGCGCGCCCTGACGGTTGCCCGAGGCGCCACTGCCCGGCGGGGTCGGGTCGATCAGCGTGACGCGACGCCCGCGCCGTGCCAGCGCATGAGCCACGCTGGTGCCGGCAATACCGGCCCCGATCACGGCAATGTGGTCGTTCTGACTTGTCTGGCGCGGTGCGGCATCAATGACCCAGGGCGTCTGGCGTCGTCGCCTCGAATGACGTTCATGCTCCGGTGGCAGGTCTGACATATGGCCACTGAGCATCTCGCGCTTGCGCCCGAATCCCGGCACCTTTTTGATCTCGAAGCCGGCCTGGCGCAGCCCACGTTTGACCACGCCGGCGCAGGTGAAGGTTGAAAACGTCGTGCCTTCCCGGCTGGCGCCTGCCAGCGCAGCAAAGAGTGGCTGCGACCACATGGCCGGGTTTTTGGATGGCGCAAACCCGTCCAGAAACCAGGCGTCCACCCGGCCTTCCAGCTGCTCAAGGCTTTCAGCGGCGTCCCCGAAATGCAGGTCCAGCGTGATGCGCTCGTGCAGGGCGAGGCGATGAAGGCCACGCATGGCCGGCGGCCACTGATCGATCAGGGCGGCTACCAGACCGGCAAAATCCTCATGGTGGCCCAGCGCCCTGGCCAGGTCCTCAGCCGTGAACGGATGCTGCTCGGTCGAGACCACGTGCAACCGGGCCGTGGCGGGGGCGTGTGCCAGAAAGGCGTGGGCGGCACACAGCACGTTGAGGCCACTGCCAAAACCGGTCTCGCCAATGACAAAGGGGCGGGCGTGAGGCCAGTCGTGCCAGCGCGTGATGAGATGATTGCCCGCGATAAAGACGTGTTCGGTTTCGCGGCGGCCATCTTCTCGCGAGAAGTAGACATCGCCGTAATCAATGGCTTCAGGCGCGTTATCGTCGCGCCAGTGAAGCTGTGCCGGCTGAAGGGCGAAAGATACCCGGGAATGATTGGAAGACAAGGGGCAATACCGCGGAGAGGTCAGGGGTGATCAAATTTTGAACGATTTCTGTCAGGCCTGTCCCCATCACGCTTTGCGCAATGTGTTCGCGGGGATCGCACAATGTTGTCACAGGCTTATCCACCCAGAGTGTGCATAACAGAAATCCTGTGGATAAGCGCGTACAAGCCCCGCGAATTCGGGCCTTCTATCGATCAGGGCAATACTTTTTTGAATGGACGAACGCTGACCTGTGCATAAACACCGGCACCGACGTAGGGATCGTCATCGGCCCAGGCACGGGCCTGTTCCAGAGAATCAAACTCGGCCACGATCAGGCTGCCGGTAAAGCCGGCCTCGCCCGGATCAAGGCCATCCACGGCAGGAAACGGGCCGGCCAGTACCAGACGCCCCTCATCGCGCAGGACTTCAATACGGGCCAGATGTTCCGGACGCACGCTCTGTCGCGCCGCAAGGCTTTCATCCACATCTTCTCCGATGATGGCGTACAGCATGCTTACTTCTCCTTTGAGTCGGTGCCGGTGGAATGGATCGTCTTTTTCTCATCAGGCAGGTGGCGGGCCAGATAGACCCCCTGAACGAGGATAAACAGGATCGTCAGGCCCATCATGCCAAAGAGCTTGAAGTTGACCCACACTTCTTCGCTGAAATGCATGAATACGGCGATGTTGATGGCGCCCATGGCCAGAAAGAAGACCACCCAGGCCAGGTTCAGACGCATCCAGACCGGTGAGGGCAGGGTCAGGTTCTTTTCCATCATTCGCTGGATCAGTGACTTGCCACCAAACAGGGGCGAGAGCAGAAAGGCCACGGCAAAGAGCCAGTTGACCACGGTCGGCTTCCATTTGATGAAGTCACCATCGCCCAGAATGACCGTGGCACCGCCCAGCAGCACGACCAGCGCCAGCGTCACCAGATGCATCTTTTCAACCTTGCGCCAGCGCCACCAGGTAAAGAGCACCTGTACGATGGTGGCGGGGATCAGCACGGCGGTGGCCAGCACGATATCCTTGGTCATCTGATAGACCAGAACGAAGATGGCGATCGGCAGAAAGTCGATCAGCATTTTCATACACAACACTCCTGATAAGCGCCCGCGAGCAGGGCTTCTGGCGGAAATACGGGCATTCATTGATTCTTCGGGGCACCCGGCGCAACATGCCCGCATTCACCGTCGTTACGTTTTACATGGACGCCGACGCCGTTATATCACGCAGACTTCGCTGCCACTGATTTTGCTGCTATCGAGAGGCCAATGAACGCGCAGGATACTACATCGTCATCCCCTGGCCCCGGGTCGTCTGTCTTTGATCCCGGCATGACGCTCGAGCAGGCCGCTCATATCGATCTGCACATGCACTCCACGGCCTCCGACGGCAGACTCTCGCCGCAGGACGTGATGACACTGTGTCATCAGCGCGGCCTGTCCTGCGCGGCGCTGACCGACCACGATACCATCGATGGCATCGAGGCAGCAGCACACAGGGCCCGGGCGCTGGGGATGACGCTGGTCCCCGGCGTTGAGCTGTCCACTCGCTGGCAGGGGGTGGGCATTCATGTGGTCGCGCTGTGGCATGGGCAGGCCCAGGCGCCGATGACCGCGCTGCTTGGGCGTCTCGCCCACGCACGTCATGAGCGGGCGCTCGAAATCGCCCGACGGCTTGAGAAGGTCGGCCTTGATCATGCGCTCGAACGGGCGCGTGAACAGAACCCTGATGCCCGACTGCTGGGACGTCCCGACTTTGCCCGGGCGCTGGTGGATGCAGGACTGGTGCCGGATATGGCACGGGCCTTCAAGCGCTATCTGGGGGCCGGAAAGACTGGCGATGTGAAGGTGCACTGGCCCACACTGGAAGAGACGCTCGAGAGCATTCACAAGGCCGGTGGCGTGGCGATCGTGGCGCATCCTTTGCGTTACGGTCTGACCCGTCGGCGGCTGGGGCTTTTGCTTGATGAGTTCAGCGAACTCGGGGGCGAGGGCGCCGAGCTGATCAGCGGTTATCAAAACGATGACCGCAGTCGTGACCTGGCCTCGCTTCTGGCCAAACGACGGCTTTATGCCTCGCTGGGCAGTGACTTTCACTATCAGGGCGGGGCGCTGGCCCCGGGCACCCTGAGTGCCGTGCCACGCAGTCAGCTGGTGCCCATCTGGCAGCATCCGCGGCTGGTACCCGCCTTCGCAAGGCCCTGAGCGCCATTTTTGTCAGACCCAGGAGAGATATCCATGAGCCAGTTCTTTTCCCTGCACCCGGAAACCCCGCAAAAGCGCCTTCTGACCCAGACGCGCGAGATCCTTGAAAAGGGAGGCGTCATTGCCTACCCGACCGACTCCGGCTACGCGCTGGGCTGTCTGCCGGGCAACAAGAAGGGCGTGGAGCGGATCAAGCGTCTGCGTAACCTTGATGAAAAGCACAACTTCACCCTGATGTTTCCCGATCTCAACGAGATCGGCACCTATGCACGCATGGACAGCCCGATCTTTCGAGTGCTCAAGGCGCACACGCCGGGTGCCTATACCTTCATTCTGGATGCCACCAACGAAGTGCCGCGACTGCTGCTGCACCCCAAGCGTCGTACCATCGGCATTCGCGTGCCGGATCACCGGATCACCCGCGACATTCTGGAAACCGTTGGAGCACCGTTGATGAGCGTGACCTTCATCGCGCCGGACGAGACCCTGCCCATGACGGACGCCGAAGACATTCGTGACCGCTTCGGATCGCAGCTTGATGCCATCATCGATGGTGGTGCCTGTCCCATGGAGCCGACCACGGTGCTGGACATGCGAACCCTGCCGCCTGAAGTGCTCCGGCAGGGCCGGGGGGATGTCAGCGCCTTTGGCTGATGCAGACGCCGAGGCATGGGTGTTGGCCTAAAAAAACCTGCAGGCATGCCTGCAGGTTTTTTGATCACGACATCGATGGCCCGTTAGCGCGGCTTCGGTGAGTCATCAGTGGGTTCCGAGTCATCGCAGCCATCGTGGGAGGGCGGGTTGCCATCTCGCTCCTGCTCCAGTCGTTTGGCCTCCTCATCGAGGGCTTCGCGTTCCTTTTGCAGTTCCTCGATTTCATCGTCAATTTCCTTGCGCCTGGGGTCATCGGCCTCCTCATCAAGCCAGGAGCCGCAAAGCCGACAGTACCTGGCGTCGCGCTCATGACCCTCATGGCCGCAGCCGGGGCAGGCTTCATCGGAGTAATGATTTCGTTGAATCGAGCGCATGACCTCGGCGGAGAAAACGCCGGTCGGGACGGCCAGAATCGAATAACCCAGAATCATCATCATCGCCGAGATGAACTGTCCCAGCGGCGTGATGGGGGAAATGTCGCCGTAGCCGACCGTGGTCAGCGTCACCACCGCCCAGTAGATGGACTTGGGAATGCTGGTAAAACCGGCCTCGACCGGCTCGATCAGATAGACCAGCGCCCCGAAGACGATCACCAGTGAGATGACCGTCATCAAAAACATCAATATCTTTTGTCTGCTGCGCTCCAGCGCCTCAAGCAGAAGATGGCCCTCGCCGACAAACTCCATCAGGCGCAGCACCCTGAAAAGACGCATGACACGCAGTACCCGGATGACCAGCATGGCCTGAGAGCCGGGGATCAAAAGGCTCAGCCAGGACGGCAGGATACTCAGCAGGTCGATGATGCCATAGGTGCTGCGGGCGTAGCGCCAGGGGCGGTCCAGACAGTAAAGGCGCAGCAGGTACTCGACCGTGAAAATGCCTGTAAAGCACCATTCGGCGATCAGAAAAGCCTCGCCATAGCGGGCCTTAAGACTGACGACACTGTCGAGCATGATGATCACAACGCTCATCACGATCATGATGATCAGCGCAATATCGAAGGCCTTGGCGGAGGGCGTATCCGATTCAAAAATGATCTGAAAGATACGCTCGCGAAGCGTTAGTTTGTGTTTTTGGGGTTGGCTGCTCACCAGCGCTCCGAAATCCTTATGAGAGAAAGTAGCGTCTGAATTCAACGTGGACGCCAAAAAATCATGCCATGGCGCTTCAGCAAACGCAGCCCTCGCCGTTAAACACAGCAATACGCTTGACGGCCATCGCATGCCTGTCTCGGGTTACCCATCGAACGGGGTAACGAGCAGAGCACGATTTGGTCCGTTGTCAGTCAGTAACAACTTTTACGGGGTGCGCCATGCGTCGTACGGTGCAGGCATTATGTCATGACATTCGCTATCTGGCCGATGAGCTTGCGGCAGAGGTGACAACGCCCGATGACAAACGGCTTGCCCATCTGTCGAGCTGCTGCGATAACCTGGTCGAATTGCTCAAGCCTCCCGTGACGCTCGAGACTGTCCACTCGATACCGGATGATATTCGGCTGTCTCGTTATGAACGCATGCTGCTGTGTGAGCATGACGTGATCTGGCACTGGCAGGCAGAAAGCGATGCGTTGACGCTGTCCTCGCGCTGGAAAACGCTCTATCACGATGATGCAGACCCTTCCTCGCTGACGCAGTGGTGTCAAATGCTGCACCCGGAAGACCGCGAAAGAGTGCGCCAGCACTGTCAGCAGGCGGTCACTACGAGCGCTCTTTCACGCATCGAATGTCGTCTGCTTGATGGCCGGGGGCAGTGGCGTTTTGTACGCCTGCGTACGGTGGGTCACGAGGAGAAGGCAGCGCCCGGGCTGACCGGCGTGCTCAGTGACATTACCCACGAGCGCTATCGTGATTCGGTCACCGGTCTTGGCAACTCTGATCTGCTCGACCAGATTCTTCAGGATGCGCTTGGGAAATCTCCGGGCGCCTGTCATGCGCTGGTCAAGATCACCATGGTCAATGCCACGCTTTTGAGCGAGTCCGAGCATTTCCACAATACCCGTGAGCTCGAAGTTCGTATCGCCACATTGCTCGGTGAGCTGCTGCCGGCAAGCCAGTTGATTGCACTGCCCGGTTTCAGCTATGCGCTGGTCACCGACTTTCAGAGTCAGCAGGCCCTGGCGCGTTTTCTCGAACCGCTTCAGCAGATGCTGGGCATGCCACTGGAAACGCCGACAGGTCGTGTCTGGCTGTCGTATGTGGTGGGCGTGGTGCCCTTTGAATCCGGCCATCATGACAGTATCGAATCATTGAGAAAGCAGGCACGCCTGACCATCAATAATGCCTCGAGCGCAGGCGTCGGTGGCATTCATTACTACAACGACGAGCTTCAGGCCCGGGCCACAAGGGCCAGCCGCGGTGAGCAGCTGATCCGCGCGGCGCTGGCCTGTGATGGCGTGCTCTGTTTTCTGCAACCCATTGTCAGCGTCAGGGAAGGAGGGCGAGTGATCGCCTTTGAAGCCCTGATGCGTCTGCGTGACGGTGACGACATTGCCATGCCGGGTGCCTTCATCGAGGCGGCCGAGTCCACCGGGTTGATCCATCAGCTCAGTCAGCATCTGGTCGACAAGGCACTGCGTATTCTGGTGGACCCGGCCTTTACCAAACGTTTTGGCCGTGACTTTGTCATCAACATCAATCTGTCCCGTCACCAGCTCAAGGATGCGATGCTGGTCGATGACATGATGCGCCTGATCGAGAAACACGGCGCCGACCCGCGGCGGGTCAATCTGGAAATTACCGAATCGGCTGTACTGGCAGAACCTGCGATTGCGCTGCGCAATCTGATTCGACTGCGTGAGCACGGCATTTCGATTGCTCTGGATGATTTTGGCAGCGGCTACTCTTCGCTGTCGCAGCTTTGCGAGCTGCCGCTGGACTGCATCAAGATCGATCGTCGCTTTGTCATGGATCTGGAGCGCGAGCCGCGCAAGCGTCACGTCATGACCTCGGTCATCGACCTGTGTCGTCGTCTCGATTTCCGTGTGGTCGTAGAGGGGGTCGAGGAGAGTGCCACGCTTAAAACGGTCTGCGACATGGGGGCCGAGCAGATTCAGGGGTTTATCTATGCCCGGCCCATGCCATCCCAGGATGTGCTGGGACAGCTTGATGCCACGCTGCTGCCGGTATCGCTACACCCGACATCGGTCAAGGCCATGTGAGCGCCCTGCGATGACCTACTGACGGTACAGTCGCTGCATCAACAACAGCCACTGCTGGCCGAAGCGACAGTCGAGCCACTCGGTGCGGGACAGCGACTCGGCCAGTCGCCCAGCGAGGGTAGCCACGTTGGGATCGTCATGACGGACCAGATTAAGCAGGGCCTGGCGTGCAGCGTATAAATATGTCTGCTGTCGGCTGTCCTGAAAGGCATCCAGCCCCAGAATGGCGCGCTCAAGGCACTGTTCCGGCATGTCCTGTGCACAGGGCGGCAGCTGCCAGTGCTGTTCGCGCAGCGCAACGGCCCTTGCGGCCTTGCTGGCGTTCGCCGGACGCAGGGCGCAATGTTCGGCCAGCTTCTCGGCCAGCGACCAGAGTGCGTCTTCCCGGCCGCCCTTGAGCTCCAGTTCGACTTCATGGATTTCAACCCGACGCTCGCCGACAACAATCTCACCGATGTCCAGCGCCAGCTCGATATGGCTGCCGTCATGTTCGAGTAGCCATTGTGTGCGTTGAAAGTCCGTGCGGTAGACCGGCGCCAGATGCTCTCGAACAGCGTCCTGTTCAAACGGGGTGACCCCCAGTCCAGCCAGCCAGTTCGTATCCAGACTTTCCTGATCACGCGGGGTCTCCCACTCGCCACGGGTATGCAATCCGCCGTGGCCGTGACCGGCTGTCTTGACCGTTTGCACAAAGCGCGCGCCGTCGCCGCGCAGGCGCAGGGCCACGCGATACTGCTCGAGCGCGCGCTCGGGGGTGTCGTAATAGACATTGGCCAGACGGTGCGTTTCGCAGGCCGCCTGCGTTAGAAGATGATGTGACTTGAGTGCTTCGACGCTTTTCTGGCTCAGGGCCAGCTTGAGCTCTACCTCCTGCGGGGTCTCAAGGGATTTTGTGTCCGTATCGTCGCCTTGCGTGCTCGGATTCATGTGTTGATTCGCTCTATCCGGGGGCCAAACGTTAAATTTTCATGACGCAGGGTAGTCAGATAAATATACTGGTAACGCCATTTTTCATTGCAGTGAAATCACCATGGTGTCATCCAATCCCTTTTCAGCACTGTTCGGCCGATCGCCGTTCCAGCCGCTGCTTGAACATATCGACAAGACGGTCGAGTGTGCCGACCTGTTGCCGGTCTTCTTTCAGGCAACCCTTGAGCAGGACTGGGAGCGTGCCGGCGAGATTCGCAACAGCATCAGTAACGGCGAGCATCAGGCCGATGAACTGAAAACCCATATTCGCATGAATCTGCCCAACAGCATTTTCCTGCCGGTATCGCGTTCCGACCTGCTCGAGTTGATCAGTGTACAGGACAAGATCGCCAACAAG
Organism: Kushneria konosiri; assembly: GCF_002155145.1. Lineage (NCBI taxonomy): Bacteria > Pseudomonadati > Pseudomonadota > Gammaproteobacteria > Oceanospirillales > Halomonadaceae > Kushneria > Kushneria konosiri. Next base: position 2,392,130 of record NZ_CP021323.1, read on the forward strand.
ATCAAGGATATCGCCGGAATCATGCTGGGCCGGCGCATGCGTATTCCTGAAGCCATGGAAGATATCTTTCAGGAATACGTGCGTACGGCTGTCGCGACCGTCCATCAGGCCCGTCAGGCACTGGCCGAGCTGGATGACCTTCTCGAGTCAGGGTTCGGGCGCAATGTCTCCGACCTTCTGAGCGATCAAATCCGCAAATTGCATGAACTCGAACACCAGGCCGACGATCAGCAGGTCATGATCCGGCGCCGCCTTTTTGAGCTGGAAAAAAATCTGCCACCCGTCGATGTCATGTTTCTTTATCAGATCATCGACTGGATCGGTGAGGTTTCCGACCGCTCTGAACGCGTAGGCAGCCGCCTGCAAATCCTTTTGGCCCGATAGGTGCACGCCATCCTCGGGTGCCGAAGTTCGGATAACGACATTTTCCTATGACCATCATTGCACAGCATGGCGAGCTCTTTATTCTTCTCGCCTGCGTTTTCGGTTTTTTCATGGCCTGGGGGGTTGGCGCCAACGACGTTGCCAATGCCATGGGTACCTCGGTTGGCTCAAAGGCCATCACCATCCGTCAGGCGATTGCCATCGCCATTGTTTTCGAATTTTTGGGCGCGTGGCTTGCTGGTGGTGAAGTCACCTCCACCATCCGCAACGGCATCATCGACCCGACCCTGCTCAATGAAACGCCTCAGTATCTGGTCTATGGCATGCTCTCGTCACTGCTGTCGGCGGCCATCTGGCTGATGATTGCCTCGAAAAAGGGCTGGCCGGTTTCAACCACGCACTCCATTGTCGGTGCCATTGTCGGCTTTGCCGTCGCAGGGCTCGGGCCAGGTTCCGTGCAGTGGGGTGAGGTTGGCCAGATTGTCTCGAGCTGGGTCACTTCGCCGTTCATTGCCGGAGTGCTCGCCTTTTTGCTGTTTCGCTCGATTCAGAGCCTGATCTTTGAAAATCGTGATCCGCTGGCGGCAGCGCGTCGCTATGTGCCGGGTTACATGTTTCTGGTCGGGTTTATCGTGGCCATGGTGACGCTACTCAAGGGTCTGAGCCATGTGGGGCTGAACCTCAGCTTTATCGATGCGCTGCTCTGGGCCATGGGTGTGGGCGCGATTATTACGCTGCTGGGCATTTTGCTTGAACGGCGTATCACGCATGAGCCGCGCGGAGGAAATCGCTCCAGTTTTACGGGCGTTGAGCGCATCTTCGGGGTTCTGATGATGTTTACCGCCTGTGCCATGGCCTTTGCTCACGGTTCCAACGATGTGGCCAACGCCGTGGGTCCGCTGGCGGCTGTGGTCAGCGTCGTACAGAGCCAGGGGCATATCGGCGGGGACGCGGCGCTGCCCTGGTGGATTCTGATTCTTGGCGGCGGCGGCATCGTCGTGGGTCTTTTGACCTACGGCCACCGCGTGATTGCCACGGTCGGCACCGGAATTACCGAGCTGACGCCGTCGCGCGGCTTTGCAGCGACGCTTGCTGCGGCCACGACCGTGGTGATTGCCTCCGGCACGGGACTGCCGATTTCCACCACGCATACGCTGGTCGGTGCGGTACTGGGTGTAGGCCTTGCGCGCGGGATGCAGGCACTGAACCTGCGGGTGCTGGGTACCATCGTGATTTCCTGGCTGGTCACTCTGCCGGCCGGTGCAGCCCTGTCGATCATCTTCTTTTTCATGCTCAAGGGCATGTTTGGCTAGATTCTCGACCATGCCGGCATAACGTATCAGAAAAGACCGCCGTCTCTTACGGCGGTCTTTTTTATGGTCGATGCTCTCAGATCATGTCCGGGCCTGCGTCTCGGCGCCGGCTGTTTTAAGATAAGGGGGCCTTCACATTCGTAAGGCCCCATTGATGCCTGTTTGACCCTGGAGCCGCCTTGGACACCTCATTTCCCTTTGCCGACTGGTTTCGAAATTCATCGACCTATATCGATGCCCACCGGGGGCGTACCTTTGTGGTGTTGATTGAAGGCGAGGGGCTGACGCCCGAGCGCCGGGCGCCGCTGATTCAGGATCTGGCGCTATTACATGTTCTGGGGGTCCGGCTCGTGCTGGTCTTTGGCGTACGCGCTCAGGTACGTCAGGCCCTGGAGGCAGCATCATTGACGCCGAGGCGTCATCAGGGGCGTTTTGTGGTAGATGAGGCCTGCATGACGCTGATTGAACGGGAAGCCTCGACCCTGCGGCTGGCCATCGAGGCCCGGCTCTCGCCCGGGCTTTCCAACACACCGCTGCATGGTGTCGAAATCAACGCCATCAGCGGCAATCTGGTCATGGCCAAGCCGCTGGGCATTCGAGAGGGCATCGACTTCCTGCGCGCCGGCGAGGTGCGTCGGGTGCGCAGTGACGCCATTCGTACCCTGCTGGATCAACGCTCGCTGGTAGTGCTGCCGCCGCTGGGGTATTCCAGCACCGGGGAAGTCTTTGATCTGGATGCCGCCGATATCGCCCGCCATACCGCCATTGCACTGGGGGCCGACAAGCTGATCATCGTCGGACGTGCCGGCGGGTTATATAGCCCCCAGGGCCGGCTGATGCGTCAGCCGAATCTGCAGGAGGCCCAGGCTCTGGTCTGTCAGCACGAGAATGCAGAGCTTGCCGAGCATGTGCATATTGCCTGTGATGCTGCGCGTCAGGGCGTTGGGCGAACCCATCTGGTGTCCTGGCAGGACCGGGATGCACTGCTGGCGGAGCTCTTTACCCGTGATGGGGTCGGCACCATGATCACTCGCGAGCGCTACGAGCAGCTTCGCGGTGCCCGCATCGACGACATCGGCGGACTGCTCGAACTGCTGCGGCCGCTGGAAGAGCGGGGCATGCTGGTGGCGCGTTCGCGTGAGCGCCTTGAGCAGGAAATCGATGACTATGTGGTCATCGAGCGTGACGGCATGGTGATCGGATGCGCGGCACTGTATCCCTATCCGGAAGCCGGTAGTGGTGAGCTGGCCTGTGTGGCGGTACATACCAGCTACCGTGGTGGTGAGCGTGGCGATCTGTTGCTTGATGGCGTCGAACAGCGTGCTCGAGAAAAGGGGTTATCCTCACTGTTCGCCCTGACCACCCATACCCTGCACTGGTTTTTGGAGCGGGGCTTTGAGACGGCCGATGTCGAATCGCTGCCTGAAAGACGACGCCAGAATTACAATCCGCAGCGCAATTCGCGTGTGTTGCTCAAGATATTGGCCCCCTCCGGGGCGTCCGGCGCGAAGCGCTGAGGCATGAAATGGGTGCTGTCGTATTTTTGAGACAACAAAACATCATGTTTGTCGGCCTATGGAGACAACATAAAGTCTTTATAAATCAATGGCTTGATGTTTTTATGGCCTAGGTTGTCGCCATATGGCAACGATTATGTGACCTGCGACGGCTCGTGAGCCTTTTGATCTCCATGATGCTTGATGTGAATTTTTACAAGTTATTGTTTTTTATGTTTTTTAAGGTTTTTGGCACGACTTTGGCTTATGTTCTTTTATGGCGGCGCGATATGTCATCAGGACGTTCTCAGGATGAGATCCTTCTCAGGAAGAGCACCTTTTGCAATCGGGCTGTCGGAGGACCCATGAAAGGAGGCATCAGGCCATTATGGCCATGGCATGGATGCCATCCTGATTCGATTTTCAGAGACGGCGCCTGGCGGTGTCTTTGATCATGAAGAAGCCGCAGACGCTATCGAAAACCTGACTGCCAATCTCGATAGCGTGGCTTCGGGCCTTTACAGGCCCCCGGTGCCAGTTTCTGCACGGTCAGGCGGTCAGAATCTGTCACTACATTACCCTTCAGTTCCCTGCGTATGTTGAGAGCCGGCCCTGCCGGCTTTTTTTTTATTTTTTCAAGATCAATGAAACTGAATGAGTTAAAAATGTATACGGACGTTATCGAACGGTGAGAATATCGGTTATTCTCTCCCGCATTCCAGATGATTCTATTTAACGGCTCGCCTGTCGGAGACTGTCAACTCATGGCTTCTCGAATAAAGCGTCGGTGGCGCCCTCGATCCCTTCTTCAGCAGGTATTGACCGCCTTTTTGCTGGTCATGCTGCCGATCGGCGTTTTGATCCATCTCGCCGGTCAGAGTTTTTCACAGCTTTCAGAGCTTGCAGACGTCAGTGCCCGCGAGGCGGTTGATGAAACACGCCGTGCCCGTCAGCTGACCAATCTTTCCACGGATATGGAGCGAAGCGCCCGTCAGTACGCCGTGCTCGATGATCAAAGTCTGCTGGAAATCTATGGTGAGCGCCGCGCGCGCTATAGCGATCTGCTCAACGAACATGCCGCCTTCATGGGTGACAGCCCGCTGATACAGTCATTGCGCCAGCAGCTCACCGTGCTGGAGACCCTGCCCACGCCCGGTGAAAACAGCCTCAGCGCTCAGCTTTCCGAGTTCAGCCGCTTTACGTCCAGTACGGAGGCGCTGGCCGAGGCAACCCGCCGTCAGGTCGATGCCCGCATTGATGAGATTCGCACTCAGGCAAGCCAGGTGACGACCCATCTCTGGCAGGCCACGCTGGCGCTGGTCTCGTTCAGTCTGGTGCTGATCCTCTTTTTCACCTGGCGTATCATTCGCCCAATTCGCCAGCTCGAACAGCGCATTCTCGGCATCGGGGGCAGTGGGGAAACCGAAGAAACCCGCCCGATTCAGGGCCCGCTGGAGCTGGTCAATTTGGAAGAGCGTCTTGAATGGCTCTCGGCCCGCTTGAAGGAGCTCGAGGAACAAAAGCAGCAGTTTTTGCGTCACATGTCCCATGAGCTCAAGACACCGCTGGCCAGCATTCGTGAAGGGTCGGGACTTTTGGCCGATGGTGTGGTCGGTGAAATGTCACAGCGCCAGCGCGAAATCGTGTTGCTGATTGATGAAAGCGGTCAGGAACTGCAAACGCTGATCGAACAGCTGCTGGACTACAACCTGCTGCAGCAAAATCGTCGGCTCAACGTGACGCGCTTTGACGTTGCCAACGTCATTCATGAGGTGCTGTCCAAGCATCGCCTGGCCCTGCAGCAAAAGGGCATGGTAGTGGAAGAGCGTCGTGCACCGCTGTACTGGCAGGCCGATCGTGCACGTACGGCGCGCATTCTGGACAACCTAGTGTCCAACGCTATCGCGTATGGTGACGATGAAGGGCGGCTCTACATCTCGGCGAGCGCCGATCAGAATCATCTGACGCTGGATGTGGCCAACAGTGGCCAGCCGATCAACGAACGTGACCGTGACCATCTGTTTGAGCCGTTCTATCAGGGCAGCTCGCAGCGCAAGGGGCCGCTCAAGGGGTCCGGTATCGGGCTGTCGGTGGCAGCCGAAAGCGCGCGGGCGCAACATGGCACGCTGAGTCTGGTTGAGGATTCAATCAACGGCTGTGAAGTCTGCTTTGAGCTGATACTTCCCTGGATCGTGGAAGAGCCTTCACAGGACACCCCCTCTGTACCCCGGGCCGCAAGGGAAAAGGCGGCACTGGCAAGGATATGACAATGAAGCACAATCTGATCGCGGGCAGTCTTTTGATGGCCACCATGCTGCTGGGCGGCTGCGCCATGATGGATGATCGCGTCTCCGGCGCCTCCGAGGAGTGCATCACCCGTGGCATTCCCACCATGGTGGACGATGAATGCCTGTTGCCGACGTGGGTAGCCTTTGGTCGCTCTGCGCAGACCGGCACACAGCAGTGGCGCGATGAAGTGCTTCAATACATGGGTAGCGACACGCCTCGTGGAGGTCTGGCCCGTGCGGTGGTCTTCTCTCAGGATGACGCTGAACACTGGCCCAAGGGGCTTGCGCTGTTCAAGCGCTATACCTCCGAGGCACCTGAAAGCATTCGGCCATTGCTCCAGCAGTGGCAGCGCGATCTGGAACGTCGCATCGAGATTCAATCCAGACTTCAAACCAGGCTGGATGCACAGCATAATCGCAGCAATCAGGGTAGCAGCCGGCAGCGCCAGCAGATTCAGTCGCTGGAACAGGAAAATGCCGAGCTCAAAAAGAAACTGGACGCCCTGACCGCGATAGAGGAGAGCATGAACGCCAGGCAGAGTCCCTGAGCACTCCTCGCGCGCCGGGTGTGCAAGGAGAACCACGTGAAAACTGCCCATCTGCTATTGGTCGACGATGATCCAAGCCTTTTGAGGCTTCTGGGTATGCGTCTTGAAAGCCGTGGCTATCGGGTCAGTACCGTTGAAAGCGGTGCCCAGGCACTGTCACTGGTAGAACAGCAGCGCCCCGATCTGATCCTGTCGGATCTGCGTATGGATGGCATGGATGGCATGGCGCTGTTTGGCGAAATTCAGTCCCGCCACCCGGGCCTGCCGGTCATTATCCTGACCGCGCACGGCTCCATTCCCGAAGCCGTCAGTGCCACTCGTCAGGGGGTGTTCGGCTTTCTGACCAAGCCCATCGATCGCACCGAACTCTTTGCACTGGTCGATGAGGCCCTGATGCAGACCTCACCGGCCAGCGGCGAAGCAGATCCGGCCTGGCGGCGCGATATCATTACCCGCAGCACCGTCATGGAGCAGGTGCTTGAACAGGCAGGCAGGGTGGCCGGCAGCGATGTCAGCGTGCTGCTTTCCGGCCCCTCCGGCTCCGGCAAGGAACTGCTGGCACGTGCCCTGCATCGTGCCAGCGCGCGCGCCGATGCTCCCTTCATTGCCATCAACTGCGGCGCACTACCCGAGCAGCTGCTGGAAAGCGAGCTGTTCGGCCATGCCCGCGGTGCTTTTACGGGCGCCGTCAACGCCCATGAGGGGCTTTTTCAGGCCGCGCACGGGGGCACGCTCTTTCTTGATGAAATCGGTGACATGCCCATGTCACTGCAGGTCAAGCTGCTCAGGGTGCTTCAGGAGCGTCAGGTCAGGCCGCTGGGCAGTACCCAGAGCGTTGACGTGGATGTCCGCGTGATTTCGGCCACCCATCGCGACCTCAATGCTGCGATGAGCGAAGGGACCTTCCGCGAGGATCTTTTTTACCGTCTCAACGTGGTCAACCTGCGTCTGCCGGCCCTGCGTGAACGGCCGGAAGACATTCCGATTCTGGCGCGTTATCACCTGGAGCTGGCGGCCGATCGTCACAAGCCCTCGGTCAAGGGCTTCTCGAAGGAGGCGATCAATCTGCTGGCGTCTCATGCCTGGCCGGGCAACGTGCGCCAGCTCGTCAACGTGGTGGAACAGTGCGTGGCGCTTTCCAGCGCACCGATCATCGCGCATGCGCTGGTGGCACAGGCGCTGGCCTCTGAAGATAACGCGCTGCCATCGTTCAATGCCGCGCGGGCCGGTTTCGAGCACGGCTATCTGGTCAAGGTGCTCAAGATCACCGAAGGCAACGTCACCCAGGCCGCGCGTATTGCCGGGCGCAACCGCACCGATTTCTACAAGCTGCTCGCCCGCCATGAGCTCGACCCCAACAGCTTCAAGCCGTTATACACCGCAGAACAGACGTGATCAGCGCTTCAATCGGCGTTTCACCTCTACCTTCAGTCGGCCCTCGCCCAGACGGGCCGTGAGCACCTCACCGGGGGTGGTGTCGCTTGAGCGGCGCACCACGCCTGAGGACGATTCCAGAATCGCGTAGCCCCGCCCCAGTACGGCCAGCGGACTGACGGCGTTGAGTTCCCGCATCACGCCCTCCAGTCGCTGACGCTGCGTGTTGATCTGTCGTTCGGGGGCTGCCAGCAGGCGCTCGGCCAGCGCCTCCAGACGCTCGCGGCGATCTTTCAGTGCTCGCTCGGGGGAGACCTGCTGTAATCGTGACTGGTCGCTGGTCAATCGCTGGCGTGCCTGTTCAAGACGATAGTGCATTGCCCGAGTCAGGCGCGTCTCGAGATCCTCGAGACGCTGGCGCTGAGCCCCGAGGCGTTCGCTGGGGTGGCGAAGGCGAGAGGAGGTGTA